>NZ_AUDF01000005.1 GCF_000425325.1 Rathayibacter toxicus DSM 7488
CCCCGACTCTCCACCAACTGACACGCCCCGTCATACCCATACTCCACAACCCCCTCAAAACCACTCACCCGCACCAAACGACCCTCACCATCACGCCCAACCAACTGACCACACCGATTCCACGCAAGAACGTGCACACCGGAGCAGTTTCCACCGATATAGCAGATTGCCTCAGGAAGGTCGGAATGTCAGGAAAACCAATTCAACTGAATATTCACGAGCAGATCGTGGCGATCCCGATAACGAACCGCCCCCGGCATAACGCCGCTTCCTTTCGAATGTGGAAAGAAGCGACATCACACCAAGGACGGTTCACAAAGCGGCCGAAATTCGCGTGTCAAAGAAACACCCAACACCTCTTGCACAACCCCATCTGCGCAAAACGTTCAATCCATCTTAAAAGAGGATATGCTAGGGTAATCAACCCAAAAATCATACTGCCCGGAATCATATAATGTCATCGCTTTCGAATCACAAGAATATAGATCGTTATTTGAACCACCGATCTCCTTAACTAATTCGGAGAATGTAACCAACTTTGATGGAGAATCCCCTATCTTTAGTTCATATATCCTGTCTCTGAAACGCTTCGGTAACCATTTTGACTCACGTAGCCCAACAACCCTAAAATAAACAGGTCTATCTTTTTTCACCATTTTAAAATCTCTTTCATTTCCGGAGATCCCACTGGGGCTGTGGATCCTGGCGGTACTGGGGATAACCCTTCACCCGCTCTAGCTCCATAGAATAGTAAGGGCTAGGATCTATCGGCTTAAGGCCCTGTGGGCGGAGCAACTCATCTGGCGCACCAATATCGACGAGATTCTTGCCTTGCTTCATTTGGTAATCAATCCACTTCTTATTGACCCAAACGTGCGCTTTCTCATTTAGTTTTTCCTTCAATACTTTTCTACTTGCCTTATAAACAGAATCAGGTAGTGCTTTGTAATACCCGTAGTCGTTTTTCAGCGCATACGGCGTGACCCGCTGTTCCATGGATCGTCCCATAGCCATAGTTTCCGCGCCAGGATTATGGGCCAGGGCGCCCATCACTTTTTGGCTAGCGAACTGACCGGCCGCACCACCGCCAGCACCAAGCAAAGCACCACTCGCAGTCCCTACCGCAGCAGACTGAAGAGCACCACCAACATCATGCGGACCCGGCCCCGTCATATAGCTATACGTGTTCTGCACACCACCACTCACACCACCCGACGCAGCACCGGCAACAACCGCCGCTTTCATCCCCGTGAAACCCGCCTTCGCCGCCACCCCAGCACCACCAAAAGCCCCCAAAGCACCACTCACCGCAACCTCCCCCCACTCCACCTTCCCAGACGTAGCCTTCTGAATAATCGTGTCCACACCCGCACCAATAAGCATCACACCCAACGGCCCGCCAATACCAGTGGCCATCAAAAAACCACCAGCACCCACCATCGCAACCCCAGCCGCATACTCCCAGTTCTTACACGACCAATCCCACTGCGCAGCAAAAACCCCGTTATTCCCCTCCCGATAAACCCGCAACTCCTCATCCGTCACCGGACGCAAACCCCACGGATCCACCGCATGCAACGGATCATTACCCGCATACGAATACGGATTCCCCACCCACCCAGAACCAACAACAGGCTCCAACGGATCCACCGACAAAAACCCACGAGTACCCGGGTCATACACCCGAAAACCCAACCACTCCACCCCAGCAACAGCAACACCACCACCCGCAGTCACCGACACACCCACCGGCACACCCCCAGCAGCAGCACCACCAGCAGCAACCGTCACCACACCCCACGGATCCCACAACCCAGTCCCACGCTCACCACGCCAACCAGACCCCAACCACCGGTCACCAACCCCCGTCACACCACCAGGAGCCGACACCACCGACACCCCACCCACACTCACCACAGCAGGCACAACAGCAGCACTGTCCCACCACACCTCCGCCCCATCAACCGACGCCAACTCCCCCAACGCATCCACCGACAACCGCGTCGTCGACACCGAACCATCACCACCACGATCCGTCACCGACTCCAACCAGCCAGCACCCGACCACGCAAAACACCGCTCCCCACCATCAGCACCCCGCACCCGAACCCGACGACCCAACCCGTCATACACAAACTCAGAAACAGAACCATCACCCCCCACCGACCGCACCAACTGACCCGCCACGTCATAACTGTTCACCACCGACCGACCAGCAACCATCTCCGACACCACACGCCCACCCACGTCATACCGCCACGACGACACCACCCGACCCCGACTCTCCACCAACTGACACGCCCCGTCATACCCATACTCCACAACCCCCTCAAAACCACTCACCCGCACCAAACGACCCTCACCATCACGATCAAGAACACTCACCCCCGACCCCACAACCTCATGCACGACCGGGAAGCCGTCACGGTACTCCCACCGCTGCACCACCCCACCAGCAGAGGACGACACGAGCCGCCCCGCAGCGTCGTACTCACACTCCGCCCGCCCCAACAACGGATGCTCCACCGCAACAACACGCCCCAGCGCATCACGCTCATACACAGTCCGGACACCATCCGGATCAACCATCGCCACCCGGGCACCACCCGCGTCGTACTCCCACGCCACACCCCGGCCCCCACGAGTGCGCCCCACCAACTGACCACGCCGATTCCAGACCAACGTGTGCGCCACCGGTCCCTCCGCAGCAGAGTGATCCGTCACGACCACACGACGGCCCCGCACATCACGATCGATCTCCGACACACACCGCCCATCAACCCACGAGCTCGCCTCACGACCCGAACCGTCATACCGCCACTGCGCACGATGACCATCCGGATCCTGCTGCCACAGCGGCCGACCCGCGGCGTCATAACCCGCCGTGGTGGTACGCCCCAACGGATCAGTCACCGCAACCGCGCGATCAGTCGCGTCATACGCCCGCCGATTCACCCCACCCAGCGGATCTATGACGGCCGTCGTACGACCACGCTCGTCATACTCATAGCGAGTCACCCCACCGAGCCCATTGACGGCCTCAACCAACTGACCGGCAGCGTCATAACGGAAACGCCGCGTGCCATACCACGAGTCACGACTGAAAACCACACGACCGAGAGCGTCATAACGGTAACGGGCCGTCCCCCGACCAGGAGTGTGCTGGGCGGTAACCCGACCAACCACGTCATACTCCGTCCACTCGACCTCACCATTCGGAGCGACCTGACGCACCGGGCGCCCATCCGCGTCGTACTCGATCGTCGTTCGCGCGCCGGACGGATCAACGACAGCCTGAGGACGACCACACCGGTCGTATTCATACCGGGTCACCGCTCCAGTGGGAGAAATATGCTCTACCACCCTGCCCGCAGCATCACGCCGCAGAACAGTCAACGAGCCCTCACCATCAAGCAGTTCCACCGGACGACCACACCGGTCATACACGGTGACAGAAGTTGACCCGTCAGGCGACTCCACCGAGGTCGGCCGTCCGAGAGGATCACACTCCACCCGCGCAGAAGCGACACCATCATTCACCGTCACACGACGAGCCTGCGCACTCAGCGAACAACGCACCCCGGTCGGGTCAATAAGAGCAGCAAGCTCACCGGTAGCGTCATACTCCCGTCGCCACACTTCACCGGTCGGATCCGTGATCGCCGTCAACCGGGAAAGCGCATCATGCGCGAAACGCCAGGCGGAACCGTCGGGCAAAATTGCGGCCTCAACGTTCCCGAGGTCATCAAACAACCGCGTCACCGCGCGGCCGAGGGGATCAATCGTGCGGGTCACCTCACCGTGCTCGCCGTGCTCCATGACAGTCCGTGCGCCAAGCGGGTCGATGATCGCACTCACTCGGCTGCCGGAGTCGTGCTCATACCGCCAGGTCGCCCCGAGCGCATCACGGTGCGACACCAGTCGACCGGCATCGTCGTAGCGCAGCTGGGTGCGGGCGCCTGACGGAGACACCGCCGCCGTCACTCGACCGGCCGCATCACGCTCCAGACGGGCCGTCTGGCCCTCAGCATTCGTTGTGGCAATCAGCTCGCCGTGCTCGTCGTAGTGAAAACGCACCGCAACGCCCACCGGATCGATGGCCTCGGTGAGCAAACCCGCCGACCAGATGAGTGTGGTGCGGCCTCCCTCCGGATCGCTCAGCACACAGGGGTTTCGGGAGTCATCATCCGGATACTCGTAGCTGGTCACCGCGCCCGATTCCGCCACCACGGTGGTGACCCGGTCATGGCTGTCGTAACCGTAGGTGATGTCTGCGCCGGACTCAGTCACGGTACGCACCCGTCGCCCCCGTTCGTCGTAGGCGTGCGCGGTGACGGCCCCATTACGCTCCGTCACCGAGAGGAGATTGCCGCGCGCGTCAAAGCTCATTGACTGACGTCGACCGTGGGAATCGATCACCCCGACAAGTCGGCCACGCGCATCCGCGATCCAGGTGTTGGACCGCGTACCGTCCTCGTCAGAAACCACCGTTGTCCGACCCGGCAGATAGGCGTAACGAGTAACCCGTCCAAAGGGAGAACGTTGCGTCACGACCCGGCGGCGCGCGTCGTAGGTGTTGGCGACCTCAACCACGCCGCCGACGTCCGTTACCGACGCGAGAAGTCCGTCCTCGTTCCAGCCGTAGCGGCGAGAACCCAGCGGGCCTGTGGCCGCGACGAGCCTGTCGTGCTCGTACTCGTACTCCACGCGACGGCCGTCCGAAGCCGTCACCACAACAATGCGGTCCTGCGCCCACTCGATATCGATCCAGCGGCCACGTTCGTGGCGGAGGCGAACCAGACGCTCCTGAGCGTCGTAATCGGCCCAGACCCGGGTGCCCGGGCCCGTACTGGCGCTCAGCCAGCGTCCGGAGGAGGAGAACTCCCGCCGCGACCCGTCATTACCCGACACGACCAGGTGCTCGCCCTCTGAAACGAGCCAGCAATTCTCGCCGACCGCGCGCGCCCAGCCGTCGCCCTCGCGGGGGAAGAAAATCTCGCGGCCATCGCGCAACACCCAGGTTGCACCGTCATCGGCGAGCCGGAGCCGTTCGTCCGCGATCGAGGACCAGCCTCGCCCGAAGGCGGCACTGCGGTCATCGAGCGAGTTATAGCTCCTACTGAATTCCAGCGAGGCGCAGCCGCCACTGAATCCGAGATCAACCTCCGCCTCGAGAAAATTGCCGGTAGCCGTGTTGACCGGGTCGTCGGCGTAGCCGGTGGTGGGCGGTGCCCCAAAGGCCTGAGGCGGATCAATGGTGAGGTCCTGGCGGCGGAGCGAGGCGCCCGCTGACGTGAGCGCAACCGCCAGAGCACTGTCGGCCACCCTGGATACCACGCCTTCACCACCGGCGGCAGCAAAAGCGTTCGCGAGGGTGGTCGCCCAGGTTGCATCGTGAGCATTGGCCGTCAGCCACTGTTCCAACCCGGCGACGACTCCGTCTGCCGAGAGGTAACCCCAGCGGCAGTTCGCGGCGAAGTCGGCGAGCAGCCCGCGCAGGGTGGTCGGCTTGTCCTTCAGATCGTCGTTGAGTGCCACAGTGGTCGTCGCGAAGGAACGTAAATCGGCCGGGCGCGCCGAAGAGGTGCCGCTGCCGAAGCCAGTACCGGAGGGCGCAGGAGTCTCCCGGCTGCCGGTAGACCCGGCCTCAACCGGCAGGGATAGCGGCTGCGCCGCGGGACCTACGGGAGGATGCTCCTCCCCGAACAGAGCTTCTCCGGCCTTTTCGAAAAAGTTTTTATTGTCGTGCTTGTGCTTCCACTCGCGCGCGATCCGGCGCCGCTCCTGCTCTTTCTGTGCCTCTTCTCGCAGACGTCCTGCCGCGGTGGCCACCTGGCGCAAACGCTCGGTGAGCTCTGTCGAGTCCTGGGCAGCGATCCGGGCGTTGCTCTGGAACAGCTCCGCGAAACGTCCGCGGAATTCTGTCAGCGCCGACGTCACCGCGGTGGAACGGGAGACTCCTTGCCCCTCTAGGGTCGCCGCCGCGGCGTTGAACTCCGCGATCAACTTTTCCGCGGTGCCATTGTCAAACGGCACGTCCTCTTCGATTGCGCCCAGATCCATAACTCGCCTTTCTTCACAGCCCACATGACACGACAGAAAAGATTTCTGCCCCACCCGCTGATCGGGCGGGGCAGAAACCGGTCAGAAAATCAGCTACCGCCGCCGGCAGTGAAGATGTTCTGCGAGATGGTCGCCAGCTGGTTGCGTAGCTCATCGAGTTCTTGCTTGGCCTTGTCCAGAGCGGTCTTCGTCTCCGGCCAGATCGACGAGCGGAACTGCGACGCCAACGGACCGTCCCACACATTGGGATCCGACAGTGTCCGACCCTGTGCATCCAGCTGGTTGATCTGGTCGCTCAGCCCGCCGTTGATGATCGACTGGAGCTGCTGGATGGCCGTCTTGGCCTGCTCGGTTGAGAGAACACGTGACATGGAATTCGCCCTTCTTCTACGTGAAATGCGTCGGGACCACCCCGCGCCTCACCACCCTCTCGCTAAGATGAGGGAGGATCACTCGGTACGTTATCGTGAACCTCCTCCAACCGACAAAACGCGACAGACATTACGCGCCACGGGACAAACCTCACACGCAGCGTTCAGGCCAATTCACTCGCGTGTCGTGATGGCAAACGGAGTACTCGTGACATCCGAAAAGTTGCCCACGCGAGCCCGCAGTGTGCACTCGGGCACCATCGAGAGCGCCGTGATGGTGAGACCATCCGACGAGACGGCAACTGCCCCAGAACAACCGTCGCTGAAACGCACTCCACTGACGCCGCCCGCGATCGCGTCGAGCATCGCACTCGCGGCCCCCACCGAAGGACTCGAGAACAGCGGATTCACCGGGTCGGCGCCACTGGACCACACCGGCACCAGCGTCACCGGCAACGCCGTCTGGCTCACCGTGCGCGTGGGGGTGCGCACCTGCACATCGCGGATCCGCTGAACCGGATAGGCAGTCCCGCTCACTCCCGAATCCGACACCGCGGAGGTCGTCGCCGCGGCCGCCGACGCTAGCCAGCTGTCCAGCGCCTTGTGATCGGCAAGCGCTATCGACACAGTCGCGGTGACCTCGACAGAACCCTTCGCCGGAATATGAACACCCGCGAGGCTCCACCCGCAGGTCGCCCCCACCCCCGTGACGCTGGGCTGATTGCGCGTTCCTGTCGCCGATGCCCAGGACACCGCAGGGCAGTTCGCGGCCGAGTCGGCTCCAGGCAACACCTCCAAGAGGGATCCGCTCAAGGGTGCGCTCTGCGCACTGTAGGTGAGCACCACCTTCAGCGCCCCTTTATCGGGATCGTAGGTCGCGCTCCGGCTGATGCCAAGACCACTCGGGAGAGGACGGTCCTGTTGCTGCGCGGACATCACCTCACGGGAGGACTCGGGCGCGGTCGCTCCCGATCGAGGCAGAGTCGCGACAACGACCGCACCGATGAGCACCACGACGGCACCGATCCCGGCAAGAATCATCCGCTTATCCCACCGACGACGACCCGCCACAGGAGGCGCAACAGCCGCGGCACGCACGGCACGCAACTCCCGTCGCGGTACCGAACGGATCATCGTCGCCTGCGAGGACGTGCCGAGTTCTGGGGCCGGAGCGTCCTCCCCCCACGGCTCATCTCGGTCAGGTGCGCCGCCGACCACGCCGCGCAACACGGTCGCTGGTCTGGCCACCTCCTCGAACGCAGCGGCAGGAGCAGAACGCGCAAGCGCCGGAACGGCGGCGACACGGGGAGCGAGCGCTCGGAGGGCAGCAGCTGCCTCAGCTGCCGAGAAACGTTCGGCGGGATTCTTAGCGAGCATCCGCTCCAGCGCCCGCCAGAGCGCAGCGGAGACTTCCAGCGGTGGCGGCTGCGACGAAACGTGCCGATAGGCGACAGCGAAGTCGTTGCCCACTCCGGCAAACGGTGTCCGGCCACAGAGCAATTCGTAGAGCAGAATCCCGGAGGCGTACACATCGCTCGGCGGCCCGGCCTCGCCGGTGCTGAGCATTTCGGGCGAAATGTACTCCGGGGTACCGATGATCCCGGTAGTTGCGCGTGGACCGTCAGCGACAACGTGGGCAATGCCGAAATCGGACACCCGCACGGCTGCGCCGAGATCATCGACTCCTTCGACAAGCAAGATGTTGTCGGGCTTCACATCGCGATGCACGGTATTCATAGCGTGGGCCGCAGCCAGAGCATCAAGAATGGCCGCCGTTGCCGCGAGAGCAGTTGCTGCTGGCAGCGGCCCTGAGGCGGCAAGCCGCTCACGTAACGAACCGCCCCTGACGAACTCCATCACGATCGCGAGAGTTCCGCCCTCGACAACGAGGTCAACAACCTCAACAACGTTGGGGTGGCGCAGCGCAATCAGCACCGAACGCTCTCGAATGAAACGCTCCACGAGAGACGGATCCTGGACATGCTCAGGTCGAAGGAGCTTGGCGGCGCGTTCGGAGTTATCGCGGAGGTCACGGACCCGCCAGACCTCGCCGGCTGCACCTGAGCCGACCCGGGCAAGCAGGCGGTAACCTGCGCCGAGCGCATCGCCAACCTCGGGCATTATTTCGGCCTCCGACCGCGAGCTTCCGTCACCATGAGTGAGCTAGGTTACCGGATTTTTTAGGCTGCCCCGCGCATCCCATCCATAACCAGCGGAAACAGTTGAGAAGGTGGCGGTTACCGAAAACCGCCCGCATTGTGCCGTGTATCACCCGACTCCACGCCGCGACTGCGAGCGCAACACTCACCGCACGATTTCAGGAAGATCCGGATGGGCCTTGAGTCGCGGCATTAACACTCGGGAGAAACATCATCACCAACGCAAGTAAGGCGGGCACGAGCAGGAGCCAGCCAACCTCAGGCATTGCGTACTGCCCCTGGAAAGCGCCGAGCGCAACCGCCAGTTGAACCACCTGCATCGTCAGGGCCGAACCTCGCATCCACCGACGACAGCGAACCGCACCACAGGTTGTCACCGCGGCCCAGATCAGCGCTATCCCCGCGAGAACGACGATCGCGATACCGCCGCCAACGGTGCCTGCCCTCATGCTCACAAGTTCGATCGCCAGCCAGCCGGTGAGGATTGCGACGGCTGCGGTTTGGAGCGCAAGTACAGCGATCAGCACCAATAAACCAACCGGTCGGGCACGGCCGTTCCGAGAAACCTGAGGCCTACTGTTGTTAGATATCACAGCCACATCCCACCTAGCACTCTTGATCCGCGCTCATCACCGTGTCAGGCTAGTCCAGTTCGTTTCACCGCTCACAGGGTCGTGAGCATCGCCAAGGCGAGCAACCCGGTCCAACCAAGCCACCCGGCACGGATGTATATCGGAGGAGTTCGCCTCGGTGTGATCCGGACGCTATCCCGGCCCCTCCCCGAACCACCCTGCGTTATAGCGGGGTCTCGTGACGTGCGCCGGTGGGAGCGTTCGGCAGATTGACGCTCTGTAAGCGTCGACGTGATGCGTTCATCCCACCCGAGCATGGCGTAGTTTTCCCGCACGCCTTCACACAAGGAGCACCTGCATGGACTGGCGCGACAAGGCCGCTTGCCTCACCGCTGACCCTGAACTTTTCTTTCCGGTGGGCAACACCGGACCCGCCGTTGACCAGATCGAGAAGGCGAAGTCAGTGTGCGCGCGCTGCACAGTCACCGAGACATGCCTGCAATACGCTCTCGAAACCAGTCAAGATTCTGGTGTGTGGGGCGGGCTCAACGAGGATGAGCGCCGCGCGCTCAAGCGCCGTGCCGCCCGCGCTCGCCGCGCGTCCTGACCCCGGCCCCGGCATATCGGTGAACCGACGCTTACGAGAGACAGCATGCCGTTGGAGTGCCGCGAGCGACGTCAACCGCGAGTATTCTCCAACCAGCGCAGCGGCACCTCAATGGTGACCTCGGTGCCACGTCCGACGAGCGTGTGCCAGTCGATAGTGCCGCCCAACTCACCCTGAATCAGGGTGCGCACAATCTGCGTCCCCAAGCCCGACCCCACTTTACCTTCCGGCAAACCAACTCCAGTGTCACGCACTTTTACGGTCAGTTCGTCGTCGCCACGGCTGGCCACAATCTCGACGTCGCCCTCCCGCCCAGCGAGGCCGTGTTCGACCGCATTGGTCACCAACTCGGTGAGCGCCAGGGCAAGCGGAGTCGCATACTCGCTGGGCAACCTACCGAAGCCTCCGCTGAGAGTGGGGTGCACTGTGGTGTTGTGCGTTGAAGCGACCTCTGCGATCAAGAGCAGCACGCGATCGAACACTGCGTCGAAGTCAACGTTCTGGCTGAGGCCTTCAGAAAGGGTGTCGTGCACGACCGCGATAGCGGCGACGCGGCGCATTGCCTGGTTCAGCGCCTCCCGGGCGAGGTCGGAATGGGTGCGGCGCGCTTGAATTCGTAGCAGCGAGGCCACGGTCTGCAAGTTGTTTTTGACGCGGTGATGAATCTCTCGGATCGTTGCGTCTTTCGTGATGAGTTCACGCTCCTGATGCCGCAGCTCCGTGACATCGCGGCAAAGCACGACAGCACCAATCCGCTCGCCGTGATCACGAAGAGGGATTGCGCGCAGCGACACCGTTACTCCGCGTGCCTCAATGTCGGTGCGCCACGGCGCGCGGCCCGTCACCACGAGGGGTAGCGACTCATCGACGACGAGGGTACCGGTCAACAGCGTCGTGGTGACCTCGGCGAGCGACTCACCCTCGAGCTCATCGGCGAATCCGATGCGGTTAAAAGCAGAGAGCGCGTTGGGACTGGCGAAGGTGGTGATACCGTCAGCATCCAGGCGAATGAGTCCGTCCGACGCGCGCGGGGCGCCCCTGCGCGGACCGGTAGGAGCGCCCAAATCCGGGAAATCGCCCGACGCAATCATCGAGCTGAGGTCGTTCGCGCAGTCGTTGAAAGTCAGCTCCTGACGGCTTGGGGTGCGCGTCTCGCTGAGGTTGGTGTGTCGGGTGACCACGGCAATCGGCCGATCCGTGGCTTCGGCATCGGAGGGACCCAACCGACGACGCACCGGAACAGCCCGCACCCGCGTGGGAGTCTCCTCAAACCAGTCGGGCGCCGAAGTGTCAATGATCCGGGCGGATTCGAATGCCTCTATTATCTGGGCTCGCCATTCTGATTTGACGAGTTGCCCCACGAAGTCGCGATAAAAAAGGGTGGCCGCACTCGAGGGACGAGCGTGAGCAACAGCAATGAAGCTTTCGGCCAGAGTTGGTACCCAAAGCACAATATCGGCGAAGGCAAGGTCGGCCAGCAATTGCAAGTCGCCGACCAGCAAGTGCAGCCATTCCACATCGGCCTCGTTCGAGCGGCCGTGGGCGAGAACGAGATCACTGAGGGTCGACACGCCACAAGACTAGGCGGTGGTAGCAGCGCGGCTCCGACAGGGGCGGGACTCAGCCGGACCGCACGGATCGCCAGAGGATCCGGTTATCCACAGTATCGTCAGTTGCCCTTCATGAGCTTCGCTCCACTGATTCGATGAGGGAATCCTTGCGTGTCGTGCTGACGCGCTCCGTCCATCGTGCCAAAGGAGACCCGACCCGTGAGCCGTTTGCGCTGCCCGCAAGAGCGTCCGTCATGAGCCTTCCGTTGTCCGCGTTTGATTACCGGACTCTTCCCCTCGAGGCCCCGGCACTGGCCAAACAAGAGCCGGTAACGACGTTTTTCGCGCCGCAGCCGACGGCACGAGCCGATCTCCCCGATCCGGAACCGGTCCTTGCTCGCCTGACACTGCTGGCATTAGAAATATTGGAAGGCTCACGCGAAATCGACCAGATTGCACGCTGGCTGGACGATGCCGTTTACCGGCAATTGCACAAACGGGTCGTGCTCGCAGCACGCACACGGAGTCTCCAGGGACGTTCCCCTCGCCGCGTACCCTTCACCCTTGGCCGAGTGGTCATTACCGAGCCGCGCGACGGAGTTGTCGAAGGCGTGGTCCTGGTGCACGCTCGGGTACGCACCCGGGCCGTCGCCATTCGACTCGAAGGATTTGACTCACGCTGGCGGGCGACAGCCATTAATGTTCTCTGACCCGTACCGGCTAGATATTCGTGCGCAGCAGTGACGGCGTTGTCGTGCCGCGACAGCGTTAGCGTCGCTTGGACTGCGCGCGACGTTCCTGACGATTGACAGGAGGCGGCTGAGTGGCCTCGGGCTTCTGGCCAAAGGCTCCGACCGTTGGTGAACCCTCGCCGTCGGAGTTCGCCTGCCGATTCTGAGCAGCCCGTGCTTTGGCGGTTGCAGCCTGCTGCACCTGGCCGCGCTGATTACGCACCTCGACCCCACCCGAATCGCTCGGTGCCGAATAACTCAGCTTCTCGGCCGGCGCGGCCTGCTCAGTGAGGCCTTTCGCCGCGACGCCAGAAACCTCACCCTGGTTTTGCGTCACCTCGACTTCAAGGTTGAACAAGAACCCGACCGTCTCTTCACGGATCTGCCCCATCATTTGCTGGAACAACGCAAAACCCTCACGCTGGTACTCAACTAGCGGATCGCGCTGCGCCATCGCGCGCAAGCCAATGCCGTCCTTGAGGTAATCCATTTCATAAAGGTGATCGCGCCAACGACGGTCAATCACCGAGAGCACGACGCGACGTTCGAGTTCGCGCATCGCGGGGGAGCCGAGCTGCTCCTCTCGACGTTGATAAGCGAGCTTCGCATCCGAGAGGATTTCACGGCGCATGAATTCCTTATTAATACGCCCGCGACTACCCGCCTCCTGGACAACCTCGTCGATGGTCAGACTAATGGGATAGAGCTTGTTAAGTTCAGTCCACAGCGCGTCGAAGTCCCAGTCGTCACCGTTGCCCTCTCCTGTGTGCACCTCAAGGACTTCGTCGATGATGTCGCCGAGAAACTTCTGAGTGCGCTCATGCAAGTCGTCGCCCTCGAGAATGTGACGGCGATCGGAGTAAATCGCTTCGCGCTGGCGGTTAAGGACGTCATCGTATTTAAGGACGTTCTTGCGAATCTCGGCATTGCGTGCCTCAACCTGCGCCTGCGCGCTGCGGATGGCACGCGAGACAACCTTAGACTCGATGGCGATATCGTCGGGAACGTTGCTACGACCCATCAGCGCTTCAGCAGCACCCGAGTTGAACAGACGCATAAGGTCATCGGTCAAAGAGAGATAAAAACGGCTCTCACCCGGGTCACCCTGACGTCCGGAGCGACCGCGAAGCTGATTGTCGATACGCCGCGACTCGTGACGCTCGGTCCCTAAAACGTAGAGGCCACCTGCTGCCTGGACCTTTTCAGCCTCCTCATTCACTTTCGCCTTGACCTCGGCGAAGACATCGTCCCATGCAGCCTCGTAGTCGTCCGGGGTCTCGGAAGGGCTCAAGCCCTTCGCCGTCATCTCAGCGACAGCGAGAAACTCGGCGTTCCCCCCGAGCATGATGTCGGTACCACGACCGGCCATATTAGTCGCGACGGTGACGGCGCCGAGGCGGCCGGCCTGCGCGACAATTGCTGCCTCCCTGGCGTGATTTTTGGCATTGAGAACCTCATGACGCACACCTTTTTTGGCAAGCAAACGCGACAGGTATTCGCTCTTTTCAACGCTGGTGGTGCCCACTAGGACCGGTTGACCGGCGCTGTGACGCTCAGCAATATCCTCGACGACCTGCTCGAACTTGACCTGCTCATTCTTATAGATGAGGTCCGATTTATCTATGCGCTGCATGGTGCGGTTAGTCGGAATGGGCACGACGCCCAAACTGTAGGTGGACATGAACTCGGCAGCCTCGGTCTCGGCAGTTCCCGTCATACCGGAGAGCTTCGAGTAAAGGCGAAAATAGTTCTGCAAGGTAACGGTGGCGAGGGTCTGGTTCTCTGCTTTGACCTGCACGCCCTCTTTTGCCTCAATCGCCTGGTGAACCCCCTCGTTATAGCGACGACCAGCGAGAATACGACCCGTGTGCTCATCGACAATAAGTACTTCACCATTCAGAACGACGTAGTCTTTATCTTTTTTGAACAGTGCACGCGCCTTAATAGCATTGTTAAGAAAAGAGATCAGCGGAGTGTTGACCGACTCATAAAGATTATCAATGCCAAGATAGTCCTCGACTTTCTCGATACCGGGTTCCAGAACGCCCACGGTGCGCTTTTTCTCGTCAACCTCGAAATCCTCGCCCGCAACGAGACGCTTCACAATGCCCGCAAACTCGGCAAACCAACGATTCGCTTCGCCAGAGGCAGGGCCAGAGATAATCAGTGGGGTACGCGCCTCGTCAATGAGGATCGAGTCAACCTCATCGACAATCGCATAGAAATGTCCCCGCTGCACCATGTCCTGCACCTGCCAGGCCATGTTGTCGCGAAGGTAGTCAAAACCAAATTCATTGTTCGTGCCGTAAGTGATGTCGGCGGCATACTGCTCGCGGCGTTGCTCAGGAGTCTGGCCAGCGAGGATTACGCCGGTTGTCATGCCGAGAGCACGAAAGACGCGACCCATCAACTCGGACTGATACGAGGCAAGGTAGTCGTTGACCGTGACAATATGCACGCCGCGACTGGCGATCGCGTTGAGGTAAGCGGGGAGGGTCGCCACAAGGGTTTTACCCTCTCCGGTCTTCATCTCAGCGATATTGCCCAGATGTAAAGCTGCGCCACCCATCAGCTGCACGTCAAAGTGACGCAAACCCAGGGTGCGCCGACTAGCCTCACGGACAGCGGCGAACGCCTCGGGAAGCAAGTCATCGAGGGACTCGCCTTCCGAGTATCGCTCGCGAAGCTCAACGGTCTCGTTCTTCAGATCGTCGTCGCTGAGGTGCGTAAAGTCCTCTTCCAGGGCATTGACGGCTTTCGCGTAGTTCTCGAGGCGGCGCAGGACTCGCCCCTCCCCGACGCGAAGGACCTTTTCGAGAACTGAGGCCACGGGGTACTCCAAATAAGTAGAAGAACAGATGTCACACGCCGGAGGGCGGACCGCGACCAGCCTAGTAGGGGTGGGCCGTGCGTAGCGTGGCTGTTACATCCGCCCCGAAGAGATGCGAAGCAAGGAGCTGACGGCGAAAGACCCCGATGCAGCGCACATCGGGGCCCCTGCTAACGAACCGCTCTATCAGCCCGCAGCCTGCTTCATCGCCTCGTCGGCAAGACAGATCACCCCGTAATCCCATCCCTTACGGCGATAAACGACGCTCGGTTGCTGGGTCTCTGAATCAATAAAGAGGTAAAAATCATGCCCGACAAGCTCCATGTAGTCGACCGCATCGTCGACAGTCATGGAGACTGAGGCGAAAACCTTTTTGCGGATGACAACAGGATAGTACTGTTGCTCGCCGTCGTCTGTGGGCTGATGCTCCTCCTGCACCGGGACGGTGTCGGCGTTGAGCCTCTCGAGAACTTCAACATCGGCCGGCGTGACAGCGACAACGCTGAAGTCTTCGGCAGCAGCGTCACGGAGCGAGGTCGGCCGATGATGCCCACGATGAATTTTCTTGCGATCCTTCGCCCGCCTTACTCGTTCGAGAAGGCGTCCGATCGCGATGTCAAATGCGGCGTACTTGTCGGCCCCGCTGGCCTCCGCCCTGACGACCGGACCCTTGCCAATCAGCGTCAGTTCAACTCGGTCACCGCTGGCACCCTTATTCTCGCTGTGGCGGCTGGCCTTAATTTCGAGCGCGAGAGCTCGATCAGCCAGGTGCGCGATCTTCTCCGATTTCTCTGTCGCGTAGGCGCGAAAACGGTCAGTGATATCCACGTTGCGTCCTGTGATGTCGATGTCCATGACAACCTCCCAGTCGAGTACGGCGTGCCACCTTTATGCGGGCGGACCGTTCACACCGTGGTCCCACGGTAAACCCGAGTCCCCGAGCTGTCACCGAGTGTGCCCTCACGCATCGCCCAATGGTGTCAGCACCCCACCCGATGACCCGTCACCGGTACGCAGCGGTGTACCGGCAAGAACGACAGCAGCATGTACCCTCCCGCCTGCCTTGCGGATTGCTCGACGCAGCTCGAGCAGAGTCGCGCCAGAGGTGACGACATCGTCAACCAGCACCAGCTCGACGGTCGCGTCGAAAGATGATCGGGCACGAAAGGCACCGTCGAGATTGCCGGAGCGCTCCCGCCTCCCCAAACCAACCTGATCGCGGGAAACACGTACCCGGCGCAGCGGACTCATCACGCGGCCCCCTCCCGCCGCGCGCACAAGAACCGTGACCGGGTCGAATCCGCGACGTACGCGCCGGGCGTACGAACTCGGTGGCCCAGCGAGGATCGCCCTGCCTCCATCACGGGCAGCAGCGAGCGCGGGGCGTAACAACGCAGCGAGAGGCGCGGTGGCGTCGAGTCGACCCTCTTCTTTGAGCGCGAGAACCAATCGGCGTACCACTCCCCGGTACGCGGCCCCCGTCACCACTTCGAGCGGATCGTCTGGCGGGCCGAGCACACGACGGCTCATTCGCGCCTGTGCGGCAAGCTCCGTCGTGCAGGCGTGACAAAGCGAACGTGAAGCCGCAACACCGCAGGCAGCACATTCCAGCGGGAGAACAACGGCAAGAGCATCAAGAAGAAAATCGTGGACCATACGACGAGCATGGCCAGTGCCGAACCGCTGCGGAGCGTCCTCAGCACGATCAGGCAATGACTCCCGGCGCAACCAGGCTGTGGAGGAGCTTCCCCACGTCGTCCGGTGTAGAGGCGTTGCCCGCCGCGATCTGTCTGACCCCGGTCGCGTCAACCTCAGCAACCACGGTATTCGTCAGCGAGAGGGCCAGATCGGACATCGCGTGGGACCATTGCGCAACGGTCGGGCGGTCATTGCGTCGCGGCGCTCGCTCCGGAGGCTGACCGAGCGTCCCGCCCGAGGGCAAAAATCGGAGGAGGCAACACGATCGAGCCGGTGAAAGCCTGCTCCCCCGCATCATCAGGAGGCAGCGGCAGCGGCGACGAATCAATTCGTTGGCCACGGCGTCTCGGCGCGGTCAGACGAAAATAGGCTCCGTGCTCGGGCATCGACCACACCTCAAGAAAGCCGTCGTGCAGGGCTGTGTCCTCCTGGGCGATGGCGAGACCGAGACCGGTGCCACCGAGGGTGCGACGGCGGGACGGGTCAGCGCGCCAAAAACGGTTAAACACTAGCGCCGCCTCCTCACTGCTCATGCCGTGACCGTAATCGCGGACCGAAAGCGCGACCGCCGACTCGCCGGTCTCGATCGTGACGATGATCTCGCGCCCGTCGCCGTGTTCAATAGCGTTGCCGAGCACATTGCGGACAATACGCCGAATCCGCCTCGGGTCTAATTCGGCATCGAAGTATCCGCCCGGGGCTGACAAAGTCAGCCGGGAACCGTTAGCTTCAGCAAGGCCCCTCATCTGCTCAATCTCGGCGTCGGCCAAGCGAACCATGTTGACCGGTTCGACTTCCAACTCGGCCGAGCCCGCATCGTGGCGCGAGATTTCGAGCAGATCGGCGAGGAGGCTCTCAAAGCGGCCGATCTGCCCGCGCAGTAATTCGACGGTGCGCTTGGCAACGGGATCGAAATCGTCACGCTGGTGGTACAGCACGTCGCCGGCGAGCTTCATCGTGGTCAGCGGTGTGCGTAACTCGTGCGAGACATCGGAGACGAAACGCTGCTGCACCTGGCTGAGCGTGGCGAGTTCACTGATTCGGTCGTGAAGGCTTTCCGCCATGCCGTTAAAAGAGTGGGCGAGGGTCGCGATAACATCCTGGCCCCGCTCCGGAATGCGCACGTCCAATTCACCGGCAGCCAGGCGCTGGCTGGTAGCTGCTGCCAGACGCACGGGCGCGACGACACTGCGCACCACGACCCAGCTGACCGCTCCGATGAGCAGGATCAGCAGGATACCCGCACTGTTCAACACCTGCTGCACAAAGTGCAGCGTCTGCTCGACGTCGGCGAGGGAGTAGCCGATGTACAGCTCGTAACGCCCCGCCGAGTTGGGCAGTTCAAGGGTTGAGCCAACGAGAATTCCCGGCTGGCTGCGTCCGGCAACGTCCCATGTGACCGATTGCCAATACTGGCGATCAGGTCCTGTCTGCACACGCTCGCGTAAGGCGTTGCTGATCACCCCGTCTTGCACTTGGTGGTGGTAGACATCTTGCGGAGCCACAGCGGAGGGCGGCTGTCGGGGCGCGCGCACGATCGTGATTAATCCGGAGGAGGAGGCATCGTGGATCACGGTGCGGACAGAATTCATCACCTCCTCCATGTCCTGCCTGGTTAAAATAGTCGCAGTGTCAAGGTGCCCCTGAGCGGCACTAGTGGCACGGAAAGTGTCCTCTGTGACCTGGCTGAGCCGGGAGTGAAAAAGATTGTTGCCGATGCTGTAGGACAGGTACATCCCGGTCGAGCAAATGGCGATGCCGGAAAGGACCACCGTTATTGTCACGGCACGAAACTGCAGCGACGCCCGCCACTTACTGAGGACAATGCCACGCCAACGCCACAAAGCTTTCGCTCTACGTCGAGCTAAGGACATGATCAGTTCGGAGCGACAGCACCGGCGCGGTAACCGATGCCGCGCACCGTCATCACAATCCGGGGGTCGTCCGGGTCTTTCTCTATTTTTGCGCGAAGGCGCTGCACATGCACAGTGACCAGACGAGTGTCGGCCTTGTAGTGGTAGCCCCAGACTTTCTCCAGCAGCATCTCGCGGGTGAATACTTGCTGCGGCTTGGAAGCAAGTGCAAGGAGGAGATCAAACTCCAGCGGAGTCAAGCCAATACGAGTTTCGCCACGGCGTACCTCGTGACCGACGACGTCGAGGGTGAGGTCTCCTACCAGAACGACCGCATTCGTCGCGACCGGGGCGGGGCGCAGGCGAGTCTTGATCCGTGCAACCAATTCCTTCGGCTCAAATGGCTTGACTATGTAATCGTCGGCGCCAGATTCCAGACCCCGGACGATATCAGCGGTATCGGATTTGGCTGTGAGCATGATCACCGGGACGCCAGACTCGGCACGAATTGCGCGGCACACCGCAATGCCGTCGATTCCGGGCAACATCACATCAAGTAAAACGAGGTCGATTCGGGCCCTACGGAAGGCCTCAAATGCACTGGAACCGTCAGCGCAAAGGAACACCTCCCAGCCTTCGGTGCGCAGCACAATGCCAATCATCTCGGCGAGAGCAGCGTCATCGTCAACCACTAGAATGCGCGCGCTCATGAGCGTCTTCGTCCTCGTCTCTGGTCACGTTCATTTTCTGGGCGCTATCGCTCAGGCTAATCCACACAGGCCACAGTATGAACGGAACTCGAAAGGCGCAGAACATCAGTAACGGCAAAGCGGCGCAAAGCGAAGGAGAGAATGGCAAGACGCCTGCGCGGGTCTGTGCCAGCATGAGACGGATGACTGATGCAGCTCAGTGGCCACCGCCGACGGGCCGCCAGGGGGACGATCCGGATAGTGCCGGACAGAAAAAATCGCCTCCGGTACCGCCGCCGATACCGCCCGTCACCTCGATACCGGCCGCGGGCATCGTGCCGCCTGTTTTTTCCGCACCGGTCGGGTCACCCGGCGCCGGGCAACCCTTCGCAGACACCGCCAGTCCCCGCTGGACTCCACCGCCACGCCACGGTCTCGTGCCGTTGCGACCGCTCAGCTTCAGCACGCTGCTCGGCGCCTCGTTTCAGCTGCTGCGGCGCAGCCCGCGCACGACCCTCGGCGTCGCACTAGTTCTACAAGGGCTGGGCACGGTACTCTCGGTCGCCATTTATGGCGCGATCGTCCTGCTCGCCGCCGGTCGAGTTAGTCAGGCAGCGCCAGCAGACCGCAATGCTGTCGAAGCTGGCTCCATCGCACTGGCCGTCGTGGCTGGGCTGATCCCGCTGGCAGTGTCACTCACGACCGGTGTTGTGGTGCAGGGCGTCGTGGTGCTGGAGGTTTCCCGCGGCGTCCTGGGCCAACGACCGACCCTCCCGAACCTGCTCAGCCGCCTCCGGGGCAGGTTCGGGGCGTTGATCGGCTGGACGCTGCTACAGGCTCTCGGCGTCATACTGCTGGCGCTGACCGCTGTGGCCATGGCGACACCGCTCTTTATACTCACCATCCAGGGCGCCGGCACAGGCACGCTGATCACCGGGATTCTCCTGCTGATCGTCGCCGCGCTCGCAGCGACGACGATCGGGGTGTGGTTAAGCACGAAACTGGCGCTGGTGCCGAGCCTGCTCGTGATTGAACGCCTCCCGCTAGGCCATGCGGTCGCACGCTCATGGCAACTTGTGGCTGGCAGCTTCTGGCGTACCTTCGGGGCGCTCGCACTGATGACGGTCATCATCCAGACGGCCAGTCAGGTGCTCGCCACACCGATCACCCTGCTCGTCCCGATCGGCAGCGCGCTCATCGCACCCACCGATCAGAACGCGCGAGCTGTGATCTCAGCCGTCGTCATGCTGCTTTCGATGGCGGTCGGTCTGGTGATTGGCGCGGCCGGTACGGTACTGGACTCAGCGCTCTCCGGCCTGCTCTACCTCGACCGGCGAATGCGTCGAGAGGGCTTCGACCTGGTGCTCCTGAGATATGTGGAAGACCACGCAGCAGGCAGGTCACCGGCCGATCCATTTCCGGCTCCTGAACGCTCGTGATCCCGATGCCACTGCTCGCGGGGGCGCCGCTAGATCCTGACGCCGACCAGGCGCGCCGTCTCCTGCTCGAGGAAATTGCCGATCCCCGCTACCGCAGCACAGAGCCAAGCTGGTTCGACCGCGCAGCGCAGGCCGTGCACGACTGGTTTGCCTCACTCACCGTCACGGCTGACGGTTTCCCGGCGTCGGGGGGCGCGATTATCGCAGTCGCGATCCTCGTAGGGCTTATCGCCTGTGCGCTTCTGCTCGCGGGCCGTCCTCGTCTGGCTCGCCGAAGCGCCGTGACCGGAACAGGTTTGGTCGCCGACGACGCACGCTCGACCGAGGATCTGCGGACCCTAGCGGAAGCGGCCGCTTCCCGGGGAGCATGGGACGAAGCGCTAATCGAACGGTTCCGCGCTCTCGTGCGCGCACTAGACGAGCGGACGGTACTCGCCGCCGTTCCGGGCATGACCGCGCGCAGCTTCGCGCACCGAGCCTCCGCTGCCTTCCCCCAGCTCGCCGCAGCGCTAAAGGAGGCAGCCTGCGACTTCGACCGGGTGCGTTACCTCGGCCAGGTCTGTGGCGTAGTCGAGTACGCACGGGTTGCTGAGCTCGACCGCAGCCTCACCGCCTCCGTACCGCTCGTCGCTACCGCCGCTGGCACGCGTGCGGCCCAGTAATGAGTAGCGAGACCATCTCGACGCCGACCGTCGGCACGCTACTGCGCCGCGGCCGAGTGTGGGCTGTGCTCCTCGGCCTGGTCGTCGGAGGAACTCTGTTGGTCAAGGTGGCAACAGGCGTCGCCCCGCTCGCCGCTGACCTCGACGTCGACAGTTCCGCTCCCAACGGCTCGCGTGCAGTGGCTCAGGTCCTCCGAGAGCAGGGCGTGGCAGTAGTCCGAGCGGACGGATTCGACCAGGCACTCGACCGGCTAGACACGGGCGCGACACTGCTTGTGAACGATCCGGAAGGAACACTCAGCAGCGAGCAGTATCGACGCCTCGCACACGCAGCCGGCGCGGTCGTGTTGGTCGCTCCCCCGGCGGCGGCGCTTGACTCGCTCGTCCCTGACGTCACCGTCGCCACTGCCGCGCACGACCGGGGCACTCTGTCCGCCTCCTGCCAACTCCCCGCTGCCCAGCGCGCGGGAACCATTCCCGCGGGAAGCACCAGTTACCGCGTGTCAGGTGAGGCGACTATGGGCTGCTTTCCCTCCGGCGATAATGCCTTCGCCCTAGTCACGGTCGGGGGCACCGGACACGCCAGCATCACGGCAATCGGCGACGCCGACCTCCTGCGTAACAACACCATTGTCCAGGAGGGACGCGCCGCCCTCGCGCTCGGGCTTCTCGGCACTAAGGACCGCCTCGTGTGGTACCGCGCGGACACCGGTGATGCCCCACCAGCCTCCCTGCGCCCCGGCGATCTTGCGCCCGGTTGGCTGACTCCAGCGTTGCTGCTCGTAGTCAGCGTGTTCGCTGCCGCCGCCGTGTGGCGTGGACGCCGCTTTGGTCCCCTGGCTGTCGAGCCACTTCCGGTCGTGGTGCACGCCAGCGAGACCACCCACGGGCGCGCCAGGCTTTATGCGCGCGGAGCGACGCGCCTGCGTGCCCTCGACGCGCTGCGCATCGGCACTCTGCGACGCATGACCGCGCTGCTCGGACTGCCACCTGCGACCGGAGTCGACGAGGTCATCACTGCATGCGCCGCCCGCATCGGGCGGGATCCGACCTCGCTACGCCGCCTCCTCGTCGACGATGAACCGGGCGACGACGCCGCGCTCGTTGCCGCCTCTGACGCCTTGCTTACTCTCGAGAGAATGCTCCATTCGACTCTCGTGCCCGACGCCACCCCACGACCGGAAGGCTCCCTCCGATGAGCGACTCCCCCCTGCCGCCCACTACTGACGACGAGCTCCGCGCCGATCTTGATTGCGTGCGAGCGGAGGTCGGCCGCGCCGTGGTCGGCCATGACGGAGCTGTCTCTGGTCTGTTGGTCGGGCTCCTCGCGGGCGGTCATGTGCTGCTCGAGGGCGTCCCCGGAGTCGCTAAGACGCTGCTCGTGCGCGCGCTGTCCGTTGCGCTGGGCCTGGACACCCATCGACTCCAGTTCACACCGGATCTGATGCCCGGCGACATCACCGGCTCACTGATCTACGACGCCGCCACGTCGGACTTTGCCTTCCGAAAAGGACCGGTCTTCACCCACCTTCTCCTCGCGGACGAAATCAACCGCACGCCGCCCAAGACTCAGGCGGCGCTGCTCGAGGCGATGGAGGAGCACCAGGTCAGTGTTGATGGACGCACTCTCGCTCTCCCTGAGCCTTTCCTGGTCGCCGCCACCCAGAATCCCGTCGAGTATGAGGGCACCTATGCGCTCCCGGAGGCGCAGCTTGACCGCTTTCTGCTCATGCTGATGATGGACCTGCCGCCACGTGAGAGTGAAATCGAGATGCTGGCTCGCCATGCCGTCGGCTTCACGCCGCGTGATCTCGCCGCTGCTGGGGTGCGTCCCGTGCTCACTGCGGGGCGGCTCCGCGCGGCGCAAGCCGCGGCCAGACGGGTGGGGGCCGGGCCCGATGTCCTCGCCTACATCGTTGATTTGGCCCGGGCGACCCGCGAAAGCCCGAGCGTCAGACTCGGCGTCAGTCCACGCGGATCGACGGCTCTGCTGGCCGCAGCGCGCGCATGGGCCTGGCTGAACGGCTACAGCGCGATCACGCCCGACCACGTGCAGGCAATGGCGCTTCCAGTGCTGCGGCATCGCCTCCAGCTCGAACCGGAGGCGGAACTCGAAGGAGTGCGCCCGGAGGCGATCCTGGGCAGCATCCTGCACAACGTTCACGTCCCCGTCTAAGGGCGTGTTTCTCACCGGACGCTGTGTCCTCGTCCTCAGCATCGGTCTCGTGCCGATCATTCTGCTCGGCGGCCGAGCAGAAGTTGCGTTTGTGGTGCTCGCGCTCTGGCTGCTGGCCTGGGGCGCGCTCGTCGGAGTCGATCTTGCGGTGGCGGGTTCACCGCGCTCCGTGCTCCTTGAGCGCCAACTCCCGGAGCGGATACGGCTCGGCGAGCGCGTGGAAGCGACGCTGTTCCTGACCAATAGCGGGCCACGACGGATCAGTGGCCTTGTTCGCGACGCCTGGGAGCCTTCCGCGGGCGCGCCCTCACGGAGGTGCCCCGTCTCGCTCCCTCCGGGCGAGCGCCGAACGGTGACCACGCCCCTCGAGCCTCGGCGCCGCGGCGAAAGACGGGCGCTACACGTGACGATCCGCTCTCAGGGACCGCTGGGCTTGGCCGGTCGTCAAGCAACTCACGCACTGCCCGCCGTGATCCGCGTACTGCCCGCATTTCGCTCACGTCAGCACCTTCCCTCGCGGCTCACCCGATTACGAGAGCTGGAAGGGAGCACGAGTCTCATGCTGCGCGGTCAGGGCACAGAGTTCGACAGCATGCGTGAGTATGTGCGCGGCGACGATGTGCGCTCGCTCGACTGGCGGGCCACCGCCCGACGGCGCGAACCGGTAGTGCGAACCTGGCGCCCGGAACGCGACCGCCGCGTCATTATCGTGCTGGACACCGGCCGTACCGGTGCTGCCCGGGTCGACGACGAACCGCGATTGGACACCGCGATCGAGGCGACCCTCCTGTTGGCGGCGCTGGCGGCCAGCGCTGGGGACCGCGTTGACCTGCTGGCCTTTGATCGGACCCGGCGCGCCCGTGTGCACGCAGCAACCGGCACCGACATTCTCCGCAAGGTTGTCACGGCACTCACCCCGGTGCAGCCGCAACTGCTCGAAACCGATTGGCTTTCCGTGCCTGCGCAGGTGCGCGCTCTGTCGGCGCAACGATCGCTCGTGGTACTGCTCACGGCGCTCGACTCGATCGGTTCGGCGGAGGGGCTGCTTGCTGTGTTGCCCGGACTCACCCGAGTGCACACCGTGATCGTCGCCTGCACGCTCGATCCCGAACTCGAGCGAATGGCCTTAGACCGCAGTGACCAGGCTGCTGTGTACAGTGCGGCCTCAGCGGAACGCTCGCTCGCTGAAACCGACCGACTCGCCGCGGCCGTAGGCGCGCTCGGCGGAGACGTCGTGCGGGGTAGCCCCGACACTCTGCCGCCCGCACTCGCCGACCGCTATCTGGCGCTGAAGGCCGCCGGGCGACTTTAACACCGCGACCGGTTTACGCCTGGATGATCCTCCGCGAACCGCCCGCGAAACGACCGAGGTCGCCGGTCTCGCCCGCCCGCACTGCCCGGCCACCCAGCACGATCATGTATGTGAGAAACACCAGCAGCGCGAGCGTGCCGATCCCCGTCGTGAGCCACCACGGCCACTGCGTCGGCGTCACAAAACCCTCGATCACACCCGAGACCAGCAACACAAAAACCAGGCCGATGGCGATAGTCACCAGACTCCGAGCGTCCTCGGCCAGAGCCTGACCCCGCGAACGCGCCCCAGGCGCAATCCACGCCCAAAAGATCCGGAGTCCAGCCGCCGCCGCGACGAAAACGGCCGTCAATTCGAGCTGACCGTGCGGCGCTATGTAGTGAAAGAACGTGTCACCCTCACCCACATGAATCATGACGGCCACCGAGATGCCGAGGTTCTGTGCGTTCTGCAGCAGGATGTACGGCACATACACGCCAACGATGCCGAAAGCGACACATTGCGCCGCGATCCACGCGTTGTTGGTCCACACCTTCCCAGCGAAAGACGCCGCGGGATTCTCGGAGTAATAGGCGACGAACTCGTTCGCCGCGAAATGGCGAAGCTGCTCGTCGTCGCCGAGAGAGGCGAGTAGCCGCGGATCCCCGAGGATCCAGACCGCGTAGAGCGTTGCGACCAACGCGGTGCTAAGCGCCACCGCAAGCGTCAGCCAACGGAGGCGGTACAACGCTGCCGGAAAAGAGAGCAGAACGAAGCGCGAGATCGCGGCAAGCGGCTCGTCACGAGTCCCCGTGAGCCTCCCCCGCACCCGCGACAACGACACCGCAAGCCGGGTGCCGACGGCGGTGGAGCCGGCCGTCGAGGAAATAGTGGCAGCATCGGCGGAGGCGGACTGGTAACGCTCCACCAGTTCATCAATTTCGGCGCCGGTGAGGCGGCGTTTGCGCGAGAGCTCATCCAGCCGCGTCCAGCAATGACGGCGCGCGGCCGAGAGAGCGTCGATGTCCATCTCTTGAGAGGATAGTCGTCGGCGGTCCGGGGCCGTCCGGGGCTGGAAGGAACGCTATGCGCGATCAGCACGATGCGGAGGCAGGGGTCGTCACCGGCGAAGCTGTCGCCCTGGAAGTTCCCGTGACGTCGTTTGTGCTCCGCGCGGTGGGGGCGATCATCGATGCTCTTGCCGAGCTGCTGCTCGCGCTGGGCATGTTCGTGGTGATCGCTTCGCTTTCGGGCTCGGGTGGTGTCGATCCGGCCGCGAGAGCCGCACTCAGCAGTGCCGCACTGGTCGTCGCCTTCGTGCTGATTCCGGTCGCCATCGAAACGGCAACGCGAGGACGTTCGCTGGGCAAACTCGTCGTCGGTGCACGCATCGTCCGCACTGACGGAGGTGCGACGAGTTTCCGCCATGCGCTCACGCGCGGGCTGACCGGAGTACTCGAGATCCTGATGACTTTCGGCGGGTTGGCCGCCGCCGTCGGCTTACTTTCCGATCGTTCCCGACGCCTGGGCGACATGCTCGCCGGAACGTACAGCCAGCTCGAACGGATTCCTCCCGTCGAGCCGCTACAGCTCATCGTTCCGGAGTCGCTGCTCGGCTGGGTGCAGACGGCAGATGTGGCGGCCCTCCCCGACGCGCTCGCCCGGCGGGTCGGGCAATTCCTACGTGAACGCGAAGGGGTGACCGAGCCCTCGCGAACACAGCTCGCCGTTGCCCTCCTACACGAAGCCACCCCGTTCGTCTCGTGCCTACCTACCGCACCCGCCGAGGATGTTCTGCTCGCCATTGCAGCGCTTCGCCGGGCAAGGGTCGAGCGTGTACTCCAGCTCAGGCAGGCGCGCCTCGCGCGGCTTGCGCCGGTGCTCGCCAGCACGCCGCGAGGGTTCCCCACCCGCGCTAGCGACTCCTCGGTATGAAAACGTACCGAGGTCACACGCCCTCAGCTACCGCGTGGTTGCGGCCCCAGGCGGCGTCTGCGAAGCGGCATTCGCTCCGTAACGAAGCGTTTGCCAGCCCCGTGGGGCGAGCAGCCGCCGGTCATGCTCGGCGCAGAGGTCGTAACCGTGTGGATCTGCGGCGGGACTGAGCGGACCGATCGCCACAAGCGAATCACAGTAGTCGTAGGTGAGGGTCACCACCGCCGGTGAACCGCAGCCGGTTCGCGAGCACAGCCGTCCCTTCATCGCGCCCACACTAGCAATAGGCTGGAGAAATGACTCACGCCCGTCGTTCCACCGCTCACCGGTCGGCGTCGCTTGGGAGTTCCCGCAACCGACATGGGCGCGGCATCCGCGGACCAGTGACGGGTCCGCATCTGCCTCCGTTGCAGACGCGTAGCGACTTCTTCGAGCTCGCCATCGGTTCAGCCATCGACTATCTCCGCGGGACATGGCCCGAGGAACTCACCGATATCCATATCGATCTCGCCACAGTTCCCGACGGCGACCCCACCCGGTGGCGGGAAACCGGCATGGCTCGCTGGGACGTGGATCATTCCTCGCGACGCATCACGCTCTACCGAGTTCCTATCGAACGCCTCGCCAAGGTACATCGTCGCGACGAGTGGCACCAACGCATGCTGATCGAGGGCTACGTCTTTCGCGCCGTCGCCGAGCTTCTTGGGCGCGACCCGTGGGACATCACTCCCGATCATCGTCACGACCACTGAGACCGCACCGCTGCGTGAAGGTGCGCAGCCTTCGTCCCGGCGCGCCTGAGCAGGCGCACCCTCAGTGCGAATACACGGTAATCGGCGACGAGAGCGGTCCCGGAGGCACAATCGGAGCAGACGCGATCCGCCCCTCTGCGGCGATCGACAGGGACGCCTGCATCGGTTGATCGCTCGACACTACGAGCGAGTCGGTGCCAATCTCGGTCGATGCAGCGGCGAAGGGGCCCAGCTGCAGGGTGCGCGACCCTGCAGCCGTCTGCATAGTGATCGATGCCGAAAAGTTGCTGGCGTTAGCGAGGTGCAGTCGCGCCCCGGGCTCCCCTGTGTTGCCGACGCCGAACGACTGAGCCGTGGCGGTGCCCGAGACAAACCAGGCAAAGTCAGTCCCAGCCGACCCGGTAGAGGTAGAACGCCCGGAGGCAACGATGGGCTGGTCGGAGTTGAGTGTCACTCGGTACGAGCCTTGACCGAGCCCGGCAAGCGGAACCTCGACGACGCGGCCAGCAGCTACCACCACCTGCGCCGACGTGCCGACGCCACTGGGATCTTCGTTCGCGACCTCAATCGACACCGTACTGTCGGAATCACCGGGAGCAAGCAGGCGTAGCGTCGGCGCCCCGGGGCCCCCGCTACCGTCGTCGCTCGAGGCTGTCGCCGGGGGGGAGGCAACGGTAAAGCCCGAGATGACCGTCACCGTGGCGGGAGCAGCCGAAGGGCCCGTCACTTCGACACCCTGCGGGGTGAGTCCCGAAATCGCGCTGCTCTGGAGACTCGCTGCGATCTCGCCGCCGCGAGCCGTCATCCGCACCACCGGCTTCACCACGTTGGGGGCAAGCCCGGCAAGGGACAGCGCCCGCACGGAACCCGCCGGGACGGTAAGACCGGTCGCTCCGGTCGCTGAGAGAGCACCACTTTCGCCGTAGAGCTGAAGGTCAACAGTGGCGGTGACTTTGCTCGGATTAGCTAGTACAACAACGGAGGTACGTCCCACATCTGTTGACCCGGCCACCAGCCAGCTCTCTGCTGAGGGCTCGGCGCAGGTACGGGCCGAAAGACCGGAGATGGTCTCGTTCGCGATTGCCTGCGTCGTGATTCCTCCCGGAGTCGGAACGGAGTGGGGAGGAACGCTCACGCTGGTCATGCGGCTTCCCGGTGCAGCAACATCAGGCTCGCGCAACGCGGTCGAGTCGGTGGTGGCATTGGCGGGCCACACGACAGTGCGGGAGCCGCCAAAGGCACGCAATTCTTCCGGTTCACTGGCGTTGATGAGATCACCACCACATACAAGCGTGCTGTTTGCCGCAACCGGAGTGACGACAACGCCCTGTACGGCTCGGGAAACTAGTGGGAACGGTACAAGACGGGGCACGACCGCAACGGCGACCGCAACGGCAACTCCACTGACTGCCACCGCTGCACGCAGGGCACTATGGCGACGGCGAGTGGGGGAGGCGGCGCGAGCGGCCCGGCCCGGCTTCTTTGCTGCCCTCGCCGGACGCTCCCGATGACGCTGAGCACGAGAAAGTTGCGTCGGAGAGTCGGGCTCAGTCATGGCTGTCTCCTGGTCGCCGGGTTCAGGCATCGTCGTTCCCGTCATCGAACTGCCCGGTAGCCTCGGCGGGCTCGTCGTCGATCCCCGCCACGCTAGCGCTCGAGCGGGCTCGCTCGAGCGAGAGCCCAGTGGGCACCGCGAGCAGGAACACGACGACAAAAACGAAGAGAAGAATAATCGTGTAGGCAATTCCCCACGGGCCCACCACACCGCTGGGCGGAGGTTCAGTGTCCCTGCCCGCGGAAACCGTGCTCCACAGCAGTCCATAGCGTGTGTCTCCGACAGCCGAAAAAACCGGATTTGCGTCAAGCGAAACGGCGGCACGAGATCGAACAGCGGAGGCAGCGTCACCAGCTTGTGCGCCAGCAACCGGGGTCAGCACCACGAAACGGACGCCGAGCTTGTCCAGGGCCGAAGAGACGTCGTAGCCGGAGCGTGAGACAAGATTGCCGGCAAGCTCATTAATCCCCGTCATCGGCTCGGCGCCAGTTGCGACAAGGGTGGACTGCCGATCGAGAGTGGCACCCGCGCCTCGCTCAAGGCGGGCCAGGATGCCTCCGTCGGGCTGCGGTACTAGCACGATGGTGCCTACTCGGGGGTCGCGCTGAGCCTCCGCCGCCACGTAGGCGGGCAGTGTATGGTCGGCGGCGGTGGTCACCGCGCTGTTCCCAGTCGGAAACGCGACTGCGAGCGGTCCCACAGCGACCGCTACCGCAGCAGTAATGGCCAGCCCCGGGACATACCGTAATGACGGCAGGGCCGCGACCGAGAGTGAAAAGCCGATCACCAGTCCGAGCCAGTAGAGGCTGAGCCCGGTGCCGCTCCATACGCTTACCGCCTGCGAGCCGGCGGTCGCGACCTGAACTCCCTGCGCCAGCGCGGCAGTGACCAAGCCCAGGGCGGCAACGCCCACTCCCCCGAGCGCCGCGAGATTATTCGGGAGGAATAACGCGGCCAGGGCGGCGACAATCAGGGGCAGAACGAACACCGCCGTCACCACCGGCGAGGCTGAGGCGGGGATGCTCAGGCCCTCGAGTACCTGAATCCAACTTCCCGGCAGTTGTGTGGGGAAACCGGCCAGCAGAGTGAAAAAATCGCCCGTCGCCGAGGGAAGCGCCACTCCCGGGTCGGCGAGCAGTCCGAACCAGTCACCCCTCGTGGCACGAGCAAGGATCAGCGGAAATAGCAGAACGAGGGCGGGTACCGGCAGACCGAGGAAGCGTCCGATACGACGCCCCGAGGTCGAGACAACCACAATCCAGATCGCGAGCAGCGGCACCACGAGAACGGGGGCACAGGCGATGATGACCGCCGCGAGAATCGAAGCGCTCGCCGACGCCGACCAGGAACGGTAGGCGCCGTAGCCAGCAAAGAAGAGCCACGGCAACAACACGTGTACCAGCATCGGAGCGGGGCGACCATCGGCCTGTGCAGCAAAGAACGTCGGAGCCAGCACATAGATGACGGCGCCCGCCGCCCGCACCAGCAGGCTCGGGGTGAGCCGCGCAATCATGAGCCATGCGCCCATCGCAGCCAGAGGCAGGGCGATGAGATACAGCAGCACCATCGAGAAGCTCGGCGACCAGAAAGTCAGCGAACCCAGCGCGGCAAGGACCGCAGCGAACGGGTCGGCAGCACCGATAAATCCGGAGCCAAGATCACGCCAACCGTAAGCAGCATTACGCCACAGCTCATCGACAGTCGGTGAGAGCATCAGCAGACCACCACCGGTGATCGCCGGGGCAGCAAGCAGCGGAGTGTAGAGGGCGAGGTTCGCGACCGCTGCGGCCAGAACAACCCAGACGCCTCCGCCGGAGAAAAAGCGCAACGGATGCCGCTCGCGGCTGGCCTGTACACGTACCGCGTCGTGCCGGACTGAGCGCAACTGCCGAACCACGTTGAGCGGGATCCGCAGCGGTGCAATCGCCTTCCAGCCGACGTTCTTCGACGAGCGGAGCATCCTGCGCGCCCGAAGTACCTTCGTGCCGCCGAAGGCAACCACGAAGGAGGCAAGAATTTCACCGCCGACCAGTCCTGGCTGCTTCCGCAGCAGTCGCACCACCGCACGGCACACGGCGAGCGGAACCAGCGAAAACCAGTGCAGCGCGAGCAGCGCGATCGGGGCGTAGGCAAGTCGCCGGTGCAACTGGGCTGTGCGGTGCTGACGGGTGTGGCGGCGTTCGCCGCTGTCGATCTTCCTGCCGTCTGGTCGCTGCAGGCCGATACGCGCAGTCGTGACGCGGGCATCCGGTACTCGGGTCACCCGGTGTCCGGCGAGGCGGGTACGTAGGCAGAAGTCGAGCGCGTCATCAACAACCGGAAGGCCCGGATCGAAACCGCCCAGTTCCTCCCATAGGGTGTGCCGGACCAGCATTCCCCCGGCAGCAACCGCCAGAACATCAGGAGCTGCGTCGTGCTGACCTTGATCGAGTTCGTTTTCGACTAGGTGAACCGTAGTACCGAGCTTGGTGATTGATTCACCGTAGCTACGGATGTAGCCGGAGCGGGTCCAGTCCATCGCCTTGGGGCCGACGACGGCGACCGAGGGGGCAACCTCGACCGCGCCGAGCAGCGCGGCGAGTGCACCTGGTTCGGGGGCGGAGTCCTGAGCGAGCAACCAGAGCCACTCGTCGTCACTGGAGGGAGGCTGTATCACCCTCACCGCTCGGGCCACGGCCTGGCCGAAGGGGAGGTTGTCGGCGACCTGCACAAACTGGCTCGGCCCCCACGCCGCAAGAAGTTCCGGGGTGGCATCCTTCGATCCGCCATCAACGAACACGATCGCGTCAGGCGGGCGAGTTTGCGATCGCAGCGCCGCGAGGGTTCGTTCCAGATACGCCGCGCCGTTGTGCGCGACGAGGACGGCGGTGACTCGTGGATACATCGCGGACAACCCTAAGCGATGCTGCGCAGCCACTTACCGCGGCTCGCCGCCCCATCGACTCCGGTACGTCCGCGGTTCAGGCTCGGCGACGCAGCTTCCTCCGCTCACGTTCAGAGAGCCCACCCCAGATACCAAAGCGCTCGTCATTTTCGAGAGCGTATTCCAGGCATTGAGCACGAACTTCGCAGGAACTGCAAATTTTTTTCGCATCACGCGTCGACCCACCTTTTTCTGGAAAGAACGCTTCGGGGTCGGTCTGCGCACACAGTGAGTCGGCCTGCCATGCGAGGGCGCCTCCTTCCGACTCGGTGTCTGCGTCGATTCCCGGACGAAGGCCGGGAACGCCGAGGCGAACGGGATCGACGAACCAGTCCTCGGGGATCCCGGAGCGATAGTCGGGAAGTGTCATACCGTCTCCTACCCCCGCCAGTGCTTCGAACAGGTGAATCGAATATCGAATAGTGAAATCGAACAGTGGGCTCATTCCCCCAGAGCAGCTGCCCGCAATAATTACATCGGTGTCATTCGCAGAGGTCAAGTCGCGGACTCTAAACCCTCAACCCGCCATGGAGGGTTCACGACACACCAGCGGGTCGCAAACTTCTCTGCAATCAGTGCAGGAAAGCGCCGCGGCGGACACGCCAGTCGCTGTCCACCATCTCGGCCAGAGTGTGGCGCATCGCCCAGCCCAGGTCACGCGCGGCAGCCTCGCCCGAGGCAACAATGCGCGGTGGGTCCCCCGGACGAGGCGGAGCTGCCTCGGGAGTGAACTCACTACCGATCGTCTCAGCAATCGCGCGCATGACCTCGCCGACGGAGGCGCCTTTCCCGCTGCCCAGGTTGTACGCCGGGCTCAGTGGCTCGCCCGCCGCCAACCGCCGCGCCGCGGTCACATGCGCCTGGGCAAGGTCGGCCACGTGAATGTAATCACGCACGCACGTGCCGTCCGGAGTCGGGTAGTGCGTGCCGGTGATTTTCGGCCTCCGGCCAGCGAGCAACGCCTCGAAGACCAGCGGAAACAGATTATGCGGGCTGGTGTCATACACGTCCGGGTAGCCCGAGCCGACGACATTGAAGTAGCGGAGGGAGGTGTGTCGCACTCCATATGCGCGACCCGCGTCAGCAAGCAGCCACTCGCCGATCAGCTTCGACTCACCATACGGCGACTGCGGATTCTTGGGCGTCTCCTCGGTGACGAGTTCATCCCTTACTGTGCCGTACACCGCAGCACTGGACGAGAAGACAATCGAGGAGATCCCTGCCTCCTGCATCGCCTCCAACACCCGCTGAGTGCCGGTGACGTTCTGCTCGTAGGTGTGCAAAGGACGCTGGACCGAGACTCCCGCGTACTTGAAAGCGGCCACGTGCACGACCCCCTCGAGGGCCTGCTCGTCACACACCCGCCGCAGCAGGTCGCGGTCAAGGATGGAACCTCGGTAAAAGGGGACGTTTTTGGGCACGAACGATTCGTGCCCCGAGGAGAGGTCATCGAGCACGACTGGGTCACTGCCCTGCTCCGCGAACGCGCGTACGACGTGCGCACCGATATACCCTGCTCCCCCGGTGACCAGCCATGCCATGCGCATCCTCCTCAAAGATCGACGCAGCGCGCCGCCGTTACCCTACCGAGGATGCGGAGGGTGACCGCTGTGACCGGATCAGACCGTCGCGATGAAAAGCGTGCCCCGGCCCGAGACGAGAAGTTCTTTCTCCGATGGAGTGATGTAGACGCTGTCGGCGCGCTCGAGACCGGTTGCACCCTCCGCCCCCCGCAGCGAGAATGCGCCCTCAGTGACAATGCCGATTGCCGGCCCGTGCAGCGGCACCACCACCGGTTCCACCGACTCTGGTTGCACGACCGCGAGCACGAAATCGGGCACATCCGGCCGGTACACGTGGACACCGGGTGCTGCTTCCTCCGGAGCCAAGTAGGGCACCGGTAGCGGCGAAAACTCCAACACATTAACCAGCTCGGGCACATCGATGTACTTGGGAGTCAATCCACCGCGCAAAACATTGTCGGAGGCAGCCATTAGCTCGATTCCCGTGCCCGCAAGATACGCGTGGATATTGCCGGCCGGTAAGTACAGCACCTCGCCGCGGCTGAGTCGCACCCGGTTCAGCAGCAGCGACAGCACGATGCCAGGGTCACCCGGATAACTCTGCGCCAGTTCTCGCACCGTCACGCTGGCGAGCCGCTCGTCGCCCTGAGCCGCAGCAACAACAGCTTCAACCAGAACCGCCACCTCATTACGGTCACCGTCGGCGAGAAGCCAGCACACCGCGCGGCGCAGTACAGCCTCCGGTGCGCCCTGAAGCGTTCTGCCGAAACGGCTGATTGCCTCCGCCTGCCCACCCGAAACACGATCGGCGAACTCGACCAGCAGCGCTACGGAGGCGGATGGTTCGCGAAAACCGCAGAGCGCATCGAAGCTCTCGCTGAGCGCATACATTAATTCCGGCTTGTGAAAAGGATCCTTATAGTTTCGCTCGGCGGCATCACGGGCCAGGCCCGATTCCTCCTCCTGAACGAAACGACGTCGCGCCATCTTGGCCGAGGGGTGGGCCTGGAGCGAGAGCGGGCCACCCGCGGCAAGAATTTTGAGCAAGAACGGCAGCCGCGGCGCACCGGAGACCGGATCGATTCCTCCGTCGACCCCGGCGAGCGTCGTCTCGGGATCGCGGGCAATCCACTCCGCCAGCGTGTCAGCACCGACAGAGGCGGGGTCAAGGATGCGCGAGGGCGAGCCCGGGTGCGCTCCCAGCCAGAGTTCCGCTTCTGGGGCGCCGGACGCCGTTGTTCCCAGCGCCTCGGACATGCCGGTAAGCGATCCCCAGGCGTAGTCGCGGGGAGTATTGCCGATCGGAATGAACACGGGGCGATCGCCTTCCGTTCAGGGAGTGGGAGCAGAACCGCGCACCGGGGCGGCTCCGCCCCGACGCTAGCAGGATCCACAACGACGACCGCAGAAGCACGCTCGACAGCCTGCGGTTATCACACAACTCGGAGCACGGTCGCGCCGTCTCCGTACGCTGTGCTCAGCAGCATCGTCAGTCGGCAGCGCTGCTTTGTGCGAGCAACGGAGCTGGGGAGTAATGGACACCACGAATTGTGCGCCTTTGGCCGCCGACTTCTACGGCTTTCAGTCCGGACTCTCCTCCGCAGAGAAGACGCTACTGCTGCGCGTGCGCGCCTTCCTCGAGGAGCAGGTGCGGCCCATCGCGGACGAGTATTGGGAGCGAGCCGAGTTCCCCCAGCATCTCATCCCCGGCCTCCACGCCACCGGAGTCATCGGCCTGTCCTGGCCCGAAACACGCGCGATCGAGAACTCGGCCGTGTTCCGAGGCTGGCTCGCGCTCGAACTCGGTCGCGTTGATGCCGGCATCGCCACCTACGTTGGTGTGCAAAACGGCCTGGTCATGGGCGCGGTAGGAGTAACAGGTTCCGAGCAGCAGCGCGCCGAGTGGTTACCGAAATTAGCCTCCGGCCAGGTCCTCGGAGCCTTCGCGCTGACCGAGCCACACTCCGGTTCCGACGCCGCTCAGGGTCTGCGCACCACCGCGCGTCGCAGGGGCGACACCTGGATCCTGGACGGTGAAAAACGGTGGATCGGTAACGCCACGCTGAGCGACATCACCGTCATCTGGGCCAAAGACGTCACGGACCACCAGGTCAAGGGTTTCCTGGTTCCCACCGCAACCCCCGGCTACCGGGCGAGTGCGATTGCCCGCAAGCAGAGCCTCCGCACCGTGCAGAACGCCGATATCGTGCTCACGGGAGTCGAGGTCCCTGAGTCGCTACGCCTTCAGAAGGCGAACTCGTTCCGCGACACGGCCACGGTGTTGCGGCTGACCCGCGCTGAGGTCGCCTGGCAGGCAATCGGTGTGGCGATCGGCGCCTACGACGCGGCGCTTCGTTACGCGAAGGAGCGTGTCCAGTTCGGCAAGCCGCTGGTAGGCCACCAGCTTGTGCAGGACCTGCTGGTGAAAAGCATCGGCAATATCACCGCCAGCATCGCCCTGGCCACCCGGGTCTCCGAAATGCTCGACGCGGGCGAACAGCGGGACGAGCATTCAGCGCTGGCCAAGGCATATACGACACAGCGAATGCGCGAAACGGTCGCGTGGTGCCGCGAAATCATGGGAGGCAACGGCATTGTGCTCGATTACGGTGTCGCCCGTTTTTTCGCCGACGCGGAGGCGATCTACTCCTATGAGGGCACCCGCGAGATCAACACCCTGATCGTGGGCCGCGCGATCACCGGAACTCCTGCTTTCGTGTGAGTTGCACGGCTTCACGTTTGTCGGGCCGCAGATCGCCGGGCAACAGTTTTCTAGACTGAACGCCATGCCTCGACCCGCCACCTCGTCCGCTTACCGAGGGCTCGCCGTGGCGGTGCTGGCCGTAACCTTCAGCGCCCCTACCTTGCGGAACCTCGGCGGAGGGTGGGGAGTGGGAGCTGTTATCGTCACCTGCCTGGTGGCGACTCTTGTCGTTGCTATCGGTATGCGGCCTCAGCTGCGCTGGAGTCGCACGCCGCATTCTCTGCTCGCTTTTCTCGCCCTCAGTGCGCTCGCACTGCTGTGGTTGCCGCACTCCGCTACCAGCGCGATCGGAGTCGTCACCCAGCTGGCCACGGCCTTCGCCGGCGGAGCCCTCGCTATCGCTCTCAGTGCTCGGGAAGTGATCACCGCTCTCGGGCGCTCGCTGCGAATCGTCGTCGGGACGCAGGCCGCGCTGCTCGCGAGTGGATCGCTCCAAGGGATCGCCGGACACCAGGATGCGCTCGGTTTCTTCGCCGTCCTGGCACTGGTCATTGTCGCGCTGGAGCGAGTCTCCGGGACCCTGGGCCGCCGCTGGAGCATGCTCTGGATCGTGCTGTGTGCAGCACTAGCCCTGCGGCCGAGCGATTCCGGCACCGTCGTGCTCTGCCTGGTGACAGTCACGGTGACGGCAGCGTTCGCTCTATGGATCAGGATTCTGCGGGACGATGCGCGCGGGCCGACCTACTTGATTGTCGCCGCGCTAGTTATCACCCTCACCACAAGGGTCATCTCATCCGGGGCTGATGGGAGCTGGCGCAGCGCGCTCTCCCTGGGCAGGGGCTGGAGCGATGAGGGGATTGCGGGACGGTCCCCGGTCTTAGCGGAAGACGCGTGGTTCCCGCTCGCAGTGGTCGGAGTGCTGTTACTCGCCGCCGTCGCTGTCTCGACGCTCTGGCGTTCCTGGTTCCGCGCGATCGACCGACCTCGTGTGCATCCGCGGATAACCCTCCCCTACTCGGCGGCCAGCCTGATGCCACTGCTGGTGGTCGTTACCCTGCTCACTCGGTCGCTGGCCGAGGGTCGCATTCCGACCACAGGCGAGGGAATACTCCTGGTCATTGTCGCCGTGCACATCAAGCAGCCAAGAACCGACGTGGCGGATGAGCCCAGCGCAGAGCGCGACTGCTAGCGACGACGCGACCGGATCCGTCGCTCAGCGACCGCCCGGAAAACCGCCAAGTGCTCCTGGCGGCAACGCTCCCAACTAAACAGCGCTGCCCGCGCAACGCCACGGGGTCCGAGTTCCTCGGAGCGGTCGACGGCCTCGCGGATCCCCGCGGCAAGAGAACGCGGGTCGAGCGGATCGAAATAGACAGCAGCGTCCCCGCAGATTTCGGGCAGCGATCCGGAGTGTGCCACCGCTACCGGGCAACCTGAGGCCATCGCTTCGATCGGCGGCAAGCCAAAACCCTCGTAGAGGCTCGGGAACGCCAACACAGCAGCGCGGCGGTACAGCCCCGCCAGCTCGTCTGGGCTGACGTGACCGCGCCACTCAACGAAATCGGGCAGCGGCTCGAGGCGATCGAGGTCACCTCCGGTCAGCACCAGACGGAGGGGAGAGCCCTCGGCGCGAAGCAAGCGCATCGCCTCGAACAGCCGCGCGTGATTCTTGTGCGGCCAGGCGCGGGCCGGGTAGAAGACAAAATCCTCGCGCTCGCCCAGATTCGGCCGGAACCGTTCGGTGTCCACACCGAGGTGCGAGACGTAAATCCGCTCCTCCGGAATGCCGAGCAGCTCGACAATGCGTCCTTTTGTAAACGCGCTGATCGTGATAATCGCGTCGGCACGGCGAGCCGTGGCCTCGTAGGCAACGCGTCGAAACACGCGCTCAACGAACGGGAACAGCTGCGGCAGGTCACGGTGTTGCAGGTCAAACAGCATCTGCACGTGGCCGAAACGCCGCGACGGGTAGGGCAGCGGCACCGTGAAAGGAAAGTAAAGGATGCCGTCAGGGCCGAGACAACGGCGCAAGCGGGGGGTACGCCACAGCGCCTGGAGCATCCCCTGGGCACGCTGACGGTGACCTGCACCGCTGACCACCCCCTCCGCCACCAGCTCCGGCACGCCCTCGCTAAAGCCGCGCGCGTTCTCGGGAACCAGCGCCTGAACGCGCAGTCCGTCCTCCCCGGGCCGCGGCAGCAGGAGGCGCGTGAGCGCGCGGGCGTAGGTCTCGCCTCCGCCCATCCCTCCCGGATTAACGGTGAGCACGGCGATCGTGACGGGAAGTGGGTCCGGCATGAGACCCCATCGTTTCACAGCGTTCCGGTAGGCCGAAGCCAGGTTTGAATACCGGCGGCGATCTGTCAAGGATCGAGTCGATCCAGCTGGCCGGAGACCGATGAGTAATATGTAGTCCGCACCCACCCACCTCGACGAACGGGATTACCACGTGCCTCGTGCTTTGATCACCGGAATCACCGGCCAGGACGGCCTCTACCTCGCCGAGCTGCTCCTCTCCAAGGGCTATCAAGTCTTCGGCCTTGTACGCGGTCAGAACAACCCGAAGTACGAACTGGTGCGCCGCACAGTTCCCGAGGTCACCCTGCTCGCCGGAGATCTCACCGACGTTTCGAGCCTGGTGCGTGTTCTTGCCGCTGCCCAGCCCGACGAGGTATACAACCTCGGAGCGATCTCGTTCGTCGCCTACTCGTGGGAGAACGCATCGCTCACCAGCGATGTCACGGGCAAGGGGGTCCTCAATATTCTCGAGGCAACCCGCCTATACGCGGGCAATGACATGTCGCGCGTGAAGTTCTACCAGGCCTCCTCCTCCGAGATGTTCGGCAAGGTGCAACAGGTTCCTCAGAGCGAGCAAACGCTGCTGTGGCCACGGTCCCCCTATGGCGTGGCCAAGGTCTTTGGTCACTACATGACCATCAACTACCGCGAGTCCTACGGGATGCACGCTTCCTCCGGCATCCTCTTCAACCATGAGTCGCCCCGTCGCGGCCCCGAATTCGTCACCCGCAAGATCAGCCTCGCGGTCGCCCGCATTAAGCTCGGCCTCCAGGAGACACTGGAGCTGGGTAATCTCGATGCCAAGCGCGACTGGGGTTTCGCTGGTGATTACGTCGATGCGATGTGGCGAATGCTGCAACAACCGAAGGGCGATGACTATGTGGTCGCCACCGGTGAAACTCACGAGATCCGTGAGTACCTCGACATCGCCTTTGCTCACGTCGGTATCGACGACTGGACCCCGTACGTCACCCAAAACCCAGCCTTCATGCGCCCCGCCGAGGTCGACCTCCTGATCGGCGAGCCAGCGAAAGCCCACACTGTCTTGGGGTGGGAGCCGCAGGTCTCGTTCCCCGAGCTTGTCGCCATGATGGTCGAGAACGACCTAGCCGAGCAGTCCGCACTCGTCAAGTAGTCATGCCTACAGCTCTTATTACCGGAGCAAGCGGGCAAGACGGGGGCTACCTCGTTGATCGCCTACTCGCCGACAGCTGGGGCGTGTGCGCGCTCGTGCGCAAGAATGACGCCTCTTCTCTGCCCGACGTCGTCCGCAGTTTCACAGGCGATCTGCGCGATGCTGCTGGTTTGAGTCGCATCGTCACGGAGGCAGAGCCGGACGCGGTCTTTCACCTCGCCGGCCTCTCCTCGGTAGCGCTCTCCTGGAAGGAGCCGGTACTGACCGCTGAGGTCACCGGCACTGCCGTCGCCGCGCTGCTGGAAGCGTCTCTGGCGCTGCAGGAATCGACCGGCCGCGAGGTGCGCTTCGTGCAGGCGTCTTCTTCTGAGATCTTTGGGGCAGCAACAGAGAACCCGCAGACAGAGGCGACTCCGCTGCGACCTGTCTCACCCTATGGAGCCGCCAAAGCCTTCGCACACCATCTCGTGGGGGTCTACCGCGGGCGAGGGCTGCACGCCTCCTCCGGAATTCTCTACAACCACGAGTCACCGCGCCGACCCATGAGCTTTGTCACTCGTAAGATCACTGCAGGAGTCGCGGCCATCGCCGTCGGCGCTGAAACCGGTCTCTCGCTGGGCAACCTTGACGTACGCCGCGATTGGGGCTGGGCGCCCGACTACGTTGACGCACTGGTCCGCGCCTCGCTGGCAGATACACCGGGCGACTACATCGTGGCAACCGGAGTCGCGCATTCGGTCCGCGAGTTCGTCGCTGCGGCTTTCACCGCGGTCGGCATCAATGACTGGGAACACCTCGTCTCACTCGACCCACGCTTTGCCCGACCGGTCGATACTCCCGAGATGCGCGGCGATGCCTCACGTGCCCGCGAGGTACTGGGTTGGGCGCCGACGGTGGGGTTCGAGGAGATTGTGGCGCGGATGGTGGAGCACGACCTCGAGTTGGCCCGACGCGCCCGGTAACGCGTGGGCGCGTCGGGTTTCGCTCTCGCCCAGGGAGGATTTAGCCCGTCGCGACGGTCTGCGCCCAATCCTTCCCCGCCAGGTCGATCTCCGTACCCTCGACGAGGTACGCCCAGACACGCTCTGCGTAGTCGTCCCAGGTGCCACCGACAGCGGCGAGCGCCTCGGCGGAGAGGCGATCATACAGGGCATCATCGGTCACGAGGCGCTCAAGTGCGGCGGCAATGTCATAGTCACTGTGCGGATCCACGAAGAGCGCGCCCCCCTGCGACGCTACCTCGCGCATGCTGCCGAAACCCGACGTAATCGTTGGTGTACCGACCGAAATTGACTCCACAATCGGCAGCCCATAACCCTCGTTGATGGAGGGGAACACCGTGCAGCGGGCCAGGCGATAGGCGCTCCACAGTAGTGTGTCCGTGATCGAGGAAAACGACTGGACCGGGCGTCCCTCACCCTGGAGCACCTCGAGACGGTACTCGAACTCCGCACTGTTCCAGGCGTTACCGCCAATGAACACCAGGCTAAACTCTCGTCCCCGACGCCAGAGTAGTTCTGCGGCATGGAGTACAGCCAGGTGGTTCTTGCGCGGCTCGTGACTTCCCACGCACACCACCAGCGGAAGCGAATCAGTGAGCAAAGCACGGGAGGCTTTTTCTAACGCCTCGGTGCTCACCTCCTCCGACTGTGAGGGGAGGAGGATTGGCTGAATATCCGGGCCCGCGACGCCAATACCGCCCAGCATGTGTCGCCAGCCGCGGTACTCTACCGCCGCTGCCGCCGAGATGGTAGCGACGCGGTCCATATGCGAAACAGCGACAAGGGTTCGCGAGAAAGCAGCGCTGATGCCGGTGCTCGCTGTCTCGGCAGTGGTGACCGGGACACAGTCAAAGCCGATGGTGCCGGTCCGATTTCCGCTGAATTCGGCCAGAGCCGAGATGCGAGCTGTTCGTTCGTCCTCCACGGCCAGCTCCGGGAGGATGTAGGTGCCGTTCCAGGGCACGATCACCCGCGAGCGGTCTTCAACCGCATTGGGGACGTCTCCCGCAATAGCGTTACGGCTCTGCTCCGGAGTGAGCCGGACAAGCGCCTCGTGCGTGCTGTCCCAACCCACAAGCAGGATCTCATGATCGCGAGCCCATCGGGCAATGCTCTGCCTCACCACCCGTTGGATACCCGTCGCAAGACCGGTACGAGCGGTGTGATGAACATCAACCACCACGGCGCCGGTCATGACGTCGACCACAGGATGGTGGAAACGAGCGAAGATTCGATTCGATTCGATGCTCGATACCGTATGACTCAGCAGAGCCGCCGTGCCATCAAGACGAGCTCGTCGGCGGCCCTCAATAACGTTTTCGGGACGGGGCAGGGTGCCACGGAGGACAGCAAGCACCAGCCAGATTTCCCGATCATCTGGTTCCGGGAGCAGCACGCTGAGCTGGCCGATCAAAGCCTCGGCGCTCACAAGAGGCTCCACCGTGGGAGCGAGAGTACGCACCAGGGTGGTGAGCCGGTCAACGAGGTATTGCTTACGAAACATGAGACGCCTCTTCCTGCTCGTTGAGCACCGTAGGAGCGTTGCCGCCGATGAAGGCCGACGGCGCGACGAGCGTGTCCCAGAGTTCTCGCGCATAGTCGTCCCAGCTCCGCGTCGGCCGCGCCGCAGCCTCCGCACGAAGGCCAGTGATGAGTTCAGGCGAACTCAGCATTCGCCGCATCGCGTCGACGATCTCGTCGTCGGAGTTGGGGTCGATCAAGACACACCCACCGTCCTGGGCGATTTGTGCTGTACTGCCGTAGCGCGAGGTAAGAACGGGCAGCCCCACCGCGAGCGCCTCCGCAACCGGAAGCCCATAGCCCTCGTGCAAGGACGGGAACGCCAAAAAATGCGCTTCACGGTAGCTCGCGATCAACACGTCGTCATCGACGCCGCGCAGTACGTCAATCGGGCGGCCTTTCGCGACCAATTCCCGCACTCGCGGGTCAAAGACCCTGTGTGCCCACGGATTTGCACCGCCGAGGAAACGCAGACGGAAACGTAATCCCTCACGCCAGAGCCGCTCGGCAGCGTGCAGAACCGCGAGGTGGTTTTTGCGCGGTTCTTGACTGCCGACGCAGAGCACCAATGGCATGGCAGAGGCATCGGGAGCAGTGGCCTGAATGCCGTCCGGAAGATCGACCGGGAGCGGCACGGCAGTCACCGAGGGTCCAGTGAGGCCCTGGGCAGGCAGCGCCCGCACGAATCCCTCGTACTCGAGAGCCGACGCGGAACTGACGGTAACGACGCGTTGAGCGCGCTTAACCACCGACAGGAAGTTCACAAAGCGCACGGTCTCCTCCGGTGGCACCGTATCGGCACTGACAACGGGGATCGCGTCATGCCCGAGAACCACGACCTCATTGCCGGAGTACTCAGCAAGGGCCGCGAGCGGACCGCACTGGTTGTAGTCAGGCACGGAGGGAACAACGACCACACTGCGGTAGGGCACTACGAACTTCGCGTGTTCGGGGTCGCCATGCTGCCAGTCACCGCGACCAGACGCCGCCCAGTTGACGACGCGCTGGTGCTCGATAGCGCTCAGGCGCCGGAAGGAAAGCGAGCCGTGCACCCAAGCAACAGGGAGAATCTCGCGATGGTCTGACCAGCGTGACACGGTTTGGCGGACAACACGCTGGACACCGGTGTTGTGTCCGTGACGAGCCGGGAAGTCGACGTCAACGAGAACAGCACCGGTGACGACCTCGACTGTCGCATCGAGATCGGCAAACCCGGTAGCTGTGCGCGAGCCCGCTTCGAGGAAGATTCGCAGCGCAGCGTCTTCCGGAGAAAGTACGAGGGCGCGCCGGAACCATTCAAAAAGTTCGCTCGTCGGAAATGCCGCCGTGAAAGCGACCAAGGCAACCCAGGTCAGTTCAGCATCCTCGCGCTCACGAACCACCCGAGCAACTGCATCAAGGTAGGAACCGGAACCGCGTGAGCAGAGCCAAAGTCGAGTCTCCTCGTCAAAAACGAGAGCACCAATCTGCTCGAGCCGCTGTAGCATCGCCTCCGTCCGACGGCGACGACCCACCGTGTCACTTTCACTCATTTCGCCCGACCGGCCAGACGTCGTTTAGCGAATCTCGCGCTGTGACCGATAGCACCGATGAGTCCCAGCTGCTGCACGCGGATTTGGAAGGTACGCACAAGACGTAGGGGCTTAGTGATCCGCCACGAGAGAGTTCGCTCAAAACCGGACCTGCTCGCACCGCCCACCTGAATCCGCTCCACCCACTCGTCGAAGGGGTCGTTAAGAAGAGAATCAACCTGAGCACGCAGCCGGACCAATTCGCGGTCTCTGGCGTCGCTGAGGAGGGGAACCGGGCCTCCTTCGCGCTGCGGCGACGAGCCCAGAGGGACATCGGAGTGCGACGTGGGCATGGTGAACACCTCGTTTGTATCATTTCTGTCGGCGAGCGGGAGCAAGACTACCCTTCGCGCAGCGCCTGTCCGCACGCCGCCCCGACGTCCTCGGGGCTCACGGCCGAAGTCGCACGTATACTGATGCGGTCCGTCGCCCGGCGGAGGCCGAGACCTTGGAGTTCCATGCCCAGCAGCCCAGTCGATCGAGCTCGGACGATCGCCCAGGAGCCTTTTCAGATCGCCGGAACCTCCTCGGCTGTCGGCGGAGCATCCGGCGGTTTCATCGCCTCCCTCATCGAGATCCTGCGGCATCGCGAACTCCTACGGCTCCTTGTCGGGCGCGAACTCAAGTCTCGTTATAAAGACAGCAGCTTAGGCTTCGTCTGGAGCCTCATTCGTCCGCTGATCATGCTGCTGATCTACTATGTCGCGATTGGCCAGATCCTCGGAGCATCTCGCGGCACCCCCAACTTTGCGATCTTCGTATTCTCCGGCCTCACCCTCTGGGGGCTCTTCAGCGAGATCATTACCGCAGGAACCACCTCGATCCTCGGCAATGGTGGGCTGATTAAAAAAGTGTATCTGCCGCGAGAGATTTTCCCGGTCGCAGCCATCGGCTCCGCGCTCTTCAATTTCGGAGTGCAGTTCGTTGTCCTTCTTGCCGGCGCCATCCTCACCGGTTCACTGATATTCAGTTGGCATCTGCTCTACCTTGTTCCTGCTATCGGCATCACTCTGGTCTATGGTCTCGCTTTCGCTTTGGCACTCTCGGCACTTAACGTGTATCTCCGCGATGTCCAATTTCTCGTCGAGGTGAGCCTACAAATCTTCTTCTGGCTGTCACCGATCGTCTATCCGTGGAATTTCGTCGTGGATGCGACCACCAAGGCCGGACATGGTTGGGCCGAAGACCTCTATCTCCTTAACCCGATGTCCGACGCGATCCTCGCCTTCCAACGAGCCATCTGGGGCGACGGATCACGGGTCAGCACGATCGAAGGGAACACGATCTCTCCGCAAGCCTGGCCGCCGGACATGATGGGGCGGCTGATCGTGGTGTTCCTGATCGGAGTTGTATTCGTGTGGATCGGCCACCGTGTTTTCCGTCGCCTCGAGGGCAACTTCGCCCAGGAGATCTAGTCATGACCCTCACCAGCAAGTCGGACTCACCGACCACCTCGGCGCCGAACCCCACCATCGTTCGGGTGAAGGGAGCGTCCAAGCGCTTCGTCATCCGCAAAGACAAGTCGTTTAAAGAACGCATTGTCAATTTTGGCCGGGGACGTCAGCATCGGGACGAATTCTGGGCACTGCGCGAGATCAACATCGAGATACCGCTCGGTTCGACGGTGGGGCTCATCGGCGCGAACGGCTCGGGAAAAAGCACCCTGCTCAAGCTCATTGGAGGCATCGTCCAACCAACGGACGGCACCGTCGAACGTCGCGGAAGGCTCGCCGCACTTCTCGAACTGGGAGCCGGCTTCCATCCCGACCTCACCGGCCGCGAGAACATCTACCTTAACGGCGCAATTCTCGGCCTGTCCCGCAATGAACTCGACGAAAAGTTCGACTCGATCGTTAATTTCTCCGAGATCGTCGACTTCATTGACACCCAGGTCAAGTTCTATTCCTCCGGCATGTACGTGCGACTCGCCTTCGCTATCGCCATCCACACCGATCCCGACCTCTTGCTGGTCGATGAGGTGCTCGCGGTGGGTGACGAGCCTTTCCAGCGCAAATGCATGGACCGCATCCGAGCCTTCCAGCGCGCCGGTAAAACCATCGTGCTGGTCACCCACTCCCTCGAGCAGGTTGGCGAACTTTGCGACCGCACTATCGTGCTAGAAAAAGGCAGTCTCGTCTTCGACGGTGAGACTAGCGAAGGTCTTCAGGTGTTGCGCGAAAGCTTTGAAGACCGCCGCGCCGCCCTCCACGAACGTGAGGCTGCTACCGACGCACACACTTCAGCCCCCAAGCCCATCGAAATCCTCAGCTGCGCGCTCCGCGGCGGATCGATTGAGCACGGCAGCATCGTCGTGCGCAGTGGTGAGAGCCTCGAGTTTGATGTCACGGTGCGCACCAACCGTCCGATAGACGACTGGAACGTCGGAATGGGCATTGATACCCCGCTTGGACAGCGAGTCTTCGGCACCAACACCGAGCGAATCGGCACCCCGCTTAAACCTGTTGACGGCGAGATGACGATCACCTTCACCCTCCCCGACCTCCATCTCGGCCCGGGTAACTACGCCGTTCACGCCTCCGCAGCAACGTTCTCTCAGGGTGAGACCATGCGTATCCCGGTCGCCGCGACCTTCACAGTCGAACGCTCCTCCGTGCATGAAGGAGTTGTCGATATCGATTCGAGCGTTCGGCTCAGCGTGCAGTGAACAGGCCGGTCCGTCAGATCTTCATCGACGCGACACCGCTGTCTTCTCCTCGGCTGACCGGGGTGGGACGGGTGCTTATGGGCCTGCTCCGCGCGCTGGACACACAGGAGGTTGCAGAGCAGGTCGACATCGTGTTGCTCGTGCCGCGCGCCGAGGCACCGACTCTCGACCGCTACGCGTTCCAGCGGCTACGCATCCGCGCCATTCCCCTACCAGGTCGAGTATGGAGCGCTCTCACGCGGCTCCCCCAGCCGCTGGGTATCGACCTGGTGCTGGGCCGAGGAACCTATTTTTTTCCTAATTTCCGCAACTGGCCACTGGCCCGCTCCCGCTCTCTCACCTTCGTGCACGACGTCTGTTTCGCGGTCCTCCCTGAGCTGGTGCCGACGGCACGACGCGAACTGTTGGCCCGCTCGGTTCCACGCTGGCTGGCCCGCACCGACCTGGTGCTCACCGGAACGCCGTCCTCGGCTGCCGAAATCACCCGCTTCTTGGACATCCCCGCCGAGCGAATACGAGTGATCCCAACCACCATCGACAACCCTCCGTTCTCGCCTCAATCGGAGGCGGAAATCGCGGCCGTGCGCGAACAGTATCGCCTCGGCCGCTACCTCCTCTTCGTCGGCTCCATCGAGAAACGCAAGAATTTGGTCACCCTGATTGATGCCTACCGTCGCGCCCGGAGACCACCGGACCATACGCTGTTTCTTGTCGGCGGAGACGGCTGGGATAACGAAGATGTTCACACCGCGGTCGCCCGCGCCGTCGCCGAGGGAATTGACGTGCGCTTTCCGCCACGTTACTTAGCTGACGATGATTTGCCCGCACTTTTATCGGGCGCAGATGCCGTCGCAATGCCGTCGTGGCATGAGGGTTTCGGCCTGCCCGCCCTCGAAGCGGTAGCCTGCGGCACACCCGTGCTGGCGGCTGATATCCCTGGTCTGCGGGATGCGCTTGTCGGCTGGGAGGACGAGACCTGCTTCATCCCTCCGGCCGATTTGGCAGGTTGGACCTCCGCAATTGAAGAGACACTGCGCAATCCACGAACGATCGTGCCGCGTCCGATCGCCAACTGGAGCACCTCTGCACGACTATTACTGACCCTCGCTCTGGCGGGGCAGCCTGCAGCATCCTCAGAGCAGTTCTGAGAGCGCTTCCCCCCGACTATTTACTCGAAGGGGAGGTAAGCCGACTTCGTCGACGATGATCAGCCTGTATCGGCGCAGCCGGGCGAGTTCGCGAGGTAGCTTGCCAGTAGAAGTCTTCGAGTGTCTTCGTTGCGGGGAACCCGGCGGCGTTGATCCGCAGCTCGGCTCCGGACGCGTTGCGCGCGCTGGCTTCGCGCTCGAGGACGGCGGCGAGGTAGTCCTCGAACGACCAGCCCGCGTCACGGGCTCGGTCCGCGAGCGGGGTGGCGGTTTTCAGTATCCTCAGGCGGCTGCCAGGGAAATACGTGGGCAACCCCAACGACCCGATCGAGAACAACGACGCCAGAGAAAAGCGCCGTGACGATCGACCGTAGGCGCCATCGAGAGGGGATATTTTCCACAATGAGAGCAGTAACACCCGCTCCGAGCAGCAGCAGAATAATCGACAGGCGGAACGAGGACCGAATTGTCGGACCAGCGATAAGGGAAACAGCAACCCCATGCCTGCGACGGCGTAGAAGGCAAGTGTCCAGAATGCCGAAGTTGCAAGAACACTAAATTGGGGAAGATCCAAGATTCCTGCCGTCCCGGCCATTGCAGATTCGCTTCGAGGAGGACAGTCGTCGCAACAGCCGCAGAGCACCCTGTTCTCGCCTCGATCGGAGGCGGAGATCGCGGCAGTGCGCGAACGGTATCGCCTCAGTCGCTAACGCCTCTTCGTCGGCTCCGTCGAAACGGCAAGAATCTGGTCACCCTGATTGAGGCCTATCAGCGCTCGTGGCGGTAGCAGCTCATCCGCGACACGGTGATCGGGGCCGGTCGGGAGGTGTGGCCAGCGCCTGATCAACGCGGGGACGGGGAGGTAAATCCGCGTCGGGCCATCTTGGCGGCAACGCTCGATTCTACTTTCTGGGTGAGAATCTCTTCCCCCGGCGTACCGGCGTAATCATAGATTGTGAAGTCTCCACAGACAGTGGCGGCAGCAGGTTTTCCTAGGGACTCGATTGACTGTTTCGACACGAAACCCCACTGATCAACAATGACATAAGAGAAACGCTTGCCGGTATATGAGCTGAGATTGATCATCCATGGGTATACGGAGAGATCTTGCTGTACCTGCAACACATCGCCGCGATGGGCGCCATAGACCTCCCACTGTCGGGTAATCCAGAACGAGCCCACACCGGATTCCTGGCGGTTTCCCACAATCTCGTTAAAGCATCTGGCGCCCACGTAGTCATCGCCACGAGCCACGGTCACCACCGGTGGTGTTGACACGGCTCCGAGAACAATCACCATAATCACCACGGCAGCGGAGATGCTTCTACCACAACGCCTCGCAGCCAGACGATATCGGGAAGAAGGAAGGTTCACCATCACGAGCCGCAAAAGGCGGATAATCACCGGAATGGCCGCCAACAACGGGAAAATGAAGAGCGGCAAAAGATACCGTGTTGTCAGTGAGCCAGTCGCCACAAAACCAACCAACATCGTGAGCAGCGACATCGTCGAAAAAGCGGTCAGAAAAAACTCGGTACCGCTGACAGTGCGCCGCAGGGCAGGGCGATTTTGCACAAAGAGAGCATAAACAAAGAAAAAGACGGTGAAGATAACCACGCCACCCCATAAGATCATTTTGAGATGACCATCCTGGGTGGTGAGCATTTTCGTCAACGTCGACGAGAGCAGTTCGATACTGGCCGGAATGTTGTTGCTATCGATATAGCGATCCACATCAACAGCGAGAAACTGAGTGACAAAACGGCGCGCCCACACTCCCAGTAGCGCCGCTCCCAGGTTCACACCGAGAAGGAGTACGAAACCGCGTGGAGAAAGGTAGCGGGCGAACCACATCACGACAAGGGTAAGCACCAACGGCACGGTGACCTGGAGTAGATATAGCGGGTCGCAGAGGACCACTGCGAAGGTCGTCAGACCCGCGGCGATACTGTAACCGACCGCCCTCGTGCCTCCGCAGAAAGCACGGCGAAAACCTCTAAAAATCCAGATAGTCAAGGCCACTACAGCGAGACCAACGATGATAATGCCCTGGTAATACGTGTTGAAGAAGTAGAGCGACGCTACTGTCGAGCCATTGATATCGGGGTGTGGCTCCAGCACACAAAAGAAGAGAAAAAGCCCCACCATGCCCAATGAAACCGAGATCTCGAGAAGTTGGCGACGCAGACGCCCCAGCGAAACGCGAGAGATAATACGGAAAAATAGGTAAAGGATGAAAATATTGACAATCCCATTGACCAGAATCGCCAACCTTGGATCGTTGACGATAAAAGCAATGATCGAGTAAATAAGCATTTCGGGAAACAAGAAAAGCTGCGACGAGAAGACCCAGTCAAACGGCTCACCCGCAACGATCGACCGGTACACGAGGGGTAGAACAAGGGAATCCCCGTTATAGAGAAGATTCGCACTCCACAGCGTGGAAGACATTTGAGCGAGCACGATCAGCGCGCCGGCTACCACGACCACAACCGGGAGTATCTCGAGGAGGATCCGCCGCCACTGTAGCCGCTGGGCGATAAGTGCAATCATTAACAGAAATTTCCCATAAAAATTATCGACTTCATCAAAACAAACACCCGCAGTAAAGCTGGAAATGCTTTATTTTTTTTGTCGACTGAAACGGACCTGCAGCACCAGAAACAAATTCCGCACGAGAGTATCTCCGGGGATCTTAGAAGACCCGATGGTGCGATCAAGGAAAACGATCGGAATCTCTTTCATTGAGCGCGATTCTCGCAGCGCACGCGACTTCAGTACAATCTGAAATCCGTAACCGGCCGCGCGAATAGTATCGAGACCCAGTCGACGCAGGAGTGCGGTGCTGAACAGGTTAAAGCCTCCGGTCCAGTCCGTGATCTTCGAACCGAGGAAGATCCGAGTGTAGAAGTTACCGCCTCCGCTAAGAATCTTGCGATCAAGTGTCCAATCGGGAGTGCCACCGCCCGGGATGTAGCGGGAAGCGACGACAAAATCAGCTCCCGCACGAACCTCGCGCAAGAAGACGTCGATGTAGTCGGGGTTGTGCGAAAGGTCAGCGTCCATCTGCAGCAAGTAATCGTACTGGCGCTCGGAATCAAGCAACTGCTGGAATGCCCAGATATAGGCCGCGCCGAGCCCCTCCTTCTTCTCCCGCGTGAGCACGAAGATCTCGAAGGTGTCAGAACCTAACTCGTCGGCCAGCTCCCGGGCCCGCTCGGCAGTACCGTCGGGGGAGTTGTCGTCGACCACCGCGACCGACATCCGAAAATCAGGATTTCGCCCCGCCGCAGCCGCGATTCGCGGCAAAACAATGGCGACGTTCGCGACCTCGTTGTAAGTGGGCACGACAACGACGAGAGAGGGCATATTCGAGGAGATCCGTTCTTCCGGTGCACCGGACGGTGAGGCGAGAGCCCTGCGAGTATAGCGATACTGCTCTGAAGCGCTTGGAACGAACTCCCTCCCAGAACACCTCATTGTCAGAGACATGGCTCGCCTCGTCCAGCATTCCGAAGAGGCCTGTGGTTAGCATGGGGAGACAGCGCTCGGCGGTCCACCCCTCGTCTGCCGGTGCCGATCCACGTCCATCGAATCTCGGCGGAGCGAATCGACGCAGAGGGGGGACAGGATCGGTACGGATGAAAAGACTGTGTGACTCCCAGAAGATCAGATTCCTGATCGCAGGATGCGGCAACACTGCTATCGACTTTCTGATCCTCAACACACTGACGCTGATCCTGCATATGCCGGTGCTCGGTGCCAACGTGGTCTCGGTGCTCATCGGCATCACCATCTCGTATGGGGTCAACCACATCTTCGTCTTCCGCCACCCCGGGGGCATCTCGCTGGCCACCTTTGCCAAGTTTTTCCTCGTCACCGGCTTCAGCTCACTGGTGTTGCAGTCAGTGATCATCTGGGGCTTCGAGATGTTCTTCCACACCCGCTTCGGCCACTCGCTCCTCTTCCTCCCCAGCTCCGGGGAGAACGCGATTCTCGCGGTTAACGTCGCGAAAGCCGCCGCCGTTTTCGTCGGACTGGTCTGGAACTTCTGCATGTACCGATTTGTGGTTTTCCGCAGGCGCGCAGAAGAGCAACTCCCGGCAATCGAGACCATCTCTCCCGCCGCTGTTGCTGTGAGTACCGAACCGCTCGACGTCGTCCGCTGAGCCATGGCGGGACGCAGAGGGGCCCGTGCTAGCCTCGACGGGTTCGTCCGACGCCCCACGTCGATGCCGCATTTCCGGAGGCTGTTATCGTCCACTCGACGTTGCCCATCGCGGTGGTCGTCGTCACCCACTTTTCGGGCGAGGTTCTTGGTACCTGCCTAGAGTCGGTATCGAAGGCAACCGCGCACAAGGTGCGCATCGTGGTTGTTGACAATGCGACAACCGACGACTCCGTGCGGCGCGTACTCGATCATCATCCCGAGGTCGTATTCCACGAAACCGGCCAGAACTTAGGCTACGGCGCTGCCGTCAACTACGCCGTTCAACGCCTCGGACCCGAGACCGAGTGGATCCTGGTGACCAATCCGGACACGGTCTTCCTCCCCGACGCAATCGACACGCTGTATCAGGCGGCACTCGCGGACGCTCGCCTGGGCTCACTCGGCCCCCGCATTCTCAATCCCGACGGGAGCGTCTATCCCTCCGCTCGGGCTCTGCCCTCGCTCGGTACCGGCGTCGGCCACGCACTGTTCGCGCGTCTCTGGCCGGGTAACCCGTGGTCGGCGCGCTACCGTCGCTCGCGTGCGGCAGACACCCTCGAGCACGGACGGAGAGAGGCCGACTGGCTCTCTGGGGCATGTGTCATGGTTCGCCGCACCGCCTTCGAGCAGATCGGCGGTTTCGATGAGCGCTATTTCATGTACTTCGAGGATGTCCAGCTCGGCGACTCCCTCGGTCAGCAGGGCTGGACAAACATCTACCTTGCCGATGCCCACGTCACACATCTCGGTGCTCACTCCACGCGCCTCGCCTCCGCGCGAATGCTTGCGGTTCACCACCGCAGCGCCTATCTCTACCTCGCCCAGAAGTACAACGCCTGGTATCAGGCGCCCCTCCGGCTGGCGGTGCGGCTCGGGCTCGGTGCCCGGGTGGCGCTGATGCGTCTGCTGCCGGGGCGCTAAGCCGCAGGCAGCTCGCAGCAGCGCCCCGCCAGGTCAGCGGCCGAGTTCGAGCAGACGCTGAAGGTAGACTCCATAGCCGCTCTTCATCAGCGGGGCCGCGAGAGCAGCGAGCTGCTCATCGTTAATCCAGCCGTTACGCCACGCGATCTCTTCAAGACAGCCGATCTTGAAACCTTGGCGCTGCTCAATCACCCGAACAAACTCGGTCGCCTCGATCATCGAGTCAAAAGTTCCCGTATCGAGCCAGGCCGTCCCACGGTCAAGAACCTGCACGTTGAGGTTGCCAGCGTCAAGATAGCGCTCGTTCACGGTGGAAATTTCCAGCTCACCACGCGCGGAGGGCGTAATCGTTTGTGCGATGTCCACGACATCGTTGTCATAGAAGTACAGCCCGGGTACCGCGTAATTACTCTTGGGAACGGCTGGCTTCTCTTCAATAGACAGCGCACGGAACCCTTCATCGAACTCCACGACACCATAGGCACGCGGGTCGGCGACCTGGTAGGCAAAGATCACGGCACCCGTCACCTCCGTATTCGCCACGAGCGCAGTGCCCAGAGCGGAGCCGTGAAAAATGTTGTCGCCCAGAACCAGCGCCACCGAATCGTCACCGATGAAACTCTCACCGATTAAGAACGCCTGGGCGAGTCCATCCGGTGACTGCTGCACCGCATAGGAAATATGCATTCCCCAGGCAGATCCGTCACCCAAGAGCGCCCGAAATTGATCGTTGTAGTCGGGAGTCGTGATCACGAGAACCTCGTCGATCCCGGCCATCATCAGTGTGGACAAGGGGTAATACACCATTGGCTTGTCGTAGATCGGCATCAACTGCTTAGAGATGCCCTTGGTGATCGGCCACAGTCGTGAACCCGATCCACCCGCCAGGATAATGCCCTTCATGAGCCTGCCTCCTCATCAAGCCTGGAATAGAGGGAGCGCGCTTCGCTCCAGGTCGGCAGGATGCCCTGAACCTGGGCGTGAGCAAGAGTGGGCGCTTGAGTGTCCTTCGGCGACAGGAGCAGCTCCCCCGCCTCCTCGGGAAAACGCAGACCGATCTGCTCGTCGAGCGGATGAATCCCCTTCTCGCGCTCCGGGTCGAAGGTCGCATTCACGAGGTAAGAAACGACAGCTCCCTCGCTGAGGGCAACAAAAGCGTGTGCGAGGCCCTCGGCGATATAGAGGGAACGGCGGTCAACGTCGTCCAGCACGATCGACGCCCACCGGCCGAAGGTAGGCGAGCCGACCCGGATATCGATCACGTAATCGAGCACGGCTCCTGACAAACACGAGACGTATTTCGCCTGCGACGGTGGGATCTGCGCGAAATGGATACCTCTGACCGTGCCCCGACGCGACACGGAGGTATTGCCCTGCCGAAGCGAGAGCGGATGACCAACCTTCTCGGCCAGGCGGTCGAAGCGATAGAACTCGTAGAACACCCCCCGGTCGTCCGGGAACTGGCGCGGAGTGATTTCGTAGACGTCGGGGATGTCGAGTTCACGGATCTGCACGGACGTCAGTGTAACGAGCCGTGTTTCGTCGGTATACCTCGCATCAGCAGTCGATGTGACGGCAATGACCGTGAGGTTCGGTGCGCCGACTGCACTAGCGCGAAGCCTCCGGCATGATGGCGGGGTGACTTTCCTCATCACGGGCGCCTCCGGCATGCTGGGCACTGACCTCCGCGCTGCACTGGGCGATCGCCCTGTCACCGCGCTCGGGAGGAGTGACCTCGACATCACCGACATCGACGCGGTACGTACCGCAGTAGCCGGGCACGACGTCGTGATCAATTGCGCCGCATACACTCGCGTCGACGACGCAGAGAGCGACGAAGAGCAGGCACAACAGGTCAATGCCGTGGGCGCTGGTGTTCTCGCACGTGCCACCGCTGAGATCGGCGCGGCGATGGTGCAGATCTCGACCGATTATGTTTTTGACGGCTCCGCGACCAGTCCCTACCCCGAAGACCACCCGCGACGACCGGTCTCGGCCTATGGGCGCACCAAGGCCGAGGGTGAAGAGCGTGTGTTGGCCGCGAACCCCGACCGCGGCTCTATCGTTCGCACCGCCTGGCTCTACGGAGCGCACGGCGCTAACTTCGCCAGAACTATGGTGCGTCTGGCGGATTCCCACGAGACCCTCACCGTGGTTGATGACCAGCGCGGCCAACCCACCTGGACCGGCGATGTGGCCCAACGGATCGCAGACTTCATCGACTCGGGCGCTCCCGCCGGGATTTACCATGCTACGAACGCCGGAGAAACAACCTGGTACGAGTTCGCGCGCGCCGTGTTTGCGAAAGCGGGGCTCGACCCGGAGCGCATCCGACCGACCGACGGTAGCAACTTCGTGCGTCCCGCCCCACGGCCCTCGTATTCGGTGCTCGGCCACGACGGCTGGAGGCGCGCCGGGCTTGCTCCGCTGCGCTCCTGGCAGGAGGCGCTGGCGGCTGCTCCTCGTGAGGCGGTATCCCCGTGACAGCAACCCTCCGCGTCATCGTCGACCAAATGCTCGCCCCAGTTCCGGGCGGGATTGGACGCTACACCGAAGAACTCACCCGCGAACTCATCAGCACCGCCCCCAGAGGGTGCGAGGTGGAAGCCATTATCTCGGCCCACCCACACGACAAAGACGAGGAACTCCGTCAGCGGCTCCCCGGTCTGGCGGACATTCACCGACTGCCACTGGGGCGCCGCGAACTGTCTCGCGCGTGGCAGTACGGCATCGGCATCCCCCCGGTGGGAGGCATGGTGCACGCGCCCAGTCTCTTCGCGCCGCTGCGTCAGCATGACATTCGCGAGGGCGACCAGATCGCGGTGACCATCCACGATGCAGTGCCGTGGACGCATCCTGAAACGTTGACAACGCACGGCGCGAAATGGCATCGAGCGATGGCTAAGCGCGCTCGCAAATACGCCGACGCGATTGTAGTGCCCACCCACGCTGTGGCACAGCAGCTCACGGAGGTGCTCGACATTGGCAGCCGGATCCGGGTCATCGGCGGCGCTGTCGGTTCGGGGCTTGTGCTTCCCGACGACGCCGAGGAACGGGCGCGGGCCCTGAACTTGCCCTCGGAGTATGTGCTCAGCGTCGGCACGCTCGAGCCGCGGAAGGGTGTGCTGCCGTTGATTACCGCTTTCGGCGGCGCGGGAGCACCGGAGATCCCGCTGCTCCTGGTCGGCCCGGCCGGGTGGGGTGATCTGGACGTAGCCTCGGTCAGGGCAGAGCAGGGTCTCGACGAAACGCGGGTGCGCTGCCTCGGCGTCCTCGACGACGCCGACCTGGCCGTCGTGCTCGACCGGGCCACCGTGTTTGTCTATCCCAGCCTCGCCGAGGGCTTTGGGCTGCCCTTGCTCGAGGCGATGCACTTCGGTGTGCCGGTCGTGCACTCCGACGACCCGGCCCTGCTCGAGGTGGCATCCGAGGCCGGAGTGGCGGTTGAGCGGGCGGTCGCCAAGGACTACCCGGAACGGTTGGCCCAGGCCATCGGCGACCTCCTCGCCGACGACGACCTCCGGGAACGTTTGGCCGTCGCGGGCCGCGACCGCTCCCGCGCCTTCAGCTGGCGAGACTCCGCCGAGCGTGTCTGGGCGCTGCACGCCGACCTTTGATCCGCCACTGGTGGTCCACCGCTGCGCTGACGACGCGATCACCGGAGTTTCGCCCGGATGCTGCTACTGCCCCGCCGGACGAGTCGGACTAGACGTCGCAGGAGTCAGGGGCTCACGCCGCGGGTCATGCAACCCAGGAGCACCCTCATCGCCGGGCAACACCTCCCCCGCATCACGACGACGCTGATCAGCTTTATTCAACTCAACACGATCACCGGGAATGCACGGCATAACCGCGCCCAAATTATACATATCGTCTGCCGCCGCCGTCACAAAACTTGCCCGCAACACCGGACCGCCTTCGCCATACACCGTCGGATACGGAGTCGTATTCGTCACCCGAACCGACATCCCCAACGAACGCCAATACTCCGCAACCCGCCGAGCATCACCCTCAAAATCCGTCCCCCGCGGCGCCCAATAATCATAGCTATAGTCCGCCCCTTTCTCACCACCACCCAGAGAACAAACATCTGCATGAGCAGTACCCATCCTCGGCCCCCACCCCTCCACCGGAACCCGCTTCGCCGAATCCCGCACAAAATCAACCACCTGCCGACGACTCTCCTCCGGAGGCATCCCACCCCCTCCACCAGAACCCGCACACGACACCACACCACCACCTAACATCACCGTTACCAGCACAACCAACAACCACCTACCACGCACCAGCAATACCCCTTAGAAAAGGCACCGGCACCGCCAGTCCCGGCAACAACACTTCAGGCAAAATTTCCGACCCCGCCCTTATCACAAGGTCTGAAGGCACACGAACCGGCGTAAGATGATCCTCTTCACCGCGAAGAGCCCAAGTAACATTTTGCAACGACTCCGTCTTTTGATCGAGGTACCCTGCTTCTTTTCCGTCGTCACTGACTAAAGCGTCATGTGTTGTCACCGGACGACCCGCATCGCCCCCGCTGTCGACACCAAAAATATGCGAACCGAAATCCGCAGCTACCGGGTCCACATGATGGTCTTCGCTGAACTGCCGCCCCATCCACGCGTATTTATCACCGGGTCCGGAAAGGAACAACGGTATGTCCAAAGCTTGCCCAGAGTAGACCTTATCGGCGTGGAGTTTGTCAGCGGTATTAATGAAGTCCGGGAGGCCGGCTGAGCCGAGCGTAACAAAAGTGTCGACGTGAACCTCAGGGTCAATCAGCGCGAAAGCCGCAGCGGTGGTGCCGTAGGAGTACGCGAGAATTCCGCGGCGGGGCAGCGAACTGTGCCGTACAGCATCCAGCCCCTTTAACGCCGACGCAAGCTTGGCGCCGCCCGCTCGTGCAGCATCCGAAGAGCTGACATTCATAACAGACGGCGCCTTGTACCCGATCCAGGCGACAACTGCGCTGCCAGCACCGAGACTGCTCTGCAGGTTTTGGGCACCTCTGGTCCAGCCGTCCATATCTGTCGTGGTGGTGTTCATCCCCGGCACCGCATAGGTCACATTCGTCGCCGTATCCAGATCGCCAACCGACACCGCCGCAAGGGGAGGGTGATCTTGCGTCAACGAGACCAAAAAGCGTGGCGTCGCAGATTCTGTCGGGATGAGCGCTAACTCAATATTCTTCAGGTGACTCTCTCGCTCCTCGAGCTCGTCACGCCGACGCAGCAGATCGGCAATAACGATGGGGTTTCGCTCGTGGCCGAGAATGGCGTCAAAAAGCTCCCGCTGCACCGTTTCACTCTCAGCCTGGGTGGAGGAGAGCATACTGTGAAGCGCCGTAGTGTTCGCGTGGTCTCTGGCCCGATAAGGAATCCCCTCGAGATTGCCCATGAGCTGTGGAAAAGTCGTGAGCAGAAGTTCCTGCCGCGCCGAGAAGCGATCGGCCGCGTTGGGATCATTCAGCCCCTCCCACCAGGAATTAATCATCGCCGGACCCATCTCGTTCAGCCGTTCTGCAAGTTCCGGTGACGCCGCGAACATGGCGGTGAGTTCCTCCGCAGGCAGCGTCGAGAGGGCCAGGAGCAACTGCTGGTCTTTCGCCGGTGAGAGCCGTGTCTGCACAAGATCGAGCGTCTGCACCGAAAGCGATCCGCTGCCCGCCGCAGCAAAGGCAGCCACAATCTGCTCAATCCACGCAGCATCAGCATGGTTTTCCTCAATCAACTGCCCGAACCCACCGAGAAAAGCAGACGATCCGGTCTTCACCCAACCGCAGGAGCTCACGAAACGGGCCCAACCGTCACTCAACTGCTGAAGGGCCTGTGTAAGAGCGGCACCACTCGAGCGGGCCTGCGTCACGAAAACACGCAGTTTCTCCGGGTAGGCCGAACTCTGCCCTGAGTATCGTCCCCGGCTACTGCGCGGCCGGAGCACGGGAAAGAATGACACCGATACTTCCGGCGCTGGCAGAGGACGATCGGACGGCATCGGGTCCCAAAAACCATCGTCTAACGCCGGTACCCCCGTAACCGCGCTCTGGCGGCGACGCACCTCCCGCTCCTCCTCGCGGACCCGCCATGCTGCGAGATCCTGTAACCGCTCGGATTCCTTCTGCGCCTGCAGCGCCGCGGCCTGCACGTCATCGGCGAGGACACCGAGTGCATGAACGAAAGTGACGTAGTCGTCAGTATCGGAATGACAACCCTCCACGAACACCTGTGCATACGGTCCCGCAAAATCGGTGAGCGCCGTCCCAATCGCAGTATCAAGCAGGATGCGCTGATCAAGCAGCGTTGAACGCACGCTCTCAGCCGTCCGTACAAACGCCGCGGCAGCAGCCTGATCACACTCAAGCACCATCTCAACTCCTTCTGTAACAGAGCGAGACTCAGCATAGGGGATCTGTGACCGCGGCTCACACTCCGCGACAGCACAACGCGACCACGCCACTTCGACGAATCCGGAAAGAGACCCTTCTGGACGAGCGAATGCACACAGTCATCGTCCGGCTTCAGCGGATGCTGCTACTGCCCCGCCGGACGAGTCGGACCGGGCGTCGCAGGAGTCTGGGACTCACGCCGCGGGTCATACACCCGACGAGCACCCTCATCACCGGGCAACACCTCCCCCGCATCACGACGACGCTGATCAGCTTTATTCAACTCATCATCATTACCGGGAATACACGGCATAACCGCGCCCACGTTATACATATCGTCTGCCGCCGCCGTCACAAAAATTGCCCGCAACACCGGGCCGCCTTCGCCATACACCGTCGGATACGGAGTCGTATTCGTCACCCGAACCGACATCCCCAACGAACGCCAATACTCCGCAACCCGCCGAGCATCACCCTCAAAATCCGTCCCCCGCGGCGCCCAATAGTCATAGCTATACTCCGCCCCCTTCTCACCACCACCCAGAGAACAAACATCTGCATAAGCAGTACCCATCCTCGGCCCCCACCCCTCCACCGGAACCCGCTTCGCCGAATCCCGCACAAAATCAACCACCTGCCGACGACTCTCCTCCGGAGGCATCCCACCCCCTCCACCAGAACCCGCACACGACACCACACCACCCAACATCACCGTCGCCACCACAACCAACAACCACCTACCGCGCATCAGCAGACTCCTCATCGAACTCGAATACATCCCACTCCCTCCAAAAAAGAGCGAGACTGAGCATAAAGGATCTGTGACCGCGCTACTTCGACGAATCCGGAAAGAGCGCCTTCTGCACGAGCGAGTGCACACGGTCATAGTTCGGTTTCTCCGGATCAATGTCGGGAGGCACCAACCCAATCGGCGTGACGGGCTGCGACTTTGTCTTCAATCCCAATTGCACAAAATAGCCAAGCATATTCTGTGGCACATCGGTCTTAATAACCTGCGCGCCCGCCCCGGCAATATCCTGGAACTTCGCCAGAACGTTGGCCGGGGAGAACTGGGCGAGAAGCGCCTCCTGCACCTGACGCTGACGCGCCATCCGGTCATAATCGCTCGTCGTATAGCGCGAGCGAGAGTAGGCGAGCGCCTGCTCACCATTGAAATGCCAGTGGCCAGGTTCAATCCACTGATTCACACCCCGCATAACACCGTGGGAGTCGGGGAGACCACCGAGTGGCAACGGCTTATTCGCAACGTAATCAATATCAATACCACCGAGAGCATTGATCAGCTGCGCAAAACCCTCCATATCGATCAGCGCATAGTACTGAATCGGAAGACCGAGAATCCCCTCCACAGCGTCGCGGGTCGCCTCGATGCCGGGCTCACTTCCCTTCGCGGCGGCATCGGGATACAGGTCAGGATGTTTGAGTTGAACCTCTGTATACACCGAGTTCAATTTGCAGACATCCACCGCGCAATTGTCTTTGTTATAGCCGTCAGGATACAGCCGTCGCATTGGACTGCCCTCAGGAAACGGAATATCCACGAATTCACGTGTCACACCGATAATCGCGGCCTTGCCGGACGAGGCATCGATACTCACCACCGAAACGCTATCCGGCCGCAAACCGGAACGGTCAGGCCCTGCATCGCCGCCAAGCAGCATGATGTTGTAATGACCGTTAACCGGCTGCACGACCTGTCCGTCTCCGAAGATCGAGGACAGCGTGCCACGGGAAACGCCGAGCAAGTAAGTACCGTACCCGGTGGTCCCGACCGACACCACCATCAGCACGGCGGCAGCACAAGCGAGTAGACCACGCGCCCGAGGCCATACCCGGATCACCCGGATGAGCCGCAGGGTGTCGAGAGTAAGCACAAGCCACACCACGCCATAGACGACCAGCGCAACCTGCAATGCCAGCATCGACAGGTCGACAGTGACGAGTGTGTAGAGCGCGGTCGGGAAGACGAAAAAGAGAAGCACCCCGACCAGCAGGGCGATCCAGAGCCCGAGCGTGAAACCGAGGCCGAGCCTCCCGAGACGACGATTGCCGGCCAGCACCTGCGCGGAACCGGGCACCAGGAAGTTGACCGCGAGCAGCCACCACGCCCGGTGCGTCATCAAGGCGCGCGACTGGTCATCCGGATGACGCAGCGGCAGGGCAACCGCCGTCATAGGCTCGCCACCAGTGCGTCATTCTTCGCCTGTACCTGAGCCTTAAGATCCGCTGCGAAGACGTCCAAGCGCTCCGCGAGTGCGTCATCGGCCGTGGCGAGGATCTGTACTGCAAGCAATCCCGCATTGCGAGCGCCTCCGATCGAGACGGTAGCAACCGGGACACCAGCCGGCATCTGCACGATCGAGAGAAGAGAGTCAAGTCCATCCAGACGTGCCAGCGGCACCGGCACACCGATCACCGGGAGTGAGGTGACGGCGGCGAGCATCCCCGGCAGGTGGGCAGCTCCGCCCGCGCCGGCGACGATAACCCTGAGCCCGCGCGCTCGCGCCTCGCGGCCATACTCGAGCATCGCCTCGGGAGTGCGATGGGCCGAGACCACTCGAACGTCGTGCCTGACCCCGAACTCCACCAGCGTCGTCGAGACCGCCTGCATGACGGACCAGTCCGAGTCCGATCCCATCACGACGCCTACCAGTGGGGTGGGCCCATTGACCAGCGCACTCATGAGAGGACTCCGGCAAGGGCGATGATGATCTTCGGGCTCGTCACGGCGACCATCGTAAGGTCAGTCGATGAGAACAGCCGCGACGGCGCGCGCTTCGTAGGCCACCAGGTCAAGCTCCTCTCCGGTCGCATTCACGTGCGCCACCTTGCGTCCAGGACGAGACTGCTTGCCGTAGTTATGCACCTTTACCCCCGGACGCGCAGCCAAAGCCCGACGATAACGGTCGATGAGCGACCCCTCGCTCGGGCCACCAAGAACATTCACCATGACCGTCCACGGATCGCGACAGCCGGTCGCACCCAGCGGCAGATCGAGCACCGCACGCAAGTGCTGTTCGAACTGGGAGGTGGTGGAGCCGTCCATCGTCCAGTGCCCGCTGTTGTGCGGTCGCATCGCTAGCTCGTTGACCAGGATCCGGTCATCGATCGTCTCGAACAGCTCAACGGCGAGCACTCCCGTCACACCCAGGTTCTCGGCAATCGTCTCGGCGATATCAGCGGCAGCATCAGCGACACGACCGGCCGAGCCGGGGGCAGGGGCGATCACCTCGGCACAGACTCCGTTGCGCTGCACCGACTCCACCACCGGCCAGAGCAGACTTTCACCCGAGGGCCGTCTCGCGACCAGCTGAGCGAGCTCGCGGCGGAACTCGACCAGTTCCTCGACCAGGAGCGAGCCGTCGCGACCATCCTCGGCGAGCTGAGCGAACCAGTCGTCTACCTGGTGAGCGCCCCGCACCACGCGAACGCCCTTGCCGTCGTAGCCACCGCGGAGCGTCTTGACTACTGCATGGCCACCGTGCTCGGCGAGAAAAGCGGCCAGCTCGTCACTGGACCTCACCTGCGCCCACTCGGGCACGGGGACGCCGAGTTCAGTGAGGCGGCGTCGCATCATCAGTTTGTCTTGGGCATAGAGCAGGGCGTCAGGACCGGGATGCACAGACACGCCGCGCGCGACCAGCTCGCGCAGAATCGGCTGCGGAACATGCTCGTGGTCGAAGGTCACCACATCGACGGTCTCGGCGAAGGCCAACACGGTCGCGGGGTCGCGGTAATCACCCACCCGAGTCGCGGCCAGTGATGCCGCGACGTTGTCAGCCTCTGCGAGTACGGCGATCTCAACGCCGAGTTCGACGGCCGCGGGGATCATCATCCGGGCGAGCTGACCGCCTCCGATTACGCCAACGCGCATGGTGTTCCTCCGATCTGCGCCCGAGTGGACGGGCGCATTCATGCTATCGACGCACTCACCGGCCGCGTGGCCACTCTGGTTGCGGCGCCGCAGCGATGACCCTCCTCAGCACGGCGACGACGAGTTCGGGATTCGGCACGTCACGCAGCACGAAGACAACCGCACCGTCCAGGATCAGGTGCACATCGCCGCAGCGGGCAAGGCGTTGGGGGAGGCTGCGCCGAACCGTGACCGTCATCCGTGGGTCGAAGAGCACTTCGGCGCGGCGCACCGCGATCAGCCCACGCCGAGCGCGCAACCGCAACGATGTGATGCGGTACCGTACGCTCGCCCACCGCATTACTTCGGGGGCGCAGAGCAAGACAGCGAGCGCCACCGTACCCCCGCCGATAATCCAGCGCTGTACCGCGAGTTCGAATTGCGCAGCGAAATAACAGCCGGTCCAGGTCAACAGAAGAAACCCTGCGACCGGAGCGAGGGTTGCGCGGGCACGAGGGGTGAGCCGGGCAATCTCCCGCTCGGCCGGGTCAGACACTGTCCTAGCCATAGCGTTAGAACCGCAAGTGTGTGACGTCACCTGCGGCGAATGCGCTTCTGACAGCGCCCTGCTTGAGCAGGAGACGACCACCGGCGTCTAGACCGACGGCAATCCCCTCCTCGTACCTGCCCCCGGATAACTCGAGTCGCACCCGAGCACCGAGGGTGGAACACAGTGCGCGCACGGCATCGGCGGCACCGGACGCCTCGGCGTCGCCGTGCACGAACAGTGGGGCAAGGAGCGCCGAGAATTCGGTGAGGTATGCGGCCAGCACCGTGCCAGCGTCTGTCGTGCTCGCACCAGCGAGAGCAAGAGAGGTGGCGGTCGGAGTCGGCAGCTCATCCTCCGTGAGCAGCAGGTTGACGCCGGTACCCACCACAACACGGCCATCCGGAAGGCGCTCAGCGAGCACGCCGGCAACTTTGCGCCCCTCAAGAAGGACATCGTTGGGCCACTTCACCGTGACCGAAGCATCAACGCGCGGCGAGATCGCCCGGGCGACAGCGGCGCCGGCGAGCAATGACACCCAGCCGAGCGCCGAAGCAGGAAGGCAGGAGGCATCCAGCAGCGTTGATGCGGCAAGGGTACGACCAGCCGGCGCCTCCCAGCGCCGTCCCAGGCGGCCCCGACCACAACGCTGGTCGTCGGTAGCGATGACAGACAGGTGTGGCCAGCCGGCAGGATCGGTGAGTGCCCGCTCGCGGAGTTCGTCATTGGTGGACCCCACACTCGGCAGCCAGAGAATCTGGGGCGACACGGAGGGGGGGAGCGCGACATGCATCTTCCGAGGCTATCGGCGACTTTGTTTGTGGCCTCTGAGCGTGGGCACCGCTCCGATGTTTGTACGAATCCTCGCCCTCCTGGCAGCACTTGCTGTGCTGTCGCGATAAGAAGCGGGTTCCATCCTCACAGGTAAGGTGAGCGAGTGACCGCGAACCCCGAACATGCCGCGCCTGATCCGCATACGACAGCCGGAAAAATAGCAGACCTTAAGGCCCGCTACCACGAAGCGGTCACGGCCAGCGGTGAAGCAGCACTCCACAAACAGCACGCCAAGGGCAAGTTGACGGCCCGCGAGCGGATTGACACTCTCCTCGACCCCGGCTCATTCGTTGAAATCGACGAATTCGTGCGTCACCGCACCCATGCTTTTGGGATGGAGAAAAAGCGACCCTATGGTGACGCAGTAGTCACCGGCACCGGCACTATTCACGGTCGACAGGTTGCAATCTATTCGCAAGACTTCACCGTTTTTGGCGGTTCTCTGGGCGAAGTTGCCGGGGAAAAAATCATTAAGGTAATGGACCTGGCGCTTAAAACAGGCGTGCCTATTATCGGCATCCTCGACTCCGGTGGAGCACGCATCCAGGAGGGTGTAGTCGCCCTCGGTAAATACGGCGAGATTTTCCGCCGCAACACCGCGGCGAGCGGCGTGATCCCGCAAATCTCCGTCATCTGCGGTCCTGCTGCCGGCGGTGCCGTCTACTCCCCCGCGCTCACCGACTTCGTGATCATGGTTGACAAGACCAGCCAAATGTTTGTCACCGGCCCCGACGTCATCAAAACCGTCACCGGCGAAGACGTCGGGATGGAGGAGCTGGGTGGGGCGCTCACGCACAATACGGTCTCGGGAGTCTCGCACTACCTCGCAAGCGACGAGAACGACGCACTCGACTACGCGCGTACCCTCATCTCCTTTTTGCCGGACAATAATCTCTCGCCGACACCGGTATTCAGCGGCGGAGCCGCACTCGAGGTCACCGAGGCCGACCGCTTTCTCGACACCGTCATCCCCGACAGCCCGAACCAACCGTATGACATGCGCACGGTAATCGAGCGCATTGTTGACGAAGGCGATTTCCTCGAAGTGCAACCACTGTTCGCACCCAACATTGTGATCGGTTTCGGCCGAGTAGAAGGACACTCGGTCGGCATTATTGCCAATCAGCCGAGCACAATGGCCGGCACTCTCAATATTGACGCCGGCGAGAAGGCTTCGCGCTTCGTCCGCTTCTGCGACGCATTCTCCATCCCGATCCTCACCCTCGTTGACGTGCCTGGTTACCTGCCCGGTACCGATCAGGAGTGGACCGGCGTCATCCGTCGCGGCGCCAAGCTGCTCTACGCCTACGCGGAGGCAACCGTGCCGCTGATCACCGTCATCCTCCGCAAGGCCTACGGAGGCGCCTACATCGTGATGGGGTCCAAGCAACTCGGTGCCGACATCAACCTCGCCTGGCCGACCGCCGAGATCGCGGTGATGGGCGGACAGGGGGCCGTGAATATCCTTTATCGCTCCGAGATCCGCGAAGCAGAGGAGGCGGGCGAAGATGTAGCTGCCGTGCGCACGCGACTCGCGAACGAATATACCTATAACGTAGCGAGCCCGTTCCTGGCGGCGGAACGCGGTGAACTCGACGGCGTCATCGAACCGTCGGCGACACGGGTCTCGGTCGTGAAAGCGCTGCGGGCGCTGCGGACCAAGCGGGCGAGCCTCCCGGCGAAAAAGCACGGCAACATCCCACTCTGAGCTACTGAGCTACTGAGCTACTGAGCGTTACTCCTTCCGGGCGGGTACCGAGAGCGCGAGCAAAGGCAAGCGTCTTCCGCGGCGACATCTCGGGCAAATAGGCACGGACCAGCGCGGCACCAATACGCGGAAATTGCAGCGCATCGGGGTACACCATCCAGAGACCGGCATAGCGGGGATGAAACTTGGCTTTGAAACGAAACAGCGACGTGAAACCGTAGGCCGGTTCAAGGGTTCGCGAAAGGAAATCGAGCAGACGTGAGAGCACAGTTGACTCCGGCTGTTCCTCGCCTTTCTCGACCGGAGCGGTTGCCAGCGGCGCGCCCGAAAGCGAGAGCATTTTTGCTCCCTCCTCCTGAAAACGCAACGCGGCGGAGGCGATCAAAAACTCCATAATTCCGGGCATTGCATCGTCGGAACGCCGCATGAAATCAAGCGTCCAACCGCTAAGCTCCCCCTCGCGATACACCGGTAGCCAGCTGGTCACACCGTGAAGCACACCATCGGGACCCACCGCGAGCAAGAGCGCAACCTCGGGGTCGCGAATTTCCTCGATACCGCCGAGGGTGAAGCCCATTTCAGGCAACGCCTTCTCGGCTACCCAGCGTTCTGAAAGATCAATTATTTGATTGGCCATGCCAATGGACAGTTGAGCCCAATTGGTCCAGACCGCCTGAATTCCCAGTTTAATACCGCGGTTGAGTGGGTAGCGAACTTTCTGCCATTGCTTACCAACAAGCTCAAAATTCCCTAATTCGATAATAGTTTCCTCACCCACCGAAAGGCGCGACCATCCCCAGGCGGCAAAGATGGGCAGCAGATCATCGTGAATGCTGTAGAAAACCGGAGTCCAACTATGCTCATCACAGAATTGGATGAACTCAGCCATCACCTGAGCCCGACGGTGTGGCAGGCAGGCAGGATCGGAAAGAGCAATTGCGACGCTGCCTACAACGCGGTAGGCGATGCCCCCCTCGCCGTCAGCAGCTATCCAATGCGTGTTGCCCTGCCAGGTGCCTTGGTAACCGAGACTGCCCGCACCATAGTGACGGAGGAGGTGACGGTAGCGGGCCTCATCGCCATGGATTCGTTGCCTCTCAGTCTCGCGCAGCATCGCGATCACGGCGATCACCACGAGCAGCCAAAAGAGCGGCCCCATCCACTCAAAAACCGTCCGAGCGACGACATGGTGCGGGGGCGGCAGAAGCTCGGCACCGCCGAGAAAACTGACCGGGACAAAGCGCAACACCCCGTCTATAAGGATGCGTGGAATACCCACGGAATGTGACGCCGTCACCGTGCTCAGCGACAGCACAACAATACTGCCGAACGCCACCACGAAACCGACGCCGACACCACTCGACCACAGCCGCACTGCCGCACGAGGCCCCCGGATGCGGAAATGCCTCCGACCGATTGTCAACACCACAACGACAGCCAGCGGGACCAGCACTGTTGTCGCCATCCAGAGCACATACTCCGCGTGGTGCTGGAACTCAGAATGTTGCGCCACCCGCTGAAGCGAGAACACTTCTAACACCGCAATGGCAAGATTGACGCCGATCGCCAGCAACAGCCCGAGACGACGACCAGAACGCAGACCATATGCGGCCACAACCAGCAAGATCAACGGCACGAAGGTGAGAACAATCGAGCCGGGCGAGACAAGGCTCAAACGGACATGGTGCGAGCAATGCAATCCGATACCGCTACACGGGTCCTCCAGATCGGATGTGCCGACGAACGCATTTTGTAGTAGGCGGCCAAGGAACGAAAACGGTCCGTACCCAGAGTCGGAAATCGCGGCGACCAACGGGCCAATCGCGGTGACTGCGACAATGGCTGCCAGAAGCGCCCTCGACTCCCGATGTGAGCTGTGCACCGGCCGGTGTAGCCGCAGCCCCTGGGCTCCCCGCGCCATGACGGTGCCTATCGCAAGCCCGGCCACCCCGGCGAGGAAACGATAGACGTCGGCAGAATCACCGGCGTACAGCACAAACATCAGCACGACAGCGAAAACGGAGACACGCAGCCGTCGTCGCCACAGCACACCCATGAACGCAGTAGCCGCCATGAGTGCGCCCACCCCGCCGATCAGCGGGTCAAAGGTGTGATCACCGAGAGTGTCGCTCGCCCACCACTCCCCCACAGCTGAGCCGACAACCTGCACCACCGTGCCCAGCGTGATGCCGACGGCGCCAGTGAGGAAGAACACGCACACCGTCCGCGGTGTGCCGATACGACGCTCGGCGACGAGAAGAAGCGGGAGAAGCAGGACGACTTCGAGCAGCAGCTGCACGGGGTCCGCGGCAATGAGGAGCGCGGTCACCGCTGTCCACGGTCGCCCGCCCAGTGTGGTGCTGGCACTCGCTGCCCACCACGACTGGCTCTCGAGACTCGCCGGTCCGATGAGTGTCCCCGCGATGCCGCTGGCGAGCAGGAGCACTAGCATGGCGCTCAGAGCAGCAGGTGACTTCCTCACCACCAGCCTTGCGGTACGCAGCAGTAGCACACCGCGCCTCGGAAACCACGTCGGCATGCGGAGACGCTCCTCTGTACGGGAAGGGCATCCGTCCGGAGCCTGAGCGCAAGCATAATCGCGCTGGGCCTACCCACAGCGTCCGCGTGCGGTAGCGTCGCGGCATGACTGTTCACGACTGCGTTCCCGCTGTTGTCATTACCACTCGCGGTCTCGACACGACGCAGTTAGCCGCCGTGACCGCGATGATGACGACGCTCACAGCGCAGGGACCGTACGCTGACGAAACCCCGCAGGAACTCAGTGGTGGCTGGAACGACCGGGCGGCAGCACTGCGTGTGAGCATCTCGCCCGCACCTGGCGCCTGGCGTTCCTTTTCAGCCTAAACCTCCATCCCCGTTTGTCCCCCACAGTGCCGACTACCGGTAGATGCGGCAACCAAGCAAAGTGGGTAACGCACTGTGTGTCTTCCGAACGTGGGACGGCTGGCCGCACGCCACGCGCACGTCAGCCCGCGGATCGGACAAGGCGAGCAATAGCCTCGACATGTGACGTCTGCGGGAAGAGGTCGAGTCCCTTTACCCACTCAAGCTCGTACCCGCCGTTCGTGAGTGCCCCCACATCGCGTGCGAGGGCGACAGGGTCGCAGGCCACATAGATGAGCTGCGCAGGCGAAAGTTCACGCAGAGCATCGGTGACGGCAGACCCGACACCGGAGCGCGGCGGATCGAGAATCACCGTCGCCGCGCGCCAGCGATCGCGTTCGCGGGCATCCGCCTGCGCGAGGGTAGTTCGGAGATAGCGGTCGACCCGGGCAGTGATCGCGCGCGCCCGGGGCTGGTCGGCGAGGTTATCGCGCGCGTGTTGCGTCGCGCGAGCATCGCTCTCCACGGTGGTCACAGGAGTGCCGGTGCCAAGACGATCGACAAGGGCCGCGGCGAAAAGGCCCACGCCTCCGTACAGGTCGTGATGGGCGGCCGAGGGGTCGGCTGTGTCCGGCTCAACCGCCGCCTGCACTGCGGTGACAAGCGCTGCGGCGGCAGCGCGATGCACCTGCCAGAAACCGGTCCGGTCAACACGAAAGGTCCGGCCGGCGACCAACTCGGTGACGACGGTGCTGTCCTTCGCGGCCTTCTTGTCAGAAGGATTGTGGACAAGTACAGCAACATCCTCCGAGCCGGTGGCGTCCACGATGTCGATTACCGAACCGGGCGCAAAGCGGGCATCGAGAGGAGCGGCGGACGACGAAGCGGCGGTGGCCAGCGGCAAGGTCGTCACCGAGACCACACGGTGACTACGCGCCGCATAGGGTCCGACCCGGCCGTCGTCATCGACGTGGAGGCGGTTGCGTGTGCGCCAGCCGAGCCCAGCCGCGGCATCATCCCCGGGCAGTGCCGAGACCTCAAGGGTCACTTCCCGGCGCGCAAAACGAGCGAAGGCATCAACCAGTACGAGACGTTTAAGTTCCCGCTGGTAGGCAAGAGTGGCATGGCCAAACTCGGCACCACCCACACGCTCGCCGGGAGCACGGTCCACAGATGCCTCGGGCCACACATGCTCGACGCGGTACGGGGAGGCGTCATGCACGTCGAGCACCTCGGCACGCCAGAAACTGTCGTGACGTGTGTCACTGATCCGCACCCGCACCCGCTCACCGGGGAGCACGTCCGAAACAAAAACAACGCGACCCTCGTGGCGGGCCACGAAAACACCTCCGTGCGCCACGGTGGTAATCTCGAGGTCGATCTCGGTCCCGAGCATCGTGTCGCCCTCTGCGGAGCGCGTGGACACTCGGGGCGGAGTATGTGCCATACGTCGAGCATCCCACAGCTGGGCTCGTCCACAGAAAATCCTCGTGCGCCTCTACCTTGCCTCCGCCTCCCCTGCCCGCCTCGTGCTCCTTCGAGCCTCGGGAATTGAACCAGTCGTCGTACCCTCCGCAGTCGACGAGTCGGCGACCGTCGCGCTGGCCGAGCACGAAAACGGTTCGGCGCTCGATGCGGAGGCGACGGTCGCCCTGCTCGCGAAAGCGAAGGCCCGCGCGGTACTTGGCCCGGACATCGACGGCCTCGTTTTCGGCGGCGACTCCGCGTTTGAACTCGACGGCGTGGTGTACGGCAAACCACACGAGCCGGAGCGGGCGCGTGAACGCTGGCGAGCACAGCGCGGCAGAACAGGGCGCCTCCACTCCGGTCATTGGCTGATCGACCACAGTGGTGGTCGCGTGATCGCTGAGGCCGGGGCCGTCACCTCAGCTGCCGTTACCTTCGCTACCGACATCGATGACGACGAAATCGACTCCTACGTAGCAACCGGCGAACCGCTCGAAGTAGCGGGCGCCTTTACCATCGACGGCAAAGCAGCAGGCTTTATCACGGCCGTTGAGGGCGACCCATCGACCGTAATCGGGATGTCGGTACCGACGCTGCGCACGCTCGTGCGCACACTCGGTGTGAGCTGGCCATCGCTCTGGAACCGGTGACTGCGGCGACCACCCGCACCTGGGGAGTCGACAGGGACGATTGTGAAGAACCAACGAAGGCCCGACGCTTCTTTGTCGTGAACCGCGCCAAGCATCCAAGAGCTGCCCCCTAGGGTTGAGGACCATGCCGCGCATTACCAAGGTGCTTATCGCTAACCGGGGCGAGATCGCCGTCCGCATCATCCGTGCCGCCCGCGACTGCGGGATCACCTCTGTCGCCGTCTACGCCGATCAGGACCGCGACGCTCTGCACAGTCGCCTCGCCGATGAGGCCTATGCGCTGGACGGTACGACGAGCGCCGATACTTACCTGGTCATCGACAAAGTGCTCGCGGTGGCCCGCCGTTCCGGTGCGGACGCCGTGCACCCCGGCTACGGCTTCCTCGCAGAAAACGCTGACTTCGCTCGCGCCGTGATCGACGCCGGACTGGTCTGGATCGGCCCCAGTCCCGACGCCATCGAGCGCCTAGGCGACAAAGTTTCGGCCCGCCATGTCGCCGAAAAGGTCGGTGCTCCGCTCGCCCCCGGCACTCTCAACCCAGTCTCGGACCCGGCCGAAGTACTCGAGTTCGTCGACCAGCACGGACTACCGGTTGCCATTAAAGCGGCATTCGGAGGCGGGGGCCGCGGCCTCAAAGTCGCCCGCGAACGCGACGAAGTCGGCGAACTCTTCGCCTCCGCTACCCGCGAGGCTGTCGCCGCCTTCGGGCGCGGCGAATGCTTCGTCGAGAAATACCTCGACCAGCCGCGCCACGTCGAAACCCAGTGCCTCGCCGATGCGCGCGGGACCGTGGTCGTCGTCTCGACTCGCGACTGTTCGCTGCAACGTCGCCACCAGAAACTCGTCGAGGAGGCACCGGCACCGTTCCTCAGCGAGGAGCAGAACGCCGAACTGTACCGCGCATCTAAGGCGATCCTCCGTGAGGTCGGTTATGTCGGCGCCGGTACCTGCGAGTTTCTGATCAGCAGAGACGGCATGGTCTCGTTCCTCGAGGTGAACACGCGCCTTCAGGTTGAACACCCGGTGTCCGAAGAAGTTACCGGCATCGACCTTGTCCGCGAGCAGTTCCGGCTCGCCGAAGGCGGCCTGCTCGACGGCATCGACCCGGTGCCGCGCGGGCACTCCTTTGAGTTCCGCATTAACGGCGAAGACCCTGGGCGCGGCTTCCTCCCCGCCCCCGGCCCCGTCACGGTGTTCACGGCTCCCAGCGGTCCGGGCGTGCGGGTGGACTCCGGAGTGGTCAGCGGCGACGTGATCTCCGGCGCTTTCGATTCCCTCCTCGCCAAGCTCATCGTGACCGGCAGCAGCCGCCAGGAGGCGCTTGAACGCTCCCGGCGCGCGCTGGCCGAATTCGAGGTGGTCGGTTTGCCGACGGTGCTGCCGTTTCACCGCGTTATCGTCAACGATCCGGCCTTTACTCCCTCCACCGATGCGCCCTTCTCGATCTACACCCGTTGGATCGAAACCGAGTTTGAGAACACTATTCCGGCCTCTCGCGGCGAACCCAGCGCGAGTGACAAGCCGGCAGCCCGTCACAATGTGGTGCTCGAAGTCGATGGCCGCCGCATCGAGGTCACCCTGCCGGGGAATCTCATCGGCCCCGCTCCCGCTCGCAGCGCCGAAGCGAAAACAGCCCCTCAACGGCGCGGTTCGGTTTCGGTGAGCACAGTCAGCGGCGACGCCGTAACCTCGCCGATGCAGGCGACCATTGTGAAGGTCGCCGTTGCCGAGGGCGACACCGTTGCTGCCGGGGATCTGGTCATCGTTCTTGAGGCGATGAAGATGGAGCAGCCGCTCACCGCACACAAAGACGGGGTCGTGCACGCCCTCGCGGCGGAACCCGGCACCACCGTGTCCTCCGGGCATACCCTCCTCGAGATCCGGTAATGCGGGGCGCGGGCGCGCACGCATACTCGTGCCAGGTCTCCTTGTACACGGAGCGCTCAGACTAAACCGCCAGAGTGTCGGCGAAAGTGAATCCCTCTTCGATAGCCATGTGCTTCGTCCGAATTGTGTCACACGGCCATAGGACGAGCGAGTAAGACCATGTCTTCAGATAAATTTGGATGTCTTGTCTGAGGTCTGTAATTACCGCGTCGCCATGCGGGCGAGATCATATCAACATGTTTCGGAAAGCGGGTGGGTTGATGCAGACGTCGTACGACCAGGTAAAGAAAACCCTACAGATCGGGGCGGGAGTGAGTGCCGCGGCGTTACTCGCGGGATTCTTCTTCGTTCCTTTCTTAATATTCGCCGTGGCGACGGTGATTGCCACGGCAGTGATCGCCGCCACTCTGAGCAGCCGCGGCACCCATCGGTGGGCGTGGACCTGGGTGGCCGGTATCGCATCGGTGGTCTGGGTGTCCAGCGCAATATATGCGATCGATATCTGGGGGTTGGCTTTTAATCTCAGGGACGCCAATAAGCCCGTTCCGCACGCGCTGAACATCGTCATGGTGACGGCATTCTCACTCAGCGTCGCCGCGTTTCTCGCCGTGATACTCAGCGCCGCGGTGTCATTTTTCCGTGCGCGGCATCTCAAACCGCGCACCAGTGTCCATGCTGCCAACATCATCGCGGGAGCGTGAACTCATTAACACGCATCACAATCGAATCGCCTCGATCGCAGCTGTTGTCGGCATCACCGCAGTGCTCGTTTTCGGCGAAGGATTAATAGGGGCATCGGCGGCAGAAATACCTGTCCAGGATCCCGTTGCTGCTCTCGCAGCCTTAGCGCCTGAAACGCTAGCCAACACCGCCACTGTTTCAGGGACACCGTCACAAAACTCAGATCAGAGACTGGTAGCCGGGCATCAGCCCACTGTCACTCTGGATGGCGACGGTACGTGAAAGGTCGCCATTAACGCACCGTTTGGCAACGCCGCGCGCCCGCACCCGGCACGCGAGGCAGGCGTAGCGGCATACGACAACGGCAACAACACCTCTACAGTCGTCGTCACCCACATCGACGGTTCTGTCGCTTTCAACACCGTCATCTGGAGCGCCCGCAGCGCCCGGCGCTTATACCTACGAGCTCAGGCTCCCGGTCGGATCTACGCTGCGACCGAGCACTAGCGGCGTCATCAGTATCCTCGACGCGGCTGGTAAGTGGGTAGGCGGTGTGAAGCCCGCGTGGGCTCGTGACGCACATGGCAACGCCATCCGCACGCACTACGGCATCTCAGGAACCACTCTCATTCAGATCGTCGACCTCTCCCCGTCCGGCATTGCCTACCCAGTAGTCGCAGACCCCTGGTTCGGGGTCGATCTCATCGACCATGTGACCTGGGTACTGGGCGACCCGCAGTGGGGCCCCACTGCGCAGGTGTACCCGACAGACTTAGGCCGCAACCAGTTGGGCGCGGGACCGGAGGCGAATGAAGCAGCATGGGGCGAAGCACTAGACAAAGGTGACCGAGCCAGATTGGACCACAACAACCTCCACGACCAATTCACCTGCCACTTTCTTGGACGCATCTTCACCGCCGACAAGGAAAGCTGGAATCTTGATAGCAACCGACCCGACGTTGGACTTGCAGCCACCATCGCCGCAAACTGCAATCCACAAGGAGGGGAGGACTAGCTACCGCAGTAACCACCTATACCGCCAGTAGGTCAGAAACGTAATTCCCGAACTACTGACGGTTTTCTCACGAATTGTCTCTATTAACAATGAGACGCGAACCGTTCCCAACCATAGCGAAGTATGGTCGATACATTTTCGCACGCACTTCCCCTTGTTTTCTACGTCATCAGCAGAGTAATCACATCATGACGGCGACACTTTCTCCAATTCATTAAAACCAAAAATTTCTCCTGCTTACTCAAAGTAAGAATTCAGTATCACAAAACCACAACTCGCCGTCAGTACATTGCTCAGACGACGATGTGCATGGCACGCGCGGCCTCAGAGAGCGAGCCCGTCAGGCTCGGGTAGACGGTGAAGGCGCGGGCGACATTATCGACTGTGAGACGGTTCTCGACAGCAAGGGCAAGCGGAAAAATTAATTCACTGGCTTTCGGGGCGACAATAACGCCTCCGATCACGGTGCCGGAGCCGGTACGCGCGAAGAGCTTCACAAAGCCATCGCGGATGCCCATCATTTTGGCCCGAGCATTAGCCGACAGAGGCAATGTGCACACCTCACCCTGGGCAAGCCCCTCCTCGATCTCACGCTGACTCCACCCCACCGTGGCAATTTCCGGCTGCGTAAAGATATTTGCCGACACATTACGCACCTCAGTCGGATTCACCACGTCACCCATAGCGTGGAAAGCAGCGGTTCGTCCTTGCATTGCGGCGACGGAGGCGAGCGGCAAAAAGTTCGTGCAATCTCCGGCCGCATAAATGGACGGCATGCTCGTCCGCGCCACCCGGTTGACCCGAATGTGCCCCGACTCGCTCAGCTGTACCCCCGCCTCCTCGAGCCCGATCCCGACGGTATTCGGCACCGAACCCACAGCCATCAAGCAGTGCGAACCCTCGACCATTCGCCCGTCCGAGAGCACGGCCCGCACTCCCGTCTTGGTGAGTTCCACGCGGGTGGCCCGCGACTGTGACAGCACCACCATGCCGTTTCGGGTGAAGACGTTTTCGATCACCGCGGCCGCGTCCTCGTCTTCGCCGGGCAACACCCGGTCACGGGAGGAAATCAACGTCACCCGCGCGCCGAGGGCACGGTAGGCGGAGGCAAATTCGACCCCCGTCACGCCAGAACCGACGACGATGAGGTGCTCCGGTACCGCGGGGAGGGTGTACAGCTGGGTCCAGTTGAGGATGCGTTCGCCGTCGGGAACCGCGCTCGACAGCACCCGAGGGCTCGCACCGACCGAGACGACGATGGTGTCGGCCTCGATCCGGTCACCGTCCCTCCCGTCGGCGGTCGACACCATCAGAGCATTCGCCCCGTCGAGGCGCCCGCGACCCGGCACGATGCGCACCCCGTGATGCACCAGGTTCGCGCGCAAATCCTCCGACTGCTGCCCCGCAAGACCGAGAAGGCGAGTATTGACCGTCGCAAGATTCACCGCGATCTCGGGCGACACCGGTGTGTTGCGGTCGGAGCGGGTAAAAAATTGCACACCCAAGTCAGCAGCTTCGCCGATCGCGCTGGCCGCTTCCGCGGTAGCGATAAGCGATTTCGACGGCACGACATCGGTGAGGACCGCCGAGCCACCCACGCCAACCTGCTCGACAAGAGTGACCTCAGCACCGAGCTGTGCTCCGGCGATGGCAGCCTCATAACCGCCGGGGCCGCCTCCGAGTACAGCGATTCTCTGGACGCGCTCGAACTCGTCAGCCATTGCTCCATCATCTCTCATGACCACATCGCCGCTGGCAATGACGAACACAGCTTCCGCCCACGGCGTAGATAGGGTGGAGGGATGGCCGACCAGACCACGCATCCGCTCGACTCCCGCGCTGCTGATCCCTTCGCCCTCGCTGCCGAGGCAGCCGCCCAGATCGCCGAGGCCACAGGGGTCGCCCAGCACGACATCGCGCTCACACTGGGCAGCGGCTGGGGCAAAGCCGCAGACGCAGTCGGCGAAACAATCGCGACTATCGCGGCGACCGAGATCGTCGGATTCTCAGCACCGGTCGTACCAGGCCACCCTGGCTCGTTCCGGTCGGTCCTGCTGCCCACCGGGAAGCACGCGCTGGTGATCGGGGCGCGTACCCACTACTACGAGGGCTATGGCGTCCGCCGGGTCGCGCACAGCGTCCGCACCGCAGCGGCAACCGGCACCTCTGTGATGATCCTGACCAACGGAGCGGGAGGCATCACAGAGCACTGGACACCCGGCACACCCGTGCTGATCAGTGACCACATTAATCTCACTGCCGACTCGCCACTTGAGGGCGCAAACTTCGTCGATCTCACCGACCTCTACTCCGCGCGCCTGCGCGCCCTGGCCCGAACGACGCGACCCGACCTCGACGAGGGGGTGTACGTGCAGTTCCGCGGTCCGCACTATGAAACCCCGGCGGAGGTGCAGATGGCGCGCCTGATCGGCGGGCACATCGTGGGCATGTCCACCGCGCTCGAAGCAATCGCCGCACGTGAGGCAGGCATGGAGGTGCTTGGCCTGTCGCTGATCACCAATCTGGCCGCGGGCATCCAGACGACGCCGCTCAGTCACGAGGAGGTTCTCGGGGCGGGGCGCGACGCGGAGGATGATCTCGCGTGCCTCCTCGCCGGGATCGTGGCAAGTCTGTGAGCGACCTGCACTCTCGTGCCAAGGACTGGCTGGCGCAGGACCCCGACCCCGAGACGCGTCAGGAACTCGGTGATCTGCTGGCCGCCTCCGATGTCGGAGATGCCACGGCCATCGCTGAGCTCACGGACCGCTTCCGCAGCCAACTCGCCTTCGGCACGGCGGGCCTGCGCGGTGCGCTCGCGGCCGGGCCGAACCGCATGAACCAGGTCGTCGTCGCGCAGACGGCGGTGGGAATTGCCGAGTATCTCCTCGCCCGGAGTAATTCCCGCCCGACCGTCGTCATCGGTTACGACGGCCGCAAGAACTCGCGTATCTTCGCCGAGAATTCCGCCGCACTGATGAGCGGCGCCGGCATCGATGCCGTGCTGCTGCCCCGCCTACTACCGACTCCGGTCCTCGCCTTCGCCGTGCGCCATCTCGGCGCCGACTCGGGTGTAATGGTGACAGCGAGCCACAACCCGCCGCAGGACAACGGGTACAAGGTGTACCTCGGTGGCGCGGACGAAGGGGCGCAGATTGTGGCGCCCGTGGACTCCGACATTGCCGAGCGGATCCTCGCGATCGCACGGTCACGGCGCGTGCCGGAGCTGCCGCGAGGTGAGTACCGCATCGCATCGGAGTCGGTGGTCACCGCATACATCGAGGCGACCGCTGAGCTCGGGCATCAGTCGGCTCCACTCCGGATCGTCTATACGGCACTGCACGGTGTCGGTGCAGAGACCATGCAGCGGGTGCTCGCGGCGGCGGGCTTCGACGAGCCCACCGTGGTGACGGAACAGATCGATCCAGATCCCACTTTTCCCACTGTCGCATTCCCGAATCCGGAGGAGGCGGGGGCACTAGATCTTTCCTGTGCCACAGCCCGAGCCGTTGGGGCGGAGCTGATCGTTGCAAACGACCCCGACGCGGACCGGTTCGCGGCGGCGATCCCGGACGCTTCTGCTGCGGCAGGCTTTCGACGCCTGACCGGCAACGAGGTGGGGGCACTACTCGGCTGGCGGGCGGCGGAACGGGCGCGGTTAGACAGACGCGGCGGTGCGCTCGCGTGCTCGATCGTCTCAGCCCCCGCGCTCAGCGCGGTCGCCGCCGAGTACGGGCTGGGGTTCGTCGAGACTCTAACCGGGTTCAAGTGGATTTCACGCGTCCCCGAGCTGCTCTTCGGTTACGAGGAGGCGCTGGGCTACCTCGTGAATCCGGTGACGATCCGCGATAAAGACGGCATTTCTGCGGCGCTCGCGTTCGTGTCGCTGGCGAGTGCGCTCGCCCACGAAGGACGCACCATCGCCGACGAGCTGGAGGCCTTCGCCGAGCGTTTCGGCTTGTTCGGGTCGGAGCAGATCTCGCTGAGGGTGAGTAATCTATCCGACATCGAGCGGATCATGCTCCGCCTCCGAGCCGAACCGCCACTGTCGCTAGGCGGGCTGATCATCGAGCGCACCGAGGACCTACGCAACTCCGATACCGGGTTACCGCCGACGGACGCGCTGCGTTTCCGCCTCGAGAGCGCACGTCTTATCGCTCGCCCCAGCGGCACCGAGCCCAAACTCAAGTTTTACCTCGATGTCTGGTCACAGGACACGGATGCCCGCATCCGCCGAGCCGAGGTCGCCTCTCGCCTGGCCGCTTTACGCCGAGGCGTCCAGAGCCTGCTGTCCTAAGCCGCCTCTGTGCGCGCACCACCTCGGAGCGCATACCGTGTCGAGCAGAACAGCGGCCGGCTCAGACGGCATCTCGCCCAAGTGCGCGTTCAATCTTTGCGGAGATCTCGGCCTGATCGAGGTAATTGTCGATCACGATGATCTCGGCAAAGGTGCGTCCGATCCGGTGAAGAAGTTCGCCACTGGTGAGAATAACCTGCGCGTCGGCGGCCAGCTCAGTGACGGAGGCGATATCGGAGGCAATCACCTCCGCATCGAGGTTCAGCGCCTCGAGGGCGCGTTCCACGCCGAGCTTAAGGATGGCGGAGGTGCCCAGACCTGCGCCGCAAAGGGTGACGATTTTCATCATTTTCTTTCCGAACCGGTGAGGATGGCGTTGATGCCGCGGAGGGTGCGCACCGCGGTCAACGCACCGACCGCGTCGGGGCGGATGAGCACATCAGCAAGCCCGGAAACGACGTCGAGGTGGCCGGAGGATCGCAGTGCCGCGATACCGATGACCACCGAGACCGGATCATTTGTACGGTGTCCGAAGGCTACCGGTGTCGCCAGGGTGACAACCGAGAGTCCAGTGGCGAAAACATCGTTGCCGGGGCGAGCATGGGCCAGAGCGATCCCCGGAGCGATCACGATATAAGGACCGAGGACGTCCACCTGCTCCACCATGCGACGCGAGTAAACGGCGTCAACGGCGCCGATCCGTTCCAACGCCCGCCCAGCTTCCATCACGGCTTCGCGCCAGCTGGCCGCACGATAGTGGAGCGTCACCGCCTCATCAGGCAGAGCATCCAGTGGCATTCAGGCCGCCTCAAAGCCGGAGTTGATCAGCTCGATCAGCTCGTGTCGCTCGTCACGCGGCAGGAAGCTGGCCTGGGCGGCGTTAATTTGGAACGTCTCGAGGTCATCGAGGTCATAGCCGAAAGCGTCAGCGAGCAGCGCGAGTTCCCGACTGAGCGTCGTTGCGCTCATCAGGCGATTGTCGGTGTTGACGCTCACCCGGAAGCCGAGCTGATAAAGCAGATCGAAGGGATGCTCGGTCAGTTCTGTTCCCCAGGCAGCTACTGCGCCAGTGTGCAGATTAGAGGACGGACTGAGTTCGAGGGCGATCTCGCGATCCTTCACCCACTCCGACAGCTCTCCGAGCGTCACATAGCTGGCGTCATCATCGTGACGCACCAGGCTGATGTCCTCGGCCAGGCGCACGCCGTGTCCAAGACGGAGTGCCCGACCGTCATGCAGAGCGGAACAAATACTGTCCACCCCCGCGGATTCGCCCGCGTGCACCGTAGTCGGGAAGTGCTCGGAGGCGAGCAGTTCGAAAGCGCGTCGATGCAGCGAGGCCGGGAAACCCGCCTCCGCTCCGGCCAGATCGAAGCCGACAACTCCGCGCTCGCGATGGCGCAGCGCCAGCTCGGCGATCTCGAACGAGCGCTCACCGTCGCGCATCGCCGCGATCAGTTGCCCGACGCGGAGGCGGTGACCCTGCGCAGCCGCCTCCTGCATCCCCTGATCCAGCCCCTCGCGCACGGCGTCGACCGCCTCATCCAGGCTGAGACCACTGCGCTGATGCAATTCGGGCGCCCAGCGGACCTCGCCGTACACGACTCCATCGGCAGCGAGATCAGCGACATACTCACGAGCGACGCGCTCCAGGGCCGGGGCGGTCTGCATCACGGCAACGGTCGTCTCGAAGGTCGCGAGATAGTCGGTCAGCGACCCGGAGTGTGCAGTCTCGGCGAACCACTCGGCAAGCTCCGTCGGCTCCTCGGCCGGCACCGGCACACCCGTCTCGGAGGCAAGGTCAAGGATTGTCGCCGGCCGCAGGCCGCCGTCGAGATGGTCATGTAGCAGCACCTTGGGCAACTCCGTGAAGGGAATGCCCTCGCCCGCGAGGAAATACTCCTCGATGTTTTCGGCCACGGTGCTCCTCAGCTCTCCGGCAATCGTTCGCGGACCACCCTAGAGCCTGCGTCTGCCTGCACCGTCCCGGAAGCGATATCACCGGCTGGATATCGCTTATCTAGTTGTCGCTGGCTCAGCCGATGCGCCCTGCCACCAGTGGACCGCCGTCATGCACCTCCTCCCCCTCATCACCAATGCGGTACGCCCCCTGAAGAGCTTCTTGTGCCCGCTCGAACCGGGCCGGCTCGTCGGCCGAGAGCGTGAATAACGGCTGCCCTGCGCGCACCCGATCGCCGGGTTTGGCGTGCAGGTCAATGCCCGCCGCGTGCTGCACTGCGTCGCACTGTCTGGCGCGTCCCGCTCCCAGTCGCCACGCGGCGATCCCGAACGGCAGCGCCTGCTGTTCCACGAGCACGCCGTCACGCTCGGCGACGATCACGTGGGTTTCTCGAGCAACCGGGAGAGCCGCAGCCGGATCACCGCCCTGAGCGCGTATCGCGGCGCGCCAGCAGTCCATCGCCGAGCCGTCATCCAGTGCGCCCTCCAGATCAGCATCGGAGACGCCCACCAGCGCCAGCATCTCGCGGGCGAGGGTGAGGGTGAGTTCGCGCACGTCAGCCGGTCCCCCTCCGGCGAGCACATCAACCGACTCCCGTACCTCATTCGCGTTGCCGATCGCGAATCCGAGCGGCACATTCATGTTCGTCAGCAACGCCGTCGTACGCACCCCGGCGTCATTGCCGAGGTCAACCATCGCCTGAGCCAGCTCACGAGAGCGGTCACGATCGCCCAAAAAAGCGCCGGAACCGAATTTAACGTCAAGAACCAGAGCCTGTGTTCCTTCCGCGATTTTCTTCGACATGATCGAGGAAGCGATCAACGGGATTGCCTCGACGGTTCCGGTAATGTCGCGCAGCGCGTACAACTTTTTGTCGGCGGGAGCCAGGCCCGGACCGGCGGCGCAAATCACTCCGCCAACGGTGCGCAGTTGTTCGAGGATTTCCCGGTGCGACAGGTCCGCCCGCCAGCCGGGGATCGACTCAAGCTTGTCCAGCGTGCCCCCGGTGTACCCGAGGCCGCGGCCCGAGAGTTGCGGCACAGCGACACCGAAGGAAGCAACCAGCGGCATCAGCGGCAAGGTGATCTTGTCGCCCACGCCGCCGGTCGAATGCTTATCCACCGTGCTCTTGCCGAGGCCGTCGAAACGCATCCTCTCGCCGCTGGCGATCATCGCCAGGGTCAGATCGCGGACCTCGTCGCGGTCCATGCCGTTGAGCAGCACCGCCATCGCGAACGCCGCCATTTGCTCGCCAGCGACATAGCCGCGTGTATAAGCGTCGATGAGCCAGGCAATCTGGGCGGTCGAGAGGGTACAGCGGTCACGTTTGGCGCGGATGATATCGACGGCGTCGAAGGATTCGACAGGGCTGACAGTGGTCATACTGGTCCTCGATCTCAGAGTGGAAGCGAGCGGCAGAGGACTACTTCTGCGCATACGCCGTGAGCGTGCGCGGCCCGAACGCGTCGGGGAGGACCTCGTCAATGGTTTTCCGCCCCGAGACAGTTTCGAGCATCATCCCGTCGGCCGAGTGCTCGACAAGCAGCTGACGACAGCGGCCACAGGGCATCACCGTTTCGCCGCGCCCATCGACGCAGGTGAAGGCGACGAGCCGCCCACCGCCCGTCATCTGTAGCGTGGAAATCAGCGTGCACTCCGCGCACAGGCTGAGACCGTAGGAGGCGTTCTCTACGTTGCAGCCCGACACGATCCGTCCATCCTCCACCAGTGCTGCCGCACCCACCGGAAACCGTGAGTACGGCGCATACGCTCGACTCAGAGCGTCCCGCGCGGCCTGACGCAGCGCCTCCCAGTCAATAACGGTCACACGAGTCCTTTCACGATTTCACGTACGGCTTGCCTGCCGCCGCCGGGCCGCGGGATTGGCCAACGAGACCGACGACCGCGAAGATCGTCACCAGGTAGGGCAGCATCAGCATGAACTCGCTCGGCACGGGCGAGCCGATCAGGCTCAGGGTGTTCTGCAGGTTGGTGGCGAATCCAAACAAGAGCGAGGCAAGAGTTGCCCTAATCGGATCCCACCGGCCGAAGATCACCGCAGCCAGCGCGATAAAACCGGCTCCTGCCGTCATCTCTTTATTAAACGCGCCGACGGCGTCGAGCGTGTAGTAGGCCCCGCCGATTCCGGCGATCGCCCCTGCGAACGACACGTTCCAGAATCGAGTCCGCGGCACGTTGATCCCCACCGAGTCCGCAGCCTGCGGATGTTCACCCACCGCGCGCAACCGCAACCCCCACTTGGTCATATACAGTCCCCACCACACCGCGGCAATCGCGATGTACATCAGGTAGACGATGACCGTTTGGTCGAAAAGCACCGCTCCCACCAAGGGAATCTGGCTCACCATCGGGATCGGTAACCGATCGAACTTCACCGGAGAGTTAACGGTATTCGCGGCAACCGAGAGCACCTGCGACGAGAGGAAACTGGTCAGCCCCGTCACGAGCACGTTCAAAACGATGCCGACGATGACCTGGTCCACCAGGTACGTGATCGCGAACACCGCAAGAACGAGCGAAACTAGCACGCTCGCGACCATCGCAGCGATTACTCCCAGCACCGGTTGACGAGTCAGCGAACTGACCACCGCCGCAGTGAAAGCCCCGGCAAGCAGCTGACCTTCGATCGCGACGTTGACCACTCCGACTCGTTCCGAGATCACTCCGCCGAGCGAGCCGAAGACCAGCGGAGTCGCCAGACCGACAGTCCCCAGCAGCAGACCCGGCACAGGCAGGGTTGCCCCGGCCGAGGCCCAGACGAGGAAGCCGATCAGGAACACCAGCGCGAACAGCGCTGGGAACCACAGCGAGATCCGCCGTCGGGCGCGCACCACAACCGCGGAGGCGGCGGCGAGCGCCACGGTGAGAACCGCGACCACAACGCCGGTCGCGCGGCTCGGGAACAGCAGGTCGGGCAGGGCGAAGAAGTCGGTCCCCACGGCGAGTCGGAATGTACTCGTGCCGTCACGGCCAAGCAGCACGAAGAGGACGACGGCGAGCAGCGCGAAGAAACCTAACGCGATCGGCGCTTTCCAGCTGCGCGTAACGAGGGGAGACACAGAGGACCGCGCGGCGACGACGGCGCTCATGCGGACACCTCCGAGGTACGGCGGGTCTGTCGCCTCGGGCCGGTCCCGGGCGACGGGAGACGGAAAATCGCGCGGACCACGGGCGGGGCGGCGAGGAACAAAACGATGAGCGACTGAACGACAACAACGACGTCGATCGGCACGCCCTGAGCCGCCTGCATCGAGTAGCCACCGGCTTTAAAGGCTCCGAAAAGAAGGCCGGCCACAAACACACCCCAGGGCCGTGAGCGGCCCAGCAGAGCAACGGTGATGGCATCAAAACCGATGCCCGCGTCAATCCCCGAGGTGAAGCCGGAAGTTACCGTGCCCATTACCTGTGCGCTGCCAGCGAGGCCGAGCAGTCCGCCAGAAAAAACCATCGCCCAGAAATAGCTCGCCTTAACGTCGATGCCCGCTACCTGGGCCGCGCGCGGATTCTCTCCAACCGCGCGGAACGTCAGACCTCGCGTCGATCGGCTGAATAGCCACCAGACGAGAACCGTCGCAAGAACCACCACGATAAAACCGGCGGTCAGTGAATATCCGGAGCCGAAGAGAACCGGAAACACCGCGGTCTCTTTCATCGCGGGCGACTTCGGGTTGTTGGATCCCGGCGCCTGGAGAGTTCCTGGCGTCCGCAGCAAATACGAGACGAGGTAAAACGCCACGTAATTGAGCATGATCGTCACGATCACCTCGTGCGCCCCGGTGAGCGCCTTGAGCAGACCCGCGATCCCACCCCAGAGCGACCCTCCGAGGATTCCGGCGGCGAGCGCCGCGACCAGGTGCACTCCCCCCGGCAGATCAAGCGAGAAGCCCACCCACCCGGCGCAGGCAGCCGCGATAAGCATTTGACCGCGACCACCAATGTTGAAAAGCCCTACCCGAAACGCGAGCGCTACGCCGAGTCCACCGGCGATCAGCGGCGTCGCGAAAGCGAGTGTGTCGGTGAGCGGCTTGATCCCGTTGGCAAAACCGTCGCGACGAAAGTTATAGATCGAGCCCTGAAACAGCGACGAGTAGGCGCCGAAAACGGACTGCCACACCGCCTGCACCGTATCGGTCGGCCGAGCAAAGAAATAGCCGACAGCGGTCTGAACTTGCTTGTCGGTTGCCGCGATGAGCACGCCTCCCACAAGCAACGAGAGCAGCACGGTAAGCACCGACATGAGCGCTGTGCCCGAGAGAATGTCGCGCAGGATACGCGAGGTGCCACTACGGAGCTGGCCGGGCTGCACCTCCTGCCCCGGAGCGTGCCCCGGTTCGAGACCTTTCCCCCGCTCTGTTTCCGCGTCGGGATGTGCCGCGGGCAATTGCGCATCGCTCACGCGGCAGCTCCACTCTCGACGGGCGACTGTCCCGCCATCATGAGCCCGAGAACGTCTCGGGGAGTATCGGCGGGGACGATGCCGATGATCGTGCCCTTGTACATCACTGCGATCCGATCAGCGAGCGCCACAACCTCGTCGAGCTCGGTGGAGACAACAATCACCGGAACGCCCGCATCGCGGGTCTGGACGATCCGCTTGTGCACAAACTCGATGGAGCCTACGTCGATGCCGCGGGTGGGTTGCGCGGCAACGAACAAGCGCAGTTCGCGGCTCAGTTCACGCGCGAGAACAATCTTTTGTTGGTTGCCGCCGGAGAGACGCCCCACCGCGGTGGTAATGCTCGGCGCACGCACATCGAATTCGCGCACGCATTCTTCAGCAAAGCGCGCGAGTTCTTTCCGGCGCACGCTAAGACCCGCGACGAAGGGACCGGAATTGCTGCGATCGAGCATGAGGTTTTCCGCGATCGTGAAATTGGCAACAAGGCCTTCCGCCGTGCGATCCTCAGGAACGAAGCCAACACCGGACTCGAGAATGCCCCGCACCGAAAGCCCATCGAGACGACGACCGTCGAGGGTTACTGTGCCCTCGATGTGGTCCCGAAGCCCCATGATCGCGTCAACCAGCTCCGTCTGGCCGTTGCCCTGAACCCCAGCGATCGCGAGAATCTCGCCACGCCGCACGCCGAACGCCACATCATCAACGACGGCTTGCCCGGTATGGTCGCGCACCGTAAGACCACTGACAGTGAGGGCCTCCTCACCCGCATGCGCTGGCTCCTTGCGGACAGTGAGCTCAACTGCACGGCCGACCATGAGGGAGGCGAGTTCGGCGTTGTGTGCCGTGGGGGATGCCTCCCCGACGACCTTGCCGAGACGGATGACCGTGATCCGGTCCCCCACCTCCCGCACTTCGCGCAACTTATGGGTGATGAAGACGATCGCGGTCCCGGAGGCGCGCAGTTGCCGCATGATCGCCATCAGCTCGTCGGTCTCCTGCGGCGTCAGCACAGCAGTCGGCTCGTCGAAAACAAGAACGCGCGCGTCTCGCGAAAGAGCCTTAATGATCTCCACGCGCTGCTGCACGCCGACGGGCAGATTCTCCACCACCGCATCCGGGTCCACATCGAACCCAAAACGGTCGGAAATCTCGCGCACATGAGAGCGAGCAGCAATGAGGTCGAGCCGCCCGCCGAACCGTGTCTTTTCGTGGCCGAGCATGACATTCTCGGCGACGGAGAACACCGGGACGAGCATGAAGTGCTGGTGAACCATCCCAATACCAGCCTTCACGGCATCACCCGGACCGGAGAAGTGCTGGACAACATCGTCAAGCAGAATCTCGCCCTCGTCAGCCCGATAAAGGCCGTAGAGCACATTCATCAGTGTCGATTTACCCGCGCCATTCTCGCCGAGGAGGCAGTGAATCTCTCCAGGGTCAACGGTAAGACTAATGCTGTCGTTAGCCACCAGAGCGCCAAACCGCTTTGTAATGCCCCGGAGTTCGAGCTTCATAACACCTCTCTCACTTTCCTGCTGATATTCGGTTTCCGTGCCTCCGGGAGAGAATGTCGCAACAAAGGACGGGACTGAGAGTGAGCAACACCCGAACCCACCCCGGCTTTGAGTCGCTAAGAGGAGGCAGGGGCCGACGGCGAGACAACGGTAATCGAACCGTCGCTGATCCCCTTTTTAAGGACATCAAGTTCGCCGGAGAGCTCAGCAGAAACTCTGGACTCGAAGTCGTGGAACGGGGCAATACTTACACCGCTGTTTGCAAGAGTGCCGACATAGGGAGCAGCGCTAAATTTTCCCGCACCAGCGTCGGCAGTAACCGAGGCGATACCTGCCTCGATGCCTTTGAGGACAGAGGTGAGATAAAGACTCTCGCCAGCCGGATAGGTTTGATAGAGGTCGGCATCAACACCCACCATGGCGATATTTTTACCAGAGTCACGGATAGCCTCGATGGCCGACTGAAAAATCGGACCACCCACCGGAAGAATGACATCCGCATTCTGGTCAATGAGAGAACGAGCAGCCGATTTAGCTTCAACACCAGCCTCGAATCCTCCGGTGAAGGAACCTTTTTGGGAGTCAACATCCCAGCCAACAACCTTGACGTTTTTCCCCTTGCGTGAGTTGTAGTATTTAACGCCATCCACATAACCATCCATAAATATGGTAACTGTCGGAAACTGTTGGCCCCCGTAGGTTCCTACACAACCGGTTGTCGAATAAGCGGCTGCCGCGTAACCAGCGAGGAACGCCGCCTGGGCTGTATTAAAAGTGATCGGCTTCACATTCGGCAGAGAGATCGACGCGTCATCAATAATCGCAAAATTGATATCGGGATGCGCCTGGGCTGCGGCAGACGTCGCCGAAGCCAACGCGAAACCGACAGTGACAATCAGAGTGCAACCCTGATCAACGAGGCTTGTCAGGTTGGGAGCGAAATCAGTTTCGGACTTCGACGTCACTGTTTTAGGAGTGACACCACGCTGCGCAGAAGCCTGTACGAGGCCGTTATACCCCAGTTCGTTAAACGATTTGTCGTCGAATCCACCCGCGTCGGAAACCATGCAGGGCAAGAAACGACCACCGGCGGCAGCGCTGGAGCGAACCTGATCGGGAGCGGGAGCACAACCAGAAAGGAGCGCCGTGACCGTGAGGATGGCAAGGCCGCCACCGACGGCTTTACGCGCGGTGATAGTCACTGATGTCATCCTCCAGGGTAGGGTGCCGAGCTAGTTGTGTATGAGAAGCACGCAGGCCTCCCGGCCGCGATCGACCGGAACTACAAAACGTCGGTGCGACCGGAGACACGCAGAGCATCGACGACACCCTTGACCTTTTGGGCGTTCTCCGTGGTCGTCACCAAAAGAGCATCAGGCGTGTCCACGACGACGATGTCCTTCACTCCCACCAACGCGATGGTGCGGTTGCCGCCGCTGACGACGATACCGGTTGCCGAGTCAGCCAACACCCGTGCGTCCTCGCCGAGAATTGCAAGGTCCGAGCGCAGACCGCTCGCGTGCAGCTTGGCGATCGACGCAAAATCACCGACGTCGTCCCACGAGAAGTGCCCGGGAACGACCACGAGCTTGCCCGCCGCCGCCGCCGGTTCAGCAACCGAATAGTCAATCGCGATCTTCTCGAGCGCGGGCCAAATCCGGTCAACCGCCGCGCCGCGTTCTGGCGTGTCCCATGCTCGCGCCAATTCGAGCAGACCCTCCAGTAGCTTCGGTTTCGAGCGACCAAGCTCCTCGAGCAGACGGTCGGCGCGCGCAATGAACATGCCAGCATTCCAGAGGTACTGACCGCTTGAGAGATATCCGCGCGCGGTTTCAGCGTCAGGTTTCTCCACAAACGAGTCGACCGCACGGGCGCGCGGCGCGCCGACAATGCTCAAAGCACCTCCCGTGCGGATATAGCCGAACCCGACCGAAGGCTCGGTGGGAGTGATACCGATCGTGGCGATATAGCCCGCATCGGCGGCGGCGACCGCCTCCGCCACAGCCTCGTGGAACAGCGTCTCGCCGCCGATGACGTGATCGGCGGCGAAGGAGCCAATGATCACGCCGGGCTCACGCCGCTCAAGGATCGCAGCAGCCAGACCGATGGCGGCAGAGGAGTCGCGAGGTTCGCTTTCCAGGACCACATTCGGATCCTCAAGCTGCTCAAGTTGCTGCTCAACAGCGGCGCGATGCGCACGGCCCGTGACGACCATGATGCGTTGAGCGCCCGAGATCGGCACAAGACGATCCCAGGTGTCACGAAGCAAAGTCTGGCCCGACCCGGTCAAATCATGCAGAAACTTGGGGGCGTCGGCCCGGGAGAGCGGCCATAGCCTCGAACCGATCCCACCGGCAGGGATCACGCTGTAGAAGCGGTCGAGCGGGGCGCGACCCTCGGTCTCAGTTGATGTCATCCCGGCAGAATACAAGGGAGCCAGCGCGCTACCGCCCCGTGCGCTGACCGCGCGCCGCCGTTTTGTGCACGAGCAGCCAGATCACAGCGGCGAAAGTCACCGTGCTACACCAGAGCGTCCTTATCTGTTAGGGACGGGCCCCGGACCCGGAAACCGCCCGCGATCCGGTACCACCACGACGAGATTCCGAAGCTAAGGTTCACCTAAGCCGCGCCAGTATGCGGCGCCGCATACAATTGCCGGGCGAGTTCGCTCGTCGCTCCTACGTCCCCTCCCGTCCACGCAGACGCGGATGCGGTCCGGTCGTCGGAGCACAACCAGGGAGGGTTGTCCGTGTCAGTTCAAGCTGCTGAGACCCTCGCACCCCGGAAGCAGGGAAAGATTCGGCGTCCGGCCGGCACTCTCTACCGCGGTCGCGAAGGAATGTGGTCGTGGGTACTCCATCGCATTACCGGAGTTGCGATCTTCTTCTTCTTGCTGGTGCATGTACTCGACTCGGCACTAATAGCGGTGAGCCCCCAGGCCTACAACGCCGTGATCGGCACCTACAAAAATCCGATCATGGGTCTGGGTGAGACCGCGCTGGTGGGAGCTATCGCGTTTCACGCGCTCAATGGTCTGCGGATCATCCTGATCGATTTTTGGAGCTGGGCGACCCGCAATCAGCGCGTGCTGTTCTGGATTGTTATCGCCCTCTGGGCCGTGCTGATGCTCGGCTTCGCGCCCCGCCACCTCATCAATGTCTTCAGTGAGAGAGGCGCCCAGTGAGCACCATCGCCGCGCCGCGGACTCCACACATCCCCACCCGCTCTTCCGGAACCAACTGGGAGAAATGGGGCTGGATTTATATGCGCGCCTCCGGGGTCGTGTTGATCGTCCTGATATTCGGGCACCTGATTTATAACCTCCTCCTCGGCGACGGCATCAAGGCCATCGACTTCGGCTTTGTCGGCGGCAAGCTGGCGAACCCGTTCTGGCAGTGGTGGGACGTGCTGATGCTCTGGCTCGCCCTGATCCACGGCGGCAACGGAATGCGCACACTCGTCAACGATTACGCGACCTCACGACTGTTAGCCCGCGTCTTTAAGGGCGGCATTCTTGTCGCCGTGGTTGCCCTGATCGCGCTCGGTACCTGGGTTGTGTTTGCCTTCAACCCGTGCCCCTCCGGCGCACCATCGGAATTATTGCCCTCGTTCTGCGTCGCCTAATCCGGCCCGGCGCACCTCCTTTTCTCTCCTCACTTTCCCGCACATCGGAGCATTCACCCAGTGAGCACAGCAGGTAACACCTACGGCGTTGAACAGAGCGCCTCCGACCACACCGTCGGACCAGACGGCGTCCATTATCACCGGTTCGATGTGGTGATCGTCGGTGCCGGCGGCGCCGGAATGCGAGCGGCTATCGAGGCCGGGCCCAAGGCGAAAACTGCCGTGCTCTCCAAGCTTTATCCGACACGCTCACACACCGGCGCCGCACAGGGCGGCATGGCTGCCGCCCTCGCCAATGTCGAGGAGGACAGCTGGGAATGGCACACCTTTGACACCGTCAAAGGCGGCGACTATCTCGTCGATCAAGACGCGGCCGAAATTCTCGCCAAAGAGGCGATCGATGCTGTTATCGACCTAGAAAACATGGGCCTGCCCTTCAACCGCACCGGCGAGGGCAGAATTGATCAGCGTCGCTTCGGCGGACACACCCGCGATCACGGCAAGGCACCCGTTCGTCGGGCCTGCTACGCGGCCGACCGTACCGGCCACATGATCCTGCAAACACTGTTCCAAAACTGCGTCAAACTCGGGATCAATTTCTACAACGAGTTTTATGTGCTCGATCTGGTGATGACGGAGGTCGACGGCGTTCACAAGCCCTCAGGCGTCGTCGCCTACGAGCTAGCAACCGGCGAGCTGCACGTGTTCCAGGCCAAAGCAATCGTCTTCGCGACAGGCGGCTTCGGCAAGATCTACAAGACCACGTCCAACGCGCACACCCTCACCGGCGACGGCGTGGGTATCATCTGGCGCAAGGGTCTGCCGCTAGAGGACATGGAGTTTTTCCAATTCCACCCCACCGGACTTGCGGGCTTAGGCATCCTGCTGACAGAGGGTGCGCGCGGAGAGGGCGCGATCCTGCGCAATGCCTCCGGTGAGCGTTTCATGGAGCGTTATGCCCCCACGATCAAAGACCTGGCGCCGCGCGACATCGTCGCCCGCTGCATGGTGCAGGAGGTGACGGAGGGGCGCGGGGCCGGCCCACATAAAGACCACGTCCTGCTCGACTGCACCCATCTGGGCGCGGAGGTGCTCGAAACCAAGCTCCCTGATATCACGGAGTTCGCGCGCACCTATTTGGGCGTCGATCCGGTCGTCGAGCCCGTTCCCGTGATGCCTACCGCGCACTACGCGATGGGAGGCATCCCGACCAACGTGAAGGCGGAGGTGCTCTCAGACAATACGACGGTCGTCCCCGGTCTCTATGCGGCGGGTGAGTGCGCGTGTGTATCGGTACACGGCTCGAACCGTTTGGGCACCAATTCGCTTCTGGATATCAATGTCTTCGGCAAGCGCAGCGGCAACAACGCCGCCGACTACGCGGCAACGGTGGACTTCACCCCGCTGCCGACCGACCCGGCCGGACCGGTCCGGGAGATGCTTACCTCGCTCCGAAACGCCACCGGAACCGAGCGGATTGCCGCGATCCGCAAGGAGCTGCAAGACGAAATGGATAAAAACGCGCAGGTGTTTCGCACCGACGAGTCATTGGAGGCAGTCACCGGTACGATCCAGCGCCTCCGCGACCGTTTCCGCAACATTTCGGTGCACGACAAAGGCAGACGCTTTAACACCGATCTACTCGAGGCGGTCGAATTGGGCTTTTTGCTCGACTTGGCCGAGGTGGTCGTTTATTCCGCTCGGAACCGCAAAGAAAGTCGCGGCGGGCATATGCGCGATGATTATCCCCAGCGCGACGATGAGAACTATATGCAGCACACCATGGCGTACCTCTCCGGCGACGCCCACTCCTCCGATGCCGGAGACCACATCCGGCTCGACTGGAAGCCCGTCGTGATCACTCGGTACCAGCCGATGGAGAGGAAGTACTAACCGTGTCGACCGCCACCATCGCCGAACGGCCCGCTGGCCCCGCGGCACCCGAAGCCTTTACCGTCACCTTCGTCATCCGCCGCTATAACCCTGAGGCCGATACCGAGCCGCGCTGGCAAGACTTTGACGTCGAGATGTATTCGACCGACCGCGTCCTCGATGCGCTGCACCGCATTAAGTGGGAGCAGGACGGCTCGTTGACCTTCCGCCGTTCCTGCGCTCACGGCATCTGTGGCTCCGACGCCATGCGTATCAATGGGCGTAACCGTCTGGCATGTAAGACGCTGATTAAAGACCTCGACATTTCGCAGCCAATTTATATTGAGGCCATTAAGGGATTACCGCTCGAAAAAGACTTGGTCGTCGATATGGAGCCTTTCTTCGCCTCATACCGCGAAGTGCAGCCCTTTTTAATTGCTACTACTCCCGCACCGCAGGGCAAGGAACGCATCCAGTCGGCGTCCGACCGTGCCCGCTTTGACGACACCACCAAGTGCATTCTTTGTGCCGCCTGCACCTCGTCGTGTCCCGTGTTTTGGACCGATGGGCAATACTTCGGCCCCGCCGCGATCGTGAATGCGCATCGCTTCATTTTCGACTCGCGCGATGACGCGGGCGGCACCCGTCTCGACATCCTCAACGACAAGGAAGGCGTGTGGCGCTGCCGGACGACCTTCAACTGTACGGAGGCGTGCCCGCGCGGCATCCAGATCACCCAGGCCATTGCCGAGGTCAAGCAGGCTGTGATCCGCGGTCGCGTCTGAGCGACAGCTCGCTCGACCGGAACGTGCCGGGTCGAACCGCGGGAGGCGTTTCCGCTGGCCTCTGCGGCGCACCCGGAAACGAGATACCCGTTCACTACGCTGGCTCTCATGACGGAGGCTGCTGACACCCCACGCGGACTATCGACGCTCATTCAGCGGGCCCTGCGGACCAGGCCCGCCCGGGTCATGCTGCATTACTCCGAGGCGGGTGGACCACTGTTCGCCTCGGGGCTCGCATTCCAGGCCCTCTTCGCTCTCTTCGCGGCACTGTTCGTCTTCTTCGCGCTCTTCGGGTTTTGGGTGCGCCACAACGCCGCGCTACGGCAGTCCCTTGTCGATGTGCTCGCCCGGTCGCTCCCCGGAGTGATCGGCGACGACCGGGCACTCGTCTCGGTCAACGCCTTGCTCGACTCCACCGTCCTCGGTTGGACCGGTGCCGTTGCCGCTGCCGGGCTGCTGTGGACAGCGCTGAACTTCCTGGGAAACCTGCGGCAAGCAATTCGAATTCTCTTCTCGTTACCCAGCCCAACTACACCCTTCATCCTCCTTAAGGCGAAAGATGCCGGGTTTGTCGTTATCTTCAGCGTGGTGCTACTGGTCTCGGCAACACTTTCGGTGTTTTCCACCTCGCTTATCGGAGTGGCCCTGGATGCTCTCGGTATCGGCAGCGACTCCCTGGCGGGTCGCCTGGCGGGAGGCGTAATCGGGCTCCTCACGATGCTCGCCCTCGACACGACCGCGCTCGCCGGCTCGTTCCGTCTCCTCTCGGGTATCCCCATCCCGTGGCGGAACCTCTGGGTCAGCTCACTGGCGGGCGGTATCGCGCTGGGAATACTGAAGGTGTTCGGTGCCCAGCTGCTCGGCGGAGCTACCCGCAACCCGTTGCTCGCTTCCTTCGCGGTAGTGGTGGGACTGCTGATCTGGCTCAACCTTGTCTGCCAGGTGGTACTGATCGCGGCGTCGTGGATCTCGGTCGTCATGAGCGACGCCAACATTTCAGCGCGCACGCTGACGCCCCAGGAGCGCGTGCGTGAGTCCGCGCTGCGGCCTGCAGAATCGGGCAGGCTTCCGCGGGCCTAGGTCTCGACGGGCGGCCGATCGCAGAGGACACTTGCCCGTTTATGTTGACTCACGAATTAAACGGGGCTAAAAAGAAGGAAAAGCAGATCCGACATCGGCGACGATGTCGTTGAGCATGCGCAGCATCCTCAGAGAGACAACGGAGTCCCCATGTACGCACCGGAGCGTCACCAGGCAATCCTGCACCGTGCTCGCTCAGATGGCCGGGTCGAGGTCCGCGATCTGGCACACTGTCTCGCCGTGACTCCGGAAACCATCCGACGTGACCTCACTAGCCTCGAAAAACGCGGCCTGCTGCGCCGCGCGCACGGCGGAGCCATCCCGGTCGAACGCCTCGGCGTCGAGCCAGAAGTCGCCACTCGCGAAACTCATCTCGCCGCTGAAAAAAACCGCATCGCTACCGCTGCCCTGGCAGAACTCCCCGACGCAGGCTCCGTCGCCATCGACGCGGGCACGACCACGGTGCGCGTGGCCGAGCTGCTCCCCCTCGACCGTCGGCTCACGGTCATCACCCACTCCCTCCCGGTTGCGATGGCTCTCGTCAGTCGGCCCAGCATCGACCTTCACCTCGTTGGCGGGCATCTCCGCGGAGTCACCCAGGCTGCGGTAGGTCCCTGGGCCACGGCTGTCATCTCCTCCGTCTCAGTAGATGTTGCCTTCATCGGCACCAACGGCGTGAGCCGGGAACGCGGACTCACTACCCCGGACCTTGACGAGGCCGTCGTCAAAACCACGCTGATCGCCTCCGCACGCCGCGTCGTCGTCCTCGCCGACCACTCCAAGTTCGGCCGCCAGGATTTCGGTCACGTTGCCCCGCTGTCAGCAGTCGATACTGTGATCACCGACAGCAGCGTCGATGATGAACTCGCCGAAGACATCGAAGCTGCAGGGCCGGAGGTGGTGCGCGCGTGATCGTCACCGTCACCGTCAATCCCAGCATCGATGTCACCCTCTCCACGAGCAGTTTTGCCATTGGTAAGGTGAACCGCGCGCACGACGTGCGGCGAGACCCGGCGGGCAAAGGCGTCAATGTCGCCCGAGCTCTCGCTCGTCACGGTGTCGAGGCAACAGCGATCTACCCGGCCGATGCCTCTTATGGCCGTGATCTCTCGACCATGCTCGACGCGGCCGGAGTCCGGGCTGCTAGTGCGCCGATCCTTCAGCCCATTCGGACCAACATCACCGTGGTCGACACTCGCACCGGCTGCACCACCAAGATCAACGAACCCGGCCCAGCACTCTCTTCTGGTGAGAAGAAAACGCTCACCGAGTTGATCGGGCGGCACGTAGCCTCCACGCCGCGCTGGCTGGTGGCCTGCGGCAGCATCCCGCCCGGACTGGGAACGGATTTTTATACAGAACTTGGAACGCTCGCTCTCCGCTTCGGCGTCCCGCTCGCGGTGGACACCTCAGGAGCACCGCTGCGTGCGATCGTCGCGGCAGGAACAGCCACCCTGATCAAGCCCAACCTCGAGGAGCTCGAAGAACTCCTCGGGCACTCACTTGCGACCGTCGGAGATGTGGTCCGCGGTACCCGTAAACTCCTCCGGCTGCCCGACGCGCGAGCTCTCGTGAGTCTGGGAGAACAGGGGGCGCTCCTCGTCACAGCTTCCGCGTCGTGGTGGGCGGGCGCACCCGCTGTCGTCCCTCTGAGCACGGTAGGTGCCGGCGACAGTGCCCTCGCCGGCTACCTCGCCGCCTCCGACGCCACACCGGCACAGCGCCTCGCGACCGCCGTCGCCTGGGGAACCGCCGCCGTCCAACTCCCGGGAAGCGAAGCCCCCGGCCCCTGCTCCCTCCGCATCAACGACGTGACTGTTGTTGAGAACCCCCACCCCCACCTCCCGATTGGAGAATTGAGCACATGACTGCTCTTACTGAGGCGTCGACGGTCATCGTCGACCTCACCGCCACCACCAAAGACGACGCCACCGCGCAGCTGGCAAAGACCCTTGCCGACGCGGGCCGGCTCACCGACCTCGACGGCTTTCTGGCCGACGTTCGCGACCGCGAGGCACAAATGGCGACCGGCATGCCCGGCGGCATCGGTATCCCCCACGCCCGTTCGTCGCACGTTGTCGTCCCCAGCGTCGCGGTCGGTATTGCGCAGCAGGGCGTCGACTTCGGCGCCTCCGACGGCCCCGCTGACCTGATTTTCCTGATCGCTGCCCCCGATGGCGCTGACCAAGCACACCTGAAGATCCTCGCCCAGCTTGCCAGAAAGCTGATTCACGACTCCTTCACCAGCTCCCTCCGGGCCGCAACCAGTGGCCACGAGGTTGCGGACATTATTGCCAGAGAGGTCGTCGTGTCATGAAAATCGTGGCCGTCACCAGCTGCATCGCAGGCATCGCTCACACCTATATGGCGGCGGAGGCACTCGAGCAGGCCGCGCGCAAAAAGGGATACGAGATTCAGGTCGAAACCCAGGGCGCCGCAGGCTCCGACCCCCTGTTAGCGCAAATGATCGCCGACGCCGACGTCGTGATCCTTGCTGCCGACCTCGAGATCCGCGGCAAAGAACGCTTCGCCGACAAACCCACCCTCCAGATCGGCGTCGCCGAAGCACTCGCGAAGCCCGACGAGGTGCTTGATCGCGCATGTGCGCTGCGGCCGCTCACGCCCGCAGCGGCACCGGTGAACCCCGCTCCTGCCGTCGCATCTGCTGCCCCGACGAGAGTCGGCGTAGGAACCCGTATCCGTCAGAACCTGATGACGGGCGTGTCGTACATGATCCCGTTCGTTGCTGCCGGCGGCCTCTTGATCGCGCTGTCGTTTCTCTTCGGCGAATACACCATCACCGACTACACCGCGAAACAACTCGCTACCAACGGCTTCAATCCAATAAGTATCACGGATTGGGCCGGCGTGATGTTCATCGTTGGCAGCGCGACATTCGCGTTTCTGGTACCGGTGCTCTCCGGCTTCATCGCCTTTGGCATCGCCGACCGCCCCGGCATCGCGCCCGGTTTCCTCGGCGGCGCGGTGGCAGTGACTGTCGGCGCAGGTTTTCTCGGTGGACTCGCCTCCGGCTTTATCGCCGGGTATGCGGCACTGTATATATCGCGGATTAAGCTGCCCGCGGCGCTCAGGTCTCTGATGCCGGTGGTCATCATCCCTCTGATCGCCACCTTCATCACCGGCTTTCTGATGTTTGTGGTGCTCGGCGCCCCGCTTCGTGCACTGAGCGAAGGCCTCTCGGCATGGCTGTCTGGCCTCTCTGGCGGCAACCTGATTGTCCTGGGTATCATCCTCGGCCTCATGATGGCGTTTGATCTGGGCGGCCCCGTCAATAAGGTCGCATACGCCTTCGCGACAACGGGACTCTCGTCCGTAGCCAGCAACGGCGATCCCACTGCAGTGCAATTCACGATCATGGCCATCGTGATGGCGGCAGGAATGACACCTCCCCTGGGCCTGGCCCTCGCAACGACCCTGCGCAAGGGGTTTTTCACCGATGCCGAACGCGAAAGTGGCAAGGCGGCGTACCTTCTGGGCGCATCCTTTATCTCGGAAGGAGCGATTCCGTTCGCCGCGGTGGACCCGCTGCGGGTGATCCCCTCGGCGATGATCGGCTCCGCCGCTACAGGCGCTCTCGTCGCCCTGTTTGGTTGCACCCTCCGCGCCCCACACGGCGGTATCTGGGTGACGGCGCTTGTTGGCCACCCGGTGCTTTACCTGGTCGCAATCCTGGTCGGGACGGTCGTCACGACACTCTGTGTCATTCTCGCGAAAAGTACCAGGCGCGACCCAGTCGTCGCCGATGTTCCCGAGCCAGCGACCGCGCACACTGTCGTCGCCTGACTCTCGGGTGACCTGCCCTGGAGCGTCCGGGTCGCTGCGGTACCGCGCAGCTCCTCACGGCAGCTCTCCCTAGAATGGTCGAATGACTGGCACGATGCTTCGTATTGCCTCCGTGAACGTTAATGGCGTCCGCGCTGCCTATCGCAAGGGCATGGGCGAGTGGTTGGCGGCACGCAATGTCGACATCCTCGCCCTCCAAGAAGTCCGAGCCTCGACCGATGACCTCACCGGCCTACTGGGCGACGAGTGGAATGTGCTGCACGACGAAGCAACCGCGAAGGGACGCGCCGGCGTGGCACTCGCCTCGCGAACGCGAGCAACCCTTCACCGCGTCGTTCTCGGTGCCGACGACTTCGACTCGGCCGGCCGCTGGCTTGAGGCCGACTATGCGGTGGGCGAGCGCACGCTGACCGTCGTCTCCACCTACGTCCACTCCGGCGAGGTCGGTACCCCGAAGCAGGTCGAAAAGTACAAGTTCCTCGATGCCATGACAGAGCGCCTCCCCCGCCTGCACGCGCACAATCCGCTTGCCTTGGTGCTGGGAGACCTCAACGTCGGCCACCGCACACTCGATATCAAGAATTGGAAGGGCAATGTCAGAAAGGCCGGATTCCTCCCGGAAGAACGCGCCTACTTCGACACCTTCATCGGCGCCGAAAGCGACGAGCATTACAATTCCGGCGCCGGTCTCGGCTGGGTTGACCTTGGCCGCCGCTTCGCGGGCGAGGTCCCCGGTCCCTATACCTGGTGGTCCCAGCGCGGCACGGCATTCGATACCGACACCGGCTGGCGTATCGATTACCACCTCGCCACCGCCGAACTTGCCGCGCTCGCCCGTTCCTACACTGTTGACCGCGCCGACGCCTACGACACCCGCTGGTCCGACCATGCCCCCGTGGTCGTCGACTATGAGCTCTGACCTTCCTCCGCGCTAGCGCGCGAACCGACCTCTCGAGGCAAGATGACCCCCAGCACCCCGGGCGCGAAGCCCGTCATTGTTTCCGGTATGCAACCCTCCTCCGGCTCGCTGCACGTCGGTAACTACATCGGCGCGCTCACCCAGTGGATCGCCCTGCAAGACACCTTCGACGCGTACTTCTGCGTCGTCGATCTCCACGCGATCACTGTGCAGCAGGATCCGCAGCAGTTGCGTGAGCGCACCCGCGCCACGGCGGCGCAATACATTGCCGCGGGCATCGACCCCGATCGCTCGACCCTGTTCATCCAGTCACACGTGCCCGCGCATGCTGAGCTCGCCTGGATACTCACTACCCTGACCGGCTTCGGCGAGGCCAGTCGCATGACACAGTTCAAGGACAAATCGGCCAGACAGGGTACCGAGACAACTTCGGTCGGTCTCTTTACCTACCCGATCCTGATGGCGGCCGATATCCTGCTCTACCAGGCGGACGTGGTGCCAGTCGGCGAAGACCAGCGCCAGCACCTCGAACTTACCCGCGACCTCGCCAACCGGTTTAACTCGCGCTATGGCGAGACCTTCACCATTCCTGAGCCACATATTGCGCGCGAGACCGCCAAGATTTATGACCTGCAAAATCCGAATGCCAAGATGTCAAAATCGACGGAGTCCGATTCGGGTCTACTCAACGTTCTCGATGACCCGCGGGTAAGCGCCAAAAAAGTCCTGCGCGCGGTCACCGATGCCGAATCGGAGGTGCGCTACGACCGAGAGAACAAACCGGGCGTCTCCAACCTCCTCACCCTCTACTCGGTCCTCGCTCACCGCTCGGTGGAATCACTTGAGCAGGAGTACGCAGGCCGCGGTTATGGCGATCTGAAAAAGGGCCTGGTCGAGGTTCTGACCGCGACCTTCGCTCCGATCCGCTCGCGCACTGTCGAGCTGCTGGCCGACCCGGCCGAACTCGACCGGGTACTCGACCGTGCAGCCGACCGCGCAGCCGAGACCGCAGAGCGCACCCTTGCGATGGTCTACGACCGCATCGGTCTGCTCCGCCGCCGCTAGTGGACGTCCTCATCGACCCAGTCAAAGGTTTTCGTGACAGCTTTCTTCCAGAGGCGATACTGGCGGTCAGCCTCGTCCTTGTCCATCTCGGGAGTCCAGCGTGAATCCTCCTGCCAGTTCTGCCGCAGGTCGTCCAGGTTCTGCCAGAAACCCACGGCAAGACCGGCCGCATAGGCCGCTCCGAGCGCGGTGGTCTCAGCAACGACCGGGCGCACCACGGGCACACGAAGAATGTCAGCCTGAAACTGCATCAGCAGGTTATTGGCGATCATGCCGCCGTCCACCTTGAGCTCATGCAGCGGGACACCAGAATCGGCGTTCACTGCGTCCAGTACCTCGCGGGTCTGGAAGGCGGTCGCCTCCAGCGCCGCGCGCGCAATGTGCCCTTTATTGACGTAGCGGGTCAGACCGACCAGCGCACCGCGGGCATCCGAGCGCCAGTAAGGGGCAAACAGGCCCGAGAACGCGGGAACGAAGTATGCGCCCCCATTGTCGTCGACAGTTGCGGCAAGAGCCTCAACCTCGGGGGCAGAGCCAATGAGGCCCAGGTTGTCGCGCAGCCACTGGATGAGTGAGCCCGAGACGGCGATCGAGCCCTCGAGCGCGTAGTGCACCTCGCCGTCGCCGAGCTTGTAGCCGATGGTGGTCAGCAGTCCGTTCTTCGAGTGCACGATCTCGGTGCCGGTGTTGAAGATCAGGAAGTTGCCGGTGCCGTACGTGTTTTTCGCCTCACCCGGATCAAACGCCGCCTGGCCGAAGGTCGCGGCCTGTTGGTCGCCGAGGATGCCCGCGATCGGTACCTCACGTAACAGCGACGAGGACTCGACGGTGCCGTACACCTCGGACGACGAACACACCTCGGGGAGCATCGACTTCGGAACCCCAAAGGCCTCAAGGATGTCGTCGCGCCACTCGAGAGTCTCGAGATCGAGAAACAGCGTGCGAGAGGCGTTGGTGACGTCAGTCTTGTGCACACCACCATCGATTCCTCCAGTGAGGTTCCACAGCACCCAGGTGTCGGTGGTGCCGAAAAGTAGGTCGCCCGCCGTCGCTTTCTCGCGGGCACCCGGCACGTTGTCGAGAATCCAGACGATCTTGGTACCTGAAAAATAGGTGGCGAGAGGAAGACCCACGACGGACTTAAAGCGGTCAAGACCTTCGTCCCCGGCGAGGCGGTTAACGATCGGCTGGGTGCGGGTATCTTGCCAGACAATCGCGTTATATACCGGGCGGCCGGTGGTTTTATCCCAAACGACAGCAGTCTCACGCTGGTTAGTGATGCCGACGGAGGCAATGTCGTGGCGGGTCAGATCGGCGCGGGAAAGCGCCTGACCGATAACCTCCCGGACGTTATTCCAGATCTCGATCGGATCATGTTCGACCCAGCCCGCCCGGGGAAGGATTTGCCTGTGCTCTTTCTGGCCGGTGGCGACAATGGAACCCTTCTTATCGAAGATAATTGCGCGGGAGGACGTCGTCCCCTGATCGATTGCAATGACGTAGTCGGCCATCAGTGATTACTCCTTTGTAATGTGGGGTGGGGAAACCGTAGCTTAGAGAACCGGAAGCAGCAGCAAAGAAGACCATCCCGCCAGGAGGCCTCCGATGACAGGGCCTGCGACCGGGACCCAGGAGTAACTCCAGTCGCTCGAGCCTTTGCCCTGGATCGGCAACACAGCGTGGGCAATGCGAGGGCCAAGGTCACGGGCGGGATTGATGGCGTATCCGGTCGGGCCACCGAGAGAGGCGCCGATCGCGATCACGAGGATCGCCACGGGGAGAGCGCCCAGAGCAGCCAGGCCGCCGGAGCCCTGCCGCCCGCCGCCGAAACCGATCACCACGAAAACGAGGACAAAAGTGCCGATGATCTCAGTGACAAGGTTCCAGCCATAGGAGCGGATCGCCGGTCCCGTTGAAAAAACACCGAGTTTATTGGCCGGGTCAGGCTCTGCGTCGAAGTGTTGCTTATAGGCAAGCCAGCAGACGGTGGCGCCAATGATCGCTCCAATCATCTGGGCGAGAATGTAGACCAGAACCGAGAGGACAGTGACGGGCACGCCCGAACCAAATTCTTTGGCCCCACCGGCAACTAGCCCGAGAGTGACCGCCGGATTGAGATGAGCACCCGAGTTGTAGGAGACAATCACGCCAGCAAAGACAGCAAAACCCCAACCGACATTGACCATAAGGGTTCCACCGTTGAGACCCTTATTTTTGGCGAGCGCGACGTTAGCGACAACGCCGCAACCGAGGAGAACGAGCATCGCCGTACCCACTATTTCAGATAAAAAGACCACTCCGAGATTGTCCACGTTGACCCTATCCTCTGTTTAAGACTTTCCACTGATTAAAGCAAACGCCCGCCCACAGCCTTGTCACGCGTCGAGGACCGACACCTGTGAATTTATCTGGACCCCACCCAGGCGACAAGGAACAAGGCGTGCACGTTTGTGCGTGCTGGTGACGACTGCGAACAACGACGGGCCGGATGACGTCTCCGTCGTGTGCGCCATACCGTGTCGCTAGAGGACGGGAACCGGCGGCGACACCTCGGCCGAGCTGGCGCCCACATCGACCCGGTTGTACTCCTTGAGATGGGTAATGGTGGCCTCAACCTCCGCCAGCCGTTTTTCCTCATCCCAGCCCAGAACTGCTCCGACATGTTCAGCGAGCTCCTCCAGGAGTTCGCGGCTGAGCCCGCCTGTAAAAGCGTGATTGGTACGACGCAAAACCAGATCGATCAGGTGCACCACACTCTCGTGCTGGACGAGGTAACGGATTTCTCCGGCACTAAAATCTTTATCGAACTCGAGCGCTTCGTCACGACCATCAGTCACTGCCTGAATAACGTCACGAGCACGGGTGCCATAACGCTCCAAAAGCTGACCGGCGCGAGCTGAGGACAGGCCCGAGCGATGCTGGCTAATCCACTGGGCACGGGAAGCGTCCGAACGCGGGAAGCCCTTACCGCCTCCGATTGCACGCTTCACGGTAGAGAATCGGCGAGTAACGCCAATCGCGGCGAAGACCTCATTGGCGAGGTGTTCAGAGAGGGCGCGAAAAGTCGTCCACTTACCGCCCACGAGACTGAGAACTCTCGTCCTCGTTCCCGGCAATGTAGACGGCTCAATGCGGTAATCTCGCGAAACAAATCCTGGAGACTCGTCGTCATGGCGCGGCAGCGGGCGAATACCCGAAAAAGTAAAAACGATTTGCGAGCGATTTACCGGAATTGCGGGAAATATGTGATTGACCAGCTCGAAGAAGTAGTCGATCTCCTCTTCGGTACACACCGCGGGCTTGGTCGGGTCGGCGTCAATGTCGGTAGTTCCGACCATGACCCGGCCTTTGAGCGGATAGATCAGAACAATACGACCGTCACTGTGCTCAAAAAACATTTCCCGGCCTTCACATGCCTCGACCAGCTCGGGATTGTCGAGCACAATGTGCGAGCCCTTGGTGCCGCCCATGAACCGGGTCTGTATTCCGAGTGCTGCATTGGTGAAGTCGGTCCACGGTCCGGAGACGTTCACGACAACGTCAGCATGGAAGGTGAACTCCTCGCCGTTCTCGCGATCACGCAGCACGACGTTCTCCCCGTCGACGCCGACGGCCTCCACATAGTTAGCCGCCCGGGCCTGAGTCCCACCGGCAAGCGCGTCCCGCAGCACGTCGAGCGCGAGGCGTTCCGGTTCGTGTACAGAGGCATCAAAGTAGGTTGCTGTGTACGTGATCTTCGGGTCGAGCTTGGGCAGCGCGGCGAGCGAACGCTTGCGACCGTGGAACTGGTGACGGGGCACGGTGCCGCCAGCGCGCGAAAAGAAGTCGTAGAGGATGAGGCCGACCTTGATGAGCAGCGCGCCGCGCTCCTGTGGCTTGCCCGACCGGTGAGTGAGGAAGCGCAACGGGGCGGCGAGGATACCGGAGAAAGTCGAGTAAATCGGGATGGTGGTCTGTAGCGGTTTCACATAGTGCGGAGCGATCTTCAAAAGACCATTGCGTTCATGAACACCCTCGTTCACGAGGCGAAACTCACCATTTTCGAGATAGCGGATGCCACCATGAATCATGTGACTCGAAGCGCTCGACGCTCCCGACACATAGTCGCCGCGCTCGACCAGGGCCACGTCGATACCGTTGAAGGCGAGTTCGCGAAACGTCCCGATGCCGTTGATGCCTCCACCGATGATAAGAACCTTGGCACGCGGGTTGTCACGCAGAGCGGCGACGCTTTCGCGGGAGGAGCTTCCTGAGGTTCCGACAGACTGTGCCACTTCGTACTCGCCTTCGTGTCGTAGGTATTTCGTCGGGATCTTCACCGATGCTCCGCCCGCGCGGTGAACAATTGCTTTCGCCACGTAATACAGTCATCCTTAACCTGACAACACATCCGGTCAAGTCGGGTGAAAATACGTGCAAGGAGTGGTCATGACCCCAGTCCGACCGGTCGTCGAACTCGATGAGACGACGCACGCAACTCATCCGGACAAAACACGGGACGCGCTGCGGGCGGCGCAACTTTATTACATGCAAGACCTGACGATGGACGCCATCGCGCACGAGCTGCACACCTCACGTTCCTCCGTGTCACGCCTGCTCTCACATGCCCGCGCAACCGGACTGGTTGACATCCAGATCCACTCGCCGCTAGACCGGGCCAGCGCACTCTCGGCCGAGGTGCGCACGCACTTTGGCATTACGGCGCACATCATTCCGGTGCCCGACCACACCAGCGAGGTCGACCGACTCGAGCGGGTCGCGCTCTCGTCCGCACGCATCCTCGGCCAGTTCATTGACTCGAACATGATCGTGGGCATCGCGTGGGGGTCGACGATGAGCGCAATAAGCCGTCACCTCATCGCGAAAGAAACTCATAACACGCAGATTGTGCAGCTCAACGGGGCAGGGAACACCGAGACCACCGGGATCAACTACTCCAGCGAGATTCTGCGCCGCTTCGGCGACGCGTATGCGGCGAAAGTGCAGCAATTCCCGGTGCCGGCTTTTTTTGACGACCCGACCACTAAGCAGGCGGTGTGGCGCGAACGCTCCACCCGACGGGTACTCGAGTTGCAGCAGCGGATGGATGTAGCACTGTTCGGGCTCGGCTCCCCGTTCGCGGCGGTGCCCTCGAAGGTCTACATCGGCGGTTATCTCGAGCCCAACGACTTCACCTCGCTCAGCGAATCGGGCGTCGTGGGCGATGTCGCGACAGTGTTTTACCGTTCCGATGGCAGCTGGGACGACATCCCCATGAACGAACGTGCAAGCGGGCCTGACCTCTCGACGGTGCGCCGCACCTCCCGCCGAATCTGCGTCGTCTCGGGTGCCGCCAAGTTGTCGGGCCTGCGGGGTGCGTTGGCCGCCGATTTGATCACCGACCTCATCCTGGACGAGGGCACCGCCCGCGCGCTTATCTCCCTCTGACCCCCTACCTTCGCGAGATGCCACTTATGACGCTCCTCCTCGGCGTGTCGTCGTCATAAGTGGCATCTCGCGAAGGAGGGGGTCAGAGGGCGAGGGCACGACGAACTCGAGCCGCCGTGCCCTCAGGGTCGAGCAAGCCGGAGGCGCGCACGCGGATCACGCGATAGCCGAGGGCCTCGATCGCCTCGATCCGGGCGATGTCGCGTTCGTACTGGGCACGATCGGTCCTGTGCTGGTCACCGTCATACTCGACGACAACCCGCTCGAGGCAGTAGAGCAGGTCGACCCGTGCGACGAAGCACCCTTCGGCATCGAACAGCTCGATGTTGAGCTCGGGCTCGGGCAGCCCCGCGCGGATCAGGAGGAGCCGCAGCTGGGTCTCGCGTGGCGACTCCGAACCGACGCGAACGAAGGCGACCGCCTCGCGAGCGCGCCTGCCACCCCTCCCTCTGTAGTACGCGGCACGTTCTGCCAAAACAGCGAGTTCGACGCGCAGCCCGCGGCGGCGACCCTCCTGGTTGGAAAGAACGAGGGCGTCGCCGAGGGCGACAAGCTCGTCGAGCGATCGGAAGCTCGAGAGGTGGCAGAACGTCGACGCCGGATCTGCGACCGGATAACCCGCGTGCACCACCTCAACCGCCTCGTCCCACAGGTGGTGGGAGCGCACTCCCACCCTGCGGGCCGCGCGCATCGGAGGTGCGACCGCGACGTCGAGCGGAGTGGTCTCGGTCTTCCTCCGGTCGGGTAGGCCGAGCAGGTGCGCGGCAGTGCCGTGCGAGAAAAACTCGCCGGACCGCATCACGGCGGCGAACGCGGCGATCCGCTCGTCGAAACAGACCGGTTCGACCGTCGCTCGCGCTCCGCGGAACACCGCGACCGGGTAGTCGCGGACGACCCGGTACCGCGACGCTTCTCGAGTCGATGCGTTCACGACTTCGAGATACTGCTGCTCATCCATGCCCTGCAGGCTGCCCGAAAACGGGAGGCCCACACGCGCGTTCTCCACAGCCCCTTCCCGCGAGATGCCACTTGTGACGACGACACGCCGTGCGATCGCGTCACAAGTGGCATCTCGCGGGGAGGGGCGGGCGTCAGGACTCGCGGGCGTGGGCGTCGAGGAACTCGTAGACCTCGGCGTCGTCGATACCGGGGAAGGTGCCTGAGGGCAACGGCGCGAGCACGTGCGCGTGGAGGCGCGCGCTCGGCCAGGCTTTGCCCTCCCAGCGCGTGGCGAGGTTGGCGGGGGCACGACGACAGCAGGACTCGTCAGGACAGCGGGAAAGCTCGCGGCGATCCGTGCTGCGTCCGCGAAAGAAGCGCGCCTCAGCAAATGGCACGCCAACCGTGATCGAAAATTCCTCCGTCGACGTCGTGCCGGTTTGCGACGCCGACCAAAAAGTTCCGGCAGGCGTGTCAACATACTGGTAGTACTCCGTCGTGCGATTGGTCCGGCTGAAGGCCGAGCGTGCCGACCAGTAACGACAAACAACTTGTCCTTCCACTGCTCCCGTCACGTCGGTCGGCAGCGGTAGGTCATCGTTCTCATATGCCTTCTGAATCGAACCGTCGCCGAGCACGCGCAGGAAGTGCATCCGGATATCCAGGTGAGAGGTCAGCAGGTTGGTGAACCTCAGCGCCGCCGCCTCATGGGTCACTCCGAAGCCGTCACGGAAGTCCTCCACCGACATGTCGCGCTCGCGCTGAGCATCCTGCAGAAACGCCACGGCCGGATCGAGTGGCATCAGGCAGGCAGCGGCGAAATAGTTGATCTCGAGCCGCTGCCGGAGGAAGTCGGCGTACGTGACGGGACGCGCGTGGCCGAGAAGACGGTGCGCCATCGCCTGCAGCGCGAGCGAACGCAGTCCGTGACCGCCGGGGATCGAAGCCGGCGGAAGGTAGATCCGACCATTGGCAAGATCACTCACGGAGCGAGCGGAGTGTGGCAGGTCACCGACATGGATCAGCTCGAAACCGAGGTGCCGCGCCATCTTTGACACCGAACTGTGAGTGAGCGCGCCGCCGCGGTGACCCACGATCCGCAACATCTCGCCAGCAACCTCCTCGATATCGGGCAGGTAGGCATTGTGCTCGCGCAGCTGGCGGCGCTGCTCGGTGTTGGCGCGGCGCGCCTCCTCCGGGGTGGCGCTAGCCTCACTGCGTCGGCGCGCGAGGTCACGGTAGAGACCGAGAAATGCCCGCAGTACCGGAGTACTCAGGCCCTTATTTACCTTGAACTGAGGCAGAGCAAGTGAGCGGTAAAGCGATCCCTTTTGCACCCGCACGAGTTCGATCTCCAGCGCAGCACGCTCATTCGGAGGGTCCTCGGAAAGCAACGAGGACACCTCGATGTCAAGCGCACTGGCGAGCTTGTGCAGCAACGAGAGACGTGGCTCGCGACGTCCCGTTTCCACAAGAGACAGCTGACTACCCGAGACGGCGACCCGTTCAGCGAGCTGCGCGAGCGTCAGCCCGCGTTGGGTGCGGAAGTGGCGCAGTCGTTGCCCGAGCAACACAGCGTCGCTGGCCGCAGATGGAGGGGCGGAGGAATCGGTCATGACGAACTCCATCGGTCTGTTGTGACTGAATCGAAAAAAAGGAAATTTTTGATCACCACAAGTATCGGAATAGTCGCCGATCCTGCTCCATCATGGATGAAGACGCCAGCGCGGTCCTCACGAGGATCAGCCGACAGGCCCGACTCCCCACTCTTGTCAAGGACGACCACAGAAAGCGGAGCCAGATGAGCATCGTCACCCACACCGTCGGCTTCGAGCGCACCACCACGACCGCATCGCACTCGGCCGTTGCGCCAATAGCCCTTCGCCGCTGGCTGGAGGAGATGACCACGCTCCTCCAACCAGACGCGATCGAGTGGGCTGATGGATCCGCCGACGAGTGGCGTCGGCTCACTGAAAGCCTGGTCGCCGCGGGCACTCTCCTCCCACTGAACCCCGAGCGGAGGCCCGGCTCATTCCTCGCCCGCACCGACCCGACGGATGTCGCCCGAGTCGAAGACCGCACTTTTCTCTGCACCACGAACCAGGATGATGCGGGACCCACGAATAACTGGCGCGACCCGGTCGCGATGCGCGCCGAACTCACCGCGCACTTCGACGGTGCGATGCGCGGTCGAACGCTGTACGTCGTCCCCTTTTCGATGGGCCCCGTCGGCGGCCCGCTCTCGCAGCTCGGAGTGCAACTGACCGACTCCGCTTACGCGGTGCTTAACCTGCGGATCATGGCGCGTGTCGGCACCGCGGCGCTGGCTGCCTTCACCGACGAGACTCCCTTCGTGCGGGGCGTACATTCGGTAGGCTTCCCCCTCCGCGATGCCGACGGCGCCCGCCGCGATGATGTGACCTGGCCCTGTAACGCAACGAAGTACATCACGCAATTTCCCGAAACGCGCGAAATTTTCTCGTTCGGATCCGGCTACGGCGGTAACGCGCTGCTGCCCAAAAAATGCTTTGCGCTGCGGGTCGCCTCGGCGATGGGCCGCGACGAAGGCTGGCTCGCCGAGCACATGCTACTCATTCGGATCATCTCCCCGCAGGGCCGCCGCTACCATGTGGCCGCTGCCTTCCCGAGTGCGTGCGGCAAAACAAACCTGGCGATGATGCGGCCGACACTGCCAGGCTGGCGCATCGAAACGCTGGGCGATGACATCACCTGGATGCGCAAGGGCGACGACGGGCGCCTCTGGGCGATGAATCCCGAAACCGGCTTTTTCGGTGTCGCGCCCGGCACCGGAAAAAACTCCAACCCGAACGCGGTCCAGACGCTGTGGGGCAACACGATCTTCACCAATGTGGCACTCGGCGACGACGGCGACGTCTGGTGGGAGGGGCTCACCGAACAGGCGCCGGAGCATCTGATCGACTGGCGCGGCGAGCCGTGGACTCCCGCGTCTGAGACCCCCGCCGCACATCCGAATTCCCGCTTCACTGCGCCCGCCCAACAGTGCCCCTCACTCGCTGAGGATTGGGACGCCGTTGAGGGCGTTCCGTTGGACGCAATCGTGTTCGGCGGGCGCAGGGCGAGCAACGTACCCCTGGTCACGCAGGCCACATCGTGGCAGCATGGCGTGTTTCTGGGGGCGACCATCGCCTCCGAAAAAACAGCGGCTGCGGAGGGAACCGTCGGTCAGTTGCGCCGTGACCCGTTCGCGATGCTGCCGTTCTGCGGCTACAACATGGCCGATTACTTCGCGCACTGGCTCGCTCTCGGAGCAGATCTTGGCGACAAGGCACCTGCGGTGTTCCAGGTGAACTGGTTTCGCCGGGGCGCGGACGGCTCGTTCCTCTGGCCAGGATTCGGGGAGAATGCGCGGGTGCTGGAGTGGCTGGTGGGACGGATCGAGGGCACCGCCCAGGCCACGCGCAGTCCGCTCGGTGATCTGCCCCTCGACTTGAACCTCCGCGGGCTGGATCTGACCGCCCAGGCAGTGCAGGAACTGTTCTCGGTACCGCTCGCGGCATGGCTCGACGAGTGCGCGCTGACCGAAGAATTCTTCGCCGGCTTCGGCGATCGTCTGCCTCCCGAACTTGCTGACGAGCTTGCCGCACTACGTCAACGGCTTCTCAACGAGCAGCTCACGGCGGGAGCCTGACACGGTTCTGCGCAGACCACGTCGGGGAGCAAACATCCGTCGCGCCCGCAGACACGTGTGACGCTAGGGTCGGAGGGTGAAGCTCCCGATCCTGGTCGTCAACGGCCCCAATCTGAACCTGCTGGGCACCCGCGAACCAGCGCTCTACGGATCGGAAACCCTCGCCGACGCAGAACGGCTCGCCACCGAGACGGCGGCTCGGCTGGGCTATCAGGTCGAGTTCTTCCAGAGCAACACGGAGGGCGCGATCATCGACCGTCTACAGGCGGCACGAGGAACCAACACCGGGATCGTCCTCAACGCCGGGGCTTACACGCACACCTCGGTCGCGATCCGGGATGCCGTGCTCGCCACCGATCTGCCGATGGTGGAGGTACATCTCAGTAATGTGCACCGACGCGAAGAATTCCGACGACACTCCTACCTTTCTGACATCGCGGTTGCCGTGCTGGTCGGCGCAGGGATCGCAGGCTACGGGTATGCGATCGACGTGCTTGCCAGGACCCTTGACACCGTCCCGCGATAACGCCTCCTGGCCCGGGAGCACACCGCTCAGCCAGGCGACGACTAGCCTCGAAGGGCACCGCATCGACGCACGCAGCAACAAGGAGAACAGTACGTGAGCATCATTGCCGCCGCAGACGGATCCGCCCTAGGCAATCCCGGTCCAGCGGGCTGGGCCTGGTATGTCGACGACCAACGCTGGGCTGCCGGTGGCTGGTCGCACGGCACCAACAACATCGGTGAACTGACCGCGGTGCTCGAACTGCTGCGCGCAACCGTGCACGAGAACGAGCCACTACACATCCTCTGTGACAGCCAATACGCCATCAAAGCGTGCACCGAGTGGTTGCCGGGGTGGAAACGGAAAGGCTGGCGCAAGGCTGACGGCAAGCCGGTCATGAACGTGGAGATTATTAAGGCGCTTGACGAGGCGTTGCAAGGACGCAGCGTCACCTTCGAATGGGTGAAAGGGCACGCGAACCATCGGTTGAATGAGGCGGCCGATGCCCGAGCCCGTAACGCGGCCACCGCCTATCAACGTCAACAGCCGGTGGAGGCTGGCCCTGGCTGGCCGTCGGCTGCATCGGCGTCGCAGCCGGTTGCGTCGCAGCCGGCGATGTCGCTGCCCTACTCCGCCGACAGCAACTCTCTTTTCTAGGGCAGGTCAGGCGTCTCGCGCCAGCTCGACCGGCGAGCAGCGAGCAGCGAGCAGCAGGGTGTGTACCGCAAAGACCGCACGCACGGCATTCGCGGCGAACAGCACGAATCATGGCGAGAGCCATCGGGACGATGTAGAACGGTGACACCTCGGGATCGGTGCCGCCCGGCACGCCAGCGGCACCAAACGCCCGCCCGCACGCGCTCACCCGCCGGCATAGGCCTCCTGAAGTCCGCGGATGTCGAGCCGATTCATCGCGAGCATGGCCTGGAAGGCCCGGGCGGAGGCCTCGGTATCCGGCCCGCCGAGGAGGGAGCTGAGCACGGTCGGCACGATCTGCCAGGAAAGACCCCAGCGGTCCTTAAGCCAACCGCAGCGGCCCTCCTCGCCGCCGTTGGCGGTCAGCGCATCCCAGAGCCGGTCGAGTTCGGTCTGCTCCTCGACCGTGACGACGATCGAGATCGCCTCGGTGAAGGCGAATTCGGGTCCGCCGTTGAGAGCCTGAAAGCGCTGCCCGCCGAGTTCGAACTCCAGCGACAGCACAGCGCCGGGAGCGGGAGAACCCTCCGGCAACACCTGACGCTGCGTGATGCGCGAATCGGGAATAAGACCGGTATAGAACTCGACTGCCTCCTCGGCAGCGTTGTCGAACCACAAAAACGTGCTGACTGACCCCATCTGTGCCTCCTCGTTGTGTCCAGTGTGACGCCGAGGAGGCGGCACCGCGAGGGTCAGGAGGGCACTATTGCACGAATCAGAGCGGGTTTACTCCGAAGGCAGTCGCGAGTTTATCGATCTTCTTAGCCCGACCCAGGCGAGGTAGGTCACTACCGTCGCGGATCACGCGACCACGCGCCTCAAAATCCTCGAGGAAGTTCCGCGCCCACGCCACGTCGGACGGGGTGGGGCTAATGACCTCATTGATCACGTCGAGCTGCTCGGTATTGAGGCACAACTTGCCGGTGAGGCCGAGCGAAACCGTGAGTGCCGATTGCTCTCGGAGGATTGAGTGGCTGTGTGACACGGTCGGGCCATCTATCGGGCCGGGCAAGTCTCCGATACGAGAGGCGACGACAAGGCGAGAACGCGGATACGCCATCGCGAGATCATCAGCGCTGGTACCGGTGTCACGACGGTAATCACCACTACCGAAAGCAAGACGAAACGTCCCGCGAGCACGAGCGATCGAGACCGCCTCCTCAATACCCAAGGCTGATTCGACCAGCGCAAGCACCGGGGTCATTCCGCCGAGACGATCAAAAGTTTCGGTAACATCCTCCGCCGCCTCGGTCTTGGCGAGCATGACACCGGCAAGACCAGGCACACCACTCAGCGCATCGACATCATCTGACCAGAACGACGTGGAGCGGTCATTGATGCGAACCCAGGCGCGCTTATCACCGGTCAACCATTCGACAGCATCGGCACGAGCATCCGGCTTGACCTTCGGGTCAACGGCATCCTCAATGTCGAGCACAATCTGGTCGGCGCGCGAGGCATATGCCACATCGAAGGTCTCGGTGCGGGTGGCATTCACCAGAAGCCAGGAGCGAGCAATTTCGGGAGCAATCTCCCCTCCCTTCCGCGTTGCAATCGCGGCAGTGGTCGTCTCGGGCAACGTCACGTCTCATCCTCTCGGTGGCGCGTTCCTCGCCCCATCTGCACCTCCGACACACGCCAGAGCCGCCATACACAGTAGTGGCTACGAAGCGGGACGGTGCGCCCACAAGATACGGAATAAGGCTCCACAGCCGACGGAACTGAGCATCATGGGCAGCCTTCCTGTCGCGGCGTACCGGGCCGGATAGGCTCGCGGGATGAGTCTCCTGAGCGCCGATGGCATGGCCTTCGTGACCGAACGGCATCTCGCCACTCTCTCGACACCTGGTCGCAACGGGCGGCTGCACGTCGTCGCTGTGGGTTTTAGTTATGAGAACGGCATCGTCCGAATCATTACCTCCGGGACAAGCCAGAAAGTCCTCAATGTGCGCCGCGCCGGCACAGCAACGGTCGGGCAGGTGGAGGGAATCCGCTGGTTGAGCCTCGGCGGCCCAGCCTCGATCGAGGAGGAACCGGAGGCTGTGCAGCACGCCGTCGAACTCTATTCGCGCCGTTATCGCGTCCCTCGCGAGAATCCACTACGCGTCGCTATTCGGATCGACGTCGACTTCGTGCTCGGCTCCTCCGGATTGCGCGCCGGGCGCTCACAGTAACGAACCGATACAAGAGTTTCTCAGCTCATTCCGTCGAGCCGCCCCACCGAGGTGACCCGCACCACGGCCGTGCCCGCATCATCGGACTGGGCGAGATCGACGGTCGCTGAAATAGCCCAGTCATGATTTCCGGCCGGGTCATCGAGAATCTGACGCACCCGCCACTGGGTCGTCTCCTCGGTGATGAGCAGCATCGCCGGGCCACGCGCGTCCGGACCAGTGCCGATGCTCGCGTGCTCATCGTAGTAGTCGTCGAGCGCCTCCCCCCACACGTCGGCGTCGAAGCCCGCGGCGGCGTCGAGTTCACCCAGCGCCTCGTGGTCATCGAGCGCCGCCAAAGTGACCCGGCGGAACATCTCGTTGCGCACCAACACCCGGAACGCGCGGTGGTTCGCGGTGAGACGCCGCGGCGCGGGCGGGAGGATCGACTGGTCGGCCGCGTGCAGCGCCGGGTTCACCAGCTCCTCCCACTCGTCCACGAGCGAGGAGTCAACCTGGCGGACCAGTTCACCCAGCCACTCGATCACGTCCTGCAGCTCCTCGTTCTTGAGCCCGTCCGGGATGGTCTGCCGGGCCGCGCGGAACGCGTCGGAGAGGTAGCGCAGCACCAGTCCCTCCGAGCGGGACAGCTTATAGAAGGCGGTGTACTCGCCGAAGGACATCACCCGCTCATACATATCGCGCACGACCGACTTGGGCGAGAGCTCGAAGTCCTTCACCCACGGCTGCGCGGCCGTGTAGGTCTGGAAGGTCGCCTCGAGCAGCTCCTCGAGCGGCTTCGGGTGAGTGACCGACTCGAGCAGCTCCATCCGCTCCTCGTACTCGATCCCCTCGGACTTCATCGCCGCGACCGCCTCGCCACGCGCCTGGAACTGCTGCGCGCCGAGAATCGGCCGCGGGTCGTCGAGCGTCGCCTCGAGCACCGAGATCACGTCGAGCGCGAAGCTCGGCGACTCGGGGTCGAGCACGTCGAACACTGCCAGCGCGAACGGCGAGAGCGGCTGGTTGAGCGCGAAGTTGGGCTGGAGGTCGACGGTCAGGCGGATGCTCACGGTGCCGTCCGCCGCCACTTTCTGCTCGACCACGCCCGCCTCGCGCAGCGTGCGGTACATGCCCAGCGCACGCCGGGCCAGCGGCAACTGCCGCCGCCACGGCTCGTGGTTGTCGAAGATCAGCGCGTGGACGTTCGCGAAGGCGTCACCGCCGCGGGCGATCACGTTCAGCAGCATCGCCGAGGTGATCGTCATGTGCGAGGTCAGCGTCTCGGGCTCGGCGTCGACGAGCTTGCGGAAGCTCGGCTCACCCCAGCTGACGAATCCCTGCGGTGCCCGCTTAGCAACCCACTTTCTGCGCTTTTTCGGGTCATCGCCCATCTTGTCGAGCGCTTTGCGGTTCTCCGATTCGTGCTCCGGTGCCTGCACGACCACCGTGCCCGCGGTGTCAAAGCCAGCCCGGCCGGCGCGACCGGCGATCTGGTGGAACTCACGCGCCGTCAGTTGCCGCATCCGGGTGCCGTCGTATTTGGTCAACCCGGTGAGCAGCACCGTGCGGATGGGCACATTGATACCGACGCCGAGGGTGTCGGTGCCACAAATCACCCGCAGCATGGCCTGCTGCGCGAGCTGCTCAACCAGGCGGCGGTACTTCGGCAGCATTCCCGCGTGATGCACACCGATGCCGAGTCGGAGCAGGCGCGAAAGGGTCTTGCCGAACGCGGTAGTGAAGCGGAAGCCACCGATCAGCTCCGCGATGCGGTCGCGCTGGTCACGGGTGGCGATGTTCGCGCTGGTCAGCGCCTGCGCGCGCTCGAGCGCGGCAGCCTGGGAGAAATGCACGACGTAGACCGGCGACTGGTTCGTCGCCAGCAGCTCCTCGATCGAGTCATGGATCGGCGCGATCTCGTAGAAGTAGTGCAGCGGCACCGGCCGCTCGACACCCGTCACACGCGCGGTTTCGCGCCCGGTGCGCCGGGTGAGATCGGCGGCGAGCGCCGTCACATCACCGAGCGTGGCCGACATGAGCACGAACTGCACGTGCGGGAGAGTAACCAGCGGCACCTGCCACGCCCAGCCGCGCTCCGGGTCAGCGTAAAAATGGAACTCGTCCATCACCACCTGATCAATCGGCGTCTCGGGCCCGTATCGCAGCGCAAGGTTGGCGAGGATCTCGGCGGTGCAGCAGATGATCGGCGCATCGGCGTTGACGGAGGAATCGCCGGTAACCATCCCGACGTTGGCGGCACCAAAAACCTCGACCAGAGCGAAGAATTTTTCGGACACGAGCGCCTTGATCGGCGCGGTGTAGAAGCTGCGTCGCCCGGTGGCGAGCGCTGCCGCGTGCGCCCCGATCGCCACCAGCGACTTGCCGGTACCGGTCGGCGTGGACAGGATCAGGTTCGCACCCGACGCGATCTCGATCATCGATTCGTCCTGCGCCGGGTACAGCGCAAGTCCGCGTTCCTCCGCCCAGTCAGTGAAGGCCAGATAGATGTCGTCCTCGTGGACATGTCCGTCGGCGTCCGGGGTCGGCATCCGGTCGAGCAGGGTCGAGGTCATTCCCTCATCCTCCCAGCCACGTTCCGGTCGGCAGCTCAGCTCTGACGCACCCTGTCATCGCGAACAGCGAGCGAGCGCTCCAGCTGCTCCCGTAACGCCGGGGCAATGCGCAGCTCCCCCGCCGCGTCACGTTCGAGCAGAGTCTGCGCATCAGCCGCGCGGCGCTCACAGAACCAGCGGCGTAGCGGAACACTTCCGGTCGGCTGCGCCACTATCACCACGCTGTCACCGGCCTGCACCGAGCCACGACGCAGCACGCGCAGGTAGGCGCCGACTCGTCCCTCCGCGGCAAAAAGCTTCACCCACTGTGGCTCGTCGAGATAACGCTGAAAAGTGGCACAGGGTGTTCGCGGCATGGTCACCTCAACCTGGACCTGGTCGCCGATCTGCCAGCGCTCACCGATCACCGACTCCGACAGGTCGATGCCGTCGATGCGCAGGTTCTCTCCGAAGAATCCCGGCGGCGTGGGTCGGCTCAGCTGCTCGCTCCACCACTGTGCATCGGTGCTGGAGTAGGCGTAGAGGGCCTTATCCGGTCCGCCGTGGTGCGCTCGATCAGCCTGCACATCGGCGTAGAGGCCCAGGTCGCGCACCGCGACAGGCCCCTCGACGGGCCGCTTATCGATCGCGGTAACCCCGACGGTTCCCGGATCAGGGAGGAGACGGCTGACGCGGCAGACGGCACGAAGCTGAGGCATCGGATCATGATTTCAGCAACTGAACGGCCGCGCCACTGCGGCCAGCCGCTATGTCCGGCCCACCCGCCGCGACAGCGCCCGGCGTCCGAGGAGGAATACAGCGAGCACTATCGCCGTGACGATCACGAAGCTCGGCTGCACGCCCTGCCCGGAGACGACTCGGAGCAGTATCCCTCCCGCCACGGTGACCGCCCACACGATCAAGCCGGCCGGGGCTACCTGGTCGGGACGGCGCCAGGAGCGGGAGGCCACCCAGCCGCCCAGCAGGCTGCCCAGGAAAGGCCAGAGTGTGCTCCACACTCCCCACCACTCCGAGCCCTCGTCGTGACTGCGGCGACCGATCAGCACAAATCCGAGGACAAGCACCACATCCAGAGCAAGACCGAACCACGCCCGGCGGCTCATGCCGGTGCCGTCACGAAGTCGATCAGCTGCTCAACCCGACCCAGCAGGGCGGGTTCGAGGTCCTGAAACGTGCGCACCTGACCGAGGATCCGCTGCCATGCCCGGGCAATATCGGCCTGTTCTGCGTGCGGCCAACCGAGCGCGGCGCAGATGCCGTGTTTCCATTCGATCGTGCGGGGTATCTCCGGCCACCGCTCCAGGCCGAGCCGGGCGGGCTTCACCGCCTGCCAGATATCTACGTAGGGGTGCCCCACCACCAGCAGATGAGCGCCGTGCGGGCCAGCCGCGACCGCGTCGGCAATGCGCGACTCCTTCGAGCCGGACACCAGGTGGTCCACCAGCACTCCGATGCGGCGGCCCGGACCGGGACGAAACTCCCGCACCACCTCATCGAGATGATCGACGCCCTCGAGGTATTCGACTACCACGCCCTCCACACGCAGGTCATGGCCCCACACCTTCTCGACGAGTTCAGCATCGTGACGTCCCTCGACATAGATGCGGCTGGGCAACGCCACCCGCGCCTTCGCATCGGCGAGGTGAAACGAGCCGGAGGCGGAGCGCGCCCGCCCGAGGCCCGCATCGCGCTTGAGCCCCGGCGCCTTCAACGACACAGGCTTCCCGTCAATCAGGAACCCGGGTCCGAGCGGGAAGACGCGGACCTTGCCGAACCGGTCCTCGAGCCGCACCATCCTTAGCTCCACGCTCAGTACGGCGCCGACGAATCCGGAAGTGACCTCCTCAACGACCAGGTCGCGCTCAGCCTCGACGACTTTTACCTCGATCCGGTTCTTCGCCCGCCAGTCGCCGGCGAGCACATCCTGCCCGTACCTGTCCTCGTCCATCCGGTCGAGGGTAGTCGGAGGCACACGGCTGCCCGGGCTGACACGACGAGGCATGCACCTCTGCTTATATGAGCACGTGACTGAGGATCTCGAACCCGCCGCCGAACTGTTCAAGGTCCTTTCGTCCGCCACGCGCCTTCGCCTGCTGCGCACCCTTGCCGAGGAGGTGTCCACGGTGAGTCGTCTGGCTGAGCGCTCCGGTCTTGCACAGCCGCTTGTCTCGCAACACTTGCGCACGCTCCGCTCCGCCGGATTGGTCTCGGTCGAGCGGGTAGGCAGGGAGGCGCACTACTCCGTAGCCGACACTCACGTCACCCATATCGTCGAGGACGCCGTGCATCACTCACGAGGGGACTAAGCCCCTCCTGCCGCGGAGGAAAGGCGCCGAGCAGCTCGCGTGCAGGGCCCTGCCGGACCGACGAGCACTGGCACTAGCGGCGCAATGACTTCACCACCGTGACGCGAAATGCCACCTCACTGCTGAGGCGGTTAAGCTGTGCGAACAAGTACGTGCTCCGGGGTCGGTGAAAGTCCGAACCGGCGGTGATAGTCCGCGAGCCGCAGCCCACTCCGGTGGGAGGCGGTTGACCTGGTGGAATTCCAGGGCCGACGGTAAAAGTCCGGAAGGGAGGCAGCACGAGTGTGGCACGCGCCGCACTGGACGGCGGTGCCCACGCACCGGCATCCGAGACCCCGGAAACCGTTGACGAACGGACGAACCGGGAATGACCATCCACTACGAGCGCGCGATGCGTAGGGCGCTCGCCCTCGCCGCCCGCGGCCCGGCACGCGGGGTCAACCCGCAAGTCGGCTGCGTGATCCTTGCACCAGACGGCACGGTGTTGGCCGAGGGCACGCACTTCGGAGCAGGAACAGCACACGCCGAAGTTAACGCACTCTCTCAGCTTGCGCCGGGTGCCGCCTCCGGGGCCACGGCCGTCATCTCGCTGGAGCCCTGCGACCATACCGGACGCACCGGACCGTGCAGCCGCGCGCTGCTCGACGCCGGCATCGCCCGAGTCGTCTACGCCACCGCCGATCCCGGAGAAAGCTCAGGAGGCGGTGGGGGCACCCTCCGCGCGGCCGGTGTCGAGGTCATCGAGGGGGTGCTCGCCGACGAGGCAGAGGAATTCTTGCGCGTCTGGCTCACAGCTACCCGCCACCGCCGCCCCTATGTCACACTCAAGTGGGCGTCGACACTCGACGGGCGTACCGCCGCCGCAGACGGTAGCAGCCGCTGGATCACCGGAACCGCCGCCCGCCAGCGGGTCCACGAGCAGCGTGCCGCGAATGACGCGATTGTCGTGGGTACCGGCACCGTGCTCGCCGACAATCCCGCCCTCACTGCTCGCGGAGACGGAGGCGAACTACTCGCCGACCAGCCGCTCCCCGTGGTAATCGGCGCCCGAGAAATCCCTGCCCAGGCACAGGTGCGCAGGCACCCGCGCGGGATGCTCCTGGAACGTGACCACGACCTCGATGGCGTACTGGCGCGTCTCTATGCTGCCGATATTCGCCGTGTCTACGTCGAGGGTGGACCACGTCTTGCCTCGGCCCTGGTCACCACGGGAGCGGTGGACGAATACCTGATCTATCTCGCACCAACCCTGTGTGGCGGCCCACTCCTCGCGCTCGACGAGATCGGGGTGACGAGCATCACCGACGCGTATCGACTCCGTTTTCATGCCGTGGAGGTGCTCGGCGACGACTTATTCGTTACCGCGCGTCCTTGCACCTTTCCCCCTGGCGACGCCGCCACATCGGCCCGCCTCCCCCACACCCTCCAGAGGAGGACTCGCTGATGTTCACCGGAATCATTGAAGAGATCGGCGTCGTCACGGCGATCACCATCACCGCCGATGCAGCCCTACTCACCGTAAGTGGCCCCGTCACAGCCACCGGAACTCGGCGAGGTGACTCCATCGCCGTCTCCGGCGTCTGCCTCACCGTCGTCGAGCCCACCGAGCTCGGCTTCACTGCCGACGTCATGGCGCAGACCCTGCGGATGTCCACCCTCGACAGCGTCGAGGTCGGCAGCGAAGTCAACCTCGAACGCGCCGCGCACGTGGGAGGCAGACTCGGTGGGCACATCGTGCAGGGTCACATCGACGGCACAGCAACGTTGTTATCGGTCACCCCGGGCGATGCCTGGCGAGTACTGCGGTTCTCCCTCCCGACGCAAGCAGCTCACCTGGTCGCCGACAAGGGCTCGATCGCAATCGACGGCGTATCGCTGACCGTCTCAGCAGTCAGCCCGGCAGCAGAAGCACAGCAGTGGTTCGACGTCTCCCTCATCCCTGAGACACTCGAGGCCACCACGCTGGGCCGCCGAGTCGTTGGAGACAGAGTGAACATCGAGACCGATATTCTGGCGCGCCAGGTCGAGCGGATGCTCGCACTGCGAGCCGTCACCGTACCCCGAGGCAGATCATGAGCCTCGCAAGCATCCCGGAGGCTCTCGCCGCACTCCGCGAGGGCCGCCCCATCATCGTGGCCGACGACGAAGGCCGCGAAAACGAGGGGGACATCGTCGTCTCCGCCCAACTCGCCAGCCAGGAGGCCGTCGCCTGGATGGTGCGACACTCCTCCGGCTTCATTTGCGCGCCGATGACCAATGAGATGGCGGACCGTCTCGAGCTTCCGCTGATGGTGATCGATAATGAGGACCCGCGGGGCACCGCGTACACGATTTCGGTTGACGCAGCCGACCGTCTGTCAACCGGGATCAGCGCCTCCGACCGCGCACACACCCTCCGGGTGCTCGCCGATCCCCAGTCCGGTCCGACGGATCTGCGTCGCCCCGGCCATATCCTCCCCTTGCGGGCCATCGACGGTGGGGTGCGTGAACGCCATGGGCACACCGAGGCGACGGTCGACCTGATGAAACTGGCTGGCCTGATCCCGGTCGGTGCGATCTCGGAAATCGTGGCAGAAGACGGCGAAATGATGCGCTTACCCGGGCTGATCGCCCTCGGCGAGCGTGAAGGCGTACCGGTGACGACCGTCGCGACACTGATTGAGTACCTAGAGGAGTTCCACTGCGACAGCGAGGTGCCCGTCGCGGTACCGATCCCCGAGACAGCACGAGTGCACTTTGAAGTCGAAACGACGGTGCCGACCACCCACGGTCCGTTCCACCTCCGCGCGTATCGCGACCGCCAGACCGGCGCCGACCACGTGGCCATCATCGCCGGAACGCTCAGCGGTACTCTCCCCGCCCTCGTCCGTGTGCACTCAGAGTGCCTCACCGGCGAGGCGTTCGGCTCCCTCACCTGCGAGTGTGGACCACAGCTCGAGGTCGCGCTCGACACCATTCAGCGCGATGGCGGAGTCGTGATTTACCTCCGCGGACATGAGGGCCGCGGCGTTGGGCTGATCAATAAGCTCCGCGCCTATCGCCTGCAGGAAGACGGCCTGGACACCCTCGACGCGAACCTCGCACTGGGGCTGCCCGCCGACGCTCGCGACTACGGGGCCGCGGTCGGTATCCTCCGTGACCTCGGTCTGAGAGAAGTGCGCCTCATCACCAACAATCCAGAGAAGGTGCGTCAGCTCGCCGATCGCGGCATTGACGTCACCGAACGTGTCCCACTCGTCGTCGGCGTTGGTGCCTTCAACGAGAGATACCTTGAAACCAAACGGGATCGCATGGGGCACACCATCGATGACATCCTCAGGCCGGCACTTCCCGGCATCCTCACACTCAACCACCCCGACGTCGGAACTCCCGACGTCATCACCAAGGAGTAGCACCATGTCCGGTCACGGCGCCCCCACCAGTTCCCCCCTCGACGGCGTCGGCCTGCGCATCGTCGTCGTCGCCGGAACATGGCACGAAACAATCAGCAACGGATTAATCGCGGGCGCACGTCGCGCACTCGACGACAGCGGCGCGTCCTGGTCACTCGTGCGGGTGCCCGGCTCATTCGAACTGCCCGTTGCGGCAAAAACGGCACTGGAGGCCGGGGCCGACGCGGTTGTCGCGCTCGGCGTAATCATCCGCGGCGACACCCCGCATTTTGACTACGTGTCGGATGCCGCTACCTCGGGGCTGACCAACGTCACCCTGCACACCGGAAAACCGGTCGGTTTCGGAGTGCTCACTCTAGACACCGAGCAACAGGGACTGGACCGGGCCGGTCTGCCCGGTTCACGAGAGGACAAAGGGCGCGAAGCCGCGGAGGCGGCAGTCGCGACCGCTCTCCTGTTGCGCTCCTTGCGAGCCTGAGTCGCCGTCGTGGGCAACCACGAGCGCGCCCTCGACGGATTCCCTGAGGAAGCACACGAGTAATTCAGAGTAATGTCAATGCGCTGTCACGAACGGCCTTCTTTTCTCTCGTGCAATGCTGAGACCCTTACCGATGCCTCATCCCGCCGAGACCCCTATTCCTTATGGGAGGCCCCTTCTGTCATGTCTTCTTCAACCGCCGCTCCGAATGTCGCACTGCAGAACACCCGCGGCAGAGTGATTTTCGCCAGCCTCATCGGGACATCCATCGAGTTCTACGATTTCTACGCCTACGGCACAGCCGCCGTTCTGGTCTTTCCGACGCTTTTCTTTGCCTACCAGACCCCGGCGACCGCGCTGTTGTCCTCTTTCGCTGTTTTCGGCGTCGCTTTCATCGCCCGCCCAGTGGGAGCGATCATTTTTGGTCATTTCGGTGATCGCATCGGGCGTAAAGGCACCCTGTTCATCTCCCTGCTCACCATGGGTATCGCGACCGCACTCATCGGCTGCCTCCCCACTGCACTGACGCCGGGGTGGGATTTTCTGGCCCCGACCGCACTCGTGGTGCTGCGCTTTTGCCAGGGCATCGGACTCGGCGGCGAGTGGTCGGGAGCTACCCTGCTGGCAACAGAAAACGCACCGGCGCACCGGCGCGCCGTATACGGCTCCTTTCCCCAGCTCGGTGCGCCGATCGGTTTCCTCCTGGCGAACGCGCTGTTCCTCCTTCTCACCGCCACGATGGATAGCGCCGCCTTTGCCAACTGGGGCTGGCGGATACCGTTCCTCGCGAGTGCGATCCTCGTGCTCGTCGGGCTGTATGTGCGCTTCCAGCTGGTGGAAACACCAGCATTCCGGAAAGTGATGGAGAAGGGCGAGGTCGCAAAACTGCCGCTGTCTCGGGTCATCGTCTCCAGCTGGCGCCCGCTGATCCTGGGCACTTTCATCACGCTCGCGACATATGTGATCTTTTACCTGATGACCACCTTCACATTAACCTATGGCACGACCCCCACTACGGAGAAATATCCGGGTCTTGGTTATCCGCGCCAAAATTTTTTGATCATGCTTATTGTGAGCGTGGTGTTCTTCGGGATCTTCACACTGGTCTCGGGACTGCTTGCCGAAAAATATGGGCGCCGCAAGACACTATTGGGTGTGAGCACCGCAATTCTGGTGTTCGGTTTCCTCTTCGTGCCGCTGTTGGGGGGCGGCTTCGCGGGAGTCATGGCCATGCTGATCGTCGGTTTCACCCTGACGGGGCTGTCCTTCGGACCGATGGGCGCGGCGCTCCCGGAACTGTTCCCCGCTAACGTGCGCTACACCGGTTCGGCGATCTCCTACAATATGGCGTCGGTCATCGGAGCAGCGCCCGCACCGACGATTGCCGTCGCACTGTGGCAAGCGGCAGATGGCAGTCCGGTGCTCGTGGGTCTCTACCTCAGCGGCATGGCACTGGTGACACTCATTGCGCTGGTGTTCTTTAAGGAAACGCAGCGCATTTCTTACGTCGACGGCGTGTCCTAGACGGTTATTCATCAGGTGTGATTCATGCGCTTCGTTCTCCCGGAATTCTGGCCGACGGTACCTATCGTTCCTCTGTCGGCATCCGTGCGCGAGGACTGAGAAATAAATGAGTGCGGCTTCTCTCGCCTGGCCCGTTTCGCAGCAGCCACCGGGCACAATAGAGGGCGATGAGCAGCACTACCCACGACGCCGCGGCCAACGACCGGGGCGCCGCGACGACACCGGCCCGCGCGCTTCCTTAAGGCCCGAGCAAGCTTGCAGCTCATGTACTTTAGTTCATGCGATGGGCACTAGCCCTGAGAAGTTAGCCTGGCAGTCAACCGGACGGTTCGACGAGCCAGGCTTGCGCATTTAAGGCAGTTTTGACACCCTGCCAACCAGTGGAGCGACACGGCCGACCCACTCTCCTCGCGCCTGGTGGCACCATGCAACAGCGTCCGCCACCCACAACAGCGGATGCACCGTCGGCCTTGTGTGCTCATAGCGGGGATCCTGGTACCCATTCCGTTGCAGCGCCGCCCGGATCATGCGCCGATCGGCGTCCCTGATCGAGTCATCCTGCTCGATCACAAGCCGCCTCGCAGAAGCGGCCACCAGATCGTCGACAAGCGAATCTAGACACAACCGACGTGCATCCCGATCGGAGAAACCCCGGACAATAGAGACATTCACCGTCACGTCCAATTCGCTCAGTTTCTACAGCAGGCCGCGCCGCGACGAATCGCTCTCATGGTTGAAGTGAAACCGCCGCTGCCCCTGGCGCACCAGCGCCCTCACGGCTTGCTCGGTCCTCTTTACATGGGCGGACGCGACGGCCGATGCCGCCACGACATATCCACGCGCCTTAGTCTCATCGATGAACACGTGCGCCCCGTGTACGAAACCAGCCATCCGGCAACGCTATCCAAAAACGCCGCATCAGCTTCGCCCCGCAGGTCACGCCACGCTCCTTATTAAACGGTCGGTGTTTTCACCCACCGCTCTATGAGCGGCAGCGTCATCGCAAACATCACGACGTGGCCAATGCTCCGCACCGATTACCGGTAGCCCTCCGCACCCACCTATTAGCTTTCATCGCTCCCAAAAGAATCGGACCTTATGCATAAAACGCACTAAAAACTTCAGCACGCCCCTATATAGTAAGCGAACTTTAAAGCACCAAGATATGGGGTGGCATATAATTTTGTTTCACCAGGAGTGACACAAAAATCCTGTTCCGCGTAATAATACTGCACGCGGATTTTTACATTATCCTTACCGCAATGGTTGTAGATTGCCTCTTCCCACGGCGCAACATTCCCGCCTATCCCTGGCGTTGTCACTCCAGAGAAGCCGCAGACGGCAGCAGCAGCAGGAGTGGCAATACATACTGCCGTTCCTGTAGCCACGCTAATTGCCACAATTGTAGAAAATATTGTTCGGGTTGGGTTTTTGTGAGACATCTCAGCACCCGCCAATGTAGTATGCCCATGTGACGCGAGCACCCTCGTTGACAAATCCTAACCAGCTATCGCCAGGAGGAACACAAACCTCACCGGGGCCGTTGGGGGATTCTATCCTTAACTTGACATTATCAGAACCGCAATGACCGTAAACCGCAACGACCTTTCTTCCTCCAAAAAGGTCCAAACCTTGACCGAGCAGATTCAAAGAAAGCACTGAGGGATAGTCTTTTAGCTCTTGGGAGTAGCCACAAATTGAAGCGCTAGCCACTGGCGCGGCCACCAATGACGCTGAACATATTAGCGCAAAAACCATTATACTAGTCACAGGATAAATTTTTTTCACTCTCTGAAAACTTTCTTTTATGGAGGTTATTAAATGAAATTTAGCACCAAAAAACGGGTACTTATCTGGGTGCTCCGCGTAGCTCTGGTAGGGTTTTTAACCTCACTTATCTTATCTTGGAACGATCCGAGACTACCCAGCCCCCTAGGGCCCCTGATGGTTTTTTTCTTTTTCTTAGCCTTGGTGTTTTCAATTGTGATTCTGGGCTTTTTAGAATTGACTAGATAAGCTTGTAGAGCACACGATACATACTGTATGAATCGAGAAAAATCCTATTTACCACAAGCGCGGCCTTACCATATAGCCATTGCACGCCTTTTCATACAAAGGCAGACTTCGCATCAATCGTTTGATAGAAAAACAAGAACGGGAATCGTCAGAAATCATTCAACTTACGACACAACGAAGAGGTTCTCCCGCGCGATTTCACCGTTGCACATAAGACCGTTAGCTGAGCAAAGAACAACTCGCCGTGTCGGCAGGGCCCGCAGCACCGAGCCTCCCGCCCGCACCGCGTACGTTTCACAGCAGCCACCGGGCACAATAGAGGGCGATGAGCACCACTACCCCCCGACGCGGCGGCCGACGACCGGGGCGTCGCGACGACACTGGCCCCCGCGCTTCCTTCTCACAACTCGTGCCCTATGTGATGGAGCACCGCGGCATCCTCTCGGTCGTCGTGGTGCTGAGTCTGATCGGTTCGGCCGCCAACCTCGCCCAACCGCTCCTGGTCGGCCAGGTGATCAGCGGAGTACAGAACGGACTCGCTCTCGGACCGCTCGTCTGGATACTGGTTGGCCTTGTCGTCGCTTCAGGACTCATTTCAGGCTTCGCCCACTACCTGCTACAGCGCACCGGAGAGGGCATTGTCCTCTCCAGCCGCCGCCAACTTGTCTCACGCCTCTTGCGTCTGCCGATCCGCGAATTTGACACCCGACGCACGGGCGATCTGGTCTCACGCGTCGGCTCCGATTCCACCCTCCTGCGCGCGGTACTCACCCAGGGGCTGGTCGATTCAATTGCCGGATCGCTGGTTTTCGTGGGCGCGATTATAGCGATGGCGGTCATCGACTGGGTGCTGCTGCTGATCATCGTCGCTGTGGTCGCCGTGGCCCTGGGATTCGCACTCACCCTTGGGCGCGGCATCCGTACTGCTAGCCGCAAGGCGCAAGAGAAGGTTGGCGATCTCGCTGCCGCGGTGGAACGAGCGATCAGCGCGGTACGCACCATCCGGGCTGCCGGTGCCACCGACCGCGAGATCGCCGTGGTCGAGGAACACGCGACCGAGGCATACCGGTTGGGCATCCGTGTCGCCCATGTGTCCGCCCTGGTCGTTCCCGTTGCAGGCATCGCGATGCAGGTCGCGTTCCTCGCCGTACTGGGGGTCGGAGGCTATCGCGTCGCCTCCGGAGCGATCAGCATCGCGCAACTGGTGTCCTTCATCCTGTTCCTGTTTCTGATGGTGATGCCGCTGGCCACCTTCATCGGCGCAATCACCTCGGTGAATGCGGCGCTCGGAGCGCTCGGTCGCATCCAGGAGATCATCAACCTGCCCGCAGAGGGCGAGAGAGATTCCCTAGTCGGCGGGCTCGGAGCAGGAGTCTCCACCGATGCGATCACGTTCGAGAACGTGGGCTTTTCCTATGACGAGGCAGCTAGTGCCGAGCACGACGGCCGCCCTGTGTTGCGCGGTGTCTCCTTCACCATCCCACGGGGCACCCGCACCGCACTAGTCGGCCCCTCCGGCGCAGGCAAGAGCACGATCCTCGCGCTGATCGAGCGTTTCTACGATCCGGAGACTGGGGTAGTGCGCCTCGGCGGTGTGGATATCACCGCGATCGACCGCGACGCCCTGCGCGCGCAGATTGGCTACGTAGAACAGGACGCCCCCGTGCTAGCCGGCACGATCCGCGAAAACCTCGTCCTCGGCTCCCCCGATGCAGGCGATGCCGAGTGCCTTCGCGTACTCGAGGCGGTCAATCTCACCGACGTCCTGGAGCGCAACCCACTCGGACTCAACGCTCCGGTCGGCGAGAACGGCGTGATGCTCTCGGGAGGCGAACGCCAACGCCTCGCGATCGGGCGCGCCCTGCTCGCGGCGCCGCCCATCCTGTTGCTCGACGAGTCAACGTCGAGTCTCGACGGGCTGAATGAGCAACGCCTCCGCCTCGCTATCGACGCCGTAGCCGAGAACCGGACACTCCTGGTGATCGCACACCGCCTCTCGACGGTCGTGGATTCCGACCAGATTATCGTTCTCCACCAGGGCGAGGTCGTCGGAGTCGGCACTCATTCAGACCTGGTCGAGTCCACTCCGCTGTACCGCGATCTGGCCAAGCACCAGTTGTTGGTCTGAGGCACCGACGGCATCAAGGAGCAGCGCCCGAGCTCGCTGTGGCCAGAGCCGCGGCCGAACAGTCGGTGAACCGGGCGTCGTACTCGTCACGAAGACGCTGCGCTCTCATCCGCGCTTCCGGGTCAGTAGTCTCGTCGGGCACAACCGGTCGCTCGCTAAGTCCGAAACGGGCAAGGCAGTCAGTGATGAAGCGGTTGACCTCTTCGCCGTGCACCGCGGAACCACCGGTTGTCGGCTCGCGGCCCGCTTCTCCTGGCGTAGGAGTGGTGAGGTCAGGGTGCGAAGACGTGCCCGCGGGCAAGTCCAGCGGTGCCGGTGCGCAGGCACTCAGGGTACACACCAACAGGGTCACGAAGGCACACCGAACAGACACAAGCCGCGCAGAGACGAACGGGGCGGGGGTGGGGTGCGACCGCGGATTAGGGGGCATTATCGAACCTCACTGTGGCGGTGTCAGTACGGCAGTGCGGCGAGCGTAACCCAGAGAATGCTGCTGGTCACTACGGTGACGGAGATCGACTGTTAGCCCACCCAGTCGCGGGATTGTGTCTCCAGCGACATGTGCTCAGGCCAGCGCCCACATCGCCACCGCGCTGGCCGCGGCAACATTGAGGGAGTCGATGCCGTGTCGCATCGGGATCTGCACCACGACATCGGCCGCCGCGATCGCTTCCACAGTGAGACCCTCGCCCTCGGTACCGAGCACGAGCGCGACGCGATCCGGAGCCTCCGCGGCAAACTGCCGAAGTGGCACAGCATCCGCGGTCAGCGCCATCGCCGCGATAGTGAACCCCGCAGCTCGCAGGAGGCGCGCGGCACTCGTCCACTCCCCGACACGTGTCCACGGGACTTGCAGCACCGTGCCCATGCTCACCCTTATTGACCGCCGGTAGAACGGGTCGGAGCATCGCGGAGTCACGAGCACCGCATCCGCCCCAATAGCACCAACCGAACGGAAAATCGCACCGACATTGGTCGGGTCGACAACATTCTCGAGCACCACCACTCGCCGCGCTGAGGTAAGCAACTTGTCAGGAGCGACAAGCGCCGGACGGTTCACCGCCGCAATCAGACCGCGGTGCAGTGTGTATCCAGTGAGTTGAGCCAGCAGCTCGCCCGGCCCAGTGAAGACCGGGATGTCGGCATCGCCAACCAGCCGCTCTGCTTCAGCAACAGAGCCGCCGAGTGCCAACACGGAGCGCGGACGATGCCCTACGGCGAGCGCCCGCTCAAGAACCAGCGCCGACTCGGCAATGTAGAGACCCTGAGGACCTCTGGCGTTCTTGAGCGCGACATCGGTGGCGTGCGCATAATCGCGCAGCCGCGGGTCGTCAAGGGTCGCAATATCGATGCGCTGCACGGGACTACGCCGAAGGGCTCGGGGTGAGCGTGTATCTGGTGCTGAGGTACTCGTGGATACCTTCGGCGCCACCCTCCCGGCCAAGACCCGACTGTTTCACCCCGCCGAAAGGCGCCGCAGCATTGGAGACAACACCGACGTTAAGCCCGATCATCCCCGTCTCAAGACACTCCATCATGCGCTGCCCACGGGCAAGATCACCGGTAAAAACATAAGAGACCAACCCAAACTCAGTGTCATTAGCCAGAGCCACTGCCTCCTCCTCATCGCGGAACGTCACGATCGGCAGTACCGGTCCGAAAACCTCGGTGCGCAGCAGCGCGCTGTCGCGGTGTACATCGACGAGCACAGTCGGTTCGAAGAAGTGTCCCGGTCCTGCGATGCTGCCTCCGCCAACCAGCACCCGAGCACCGCGCTGAACCGCGTCCTCGACCAACGCTTGGATGCGAGCTACCGCCCGGTCATCGATCAGGGGACCGATCGTCGCGTCCGGGTCGGTGCCACGGCCGAGCTGCAATCGGCGCACTTTCTCCGTAACCCGGGCAGCGAATTCCTCCGCCAACGACTCCTGCACCAGAAAACGATTTGCCGCGGTACAGGCCTGCCCACTATTGCGAAACTTGGCGATCATCGCTCCGTCAACGGCACGATCGAGATCGGCGTCGTCGAAAACGAGGAACGGTGCGTTACCACCCAGTTCCAATGACGTGCGCAGCACCGTATTTGCCGCCTGCGTGAGCAGGATGCGGCCGACCGCGGTCGATCCGGTGAAGGACAGCTTGCGCAATCGCGGGTCGGCAAGGATCGGCTCAGAAACTGCCCCGGCCGCCGAGGTGGTGACCACGTTGACCACGCCGTCCGGCAGGCCCGCCTCAGCAAGCAGCGCCGCCAATGCGAGCGTGGTCAGCGGCGCAAGTTCGGCAGGCTTGACGACAACTGTGCAACCGGCCGCGAGCGCAGGGGCTATCTTGCGAGTCACCATCGCCAACGGGAAATTCCAGGGCGTGATGAGGTAACACGGGCCAACCGCATGCTGGGAAACGATCATCCGCCCCGTGCCCTCGGGAGTGACTGCGTAGCGGCCTGTCATTCGCACCGCCTCCTCGCTGAACCAGCGCAAAAACTCGCCACCGTAGGTGACCTCGCTCAACGCCTCGGCATACGGCTTTCCTCCCTCGAGCGTGATCAGCAGCGCGAATTCCTCGCGGCGCTCCCGCAGAAGGTCGAAAGCGCGCCGGAGGATCTCACTTCGATCTCGGGGCGTGGTCGCTGCCCATGCTGGCCCGGCACCGACCGCCGCATCGAGCGCGCGCAACCCGTCCTCGGCGCTCGCGTCGGCGACGTGAGCGAGAGCATCACCTGTCGCCGGATCCTCGACCGTAAGCGTGCCGCCGGTCGAGGAGTCGACCCAGGAGCCTCCGATCAGCAAACGCGAGGGCACACGCGCGAGCAGAGCTGCCTCAGCGGCAGGGGTAACGTTGGAATCATTCACCACACGAGCCTGTTCTTCACATCGCGAGAGGGCCACGCCGAACGGCGAGCGTCACCTTCTCACTCTAGAACGGGCTCCGGGCGCTCAGCTCGAAGACTCGACCAGCACCCCTGCCGCCACGCATTCCCGCAGAGCGGCAGCGCTCGTCCCAGGCGATACTCCGGCAATCAGGTCATCGAGCACCCGCACGGTCAGCCCGGACGACTGCGCGTCGAGCACCGAGGCGCGAACGCAGTAGTCGGTCGCGAGGCCCACCACGTCAAGGTGGGTCACACCTCGGCGGGTGAGCAGTTCCGACAAGGATTCCCCCTCGTCGGTGACTCCCTCAAAAGCCGAGTAGGAGGGCCGCCCTTGGCCCTTGAGAATGTGGACGTCAATTGCCTCGACCGGCACCGCCGGGTGGTATTCCGCCCCGGGCGTTCCTGCCACGCAGTGCACGGGCCAACCAGTGGCGAAGTCCGGCTCGTCCGTGAAGTGGCCACCGTTGTCGGAGTCGGCATCGTGCCAATCGCGGGAGGCGAGCACCAGGTCGTAACGACCGGGTTCCGCCGAGAGGAACGCACCGATTCGTTCGGCGACCGCGGAGCCACCCTGCACCGCGAGCGCGCCACCCTCCGTGAAATCGTTTTGCACATCGACAATTAACAGCGCCGTAGCCATCGTGGTCCTTCCCACAGAGATCCGGGAGCACACCACCGCGGCGGTAGTGGCCGACAGGACGGGGAGCGGTAATCGCCGCCATCCCGACACAAGACTAAAGGGCACCGGTGAGGATTCGGCACACCCGGTGATCGTTATGGCGTGCATGACACTTCGAGACAGTGCAGCACGAGCCGCACTACAGGCCCGGCTATACACACCATTCAGGCGGAGCGCAGAACATGGTTCACCTCGGAAACACTGCGGTGATTTCTCGTGAATCACGAATGCCACCGTTGTCTGCACACTGAGCCTGACTGTGCTGCCGCGCTCGATGTGGTTCCTGCCACTATTTGTCGTCATCGCGATTACTGTGGCGTCGCTAGTCTTTACCCGGTTCCTGCGTCGGCGCAGCCTCATCAGCAGCGGATCCGCTTCAGCTGCGCGTCGTGGTGAACGTCCCAGCCGTCGCTACTATGGCCTCGTGACCTGGGTCTACTGCGTGTCGCCGTGCTGGGCCTTGTCTGCGCGCTACCCACTGTCGGGGTGACCGGCTGGATCACCCGGACCGGCGGGTTTCATGATCGAAACGGAAATTCAGTCCGGTTTCGGTTCAGCAGGCACTCAGAGGCCGTGGCGTCGCTGACCAGGACTCGTGCTGTGCCGAGTGCCGCCGTCAGCACGGCGCTTGCCCCCACCATTTTCTTCTCGTCACGGCCTGTGATCGTGTGCGTTTTCGTGCTCGCACGTGCCGTTCTCGCGGTGCCCACCCGCCTGATCGGCCGAGTGCTGAGCGAAGGTCCGGAGCCGCCTGTGGGAATCGAACCCACGACCTTCTCATTACGAGAAAGGTTCGACGGGTCTGCGATAGTCCGTTAAGGCCTGAATTCCGGCGATCTGTTGTCTCACCACGTCGCCTGAATCCATCCGGATTTGCTCGGGTTGCTGTCACCGTTGCTGTCAAAGGAGGTGGACTATGACGACGAGCCCAGATGGAGTCACGGAGCATTACCGCCCCCTGCACGAGGTTCTCCTGTCGGCGTCAGCCGGTGATGTTGTCTTAACACTCGATGAGATTAAATCAATCTTGGGGTTCGAACTGCTCGAGCGGGCTCGCCAAGACCCGTTCTGGTGGGCACCTGTCCCTCGGAACAGTTGGGCACCAACCCAGCTCAAGGCGGATCGACTTGCGACCCTCGACGCGCATTCGGGAACAGTGACGTTCTCTATTGGCTCGATTTCAACAGTCGAGGATCTCGGGGCGCTCACTGCACAACGGCGACGGGAGGATAACTATGCACGCGAGGCGCTTTTGAGAGGGCCCGTCGCGACCGAGATTCGCGACCGCTGGTGGGAGCCTCACCTCGTCTACATTATTCACGTCCATGCGGAGCGGCTTTACAAAGTAGGGCTGACACGGCACGACACGCACCGCCTGCGGGATCTCACTGCACGTGGCCGAGCAGATATCGTCAACACACTCCTGATGGCCGATCGGTGGAGCGCGAAGCTTGTCGAGGTTGCGGTGCTTGATACGACCGACTCCACTCGTCGCGTCGCGTGGCCGATCGTTTCAATCACCACAACGGGCAAACGGAACACTGGGATGACTCGATACCACCACCCACGCTTCAGCCGATCGCCGAGGTAATCTCCCTCGACGGGGACCTGCGCTACTGGCTCGAGTCACAGTCGGAACGAGGCTAGGACCTTGAATACGAAAGCGTCTTCCACCTTGAGGCAGAACAAGTCTGGTGCCGAGCCGGGGCGAGCAATAGGGCTGCCAGATGTCGGTACTGACGAAGATGAGAGAGGAGGAAAACGATGAGCAGAGATCTGCGCTTCATTTCAGACCCGAACGAACCTGATCCAGTCATGCGAGTTATTCGTGACGCATCTGCGGTCTTCTCCCTGAACGGACATGTGCCGGACGTCGACGAGATCCGCGATGAACTCAAGAAGGCGGGTATCTCAAGTCCAACAGACGCTGAGCTTAGACGCGTGTCGGACTCAATATCCCTGATAAACGAATCGCCAGTCATCAGCGACGACTCCCGGCTCTCTGTCCGAGACAAGTCCCTCGTTTTGGTCTCTCCTGCCGAGCTAATCAAAGGATGGGTCGACGGCACGCTATCCCGCGACGACCTTGTACTCGCTCTGGCGGGCTGGGATCACCTGGCCATGATCGCTGAAGCTGTTGCCGTCGACGAGAGAGCCGATTCATTTCCTCCAGGAAGTTGGGTCGAGGTAACCGATGCTTTTGAAACTGGCACACTCGACGCAAACCTCTACAAGGAAGTCCAGAGCGAGAGAGACAGTCAATGGGCACTGTCGGACGCGGTAGTTGCCGAGGACGCACGTCGAAGGCATATGGCTGATGAGCTGACTCGCTGGGCGGAAGAAATGCCCGAGTTTGGGCCGGACACGGTAGTGCTCAGAGGCGAAGAATCTCGACCCGCCCTGCTAGAACGCTTGGACGAAGTTCGGACTCAAGCTCAGCAAAGCTCCAAAGGGTCATCGTCTGGATTAAGCGATGAAGACGAAACGCTTTACTGGCGATTGGCAGAAGCCGCTGAGAGGGGCGAACTCCATCCGCCAATGGGTCCGCTCCGCAAAGCCGAACCCGGGAAGGGCGTCGTCTGCTCATCGAGAGTGGAGTTCCCGAGGAAGTGCTCGACCGGCTGCACACGACGCCCCGCGAATGGTGCCGACTATATACGGATGGTGAGGTGAGCCGAGACTCGCTGATCTATGCGCTGGTCAACCACCAATATTCATTTGGACAGGCACCAGCCGAGCCGGGGCACGTCGGCGAGCTATTGGACGCGTACTTCGATCACCTGATCGATTTCGAAACACTCGCGGAAGTCCACATCGAACGCGATCGGCATGGAATGTGAACGAATCGATTGGCGTCAACCCGCATCGTCGTGCAGCCCACGAATTTCTTGTCACTCGCGCCATCGACCGATATGCGATGAGCAAGGACAAAATTCGGGCCGAGCTTCAACGTGCCGGCCTCTCGGAACCAACTGATCTAGACGTCCAAAAGGTCCTCGACTCGATTCGGGCCGGTGACCGAGAGCGCGCCCTTGACAGGAGGCGCGCGAAAACTGAGACGCCTGAACCAAACAGATGTACATCTGGGTTACATAACTGTACACTTCGAACATGTCCACAATCAGCGTCACCGCCGCCCGTAGCCGTCTTCCCGAATTGATCGAGCAAGCTCAAGGCGAAGCAGTGTTCCTCGAGCGGCGCGGCAAGCTTGAAGCGGTTGTGGTTAGTCCCGAGCAATATGCCCGAATGATGGACGCCCTCGAGGACGCAGCCGACGTAGACGCCTTCGATGCGGCAATGTCGGAAGAGGTCGGCAACATCCCCTGGGCGCAGGCTAAAGCGGATCTCGGCTGGGAGTGAGTAAGTACCGAATCGAGTTGCGACCAGCAGCGCTAAAGGCGCTTCGAAAGGTCGATCCGCAAGATCGGAGACGCATTCAGGGCGCTATTGCTCTGCTCGGCGAAGACCCGCGTCCTCCAGGCGCCAAGGCGCTACAAGGCCGGGACGGTCTACGCGTTCGCGTCGGCAACTACCGGATCATTTACACCGTGCAGGACGACGTCTTATTGATAGTCGTTGTGACACTAGGACATCGCAAAGACGTCTACGACCGTTGATCCGGCGAGGAGCGCCCGGACCGGAGCGGAGCGAGGACCGGACGCACCGCAGCCGGGTCTCGCCGGGCGCAGCCCGGCGCTTGAATGAGTAAAGAAAGTTCTCACAGTTTCCGCGTGATTCACCTTTGTGATTCTTGGCAGCGTTCTGTAATCGCGTTTTGGCCCATCGGCCTGCTAGATAACAGCTTTTGTACGGCCCCATCTGTCATCCCGTTGTCAAGTACTTTTGAGACCTGCGAAGCCCAATTTCGAGCCGTATCGCCAGTAGGGTGAGCGCGTGACTGAGCATGATTTTGATATTGCCGTAACCTTCGCCGGTGAGGATCGCGAGTTCGTCGAGGCCGTCGTGGAATTGGTAAAGAGCGCTGGCTTCAAGGTCTTCTATGACGAAGACCACAAGTACGAGTCCTGGGGAGAAGACCTCACCGAGTACTTCCCCGACGTCTATGAACGGCGGGCACGCTACGCAGTCATGTTCATTTCGAAGGACTACGCCGCGAAACCGTGGACGCGGCTCGAACGGCGAAGCGTGCTCGCGCGAGCGCTAGAGGAAGAGAAACCGTACCTGCTCCCAGTCCGACTCGACTCAACAAAGCTCCCCGGTGTCCGCGATGTTATCGGATACCTCGACGGCCACATTGAAACCCCCGTCGGTATTGCGAATGCGATCACCACAAAATTGGGCGCGCCAAACTCAGACGGCATCCGGTTGTTCAACGGCCGGGTTCCTAGAACAGCGGCCGAACTAAGCATTCTGCTGGGCGAGCGGCCACCAGCATGGGAATACTTGATGCTCTCGTACCACCTGAGCGAAAAGACAACCGCGCTCAAAACCCAGTACATTAACCACCGGCTCGGATTCGCTGTGCCACAAGGATTTCTTCCCGACGAGGAACTGCCCGATACCCTCCGCAGGGAGATAGCGATTTTGAGCGCGACGGCGAACATGCTCGAATCACTACTCCTCGGCCCTGCTCAAGATGAAGCCATGGGGGGCGCCTGGAAAGTCAGGAGACCCCGACCTGATCGAGGAACTCGCCGATCGAATCGTGCAGCTCTACGCGCAGCTGATGGCCTGGTCGGCGAAATTGCACGCGCTCGCTACCGAATCCGAAGAAGGCGCGGCTACAGTTAAGACGCTCGCTGCCTATTCGAACCAGCCCGTCGAGGCTATGCACCAATTCTTCATCGACCATCTTCAATTCCTTGATGAGATAAGCCCCCGTCTTCAAGCCGGCGAGAACGTCTCCATACAACTGCCGCTCAAATTCGAACTCCCGGATGAACTCACCCAGAAATTCGACGCCCAGCTGGAAGCGTTCAAGCGGCGTCACCGCTAGTTATTGCTGGCCATGAGGTTGTTGACGTCCACCCGGCTCTTGATTCGCTAAGCAAATTCGCTTACATGTAAGCGACATGGCTGATCAAAGAGTTGAAGAAGAAGTGACGTTCGGCACGTACTACGTTCGGGTCGGTTCTGCGGAGGAGTTCGAGCGAGTGCTGCCGGAGAGCTGGGCCGCTTTGCATCGGCTGGGCTTCATCGCTGAAGAGGCGCCGCTGCTGTTCCGTTCGGTGTCTGCACCGCCGCGGCACATCGAGCTTGCCAAGTGGGTTCCCGGGGTGATGGGTCCCGCACATGAGCACCCTGACCTGATCCCGATCTGGACCCGGCTTGCGAACCTCGTCGAGCCGCACACTCCTGCTGTTGTGGACCGTGGGCTGGTGTTCGATGAGTTCGTGCCAGAAGTGCTGAATGCCGTCGCCTGACCCCATCCCGGGTCTTGCCGATCTGGACCGTTTAGATGCAGTGTTCGCGGCGCTGTCGCACCGGACGCGGCGCGCAATATTGGTGACACTCCTGGCAAACGGTGGCTCTCAGACCTCGGGGAAGATCGCTGGCCGGATGGACAACAGTTGGCAGACGACGAGCCGCCATCTCCGCCAGCTCGAGGAAGCGGGAGTCATCACCGTCGGCTTGCAGGGGCGAGAGCGGATCTATTCGTTGGACAGCGCATTCATGTTGGAAGCTCTCGATCAGTGGGGTGATCGGTTCCGGTCATGATGCGCACCCACCGCAACGCGCCTCTGACCCAGAGAGGCGAATGTTTCTGAGCGCCGCCGACATTCCCTCGCGCCCGCAAATTCAGCGATGTGCAGTTGTGAATACGGGGTGAGGTGGCCATGACGAACACCCACGCGGCAACGCTGTTGGACTGGAGGAGCGAGCTTGCTCGTGCGCGGACGCATCGAAATCACGGCAATGAGGAGTTTCTGACGGCTGTCGCTCGGATTGCGGAGTCCGTTCCTCAGACTGAGATCGCGTGCAGCTCAAGGCCTCCCAGAGATGGTCAAGTCTTTACCTTTTAGGCGCGGTTCGCATGTTTGGCGCGGATCTTGTCAATTTGCGCTTGCGTGACTCCGGGGTTCCGGGTCGACACGAGCTGGCTGGCCAATTCGTTTATCGCGATGTGAGACGCACCACGATCAAGCGCTCGTAGATCATGGGGAGTCACCCCGAGTGCCGCCTGCGTCGCGTTTGGCGATGGATAGCCCATGTCGTCATACATATGCGTTCCGTCGTCCCACATTGTGTAACGAAGCGCAGCGCCAGTAGGTGAGTATGGTGCCGAGTGGTCAAATTCTTGCTCGAGCTCGAGGACCTTCGCGCGCTTAACGCGGTAAGAAATTCCGCTCACGTGTTTGTAGTCGGGGTCCGGGACAAGCTGCCCGAAAGGCTCTACCCTATAGAGGCCCCCACCGCCAAGTAGTGAACCGGTTTGCGCCGCGTAGTCGAGTGCCAGGTCTCGATCAGTGGTCACGTATAGCCAGTTCTGCGCCAAGATCTGTAGGTCCTCAGCCGGGGCGTTCCTGAATAATTCCGCGTAGCCGGGGACCAGCTTGCCGGGTATCAAGATCGTTCCCGGGGATAGGCCCGGCATACCTCCATGCCAGAAAGTGCGTGCCGCCGCTTGGTGCTCCTCCTGCACTCGCTTCCGCGCTGCCTTTGCTGAACTTGCCCTTCCCATGGCTACAAGCATGCCGCAGGAAACAGCAAAACCGCTCAGTTGGGAGCGCTCACAGGCGCTGCCGCCCATTCCGAAAAACCTAATTCGACTCAGGCGCGACCAAACAGGTCCTCCAGATCCGCGGGAGACACCGTCCGGAAAGCTTTAACGATTCGCGCCAGATCTGGCTCTGGCGCTAGGAGTTCCCTGATGGCTTCGACATGGTTTGGCGTGTATCTCTTGGCCAAGCCAGCTGACGAAGCGCCTTGAGCCTTGGCAAGTTCCACAAGCACGAGCCTTGGACGATGGAACACGTGGCCCCAGGCTGTCGTGAGAGCTCGCAGATCCGTTGCGGCATCGATGCTGCGTTGAGATGCGCCGAGCGTCGCGACCATAAACGGCAACCGATCGTCGGCCGTTCGGTCCCACTCAGTGGTAATTCGACGCATCTCGACATCCGCCCAGTGATTTTTTCACGAAGAACGTTCATCAGTGCGAACACAGTAGGCGGAATGACACCGAATTGGACACCGCGCTCGACGGGTTCTGTCGTTGTTGTTGATGGCAAGTGATTCCGCCCTTCGTTTATTCAAAAAAAGCAGCAGCTGTAACCAAAGCAAGATCTATATTTGTATGTGTCACACTTACACACAAAAAAAGACGAAAAACTTTTGTTGAATATTGCTGGATTGGTCTATACCGTGTTCCTCAACCCACTCGGGACGTTGACACACGAAAGGAAGACCAAATGTCCGATACGAACGCATAAGTAGCTCGAACGCAGCGGAAAGGAATTGCCGTTCCCACCCCGCCATTTCTCACAACTACCGCGGGCGGCGTCACCCCCGCCATAGATTGGATCGACGGCAAACCGGGTCCGCAGCGCCGAGACGAAGAGACCGGCCTTCCGATCTGGAACCTGCGGGCCTGGGACCCCGAGGCCACCGCCGGTCGCGGCCAAGACATCCTCGAGGTGAAGGTCGTCTCGCAGTTTCAGCCCGAATTGCCGCCAACGCTTCCGAACCTTCCGCATATTCTCATCACGCTCGAGAACCTGACCATGAGCCCCTACGTCAACCGGCAGACGAACCGCCTGGGTATGTCGTGGTGGTCGACCGGCATCCGTCCGGCCATCAAGGGCAAGGCGGGCGAGTAGCCGTCATGGATCTGCGAGGAGAGCTGCGCTGGGTAGGCCTAGAAGTCCGTGACGCCTGGCGGCGGTTCAAGGTGGCCATCGTTGTGGCCGTCATCTTCGGGCTGCTGTTCAATCAGTTTGCCTTTGTCCACGTGGCTCTCCTCGCAGCAGTCATTGTCGTTGTTGCTGTGTCGGCGGTTCGGGCGGGGTTTGTCGTTGGCGGATCATGCACGTAGGCGCTGGGAGCGAGAGATCGCGAGGGCGCCCTCAAAGCGTGGCCGGAACTGATGCTTCGCCTCGGTCTTTCGGTACGTGGCGCATCCGGCCACCTGGAGGTTCCCGCCATAACGACTTACGGATGGCGCGGCGAATCCCTAGTGCTTAATGTCGCGCTGCCCTTGGGCCTGGAACGCCGCTCGTTGGCGCTTGCCGCTTCGGCACTTGCCGAGTCGCTTTCGGCGCTGTCCGTTGCGGTCTCGACCGTACCCGGTGGGACCGAATGTGCTGTCCAGTATCGCGATCCTCTCGCCGCCCCGTTCTCGACGGCATGGCCTGAGTCTGCTGACCTTCGAGCGGTGCCCATGGGGATCGAGCCGACAGGACGGCCATGGTCGGTTCGCCTTGGGCCACACACTCATGTAGCTGGGTCTTCCGGTTCTGGCAAGGCGTCCATGATCTGGAGCCTGCTTATCGGTCTTGCACCTGCGATCCACTCGAACTTGATTCAGGTGCACGGTATCGATCTCAAGGGTGGGATGGAGCTGACGATGGGCCGAAAGCCACTCACGAGTTACGCAACCGATCCAGCCGAGGCCGTGCAACTTCTCGAGGACGTGGTCTCGCAGATGAAGCAGCGTGCCGGAGAACTCGCGGGAAAGAGTCGCCAACACGTCGCGACGACAGACAACCCGCACGTTCTCGTCGTCATCGACGAACTCGCTGCGCTCACCGCGTATCTCTCGGATAGGCAGCTGCAACAACGCGCGAATGTGGCGATCGCTTTGCTCTGTTCCCAGGGCCGAGCACCCGGATTCACTGTCTTTGCATGCCTTCAAGATCCGCGCAAAGAGACTCTCCCTTCCAGAGGCCTTTTCGCTCAAACGATCGGGCTTCGACTGCGCGACGCCCTTGAGACCTCGATGGTGCTCGGCGAAGGGATGCGGGAGAAGGGCGCTCTGTGCCACCAAATCCCGTCGACTCTGCCCGGTGTGGCCTATGTCGTGCCTGATAACGGGGCGACCCGATTCGCGTGCGGGGGCCGGTCATGCCAACGACGAATTGATCGCCCAAGTGGCTGACGCCTTCGAGGCTCCCCATCACGTGGAGATCACGATCCCCACGCCAGATATTTCGGAAGAACAGACGACGCCTCGCCCTCGGCGAAGCCATCGCACTCAGAAAACAGGAGAAGAAAAGTGAAGAACATCTCGACCAAGAAAAGAGTCGCGTTCCGAGTAGGGCTTTCCCTCGGCTCGCTTGCTGTAGCCACAGCGATTGGCGTCAGCGGATTCCTCATCGGAAGCCAATCCTCCGCGGCAGCAGACGCGGCATATCAGACGGGTTATAGCCAGGCGAGCTACAACTTCTGCAATCTCAAATTCTCAACTGGTGTAGATGCCGGAAAGCCCTACTCGGATGATATCCGCGCCTACGAGTACATGCCGAAGAACGTTCTAGTGGCTGATGCGCTCTGCACTGATGACCAGGTGAAGACGTGGAACTCGGCGCAAAAAGCCGCGGGATCTCCGGAGCGCGCCTGCAAGCTGGACCTCGATATTGCACGCATCACCAGGGTTCTAGCCGCTGCTGAATGCGTCGCTACCGACTCCCTGAACTGATTATGCAGACCTCGGCGGAGTCGGCCACGAATCGGATGCGGCGTCCGGACTTCGAGCAATGGCTCAAGCAAGCTGCGGGCACCGGCTACTGCGCCAACCCGGTTCGTCTGGTCGGTTCCTCGAGGGTTGTCGATGCTCGCTCGGGCGAAGTCGTCTCGTCTTACGAATCGGCCACCGAGCCGGACGGTATCACGTACGTTCGCTGCGGCAATCGTCGCGCCGTGCGGTGTCCGTCATGCCGTCACGAGTACAAGGGCGACATGTGGCACCTCGTGGTCGCTGGGGCTGTCGGAGGGAGCAAAGGGATCCCTGCCCCTGCCGGTGTTGGCGCACATCCGTTGATCTTCGTGACTCTCACGGCTCCGACGTTCGGCGCTGTGCACGCAGTAAAGAAGCCTGGGCGCGGCGGCACCGTTCGATGCCGACCTCGATCCGATAAGAAGCTTTGCCCTCATGGCCGGCCGACCTGGTGCATGGCGGTCCACTCTCCCGACTCTCGGATCGCGGGAGAGCCGTTGTGCTACGAGTGTTATGACTACGTGGGGCAAATCGCCTGGCAGTGGCACTCCCCCGAGCTGTGGCGTCGCTTCACGATCGTCTTGCGTCGACGGTTGGCACAGGCGCTTGGGCTTTCCGAAACCGCAGCGCGTCAGCTCGTGCGAGTTCAGTTCGCGAAGGTCGCGGAGTTTCAGAAGCGCGGGCTGATCCACTTTCATGCGCTCATCCGTCTGGACGGTGATCCCACTGATGAGGATGCTTTCCCGTCACCCGCGGTGGACCTCTCTGCTGAACGAGTCACCGCGATTGCTATCGAAAGCGCGTCCGCGGTCTCGCTCGTCGCTGACCCCATGGTTACGGGTGATCCTGCCCTCCTCCTGCGATTCGGCAAGCAGTGTGATGCTCGAGTGGTAGTTCGGGGCGGCGGCGATGTCGAAGGCGAACTCTCCGATCGGGCCGTTGCTGCCTACATCGCCAAATATGCGACGAAGGCAACGGAGGATGTCGATCCGGAAGCCGCATCGGCTGGGCAGCGCCCGCATATCGCCAACCTCAAGCGCACGATTGACGATCTCGCCTCGCTCAGCCATCGCGGTTCGGTTGAAGATGACCCGTATGCGCTGCTTGGCAAGTGGGTCGGAATGCTCGGCTTCCGCGGTCACTTCGCGACCAAGTCACGGCGCTACTCGACGACTTTGGGCAAGCTCCGGTCGGCTCGGCGCAACTGGCAGCGAAGGCTCGCTGTTCAGCGCTTGCACGGAACCGGACCTGCAACCGATTCGATGTCGGACGACGTCGAGGACGAGACAACTCTTGTGATTGGCGAGTGGTCGTTCGTCGGAATGGGGTGGCTCGATTCTGGAGACGCACTACTCGCCTCTCAGGCTGCTGGCGCTGCTCGTGAATGGCAAGAAGCCCAGCGTCGCTCAAGTCAATTCCACAAAACAGAGAGAGGTGAGTGAAATGGAAAAAATGCTGTTGACTCCAGAGGAAGTCGCTGAGGTGTTGGGAATCGGTCGGTCGACCGTCTACAACCTCATCGGCGAGCACCTGCTGCGGAGTTTCAAGATCGGGCGGTCCAGGCGAGTGCTCGTCAGCGACGTCCAGGAGTACGTCGACAACTTGGCAACGTCGAGCATTGGGCAATGAGCAAGCGGGCGAACGGCGAAGGGTCGATCTATCAGCGCAAGGACGGTCGGTGGACCGCTGCGACCTACGTGTTGACGCTTGATGGAGGTCGTCGTCGACGCCAGATCTACGGGGCGACGAGGAAGTCGGTGTCTCAGCAACTCGGCGAACTGAACTCGAAGACTGATCGAGGCATCCCCGCTGCCGTCGACTCATGGACCGTTGAGACGTATGCCTCGCACTGGCTGGAGGAGATCACGCCAACGGCACTTCGACCCTCCACGGGGGCGAATTACGCCTGAGTGATGCGCAAGTACGTCGTACCGCTGCTCGGGCGCAACAAGCTCCGCAGTCTTCGCCCGGATCACGTTCGAAAGCTACATAGTGAGGTGCTCGATCTCAGCTCATTGCCAAGCACGGTGCAGCTCGCTCATGCGGTTTTGCGTTCGATGCTCTCGGAGGCGATGCGCGAGCAGTACGTTGACCGCAATGTCGCCTTACTCACACGCCCGACCAGGATCGAGAAGGTGGATGTCGTACCCTGGTCCGCCGAGGAGGCTACGACCTTCCTCGAAAGCGTCGACGGACATCCGTTCGCCGGTCTGTTCACGCTCGCTCTCGCCTTAGGAATGCGGCGTGGTGAACTACTCGGGTTGCGGTGGCAAGACGTCGACCTTGACGAACGCAAGCTCAATGTCCGCCAAACGGTGCAGCGGCTAGGGAGAGGAGAGGGTCTGGTCATGGGTCCGCCCAAAACGGCGCGGTCGCGGCGATCAATTCCGCTCCCCAAGCTGTGCGTTGATGCCCTGATCGAGCGGCGTCGGGTGCAAGACGAAGCCAGGCGCGCTATCCGCGAAGGATGGACCGAGCTTGACCTTGTGTTCACCACCACGATCGGCACCGCCATCGAGCCAAGCAATCTGCGAAGAAGCTTTAATCGTGCGATCGAGTTGGCCGGGCTTCGGCAGATTCGCTTTCACGATCTGCGGCACACCTGCGCATCGCTGCTGCTGGCGCAGGGCGTGCCGATGCGAGTGGTCATGGAGATCCTCGGCCACTCGACCATGTCGATCACCTCTGACCTCTACACGCATGTCGCCCCGTCAGCCGTTGAGAGCGCACTCTCGGCCACGAGCGCACAGCTAAGGAGTCACGCAAATGACCAGCGACAAAGCTGAAGCTCTAGAGAGAAATGCCATCTGCCCCATACCGTGCCAGGCCGAAAAGATCGGGATAGATCGACGAGGCGTTGAACCCGTAGCTGTTTTCAAGAACACGGCGTATTTCTGGTTTCCCCTCAGCTTCGATTCGCAACGTGAATGTCGGCTTCGAACCAGATTGCAGCCGTCGATCTTGGCTATTCATCGACACCGTAACGGAAGTCGATCTGCGCACTTCATCAATGGTCCAGTTGCCCGCTGCCGAGCCGTCCCCGGGCGCTTTGCGATATTTGGCGTTCTGACCCGAGGAAACCTGAGGAACACCGCCTACAAGGAAGGCCGAATTCTGGGCCGGGATTCGGTCGTTGTAGCTGGGAGGGCGCCAAAGCATCGGCAACCCTTGTCGCCAATTTTCGCTTGGATGAGTGTTCCAGGGGAGGGCATACCCTCCCCAGCGCTGATCTAGATCGATCTGCCGGTTCGTCACGTCAAATACGAAAAGACGCCCATGCTTATCAGGAATTTTCGTCCCACCCCTGTCGTATTTCTGCTCGACAGCGAACCAAAGAGCGACGAGAGGATTAAAGGACACATCCAAAAGCCGAGTAGGGCCACCGTAGTGCTGGAGATGAGCCATGACTTCAAGGGCTCCCATGTTGTCAAATCGCCACTGCTTGCGGGCTGCGAGCAAAAGGTTGTTCTCGAAGCTGACCAAATCATCCTCGTCAGGAGGAACGCCGTTGGCAGTCATAAACCTTCTGTAGAGGGAGCTATGGAGCGCATAGCTGGAGTTTGCAACACCTCTCCATGCAAGATCGCGGCGATCGGTGCCAAGGTCAAGAACGTTTTTGATCGCGGCTTGACTGCTTGTCCAGCTATTTGCCGATTTTTCCCATGGCTCAAAAAAAGCTTCGGCGCTCACCCGGTTCCCTTTTTCTCTCGTGGTCTGAATAATCGCAGGCACGCTGCCGAACGCGCAAGCATTCAACTTCTAGAGGCTAGAACAACCGATCAGGAAGAGAGGGAAATGAACCCGAAAACCAAGCAGTCTGGCTACGTTGCTGTCAAAGGCTGCAAAGGAACGAATTGGAAGTCGAACTCCCGCGTGTTTACTGGAGCCGCCTGTGGGAATCGAACCCACGACCTTCTCATTACGAGTGAGACGCTCTGCCGACTGAGCTAAGGCGGCGTGCAGATCGGGCGTGAGCCCTGGCACGGTTACACAGCATAGCTTGCTCGGGACCCGACCGCGCATCGGATCCTCCGCCTTTGCCGTGCCCGCGACTAACGCGCTCAGCCGAGTACGGCGCGCAATTCCTCGAAGGAGCGGGCAATATGTCCGGTCAATGCCTCGTGCCCGTCGTGGTCCACCCAGCCGGCCCAGGCGTGCTTGACCGCCGCAAGACCGAGGAGGGTGAGCATCCTGGCACGGCTACGCAGCTGCTCGGCATCCACTCCTCCGGTGCCGCCTGCCTCAAGGCGTTCGACGACAAGATCCTCGACGGCAAGCTCAAATTCACGCATCCCGGCAATCTTGAGCCCGACGAGATGCGGATGCTCGCGGAACAGGACGCGACGCCGGACATGCAATTCACGATCCTGTTCGATTGACTCCTCCAGCGCCACGAGAAAGACCGCCTGTAGATCATCGAGTAGGGCACCCCTTGCCGCAACGAAGGCGGCCCGTGTCTGGTCGCTGAGCACGGGGAGGCCGCCGACAAGCGCGTCCTCTTTTGAGGCAAAGTAATTGAAAAAAGTACGCGTGGAAACATCGGCCTTTCGAGAAATGTCCTCGATGGTGACTCGCTCGGGCCCACGCTCACTGGCAAGAAGGAGGACCGCTACTTCGATGCCGCGCCGGGTGGCGAGCCGCTTACGCTCACGCCGACCGTACCGCTCGAGGGGGCGGTCCTGCTGAGTCAACACCGTGGATCCTCCTTGGGAACGGTGCCATCGATCAGGTAGGCATCGACCGCATCATTGACACATGAATTCGACTTGTTGTACGCCGTGTGTCCGTCGCCACGGTAACTGACGAGGTGTCCCTGCGCAAGCTGACTAGCTAGAGCCTGTGCCCACACATAAGGAGTCGCGGGGTCGTTTGTCGTACCGACGACCATAATCGGCGCGGAGCCAGCAGCCGTGATGGGTGCGCGGGATCCCGTGAATCCCGCGGGCCACTCACCGCAAAGGATGTCACCGTAAGCCAGGTATCGGCCGACGGTGGGCGCAACCGCTGTCAAGGCGGCTTCGTCGGCCCGCATCGACGACATCTCGGCATTGTGGCCGTAGTCGACACAGTTGATGGCGAGGAAAGCCTCCGTCGCATTGCCGTTATAGCGACCCTGCGCTGTGCGACCGTTGTAGGCGTCCGCGTAGTGAAACGCAATCTCAGCGCTCCCACGATTGACGTCCGCGAACATCTCGCTCAGCGCTTTATGGCCAGAGGCGCTGTAAAGCGGGTAAATGATGGCCGTGACCAACGTGTTCGCACCGAGCTCACGACCATCAGCGGCACGAATCGGCGCGGCATCCACATGTTCGAGCATCCCCCGCAGCTGCGTCATTGCGGTGTCCACTGATCCGGCGAAGGGACAGTCAGACGCGCCGAGGCAGTCGGACACGTAGGCGCGCAATGCTTTTTCAAAGCCCTGCGCTTGTTCGCGGACGATATCAAATGAACTCGCCGCAGGGTCGATTGCGCCGTCGAGCACAAGTCGTCCAACTCGATCAGGGAACAGGTCGGCATAGGTTGCGCCGAGGAAGGTTCCGTACGAGTAACCTAGATAGTTCACTGTCTGGTCGCCGAGCGCCGCACGCAGCACGTCGAGGTCGCGGGCCGCGCTGCGGGTGTCGATCTGGGCGAGCAGTGGCCCACTGCGCTGTTGACAAGCGGCAGCAAAGGCCGTGGCCTGGTTGCGCTGAAACGTAATCCATTCGTCACTGCCGCGCTGACCGGGCGTGACGTCATAGAGGTAGGAGTCGAGACCTGCAGCTTCGAGGCAGGACACGGCGGTGGAAGCCCCCACACCGCGCGGGTCAAAACCGACCACATCGAAGCGAGCCGCGAGTGTGGCATCAACGGCGTAGGCGGCATTGTCGCGGATGAAGGCGACGCCCGAGGCGCCGGGACCTCCCGGATTGATCAGCAGCGAGCCAAGTGCCCGGCCTGCCGTCGCCGGACGGCGCACCAGTGCAATGCTCGCAGTCTCACCGGTCGGATCGTCCCAGTTGAGCGGAACGGTCGCGTTGGTGCACAGTACCCCACCGCCGCAATCGTTCCACGTGAGTACCTGATCGTAATAGCGCTCGAGAGAGGAGGGGACAGACTGGGGCGCGGGAGTGGAAGTCCGGCTGATCGGAGAAACCGGAGCCTGGCACCCCGTCATCAGCACCAGGGCTGCAAGCACGACCACCGCGGGCCAGGGGTTACGCGCGCTCCTCATGCCATCACCGGGTATCGCGCCGCAACAACAAGCATCGCCTCAAGAGCCAACACCGGAGACACGTTAGCGTCAATCCGCTGCCGGGCCATCGCGACAGAGTCGAGAACAGCCAAAGTACGCTCGGGAGTCGTGGACTGGGCGAGGGCAATGCTCTCGCCCCGTAGCTCCTCGTTGATCATGCCTCCCGGCGCGCCGAGCTGGAGACGCACCACGTCTCGATACAGCGACAGCAGGTCAACGAGAATACGATCGAGCCCGTCTCGGAGGCTACGAGTCGCACGCCGTTTCTGGTCGTCTTCGAGCGCGCGCAACTGGGAACGTAACTGCGCCGGGAGGGTTCCGCCCGGTTCAACGCCGAGAGAACGTAACGCCCTCTGCCGATCAGCCTCGTCGCGTTCACAGGTGATCGCCTTGGCGTCCTCGGTCGCGATCTCGATGAGCCGTGCCGCACCGCGGACGGCATCTGAAACTCCGCGCAGTTGCAGAGCAATGCGGAGGGTCTCCTCGCGTCGTTCCCGGGCATGCTCAGTGGTTGCGAGTCGGCGTGCCATTCCGATATGACTCTGCGCCTGGCGGGCAGCGCATTCGGCGGTCACCGCATCGACTCCGTCGCGACGCTGCAGCAGCATGGACACGTCAGCGACACTCGGCATCCGCAAACGTACCGAACGTACGCGGGAGCGGATCGTCGGCAGCAAATCGGCTTCGCTCGGAGCGCAGAGGATCCAGATGGTCCGCTCCGGCGGCTCCTCCAGCGCTTTGAGCAACACGTTAGAAGTGCGTTCCTGCATGCGATCGGCGTCTTCGATCACCAGCACCCGGTAGCGAGACACGGAGGGTGAGTACTGCGAATTCACGACAAGACGACGCACCTCCTCAATGGAAATAATGACTCGCTCAGTGCTGAGAACCGAGAGGTCGGGATGGGAGCGCGCGGCCACCTGGAGACAATTGGGGCACTCTGCGCAGCCACCGAAACGACAGAGCAGAGCGGAAGCGAACGCCGAAGCCAGATTGGAACGCCCCGACCCGGGCGGGCCAGTGATAAGCCACGCGTTGGTCAAGGAACTGGACTCATGGCCATGCTCATCCCGCGGCGTCGATGCTTCCTTCAGCGCACCGATGGCGTGCTCCTGACCGACAAGATGGTTCCAGACCGTCATAGAGTCACGTCAGCCGCGATCGCCGGCAATTGGATCAGTGTCAAGGCGTTGCTCAATCTGCTTACGGATGGTGTCAGCGATGTCGTTAACGGATCCGCTGGCATCGACAACGACAATCCGATCGGGTTCGGCGGCAGCAAGCTCAAGGAAACCCTGGCGCACCCGCTCATGGAACCCGATTTTCTCTGTCTCGAGCCGATCAAAACGAGCACGGATGCCGTCGAGCCGACCACGGGCGATGTCGGGGTCAAGGTCCAGCAGGATAGTCAAGTCGGGTCGGAGGCACCCCGTCGCCCACTCCGAAAGGGTACGCACCGCCTCGATGTCCAGGGCACGACCCACGCCCTGGTAGGCGACGGAAGAGTCAATGTAACGATCCTGAATCACGACCTCACCGCGCTCGAGCGCCGGACGGACCAGGGCGCCGATGTGCTGAGCACGATCGGCTGCGTAGAGCAACGCTTCCGCCCGCGGATCGATGCCGCCGCGATGGTGTAAGACGATCTCGCGGATCTGGAGGCCGACATCCGTGCCGCCTGGCTCACGCGTGCGCAGCACGACCTCGCCGCGGGCGGTAAGCCAACGCTCAAGCGCTCGGGCTTGGGTGGTTTTACCGGTACCGTCCCCGCCTTCGAGAGTGACAAAAAGCCCGGTCACGACTGTGTCGCGCCTGCCGCGTCGGTGGCGGTCGTCTCTTCTGCTCTGGTTGTAGCAGTCTTTCTCGGCTTTTTCGTCACGGAACTTTTAGTAGCGGCGGTCGCACGTGACTTTGCGGCAGTGGACTTTGCCGTCGTTTTCTTCTCTGAAGCCTTTTTAGCGGAAGTCTTTTTCGCCGGACCCTTCGCACGCTTATCGGCGAGCATCTGAACTGCCTGCTCGAAGTCGATCTCCTCGATTGTCTGGCCCCGCGGAATGGTGACATTAGTCTCTCCGTCCGTCACGTAAGCCCCGAATCGCCCGTCACGAATACGAATTGGTTTGCCGCTGACGGGGTCGGCCTCGAACTCTTTGAGGGCGCTGGACGCGCGGCGGGCACCGTACTTGGGCTGCGCGAACACCGCGAGTGCTTCCGGCAGATCGATGTCGAAAATCTGGTCCTCACTGGTGAGAGAGCGGCTATCGGTGCCCTTCTTGAGATAAGGACCGTACCGACCGTTTTGCGCGGTGATCTGTTCTCCCGTCTGCGGATCTTCACCGACGATGCGTGGCAGGTCAAGCAGGCGCAGGGCAGTCGCAAGATCGATCGACGCAATATCCATTGACTTGAAAAGCGAGGAGGTGCGCGGCTTGACGGCCGCGGTCTTCCTCGCGCCACGCACGGTGGGCGCGGGCTGGGCTGCCTCTCCACTGGCGGGATCGGCGGCCGGACTAGGTTCCGGATCAATTTCGGTTACATAGGGACCAAATCGGCCGTCCTTGACCACGACGATTTTGCCGGTGTCCGGATTGCTACCCAACACCCGATCAGTCTGGACTGGAGCATCAATAAGCTCTCGTGCCTTGGCCGGAGTGAGTTCGTCAGGCGCTAACTCCGGCGGCAGGTTAACCCGGCGCGGCGCCTCCGCACCTTTCTCTACGACCTCTAAATAGGGACCATATTTGCCGATGCGGAGGGTGATGTCGTCGGTGATGCGAAGAGAGTTAATGCCCTTAGCGTCGATCTCACCGAGATTATCAACGACGTGACGCAATCCGGGGTGGCTGCCGCCACCGAAGTAGAAACGGTTAAGCCAGCTAACCCGGTCCTCCTCACCGCCAGCGATTTTGTCGAGATCTCCCTCCATCTCAGCTGTGAAATCGTATTCGACCAGTTCGGAGAAGAAATCCTCGAGCAAACGCACCACGGAAAAAGCAATCCAGTTAGGCACAAGAGCGGTGCCGCGCGGAGTCACATAACCGCGGTCCACGATAGTGGAGATGATTGATGCGTAGGTTGACGGGCGGCCGATACCAAGTTCCTCGAGCGTCTTCACCAAGCTCGCCTCGGTATAGCGCGGCGGCGGCAAAGTCTCATGACCCTTTGCCTCGACCTCCGCAACGACCACACTCTGGCCGACCTCGAGCGGAGGCAGTTTGGCGTCCTTCTCATCGCGCATAGCGTGACGTTCCTCGTCGCGCCCTTCTTCATAAGCGAGCAGGAAACCGCGGAAGGTGATAACGGTTCCAGAGGCGGTGAATTCGGCAGTGCGCGCTGTCTCGCCTGCAAGCTCAGCCAGCAGGGTCACAGTTGCGGTCGCTCCCTTGGCGTCCGCCATCTGTGAGGCAACAGTGCGCTTCCAGATCAACTCATACAGACGAAGGTCGTTGCCGCGCAACGTTCCAGAGAGCTGGTCGGGGGTGCGAAAGGTCTCGCCTGCAGGGCGAATCGCCTCGTGCGCCTCCTGCGCGTTCTTGCTCTTGCCCGCGTATAACCGGGGCTTGTCCGGCACGGTTTCGGGGCCATAGAGCGCTGCGGCTTGGGAACGGGCTGCGTTCACCGCCTGCTGTGAAAGCCCAGGGGAGTCGGTGCGCATGTAGGTGATGTAACCGTTCTCATAGAGAGATTGCGCAACGCTCATCGTCTGCCTTGCCGAGAAACGAAGCTTGCGCGCCGCCTCTTGCTGGAGCGTGGAGGTGGTGAAGGGTGCGGCCGGTCGGCGCGAGTAGGGCTTCGATTCGAGGTTCGAGACACGCACAGCCGTCGCCGAGTCACGCAGCGCGTCGGCGAGCGCCTTTGCTGCCGCCTCGTCAAGGACAGTAACGTCGCCCTTGAGCTGTCCACGGTCGTCGAAGTCGCGACCGCCGGCAACGCGCTTGCCTCCGAGCCGTGCTAGGCGGGCGCCGAAGCCTTTCGAAACGTCACCCTCGGGGGCAAGCACGGTCGCAAGGTCCCAGTAGGAGGCGGACACGAAAGCGAGACGCTCGCGCTCACGGTCAACGACGAGACGGGTCGCTGCCGACTGCACTCGTCCAGCTGAGAGGCCGGGACCCACCTTGCGCCAGAGCACGGGCGAAACTTCGTAGCCATAGAGCCGATCGAGAATCCGCCGGGTCTCTTGCGCGTCAACAAGCGAGGTGTCGATGGCACGGGTACTGTTGCGCGCCTTCTGAATTGCGTCCTTGGTAATCTCGTGGAAAACCATGCGGTGCACGGGAACCTTGGGCTTGAGTTCCTCGAGGAGATGCCAGGCAATGGCCTCGCCTTCGCGATCTTCATCAGTGGCGAGATAAAGCTCATCGGCATTCTTCAGCGCCCGTTTAAGGTCGGCCACCGTCTTTTTTTTCTGATCCGACACGACATAGTAGGGCTCAAAACCGTTGTCGACGTCAACGGAAAATTTGCCGAGCGGACCCTTCTTCAGCTCCGGCGGAAGATTCTTGGGTTCAATCAGATCACGAATGTGCCCAATGGAGGCGAGCACCTCGTATTCATCACCCAGGTATTGGGCAATGGTCTTGGCTTTCGCCGGGGACTCGACGATCACCAGTTTCTTCGTGCCGGACACAGTTCTCCTCGGTTGATGCTGTCAGGTCGGATATTCGCCTTCGACGAGGAGGCAGATCGCGGTGCCGCACGGAGCGCACCTCGACGTCCAGATCGGCTTCGGACGCCCGACAGGCACACGATACACACTGACGCCGAACATCCCACTCTTGGCACCAAGCGCCCGGCCGGAAAGCGAACAGATCGCTGACTAGCCGGTGGGCGGGATTCAACCAGCGCCCCGTGACGCGCGCCACTGATCGCCGCATGATAGAAGGTATGGCAACGACGCATACTTCCACTTATTCCTCCGCTTCCACGGCCTATACCGCCAAGCTGCTCGACGGTCCTCTTGAGGGCAAGACCCTTCGACGCCCCTACGGTGACGAAACGATGCCGACGGCTCGCCTCGAGATACTGGGGTCACGCCCGGGGTCGCACTACATTTATCTCCTCGCCGGGTTGCTCGAGCACGACGAGGGCTCAGGTGCCCGCCCGACTGCTGCGGGGTACCGATACCAGCGGCTCAGTTCGGGCTGAGTACGCCCCGCCTTTACGGCGGAGGTCCAGCGCGGGACTTCGCAGGAAGCAGGAACGGCCCTACGACGACGGTGACCTCAACTGTCGCAATCCCTTTCTGCACCGAGCACCTCGTCAGCTCTGCCCGTCCCGCGCGGGCAATCCGCGACGCTTCTGCGCATGCATCGCCCGGCAACAGACCGGAAGCGACGTCGGCGGCAGCAAGCGCGGCCGCGTCTGCCGCCGCGACTGCGCGCTGGTGGCCGACCACACCCGCGCAACCGGCCAGTACCGAGGCAGTGACAAGGATAGTGCCGACAACAACGCCAACGGCAATAACCGCGGCCGATCCCTCCTCGGCGTTTGCGCGCCGTGGTCCGCAAAAATGGTCTCCTCGGCGGCCGCAGCAGCCTCCGTCGACTCTGTTGCTGTATGACACATTTCTACAACGGCCCCGGCGTGTCTTCACCGCCCGCCCCCGAGAGCACATGATCGCACCGACACCGGCAATGTCAGTGTAGGCAGGGGCCTGAGCTCGGCAAGTACCTCAACGCATACGAGTTCTCCTTCGTCCGTGCGAACACGAACCGATGCATCACGCTCGGCACGAAAGACCGACACCATCGGGTCGTCACCGCGCGCTGCTGCTCGAGCCGCATCGGCCGTCGCATCCACCAATCGCACATACTGAGCGGAAGCGGCAACCGAACCTAAGCACAACGCCATAACCACCACCACAGCAGGCAACACAATGGCCAACTCGGCTGTCGCCGAGCCGTCGTCCGCCCTGATCCGCCGACGGAGGCCCCGTCTCAGGCTCATCCCGCCGCGGTGAGAGCACGAGTGACAAGATCGGTCAAGATTCCCCGCACCTCATCGCCCTTGAGAATCACCACCAACAGACCGGCGAAACCCACCGCCGCCATAGTCGCGATGGCGTACTCTGCAGTCGCTGAGCCCTCGTCATCGCCCAAGCGACGCCACCCCGCTCGCAGCGGCAAGACAGACGGGAAGTCAGCCCTGCCCCTTCGGAACATGCCAGATGTCCCCACGATCATCCCGCGGCCTGCCGCTCCTCGCGCATCGCACTCGGTGACTCCCGGGCGTCCGCTCCTGGTTCTGTTATCGTCCATCTTTTCCGCTCCATCCACGCCCCGCTTCGCTTGCCCCACGTCAAGCGTCGCGGAGCACGAAAAACGCCGGGACACGACTGACCACATCGGTGGAGAACAGCAGAGGGTCGCGGCTGTGGAGGAGGCTCATTTTGTCATCCCGAACGTCGAGAGAAGCACCGCGATCACCATCGGCGCCACTCCCAGCAGGAGAAAGGCAGGGAGGACACACACCCCCAGCGGCAACATCAACATCACTCCGAGCCGCGCCGCGCGTTCCTTGGCCGCCGCAGCTGCGCGGACCCGCGCGAGCGACGCCTCACTGCGCAACAGCCGACCCGCAGGGACGCCCGCAGCAGTTGAGAGCGCAAGCACCGACTCCGCATCCTGGATAGCCCGCGGCCCAGCCGACAGACCACACTCCGCGAGGGCAGCGAGCACCGCATGACGCGCACCGTCGACTGAGCCTCCTCCCGTTAGCGCCACGGCAAGCAGATCGAGCGGCAGACCCGGCGTGGGATCGTCGAACACGGCACCGCGAACGAGGCGGCGCGTCCAGGCCTGCGCCGCCACCATCAGCGCGCATCCGCCCACGAGGCACACCGCGCCTGGAACCGTACCTATGAGCACGCCACCCACGTCAAAGCCGAGCAGAATCCCGAAGCCCAAGGCCACAAGTGGCAACAACCCCACCACGCGCCCGGTAGCGGCGGGGCCAGCCAGTGCAACATCAATGTCGCGCCGAGCGCAACTCACGTCGCGCAAGGCATCCGCCAGCTCCCCTAAAGCCGCCGCAACCGGTGCCCCGGAATCGGCCGCCACCCGCCACGACGCAGCGAGTGCCGCCCAGGCGGTCATCTCACCGTGATCATCCGCATGACGTCCGAGCAACCTCGAGCGCTGTTCAGAGTCGTCGGACTTCCCCTCGGCACCGGACTGCTTTCGCAGGCGACCGAAAAAATGCCTCCGTCCAGCGATCCGCCGCGACACGGGACAACCCCGGAGTATCGCGGCCGTCGCATCACCGCCCGCCGCAGCCTCTTCCGCCACAGCGCGGAGTAAGCGCCTCCGCCGGGCGGCGGCGCCGCCCGATCCAGGCGCTGCAGCCAGGTACGCCATAGCAGAGCCCGGTGCCACCCCCGCTGCAAGGAGGACCGCGAGGCGCTGGACCACAGCCGCAACCTCGTCGAGCCCATTAGCGCGACTCACCGGCCGGACCGTGAGCGCGAGGGAAGTGCCCCCTCTTCAATCTGCAACCGACCCTTACTGTCGAGAGAAAAACGGCCGAAGGAGGCGAGGTGTCGGCGCCCCCCGCTGCGCTCAAGATGCAGCACTAAGTCGATCGAACTCACGGTCTGGCGCGCGATTGCCTCCCAGCCCAGCCCAGCAAGCGCACCCAGCGCCTCCAATCGTGCAGGCACGTCGGTGAGCGAGTTGGCGTGCAAGGTTCCGGCGCCACCGTCGTGGCCAGTGTTCAGCGCTGAAAGCAACTCGCGCAGTTCGCTCCCACGGCATTCACCGAGCACGAGGCGATCGGGGCGCATACGCAACGCTTCTCTGACGAGGCGAGCGAGCCCTATACCCCCGGCACCCTCAAGATTGGGCTGACGCGATTCGAGCGAGACAACATGCGGATGCGTAGGCCGCAATTCTCCGACGTCCTCAATCACAATGATGCGCTCTTGGGGCAACGCGCACCCTAGGAGCGCGGCAAGAAGCGTCGTCTTGCCCGAGCCACCAGCTCCCGTCACCAGCAGGTTCCAACGTGCCGACACGGCGCGGCGCAGAAGCAGCCGATCGTCGTCGTCCAGCATCCCCGCGGTATGCAAATCGTTGAGGGTCCATGACTCGGATCGCGGGACCCGCACCGAGATCAACGTGCCGCCAGTGGCTACCGGGGGCAAGACTACGTGCACTCGGACGCCATGACGAAGTCGCACATCCACACAGGGACTCGCCTCATCGACGTGCCGTCCACCGGCCGCTACCAGCGCGATGGCAAGACGCCTCACTCCGGTCGCATCGAGCGTCCAGCTTTTTTCGCGGACCGCTCCCCCGCCACGATCGACCCAGAGTCCGCAGCCGCCATTGACAAAGAGATCCGTCACGTCAGGTTTCGCCGCGAACGGCGCAAGGAGTCCGAGTACCGCGGCGCCCGGCCGCATCACAGCCTCCGAAGGGCGATATTCGGTCGGGATAAAAGGAACGAAATCCGTGCTCATCCCGGCACGGTAAAGGGGCAAGGTCACGCCTGCAGACGCTCCAACACGAACGGTGCAGAAAGCGCTGCACCGTTCGTTGTGGAGGGAGCCTCGCAGCTCAGCCGAGACGTGACGCCCGCGGCCGCAGCATGTATCACCGCGGACCTCAGGTCAACGTAAATCGAGCGACGTCACCGCTCGCTTACAAGAATCAGTCACAGAAAAAATAGGGGGCGGCACCCATTGGGGGGAAACAGGTGCCGCCTCGGCGGCGCTGGATTGGGGGGAAATCACTTGCGCCGCTAGGGTCGAACTTCATTCGACCGTGTGCAAGAGTACGATACCCGCCCCGAATCGCCAAAAGCCCAGGTTCTTTTCTCGGCGGACTCTTATCCAAATCCGGCCTTATGCTCAGGTTCACGGCAACGCCGTCGCTCTCGGATCCGAGGGTTACGGTAGTAATCGTCGACCACCTCGGTCGACACCCGGTTTCGCACTCGCAAAGGAGCGAATTGCAGATGCCCTCTCCCCGTGACGGCGCAATAGACACTGGCCCGACAAACATCGACAGCCTGCTGCATGAAACGCGCCGTTTTTCACCGCCCCCCACCTTTACCACCAGCGCGATAGCTACCGCCACCCTCTACAAAGAAGCCGCCATCGACCGCCTCGCCTTCTGGGCCGCTCGAAGCCGGGAACTGCTGGACTGGCATCGCCCCTTCACCCGCACACTCGACTGGAGCACGCCTCCCTTCGCAAAGTGGTTTGACGACGGTGAACTTAACGTGGCCTACAACTGCCTCGACCGCCACGTCCTCGCCGGCCACGGTGACCGGGTTGCACTGCACTGGGAAGGCGAACCGGGCGATTTCCGCAGCCTCACCTACGCCGAGCTCACCGCTGAGGTGAAACGGGCAGCAAACCTCCTCGCCGGCCTCGGTATCCGCGCCGGCGACAGAGTCGCGATTTACCTGCCCATGATCCCGGAGGCAATCATTTCCATGCTCGCGGTCGCACGACTCGGCGCGGTGCACTCGGTCGTCTTCGGCGGCTTCAGCGCCGAGAGCCTGCGTGCCCGTATTGATGACGCGGAGGCGAAGCTCGTCATCACCGCGGACGGCGGCTGGCGCAAGGGCTCGGTCTCACCGCTCAAACCGACCGTCGATGCGGCACTCGCGCTCGCGGGCGACTGCCCGGTCGAGTACGTCCTGGTGGTACGCCGTGGCGGCAACGCGATCGATTGGCACGAAGGCCGCGATCGGCGGTGGCACGAGGAGATCGCGATGGTCAACGCCGACCATGTCGCACACCCCTTCCCCGCGGAGCAGCCGCTGTTCATCCTGTATACGAGCGGCACGACCGGCACACCTAAAGGCATCCTGCACACCAGCGGGGGTTACCTAACCCAGGTTGCCTACACCCATCGCACCGTCTTCGATCTCCACCCCGAGACCGACGTCTACTGGTGCACGGCGGATGTGGGCTGGATCACCGGGCACAGTTACGTTGTCTACGGCCCGCTTGCCAACGGCGCTTGCCAGGTCCTGTATGAAGGCACTCCCGACAGTCCGCATCCTGGTCGCTGGTGGGAAATCGTGGAGAAGTATGGTGTCACCATTTTCTATACCGCGCCGACCGCCATCCGCTCGTCGATGAAACTCGGTCGGCAAATTCCCCAGCGTTTCAACCTGTCGAGCCTGCGCCTACTCGGTTCGGTCGGCGAGCCGATCAACCCCGAGACATGGATCTGGTACCGCGATGTCATCGGCGGCGGCCGGACTCCGATCGTCGATACCTGGTGGCAAACCGAAACTGGCGCCATCATGGTCTCACCGCTGCCCGGAGTCACGACCCTCAAGCCAGGGTCAGCACAGGTACCACTGCCTGGCATTTGCATTGACGTGGTCGATAACGCAGGACATCCCCTCGGTCGGGACGCGGGTGGGCTGCTAGTGGTCACCGAGCCGTGGCCAGCCATGCTTCGCGGAATCTGGGGCGATCCTGAACGCTATATCGAGACCTACTGGTCACTATTCGGCGACCGCTATTTTGCCGGAGACGGCGCGCGGCGCGACCGCGATGGTGACCTTTGGCTACTCGGCCGCATCGACGACGTGATGAATATCTCCGGCCACCGCCTTTCGACCGCCGAAATAGAGTCGGCCCTGATCGCGCATCCTGTGGTCGCGGAGGCGGCGGTTGTCGGCGCGACTGACGCGGACACCGGTCAGGCGGTGGTGGCGTTCGTTGTCATCAAAGCTAGTCGGGCGGACACACTTACCACGGACCCCGACACACTCGAGTCCACCTTGAAAGCCCATGTCTCCGAGCGCATCGGACGGATCGCCCGTCCTCAGCGCGTCATCATTGTGCAGGAGTTACCTAAGACACGCTCAGGCAAGATCATGCGTCGGCTACTCCGAGACGTGGCGGAGGGACGTGCTGTGGGCGACACCACCACCCTCGCCGACACACAGGTGATGGAGGTGATCACCTCCGCGATCACGTCCAGCTGACGTTCACCGGGCCCCAGCAGCATGTCGCGGTGCCCCGCCAAACAAACCGCATCGCCCACCTGGGCGGGCAATCTCCTCTGATCATGACCTCTTACGGCGCGTGACCGGTTATCAGGAGAATGCGACGATCAGCTCCACCTCGACCGGCGCCCCCAGCGGCAACTCCGCCACACCGACCGCCGAGCGGGCGTGACGCCCCCTCTCCCCGAATACATCTCCGAGTAACTCCGATGCGCCGTCGATCACGCCCGGCTGACCTGTGAACCCGAAAGCGGAGGCAACAAAACCCGTCACTTTAACGACCTGCGTCACCCGGTCGAGCGAGCCGAGCACATCGGCCACCGCCGCAAGCGCGTTCACTGCGCACACCCGCGCGAGGTCCTTTGCCACCTCGGGAGACACAAGCCTCTCGCCGAGTCCGACTTTGCCGACAGCAGGCAAACTGCCGTTGATAAAGGGAATTTGACCGGCGGTGAAGACAAGCGAGTTCATCACAACAGCTGGCACGTAGGTTCCTGCCGGTGTCGTCACGGCAGGGAGGACGATACCGAGATCAGCGAGCCGTTCGGCGATCATGCGTCAGCCTCCACAATTGGACGCTTAAGGTACGCAACGAGCCCACCCTCGGGCCCGATCACAATCTGGACCAGCTCCCACCCTTCGGATCCCCAGGTGTTCAAAATGGCCGTGGTGTTGTGGATCATCAGCGGCGTAGTGACGTACTCCCAGCGGGGGACGGACATGGCTCTCCTCACGTGCGGCGCCGGTGCAGGGCCATGCTCCGCGCATTGCGGGTTGACCTCACCAAACGGGATCGGCACCGCCTCTCGTCCGAGGGCGGCAACGATGCCGATTCTATGCCGGAGCACCGCGTCCTCTGTGATGTGCTCGGTTGTTCCTTTCTTCGCCGAGAACCAACTCCCCCGGGCCGTCCGGCAGAATGAGCACGGCCGCACGCGCGACCCTTTGTGAAAGAAGGACCTATGACCGGACGCAGCCGCCACCTCGCAGCCGCCCTCACGACACTCGCTATAGCGGGAAGCGCTGCTGCGGTCTGGGGTATCGCCATCGAACGCAAGCTCTTCACGGTGCGCCACGTCTCGCTTCCCGTTCTCCCTTCCGATGCTGATTGGATCCGAGTGCTGCATATCTCCGATCTGCACATGGCACCGTGGCAATCACAAAAGCAGGAGTGGATGCGCTCGTTGCGCGCACTCCATCCCGATCTTGTCATCAACACCGGTGACAACCTCGGCCACCGCGATGGGATGGTCGGAATTCGACGTGCCCTAGAGCCTTTCGCGGGCATTCCCGGCGCCTTCGTCCATGGTTCTAATGACTACATCGGACCACGGCTGAAAAACCCGCTGCGCTATTTCCGTGGCCCATCGACAAGCCAACTGGACAACGAGACAGATCTGGATACCGCGACTGTGACGGGGTTCTTCACCGACGAGCTGGGCTGGAGTGACCTCAACAACCGGGCGCAAGCGCTCACTGTGCGCGGCACGCGCGTGGAGCTCTTCGGGGTGGATGATCCCCATATCGAATTCGACCGGATCGATCTCGTCGCGGGAGCCGTGGACGAACTGCGTGCCGTCGAAGACACTGCTGCCGAGGTAAGCGTCGGCGTCTCCCATGCCCCCTACCGGCGCATCCTCGACGACTTCGTCGCGCGCGGCGCTGACGTGATTTTCGCTGGCCATACCCATGGGGGTCAGGTGCGCCTGCCTGGCTTTGGCGCTCTGGTCACCAATTGCGACATCCCGCGAAGCAAGGTCGCAGGGACAAGCACCTGGAACAACGGGGTACGCAGCGCCTCCCTTAACGTCTCAGCGGGGGTCGGGACCTCGATCTACGCGCCCGTCCGTTTTGCCTGCCGCCCGGAGGTGAGTCTTGTCACGCTGGTGCCCACCAACTGAGCAACAGCGAGGACACGTTCAACACCGTTCCGGAAATCGGCTAGAGTAAATACTGCTTGTGAGCGGATTTCCGCACAAGGCGTATCGGGGTGTGGCGCAGCTTGGTAGCGCGCCTCGTTCGGGACGAGGAGGCCGCGGGTTCAAATCCCGCTACCCCGACCGATATGAAGCCCGGCCAAGATCACTGATGCGGCCGGGCTTCTTCATGCGCGAAACGCTTGACCGGCAACCCCGTGGCCGGAACTTCGTAAAAGGGTATTACCCCGGCGATACTCAGCCACAGCGAGGGAAGCTGTCTTTCCTGGCCCACTGATCCCTCCCGTCGGCCGTGGCCATCGCAACTCGCCCTAGAGAGGAAAGCGCACAGTGACCCGGCAGCTTACCCGACTCACACTCATCCTGGGCGTGCCCTACCTCGTGATATTGGCACTGATCGTCTTTTGGCCGACACCCGTCGACGCCGGGATGAAGGACGATCTCGACCGCATAATCGCTCGGTTGGCCAGGCATCGGTTGGGTTTTATTGACTACGCTTTCATCGAAGCTTCTGCAAACGTGGTGCTTTTCATCCCCTTCGGTCTCCTCTTGGCCCTTCACGTGCGCGCTCCATGGGCCTGGCTGGCCGTCTTTCTGGGCGCCATCACTAGCACGGCCATCGAAACGATCCAGCTCCTGCTGCTTTCCGCACGGTACGCGAGCGGCCAAGACATTGTGATGAACACGACCGGAGCCGCAATTGGCGCCGTCATGGGCGCGCTCCTGCGCCAACTGGTTGTCTCGCAACAACGCCGACGAGCATCCGACTGGGATCTGGCTTACACCCACATACCGCTACGCGGTACCGCAGGAGTTGTCGGCGATCAGCCGTGAACCACAGCCACGCTCGACCCCGAAGCCGGAGCGCGGTCAGAACTACAGTGCACAGCGGCCGACGCCGTGATAGTCCCAGCCCGCCGCCCGCCAGGCGTTTGCGTCGAGGCAGTTGCGTCCATCAACGATGAAGGGAGTCCCCACCAGTTGCGCCGCAGCAGCCGGGTCGATAGCGCGAAACTGCTTCCACTCGGTTGCAACCACGACGGCATCGACACCACGAAAAACCTCATCAAGGTCAGTTGTGTAGCAGACGTCGGGGTAACGCTGCCGGGCGTTATCAATAGCCTGGGGATCCGTCGCGCGGACAGTGGCACCGAGGGCGCGGAAACGAGCAACCACGTCGAGCGACGGCGAGTCACGGATGTCGTCTGATTCTGGCTTGAAAGATAGGCCGAGTACCGCGATCGTGCTACCTTCGAGCGAACCGCCGAGTCTGTCCATAACAATGTCGATCACGCGAAAACGACGACGACGGTTTATCGCATCAACCTCTCTAAGGAAAGCCAGCGAATTGCCGACACCGAGTTCCTCCGCACGGGCCACGAAAGCGCGGATGTCTTTCGGTAAGCAACCGCCACCAAAGCCGATACCAGCATTGAGGAAACGGCGCCCAATACGGTTATCGTAGCCGATCGCATCGGCAATCTGCGTAATATCAGCGCCCGTCACTTCGGAGATCTCAGCTATCGCATTAATGAAGGAAATCTTGGTCGCGAGGAAAGCGTTGGCGGACACCTTTACTAGTTCGGCGGTTGCATAGTCGGTGACTATGAGCGGAGTCTTGGCGGCGAGAGCCCGAGCATAGACCTGGTCAAGTGCTGCCTGCGCTAGCATCCCCGCCTCTCCAGCAGGCACGCCATAAACGAGGCGATCTGGGCTAATAGTGTCCTGAACTGCGAATCCTTCGCGAAGAAACTCAGGATTCCAGGCGAGCGTAGCACCTGCAGGGGTGACAACCTCAGCCAGGCGGGCCGCGGTACCGACCGGCACCGTCGATTTGCCCACCACAACAGCACCTTTGACGAGGTAAGGCACGAGACTCTCCACGGCCGAGTCGACGAAGCGTAAGTCAGCTGCATCCTCACCCGGCTTTTGCGGCGTACCCACCGCAACGAAGTGCACAGTCGATCCAGCAATGTCGGCCATATTAGTTGAGAAACGCAATCGACCGGAAGCAATGCCGGAGGAGAGCAGTTCCGGGAGACCGGGCTCAAAGAAGGGCGCGGTCCCTCCAGAGAGGGCATCGATCTTTCCCGGATCGACATCGATACCGACAACCTCGTGACCGAGTTCGGCCATTGCCGCAGCGTGAACGGCGCCGAGATAGCCGCACCCAATGACAGAAAGCTTCACAGGATCTCTCTCATGAATCGTAGGCGTATATGTATCCAGTGACGAGACACCAGAGGGAAAGAGCCGCACCGGTACACGCTGAACCCACCGTCATCACCGCGCCAATAATCTCAGATTATGCGCCACCTCCGCCACAGCTGTGGCGATTTCCTCGGCAACTCGCGCATGGGTCACCTCACTGCGGCCAATCGGGTCATCAATATCGTCGCTCCCAGAAGGCTGCGGGGCACGACCACGATTCGCGGCGGCTAAACGAACTACGGCACGCAGCCGCACAGCCGGATCCTCAACAGCAGGAAGTGGCACCTCCGAAACCACAAACGGCAGCACTCTCGCGAATTCACGCAGAGTGAATCCACGGAGCAGAACAGCCGGAAAACTCCGAGCCGCCTCTACCAAATGATCACGGGTCATCGTCAGCATCAGGTCGGAGCCGCTGGCAAGCGACTCCGTGAGGCGGGCGCTCGTGTGCCCCACCACGTCGCCGCCGTGTTCCCTCGAGAAACGCGCAGATATTGGATCCATCGGATAGCCGTCACGCGTCTGGACGCCGGCGCTGCTGCAGGAAAACAGCGCCTGACCCTGCGGTGATCTGATGTCCTGCAGCTGCGCGCGAAGAAGCTGCTCCGCGAGCGGTGATCGGCAGATGTTTCCCGTGCACACGGCCAGAAGGGTAAAGACCGGCGCACCCTCGGACACAACGACCATCCCTGTTGCCCCCCGGCCGCGACGCGAACGGCGAGAACCATCATCCCCCGGGAAACCCACCAGCGACTCAGACGGAACTTGGGACGGGGTCGTTCACCGGTTCCGGCCGCGCTCCCGAGCGCTCCGAGCCGTAGTAGGTCGTGTAGTAATAGCCATACCCTCGACCAAGCTGCCCACGCGGAGGAACACGGTTGAGGATGACACCCAATGTGTGACCACTGACACGCTCAAGGTTTTGAATTGCCTTACCCAGCTCGTCGGTCGTGGTCTTACCGGCAGATATCACCACCAGGGCCCCATCGGTGCGCGCAGTCAGGATTGCACCGTCGGTGACGGGAAGCAGCGGCGGCGCATCGATGATCACAATGGCTTCACGTGCAATCTCGTGCAAGAGAATGTCCATACCATTCGAACCGAGCAGCTCGCTCGGATTCGGCGGGATCGAGCCAGCACCAAGAATCCACAGGTTGCCGGACGGGCCCCAGGGCTGCAAGACGTCCTGCAGCTCGGCCTTGCCAATTAACAGATCGGTGAGGCCGACGCCCGGAACGAGACCAAACGACTTGGCAACCGTAGGCTTACGAAGATCACCATCTACAACCACCGTGCGCTGGCCCGAGGCGGCAAGCGTCACAGCGAGGTTTGCCGTCACCGTTGACTTACCGTCGGAGGGTAGAGGACTCGTGACGACGATAATCCGCGGTGGACTGTCGACGTTCATAAACTGCAGATTGGTGCGCAGCTCACGCAGTGACTCCGCCAGTGCATGCTTACCGTCCGACTTGACGTAATCGGTCGTGTCGGCTTCGGGAACGATGCGGTTCGTTTCGCTGAGGCGCTTGTCCACCGGCAGCGTCCCGACCACCGGGAGCTCGAACAGGCGCTCCACCATCTCTGCGGTGCGGATGCGCCGGTCGAGAGTGTTGCGTATAAACGCATAAACCAGACCGATGACGAGGCCGATAAGCGCACCAACGGCCAGAACAAGGCGCAGGTTCGGGAACGCGGGAGCGGCGGGCAGTGCCGCAGCTTGGACGACCGAGAGACTGACCGAGTTCCCGATTCCGGTTTCTTTGTTGATCTGCTGAATTCGGGTGGCAATAGCCGACACCCACGCATCTGCGAGGGTCTGCGCAGCGTCGGGACGCGACGCACTCGCAGTGACCTTGAGCACCGGCGCCGTCGTGTCAGAAGTGACCGAAATCGCCGAGATCACAGACTCAGGGCTTTCATCGAGCCCCAGTTTCTGAATCGCGATCTCGGCTACCGCGCGCGAGGTTGCGATAGGCAGGTAGGTCGCCAGACTCGATTTAGCAACGGAGTCCGCGATTTGGCGGGTGTAAATCGCCTGGTTCTGGTCCGAGCTGGTTCCCGAGGTCGCAACGGAGACAATTCCCTGCGAGTTGGCCTCGTATCGCGGCGTCTGCAACTGCGACCAAGCGAACGCAAACAACGTACCGAGCAGAATTGCCGCGACGATCGCGAGCCAGTGATCGCGGAGAAGTCGGAGGACGTCTCGAAGTTCCACTGTGTCAAGTTCCTTCACTGGTTCGGATCGTGCGACGGGTGCCGCCGACTAAGGGCTCTGGCATTGTTACACAACCCTGGGATCAGTCTCGCTATGGTCGCGCCGCAGATGCTCGCAATGGCGACCTTGTAGAGACTTTCTCACGATAATGCCGAGTTGCTCAAGTTCTTCGAGAGCTGCGGCCACAACCACTTCCGGATCAATACCGGGGGGAGGCGCCCCCACCTCAGCACGCACTGCCTTGACCAGGTCGGACGAGGTAATCCCCGCTCCAGCATGACGCCACAGCGACGGACCGATACCCGAAAGCCGCACTAGCTGATTGTGACAGAATACGAGCAGCTCGCCGTCAGGCAACGCAAGCGCATCATGGGTCGGTGCACGTGCAATAAGGGTCACGCCAGGTTCAGGCGCGGCGACAGGCGCCGGAGGCTCGAGAGGGAGTGCTCTGATCTCGCGCCACGCAGCAGGTGCTTCATCGCCGAGCGATGAGAACAACTCCTCGACAAGACCTACCACCTCCGCAGCCTCGGAGTACACCAACCTGCGCACACCGCCCAGGTCGGTTAGTCGCTGAACAAGATCGGTGATCGGCCGCTTTCGCGCCGAGAGATAGGACGTCTGTGGAACGAGATCCTCAATCGCCTTGACCGGGTCCACCTGCTCGAATCTCGCTACCTCACCGGGGTCACGGCGTTCCAGGAGGACGACGCCCGCGAGAACGAGCGGAGTCTCTGGGACCGGCAGCAGTGCAAGCGAATCGGGGGCGAGCTGCGACTTAGGCGCCGTCCCGGTGAGAGGCTTCACCGAAAGCGGTTTCGGATAGGGAATTACTCGACCGTCAGGCATCACCGCAACTGTTTCGTCAGTGATATAGCCGTAGCGGGTACCGAGCGCACGCGAAATCGTCGTCTTACCCGTCCCTGAGGCGGCGACAAACGCAAGCACGCGCCCATCGTCGTTCGCCATCCCGCAGGCGTGCAGCATCAGCAGGTCCTCGCGCCGCTCGCCGATCGCCTCAATCGTGAGCGTCGAGGTCAGTGTCTCCTCGAGTTGCTCGATCGAGCCACCTCTCACATGGATTCCGGTCACAGGTGAGGTCCCGGTCGCTATTCCGACCTCAGCCACCACTTCACGCGCTTCAGGGTCGTGCTCCGCGGAGCATGACGCCCAGCTCGCGGTTATCCGTGTCGCATCATCCAGGCTGATACCAGAACCGAACACGACGCGAAACGGTACCCCGAGGACGGAAATAGACATGCTGCGCAAGGCCGCTGAGGCCTCTACGCCACTCAATATGCCCCTTCGCGCGCAAGAACCGCGCGCGCGGTTTTGAAAAGAATGATGACGTCTCCAGTCATTGACCAGTTCTCGACGTAGTAAAGATCGAGACGCACGGTGTCCTCCCAGGACAGGTTGGAACGCCCACTCACTTGCCAAAGGCCAGTGATGCCGGGCTTCATAAGAAAACGACGATGAACATGCTCCTCGTACTGCTCGACCTCATGGGCGAGCGGCGGCCTCGGGCCAATCAATGACATATCACCGCGAAAGACGTTGAGAAACTGCGGCAACTCATCGAGGCTAAAGCGACGAAGAATTGCACCTACCTTAGTCACACGCGGATCCTTTGCCATTTTAAACAGGACCGCATTCCCCTCGGAGCGCTGCTGCGAGGCCAGCGTAGCGAGACGCTCCTCCGCGTCAACCACCATCGAACGGAACTTGAGCATCTCGAACGTGGTGCCGTTGAGCCCAATACGCTCCTGGCGAAAAAGGATCGGCCCAGGGCTGGTCGTCTTGACCAGGACAGCAACAACGATAAGGACCGGCGCGCTGAGGATGATCAGCAGCGTCGACGCCACGAGATCGAAGAGGCGCTTGGCGAAGCGTTGACGGCCATCGAACTTAGGAGTTTCGACGTGGATGAACGGCAGACCAGCAACCGGGCGGGTGTGAATGCGCGGCCCGCCGATGTCGGTAAGACTTGGCGCCACGACCAAGTGCTCGCGGCCCGGCTCGAGCGCCCAGCTCAGCTCGCGAATATGCTGCGGAGCGAGTTCATCTGAACTGGTCACGACCACTGTGTCGGCGCTCGTGGCATCCATCACCGCACGTACGCCGTCGATGCCATCAAAGCGGTGCACGGCCAGACCCGCGAGTTCCTTTTCGGTCCGCAAAGCCTCCGACCCGCCGATTGAGGTCGAAACAGCAGCGACAAGCTTGTACCCGGCCGCTGAGCCCCGGCGCAGCTCGCGCGCAGTGTGCAGGAGGCTGGCACGAGAGCCAAGAAGGACGACCTGGTTCGAGAAGCGTCCGGCGCGGCGCTGACGGGTGAGCCATGAACGCCACACGAGCCGTCCGACGCAAATCAGCACTATCCCGGCGGGAAATGAGGTGATGATGTAGCCGCGCGCTAAAAGAATCTGCAGCAGGTAGGCGATGATCGCCACGATACCGAAGAGCCAAATCGAGGCGTCGACGATACGCCGGTACTCGACGTAGCCGGTGCCTACGACGCGGCGGTCTCGAGTGTCAAAGATCTGAAGTGCGAGGAGCCAACAGATCACGAGCCCACACGACACCCAGGTGTAGTTAATAGCGATGTCAACAGGATTGTTGAAGCCGACGCCCGAGTTCAAATCAAGATCGAACCAGGCTATCTGCGCGCCAAAGACCGAGACGAGGATCGCAAAAATATCGGTAACGAACAGTCGGCGACGGTACTCCTGTTCCCAGGAGGTACGGCGCTTGGGCGCAGCCTCAGACATCGACACTGTTGTCTCCGACCTTTCCTGCTGCGCCGACAGACGCACTTCCGTTTCCGGTGATCTCACGCCGCAAGGGTACCCAGGTACTCGTTTCTCAGCGGCATCCACTTCCCGAATTGTGCTCGCCTGACCATTCACGGAGATGTCCTCGACTTTCCTGCAGATAACAGGCTCCGCAGAGAGACTCGTAGGTAGCCGCTGTGTGATCGATCGCAATTTGGTCACCATCAAACACCAAACGACCCTCCACTACACGCCCATTAAAGATCGCTTTGCGCCCACATCGGCAGATTGTTTTCAGCTCTTCAATGCTGTGAGCGATCTCCAGGAGCCTCCTACTGCCAGGGAAAGCAGCAGTACGAAAGTCGGTTCGGATTCCATAGGCCAGAACGGGGACGTTCTCGAGGATAGCAATTCGGAACAAGTCATCAACATGCGATTCCGAGAGAAACTGTGCTTCGTCAACGAGCAGGGCGCTAACGTCACGATGCGTCTGCGCAAGAAGCTTCGCTCGCGCTGCCAGGAAAACAGCAAGGGGATCATCGTCGGGCTGGAACAGAATATTCACCTGGCGAGTCACGCCGAGTCGGGACACAATGCGGTCGTCACCCTTAGTGTCAACAGCCGGCTTAGCGAGCAGAACGCGATGTCCACGCTCCTCGTAGTTATATGCGGCCTGCAGGAGAGATGTGCTCTTGCCGCTGTTCATAGCTCCGTAGCGGAAGTACAGTTTGGCCATCATGCACCTTCCAGAGCACGAGAATGGGAACCGTCATGGACGCGCATCACTCAAGGAAACCATCGTCGCTTGCACGACAGATCAGTTCAGCCCGACATCCAGCTGGGCGCACAGCGGCAACTTACTTACGCCGAATCCGCCGCAGGTACGTCTTTGCTATTTTCGAACTGCACGGTCATTCTCGCAGCCACCTCAGACACACTCGCACCGGAAGCATGCAATCGCAACGCTTCCACCTCAGCGGCACTCAGCTCTGGTCTCTGAGCAGGAAGCGCGGCTGGGTGAGGAAGCGGGCACCAGTGCGCATCATTGCAACGAGAACTCATCGGTAGGGCCGGGCGTGCGTCCACCACAACATCGCGAACCGTTGACCGCGCGTCGAGGCACATCGCTGCGCCTCACGCGAGATCGATTCGCTCAGATCTACGCTCCGGGAGGAGGAAAGACGCCAATCGGGATGCAACCACGTCAGATTAACAATCATTGTGAATACAGCGCGGGTTCCGACGAGCGCCACGAACAAAAGACGCCAACTGAGAACAGAATCGGTTAACTAACGTCAGGCAAAGCTGCCGCTCTCAGCGCACCAGACTACTTCCAGTAGCAGTCCGTGGTACCCGAAAAGCCACTCCTTCATCCTCGGATTAAGAAAAAGAGTATGAAATACCGAGCAGTTAAAGCCCGCCTACCGCGCGGGGCGAAGCGCGAAATGAGACTCAGGCAGAGACGGGGAGCGCGAGCACCTCCGCCGTTGTGCGAAGCGTGCGCTGAGCAGTCTCTGGGGCGTCATTAACGGTTGACCCATAACTTGGCACGAGCGCCTTAATCTGCGGCTCCCACCCCGCCAGACGATCGGGGAAGCACCTGCGCAGGATGTCGAGCATGATCGGCACAGAGGTGGAGGCGCCCGGCGAGGCACCGAGCAATCCTGCGATCGACCCATCCCCCCCCGTAATGACCTCGGTACCAAACTGCAACACTCCGCCCTTTTTCTCGTCCTTCTTCATCACCTGGACGCGCTGGCCAGCCGTGATGAGGTACCAATCTTCAGAACGGGCAGAAGGCATAAACTCGCGCAACGCGGCGAGCTTCTTTGACCGGCCCGCCAACAGCTCACCGATCAGATACTTCATCAAATCGAAGTTGTGACGTGCTACCGCCAGCATCGGGCCAATATTGTGCAGACGAATCGAGAGGGGCAGATCAAGCCACGAGCCGCGCTTAAGAAATTTCGGAGTGAATCCAGCATAGGGACCAAAGAGCAACGATGCCTGGCCGTCGACAATGCGAGCATCGAGGTGCGGGACCGACATGGGAGGGGCGCCGACGGCCGCCTTTCCATACACCTTTGCCCGATGCTGAGCCACGAGTTCCGGATTGTCAGTCCGGAGGAACTGACCCGAAATAGGGAAGCCGCCAAAGCCCCTAATCTCGGGAATACCAGACTTTTGCAGCAGGTGCAGCGCGCCTCCCCCAGCACCAACAAAAACAAAGCGCGCAGTAACACTCTGCGGTGTACCTCCGACGAGCTGCTTGACAGCGAGGCGCCAGGTACCATCCGTGCGCCTGGTCATGTTCGTCACCTCGTGGCCGGTCTTGAGTATGCCCCCGTGAGCGGTGACATAGTCGAAGAGTTGGCGGGTCAACGACCCAAAATCAACGTCAGTGCCAGCAAGCATACGAGTAGCCGCATAAGGACCGCCGCCCTTTGGCCGTTGATCCATTAACAGGGGTGCCCACTCGTGGATGGTCTTGATACTGTCAGTGAACTCTATTCCAGCGAAAAGAGGTTGCTCCTTGAGCGCCTGATAGCGTTTACGGAGATACTCGGCATTTTCCTCACCGCTCACAAAGGTCATATGCGGGGTGGGGTTGATAAAGCTGGAGGGCTCACTAAGGTCACCGGACGCGACGAGACTCGACCAGAACTGGCGTGAAATTTGGAACTGCTCATTGATCTGAATCGCCTTGGCCGGATCGACGGAACCGTCGGCAGCCTCGGGCATGTAATTGAGTTCGCAGAGCGCGGAATGACCCGTGCCGGCATTGTTCCACGGGTTCGATGATTCCTGCGCCACGTCCCCTAAACGCTCGTAAGCGACGATCGTCCAGTCGGGCTGCAACCGGGTGAGGAGGGCGCCCAATGTGGCGCTCATGACGCCCCCTCCAATGAGGACGACGTCGACGGGTTCCGAAGAGTTCACGGGAGACGAGTTTACCGTCGTCGCGCCCCATGCGATCCCGGTGAGAACCCGCTCCTTCGGTTAAATTCGCTCGTTTTCCCGCGGGCAGCGAATCTCCTCACCATTTAGGAGGCCGACCGCTTGGCGGCGATCAGCTCGGCAATCTGCACGGCATTAAGCGCAGCACCCTTGCGCAGATTGTCATTGCTGATAAAGAGCGCCAGCCCTCGACCGCCCGGAGCGCCCTCGTCGGCGCGGATACGACCAACGTAGCTCGGGTCCTGGCCCGCGGCCTCGAGCGGTGTGGGGATCTCGCGCAACACGACACCTGGGGCATCAGCAAGCAGCTCGCGGGCGCGCTCGGGGCTGAGCGGGGAGGCAAACTCGGCGTTGACCGAAAGCGAGTGCCCGGTGAAGACGGGAACGCGCACGCACGTGCCCGAGACCAACAGCTCAGGCAGCTCGAGGATGCGGCGGCTCTCGTTGCGCAGTTTCTTCTCCTCATCGGTCTCATTTGAGCCGTCCTCGACGAGATTGCCGGCGAAAGGAACGACGTCGAAGGCAATCGGCGCAACATATTTGTCCGGCGCCGGAAAGGCGACCGCAGAACCGTCGTGGACGAGGTCGAGCAAGTGCTCATCGGCGACCGCCGCACGCACCTGTCCGGCCAGCTCGTTCGCGCCGGCGAGACCGCTGCCCGACACAGCCTGGTAGGTGCTCACGGTCAGACGAGTGAGACCAGCTTCGCGGTCAAGCACCTTAAGAATTGGCATGGCCGCCATGGTGGTGCAGTTAGGGTTCGCGATGATCCCCTTCAGGGCTTGGTCGATCGCGTGCGGGTTGACCTCACTAACGACCAGCGGAACCTCCGGGTCCATTCGCCAGGCACTCGAGTTGTCAATCACCAGCGCACCGACCGCGGCAAAGCGAGGAGCCTGGGCACGCGAGCCGGTTGCTCCAGCCGAGAACAGAGCGATGTCTAGACCCGACGGGTCCGCCGTCTCGACGTCCTCGACCAGGATTTCCTCGCCACAGAACGACAGAGTCGTACCCGCCGAGCGAGCGGTGGCGAAAAAGCGTATCGAGGCGACGGGGAAACGGCGCTCGTCAAGAAGGCGGCGCATCACCGCGCCAACCTGGCCGGTGGCACCGACAACACCTATGTGGAGGGAGTTACTGCTACTCATCAAGGGCTCTTTCATCGGTGCGGCACAACAACCGCTGTCAGCAGAAAAGGGAGCGACCGTCAGCGGCCGGTACCGGCATAGACAACTGCCTCGCCGTCACCATCAAGACCAAAAGCGGTATGCACAACGCGCAATGCCTGGTTTACTGTGTCGGCACGAGTGACAACCGAAATGCGGATTTCGCTGGTGGAAATCATCTCAATGTTGATACCCGCCTCCGAGAGCGAGCGGAAAAGCTTTGCCGAAACCCCGGCGTTAGTGCGCATACCCGCACCTACCAACGCAAGCTTGGCAATTTGATCGTCAAATTGCAGCGATTCGAAACCCACCGCATCCTTTTCGGCATTGAGTGCCATCAGAACGGTCTGTCCGTCAGGCTTGGGGAGGGTAAAAGAGATATCGGTGCGTCCCGTCGCAGCGGCCGAAACATTCTGCACGATCATGTCAATATTTGAACCGGTCTTCGCAACCACGGTGAAGATCTCCGCAGCCTTACCCGGCGTGTCCGGCACCCCGACCACGGTGATCTTCGCCTCATTCAAATCGACGGCAACTCCAGCAATAATAGGCTCTTCCACGGATTGTCCGTTCTTTTCAGTGCTAGATGGGGCGTTGTAAACAATGGTGCCCTCGGCGGGACTAAAGGACGAGCGCACGTGCAGCGTGACGCTGTGGCGACGAGCGAATTCGACCGCGCGAATATGCAATACTTTCGCGCCGGCCGCCGCGAGTTCCAGCATTTCCTCGCTGGAGATCCGATCGAGCTTGCGGGCCCGCTTAACCACGCGCGGATCGGCGGTGAAAACACCGTCGACGTCGGTATAAATCTCGCAGGTATCGGCACCCAGACCCGCCGCGAGCGCGACCGCCGTGGTATCCGACCCTCCTCGTCCGAGGGTCGTGATGTCTTTTGTGTCGCGGTTGAAACCCTGAAAACCGGCGACGATGACGATGGCGTTCTCATCTAGTGCCTCTCGAAGCCGGATCGGCGTGATATCGACGATACGCGCGGAGCCGTGCTGAGCATCCGTGATCATCCCGGCCTGGCTGCCGGTGAAGGAACGGGCTTCATAGCCCAAACTCTTGATCGCCATCGCCAGCAGCGCCATCGAAATGCGCTCTCCCGAGGAGAGCAGCATGTCAAGTTCGCGGGGGGCGGGGATGGGAGTGACCTCGTGAGCAAGTTCGAGCAGATCGTCGGTGGTATCACCCATCGCCGAAACGGCAACAACCACATCGTTGCCCGCCTGTTTGGTGGCGACGATACGCTTCGCGACTCGCTTGACGCTCTCCGCGTCAGCGACGGAGGATCCACCAAACTTTTGCACAATCAGGCTCACACGTTACTCCCGGAAGGATGGCTCAGGGCCTGTCGTGACCCGACGGGCGAGTCTACCGGCGGGCACAGGCAAAGAGCGTGATGTCACGCCACGGTCAGTTCTCGACCAGTCGACGGCCCTCGAAAGCACGACCGAGGGTAACCTCGTCGGCGTACTCGAGGTCACCACCGACCGGGAGCCCGGAAGCGAGGCGAGTGATGCGAAGACCGAGTGTGCCGAGCATCCGCGAAAGGTAGGTGGCAGTCGCCTCGCCCTCAAGGTTTGGGTCGGTCGCGAGGATAACCTCCTGCACCTCACCGTCGGCCAGCCGCTGCAACAACTGCCGGATGCGCAGCTGGTCAGGGCCGATGCCGTCAATCGGGCTGATCGCTCCGCCAAGCACGTGGTACAGACCGCGGAACTCACGGGTGCGCTCGATCGCCGGGACGTCCTTCGCCTCCTCGACGACGCAGATCACAGCGCGATTGCGGCGCGGATCGCGGCAGATCCCGCAGGTCGCTTCCTCGGCGACATTGCCGCAGATGTCGCAGAAATGCACGCGACGACGCAGCTCTAGCAAGATCTCAGCGAGCCGGGTGACATCGAAGGTCTCAGTTTGCACGATATGAAACGCTATGCGCTGAGCGGATTTAGGGCCGATACCGGGGAGTCGTCCGAGTTCATCGATCAGCTCCTGGACGATGCCTTCATACATGTGGTCGCCTCCTCTCGGTGGGGCGGTGGTCAGAAAAAGCAGCGAGGGTGGCAATGCGGGACGGAATATTCCGGGCTAGACCGTGCGAGGTCCGCGCGGAGTGTGCGGCTGCTCCTCGATGAATTGGGCGCCGAGAATTTCACGGACAACAGCCTCGCCGTAGCGCTGACGGCCGTCACTGGTCGAGGGGCGAGTGTTGCGCGTAGTCGGACGCGACACAGGACCACTGCGCTCGAGACCTGGAGATGCGGAGGCGGGATGGCCGTCGGCGGCAGACTCAGGGGCAAAAGAGGCACCGGGAGGGGTGACGGCTGCCCACGCGTCAGGCAGGGGCGGCTCCTCAATGGGCATGTCGTCCTCTGGCGGCTCCTCATCGGGGGCAGACGCGTCGGCGGCAGTGTTCGTGGCGGCGTCCGCGCTCGGCTGCGAGATACCGGACGGGCGCTGCAGAGCAGCGGGGTCACTCTCGGTCGTCGGCTCGAAGCGGTCTGCCTCGGGACGGGCAGGGGCTGTTGATTCAGCCGGAGGCGGCCCAGCCGGGCTCGGGTCGTCGGGGATCTGAACCGTGGCCCAACCGTCCACGTCACTCCGGCTCACCGTGGCCCGGGAGTGAGAGGCTTGGTCCGGCGCCGGAGACTCGGCGGCGGCGCGTTCTGGCTCCGGAGCCGCGGCACGCGGCTCCACCCGGGCGATGTATTTCACCCGCAGGCCAAGAACCTCCTGAATCGCTTGACGGAGATACTCGCTGACACCGGGCTGCCCCGCCGTGCCCGGCATCTTAAACGAGTCGACGTCGTGATGGCTCGGGAACGAGAGGGTGAGCACCTCGCCGTTGAGCGCGCGCACCTGAGCGGTATAGGCAACGAGCCAGGCAGTCATCTTGGCCTTGCGCACGGCCTCAAGAATCTCGGGCCATGCGTCTTTAAGGCGCTGCAACGTGACAACGCCATGCTCGTCAGCGACGGGCGACGAGGGCGGGGCAGCGACATGCGTGAGCGGACGCGACTCCGGGGCGGGGGCACCCGTCGGGACGTCGTGAGCGCCGACAGTATTCAGTCGAGTCTCGGGGCCTTGACGGGCCTCCGGCGACACGCTCGGTACCGACGTGACGTCCGCACCAATGCCGTGAATAAGGCTCCGGGCGATCATCAGCTCGAGGTGGAGGCGGGGCGAGGTCGCACCTGCCATCTCGGTAAGAGCGCCGTTCACGATGTCGGCGATCCGAGAGAGTTTAACGAGGCCAAGGGCACGCGACTGGCCGGCCATCCGATCGAGTTCATCCTGCGAAACGCCCCGTAACACCGAGGAGGCCGCGCCTCCGGTCGCAGCAACAAGGATCAGGTCGCGGAGGCGTTCGAGAAGGTCCTCGACGAAGCGCCGCGGATCTTGCCCGGTCTGCACCACGCGGTCAATAGCAGCGAACGCCTCAGCCGTATCGTTCTCGGCCACCGCATCGATCACCTCGTCGAGCAGGGCACCGTGGGTGTAGCCGAGGAGGGCAACTGCGCGCTCGTAGTCGAGGGCGTCGTCCTCAGAGCCGGCCATCAGCTGATCAAGGAGAGACAGGGTGTCGCGAACAGAGCCACCGCCCGCACGGACAACGAGTGGCAGCACACCGGCAGCAACGCTGACACCCTCACGCTCCGAAAGTTCCTGGGTGTAGTCGAGCATCTGCGCAGGCGGAACCAGCCGGAAAGGGTAGTGGTGGGTGCGCGAGCGGATGGTGCCAATGACTTTGTCGGGCTCGGTCGTCGCGAAAATGAATTTCACGTGCTCCGGCGGCTCCTCGACGATCTTGAGCAGTGCGTTGAAACCCTGTGGGGTGACCATGTGCGCCTCGTCAAGAATGAAAATCTTGAAGCGGTCACGAGCCGGAGCAAAAATGGCTCGCTCACGCAGATCGCGGGCGTCATCGACTCCGTTGTGACTGGCAGCGTCAATCTCGACCACATCGAGCGATCCCTGGCCCTCGCGGCTGAGTTCAGCACAGCTCGCGCAGGTGCCGCAGGGAGTATCGGTCGGACCCTGCGCACAGTTGAGGCAGCGGGCCAGGATGCGTGCCGACGTGGTCTTGCCGCAGCCGCGCGGCCCACTGAAAAGATAGGCGTGGTTGACGCGGTTAGTACGCAGCGCCGTCATGAGCGGTTCCGTGACCTGAGACTGGCCGATCATTTCGCCGAACGTCTCTGGTCGACATCGGCGGTAGAGAGCTGTTACCACCGGGACAGCCTAACCGCGCTCAAGCGTTCCTCGACGACGGAGCATCAGACGAACGCGAGGCACTGCCGCGCAATTTCGAGTTCTTCGTTCGTGGGGATAACGAGCACCGCCACGGGAGACGTGTCGGTGGAGATACGGCGGGGGCCTCGTTGCCGAGCAGCGTTGCGCTCCGGATCGAGTTCAATGCCGAGACCCTCAAGGCCCCGGAGCGCGCCAGCACGCACGGCAGGGACATTCTCGCCGACTCCGGCCGTGAAAGCGATGACATCGAGGCGTCCGAGCTGGGCGTAGTAGGCGCCGACGTAATGGCGGAGGCGATGGTAATACACCTCAAGCGCCGCGCGAGAGCGCTCATCGCCCGCCGCAGCAGCATCCTGCACATCGCGCATGTCCCCACGACCGGAAAGGCCGAGGAGTCCGCTACGACGGTTGAGGAGAGTGTCGAGCTCGTCGATCGCGAGGTCGGCCTTGCGGGCGAGGTGGAAGACCACGGCCGGGTCGAGATCGCCGGAGCGGGTGCCCATGACGAGCCCCTCGAGCGGAGTCATTCCCATCGAGGTCTCCACTGACACACCACCGTCAACCGCGCACGCCGAGGCTCCGTTGCCCAGGTGGAGCACGATTGTCTTGAGATCACCGCGTGGACGGCCGAGATAGGTGGCGGCGGCCTCCGACACGTATTTGTGCGACGTGCCGTGGAAACCGTACCGGCGGACCTGATACTTATTGGCGAGCTCGGTGGGAAGCGCGTAACTGGATGCCTCCGCCGCAATGGTGTGGTGAAATGCCGTGTCGAACACGGCAACGTGCGCAATGTCGGGGAAGGCCTCCTGCGCTGCCTCAATTCCCTGCAGATTGGCCGGATTATGCAGCGGTGCGAGATCAGCGAGATCAGCGATGTCGCGGGCAACCCGCTCGGTGACGGGTGTCGCTTCAACGAAGCGCGTACCACCGTGTACAACGCGGTGACCGACGGCAACAGGCGGGAAGTCATCAAGGCTCGGGCCGTGCTGCGCAAAAGCACGAATCATCGCGGTGAAGCCAGCAACATGGTCAGGTATTGACTCCTCGACCTCAACGCTCTCGCCCATGCGGCTGTGCTGCGTGCGCCCCACCTCCTCACCGATACGCTCAACAAGACCGCTGGCGAGCGTCTCCTCCGTGGACATTTCGATGAGCTGATATTTGAAAGATGACGAACCGCTGTTGATGACAAGGACGACGGACACGAGGGGACTCCTGGGTGTGGGGGTCGGAAAATGCGGCGGCGGGTGACCGTCACCGGATGACGGGGATGGCGGAGGTGGGGGGCACGATCGCTTGCGTCGCCGCCTGGATCGCAGTGATAGCGATGGTGTTGACGATGTCCTGCACGAGAGCACCGCGAGAGAGATCGTTGACGGGTTTGCGCAGACCCTGCAACACCGGTCCGATAGCAACCGCACCAGCCGAGCGCTGCACGGCCTTATAGGTGTTATTGCCCGTGTTGAGGTCGGGAAAGATGAAAACCGTCGCCCGGCCAGCGACCTGCGATCCGGGCATTTTGGCGGCCGCGACGGCCGCGTCGGCCGCCGCGTCATACTGAATCGGGCCCTCCACCAGCAGATCGGGTCGGCGCTCACGAACGAGGGCCGTAGCCGCGCGGACCTTCTCAACATCGGCTCCCGCACCGCTCTCACCGGTGGAGTAAGAGAGCATCGCAATACGCGGCTCGATGCCGAACTGCTGCGCAGTCTCGGCGGACGAAATCGCGATATCGGCGAGCTGCTCCTTGGTGGGGTCGGGGTTGACCGCACAGTCGCCATAGACCAGAACCCGGTCGGCCAACGCCATCAAAAACACGCTCGAGACCACCGACACTCCGGGGCTGGTGCGGATGATTTCGAACGCGGGACGGATGGTATGCGCGGTGGTGTGCGCAGCTCCCGAGACCATGCCGTCGGCGAGCCCGAGCTGCACCATCATCGTGCCGAAGTAGGACACGTCGGTGACGGTGTCATATGCGTGCTCGTAGGTGATGCCCTTGTGGGCGCGGATGCGCGCGTATTCCTCGGCGAAACGGTCACGGTGCTCGGGGTCGCGAGGACTGAGCACCTGAGCGCCGACGAGATCGAGGCCGAGACTGGCGGCGCGACCGTAAACCTCGCCCTCCTCGCCCAGGATCGTCAGACGCGCGATGCCGCGTTTGAGCACAGTCGCGGCTGCCCGGAGGACACGATCGTCATCACCCTCAGGCAGGACGATGTGGCGGTCGGCAATGCGAGAGCGTTCGATCAGCCCGTACTCGAACATCAGCGGGGTGACCACCTCCGATCGGCCGACATCTAACAGGGTGAGCAGCTCGACGGCATCAACCGCCTCGTAGAAAAGGGCGAGGGAGGTGTCGCGCTTGCGCGGCGAGTCGGCCGCAAGCCTCCCCCGAGTGGCAGTAATGCGCACCGCCACGTCGTACGTGCCGAGCTCCGTCATCACAATCGGGAGGCGACTATCAATGCCTTCGATGAGACGCACAATCGGCTCGGGAAGTTCGAAACCACCGTTGAGAATGATGCCAGTGACGGTCGGGAAGGTTCCGGAGGCATAGGCCAAGATCACCGCGAGCACCACCTCGGGACGGTCCCCGGGCACGATAACGACGCCACCCTCCGTCAGCCGAGGCAACACATTGACCATCGACATTCCTGCGACGACCACGCCGAGCACCTCCCGACCGAGGAGTTCGGGATCGCCCGCGACCACAACTCCATCGACCGCCTCGACAAGCCGAGAAAGACTGGGGGCGACAAGAAGCGGATCCTCGCGAATGGCCCACACCGGCACGGAGGCGGGGAGCCTTTCCCGAATAGCGGCAACGGACTCGGCCGCCGTTTCAGCATGAGCCCGGTTGGCGACGACACCGATCAGAGCTGCGTGAGCGGTGCGCAGCTCGACCGAGGCGAGTTCCGTGATCTGACTCATCTTTTCGGGAGTGCGCGCGGGCGCCTGCCCCAGTTGCTCACTGCGGGAGGGGTCGCGGCCCGTCAGCACGAGCAGGACGGGAGCGCCAAGATTGGCGGCGATGCGGGCGTTGTAGCTCAGCTCAGTAGGGCTACCGACATCAGTGTAGTCGGAACCGAGGATGACCACAGCATCGCACTGCGACTCAATGCTCTTGTAACGCTCGACAATCCGCGAGAGCGCCGCCTCGCCGTCGGCGTGCACATCGTCATAGGTCACGCCGATGCAGTCCTCGTAGGCAAGGCCGGACTCCGCGTGTCCAAGCAGCATCTCGAGTACGTAATCGGCCTCGGAGGTGGAGCGGGTGATGGGGCGAAATACGCCGACCCGCTGCACTTGACTGCTGAGGATGTCGAGGACGCCAAGGGCAACCATGGACTTACCCGAATGACCTTCGGCGGAGGAAATGTAGATGCTTTGAACCATCGGAGCAAGCCTACCGAGAGGGGCACCGGCGGAGTCTGAAGAGTGACAATAAAAAGACCCCCCGCGCACCCGCCAGAGCCCGGTTACCCTTGCTGCGTTTCCGCCCTGGGGGAATTGGCCTGGATGGCGCCACGCGGGGAGCCAAGCGGCAGTCTACCCCGATGTCGTGACGGTCCACGGCAGCCAGGTCTTTCGGGTAAGGTTCAGAGGTCGCGGTCATCACCGCGCCCGGAGGATTCGCCTAGTGGCCTATGGCGCACGCTTGGAAAGCGTGTTGGGTGAAAGCCCTCGGGGGTTCGAATCCCCCATCCTCCGCCAGCCTGTGCTTAGTGATGCTCGCCAGAGACAGGAACATCGACGATACGCACCTCAGCCGTGCTGTTGGCACCATGACGAGCGCTTTACTTGCCGCAGGTTACTGCCGTCTCCCCCGGGTAAAACCAGGGAGAAAACGTGACCGAGAGCCAGGACGAGCCACGACCAGAAAAGAAGCGGAAACGCCACCAGGCACGGCGCGAGAACAAGTGATACGACTCAGTGGTGCGCACGGTCCTGCGAGGATCACTAAGCATTCGTGAGCACGGTTTATTGCCGGACGAACCATATAACACCGCACTCCGCGAGAAACCAGCACGCCGGTCGTCCACGGACCTGCACGCAATCGAAACGCCACGACATGGCCGACCTCGTGAATGAGAACGGCAGAGAAAAATAATATCAGCGCCACGCCCAGGGCAATAAAAGAGGGCACAGTCGAGACCAGACCGACAAGAATAAGCGCCAGAGAAGCACACCACCACAGCAGCATCCCCATCGAATTGTGCAGCAAGGACCGAACCACAGCCGCCGGAATAGAGTGAGGCATAAGCACAGCTCGACTTCGTGGCCAGAGAGCACCGAAGAGCCCACGCCGCGGAGGCTCACTTGCCATTCCGTAGTCAAGCATTTTCTGTTCATAGTCCAGTTCCCGCACAGAAACCGCGCAGCAGAGCGATTCACAAAAATAACCGTCTCCCACTCGAACAACACCAGGGGTCACAACGAGAGACGGCTCACGCTCGACGGAGATCGTCATTACTGTGCCCCCACGAAATCAGACAGAAAACACCAAGCAGCACAGCACCAAAAAGAAATAACACCGCCGTACCAAGAGAATCATTGGTCAATTGGGCCAACCAGGTCACACCTAGATTAGGCGCCATATAGATAATAGCCGTGACACAGCCCGAAGCAGTAACAGAAAGAGCCTGTTCTTCACTATAGGGAATCAAGGAACCACCCACTAAGGCCGCACCGAATGCGAGGAGCGCACGAGCCGCGATGTGTGGCAGATCGGACCACCCAAACATTCCGAGTACGAGTTCGATGGCGACAACGGGAATACTGATGCAGAGGGCGAGAACGAGGTACGCAACCACTTTCGGCGCTATCCACCAATGATCACGCGCCAGCACAAGCGTTCCGACCCAACGAAAACGGAGGGTGCGCCCCACGGAATAGAGGACCAAGAGAAATGGCATGATGGGAATTGCCGTCGCTAGCGGCGCAAGACTTTCGGTGAGAAAAGGAATGGTCAGAATCCACTTGACCGCAGCGATGAACGGCACAAGCGAAAGAACTGTCACTATCAGTTGCGGAGTGCGTACGCCGATCAAAAATTCGAACCATACGCTTGCATTTCGTGGCCCCTGTCGCGGATGCAGTCCCTTCAGCAATCGAAGAGAACCCACCGTTGCCTCCCGGCGAACTATCACGCTCGAGAGCGACACAACCACCCCGGCGACGATGAGCCACAACAATAATCCAACCCACGCAAGAACGTTAGTGGGATGAGTGACGATCTCCGCCTGAACACGGTTGAGAACAAGGTCATTAAGTTCGAATCCTTTCGCCGAATGCGGTGATAGGACAAAGAAATCACCCACCACCGCACCAATACTTAATGCAATAGTTATCATCCCGGCAATACTGTGACTATAGTAGTCCGATAATCGCAGGAAACGCCGGAGCATCTCACTTAGCAAAAGAAAAAGCCCCACAATAATCACTTCAACAATAAGCGTCGTGATGAGAACCAAAAAAACGGCACCAGTGGCACCCACCGGATCAGCCAGGATATGGAGGACGACCACTATCGCCGTCGCTGACAGTGCCACGCTCACCACGAAACCAATCACCAGCATCGGCAACCACTGCCCGATATGAGCAGCTCGACGCGAAATCGGAAGCAGGTCGAGCAGAGCCTGAAGTGCGGTGTGCGCCGGAGAGCTTATACACAAAACAGTGGCAACAAGTCCCGTGGTGACGACGACGCTGCCGAACGCAGTACGCAGGAGGGCATAGCGAATCTCCTCGGGCGGGGACATACTCAGTTGGCTAGAACTCATTAACGCCACGAGCAGCCCGAAAGCAAGCGCCATCACCAGAGCGCCATAGCCACAACAGATAACACGCCGTTCACTGATCTGAAACAGTGTGGCTATCTCGCGGCGCCAGAGCGTCACTGCGAGACGAGATACTCTTCCCGCGACGTTAATTACGCATCCTCGAGGCACCGCTGTTCGTAGTACGCCTACTCTGCTGGAAGGTCGAACACACGTAGAGTAAAGCAAGAGAAATAATAGCGATCACCATGCCGATACCGTTCGGCTCGAAGTTGAGTGCTGGCATGTCGTTTTCCCTGGTAAACCAGGCTTTTATCACGCCCGGTAGATAAACCTCAGCACCGGTGACAAAAGCATAAGCAATCAATGCCACTATACCAACAAGGAGCACAGAAATCCCGACGAAGAAGCCAGTGATCGAACGGGCAACAAATTTAACTACTATGTGCATGATATGGAGGTTTCTTTCTTGAGCGTATCAGTGCCGCGCGAACAGAAAATCTACTGAATCCTTGCGAAGGATATTGTCAGCACGGAGACCAGTTACCGATAAAAATACCTCTTCGAGATTTGTCGCAGAGTGATGTTCTTCGACTAAAGCGTCGGGAGATCCGGAGGCCACAGTAACGCCGCCATTGAGAATAGTCACCTCGTGGCAATCACGCTCGGCTCTGAGCAGATCGTGAGTGGCAATCAGTACCGCTCGCCCGCTGTCAGCAAATCCTTTTATCAGGCTGCGCAGGACCGTTGCCGCATCTGGATCCAGCCCCCGGAAAGGCTCGTCGAAGATGACGATCTCCGGCTGATGGCTCAGCGCAGCAATTACCTGGATCTTGCGCTTCATGCCGTGTGAATACTGCGCGATCTGCTTATCGAGATCAGCACCAAGACCCAGAGCGCGAACCAATTGCGCAGCACGTACCCGGTCGTGACGGGAGCGCATCGCATCATGAAAATCGAGATACTCCCGTCCAGTCAGCGACCCGGGCAGAGGCAAGTCATCCGGCGCAAACCCGAGGTAGCGCCGTGATTCTTTCGATTCAATCGACTCGCCGCAGACGGAGACCGTACCACTATCGGGCCGCAGAAGGCCGGTAAGAATGTGGAGGCATGTCGTCTTACCCGAACCATTGGGGCCGAGCAATCCGTGGATTTTCCCCCTCTCTACCGAGAGAGAGAAACTATCGACAGCCGCGACTTTTCCATAGCGCTTAGTGACACCGACCGCATCGAGCACTCCGCCATTTTTGCGCATCCTCATCGGTGAACCATCAGGATGTGCAGTACATCTTCCACGTGCCGCCGTTCTGCCAGCTCGGCATATCCAACGCCGGGTACATGCCTCTGCTCTGGCACGTCATCCACCACGCGGCAAGAAAACCGACCGCGAGGATAAATGCGAGAGCTATCACGACCAAAAAGATCCATCGATCGGTGCGTACGGCAAGCTGCCTCATCTGGGCACAACGCTCCGGAGCATCGGCCGCTAAGAGCGCTGCTCGAAGGAAATTCGAGGACACTAGTTGCACCATCAATTTTTGCCTTTCGCGAATCAAAAGCCCCCCCATGAGGCACGGCCAAAAAATACCACGTCTAATTTTCCGTCGTCTAGGATAGCGAGGTAAACACCCCAGGAAGTCGCAAAACGTCGGGCCGGCTCCCGTTCACCGTTACTAGTGACCGCACGCCACAGGCGTCAAAGCCTTTGTAGCGTCGCCAACGAAGGCACGCTCGACCGACCGCGGCCATTATCGCCGCCGCAGGAGGCGCCGCCGGGATTTTCCGGGGCTGAGCCGCCCCGGGCACGCCCCCTAGATTCTGAAAATGCATGAAGGAAACAAGGAGGCCGAATTCACTGTCTGGGTGGCGATACCAGTATGCGTAGTCGAGAGCGCTCGAGGCGGCTGTGCCGCCGTCAGTAAAATCGCTCGTTAGACGAAGACCACGCCTCGTCACCAGGCTGCCACGGAGACTCAGCTCGGAATGTCAGGCTTGAGACGTCAGGGTATCTCTGTCTCTGGAGAACCGCTGAATTAGACGACAGCTGTTCTGGAGACCAAACCCACACTCGAGTCACTTCATGTCTGTAACCCCAGACAATTCCTATCACGCCATGCCGAGGACTCCGACCTCATAGTCGTACGGATCACTTCCCACCATTCACCCCCTTTCCAGTGATGTTCTTGCCCCACCAACCGCACTCCGCCGGGAAGTAAGATCACCCACTATCCTCGACCACGCTCGAATATGATCAGAACTAGTGCCACCCCGCAGGAGCTTGATAGCTTCTCTCTCAAGGAATGGTTGTATGGCTTTCGATCCACATGCAGATGACTCGCGTCTGCGCGAGACTCACGATCCCCATGACCGCCAACTTCGCCGCAGAGAAGGCACAGCACTCACGGCGGTGCTACTGGTTCTTCTGGTGGCTTGTGGCGCCGTTCTTTTCGTCATTCTTCTTGTAGAACTCACCGGGATTGCCGCGTGCAGTGGAAATGTAGGATCGTGTGATTTTACGTTACTGGGCGTCACGACGTGGATAATTCCCTCCGTCGTTGGTGTATTTATAGTGCTGACACTCATCTCCCTTATCACCGGGCGTAAGAGTTCGCGTAGCAGTTGGTGGATCCCTGGTCTGGGCATAGTGACAAGCCTTGTCGCGTTTGTGATCGCCTCCGCGCTCGTCTCTCTCGCCATTCATGTCTAATTCGGATTTCAGCACGCTGACGGCAGTGAACGATAACCGCCGCGGCACCCTGCGCAGAGCGGGCTTAGCGGGCAAGACGAAGGAGCCACTCGTCAAGGAGGGCACGTTCGCCCGCGCTCAATACATCCAGGCCGGGCAGGGCAGCGCGCAGGGCCACCGCGTGGGCGATAGTGGCGCGCGCGGCGGGATCGGCCGGGCCAACCTCCGACGTCGTCAGTGTCGAAAGGACAGCTTCGCGAGAACGGACCGAAAGCTCGTCGTCCGGATGCACCAGGAGTGTCAGCGTGCAGCCGAGCGCCGCGGACTGCACCAGACGCCCTGCGCGTTCGACCTCAACGGTCAAGCGGCCCGCCTCAGCGACAGTACGGACCGCGGAGGTGAGGACGCCGCGAGCGAGGCGAGCTCCCTCCGACTCCTCCCCCGTCCGCTCGGTAAAAATCAGAGCGTAAAGGTGCGGCTGGGCGAGTCCGAAGGCGACGTGGTGGTCCCACGCGGCACGTAGCGCGTCAACGGGATCGGTCGGAGGCTCACCCTGTTCATAGTCGGCGAGCGCGGAGGCGAACACCGTGGCGGCGGCCGAGTCGAGAAGCCCGCGCAAATCACCGAACGTACGGTAAATCGTGGGGACTTGGATTTTTGCCGCCGCGCTAATCGCTCGCGTCGAGACGGCATCGCGGCCGCCCTCGGCCAGGAGCTCCACGGTCGCGGTGAGGATACGGTCGCGAGTCGTCGGGGTCTCCGTCACAGCTAGCAACGCTAACACGGCCTTGTTAGCAGCCTGGGCTGCACTACCGCGGCGACGTCCGTTCACCGTCATCACAGCGCATCGGTCGGGAGTCGTGCCGCATGGCAGGCTGGCCGAATGACCAGCACGCGCTACGAGATCATTCCTTCGGACGATACTGTCGAGCGAGTTCAGCGCGTCTTCGCCGATCCCTCGGTCGTCACGCTGACGGTCGCGAGCCTCCCGAAGCACGGAACCGAACACACAATCGCCTGCGCGATGGAGCTGGCGGGCCGAGGCTTCCGGGTCGTCCCGCACCTCGCCGCGCGCGCTATCGAGAGTCGCTGGGCACTCAAGCGCATCCTGAGCCGGTTGTGCGACGCGGGGATCGACGAGGCATTCGTGGTTTCAGGAGATGCGCAGAACCCGGCCGGAATCTATTCGACCGGTCTCGAGCTGATCCGGGATGCGGTCGAATTTTCGCCAGAGCTGGCACTCGACATCGCCGGCTATCCAGAGGGACACCCCCACCTCTCGGACGAAAGCATGTGGCACCACCTCCGCGAGCGGGCGCCGTTCGTGCGTGCTGTGGTGACCCAGCTGTGCTTCGATGTGGACGCCGTTGCCCGCTACGCCGATTCCCTGCGTGAACAGGGAATCACGGCACACGTTGTAGCCGGGGTACCGGGACCGGTGAAGAAGACGCGCCTCCTGAACGTGGCCACGAAGATCGGCGTGGGCCCCTCGCTCAACCTGCTGCAGCGCAGTTCCTCGGCCACCGACGATGCAAGTGACCGTTTCGACTCGATGGCCTTCATCGCGCGCCTCACGGCCACCGCGGCGGGCAGGATCGCCGGCCACCACATATACACCTTCAACGATCTCGACGCCCTCGCCGCCACCCTGCGGTAAGGAGGCTCGGCCTCCCGGTCGGCCCCGTCCCACGGCACCCTCACCACACCGGATAAAGGGAAGCGCTCACCGGATCGGCACGTAAACCCTCGAAAGCAAGTTCGGCGGCTCCCAGCATCAACAGGTCACCACCCAGCTCCGTGCGGGCGATACGCACCGACTCGAGCGCGACACGGAAAGGGCCGCTGCTGGCCAGCTGCGCCTCCACACAACCGGGCGCGGCACCGACGAGTGCACCGAGAAATCCGCCGAGCACCACTAGCTGCGGATTAAAAATGTTGATCACATTACGGAGCGCAACCGCCAGATAGCCCAGCTGCCGCTCCACCTCTGCGCGTACGGCAGAGTCAGCAGAGTCAGCGAGGACCTCCTCCACCGGTTCGTTCTTATCGAGGCCAAGCACGCGCAGGAATGTGGCGTGTCCGACCTCGGTCTCCAGACACCCGATCGAGCCGCAGTGGCAGTTAACGCCAGCGCTGTTGACTAAGGTATGGCCAATCTCACCCGCGTAGCCGTCGATGCCGCGCAAGGGGACGCCTCCGACGATGACTCCGGCACCGACACCGCTGGCACCACCATTGAGATAAATCAGGTGTGAGACGTCGCGTCCTGCCCCGAGCGCGCTTTCGGCGAGCGCGCCAAGGTTGGCGTCATTAGCCGAAAACACGGTGAGGCCCGTCGCCTCAGCGAGCATCCGCGAAAACGGTTCGTCACTCCAGCCGAGGTGGGGGCCGACACGCACCAGTCCATCGGCGGCACGGACCAGGCCGGGGAGAGCAACGCCGATACCGACCGTACGCGAGTGTGCGGGAAGTTCAGCGAGTAATTCTGAGATGGCAGTGGCGGCGAGGCGGACGGCAGCCTCGGCACTCGGGAGAACAGCACTGCGGCGGATACAGCGGCGCACGCGGGCGTCACTACCGACGATCGCGGCGGTCACGGCGTCGATCTCCGGGTTCACGGCGAGCGCGACGACCCGCGGGTCGGCCTCAACAATGGGGCTCGGTCGGCCAACCTGACGCAGAGTGTCGGGCTCACGCTCGCGAACAATGCCGAGAGCTACCAGTTCGCCGACCACAGCAGCAATGGTGGAGCGGTTGAGTCCGGTGGCGCGGGTGAGCTGGGATCTCGACTGTGGACCACCTCGGTGCACGAGACACAGAATCGCGGAGAGATTGTGGCGGCGCACTCGGTCGAGGTTGTTGCCGCGTGTCGCAAGGTCGGGCATGACGCGGTCTCCTCTCGGTGCCCGTGTCAGCCTATCCGCGGAACACGACGCCATCGGATGCGGATGCGGATAGCGCCCCGGCGTCATTGCACCCACCGGCCGCCATCGATATGTTGAGTCCAACAACAATTCAGCACTGTCGCTGGAAAGGATGAGATCCATGTCTCTGACACCCACCCGCGCCGATAAGTTCTCGTTCGGCCTCTGGACCATCGGTTATAACGGGACGGACCCGTTCGGCGGCCCCACGCGTCTGCCGCTGGACGTTGTGCACGCAGTCAACAAGCTCAGCGAACTAGGCGCGTACGGCCTGACCTTCCACGATGACGACCTGTTCGCCTTCGGCTCGACCCCTGCCGAACGCCAGACTCAGATCGACCGCCTCACGAGGGCCCTCGAGGCAACCGGTCTGGTCGTCCCCATGATCACCACCAACCTCTTTAGCGCCCCGGTCTTCAAAGACGGCGGATTCACCTCAAACGACCGCAACGTGCGCCGCTTCGCACTGCGCAAAGTCCTCCGCAATCTCGACCTCGCTGCTGAACTCGGCGCCACAACCTTCGTCATGTGGGGCGGTCGTGAGGGCGCAGAGTACGACTCCGCCAAGGACATCCGCGCCGCGCTCGAGCGCTACCGCGAAGCCGTCAATCTACTCGGCGACTATGTCATCGATAAGGGCTATGACATCCGTTTCGCGATCGAACCCAAGCCCAATGAACCCCGCGGTGACATTCTTCTGCCCACCCTTGGTCACGCAATTGCCTTCATTAACTCCCTCGAGCGCCCTGAACTTGTCGGCGTCAATCCTGAGGTCGGCCACGAACAAATGGCAGGCCTGAACTTCACTGCCGGAATCGCCCAGGCGCTCTATCATGAAAAGCTTTTCCATATCGACCTGAACGGCCAACGTGGCATTAAGTACGACCAGGATCTCGTGTTTGGTCATGGCGATCTCCACAACGCATTCTCACTGGTGGACCTGCTCGAAAACGGCGGGCCCGGCGGTATCCCCGCCTACGATGGACCACGCCATTTCGATTACAAGCCCTCTCGCACCGAGGACGAAACCGGAGTCTGGGACTCAGCCGCAGCAAATATGCGCACCTACCTGCTGCTGAAGGAACGCGCCACTGCTTTCCGCGCCGATCCCGAGGTGCAGGAGGCGCTTTCCGCCGCCAGAGTGACCGAACTCTCGACACCGACGCTCAGCGAGGGCGAATCGTGCAACGACCTGCTTGCCGACACCGCGTCGTACGAGTCTTTCGACCCTCACGCCTACCTCGGCGGTAAGGGATTCGGCTTCGTACGCTTACAACAGCTAGCCACTGAGCACCTGCTCGGCGCCCGCTGAATTTTTTCCGCTCTCGCCGCGCGCAAATTCTCCGCGGCGCAACTGTGCACACGGAGGGAACCGCCATGAGCCTCGTCGCCGGAATTGACTCATCCACTCAGAGCTGCAAGGTGGTGGTACGGGATCTCGAAAACGGAGCCCTGGTCCGTTCCGGGCGGGCGCGCCACCCCGATGGCACGGAGGTCGACCCGGCAGCGTGGTGGGAGGCGCTCCAACTCGCCCTCGCCGACGCCGGCGGACTCGACGACGTGGCCGCGATCTCGATCGCGGGGCAACAGCACGGCATGGTTGTGCTCGACCACGAGGGTCACGTTATCCGCCCTGCTCTGCTCTGGAATGACGCCCGCAGCGCGTCAGCAGCAGCAGACCTGATCGACGAACTCGGAGCGGAGGCCTGGGCGACACGTACCGGGTCGGTACCCGTGGCATCCTTCACGGCCAGCAAGCTGCGCTGGCTTCGAGATACGGAGCCCGACAACGCGGCGCGCGTCGCAGCCGTGGCTCTGCCGCACGACTGGCTCACCTGGCGCCTGCTGGGCTACGGTCCCGGTACGCGGCACGGCGCGCAACTCGACGCGCTCACAACCGACCGCTCCGACGCCTCTGGCACCTGCTACTGGGGCAACGACGGCTACGACTTCGCCCTACTCGAACGCGCCTGTGGTCACCGACCGCTGCTGCCGAAGGTTCTTGGTCCCGGGGAGCCGGCAGGCCGCACCAAGGACGGCATCGTGGTCGGCGCAGGCGCAGGCGACAACGCAGGCGCAGCGCTCGGACTCGGCGCGGGCCTTGGCGACGTCGTCGTCAGCATCGGCACTAGCGGAACCGTTTTCGCGGTGACGGACGAGCCGGTGTGCGACGCCTCCGGGAGAGTTGCGGGCTTCGCAGACGCGAGCGGGCGCTTCCTCCCGCTGGTTGCGACCCTCAATGCAGCACGGGTACTCACCTCTATCGCGACATTGCTCGGAGGCGACCTCGACGATTTTTCGGCGCTGGCTCTGGAGGCAGAGCCAGGCTCGGGCGGTCTGGTCCTCGTTCCCTACTTCGAGGGCGAGCGCACCCCGAACCTGCCCGATGCCACCGCAAGTCTGCAGGGGATGACCCTCGACTCCACCATCCGGCCAAACCTGGCGCGAGCGGCGATCGAGGGGATGCTCTGTGGGCTGGCCGATGGCCTCGACGCCGTGCGCGCTCAGGGTGTGCAGGCGCGGCGCATCCTGCTGATCGGCGGCGCGTTGCACAATCGTGCGGTGCAGCTCACGGCGTCGCAGGTGTTCGACCTCCCGGTCGTGGTGCCATCTCCCGGCGAATACGTTGCCGATGGTGCTGCCGTGCAGGCGGCGTGGGCGCTGACGGGCTCACGTCCGACCTGGCCAGTAACCTCGCTGGCGGAACCAACTCCCGATTATCGGCCGCTGATTCGCGCGCAGTACGCCGCCGCGAGGAGCTGATCCGCTCCGATCGTGTGCCACGTCGTAAGAAAGCGCGGCGTTAGCGAGTCAGGGCGTCAACGTACTCGCGGTGGGAGGCGATCCAGTCGGCGAGCGCCGCATCACGTCCTCCGGCACCAGCGTTGACGAGCGTGTTTTCGAGCGAGGAGAGCGTAACCGTGTCCATTCGGAAGTCGCGTATCCACCTGCTCAGCGTGGGGAACTGAGCATCGAACGACGAGGATCCGAAGGAGTGCAGCTGTTCTGTCTGCCCGAGCAGTCCCTTCGGGTCCTTGAGGTCTTTGAGAGGAAAGGCATCGTAGGCCCAGTGCGGACGCCAGAGCGTCACAGCGATGTTCTCGCCTCGGGCAACCGCGTTCGAGAGTTCCTGCAACATCGCCGGAGTTGACGAGGTGAGGTAGTCCATCTTGCCCAGGCCGTACCCGGGGATCACTTTTTCGGTGACGACGGTGTTCAGGCCAGAGCCCGGCTCGATGCCAACGAGTCGTTTACCCACTATTTCGGGGTGTGCGGCCAAGTCCTCGAGGGTGTCGATCGGAGCGCTCGCGTTAACCGCGATGGTCAGCTTTGCGTCGCTGTTCCAGGCGCCGAGGTCGGCAATCGAGTTGCCATAGCGCTCGATATAACTGCCGTGCGTCGTGGGCAGCCACGTGTCCAGCGCCAGATCGTAGTCACCGGTCGAGAGACCAGCGAATCCAGGAGCAACATCGGTGTTCTGCAGCGTAACGTGATACCCCTTCTCGTCGAGCACGGACTTCCAGAGCGCCGACACGGCGGTGCCCTCGTCCCAGCCTTGGAACACCGCGATCGTGACGGCGGAGCGGTCGCCGTTAGCAACGGAGGCCGCCGTTACCGGTGCGGCCAGAGTGGTGGCAGCGACGGAGGCGACCATCGCAATCGATACAACGCCAACGGCAGAGCGGGTAACGAATACCGCGCGGCGATTGCCGACCCGGGCAAGGCGCGCCCGTGACGGAGCACCGAGAGCACCGGTCATTCGATCGAGCACAATCGCGAGAATCACGACCGAGATACCGGCCTCGAAACCGAGCCCCACGTCAATCCGGTTCAAGCTTGCCACGACGTCGCCCCCCAGGCCGCCCGCGCCGACCATGCCTGCGATAACTACCATCGAAAGCGACAGCATGATGACCTGGTTCAGTCCGGCAAGAATCGATGGCAACGCGAGTGGAAGCTGGATTTGGCGCAGGATGCGCCACGGTGACGAACCGAATGATTCACCTGCCTCCACGAGCTCAGGATCGACGCCGCGGATGCCCAACTCCGTCAGACGCACGCCCGGGGCCATCGCGAAAATGATGGTCGCGATAATGCCCGGTACGACTCCTACCCGAAACAGGATCAGAGCCGGGATCAGATAGACAAATGCCGGCATGGTCTGCATCAGATCGAGCACCGGTCGAAGGAACCCAGAGACGGCGCGATGACGGGCTGCCAGAACTCCGAGCGGCACGCTGATGGCGATGGTAATCACGGAAGCTACCAGCACCAACGCGAGCGAGTTCATCGCGTTATGCCACTGGTCCACTCCCACGATCAGCACTAGCCCCGCCGCGGCACCCATTGCAAATAGCCAGCCGCGAACTGCGTAGGCAAGGACAGCAACGAAAGCGATCACCACCCAGAACGGTGGCGTAGTCAGCAGGAGATCAACACCGGAATACAACCCAGCGAATACCGTACGGATCAGATCGAAGAGCGGCTGGAAGATCTGCGTGAGAGCGCGGACTGCAGATTCGGCGAGGTCGCCGAGCGGGAGGCGAAAACCGGGCACAGTCATCACAGTCCCCCTCCCGTACAGGTGCAGGCGTCGGCAGCAGCGCCGCCCGTCGCATGCAGTGTCGCGGTGACGAGTTCGGTCGGTAGGGTCGGTGGAGCCTCCGGCTTGGGCTGCTCACCCGAGTGCGAAGTCACGTTGCCGAGAGCAGCAAGTAACGTCACGCGCGGGATGACACCGAGCAGGCGCCCCTGATCATCAACGACGGCGACGGGCAGAGTCGACTCAATCGCTGGCTCGATCACCTCGCTGAGAGCGGTGTCAGGAGAGACCGTCACGACATCTGACATCACCACGTCCGAAAGGTCACCAATTCGCGCTCGGACCTGCTCGATCACGTCATGGTCACGAACGGTGCCGATCAGCCTCCGCCCACCACCAACCACGAAGGCGACCGATGTTTGCAGGTCGCGCATAGTACGTAGCGCGGCACGCGGTCCGGCCGAGAGCGTCACCACCGAGCGGGCAGGCTCCATCACCACCGAAGCGGTGAGCACCCGGGCACGGTCGACGTCCTGCACAAACTGGGCCACATAGTCGTTCGCGGGGTCAGTGAGAATCTCCTCCGGCGTGCCGGTCTGCACGATACGGCCGTCACGCATGACTGCGATTCGATCGCCGAGAAACATCGCCTCATTGAGATCGTGAGTGATGAATACGATCGTCTTGCCAAGCTCCTGCTGCAATTCGACCAGCTGCTCCTGCATTTCACGGCGAATCAGCGGGTCGAGCGCAGAGAAGGCCTCGTCCATCAACACGATGTCGGTGTCGGCGGCGAGGGCACGGGCAAGCCCGACACGCTGCCGCATCCCGCCGGAGAGTTCGTCCGGCATCTTCTCATGCCAGCCCGCGAGTCCTGCGCGCTCTACGGCGACTAGCGCACGCTCACGCCGCTCAGCGGCGGGCACTCCTTGGATCTCAAGCGGGTAGGCAACATTTTCCAGCACCGTACGGTGCGGAAGGAGCGCAAAGTGCTGGAACACCATCGAGATCGAGGAACGGCGCACCTGTCGCAGCCTCGCCTCTGATGCCCCGGTGATGCTGAATCCGCCGACGAACACCTCGCCAGCCGAAGGCTCCTGAAGACCGTTCAACATCCGAAGCAAGGTTGACTTGCCAGAGCCAGAAAGCCCCATCACCACAAAGATTTCGCCGCGGCGGACCTCAAACGAGGCATCGATCACAGCGGGCATACCAAGCCCCGACAATTCGCTACGGTCAGCCCCCGAACGGAGACGGCGTATTACCTCGTCCGGTCTCTGTCCGAAGACCTTAAAGAGGTTTCTTACCTCAAGCGCGGGAATCGTCTGATCGGTGATCGCTTCATTCCTCGGGTCGCTGTTGGTCTGGTGGTTCTGCTGCACGTGCACTCCGTTGACACGCAGGGACACCTCCCTGCGCTCTCATCTCGTGGTGCCGGGTCAGGAGTGGGGAGAACCGTGAGTCGGAGCGTCGCTCCGCGCCCACCGCATTGCGCGAATCTGGGGCGATATCGGCCATGTCGGAGACAGCCTCGGGGCCGTCTTCGCTCACCTTGACCGTACGCTCACGGCGCCTCGTATGAGGACGACGTGCGAGCGCGGACCGGGTCGTGGGTCCAAAGGACCGCGGTATACCGTAGTCGGAGCACGATGGATCGACCAAATGTTAGACAATTGTCGACGACCCCTAAGACACCACGTCGGCCCACCATCGCCCACAAGTGCCGGTCAAGAGCGATGTAACAATGGCTGCTCGATCATATATCGTATACGCCAGATCTCATTCATTTCGCGCCACCCCGCCCGAGTTCCGCCCAGCCTCGCAACCCAGCAGACAGCGCAGTCGCGCCCACCCTGCGACTGTCTCACCTTGCTGCAGCGGCACGCAGCACACTTCATCCCTTCAGGCCACAGCTGCGGACCATTGTGTGCGCCAATGCTTGCTGTCACGATGATCCGGAGGTTCCGCACCGTGACCTGAGGGGGATGTCATGACCGCTGACGGTTTCTCAGACCACGAGCATGCCGCGATCAAGCAGCGCGCCGCGGAGCTGCGTGCTGAAGCAAAACGACACAAAATCGCCGATAAGACTGCTGCTGGCCGTAAAGACGCGGAGGCCGCAATAGCGGCGATGCGCGACGACGAGCGTCCGCTCGCCCAGATGCTGCATGACATTATCCAGATGCATGCACCGACGCTTTTTCCCAAGACCTGGTACGGATTCCCCGCCTACGCACGTGACGATGGCAAGACCATCATCTTCTTTCAGCCGGGCGCAAAATTCGGCACCCGCTATTCGACTATCGGCTTCCAGGACGGCGCTCAGCTCGACGATGGCGCCCTATGGCCGACGGCCTACGCGATCACGACCGTTGATGACTCGACGCGAGCGGCAGTGACAGCGCTGGTGCGCAGGGCAATAGACGGCAGCCCCATTGACCCCGACGTCTGAGAACTCGTCACTTCCATGAGAGGAAACCCACAGAATCACGACCACGATCTGCACCTGTCTCTACCAGATCGAAGACATCGACATTCGTTAATACTAGGGTTGACTACTGGCCGCACTGAGCGTATGCATTCGCCGGAGCAGACGATACTTCGGTGCGCGGTGCGCCGCTTTTAGGGGATGAGCGGACACCACCTGCCGAAATACAGCGGAGGGTGTGTCAGCAGCTTCCGCCGTATCGACACCCTGGATCAGATAACCACTTATGGATGATGACGCCCGCCCTCTCTCCACCGCCGACACGCTCGTTCTCATGGCGGTACTTGCCAGCCTCGAGGGAGCAATCGCAGCCGATGCACTTCCGAACACACTCACCGGGATCCTCACCCACCATCTCGAGCGGAACGGGCTACTCACTCCCCACGCCGAGCGGCACAGTCTCCTGACGGCGCTCCACGAGTTGAGCGCCCGCGTGCGCGCAACCCTGGCCTAGGCATCGTCGCCACCCAGCCGTCACTTATTCCGCTATTCGACTCACGCGCCGCCTCTACATTAAAAGACGAACTGCCCCACTGCGTTCCTTAACGACGGAACCGCAGCGTCCCCGTCAAACGCGTTCTCATTACCGGCGGAGCGAGATTCTCTCTTGGGGCATGTTCTTCACAAACGGCGGATCCGGATCTGGGAACGGGGTGCCGTGGTGGGGTCATCGTGATATGGGCAATGACGCCGCTGAACCGCAATCAGTGTTGTGCATATTCACGCCCTATCAGTGACTCTTTTCAGAGACGTTCACCCGTCCTGTCGCTACGCGAGCACCCGCCACAAGCACCGGCTCCGACCCATAGAGAGAAACCGCAACCTGCAGGATGCCCTACAACCGCCTAGCCCAGGTTCCACCCCAACACACAACCTGCTCCCAAAGAATCAGCAGGGCCTGACCTCCCGACAAAGACGAACCCCCGAAAAGAACTCAAATCCCCACATACGACATCACTGCCCCCACAACAACACGCACGAATCACAACTCACGAATACGGCACTCAATCTCGGCGAGAAAATTACCGGCTCTGCGCCTCGCAGGTGACGACCGATCGGTCAGACGTGAAGGTTATGCTCCCTCGCGGAGTCACTCCTAATCACTGTCGCAGCTGGACATCACCGGTGGCAAGCAGGGAAGTCAGTCAGGTGCCGGACGCTACGCGGAGCAGGCGACATCGGCGTGATAGACAAATGACAACGACGAGATGAGGGTGTCAACTTCTCCACCCCTTGCATAAGGAATTGTCCATCATTACCCTCCAACAAGGGAAAGAACGAACGTTCTCGCTCCCGCGACGTCAGGAGAGAGCAATGGCATATATCACCGTCGGCACTGAAAACTCCACGCCTATCGAGCTCTACTACGAGGATCACGGGAGCGGCCAAGCCGTCGTCCTGATCCACGGCTATCCACTCGACGGTTCCTCCTGGGAGCGTCAAGCGCGAGAACTGCGCGCAGCAGGCTTGCGCGTTATCACGTACGATCGCCGCGGCTTCGGGCGCTCCTCCAAGGTAGAAGTGGGATACGACTACGACACCTTCGCCGCCGACCTCGACACCCTCCTCACCACGCTCGACCTGCACGATGTCATCCTGGTGGGCTTCTCGATGGGAACCGGAGAACTGGCCCGTTACGCAAAGCTCTTCGGCACCGAACGAGTCGCCAAGTTCGCGTTCCTCGGCTCTCTTGAACCAGGGATGCTCAGCCAAGGAGTCCCTCAGTCGCTCTTTGACGACATCGAAGCAAAAGCCCGGACAGACCGCTTCGCCTGGTTCACCGAATTCTTCGGCAACTTCTACAACCTCGACGACAACCTGGGCTCTCGCATCTCGCAAGCGGCAGTCACGGCGAGTTGGAACACTGCCGCGGGCAGTGCCCCATTCGCCGCGTTCGCCGTAGTCCCCACGTGGATAGAAGACTTTACCGCTGACGTCGCCGCAGTCCGCGCCAGTGGCACGCCGGCCCTCATCCTCCACGGAACAGCAGATAACATCCTTCCCATCGACGCGACAGCTCGACCGTTCCACGCCGCGTTCCCCGAGGCCGAGTACGTCGAAATCCCCTCAGCGCCGCACGGCATGTTGTGGACTCACGCCGACGAGGTGAACGCAGCTTTGCTCCCCTTCGTGCAGAAGTGACTACGGAGGGCCGCGGGTCGGCACCCTTCACCCGGATGCTGACCCTTCCCCCGCACAGCCTCTACCTTCAGTAGGTCTCGGTTAGTCTGTCGTGATTGAGCTGACGCAAGTCGCGTCGGGTGCGGCAAACGCGGTCGTCGCACAATCCGAGGACATATAGCGGAGGAGAAGGTGTGGGGTCTGAAAGACCGACTGTAGGCGGCGTCATCACAGCAATAATGGGATTTCTCGCCATGAGCGTAGTGGCCGGGGTCCTGGTGACCCTCACCATCACCCCCGCTGTAGCCCTCGCCAACATGGCCACAAACGAGTCCATCGGCGCATTCGACAGCCTCCCCGAATACCTTGAAGTGGACAAGCTCTCTGAAAAGAGCAACATTTATGCAACACGGGTAGGCAGCTCACCGCAATTGCTTGCTTCCTTCTATACAGAGAACCGGGTCGAAGTTCCCTTCGACCATATTTCACAATATGCCAAGGACGCTGCCGTCGCAGGAGAAGACCCCCGCTTCTATAACCACAAAGGAATTGATCTCCCCGGAACCCTACGTGCGATCACGCAAACCTACATACTCGGGAAAGATGCCCAGGGCGGATCGTCAATAACGCAGCAGTATGTTAAGAACGTCCTTGTCGAGAAGGCCGTGAGCAAGATCAACGACGAGTCTCGACGCACCGCCGCAATCGATGAGGCCACTCGCCCCTCTCCCGAGCGCAAAATCCGCGAGATGAAACTTGCGATCGGGATTGAAAAGCGTTACACGAAAGACCAGATTCTCCAAGGATATCTCAACATCGCGTTCTTCGGAGGCTCCACATATGGTCTCGAAACAGCCGCAGGCTATTACTATGGCACTACCGCCGCGAAGTTGTCGATCGCTCAAGCCGCAAGCCTCCTCGCGATCGTGAACAACCCAGACGCGTTGCGGATCGATCGACCCAATAATCCCGATAATGGCGCCGGAAACGGCTACGCCCACAACAAAGAACGTCGCGACTACATCATCGGAAAAATGTTGGCGGAGGGGAAAATTTCCCAGAAAGATCATGACGACGCCGTCGCAACTCCCGTCCAACCCCACATCACCGAACAGAGCACAGGCTGCACCACCGCAGGCAACGCCGGCTTTTTCTGCGACTACGTCACGACAGTCCTGAAAAATAACACTATCTTTGGTGCCGACGAAGACACACGCTGGTCGAATTTTCGTCGCGGCGGCCTCAACGTCTATACAACGCTTGACGTCGGTCTACAGAGCACCGCCCAAGCCACTCTCGACGCACAAGTTCCGAGGTCAATGTCCCACTTCGATGTGGGCGCAGTCGTCGTGAGTGTGGAACCAGGCACAGGCCGGATACTGTCGATGGCTCAAAACAAGACGTATTCCCAGGACCCGGACGTGCAGGCATCCGATCCCACCGCCACCGGCATCAATTACAACACCGATTTCGACCACGGCGGCTCGTCAGGCTTTCAACCCGGGTCAACCTACAAAATCTTCACCCTGCTCGAGTGGCTAAAACAGGGGCACAGCCTCAACGAAAGCGTTGACGCCACCTACCATGCCAACTGGGGAGCCTTTAAAGATAGTTGCGATGCCAACGGAACCTGGTCGGACTCCAGCTGGTCCCCGCGGAATGACGAGGGCGGTAATGGCGGCATTTGGACGGCCGCTTACAACACAAAAAATTCCGAAAACACTGGTTTCGTAGCAATGGCGAAAAAACTCGATCTCTGCGCCATTAAAGGCACCGCTGAGTCATTTGGGGTTCACCGGGCTGACGGCGATCCGCTCGGCGAGAACGGATCGGCTGTGTTGGGCACTAATGAGATTGCACCGCTAAGCATGGCGACCGCCTTCGCCGGCATCGCTGCAGGTGGCAACGTCTGCGATCCGATTGCCATCGACAAAATTGTTGATGCCTCCGGCACTGAACATCAGGTACCGGGCGCGAGCTGTCGGCAGGCCGTGAATAGGAACGTGGCAGCAACAGCGATCGTCGGTATGCAAGCCACATTCGCTGGCGGTACCACGACCGAGAGCGACACCCACGATGGGGTGCCCCTGATCGGTAAGACCGGTACCACTGACGGTGCACTTGCCACCTGGATGAGCGGGGCGAGCAGCAAGGTGGCCACCGTGGTGGGTGTGGTCAACGTGAGCGGCTCGGTCAACCAACGCGCGATCTCCTTTCCTTCTGGCCCCGTTGCCACCGCCCGACACCGCATCTGGAAGCCTTATATGCAGGCCGCGAACGCCCGATACGGAGGTGGAGCATTCCCCTCGGCGGATGGTTCACTGCAAGACGTTGCGCAAGTTAGAGTCCCGGCCGTCGCTGGGCTTTCGCTCGCCGACGCGACCTCGCAGCTCGAGGCAGCCGGCTTTATCGTCGCAAGCGGCGCGACGGAGCCCAGTGACGCTTTACCGGGCACCGTGACCAGGATCGATCCCTCCGGCTCGGCTCTACGCGGTACGAAAATCACCGTCGTCACCAGCAGCGGGCCGCAACCGGAGCAGCGTGCCCCCGTCGCTCCTAGCCCCGCTACCGCCCCACCGGCGCGTTAGCGCCAGCAACTTCCCCGCGAGATGCCACTTATGCGCACGTTGCTCGGCGTGTCGCACTCACAAGTGGCATCTCGCGCGAGGTTTGGCGCACGCTCGCAGAACGCAGCCATCTGCTCAACATGGCCGTCACCGCACCGCACCGAGACCGAAATCGCCGACGAGAGCCAGGAGGATTTTCTGCCGTCACACTACCCCAGCCGCGACATCCACCCCTTGGCTGAGTACACCGATATCTTTACGGCCTGATCAAGAATTTTTACGGCAAAAACCTCAGAAGTCCCAGTCCTCATCCTCGGTACTCACGGCCTTGCCGATGACGTAGGAAGAGCCAGAGCCCGAAAAGAAGTCGTGGTTCTCATCCGCATTCGGTGAAAGCGCGGACAAGATCGCGGGGTTCACATCGGTGACCTGCTTCGGGAACATCGGCTCATAGCCGAGGTTCATCAGAGCCTTGTTCGCATTGTAATGCAAAAACTTTTTGACATCTTCGGTCAAGCCGAGTGGGTCATAAAGATCCTGGGTGTACTGCGCCTCATTGTCATAAAGCTCATACAGTAGCGAAAAAGTGTAATCTTTGATCTCGTCGCGCGTGGCCTGGTCTACCAGCTCGAGACCCTTCTGGAACTTGTAGCCAATGTAATAACCGTGCACGGCCTCGTCACGGATGATCAGACGGATCAAGTCGGCCGTGTTAGTGAGTTTGGCCCGTGATGACCAGTACATGGGCAAATAAAACCCGGAATAGAAGAGAAACGATTCCAGCAACGTAGAAGCAACCTTTCGCTTCAGTGGATCATCGCCACGATAGTAGTCCATGACGATCGTTGCCTTTTTCTGGAGATTACTATTCTCCACCGACCAGCGGAAAGCCGCGTCAATATCCTGCGTGTTCGACAGGGTAGAAAACACCGAAGAATAGGACTTCGCGTGCACAGACTCCATGAAGGCAATGTTCGTGTATACCGCCTCCTCGTGGGGGGTGAGAGCATCCGGGATGAGCGAAACAGCACCGACGGTGCCCTGCACGGTGTCTAGGAGGGTAAGCCCGGTGAATACGCGCATAGTGAGCTGCTGCTCATGTGGAGTGAGTGTATTCCACGACTGGATATCGTTGGAAAGAGGAACCTTTTCGGGCAGCCAAAAGTTGCTGGTGAGGCGATTCCACACCTCGACGTCCTTCTCGTCCTGAATACGATTCCAGTTGATCGCCTGGACCGAGTCAACGAGAGTGAGCTTCTCGTGGGGAGTCATAATTTCTCTTTTCCTCTGGCTACCGGCAGGAGAACAGGGTAAACCTCCGGCAGGCCTACAGCATGCATGAAACGCACTGATCGAGCTCAGTACCCTCGAGTGCCATCTGGCGGATACGGATGTAATAGATCGTTTTGATGCCCTTGCGCCAGGCGTAGATCTGGGCGCGGTTAACATCACGGGTGGTCGCAGTGTCGTTAAAAAACAACGTGAGCGACAGGCCCTGGTCGACGTGCTGCGTCGCCGCGGCATACGTGTCGATTATTTTCTCATAGCCGATTTCGTAGGCGTCTTGGTAATACTCCAGGTTGTCGTTGGTCATGAAAGGCGCCGGATAGTAGACACGACCGAGCTTGCCCTCTTTACGGATCTCAATCTTTGACGCGATCGGATGAATGGAGGATGTCGAGTTATTAATGTAAGAGATCGAACCGGTCGGTGGCACGGCCTGCAAGTTTTGGTTGTACAGGCCGTGTTCCGTAACAGAAGCTTTAAGTGCACGCCAGTCATCCTGGGTAGGGATGGCGATTCCGGCGTCGCCGAAGAGACGAGCGACGCGCTCGGTGGCAGGTACCCACTCCTTCTCGGTGTATTTGTCGAAGAATTCACCCGACGCATACTTCGATTCGGCAAAGCCATCGAAGGTGGTGCCGCGCTCAATCGCAAGGGTGTTGGAGGCACGGAGCGCGTGGAACAGCACGGAATAGAAATAAATGTTCGTGAAATCAATACCTTCGTCGGATCCATAGTGGATCCGCTCGCGAGCAAGATAACCGTGCAGGTTCATTTGACCGAGACCGATGGCGTGCGATTTGTCGTTGCCATCCTCGATTGAGCGAACCGAGGCAATGTGCGACTGATTGGAAACCGAGGTCAAACCACGAATAGCGGTCTCGATGGTACGACCGAAGTCGGGGGAATCCATCGTGAGGGCAATGTTGAGCGAACCGAGATTACATGAAACGTCTTTACCAACCGTGGCGTAAGAAAGATCCTCGTTGTAAGTCGTTGGAGTATTGATCTGAAGAATCTCAGTACAAAGGTTTGACATGTTAATACGACCCTTGATCGGGTTGGCCCTGTTCACCGTATCCTCAAACATAATGTAGGGATATCCGGATTCAAACTGAATCTCAGCGATTGTTTGAAAAAACTCGCGTGCCGAGATCTTGCTCTTCCTAAGACGCGGATCATCCACCATCTCTCGGTATTTTTCCGAGAGCGGTATATCCCCGAAGGGGATTCCGTAAACGCGCTCAACATCATAGGGGGAAAAGAGGTACATTTCCTCGTTATTCTTGGCTAGCTCGAATGTGATATCGGGCACGACAATACCGAGAGAGAGAGTCTTGATGCGAATTTTTTCATCAGCATTCTCGCGCTTCGTGTCGAGAAAACGCATGATATCGGGGTGATGAGCCGAGAGATATACCGCGCCGGCACCCTGACGAGCACCGAGCTGATTGGCGTAGCTGAAGCTGTCTTCAAGCAGTTTCATGACGGGGATAATTCCGGAGGACTGGTTCTCGATCTGCTTAATCGGGGCTCCGGCCTCGCGAATGTTCGAGAGCGAGAGGGCGACACCCCCGCCGCGTTTGGAGAGCTGGAGCGCGGAGTTGATCCCACGCGCAATCGACTCCATGTTGTCTTCGATGCGAAGCAGAAAACAGGAGACGAGTTCGCCCCGCTGAGCTTTGCCAGTGTTGAGGAACGTGGGGGTGGCTGGCTGGAAACGACCGGCGATGATCTCTTCGACGAGGGCGGTGGCGAGGTTCTCGTCGCCCTGAGCGAGCCCGAGAGCGGTCATCACGACGCGGTCCTCGAAGCGCTCAAGATAGCGCTTGCCGTCAAAAGTCTTCAGGGTGTAAGAGGTGTAATACTTAAAAGCGCCAAGGAAAGTGGCGAAGCGGAACTTTTTGGAGTAGGCGAAATCGTTCAACTTCTGAATAAAGTCGAAAGAATATTGATCGAGAACAGCTTTATCGTAATACTGCTTCTCAATCAGGTAGTCGAGACGCTCCTTGAGGGAGTGGAAGAAGACGGTGTTCTGGTTGACATGCTGCAAAAAATATTCGCGCGCTGCCTCACGATCCTTATCAAACTGAATCTCGCCATTGGGGCCGTAGAGGTTCAACATCGCGTTAAGCGAGTGGTAATCCATTCGCGCGGCGTCAATTACTGCTGGCTCCAAAACGTGTCCAATCCTTTATCGACGGCGCGGACGTCGTCGGGTGTTCCAAATACTTCAAATCGATAGAGGTGTGGCACCTCGCATTTGCGGGCGATAATATCTCCCGCTAAACAGTACGCCTCACCAAAGTTGGTATTGCCAGCGCCAATGACCCCACGGAGCAGGGAGCGGTTAATCGGGTCATTCAGAAAGCGGATGACCTGTTTGGGCACCGCTCCTCCGCCGACCCCACCGCCATAAGTGGGCAGCACAAGCACATAGGGGTTGCCAACATGAAGCGTGTCAGACGGGCTGCCTTCACGACGAGTGTGCAGCGGGATACGCAGCGCCGACCGCCCCAGCTTCTCGATGAAACGATGGGTATTGCCCGAGCTGCTAGAGAAATACACAAGATTGCTCATGCGCCACTTCTCTCTGTGCCGATTCTCTCTGTGCCGATCATCGATCATTCTGCTGTGTGGTTGTGCGGGGCTTCGCCTACCGAGAGCGAACCTGCTCTGGATGATGGCCTGCGGGGCGACTCATCCGCCGCCCGAAGGCCTCAGAGGATGGCGATCTTGTCGGGGCGGAAACCGGACCAGTGATCGTTATCGGTGACCACGACCGGAGCCTGGAGATAACCGAGAGCCTTGACAGCATCAAGGGCTTTTTCGTCTACGGAGAGGTCAAAGATCTTGTAGTCGATGCCCTTGCTGTCGAGAGCGCGATACGTCGCAGTGCACTGAACGCACGAAGGCTTGGTGTAGACCGTCACAGCCATGGGTGCCGTCCTTTCGGGAGGAGGATGTACCCCGGGGCCGCTCCCTCCGTCAGCCCGGGGAGTCGGGCGAACCAAGGAGACGGTCGTGGGGAATTCTGGGTCTTGTGGTGTCGGGGGCGTGGTCTGCGGGTGAGAGCTGCGAACCGATGGGTATTTTCGTCCCGCTCGCGCGAGTTTCGTTCTACTCACCAATACTACATATAGTGTGCGGATCGGGCGCCGCCCACTAGAAATAGTAGTTACATCCGTGTAGTTATCCACGGCTTCTCCCCGTTCTCTCCACAGGGCCAGGGCGTCACCGGCACGACACCACGCGGATCTCGACGAGTTATCCACCGCTGTGGAAAACCGACATCCGTTCCCTGCGACTGCGCCACACGGCGTGTCGGAGCAATCACAGGTCGACCCCGGCGACAAGATCGAAGATCTCAGCGCCATAAGCACGAGCTGTACCCGTGCTTGCACCACATGTCACACGCTGTGCCGCTACGGATGCTCCTACTGCGCGTCGCGGTCGACCGCCTCAGCGATACGTCTGGTGACGGCCCGTAGCTCGAGCTCGGTGCCCCGAAGACGCTCCTCCAGAGCAGAAACGCATTCCTCCAGGCTCATTGAACGGTCCGCCGTCTCTGCGCCCGCCTCCCCAAGATGGTCTCGAACAGCGGATACCGCCGAGCGCAACCCGTCGAGATCCCCGCGGAACTTATCGAGATCCTCGCGCAGGTCGGCTATTTCTCCTCGTTCAGTCGCCGTTTCAGCCCGAACGATCGCATGGTCGGCCTGAGCCGCCGCGAACTCGTAACGAAGCGCCGCCAGTTCGCGGCGCAAAGCCTCCGCCGCCACTGCTGCCTCCGCCGCCACCTGGTCGGTACGTCGCCTGGCCTGCTCGAAGTACGGCAGGACCAGGCGATGCGCCATCCGGCGTAGCATGACGGCACCGGGGCCGAAACGACTCGGGGCGGAGGAAGGATCCGCAAGGAAATCGTGGTCACCGGTCATCGTGGTCATCCCGTCCGGAGAACCGGCGGTGGAGCAGGTCCATAGCCCTCTTGTCCTTATCCATCATGTCGGTTTCGAGAGTGGTGTCGGCGGCGCGCTCGGCGACGCTACCGGGACGGGTGCGGCGCCGGAGCGAAGCTTCCAGCAAATCGAGCGAGCGCTCAAACGAGAGCGAACCACAGGCGGTAGCTCGGCCGCGACGACCCAGAGCCTCCAGATCGGTCACTCCAGTGACCACATCTCGCATCGCCGCGTACAGCGCGGATGCCGAGCGACGAATCTTGATGCAATCCACGCCGTCGATGAGAAACTCCGCGACTCCACTCGTCGCCGTCACGATGGGCACACAACCGGCCGCCATCGCCTCCACCGGTGCGACGCCGAAAGGCTCGCCCGCCCAGGTGGGGAAGAGAAAAGCGTCAGCACGCGCGTGGGCCGCGAGAACCTCCTGGTGCGGTGTCGCACCGTGGAATTCGACCAGATCCTCCAACCCCACGGCAGCAGCACGGGCACGGTAATGGTCGACATCACCGCCACCATAGAGATCGATGCGAAAGTCCCGGGTGTGCTCCGCGAGCGCGCTCGACGCCTCCAGGACGATATCGACCCCTTTGTGCTCGCCGAGAGAGGCCGCAAAAGTGAAACGGGTCACGCCTGCCTCACGATACTGTCGCGGCTGACCGAAATCGGGCGGAACGCTCACTCCGCGCCCAATCACCTCCACCTCGCCGAGTTCGAGCCCACCAGCCTCAATCGCCTCCACCAGTGAACGACTAACCGCCACGATTTCGCCGCGCGCAAAGTAATCGGAGGCATGAGCGCCGTAAACCGCGAGAACACGCTCGGGCAACCCGTTAACCAGCGCGTGAGGAATGCGGTCGCCAAGATTCCACATCCACGCTGCATCGATCGTGCGTAACAAGTCAATCAGCGCAATCCCGCCCAGGCCGAGCAGATTGAACGCAACCACGTGGGTCGGGTCGAAGTCGCGCACCTCATCGAGAACGATGCGGGTGTTCTCAAAGCGCGATACCGCGCTCTCATGATGCATTAACTGCGCGATCTCGCCGCCCGTGTCCGGCAGCGGAAAGTAGGTACGCAGGCTCAGCGTACGGTGCACCTCGACCGTGGTGCGTTCCGGAGGAAGATAGGTCGGACTGGTGAGTACCCGCACGGTGTGGCCACGCGCCGCCATCGCCTCCGCCACGCGAGCACAGGTCATTTCGTAGCCGCCGAGAACCTGGGGCGGATAGAGATTGCTGATAAAAAGCATGCGCAATGTCGTCATAGCTATGCTTCCCGCCCGGCGGCGATTCGTCTGAACACACCGAGGTCAGACCAACCGGCTGGACTCGCAGAAGCGAAAGCGCCCCGATCACACTCCCCCGCACCGGGTTCGAGCGCGGCGGGGACGAAAAGCATCAGTACAGACTACTCGGTGTTTGCTCAACACCAGGTAACGGACCGGTCAGGCGGAGCAGGCCTGCCCCGGCGCTCTCATTTCTTTTTGGGCAGCGCCGCGGCAAGGTCGGCGATCAGGTCGTCCACGTCCTCAATTCCTACCGACAGACGCACCAAAGATTCCGAGACCGCTAGCGAAGTGCCCTTGACGGAGGCGTGTGTCATCTCGCTCGGATAACCGATCAGCGATTCCACGCCGCCCAGCGACTCAGCCAACTGGAACAGTTCGGTCGATTCCGCGAACTTTTTGGCCGCCCGAGGCGATGCAAGTTCGACCGAGATCATGCCGCCAAAGCCTGACATCTGACGTTTTGCCAGCTCGTGCCCGGGGTGGCTGGGCAGACCCGGGTAGTGCACCGTACCCACGGCCGGATGCTCGACCAGAAACTCCGCGATCATCTGAGCGTTCGTTGAATGCCGCTCCATTCGCACGCCGAGAGTTTTAATGCCACGCACGGTGAGCCACGCATCCATGGGGCTGGAGATTGCTCCGACCGCGAACTGAAGGAACGTTATTTTCTCGGCAAGCGGCCCTGAGTCCAGGGCCAACGCACCACCAATCACGTCCGAGTGCCCACCGAGGTATTTCGTGGTCGAATGCACCACCACGTCAGCACCGAGCGCGAGCGGCTGCTGCAAAGCAGGGGAGGCGAAGGTGTTGTCGATCACCACGATCAGGTCATGAGCGTGTCCGAGATCGGCCAGCTCCGCTATGTCGCTGATCGTCATCAGCGGGTTGGAGGGCGTCTCGACCCAGAGCATCCTGGTCTCACCAGGGATGATCGCCCGCTGCACCTCACGCAAATTTGTCATGTCAACAGGCGTGTTCCGCAGTCCCCAGGAGCCGTGAACGCGGTCGATCAACCGATAGCTGCCTCCGTACGCATCGTTGCCCAGCACGATGTGGTCGCCGGGTGCGAGAGCTGCGCGGAGCAAAGTGTCCTCGGCGGCGAGGCCAGAGGAGAAGGAATAGGCAACATCGGCACCCTCCAACGAAGCGATAAGTTCCTGCACCGAGTCGCGGGTGGGATTCGCTGCGCGCCCGTATTCATAACCGCCACGGAATCCACCGATGCCGTCCTGCACAAAAGTAGAGGTCAGGTAGAGGGGAGGCACAACAGCGCCCGTGGTCGGATCAAATTCTTGTCCGGCACGGATGGCGCGAGTATCAAAGTGCTGCTTCTTGGTCATAGCGCGTTCTCTCTGGATCGGGCGAACTGGGGGGGGGACGACGCTGGTCAGGCTGTCGCGTAGGTCAAAAGATCTTGCCGGGTCATGACGGCGATGGGCTTGCCCGCGTCAATCACGAGCAGCGCGTTATCCTCTCTCAGAGCAGAGCGGGCGGAGGCAATGCTCTCGCCGAGGCCGATCAGCGCAAGCGGTGCACCTACGCTAGCGCCCAGCGGGTCACTCATCGAGGTAGAGCCGCTGAACACGCGATCCAGCAGATCACGCTCATCGACAGCACCGACGACCTCCCCCACTACGACCGGCGGTTCGGCACTCAGCACGGGCAACTGCGAGACGCCGTACTCGGTCATGATCCCAATGGCGTCGCGCACCGTGTCAGTCGGATGCGCATGGACGAGAGCCGGCAGTTCCGCCTGAGGACTCGTCGCCCGCGCGCGGAGCACATCGCGGACCGTACCCTCGTCACGCAACTCGAGAAAGCCGTATGAGCGCATCCATCGGTCGTTAAAAATCTTGCCGAGGTAACCACGACCACCATCAGGCAGGAGTACCACCACCACGTCGTCCGGCCCGAGCTCGGCCGCGGCCCTAAGGGCGACCGAAACTGCCAGGCCACTCGAACCACCGACGAGCAGGCCCTCCTCGCGGGCGAGCCGACGGGTCATCGCGAAAGATTCCACATCGCTGGAGGTGATAATTCGGTCAACGACGCTCGGGTCGTAGGCGCCGGGCCAAAAGTCTTCACCGACTCCTTCGGTCAAGTAAGGACGACCACCACCTCCCGAATAGACGGAGCCCTCCGGGTCAGCACCAATGATCTGGATACGACCCAACGACACTTCTTTGAGGTAGCGCCCGACTCCGCTGATGGTACCTCCCGTACCGACTCCCGCGACGAAGTGGGTAATGTGCCCCGCGGTATCACGCCAAATCTCGGGACCAGTGGTCTCGTAGTGGCTGAGCGGCCCGTTCAGATTGACGTACTGGTTGGGCTTGAAGGCACCAGGGATTTCGCGGGCAAGGCGATCGGAGACGGAGTAGTACGAGGCCGGATCATCGGGAGCAACCGCAGTCGGCGTGACCACAATCTCAGCCCCATAGGCCGTCAGCACGCTGCGCTTGTCCTCACCGACCTTGTCGGGGAGAACAAAGATGCAGCGGTAGCCACGCTGCTGAGCAACCAGCGCGAGTCCGACGCCGGTGTTGCCACTAGTGGGCTCGACGATGGTGCCGCCGGGCCGAAGCAGGCCATCGCGCTCGGCCGCGTCAATAATCCGGGTGGCGATGCGGTCCTTCGACGAACCCCCGGGGTTCAGATATTCGACCTTGACCAGCACGGTAGCCTGCACCACCGAGGCAACGCGGCCAAGCTTGACCAGCGGGGTATTGCCGATGAGGTCAAGCACGGACTCGGCGTACGTCATACCGGTGTCCGCACGTATAGGCACGCCTCGATCCAGGGTCATTCGGCCAGCGTAACCCTCACTCCAGAGCGTGTGACGCGAAATGACACCCGGTCAGTACCTCATCACAAGCGAGCAGAAGAGAAACCGCTCGCGAGGAAGGGTGACCTAGTCTGGGGTCGGCGTTCTGGGTACAGGAGGCCGCGCCGACAAGCCGGAACCGACCGCTATGACCTCCCCACGTAGTACTGCCCACGTCGCTCTCCTCCGTCTGCTCGGACCGGCGATCGTCGCCGGAGTCGCCTATCTCGATCCCGGCAATGTTGCAAGCAACATGACAGCAGGCGCTCGCTTCGGCTATCTGCTGGTCTGGGTGGTCGTGCTGGGAAATCTGATGGCGTGGCTCATTCAGTACCTCTCGGCAAAACTCGGCCTGATCACGGGCCGGAGTTTGTCCGAACTGGTCGGTGACCGCCTCCGTCATCGCTGGAGCCGACGAGCTTACTGGCTGCAAGCCGAGACAGTATCGATGGCGACGGATGTGGCGGAAGTGATCGGAGGAGCAATTGCGCTGAATCTCCTCACGAACTTACCCCTGATCGCTGGTGGTCTGATCACCGGTGCGGTATCGATTGTGCTACTCCTGGTGCAGGCTCGGGGCGGCGCCCGTCCTTTCGAATATTTGATCGCCGGGCTGATGGTGCTGGTCTCGGTCGGCTTCACTGCCGGCGTGGTCGTCGATCCGCCAGATGGTGGAGCGACGGTCGCCGGACTAGTACCGCACTTCGCCGGGAGGGAGTCGGTACTGCTCGCCGCGTCGATCCTCGGCGCGACAGTGATGCCCCATGCCATCTATGCTCACTCGGCGCTTACCCGGGACCGCTTTGGCCATCTCACAGGAACTGAATCCCGACGGAGGTTCCTCATCGCCACCAGGATCGACGTCACCGTCGCGCTCACTATCGCCGGCACCGTCAACCTCGCGATCCTCCTCCTCGCCGCGCACTCGCTCTCGGGCGTGGCCAACACCGACAGTCTCGACGGAGCGCACGCGGCGATCAGTGTCACCCTCGGACCGGTCGTCGCAACCCTGTTCGCGGTCGGGCTGCTCGCCTCCGGGCTGGCCTCCACCGCAGTCGGCGCCTACGCCGGCGCCGAGATCATGAGTGGATTACTGCACGTGCGCATACCGTTGACGGTGCGGCGGGTAGTGACACTCCTCCCGGCGCTGCTCGTGCTGACGATCGATGTCGATCCCACCCGAGCTCTGCTGCTTAGCCAAGTCGTGCTCTCATTCGGTATCCCGTTCGCTCTCGTACCGTTAGTGCTGTTTACTCGCGACCGACGGCTGATGGGCGATATGACGAACCAGTGGTTCACCACTCTCGGTGCCACGCTGGCGGCCGTTTCCCTGATCGTGCTTAACAGCCTGCTGCTCTGGTTGACCATCCTCGGCTGAGGCGCACCGCTTTCGATACCTACGAACATGCGGTAGTTGCGCGAATGCGTCGCACTGTCCAAAGCCATAAAGCCGTTGCAGCCGACTCCGCCCGCACCGTATACGTCATCGTAGAGCGAACAACCGAGGAACCACCGCACCGCGGGTGTCTACCCCTTGGTCGCGCCGGCGAGTAGGCCACGAACAAAGAACCTCTGCAGGGCGAAGAAGACGACCAACGGCACAATGATTGAGAGGAATGCTCCCGCGGTGAGCAGCTCCCATGATTGGCCATAAGATCCGGTTAAGTTCTGAAGCGCTTTTGTAATAGGTAACCCGCCTCCGGAGGTGAAAACAGTAGCTACCAGAAGGTCATTCCACACCCACAGAAATTGGAAAATACCAAAGGACGCGATCGCCGGCACCGCAAGCGGAAGCACAACACGGAAAAAGATTTGTCCGTGGCCTGCGCCATCCATTCGAGCAGCTTCGATGACTTCGCCAGGGATTTCAGAAATAAAGTTGTGTAGCATAAAAATCGCCAGCGGCAAAGCGAAGATAGTGTGCGCGATCCACACCTTCGCATAGGAGCCCTCCACACTATTGACTCCGAGCCCGGGAAGTACGTAGAGGCTGCCGACGCGGAGACCGTCCGAGAACAACTGTAGGAGAGGCACAAGCGCCATCTGAATCGGTACTATCTGCAAGGAGAAAATCAGAACAAAGAGCGTGTTTCGGCCCCTGAAATTAATCCACGCAAAAGCATAGGCAGCGAGGCTCGCAATGGTAATCGGGATGAGCGCTCCGGGGATGGTGATCACGAGCGAGTTCACAAACGCCTTACCGAGAGTGAGGGCGTCACCCGAGTTGAGCGCATTCGTGTAGTTGTCGAGAGTAAAGGCAGGGTGGGTAAAAACTGTCCACCAACCACTCGTCTTTATATCGTTTGCAGGGCGAAACGACGAGATGAACAGTCCGAGGGTCGGCACCGTCCAGATCATGGCAATGATCAGAGCAGCAAGAGTAGCTCCGCGAGACGTGGTCGCTTTACGGAACTTGCCGCTGGCAGCCTCAAGCTTTGACTCCCCACGCACGATAAGCCGTTCAGCGTCGCTGTCGACGGGCGTCTGGATCGGGGTGGGCGTCACGCTCATCGAATCTCCTTTTGCTTGGCGAGCTGGCGAGCGTTATAGACAACGATCGGCAGCACGAGCAGGAACAGGATGACCGCGAGGGCCGCGCTGTAACCGCCGCGGGCACCGAGCTGGAACTGGCGCACCATCTCGAAGGCAAGAACTGTGGTATCGGAGCGGCCGCCTGTCATCGCCGAGACGATATCGAAGACCTTAAGGGAGGCGATCGAGATGGTGGTCACAACAACCACAATCGAGGAGCGAATTCCGGGGACAGTGACGTTCCAAAACGCCTGCCACGAACTCGTGCCATCCAGCGACGCAGCCTCCAGTTGTTCAGTCGGGACGCCCTTGATGGCAGCTGAGAGCACAGTCATGGCGAAGCCCGCCTGGGTCCAGATCAGCACCACGACAAGGAACAGTGTGTTCCACGGTTCAATCCCCAACCAGTCGACCGGCGAGCCGCCGAACGCGGTAATGATGGCGTTCAATACGCCAATCTGCGCACCCTGCCGAATATCGTAGAAGAACTTGAAAATTATCGAGGCGCCAACAAATGAAATAGCTACAGGCATAAAAACCAGCAGCTTGAAAAATTTTTCCCCGCGACTCTTGTCGATAAAAACCGCGTAAGCGAGTCCGATAACAGTTGCAATGATCGGAGCAAGAAGAACCCATACTACTGTATTGAGGAACGCCGTAACTCCGTCGGGACTCGTGAAAACCCAGACAAAATTCTCCACCCCGGCGAAACCAGAACCATCATTCTTCCCAAAAGCATTTATCGCGGTCGTGACCGTTGGATAGGCAAGACCAACGACGATGAAGAAAGCCGCAGGAGCCATAAATGCGATGAGCTGCAGCATATAACCTGCACCATTGCGCGAACGAAAATCGAGCAGAAAAAGCACTCCGCCGAAGACGGCAGCGACAACAGCAATCCACATCACCGAGTTGTAGAGCCCGAAGACGAGAAGCAACGTCACGGGGAGCAGGATGCAGACAACGAGTCGGAGGATCGTGTAGCCGACTCCTCGACGAGGAGCGATTTCAACGAAGAAAAGAACAGCCGCCACGACGATCGCGAAGGCCAGCAGAATAATCGGAACCTGCGCGAGCGGGGGGATGCTCGCCAGCCACCGGAAGAACGTGGACATGGATGCCCTTTCGAGTACAACTCTGAACTCAGGTGAAACCAACCCGAGCTTGTGTTTAACCCCTTGTGACGAGGCCCCGGCAGTGTCAGCGAGGGCCGTCACTCGTGAGAACGGCGACCCTCACTGTGCTGCTAGGACGTGTAGCCTGCCTGGATTGCTTTGAGGACCTGATCGGTATCCGAGCCATCGATCCAGTCGACAATACCTTTCCAGAAGCTGTCAGCACCCACGGACTTCGGCATGAGGTCCGAGGCGTCGAATCGGAACACGGTGCTCTCGTTCTGCAGGATATTAATGGATTCTTTCAGAAGTGAACTTCCAGCATTGTCCCGGTTGAGACCCTTGTTGGCCGAAATAACACCACCAAGCTTGACGCGACTGTTAGCCCACTCTGCGCTTGCCAGATATTCCTGCACCTTCGCGGTGTCCGAGTCGTTCGAGAACGCGGCGACCATCTCGCCACCGCCGGTGACCATTTGGGGACTGGAGGCATCCGCCGGCGGGGTCAGAAAGGCCCAGACGTCGCCGTCTGGCGCAACCTTTGCGCCGGCCGCGGTGAGGAAGCCCTCGAGGAACGATGCCTGGTGGGTCAGCGGGCAGGTGCCGTTTGCCACGTTCTGTGCAACATCGCCGAAAGCCGTAGAGTTGATCGACTTAACACCACCATACCCAGCGTTAACGAGGGTCGGGTCACGCAAGATCGAACCGACAGAATCGAAAGCCTGCTTAATCTTCGGATCGGTAAAGGGCGTCTTGCCCGCCGCCCAGGAATCGTAGACATCGGGGCCTGCTTCACGGAGCACCGCGTCCTCAATCCAGTCGGTACCGGGCCAACCTGATGCTTCACCAGAGTTAAAGCCCGCACACCACGAAGGCTTACCGGTCTTCTGGGCAATCGTCCTGCCAAGCGCTTCCATCTCTGCCCAGGTCTTGGGGACAGAGACACCCCACTCGGCGAACTGCTCCGGCGAAAACCAATTATATCCTTTTAGGCTCGCCATCAATGGAGCACCGTACTGAGTGCCATTGACTTGACCATATTTCTGCCAGTCTTGGGACCAGTTCTTTGTGACATTATCGAGAGCACCCTGGGAAATTTTCTGCACTTTGCCGGTCTTGACAGTGTCAGCGAGAAGCCCCGGCTGGGGGAAGATAGCGAGGTCGGGCGTATCACCGCCCTGAACCTTGATACCGATCTGTTTCTCGAATTCTTTATCACCTGTATATTTAATGGTGATTTTGTTCGCTTTTCCCCACTCCGCCCAAGACTTCTCGAGAAGGGTGGCCTCATCGCCGGTGATAGAGCCGTAAATGTTGACCACACCATCGGCCGTGCCAACTTTGCCGGACGAGTTACCGCCTGACGCGTTCGGGTCGTCGCTACTCGAACAGCCCGAGAGCGCAAGGCCTGCCACCGCAAGAACAGCGACGGGGACGGCGATACGGCGGTACAGGGGTGACCGCATACTTCCTCCTCATTGAGTGATGAATCGACCAAGAGAACCGCTCCGCTAGGACCGGGGCCGAGGATGTGCCAACTCGAGGCGTACGCCTCGACAACTCGGGTGCTAGTGCTGGTACCGCCAAGAATGACTCCGAGCGGGCTACCGGCGCTGGGGTGGGCTCCCTACGGAGGGAAACCTTTCCATAAGTTGGATGAAAGCACAACGTGCACATGAGCGAGTTCCCCGCCGTAACAATTCGGCGTCAAACCAGGCCTATTCAGATCGGGGCGCGACCGTGTCAGCGCTCGCACTGGCAGTAAGCCTCCCACTCGCGGTATAACTTCCTGGAACCGTTTCCAGCACCGACGCTGGACGGTGGAGAGGGACGCCGTGGCAGGCATCGAAGAAGTCGCCGCACTCGCCGGAGTATCGAAAGCGACTGTCTCACGCGCACTCAGCGGCCGCGGCTATGTTTCGGCGGAAACCAAACAACGGGTCGAGCATGCAGCTACCAGCCTGGGCTACGTGGTCTCGGCGAATGCTTCTAGCCTCGTCACCGGACGCAGCAACAGCATCGCGGTGATCATCTCCGTCATTAACCAGTGGTTCTTTGCCGGAATCATCGAGGGGATCCAGCGCGCACTGCTCCCCGCGGGTTACGATCTCCTCCTGTACACGATCGACAAGAATCTCGACGCACGCCGAAGCATCTTCGAGTACTACCTCGTCCGCAAGCGCGTGGACGCCATTGTCGCCGTCACCCTCAAGATTTCACCCGCGGAGACCGAGGCGCTCCTCGCGCTGGGTAAGCCCATCGTGGGCATCGGCGGCGAACTCCCTGGCATTCCCACGTTAAGCATCGACGATGTCGCCGCCTCGCGCCTGGCGGCCGAACATTTACTCTCTCTCGGCCATAAACGTATCGCCCACGTCTGCGGGCTCACCGAGGAAGAGATGGACTTCCAGGTGCACACCAAACGCCGAGAAGGCTTTTTCGACGCCCTCTCCTCGGCTGGGCTGCACGTCTCTGCGTGCGACATCGTCCCCACCCGTTTCGACATCCCGGGCGGTCACCGCGCCGGACGGCAGGTGCTTGGCGACCCGCGAACTCGGCCCACCGCAATCGTTGCCGCCTCCGACGAGATCGCGATCGGAATTATCCTGGCGGCCCGCGAACTGGGCCTGTCAGTACCGGAGGATGTCTCCATCATCGGCATCGACGATCACCCGCTCTCCGAACTATTTGGATTAAGTTCGATCCGCCAGAATCCGCAGCAGCAGGGCGAACTTGCGATTGAACTGATCCGGGGGGCGTTGGCGGAACTCGCGCGGGGTGAACCGACTCGCCCCGCGCAGCATACGACGATTCCCGCCTCCCTCATCATCCGGATGAGCACCTCCGTCCCGCGGAGTGCGCGAGTCGGCGTGTAATCGACGACAGCGCCTATCACTGACGATAAACAGCCTTCGGGCCTGACTCGGTCAGGAATGAGGCAGCAACGAGACGGGCAGCGAAAAGCCTTAGGCGCCGTCTCGGAGGAGACGGCGCCTAAGGCTTGCACAATCGCACGAAAGCAGACTCGCTCTACCCTGGCGACGCGACCGATGAGAATCGGCAGAGACTACCTAACGGTAACGGTAGCGCCTGCGCCCTCGAGCTGGGCCTTGGCCTTGTCGGCAGTCTCCTTGTTGACCGCCTCGAGAATCGCCTTGGGGGCGCCATCAACAAGAGCCTTCGCCTCACCGAGGCCCAGACTGGTGAGCGTGCGCACCTCCTTGATCACCTGGATCTTCGTGGCACCGGCGGCCTCGAGTACAACGTCGAACTCCGACTGCTCCTCAACCTCCTCAGCGGGGGCAGCAGCGGCGCCACCGGCTGCGGCGACCGCGACGGGAGCAGCAGCAGTGACCTCGAAGACCTCTTCAAATTTCTTGACGAATTCCGAGAGCTCGATGAGCGTGAGCTCCTTGAAAGCCTCGATGAGCTCGTCCTGAGTGAGCTTTGCCATGATTCTTCTCCTTATTTTTCTTTGTCTACGAACCGCGCGCGCACTGTTTCCGGAGAAACGTCAGCTCGCGGACTCCTGCTTCTCACGCAGCGCCTCGACCGTGCGGACGGCCTTGGACAGCGGGGCGTTGAACAGATAGGCGGCGCCGAAGAGCGAGGCCTTGAAGGCGCCGGCGAGCTTGCCGAGCAGTACTTCGCGGGACTCGAGGTCAGCGAGCTTGCCCACCTCTTCTGCGGTAAGGGGGTTACCGTCGAAGTAACCGCCCTTGACCACGAGGAGAGGGTTGGCCTTGGCGAAGGCACGCAGCGACTTCGCGACGGCGACAGGGTCGCCGTGCACGAACGCGATGGCCGAGGGGCCAGCGAGTTCGTCGTCGAAAGACGAGATCCCGGCGTTGTTCGCCGCGATCTTGGTCAGCGTGTTCTTCACCACGGCATAGGTTGCGTGCTCACTGATGTCCTTGCGCAGCGTCTTGAGCTGAGCAACAGTGAGACCGCGGTACTCGGTCAGCAGAACGGCCGTCGAACTCCGAAACTTCTCCGTGAGTTCGGCAACCGAGGCTTCCTTGTTCGCCATGGCTACTCCTGTGAATTCTCGTGCCGGTAGCCCGAAAGCAGGCAAAGAAAAAGCCCCGGCGCAGGAGCGCAGGAGCTTCACTAATTCAGTAACTAGCGGAGAATCTCATACACACCTGCGCGGGCCGTTCGCTCTGCGAATCCTTCGTCCGATGCGGTTGGCGCAGGGTCGGGACCCTGTGCACACACACAACCGGAAACCGGCGGTCTTTGGCTTCGGTCATAGTACGGCACGCACGGCTTACAGCACAAGTTTCCCACCAGGCTCGGGACGGCGCCACGATCGGTGCTTAGCATCCCCGGGGCGCGGAAACAATCAGCGGCTCGCGCGCAACAAACTGCGTAGCGTCGTCAGAAATGGAACTGTACTCTTCCGTCGACCTGCCGACCGACATTAACGGGGCACTCGCGCTCGCCAGAACACTCGGCCCTCATGCCCCTCACCCCGGCAGCGGTCGCACCGCCGAGCGGCATCGACTGCTCATCGGCCTCGCGCGACACGATCTCAGCGTCGCCCGCACGGTCGAGCCCCACCTCGACGCACTCGCGATCTTGGCGGAGGCGGACCTTTCGCCGTCAGACGTCGGCGCCGCCATTCACGCGACCTGGGGTGTTTTTGCAGCTGAGGGCAGCGATCAGCCGCTCGTGGCCCGCCGCGTCGAGGGCAGCTGGCTGCTCGACGGAGTGAAGCCCTGGTGTTCGCTGGCCGATCGTCTCGATGCTGCTCTGGTCACGGCGCACATAGGCAACGCCTCCGGCGAGCGCCGCCTTTTCTCTGTCGGGCTGCAGGACGACACCGTCACGTCCCTGCCTGATAGCTGGCATGCGCGGGGGCTGACTGAGGTTCCGAGCGGCCCAGTGCGTTTCCGCTCCACGGATGCCCGACCGGTCGGCCACACCGGTTGGTACCTCTCACGGCCAGGCTTCGCCTGGGGCGGAATCGGTGTTGCGGCCTGCTGGTTCGGCGGTGCCCTCGGTATCGCCTCTCTGGTCGCTGCCACCGCGATTCAGCGGGAGGAGCCACATCTGCTTGCGCACCTAGGAGCGATCGACAGGGCGCTCTCCGTCTCCCGGCTCGCCCTCGACGAAGCAGCGACACTTATCGACAGTGTGCGGGCGGAGGGTCAGCTCGGCTCGCTGCTGGCACAGCGAGTCCGGGCAACGGTCGCCGCCTCCAGCGAGGAGATTCTCGTGCGCGCGGGGCGAGCACTGGGACCGGTGCCACTCGCGTTCAACGCGGAACACGCGAAACGTGTCGCCGATCTCACGCTCTACCTGCGGCAACACCACGCTGAGCGTGACGACGCAGAGCTCGGGCGCTCGGTACTCATTTCTGGCGGCGCGGACCGGTGGTGAGCGTATGCCGAGCTTTGATGGCCACAGTGAAGGCACTCCTCTGGAGGTATGGTACGGAGACGGCCGGATCCACCGGATACCCGTGCTGCCGCCACGGACGCTGGGCACGGTGGACCGCCTACTCGTGGTGGTCGCACACGCCGACGACGAGACCTTGGGTTGCGGCGGGACCATTGCTCTTGCTCGGCGAGTGGGCACCCCGGTTGAGGTGGTGATCGTGACCGACGGCGCGGCGGCCCACGGCGAGGCCTCCTCTAGCCTCGCCGCTCAACGCCGTGAGGAGGCGCAGGCTGCGCTGGCAGAATTGGGCGGGGGCATTGCTCTGACGTTCCTCGACGTGCCCGATGAACAGACGCCAACGCATCGCGACTGGATCGCTACACACGTACGCAGGCGCGGGGTAGGGCCCGCGGGCCGAATATTGTTCCTGTCCACGTGGGCGGGAGATGGCCATCGCGACCATCAGGTGGTCGGTGAGGTCTGCGCCGAGATAGCAAGGCAGCTGCGGCACCCCTTATTCGCGGCTCCGATCTGGCTCTGGCACTGGGCTTGGCCCGACTGGGCCCGGATGCCCTGGAACACACTCGTCCGCGTCGAACTCGACGACGAACTGAGGATGCGCAAGAGCGCCGCACTCCGACGCTACCCCAGTCAGACTGGACCAGGACCCGCGGGGCAGAAGCCGTTACTGCATCCACAATTCGTGCGCTTATTCCAGGGCGACGACCGGCTGGTACGGGTCGTATGAGCGAGGACATACGCAGCGCAACCGAGCAACACGGCGCGGGAATTCGGAACCACGGATGAACTACTTCGACGAGCTCTACGCGCGACACGCGGATCCGTGGGGATATACCAGCCGCTGGTATGAGCAACGTAAGCGTGCGTTGACGCTGGCGAGTCTGCCCAAGAAGCGTTACGCCTCCGTGCTCGAGATCGGCGCGTCGATCGGTGTCTTGACCGAGGCTCTTGCCGAGCGGGCCGACCAGCTGCTCGCCATCGACATTTCGGCCCAGGCCGTCGCACGCGCCTCCCGTCGCCTAGCACCGCTGGGGCAGGTGTGCGTTCAGCGGCACGACATCACTAGGGGGGTGCCGAGCGGTCCGTTTGACCTTGTTGTGCTCTCGGAGGTGGGCTACTACCTCGCGCGGACAACGCTCGGTGTGACGTTAAGTGGAGTGCGTGACCAACTCACGCCAGACGGGGAGCTGGTCACGGTGCACTGGCGACATCCGATTGCCGGGCTCGAACTTGACGGCGACGCGGTAGCGGAGGCAGTGGACGAGCTTGGTCTGCACCGCATCGCCCGCCATGACGAAGAAGACCTGCTGCTCGAAGTCCATGCTCTCGACGCGCGCTCGATCGCTCGACGAACTGGGCTGCTGTGAGCAGCATTCAGCACTTGGTGGTTGTCGTGCCGGCGCACAACGAAGCGGAACGTATCCGTGCCCTACTGGCGTCAGTTCGCGAGAGCTCCGCCACGCTTGCCCGGCACCGGCCCGCTGTCGGCGTGAGAGTTTTTGTCGTCGCCGACGGATGCACCGACACGACGGCAGCTATCGCAGGAGCCTCGGGCGCCGAGGTGCTAGAGCGTCACCGCTGTGGGGTCGGTGCCGCACGAGCGACCGGAATCGCACACGCCCTCGCCTCCGCCTCGGTCCCGGCCGAGCGACTCTGGATCGCCAACACCGATGCCGATTCAATTGTTCCCTCCGACTGGCTGCTCACGCACGTCACACAAGGATGCGACTATGACGCGCTGCTCGGCACAGTGCGACCACATCCGGCGGACCTCACCGCAGCGGCGTACAGGCGTTGGCAACGCAGTAGCGCAAAAGAGGAACAGGTTGGCAGTATCCACGGCGCTAACCTTGGCGTGCGAGCGAGTGCCTACCTCGCGGCGGGAGGCTTCGGCAGTGAATCGGTGCACGAGGACGTCCTCCTGGTGCACCGTCTCAGAGCGAGTGGGGCGAAGGTCGGTGCGACTGCTGACGGTGAAGTCGTCACATCGGGCAGACGCAACAATCGGGTCATCGGCGGGTACGGCGGCTACCTCCACGCACACGTCGGGCAGGCGGACGCGACTGCCGTGCCGGATCGGCTCCTCACTCACGCAGAATAGGATGAGAGTGGGGCCTGTCAATGGTCGATTCCCGGTTTGTCTCGCGTTGTCAGGGAGAGTCAAATAGGTATCGAGCACATTACCGAGCTCGCCGATGGAAGGGTTACGCATGAATCCCCGCCTCGTCCTGTTAATGCTGATCGCCGGTGTTGCATATGTCCTCGGCGCACGGGCCGGGCGCACTCGTTATGAAGAGTTGCGCCATCTCGCATTAGGCGCCTGGCACGATCCGGCCATGAAAAAGACTCGCAAGAAACTCAAAAAAGCCTCACAACGCGAGGCCAAGCAGTGTGCTGCGATTGCCAATAAAGCCCGCACAAAGCTGAAGAATTCCCTCCACTGACCAGCCCCAGAGTGAGAGACGTCACTATCACGGGCGTCGAGGCTCGCATCGGAGCGTCCGGTCGAGCGCTATATGAAGGAGAAATATCATGGGCATCATCGGATTTCTCGTCCTTGGCCTCATAGCAGGCGCCATCGCTAAGGCCATCCTTCCCGGTCGCCAGGGCGGTGGGTGGTTTGCCACGTTGATCCTGGGTGTGGTCGGGGCACTCCTCGGCGGCCTTATCGGCGGCGCTCTTTTCGGCCGCGGCATAACCGAGTTTTTCAATCTAGGCACCTGGGCGCTCGCGATCATCGGTTCGCTCGTTGTGCTGCTGATCTACGGCGCAGTCTCCGGTCGGAGAGCTCACGCCTGAGCAGCGACCAAAGGCCCTCGACGCTTCGCGCCGGGGGCCCTCCTTTCCCTATCGGTTTTTCTCGGCGGTCGGAGAGCACAGCGAGATATGAGGGAAACGGCGAAGCATGAAACCCTGAAACATACACAGTGCTGTGTTAAACCACCACCGGAAGAATGGAGCCGTCCCTATGAGCGAGGACGCCACAACAGTCCCCACCGTCACACTGAATAACGGTGTGAAAATTCCCCAGCTGGGTTTCGGCGTATTCCAGATTGGTCCGGCCGAGACGAAGGACGCAACGCTCACCGCACTCAAAATCGGCTACCGCCACATCGACACCGCAGAAATGTACGGCAATGAGGCCGGAGTCGGCGACGCGGTGCGCGCCTCCGGTCTGGAACGCTCGGCGGTGTTCGTCACGAGCAAACTCAACAATGGTTTTCATGCCCGCGCAGACGCACTCGCGGCAATTGACAGCACACTCGCCGAGCTGAAATTCGATTATGTCGACCTGTTCTTGATCCACTGGCCACTGCCCGCAATCGGCGACTATGTCGAAACCTGGAAGGCAATGGAGGACATTTACCACAGTGGCAAGGCGAAGGCAATCGGCGTCTCCAACTTTCACACCCACCACCTCAACCGCCTCCGCGCCGAGGCGACGATTGTGCCAACGGTAAACCAGATTGAGGTGCATCCCTATCTCGTGCAGGAGGAACTACGCGCTTACCACGCCGAGCACGACATCGCGACAGAGGGGTGGTCACCGATTGCGCAGGGCCTCGTGCTCAAAGACGAGACTATCGTCCGAATCGCTTCGAATGTTGGGCGCTCTCCCGCACAGGTGGTGCTGCGTTGGCACCTCCAGCGCGGCACTATTGTGTTCCCGAAATCGGTAACGCGCGCTCGCGTTAAAGAAAACTTTGCGATCTTCGATTTCGAGTTGGACGACGAAGCGATGACGGCTATCACAACGCTCGACCGCGGCCACCGCACCGGCCCAGATCCGGACACTTTTAATATGATTCCGAGCTAACTGACACACTCATAGTCGTCGGCGTGGAGGACAATACCGCCGCCCAACTCCGGAGTCGCTTCGTCGGCGACACGTTCCCGCCAGCGGCGGAGCACCGCAGCGCCAGCAGAGTCATTAACAGCACCGTCGACCACGAGCACGGGATAGGGCCTTTTAGGCACGCCCTCGGCTGGCCGGACATCGACGTGGGTCACATCGTAGGCATGCTCGAAAAGCCAGTCAGCCATGGCGTAATCACTGCGGGAATCACCCACTGTGCGCCAGCGTTGCGGGATCGCTCCGGTCGCACCGAGCACCTCAAGAGCGCGCTGGGCGCCAAGGTCCTTGCCGAGCCGATTCGACTCAATGTCGGTCGAGATCACCGTCGGGTCAATGCGGTAGTGAACAGCGCCCAACTGATTGGGATAGCGAATGCCACGGCGCTCGACACCGAAACCAGCCGTCATCATAATCTGCAGGGCATCAGCGTCGAAGACGAGCTGCCGCTCGAGATAATCCTCGTTATCGAGTTCAACTAGCTGCTCGGCCGATACCATTGCGCGTTTCGTGTCATCGAAGAAGACCAGATCACTGTAATCAGAACGAATCATCTGCTCAAGATCGCGGACAACCGAGGGAGGCAGAGCCAACGACTCATCAACGATCGGCGCGGAAATACCACGGCCATCAACCGTGAACCACACCGCGCCCTTCTCGCAGATGCACACGATGCGCGCCTGAGCCGACACTCCGCGTTCAAGGAGCGGCGGTAGCACCCGCTCGCGCAGGAAGGTGTCGGAGCGGCCCGTATTAAAGACAAGTGGAATACCGGCATTCGCTAGCGTCACAAGATCATCTGCAATAGAGGAGATAGCGACACTCCGACTCACAGGGCTAGCGATGGGCCCATCAACATCCAGAAGCAGGCCCAGCGGCGGTGTGGTAATCATCGCGCTCTATTCTGCCGTGCGAGGGGAGTGCAACGCGTTCCGTCGCGAGACAGACGTCTGGACGCGGCTCTCACGCTCTACATAAGTAAAATCGCCCTCCCGGCGAGGGACAGAACTCGCGCTGTCAGCCAGGCTGTTCAGGGCATAGCGTGACGGGATGGCGCTAACGCTTCCGGAGCCTCGACTCCCCTCCCTCCTCGAGTCACCCGTTCTGCGCTGGGGCGTGATCGCCCCAGGCTCGATCGCGACCTCATTTGTCTCGGCAGTACAAACACACACCCGGCAACGGGTGGTCGCGGTGGGTTCACGCTCGCTGAATCGGGCAAAGGCCTTTGCTGCCAGATTTGGCATCGAGCGGGCCTCGGTCGGCTACGAGACAGTAGTCCATGACCCAGAAGTAGACGTGATTTACATCGCATCCCCGCACTCTGAGCACGCACGCCATGCCCTCCTGGCAATTGCGGCGAGCAAACACATCCTGGTCGAGAAACCGTTCGCTCCCACCCCGGGCGAGGCGGAGATGATCGTGCACGCCGCTCGAGACGCCAACGTCTTCGCGATGGAGGCAATGTGGACACGCTATCTGCCCCAAACGGACATAGTGCGCCGCCTCCTCGCCGACCACGCGATCGGCGCACCGACACTGGTCTCAGCTGACTTCGGCAAAGCCTCTGAATTCGATCGGAGAAGCCGCATCTTCGATGCTGCACTCGCCGGTGGCTGCCTGCTGGACCTCGGCGTCTATGCTTCCTCTTTCATCTCGATGGTCGCCGGGACCCCGCAGCACACGCTAGTGGCCGGTTCGCTGACCTCCACCGAAGTGGAGGCGACCGCTACTATTCTCGGCAGCCACGCAGGCCGCGTACAGTCCATTGCAACCTCGACGGTACTGGCCGACACTTCGCACACTGCGAGCATCGTCGGAGACAAAGGACGGGTTGCGGTGCACCCATCATTTTGGGCGCCGAGCGGCCTGACGTTCACCCGCGGCGCCGAGAGCATCACCTGGACCGATCAGTCGGCTCTGCAGGGAAGTGACGGACTCGCCTGGGAGGCGCTGCATCTCGCACAGTACGTGACGGAAGGACGCCTGGAGTCTCCGCTACATCCGCTTGATGAGGTGGTACAGGTGGTGCGCACACTCGACGACGCCCGCCGCCGCCTCGGTGTTACGGTCTAACTGGGTGACCGGCCGGAAGCTCTATCCGGAAGCTCGTGCGCCCCGGAACAGAATCCGCCAGGACACGACCACCGTGTGCTTCCACCACAGCAGCCACAATGGCCAGCCCCAGCCCAGTTGAGCCGGTCGTGCGCGCCCGGGAGGAGTCACCGCGGACGAAGCGCTCGAAGAGCACCGGCATGAGTTCAGAGTCGATTCCCGGTCCTGAGTCGGTGACCGTCACCGCAGCAAGCGACTGGCCCTCGGGGCCTGACTCCTCGGCAAGCGCCACGACGACGCGCGTCTCTGGAGGCGTGTGCACCGTTGCATTACGCACAAGATTCGCGACCACCTGGTGCAGCCTGAAGCGGTCTCCGACAATCTCAACCGGAGCGTCAGGAAGGCGGAGATCCCATTGATGGTCGGGTCCAGCGACATGCGCATCCGAGACGGCCTCGATCAGCAGCCGAGTGAGGTCAACCGGCTCTTTTTCCAGAGCCCGGCCCTCGTCAAGACGGGCGAGCAAGAGGAGGTCCTCGACCAGCGATGTCATCCGGGTCGCCGCGGACTCGATTCGTTCGAGGCACTGACTCTCCGCCTCCGGGAGTTCACTGTCGCCACGCCGGGGCAGCTCGGCGTAACCACGAATCACCGCCAAAGGCGTGCGCAGTTCGTGCGAGGCGTCGGCAACGAACTGCCGCACCCTGTTCTCACTCGCGTGCCGCGCCTCAAGCGCCCCGGTGACGTGGTCGAGCATCCGATTAAAAGCGGCACCCACGCGGCCAACCTCGGTACGGGTGTCCGCGTCCTCCGCGGCGACCCGCTCGAGAAGTTCGACCTCACCGCGTTCTAGGGGTAGCTCGGCGACGCGCGTAGCCGTCGCCTCCACCCGCTCAAGCGGGCGCAGCGCGACGCGAATAATTACCGTGGCGATCAGGGCGATAGCAAGCATGGCGAACAGGACAGCAACCACGACAACCCAAGTCAGCGAGTTGGCTGTCTCCGTCACCGCGCCCAACGGGACACCCACAACAACAACCAAACCGTCAACGAGGGCAGCCTTGACGCGGTACTCTCCCAACTCACCGCCGAGTCGGATCGTCGTCTCGGTTCCGCCCGCCGCGACGGCCGTGGTGAGCGCAGAATTCGGGTCACCGGTGAGGACACGACAGGTGCCCTTGTCATCGATGTAGGCGCCGACGAAACGCCCGTCAGCCGTGCGGACCGCGGTGATGGTGCTGAGGTTCTGGCTCGGCCCCCTGCCGAAGGTGTCGGAGGTGCAGGTCGTCGCGCGCTCGATCGCGTTCGGACCGACGAACTGGCTTACCCCGTCAAAATTCTGAAGTCGGCCGAGCGACTGCTGCAGTTGCGTATCGGTGTTCTCAAGGAGGAGGCTACGCAGCGACAGCACACTCACGGCTCCCACAATCCCCGCGGTCACAGCGACCAGGGCGACCACGGAGACCACCATCCGACGCCGCAAACTCCATGGAGCCAGCCCCCAACCGCGGGGACCCAGCCATGTCGAGCGAGTCACCGTGTCGCCCAGCGGAGGGCGCGAACGGCTGCCGTCGAAACCACTACTCCGCAGGCTTCAGCAGATAGCCGGCCCCACGCACCGTGTGAATCATCGGCGAGAATCCGGAATCAATTTTCTTGCGCAAATACGAAATATATATTTCCACCACGCTCGACCTACCACCGAAATCGTAGGACCACACCCGATCAAGAATCTGTGCCTTACTCAACACCCGACGCGGATTACGCATCAAAAAGCGCAGCAACTCGAACTCGGTAGCGGTGAGTTCGATGTCAGCTCCCGCTCGGCGAACCTCGTGGCTGTCCTCATTGAGCACGAGGTCGCCGACAATCACTTCAGGGTTGTCGCTGTCATTCGCCAACAGAGTCGAACGCCGGATCAAACCGCGCATCCTCGCGACAAGTTCCTCGAGAGAAAACGGCTTGGTGACGTAATCATCACCGCCTGCGGTGAGTCCAGCGATGCGGTCATCGAGCGCGTCCTTTGCAGTGAGGAACAACACCGGAGTGTGACTTCCGTCTGCACGGAGGCGGTGAAGCACCTGCAGTCCGTCAATATCGGGCAGCATCACGTCAAGCACGATAACGTCGGGGCGAAACTCGCGAACGATCGTGATCGCGGCACGGCCCTCGACGGCAGTACGCACCTCCCAGCCCTCATAGCGCAGCGCCATCTGCAAAAGATCGGTGAGGGTGCTCTCGTCATCCACGACAAGCACGCGGATCGGGGACCCGTCAATTCTGCTGAGGCGGCTGCGCTGCTGGGAGGCGAGGTGAGACGAGGCGGGGAAGCTCATGCCTCCTCAGTATCAGAAGAAGTCTATGAAGACGCTATGACTTCCCGTTACCATCGCTGTGCTCCGTGGGAGCGGAGACCACTTCGGTCGCCTCCGATTCATCGACAACGGCATAACCGCGTCTGTGCCGGTCAAGAAAAGTAACCAACCAGAGCAGCATCCCGATCACAAGCAGAACACCTGCGATTTCATATTGGGAGAGGTCGCGCCCCGAGGTGCTGGGCAACACGAGATAGAGACACACAACAGTTGCGATAACCGGCAGCGCCGTGGGAGTGCGGAAGTGTTGATGCTCGACCGCCTGCCGCCGCAGCACGAGGACCGCGACGTTCACGATCGCGAATACGGCAAGCAGCAAAAGAGAAGTGGTGCCACCCAAGAGCACTGCAATCGGGTCTGAGGGGTTGCGGGACACATACACGGTGAGCACCAACGCAATCACCGTCGTGAAGACAATCGCGGCCCACGGCGTGCGCCGACCGGGCAGCACCTTTCCCAAAAAAGGAGGCAGTACCCCCTGCTTACTCATCCCATAGAGAAGACGACTGGCCATCATCATATTAATGAGTGCACTGTTCGATACCGCAAAAAGAGAAATAAAGGGCAAAACTGTCGAGATCGGAAAGTCGGGAGCTGCCCGCTGCACAACGGTAACTAGCGGAGTATCGTTACCCACCAGCTCCCCGACCGGTACGATCGCTACAGCAAGAGTCGAGACGACCACATAGACAAAACCCGTGATACCTAACCCGGTCAGCATTACTCTGGGGAAGATGCGACTGGGTTCTTTTGTCTCCTCCGCCATATTGACAGAGTCCTCGAAACCGACCATAGCAAAGAAGGCCAGTGAGGTCGCGGTACTTACCGCAAGTAGCAGCGACTTATCCTGAGGATTCCCAAAAACGACAACCCTCGAAAAATCGGCTTGGCCGCCGAATACCGCAAAAAAAGAAACGAAGATTACCAGCAACAGCCCCGAAAATTCGACCAGCGTCAACACCACGTTCACGCCGACGCTCTCGGCAACCCCGCGAAGGTTAACCAGCGCAACGCTGGTCATAAACAGCAGGGCAACAATCAGGCGTATGTCAGCACCGTTACCGAGTCCGAAACCTATGGCGAAGTTACTCGCGAAAGCGCCTGAGGCCGCAGAAGCCGACGTTATTCCGCTCGCCATCACGGTAAAACAGACCAGGAAAGTGACAAAATGAATACCGAATGCTTTATGCACATAGAGCGCTGCTCCGGCCGCCTGTGGGAACTTAGTGACGAGCTCGAGATACGAGCACGCGGTCAGAGTCGCCACCACAAAAGCAATCACGAACGGGAGCCACGCTGCCCCACCGACTTCAGCAGCAACCTGGCCGGTTAATGCGTAGATGCCAGTGCCGAGAATGTCACCGACAACAAACAATAGCAGCAGCTTAGGTCCAAGAACCCGCTTGAGTTCGGGTGCCGCAATGGCTTTACCAGGCGCAGTCATAATTATCCTCTCCCACAACTTGGTGCCGTCGCGAACTTGTCGCGATTACCCCCCCCCCCCCCCCGGGGGTAGGGGCTAACTACGTGAAAGCGAGTGCCACCGAGGCTCCTGACTCGACGACCAGGAATATATCGGGATTCGCACGATCAGACTTCCACGCCCTCGCCATTCAACGAAATCCCTCATCCTCACCATGTCACAGCAACGATAGGGCCCGCCCTACGAACCCCTCAACCTACTGCTCCCACGCCAAGGAGCGTGCCCTAAAGACCGTGTAGAAATCCTCGAACGCCGCCGTCACTCGTTCAACTTCGCCAGTCACGAGCAGGTCGGAAACAAGACCGCGCAGCATTGCGACGATCGAGACGGCGAGTGCGTCGGCCTCGTGGACTGGACATCCGGCTCGTAACAGCGCCGCGGTGACGATCGAGATCCTGTCGCTAATAGACCGAGCAACCGCGTCTCTCACCTGCTCACTGCCGAACATCGACATACCGGTGATTTCGAGGAATACCCGGATGGGGACCAGGCCATGATCCGCCATCACGAGCCCCCACAGGAAACGCAACGCGTCGGTGCTCTCGACAGCGGCTTCCGGCACCGCAAGCACTCTGGCCAGCACCTGATCGATGATCTCGGCGACAAGCTCATCCCGCGTACGGAAGTGGTGCAACAGCGTGGCATGGCTGATGTTCGCGCTTTGAGCCAGTTTCCGCAACGACAGCGCCTGCACGCCGTGCTCCAGGACATGTGCCGTCGCGGCGTCAAGGATCTCGCTACGCCGATGTTCGAACCGAAGCCTCCGCCCATCGTGTTGGTCGCTCATCTTTTTGTTCCCCACAACCTGATAACTATCGAAGCAAATTATTATTCAATTTTGCCCTACCAGTCGGTAGAGTAACTCTTGTCACACTTTTTATTGACAAACAGGAGAGAATGTGAATTCTTTATCAAGAAGATTAGTTTTGGGCTTCGCTGCCACTACGGTAATGGCGACGGCGACCCTCTCCACTCAGACCGCAACAGCATCGACACGCAACCAAGAGCCGACGCTCCAGAGCATCGAGGCTGCGCGTGGACCCTACGAGATAGCAACACAAAGCGTCCCGCCAGCGGTAAATACAGGCTTCGGCGGCGGAACAATTTATTATCCCGCCACAACGGGAGCAGGAAAATTCGGCGCAGTAGCCCTCTCTCCGGGGTACATGGAAAAGGAGTACAGTTTCTCGTGGCTCGGTACACGTCTGGCTTCACAGGGATTTGTCGTGTTTATCATCAATACCCAAAATTCAGAAGAATTTCCCAGCGCTCGCACCGATGAACTTCTCGCCTCGCTCAACTATCTTACCCAGACCAGCGAGGTTCGCGACCGGGTGGACCCAAATCGCCTGGCGGTCATGGGGCACTCCATGGGTGGCGGTGCCGCACTAGAGGCCGCCGAGAAAAATCAATCACTGCGTGCCGTCATCAGCATGACGCCCTGGAACATCAAGACGACATATTCGGATATAAAAACACCAACCCTCATTATAGGTGCCCAGTACGACAATATCGCACCTGTTCATGACCATGCACAGCCCTCTTATGCTTCTTTGCCAAATGATCTAGCCAAGTCGTATCTCGAACTGCGCAATGGGAACCACTTCTCGCCGAACATGGAAAACACCGCTATAGCGAGATCGAGCACGGTCTGGCTAAAGCGCTTTGTTGATGGTGACACTCGCTATAATAAGTTTATATGCCCCGGCCCCACCGTCGGCGACGAATTCAACATCGTACAAAGCAACTGCCCCATATTATAAAGCATCACAACATATAAGTGGGCTTACGTAAATCCCCAGCGAAGGCTCTGGTCTCGAGACCAGGGCCTTCGCCCTAAGATACACCATCTCATGCCTTCACGACACCACCGTAACGGAAGAACGCGCCCGAGCCTCGGCGGTAAAAGAAAAAGACAGTGCGGTACTTCCGCAGAAGAGATGGTATGACAGCGAAGCTCTCCTGCCGAGGAGAATCACACTCTTCCTTCCTTGTCAGCGCAGCTGAGACCAAGATAGTCGCCCGAGGCGATACTGTCGAGACCATCGTCGCCCGTTTGGAGATGAACGCGCCGGTTTCGTCGAATCAAGCACAACCTCGCTCATATTCGTCCGGGTCAGGCAATATCGCGAGCGCCACACCGGCGTGCCGATTCAGCGCGACGGGATAACCAGCAGAGAATAAACCAGTGCCCCAGCTACCTCTCTCGTTCCCCTGGGAGAAGCGGCCCGTCTTCGTCGACGCCGAGCCGCCACACCTTAAACGAGTGGTCGCCGATTCTTCTAACCGCGTCGCGTGGCTCCGCGCCCGCTCGCGCGGCATTACCGCAACCGATGTCGCCCGCCTCTCCTCCCCCGCCGCAGTCGGCAAGGCCGCCCTCAGCAAACTCTATGGCACAGGATTCGGAGGCAACGCCTTCACCGACCACGGCCGCGCCCGCGAGCCCGAGATCGCCGCCTGGGTACTGCGCGAGCACGCCATCGAACCCAGCAGCGCACTCTTCCATGCGCATCAGGAGCGTCGACACCTGGCGACCCCCGACGGTATCGGTGTACGCGACGACAGCAGCCTGGAACTCTGCGAGATCAAGACCACGACCAAACCGTGGCGGAGCATCCCCCGACACTATCTGCGGCAGGTGTTCTGGCAGCAGTACGTGCTCGGCGCCGAGCGCACTCTCGTGGTGTGGGAACAACACCGCGACTTCGTACCGGTCGGAAATGAACCCCAGTGCCGTTGGATCGATCGTGACGAGAACGAAATTCATCTGTTGGTCCGCCTCGCAGGGATGTTGATGGCTGAGCTGCACGAGCGGACTCGCGTCCGGTGACGATTCTCCTCCTGCACGGCTTAGGCGCGGACCGCTCACAGCCACTCGAGCTTCTGCATCCCGCCCTGCCAGCGGGCAGCGAGATTATCGCGCCCGACCTGCGCGCTCACGGCGCCTCGAAACTGCTCGGCTCGGCCACTGATTTTTCGCTCGATGCCCTGACCGACGAGGTGATGGAGGCAGTGGTCCGCGCCGGAGCCGCGCACAAGCCACTCACGGTACTCGGCATCTCCCTGGGTGCTGCAATTGCCCTGCACCTCACTCTCCGGAAGGTTCTGCCGATCGACCACGCCGTTTTCATACGACCAGCCTTCACAGCCGAACCATTGCCCGACAACCTCGCGGCATTCCCCCTTATCGCTCAGCTTTTGTACGATCGCGGGCCGAAGCGCGGCGAACGAATGTTCCGGGCATCCTGGGCATTCGCCCGCGCCGCCCAGGTCTCACCCGCGTCGGCGGAAACGCTGGCTCAACAGTTCCACGCCCAGCTCGCTCAGGAGCGGACCGTGCGCCTTGCCGAGATTCCTCGCAACACCGCCTATCGCGATCCGAGCGAGCTAGGCGGTGTCATTGCCCGCACCTTGGTCGTGGCCGCCGAGCGTGATCCCGTGCATCCTGTCGCGGTAGCGGAGGCGTGGGCGCAGGCTCTTCCGCACGCGGATCTCGTTCAGGTGCCCTCGCGAGACGCCGGGCTCGCCCTCCAGCAGGAGCGGATCCGCGAACATGTTTGCAACTGGCTTGCCCAGCTCTGATGCCTGCACACGTCTGAGCCACGGGCATTGCTGAGGCTGCGCAAAAAACAGAGGAGGGGGCCGCTTCAGCGACTCCCCTCCTCCAGGAAAAAATATTCGGCTCAGGCCAGAATGTTGACATCCAGAGGAATGCCGGGGCCAAAAGTCGTCGACATGGCGGCCTTTTGAATGTAGCGGCCCTTTGAGGAAGACGGCTTAAGGCGGTTGACCTCGTCGAGAACTGTCGTGAAGTTCTCTTTCAACTGCTCAGCGGTGAATGCAGCCTTGCCCACGACGAGATGCACATTGGCGTGCTTATCGACACGGAACTCGATCTTGCCACCCTTGATCTCGGTCACCGCCTTCGCCACATCGGGAGTCACGGTGCCGGTCTTAGGGTTCGGCATCAGGCCGCGGGGGCCGAGTACCTTACCGAGACGACCAACCTGACCCATCAGCTCGGGAGTAGACACAGCCGAGTCAAAAGCGGTGTATCCGTTAGCCACCTTTTCGATCAACTCTGCGCCGCCAACCTCATCGGCACCAGCAGCAATCGCCGCCTCGGCGGCCGGACCAGTCGCAAAGACAATAACGCGCGCAGTCTTGCCGGTGCCATGCGGGAGAATAACGGTGCCGCGGACCATTTGATCGGCCTTACGCGGGTCAACACCAAGCTTGAGCGCAACCTCGACCGTGCTGTTGAACTTGGCGGAACCGGTTTCACGAGCAAGCACGACGGCCTCCTCTGGGCTGTAGTACTTGCCCTCTTCGAGCTTGGCCGCTGCTGCGCGGTAGGCCTTCGACTTGTGTGCCATGTTATTTCTCCTTGAAACGAGAATGTGGTTGTAGAGCCTGGCAGGCTCTCCCACGCGAAAGGGAATTCGTGCGTACGACCGGCGGCCGCGGAAGGAAGAAGTAGCCCGCCTGCTACTCGTGAATGGGGCTGTGGGAGGAACTGGTGCGACCCATTAAGGGTTTACCGCCGCATTCCACGATCTTCCGCGTGAGTGCGCGGCTGAATCCGTCGAGTAGCTTTGCACGCTACTCGATAGTGATACCCATCGAGCGGGCAGTACCCGCGATAATCTTTTCGGCGGCCGTGAGGTCGTTAGCGTTCAGGTCAACCTGCTTTGCCTCAGCAATCTCGCGTACCTGATCGCGGGTGAGCGTGGCAACCTTCACCGTGTGCGGGGTCGACGATCCCTTAGCAACACCAGCAGCCTTCTTAATCAGCTCCGCCGCGGGCGGGGTTTTCAGAACGAAGGTGAAGGAGCGGTCCTCGTACACGGTAATCTCGACCGGGATCACGTTGCCGCGCTGGGACTCTGTCTGCGCGTTGTAGGCCTTGCAGAATTCCATAATGTTGACGCCGTGCTGACCAAGTGCCGGGCCAATGGGGGGAGCAGGATTCGCCGCGCCGGCTTTGATCTGGAGCTTAATCAGGCCGGTGACCTTTTTTTTGGGGGCCATTTAATATTCCTTTTCTCAGGGTTCGAGCGAGCGGGGGCTTCCGGGCGCTCTCCCGCGCAGACTACGGAGTCGGGTCGCGGTGAAGGTGGGGCGACCGGCGCGCACTCATGCGGGCGCGAGTCGACAAACCCCCCAAAGTATAGAGGTATACACGAGCGTAGCCAATCCTGCGCGGCCTACAGGCGCTTGTGCACTTCACAGCAGCACGCCTTTCCGGTCACCTCGCCCGACGAACAGCAGTGACCTACAGTTTGGTGACCTGATCGAACGAGAGTTCAACCGGAGTCTCACGCTCAAACAGTGAGACGAGCACGGTGAGCTTGCCGCTCTCGGGCTTGATCTCGCTGATAGACCCCGGCAGACCCGCGAACGAACCCTCCTTGATGGTGATCGTCTCGCCGATCTCAAAGTCAACCTCAGCCGGCAGGACGCGCTGCGCGGCTTTCTGCCCCTTGGCACCCGGCACTTTCGAGGGGGCGACATCCTTGATCTCGACGAGGCTCTTCAACATGGTGAAAGCCTCCTCGAATCGCAGCGGAGTCGGATTGTGGGCGTTACCCACGAAACCGGTAACTCCGGGCGTATGCCGCACGACCGACCACGAATCCTCGTTAAGGTCCATACGCACCAGCACATAACCGGGGATACGCACGCGAGTGACCATCTTGCGCTGGCCGTTCTTGATCTCGACCACGTCCTCCATCGGGACCTGGACTTCGAAGATGTAATCCTCGGCCTCGAGCGAAACCTTGCGGTTTTCAATATTCGACTTCACGCGCTTTTCGAAACCGGCGTACGAGTGAATGACATACCACTTGCCCGGCTTGCTTCGCAGCTCATTACGGAATGTCTCGTAAGGGTCACTGTCGGCAAGATCCTCGCCCGCGGCTTTCGCGTCCTCCGCCTCGTCCTCGACGGTGTCGATATGCGACGCCTCGTTGAGGGCCGAATCCGCCTCGGGGTCATCGAGAGATGCGGCAGTGAGAGCAGCTTCACGATCGGAATCGAGAGCGTCCTCTGGTGCGTTCTCGTCGATAATGCTCAGCGCATTCTGCTCGGCAGGTTCGACAGCAGCCTCCGCCCGAGTTTGGATACTGCCTTCCTGCTCTTCCTCGACCTCGGAAGACTGCTCGGCAGCCGTCGCCCAGTCAACGTCGTCGCGGTTTCTGTCAGACACTGGTCACAACTCTCTTTCAATCGATCGGAACCGCATCCTCAGAGCGCGTTCCGCTGGCGCCGACATCCTCCACGCGGGCAGCTCGCACGCCCGCGGGTCGGTGATATGGCTCTAGGTGGGTGAACCGAAAACATAAGTCACGGCCAACGCAAAAACCCAGTCAAGCAGCGACACCAACGCCATCATGATGACAACGAAGATCAGCACGACCGCGACGTAATTGCCCAACTCCTTGCGAGTAGGCGTCACAACCTTTTTCAGCTCGACAATGACCTGCCGAATGAAAAGGAGGATCCGAGCGAAGGGATTACGCCACGCTGACTTTTGCTGATTGGCGATCGCGACGACGTCCCCACTGGGCTCGTCGACTGCTTTCCCGGCCACCTGCACGCACCTTTCCCGCACCGGAATCTCCGGTATGGCCGACCACCCGACTTGGGCGACCCTGGACCAATGACCTCTGCATCACGGGGAACGCGTGCTTTAGCCATCGATTGCAGGGCGGACAGGGCTCGAACCTGCAACCTGCGGTTTTGGAGACCGCTGCTCTACCAATTGAGCCACCGCCCTAAGGATGCCGTTGCGGGCATCCTTCAAGAGAAGAATTGATCACAGCACCGGAGTGCTCGTACCGTGGTGGGCACTCCGCAATCCGGGCAGGAAACAACTATCCCAGATGAGTGTACGTGCCCCCGCATGACGTGTCCAGCTGAGGACATAAGGGCAACATAGGGGCGCAGCATAGCCTCGCGCACGCAAGATACGCTGTCGCTCGTGTCTCCTACTTCGCGCATCTCCACCCGTGTCGCCGCCATCGCTGAGTCCGCGACGCTCAAGGTTGACGCCAAGGCCAAGGCGCTCCAGGCCCAGGGGCGGCCCATCGTGTCGTACGCGGCCGGCGAACCCGACTTTCGCACGCCGGAGCACATCGTCGAAGCCGCCTCGACAGCTGTGCTCGACCCAAAAAATCACCGGTACACGCCAACAGCGGGACTCCCGAGTCTTCGGGAGGCAATCGCTGAGAAAACAACACGCGACTCCGGTTGGGCCATCGACCCCTCACAAGTCGTGGTGACCAACGGCGGCAAACAAGCTGTCTATCAAGCCTTCCAGGCTCTCCTCAACGAGGGAGACGAGGTTCTCGTACCAACGCCCTACTGGACCACCTACCCCGAAGTAATCGCTCTTGCCGGCGGCGTCCAGGTGGACGTCTTTGCTGACTCTGACCAGGGCTATCTCGTCACAGTGGAGCAGCTAGAAGCGGCACGTACGGCACGCACCAAAGTGCTTCTGTTCACCTCCCCGGCCAACCCCACCGGTGCCGTGTACTCGGCTGAACAAACCCGTACGATCGGCGAGTGGGCCCAGGAGAACGGGCTGTGGATCATTGCGGACGAGATCTACCAGAACCTGGTCTATTCCACCCAGGCATCCGGTGGCGAGGGCACTACCACCCCCCTCGAACGAGCCACCTCGATCGTCGAAGCCGTTCCGGCCCTGCGCGAGCGCACGATCCTCGTCAATGGTGTCGCCAAGACCTACGCGATGACCGGATGGCGACTGGGCTGGATGGCTGGTCCAATCGACGTGATTACAGCGGCCGCACACCTCCAGTCGCATCTGTCGAGCAACGTCTCGAATATTTCGCAGTGCGCAGCGATCGCCGCGCTGACCGGTCCGCAAGAGCCAGCAGAAGAAATGCGGCGCGCCTTTGATCGGCGCCGCCGCAGGATCGTGGCCGAGCTCAACGCGATTGACGGCATCAACTGCCCCGAGCCGGGCGGCGCCTTCTATGTCTACGCGGACGTCAAGGGCCTGCTGAATCGTGAGTGGCGTGGTGTTACCCCGACGACCTCGCTCGAACTTGCCGACTTGATCCTCGACCAGGTCGAAGTGGCGACGGTTCCAGGAGAGGCATTCGGACCGAGCGGTTATCTCCGCCTCTCCTATGCGCTGGGCGATGACGCTCTGCGTGAGGGCGTCCAGCGACTACAGGCGCTCTTCGCCTGACGCGCGCCACGCCGCCGAACGAAGTGGCGTCGCCAGTGGTTTCAGATGGAGGTGCCCACGACAACCGGCTCTGGATGCAGCAACAGGCCAAACTCGGCGAGAACCCGAGCCTGGACATAGCGCGCTAGTTCCGCTATTTGTTCGGCAGTGGCGCCTCCACGATTCGTCAGCGCCAGGGTGTGCTTGCTGGACACTGCGGCCCGGGAGCCGGGCAACGCAAAGCCTCGCGGGATGCCTGAGTGTTCGATCAGCCATGCCGCGCTGAGCTTGACCGGCTTGTCAGGCGGCGCAGACACGGGCAGGCCGATCGGCGCACCAGCCGCTACAGTTGCGAGCGGAGTCACCGCCGGATCCTCGGATACTGGAACGACAGGCCAGCGGGGTGCGGCAGGAGGCAGCGCGTCCACGAAGCCGCTGGTCACAATCGGATTAGTGAAGAAAGACCCGGCGCTGACGGTGTCAGGATCGGCCGGATCGAGCACCATCCCCTTCGCGGCGCGCAACCGCAGTACAGTTTCGCGCACCTCAGCAAGGGGCCTACGCTCGCCGAGGGCAACACCGAGAGCTGAGGCAAGCTGAGCGTGAGCGACGGGCGAGCACTCGGCCGCCTGCTCGAGACTTAACTCGACAGCGAGCACCGCCCCTCGGCGACCCCGCTTGATGAGAGAAGTGCGGTAGCCAAGGTCGAGTTCAGCCGCGGTAAGCCTGATCGGCTGACGCGCCCCCTCGTCGAGAAAGCTGATTGCAATCAGTGTGTCGGACAGATCGTGTCCATAAGCACCAATGTTCTGCACCGGTGACGCACCGACCGTGCCGGGGATGCCACTGAGCGCCTCAAGTCCAGCCCAGCCGCGCTGCACAGTCATCGCAACGAGCCCGTCCCATGACTGGCCTGCCTGCACCCTGAGGTGCACCCGGCCGGGCTCATCAGAGGCGAGACGCTCAAATCCGGAGGTACGCACGCGCACAACAGTGTCGTTGACTCCGTCGTCACCGACAAGAAGATTCGAACCGCCGCCGAGCAGCAGCCACGGTTCTTCAGCTTCCCCAAGTGACGCGAGCGTCTCGATCAACGTGGCCTCGGTCACAGGTTCGATGAGCCGCTGAGCAGGACCACCTACACGGAGCGTCGTGAAAGAGGACAGCAGCGGCATACTCATTGAGCGGCAAGCCTGACGCGGACCTGGGCCTTACCCAGCACCGCCTGGCCCGCCACCACAACCGCAAGGTCGATTCGTGCCCAGCCAGCCTCTGGCTCGACCGCCCCAACAGTGGCGACAACATCAACAGCGGCACCCGTTCTCGGATCAACGATAACGGGGCGGGTGAACCGAACGTGGTAGTCAACAACGAGACCCGGATCGCCAACCCAGTCAACAACAACCTGGACTGCGGTACCCATGGTGAGCATACCGTGCGCCAGAACGCCGGGGAGGCCCACCTCTGTCGCGATGTCGTCACGGTAGTGAATGGGGTTGAAATCACCGGAAGCACCGGCGTACCGCACGAGAGCGTCTCGCTCGAAGAGGAAGGAGCGCTGGGCGACGACCTCACCAACGAGGAGGTCGGACAGAACAGGTCGTTCGGTCATCATGCGTCTCCCCTCACGACAAGAGTGGATCCGGCAGTAACGACATGGGCGCCGTCGACGTCAAGGATGGTGGTCTCGGTCGCCACCATCGCGTTCGCACCAAGATTCTTAATACTCACGACCGCGAGAGTGGCCACCAACTCATCACCCGCAACGATGGGACGGGAAAATGTAAAGCGTTGATCGCCGTGAACGACACGGCTGAAATCGATCCCACCGTCGGGATCCGCGAGAAGCTGCGCGAGGGTGTACTCCTGTATGACGACAGCAAAGGTGACGGGAGCCACGAGATCGCAGTATCCCGCTGCATAAGCAGCCACGAGATCGTGATGGAGTGGCGAGGTTGCAGACACGGCGCGCGCGAACTCGCGCACCTTCTCGCGCCCCACCTGGTACGGCTCTGTGGGCGCGAAGACTCGACCGACAAGTTCCGGGTTTACTCGCACCCAGCCATACTAGGCGTTGGAGACCAGGAGCCTCTGTCTGATCCGTTCACTCTCCATGCAAATATGGCCATTCGTAATTTCCCATCTGAATATGGCTGACCGGCAGCCGTTCTTCTTCGAAGCTGGCGGCATGTCAACACCCTCATCCGAGCACGATTGGGCCACCTACGCCCGCGAACTCGGCACCAACCTGCACAGAGCCCGCATAGCAAAGGGGGCAAGCCAGGAGCACATCGCTCATGCCGCAGGCCTGGCGGGCTACACCTACCAGAAGTTTGAGAAAGGCGAGTCCAAGCCGGGCTCGCCCGCCAATCCCACTTTGCACACGCTCCTCGCGCTCTGCGAAGCGCTTGAGATCAACCTGATCGACCTTCTCCCGACGAACCCACCGCGCAGCTCACGAGGCCTCAAATAACCAAAGCACCGCCTGCGCAGCGAGAACAAATCTCGCCGCTGAGCTGAGATCGATATCGAGTACACCGAGCCCGTCAGCCTCGCAGCGCAACCGACTCTCACCGTCACCCACCTGGCAGACAGAGACGTGCACCGTCGCAGCGAAGGGATCGGCCTGCCCCCCTTCGTCCCAGAGCACCATGGGGAACGAGCGCGCGGCCGAGCGGTGGAGCCGCTCCTGCGCCGTCGCGAGTTCGTCGTGCTCACCCACGCACCACCGAGGGCATCCACTGCCGTTCCTATTGTTCTTTTGACCGTCCACGTTTCGCACCAATCGCTAGAGGGAGGCCAGCCCACCAGGCAGCACCGACATCGAGTCGCCCCTCCCACCCGGAAAGGACCAGGCTGTGGACAGGTGGCGACACTCCGGTGGTTGTGGAGGAGTACATCTACAACCCCATACACATATGGCCATTCTCGGAGATAAAGCAAATCAGCACGGCAGTGACCCGGCACAGCCGTGCGTGACCGACCGGCATCCTCGTCGTGATACCGGCAAACACAGGTTTATCTACAGATCACAAGTAACGATCCGGCCAGGCGCTCGTCGGCAGACTTAATCCTGTGTAGACCCTGCTCCCGCGCACCACTGAACGAGGAGACCAGCCCCTAATCAACGCCACTTGGTTGCGCACCGCGGATACCCCTAGACTCCCTCCGTGCGCACGTCGATCCTCAGCCCGCGTCGACCCGCCACCTAGACCGGCCAACGCGCGCGCCTTTCGCTCACGACCTCCTGGCTGCGGCCGTCATTGTGCATGTATCGGTCCGGGTGAGGGACACCTCGAACCAAGGACCACGATGACCTCACTCCTCTCCCGTATCCTCGCCTCAGACGGTTCGCTGCCATTCGCGGTCATCCGTCGTGAGGGTCGCACCACTATCGATGTGTTCACAGGCGACATCATCGATGTCGACAGGCTCGCCAACATTCCGCTCAACGGCGAGGACATACTCACGGTTGTGCCTTACCGTCAAGTACGTGAGCGAGGCTTTGCCGCGAAGGACGACAGCGCGCCACTGCGCAACCTCATCGTGCGCGAACGAGAAAGCGTCGAACTTGGCGAGGTGTTGACTCTCCTGCCCGAACGCACAATCCCGCTGAAGGAGAGTGGGTTTGATATTCCTGACGAGGAATACGCCAAAATTGTGGGCCGCGTGATCGACAACGAGATCGGTCGTGGCGAGGGCGCTAACTTTGTTCTCAAAAGAGCCTTCGTTGCCCACACCGACGCACCCCCGGTTGAGGCAATTCTCTCCTGGTTCCGTCGACTACTTACTGACGAATCCGGCGCCTACTGGACCTTCGCTCTTCACCTGCCGGGACCGGACAGTGCCGACACGGTAACCGCCGTCGGCGCCACCCCCGAACGTCATATCTCGGTGCGCGACGGCGTCGCCCTCATGAATCCGATCAGCGGAACCTTCCGTCATCCGGCCTCGGGCCCGACCGGGAAGGAGGTGCTCGCGTTCCTCGCCGATATTAAAGAGAGCGAAGAGCTCTTCATGGTCGTTGATGAAGAGATGAAAATGATGAGCGCGGTCTGCTCGAGCGGCGGCCGCATAATGGGCCCCTTCCTCAAGCAGATGTCCCGGCTCAGCCACACGGAGTACCTGCTCGAGGGTCACACCAACCTCGACGTGCGCGAGGTGCTGCGCTTGACAATGTTCGCGCCGACAGTGACCGGCTCGCCGATAGAAAACGCCTGCGCGGTGATTGCCGAATACGAGAAAGAGCCACGCGGATACTACTCCGGAGTCCTCGCGCTTTTCGAACCAGAGGAGCAGGGCTACACCGTTGATGCGCCAATTTTAATCCGTACCGCCTACCTGGACGCTGACGGGCGTCTGACGGTACCCGCCGGCGCAACACTGGTACGCCACTCCGTCCCTGAGAACGAAGTCGCCGAGACCCGCGCCAAAGCCTCCGGCATGCTCTCGGCGCTCGGCTTGCTGCCACACCACGACATCCCGTCATCGATCGACCTCAGCCTGCAGCCGGGGGTACAGGCTGCGCTCACAGCACGCAATGAACGTCTCGCGTCCTTCTGGCTGCGCAAACAATCACCGGAGTACATCGAAGCGCTCGCGGGTCGCACAGCGCTGATCATCGACAATGAAGACCAGTTCACAGCGATGCTCGCGCACCAACTGCGTCATCTCGGGATGGACGCGCGCGTGGAGCGCTGGTCACAGGCCGCGGATGTACTCAGCGACGACCTCGTGGTGTTCGGCCCGGGCCCTGGCGATCCGCGCAACGACTCTGAGCCACGCATCGCGCGCCTCCGCGCTCTGATGACTGAGCGTCTCGACTCTGCACGGCCGCTGCTCGCGGTCTGCCTCAGCCACCAGATGCTGTCGCTGCTTGCTGGACTGCCGGTGAAACCGCTGCCAACACCGCGGCAGGGTGAGCGACTTACCGTGAATGTGTTCGGCGAGGACGCGGCAATCGGCTTCTACAACACCTTCTCAGCGATGGTGGAGGCAGGCGTCCAACGCACCCCACTACTCGGGCTCGAGGTATCGAGTGACAAGACGACCGGAGTCGTCACTGCTCTGCGCGGCGACTATATCGCGTCGGTGCAAGGACACCTCGAATCGGTGCTTTCCTCCGACGGGCTGGACACCCTGGAGCGGATGGTGCGCGCTGCAACCGCGGCGCCCAAGCGCCCATGAAAGACGTTTGGCCCGTCGCCTCCTCCATCTACTCACCAGAACCTCGGGAGCTCATGGCACTGAGCGTGCGTTCGCCAGCGGAGGCAGCGCGCACCCGGACACATCGCGGCGACAAGGAGGCGGCCAGATGACGCAGCGGTCTCGGCCATGAGGGCTGCACTCACTGATGCATCATTCAACAGCGAAGGTCCCGGCTCCGCGAGTGCGCCGGGACCTTCCTCCACGTAGCGGGAGCGGGACTTGAACCCGCGACACCACGATTATGAGCCGTGTGCTCTAACCACCTGAGCTATCCCGCCGCGCGTTCTCGCAGGTCAGGCCTGCTGGGAACGGAGCCCCCTGTGGGAATCGGACCCACTACCTCTTCCTTACCAAGGAAGTGCTCTACCAATGAGCTAAGGGGGCGCACCCGCGGGCTTGTCCGCCACTTTCGAGGCTCGCACCTGCGGCGTGGCACCGTTAGACAATAGCACCCCCTCGATCGGAGCCGTCCGCGTAAGCAGCCACCCCGTGCAACGATCAGCGATGCTCGGGCAGCGGATAATCCGCGTAGGCAAAACGCGTCGAGTCGGGGCTCCACCCCGACACGTTGGTTGTCCCCTGGCCCCCGAAGAGGCGCTGAACGACGCGCCCAGGCTGTGCAGAGTCATGGCCAGGCAGACCGAGCAAGCGCAGTTCGACCGGCACGTTCTCCGGATGACCAACCGTCCCCTCCGGGTAGGCGAGATAGAGCAGATGTGCGCCATCCGGCGACACGTGCGGGAACCAGTCAACCGTGTCGGAGATCACCAGACGCGTCAGCTGCGAGCCGTCCCGATTCATCCGAAACAGCTGCGCACGCCCGCCACCGCCACGCTCAGACGTGAAATACAGTCCATCCAGCCCGAAATCCACACCGTCGTCGGGAAACGCATCGTCGGTAAGAGGTGTGAGGGGTCCGCCGACGGCGGGCATCGTGTACACATTCGTCGCCCACTGCCCGGAGGCGTCTTCGCCGCCTCCGATGAGCGCAAGCAGTATGCCGTCGGGCGAAATCCCATGCAGATAGTGCTTGAAGCGCGCTACGTTGCGCGACTCGGTCAGCCTGCGGGCCGACGCTGAGCCGTCAAGTGAGACCGCGTAGAGATGGCCGTCACGGGCCGAGACGTAGGCGGTGCCTCCGTCCGGTGCGAGCACGTGATCGTTGTTGAGTTCCGCCGGAATGCCGTTGAGCGGGATCGGCTCAAGCGTGCCCGCTCGGGGACCATCGAGCGGGCAACGGAACAGCGCGCCGACACCATTCACCACGAGAAAGGAACCGTCAGGCGACCAGTTCGGCGCCTCGACAAGGAGGGAGTCAGACTCGAAGACTGTTGTCGCCACGCCGGTCGTCAGGTCATATATGCGAAGGCGACACAACTGATCACACAAAAGAAAGCGGGCCATTTCTCTCACGTTACGGTGTCCGAACAGCACTGCTGTCTACCGCCGAGGGCGCACACCCAGACCTCGCTGCGAGAGGCCTCCGATATCGTTGAGTCCTACTACACGGGGAAAATCTTGGGAGGAACATGTGATGCTCCTCACCCTCGTGATTTCTTTCACACTCGCGCTCGTCACTCCATGGCTGATCGAGCGCTTCGGCTCCAAAATTTTTTATGCGCTCGCGCTCGTACCGGCAGCGACTTTCATTACCGCTGCCAGTGCGCTACCGACCATGTTGGCAGGCGAAGAAATACGTGAGACTGTGCCGTGGATTCCGTCACTCGATATCACCCTGTCGTTCCGGCTTGACGCTTTATCGATGGTGCTTGCACTGATAGTCAGCGGCATCGGCGCCCTGGTACTGGCATACTGCGCCAACTACTTCCGCAGCGACGAGCCCTCGCTCGGGCGCTTCGCAGCGCTCCTGTTCACCTTCACCGGGGTGATGTATGGCCTGGTTACCGCGGACGACGTCATCATCCTGTTCGTGTTCTGGGAGGCAACAAGCGTCCTGTCTTACCTCCTGATCGGCCACTACAGCGGACGTAAGGAAAGTCGCGGTGCCGGGCTCCAAGCGCTCTTGGTCACAACTCTCGGCGGGGTGGCAATGCTTGTCGGCATCATCATCCTGATCGTGCAGGCCAACAGCACCAGCCTCGACGGCATCGTCCAGGCTGCACCCACCGGACCGCTAATCTCCGTCGCCCTGGTGCTGGTGCTGGTCGGCGCTTTCTCCAAATCTGCGCTAGTGCCGTTCCATTTTTGGCTACCAGCCGCGATGGCAGCGCCGACGCCAGTAAGTGCCTACCTGCACGCGGCAGCAATGGTGAAAGCGGGAATCTACCTCGTCGCTCGTCTCGCACCGGGCTTTGCCGATAACCCGGTCTGGCTGCCGATTGTCGTGAGCGTCGGCGTCGGGACAATGCTCGTCGGAGGCTGGCGCTCGCTGCGCCAATACGACCTCAAGTTGGTCCTCGCCTATGGCACTGTCAGCCAACTCGGTTTTCTGACTATCGCGGTGGGCTTCGGTTCACGCGATGCGGCGCTGGCCGGTCTGGCCCTCCTCATAGCACACGCGCTGGTCAAGGCGCTGCTCTTTCTCGTCGTCGGAATCATTGACCACCGCGCCGGAACTCGTGATCTGCGCAAACTCAGCGGTCTGGGCCGTCACGCACCAGTACTCGCCGGGACGGCCCTGATCGGAGTGCTCTCGATGTCGGGAATCCCTCCGCTCCTGGGATTCGTGGCGAAAGAAGCATTCTTTACCAGCCTGCTCGCCGCGATCGAGCAGGGCTCTCTGTGGGCCTGGATCGCCCTCGTCGGCATCACGCTCGGATCGATTCTCACAGTGGCCTATTCGGCCCGCTTCCTGTGGGGCGCATTTGCCCGCAAACACGATGTTGAAGATACTCCTCTGCGCACCGAGCCATGGACCTTCACTGCACCTACGGTGTTACTCGCTGCGGCGAGCATTGTCGGGGGTATTGCCGTCTCGGCTCTTGACCCGCTCCTTGCGCTCTCCGCCGATGCCCTTCCCTCGGTTGCTCCCGACACCAACCCGCAGCACACCACCACTGCTGCCGACCACAGCAGCTACCATCTGGCGCTGTGGCACGGCATTGAGCCGGCACTGGGGCTGAGCGCCGCCGTCATCGCCATCGGGCTCCTCCTTTTCAGCCAACGGACGAGAGTGGCACGCATCCAGTCGCTTGTCCCTCACCGCATCGACTCCGCCGAGGGATACTGGGCCACTGTCCGTTGGCTTGACCGGGTAGCGAGCACTGTCACCGAGGTGGTGCAGCGCGGCTCGCTACCTCGCTACCTCACGGTGATTTTCGCGGTCTTCGTTCTCAGCGCAGGTAGCGCAGCGGTCTGCGCCCGCAACTGGCCGGACAAGGTGGTGCTCTGGGAGTCCCCCGGCCAGCTCGCGATCACCGCGGTGATGATCCTCGCCGCCGTCCTCTGCGCCATCACCCGCAATCGGGTCGCGGCGGTCTTGCTGGCCAGCGCCGGCGGCTATGGGATGGTGGTTCTCTTCGCTGTGCAGGGAGCTCCCGACCTCGCGCTCACCCAGGCACTGATCGAAACGGTGACCCTCGTGGTCTTCGTGCTCGTGCTACGACGCCTCCCGACACGGATTGCACACAAGCACCAGCCCACGCAGCGACTTCTTCGCGCCACGATCGGCATCGCCGTGGGCGCGGTAATGGCCCTGGTCGCAACCATCGCCCTCAACGCCCGCACCGCAACTCCGGTCTCGATCGACTTCCCACGCCTAGCGTATGAGGAGGGTAAGGGCCGCAACATCATCAACGTGCTCCTGGTTGATATCCGAGCCTGGGACACAATGGGTGAGATCTCGGTACTTGTCGTCGTAGCCACTGGCGTTGCGAGCCTGATCTTCCTCTCCAGCCGGGAGGGACGCGCACCCCGCCTCCCTCAGCAGGGCGAAGCACGTCGTGGATACTCCCTCACCCGAAACGTGACCGCCGCCGTTCAGAACGATGTCCGCGACCGTGGCTCCTGGCTTGTCGCTGGGCGGACGCTGCACCCCGGAAACCGTTCGATCGTGCTCGAGGTGCTCGTTCGCCTCCTCTTCCACCCGGCGATGATCGTCTCGATCTACCTGCTCTTCACCGGCCACAACACCCCGGGTGGAGGCTTCGCGGGCGGCCTGCTCGCCGGTCTTGCCCTGGTCGCACGCTACCTGGTCGGCGGACGCTTCGAGCTAGGCGAGGCCGCCCCGATCGACGCGGGCAAGGTCCTCGGGGTCGGACTGCTCTTCGCCGTCGGCACTGCACTATCGTCGCTGATGCTCGGCCTGCAGGTACTCCAAGCGAGCTGGCTGGATGGCGAGCTGCCTCTGCTGGGCGAGCTGCACTTCGGCACACCCACGTTCTTCGATATCGGGGTGTACCTCATCGTGATCGGGCTGACCCTGGACATACTCCGCAGTCTCGGCGGCGAAGTAGACCGTCACGGCGAGGAGGCTGAGGCTGGTGCAGCCACCGGTGACGGCATCGCGCGTGCGGTACAGAACACGTCACGTTACGGGGCAGCTGACGACCTCGCGACGAACCTTTCGACTGGCTCGGCGATTGTCGCCGAGCCAGAGAAAAGAGGCGACAGATGAGCGTCACCCTCGTCCTCGTCCTCGTGATGGCCGTGATGTATGCCGCAGGCGTCTATCAGATGCTCGAGCGCAGCCTGACCCGAATCCTGATCGGGTTCCTTCTTGTCGGCAACGCGACAAACATCCTGATCTTGCTGATGGGCGGACGCTCGGGCATTGCCCCGTTTGTCACTGACGATCGCTCCTTCGAGCAGATCGCCACCGAGATGGCAGACCCGCTGCCGCAGGCCCTCATCCTGACAGCAATCGTGATCACCTTTGGCGTCTCGGCCTTCCTGCTCGCGATGATCTACCGCCGGTCGCGCGTCGCGAACGCCGACCAAGTCGAGGACGACGAAACCGACGCCTCCGTACGCGCCGACGCTGCGGGCATCTCGGCGCAGACCAGGGCCGACGACCGAGCTCTGGACGTCCTCCTCGAATCTAGTGACGAAGCGACGGCAGACCAACATGGCGAGAGTGCCATGACGGACGTCGAGGAGGAAGAGCGATGACCGCGCTCATCCCCCTTGTTGTCACCCTTCCGCTCCTGGGCGCCGCCATTGCGCTCATCCTCGGTCGACACCGCCGGGCACAGATTATGGTCACCATCGCCACACTTTCGGCGGTACTGGTGATTTCGTCGATCCTGCTCGCCCTCGTCATGAACAGCGATACCGGAGGAAGTGCGGTATATGTAGGCGGCTGGGAACCCCCATGGGGAATTGTGCTCGTCGTCGATCCGCTCGCCGCTCTGATGCTGGTAGTCACGTCGATTACCCTGCTGGGCGTTCTGCTGTTCTCGGTGGGTCAGGGCGTAATCGACGGCAACCGCGAAACGCCAGTGACGATCTTCCACCCGACCTATCTCATCCTCTCCGCGGGCATTCTCAACGCCTTCGTCGCTGGCGACTTGTTCAACCTCTATGTCGGCTTCGAGATCCTGCTGGCCGCGAGCTATGTGCTGATCACTCTCGGCGGCACGGCGCCGCGTATTCGAGCGGGCACGATCTACGTGGTGGTCAGCCTCGTCTCCAGCATGTTCTTTCTCTCGGCGATCGGCCTGCTCTATGGCGCCACCGGAACCGTCAATATGGCGCAGTTGTCGATCCGTCTCGCCGAGCTACCGACCGACGTCCAACTCGTGCTGCACGTGGTGCTGCTGCTCGGTTTCGGGATCAAGGCAGCCGTTTTTCCGTTGTCATTCTGGCTACCTGACTCGTACCCCACCGCACCCGCCCCCGTGACAGCAGTGTTCGCGGGACTGCTCACTAAGGTCGGCGTCTACGCGCTCATCCGCACCGAGACGCTGCTCTTCCCCGGAAATACGTTGCACGGCGTCCTACTGATCGTCGCCCTCTTGACACTTGTGGTCGGCATCCTGGGCGCAGTCGCGCAGGCCGACATTAAGCGGATGCTCTCCTTCACGCTGGTCTCACACATCGGCTACCTAGTGTTCGGGATCGCCCTGGGCACCCCTGCCGGCTATGCGGCCACGATCTTCTACGTCATCCATCACATCACCGTACAAACGACTCTGTTCCTCACGACCGGTCTGATTGAGCGAGTGGGCGGAACGACCTCGATCCTCCGGCTCGGCGGACTACTTAAGGCCTCGCCACTGCTCGCCCTGCTGTACTTCTTGCCCGCGATGAACCTCGGCGGCATCCCACCCTTCACCGGTTTCCTCGGCAAAGTGGGGCTCTTTCGCGCCGGCACAGAACTGGCAACAGAGCAGTCCTCGTGGCTGATCTGGGCTGTCATCGCTGCGGGTGCTGCCACGTCACTACTCACCCTCTACGCCGTCGCCCGAGTGTGGAACCTGGCCTTCTGGCGCCGCCAGGACGAGGTGCCCGGTTATGAATCGCCGCTGATCGACCAGTTGCAGGAGGATCCTGACGACACCGGCCACATCCGCACCCGTCATTCTCCGCCGCTCATGGTCTTCGCGACCGCCGGGATGGTTGTGGTGGGCCTCGCGCTTACCGTCGGGGCTGGTCCGCTCTACGACGCGAGTGTGCATGCGGCGAAGGCCATCGTCGCCCCGGCGACCTATATCGCGACCGTCTACCGCGACTCGTCCTTCACAGAGGAAGGCCCCCGATGAGCCCGCGACGCCAGGTTGACTTCTGGAACCGCTGTGCAGTGTTTGTCACCCTCGTCGGCATCTGGGTGCTGCTCTGGGACGATGTCTCGGTACTCTCGGTGGTTTCGGGTTTACTCGTCACCCTGCTCATCACGCACGTGTTCTACCTCCCACCGATTGAGTTCTCTAACCGGGTCAATCTGTGGGCGCTACTGGTGTTCCTGCTCCAGCTCGCCGTCGATATCGCAGTGGCTTCGGTTCGCGTGTCGTGGCAGATCCTTACCCTGCCGGTGCCGGTGCCCAACGCGATTGTGGCGGTGCAGCTTCGCAGCTGTTCCGAGGGGATGATGGTGTGGACCGCCGAGGCCGTCTCGCTCGTACCGGGCTCCCTCGTCATCGACGTGGATCCGCAGCGCAACGTGCTGTATCTGCATATTCTCGGCGTCACTCATGACGTGGACAGACATGTTGTGGAGGTACGCCGCATGGTTCTGAAAACGGAAGCGCGCATTGTCCGCGCAATCGGCACCCGCGAGGATGCGCGCCGCGTCGTTCGGCCGCTCGGCGACGATGTGGAGGCAGCAGGATGATCAACTGGTTAGCCTGGATTCTGGTACCGGCATTCGGCGTTACAGCCCTCCTCGCGCTGGTGCGCATTGCACGTGGCCCCACAGTGCTCGACCGGGTCGTCGCCGCAGATGTGCTCACCGCCACTGTCATCTGCGGGCTCGGTGCCGAGATGGCGATAAATCACCACGCCCACACTCTGCCCGTCGCACTCGGGCTCGCACTGTTCGCCGTTTTCGGTTCGATCAGCGTTGCTAAATTCCTGGCCGCTCGCGAGGAGGACTGACATGGAGACGTTCTGGGACATCGTGACGGCAGTGCTTCTGCTGGCAGGCGCACTGTTCTCCCTCGTTGCCGCTATCGGTGTCCTGCGCTTCGGAGATCTGCTCTCGCGGATGCATGCTGGCACCAAGCCCCAGGTGCTCGGTCTCATCTGTGTGATGCTGGCCGTTGCCATCCGCAACCCCGGCTTCGCGGCCGCAGGAACAATCGCGCTGGTGATCGGCTTCCAGCTGTTGACAGTCCCGGTGTCGGCGCACATGGTCGGCCGCGCCGCGTACCGAGCCGAGGCAGTCTCGACCGGCTTCCTCGTGGTAGACGAATTAGCGGAGGCGGTGAGCCGCGCCGACCTAGATAACTGACTACAGAGAACCCGGCACGGCGGGTTCAGCAGCGTCCAGACTCTCTTCGCGCACCCGCCGAGGCTAACGGACGCCCGGCCCCTTCGCCATGCTTCGCGGCTCCTCGATAAGCTCGGCGCCATGACCCAGCATTTCCCGCTTCGTGGCGCGCCCAAAAACTCCCTGCACACCGTGCCGGGCGGGGATGATCATCCGGGCTCCGAATGGTGGCGCACAGCCAGCATCTATCAAATTTACCCGCGCTCCTTCGCTGACGCGAACGGTGATGGCGTCGGCGATCTCGTCGGCATCACCTCACGACTTGAAAGCCTGGCCGAGCTGGGCGTCGACGCGATCTGGCTCTCGCCCTTCATGACCTCGCCGCAGAACGACGGCGGCTACGACATCGCCAACTACTGCGACGTGGACCCGCTCTTTGGAACCCTTGCCGACTTCGATCGGATGCTCGACCGTGCGCACGCGCTCGGCATCCGTGTCATCGTCGACCTCGTCCCCAACCACTCCTCGCGTTCACACCGTTGGTTTCAGGAAGCGTTGGCAGCATCTGCCGGTAGCGCCGAACGTGCCCGCTATATCTTCCGTGACGGACGGGGGGAAACCGGCGAGCTGCCGCCGAACAATTGGACGGCCATTTTCGGCGGTCCCGCCTGGACACGCGTCATCGACGAAGACGGTACCCCGGGCCAGTGGTACCTTCACCTGTTTGACACCACCCAGCCTGACTTCGACTGGAACAACGAGTGGGTGCGCGAGCGCTTCCGCGAGATACTGCGTTTTTGGCTCGACCGCGGAGTCGATGGCTTCCGCGTCGATGTAGCTCACGGGCTGATCAAGGCCAAAGGCCTGCCTGACTACACACCACCAGCCAATAGCGGCACTATGGGCGGCGTCGCTCTGGCCGACGGGGACGAACCCGAAACAGCTCCCTACTGGGCCCAGGAGGGGGTGCACGAGATCTACCGGGACTGGCACGCCATACTTGCCGAATATTCCAGCGATCGGGTGCTCTGCGCGGAGGCATGGGTGCAGCCGCTCTCGAAGCTCGCCCAGTGGGTGCGTCCCGACGAAATGCACCAGGCGTTTAACTTCGCCTATCTCGAGACACCCTGGAGCGGACCAGAGTTGCGCACGGTCATCGATGTGTCGATCGCATCGTTCGGGCAGGTGGGCGCACCGTCAACGTGGGTACTCTCCAACCACGACGTCGTGAGGCACGCCAGCCGACTCGCGCTCACGGCACCCAACCCGCAGGGATACGGAATCGGGCCGCGTTCACCCGGTCTCCCGGATCCGGTGGTGGGGCTGCGCCGTGCCAGGGCAGCGACCGCGCTGATGCTCGCGCTTCCCGGTTCCGCATACATCTATCAGGGTGAGGAGTTGGGGCTCCCCGAGGCGATCCACCTGCCAGATTCTGCCCGCCAGGATCCAACCTGGTTCCGCACCAACGGCGAGCGCTATGGCCGGGACGGCTGCCGGGTACCCCTCCCCTGGGAAGCCGATGCTGCAGGGTATGGATTCAGCCCGTCCGGCGCCTCCTGGCTGCCCCAGCCGGAGGAGTGGGCACGGTTCGCGCGTGACCGCCAGCGCGGCGTCACCGGTTCGACGCTCGAGCTTTACCGCTCACTGCTGGCGGCACGGCGAGCGCACGAGCTGGGCTCCGGGCGGCTCGAGTGGCTCGAGTGGCTCGAAACGTATCCGGAGACCGTGCTGGCGTTCCGCAACAGAAACGTCACCGTGATCGCGAACACCGACTCAACGCCGGTCGAGTTTCCGGCCGGTACCGTGCTGCTTTCCTCGGAGGAACTACCCGGACGCGAACTACCCGGTGACACGACGGTGTGGTTGCTCGACGACTAAACAAGGGAGGGCGCCCGGAGGTTGTCGAGGCGCCCCTCCCTCCCACCTGGTGCGGGTTCGTACGGAGGCCTTCCTCGGCACACCGTTCGGCGGCACACCCCCTGCGCTCGCTCGCCCTGCACCTAAACCGTGTCAGCGCGAAGCTCCCGCAGCAGTGTGGCCAGTTCAGTAAAGAGCGGTTCGGGCGCCGCGATCAGCAGCTCTGCACTCGCCGCCCGCCCTGCGAGTCCTTCGACGCGAGCCCCGGCTTCCTGGGCGATGAGCGCTCCCGCCGCGAAGTCCCATGGGTTTAACCCGCGCTCGAAATAGGCATTAAGACGGCCGCTCGCGACCGAGCAGAGGTCGAGGGCTGCGGAACCGATACGGCGAATATCACGCACCGCGCCCAGCAGCTCCTGCACTACCGCGCCCTGACGCCTCCGTCGGCCAGCGTCGTAACCGAAACCGGTACCGACGAGGGCGAGTGGGAGCGAAGCGGGGGCGCAGGCACGTAGGGTCACCCCGTCCCGTTGGGCACCGCCGCCGCGGCGGGCCGTGAAGACTTCGCCGCTCGCCGCATTGACCACGACACCGGCCAGCGATTTCCAGGTGTTGGGGTCAGGGGCGCCCTCGACGACCGCAATACTGACGGCATAGGCGGGAATGCCGTAAAGGTAGTTGACCGTGCCGTCGATGGGATCGACAACCCAGGTAAGGCCGCTGCTGCCTCCGGTTGCCCCGGATTCCTCGCCCAGGAAACCGTCGTGGGGGCGTGCCTGGGTAAGACGGAGCCGAATAAGCTGCTCAACTTCACGATCGGCGGCCGTCACCACGTCCTCAGGTGAGGACTTTGACGCAGCAACGTCTACGCCATCGTTCCTTCGCTGCCGAGCAAGGTGCGCCGCCTCAACGGCAATGGCGCGGGCAATACTGAGGAGGGAGGCGTAGTCGCTCATGCGCCCAGCCTAGGAGCGGGCGGAGGGTGGCGAGTGAGGGATTCGAACCCCCGAAGGCTACGCCGTCTGATTTACAGTCAGATCCCTTTGGCCGCTAGGGTAACTCGCCGTGGCGCACCCGACCGCGTACTCACAACCGGAAGCGCTGGTCAAGAATAGCCGGGGCGGGTCGCAGATGGGAAATCGAATCCCGATCTCTTAAAGAGATGAGGCGTAGGTCAGTGTCGTGTGCGCGACCTTATCCAGGTAGCTCCGCGCCGGGTTGTAGGCCGTGATCGCCGCACGCCAGCCCGCCTCCGTCGACAGGTCGCCGCCGGAATGGCACAGGTAGCGCGCGGCTGCGACAGCCTGCTGGTCGATGTTCTGCGGATCCCAGCCGGGCGATGCCCACACCTTCCAGGTCGTGGGGATGATCTGCAAAGGACCCATTGCTCGGTCATATTCGGGGTCACCGTCGAGCGCACCGCCGTCGCTGTCTGGGACGTGAGTGAACTCCGAGCCGTCAAGCCGTGGCCCGTAAAGTGGCGGAGTAGTGCGACCGTCATCGCCGAGGGTGCTGCCGTGAATCGTGCCGTGATGGCTTTCGCTTTCGCCGATGCCCGCGAGTGTCGTCCAGCCGAGTCGGCATCGGGGAGCAAGGGTAGCGGTGCGCAGCGCCGCACCCGCGTAGGCGGTGAGCGCACGTAGCGGGATGCCGGTCGTGGCGGCGGTGTTCCTCAACCAGTCTGAGTTCGGCAGCAGTCGCACCGGGGTCGCCGCGGTTTTCTCGGCATCCTTCAGCAGAGCCGGGTCCGCGGCGGGAACGTGCGCCGCTGGTGGCACAGTGGCTACGGCCTGTGTCGCGTGGTCCGCTGGCCGCGCGCAACCGGCCAGGAGCGCGCCGACCAGCGGCAGCAGCATGAGAACAGTGAGGCGACACACCCGCGGAATAGTACTGGGCGGGGTGTAGCGCTGCCTTTGCAGGACCTCTGACGAAGCCGAAAAGATATGCTCGGCGGCATGCCAGATTCCACTTTTAACGTCGTCAGCAAGATCGACAAGATGGAGGCGGACAACGCCCTCAACCAGGCACATAAGGAGGTCGAACAGCGCTACGACTTCAAGAATGTCGGCGCCTCGATCGCCTGGAGCGGCGAGAAGGTCCTCATCAAGGCCAGCACCGAAGAGCGCGCTCTGGCCATCCTCGACGTCTTCCAGTCGAAGCTGATCAAGCGCGGCATTAGCCTCAAATGCCTCGACGCGAGTGAGCCCTTCGCCTCCGGGAAGGAGTACCGCATCGAGGCGACTCTCAAGGAGGGCATCGACCAGGAGCACGCCAAGAAAATCAGCAAGCTCATCCGTGACGAGGCGCCGAAGTCGGTCAAGTCGCAGATTCAGGGCGACGAGTTGCGTGTCTCCTCGAAGAGCCGCGACGACCTCCAGGCGACGATCGCGCTGCTGCGCGGCGCCGACCTCGACATCGACCTCCAGTTCACCAACTTCCGCTGACCATGCCGCACCCAGGAATACGAGCATGACGGTCGGCATCGACCAGCCCGACCGGCGAGGCCGCAGCAGACTGGACCGCGAAGGGCTCGACCTCACCGGCAACCCCGACGTGGTTGTGAAGGAGGTGACCCTCCTTTCACACAACTGGTACGTGCTGCGCAGCACCCGTTTCGAGTACCGGCACCGCGACGGCCGCTGGACCACCGAGCACCGCGAAACCTACGACCGCGGTAATGGTGCGGCCGTGCTGCTCTACGACATCGACGCGCGCACGATCGTGCTGGTGCGCCAGTTCCGCTACCCGACCTACGTCAACGGCAACATCGACGGGATGCTGCTCGAAGTGCCCGCCGGTCTGCTCGACGAAGACAGTCCAGAGGACGGCGCCCGCCGCGAGGCAGCGGAGGAGACCGGCGTCGAAGTAGGCAGCCTGGAGCACGTCTTCGACGCCTACATGAGCCCCGGCTCCGTGACCGAAAAACTGCACTTCTACGCCGGCCCCTACCAGGCCGGCTCCCACGACGGCACCCAGGCAGGACTCGCCGACGAAGGCGAGGACACCGAAATCATCGAACTGCCATTCGACGAAGCACTGACCCACATCGGCGCGCAGATCATCGACGCGAAGACGATCATGCTCCTGCACTGGGCCGCGCTCAACGGGCCGTTCTCGCACTGAACAGAGTACGAATCGTACTCACCGAAAGGTCGTGGCAGAGGCGCAGGGTTCACGTAACCGGCGCCTGAGGGCGACTGTCCCCCGCAGGAGGAATTATGGGACAGAATTCGTCGGCGTGCGAAGGCTGGCACGCCAGCCCTTGCGATGGTTCGGAAAGCAGTAGTTAGTGTGGAATCCCGTGCCCGCCGATCACGTCCTCTTGTGGGTTGGAAATGAGTGCTCTTAGTGTTCACGAGGCAGCGTGCGACGGCCGCTGGCATAGCGATCAATACGAGGGTGGGCAGCTTGGGAAAAGCGAATACGATTACCGCTGCGACAACGGGGCTGGCGCTTACGGTCAGCAGTTTCTTTATTTCAGCACCCGCTCATGCAGCAGAGTCGATTCAACCCCCGTCGCCGATTACGCGGTGTCATATCAGGCGGCGAGAAAACAAGTGACTGTTCTCTCTCCGGCCGTACAGGCACACACATCGGCAGCGGGAAAACACGTCGTTGCCGCTGACGCGAACTGCACGGGGACATATGGGTATACAGGCTTCTACGGGTGGGGATGGCAGTGGGCACTAAACTCCTGCGATACAGATCTCGTCATCTCACTGCCCCCGCCGGAGCGATCACTGCCGCAGCGGGAGGGGTGGCGGAAGCGGGAGCGGGTATCGTCGGAATCTGCAAAGCAGCAAGTTACGACGCTAAAGCGATCTATCTGAACGCATTCGTCACCGGCGGTGTCTGCTGCTGGGGACAGTAGTTAATTAGGGGGCCTGATTATGTCGATTACTGCTCTGCGTATCGTGAGTGCCGTCGGTGCCGCGATCGCCGCCCTCGATGCCGGGCTCATCGCCTTCCTCGTCATCGAGTGGCACCCTCTCGCCACCGCCCCCACCTGGTTGGTCTCCACGACCGATGTCGTGCTCGTGGTCGGAATAACGTTCACGATCATCTCAACGACGGCGCTGTCCCGACGCACACACCACGACTCGGAGTCGTGACCGCAACGGGCAGGCCCGCGGGGCGGAGAGGTGGAGCGGCGCAGCTCAGCCCGCGGTCACCTCCGCACGCGAGATGGCAACCATCTCCTCGCGCGGCACAACCTTGACCCGTGCACGGCCCTGCGGGACACCGAGGGCGATCTCGTGCTCGTCGAGGCGGTGCCAGCCGTCGAGGTCGGTGTAGGCGACGCCACGCTCCTCGAGCAGCGCGACCACGGCCGACTCCTCGGGGTGCTGTGGAGTCCACCACGACGCCTGGTCATTGAGCACGTGCGCAACAGTCTCCATCGCATCGGACTTGGTGTGGCCAATGAGCCCGACCGGTCCGCGCTTAATCCAGCCGGTGGCGTAGACACCGTGAACCTGCTGGTCCTGGTCGTCGAGCACCTGGCCCTCGCGGTTGGGGATCACTCCGCGCATCTGGTCAAACGGAAGCCCTTCCAGCGGTGAACCGAAATATCCGACCGCACGATAGACGGCCTGTACAGCGATCTCGCGGATCTCACCGGTACCGCGGACACCACCCTCACCGTCGGGCTCAGTCCGCTCGTAGCGGAGAGCCGCGACACGCCCAGTACCATCATCAACGAACTCCAGCGGCTTGGCCCAGAAGTGCAGATGCAGACGGCGGGAGGCGCCTCCGACCTCGCGCGTACGCCACTGGTTGAGCACGCGGTTGATCACCATGACCTGCTTGTTGGTGTCGATCGCCGCCTGCGAGGCCGGGTCGAGCACGAAGTCTTCGTCGGCGAGGATCATATCCACGTCGCGCAGTTCGCCCAACTCGCGCAGCTCGAGCGGCGTGAACTTGACCTGTGCCGGACCGCGACGGCCGAAGATATGCACATCCGTCACCCGAGAAGCCCGAAGTCCTTCGTACACGTTAGGCGAGACCTCGGTGGGCAGGAGATCCTCGGCATGCTTGGCAAGCATCCGCGACACGTCGAGCGCCACGTTGCCGTTACCCATTACCGCGACGGAGCAGGCGTCAAGCGGCCAGGTGCGCGGCACGTCGGGATGTCCATCGAACCAGCTCACGAAGTCGGCCGCGCCGTAGGAGCCGACGAGATCGACGCCCGGGATATCAAGCGGGGCATCGCGCACCGCGCCAGTCGCAAAAATCACAGCGTTGTAGTGGCGCTTGAGGTCCTCGAGCGTGACGTCGGTGCCGAAGTGCACATTGCCGAAGAGACGAACGTCGCCGCGGTCAAGCACATCGCGCAGCGCAGTGATGATGCCCTTGATGCGTGGATGGTCGGGCGCTACGCCGTATCGCACCAGACCGTACGGCGCCGGCAAGTGCTCGAACAGGTCGATCGAAACATCGTATTTCTTTTCGGCCTTGATCATCAGATCGGCGGCATAAATACCGGCCGGGCCCGCACCGACAATAGCCAGCCTGAGCTTGGTCATGGGTTCCTCCTGCCGGAGCGCCGAGGCGCACACCGGTCTTATCTCTGCGGCACGAAACTGCACCGCGACAATCGGTCAGCCGTTGCGATCAACAACGGTGTCGGCGAAGCGTGTCAAGGCTTTACGGACCGGGCCGTCGGGCAACGAAGCGAGAGCTGCGACAGCTCGATCAGCCCAGCGATGGGCTTCAGCGAGGGTCTGTGCGGTCACCTCATGGTCCCGAAGCTGAGCAATAGCATCCGCCATATCGGCGCTCTGCTCGTCGGTGTGCGCACCCTCGTCGTTCGAGCGCAGGATGTAACGCTCAATTCGTGCGAGCAGGCTGACGGCCTCGGGGTCGGAGGCGGCACGCGCGCGCAAACGAAGGATCGGCAGTGTCGAGACTCCGGCCCGAATGTCGGTCCCCGGGTTTTTGCCGGTCTCCTTCGGCTGGGGAGAAAGATCAATCACGTCATCAACAATCTGGAACGCAACGCCGATATTTTCGCCGAAGACGCGCATTGCCTCCTCGTATTCTGGCGGCCCATCCGCAAAAATAACTCCGCTCCGCCCAGCCGCAGCAATAAGCGAACCCGTCTTGTCGGCAAGGACTGAGAGATAGTGCTCGATGGGATCTTCGCCCGCGGTCGGTCCCACCGTCTCGTGCAACTGCCCGAGTACAAGACGTTCAAAAGTGTCTGCCTGGAGGCGAATCGCCCGCTCACCAAGTTCGACCATGAGTTGATTAGCCCGAGCAAAGAGCAAATCACCGGTGAGAATTGCGACGTTATTTCCCCACACGGTCTGCGCAGAGGGGACACCTCGACGCTTCTCTGCAACGTCCATCACATCGTCGTGGTAGAGCGAGGCGAGATGTGTTATTTCGCTCACCTGCGCGGCAAGCAAAACCTCCGGGGTGATACCGCGGCCGAGCTGGGCGGTGAGAAGCGTGAGCATCGGACGTACCCGCTTGCCACCTGCCTCAAGCAGGTAACGAGTCGAGGTGTCGGCGACCGTGTCGGCGAAAGAAAGGTGGCGGACCAGTCCCTCCTCGACCTGCTCGAGACCCGTGTCAATGATGCGGGCCAGTGCACGGTCGGACGCGGAGGAAAAGATGCGCTCGGAGAGGCCGAGCTGCGCCGTCAACGACGGGCTGCGACGGGCGACAGGCGCAGTGGCATTCACACAGAAACCCTAACCTCTCGCCCTCGTCGCAGACCCGCAGCCGTCAGCTCGTTACGACAGGCTTGACGCCGCGGTGCAGAGCAACAATTCCCGCCGTGAGGCGACGGTAAGCCACCCGCTCGAAGCCGGCAGTACGCAGCCACGTAGCGACAACACGCGGCTCGGGCCAGTTCGTGATCGACTCCCCCAGATAGTCGTAGGCGGGGTTGTTCGAGGAGGCAAAGCGCACGATCGCGGGCATCACCGATGCCAGGTAGAAGCGATAGACGGCGGCGAAAAACCGCAGCGGCGGAGTGGAAAATTCACAGATCACGATGCGACCGCCCGGCTTGGCGACCCGATAAAACTCAGCGAGGGCTGCCCGCGGCTGGGCGACGTTGCGCAGGCCGAACGAGATCGTCACGGCGTCGAAAGAGTTGTCCTCAAAAGGGAGGTTCAGCGCATCAGCGTCCACAAATTCAAGATGCGTGTTGTGAGCATGTCGGCGGCGGCCGACCGCAATCATGCCGACGGAGAAATCAGCGGCAATCACCTGGGCGCCCGAGCGGGCGAGGGATGCGCTGGAAGTTCCCGTCCCCGCGGCCACATCGAGGATGCGTTCACCGGGAGCCGGGTTCACTGCTCGGGTCGTGGCGATGCGCCAGAGGCGGTCGTTGCCGAACGAAAGAACGGAATTTGTCAGGTCGTAGGCGGGCGCCACCGTAGTGAACATCGCCGCGACCTCGTCGGGCCGTTTAGTGAGGTCTGCCTTAGTCACGGTCATCGAGTGTAAGCCGGGAGGCGGCGCAGCGGCTACGCATCCGCCGCAACCTGACGAGGGACGTGCAGAAAGTGCAGGCAGTGCCGCGGTGGTCACGGCGACACCACACCTTCACCCAGCCCACGCGGCGTACCCTATGGCCGTGACCCTCATCGGCGCCGGGATGACTCCCCTTCGGGTCGAGACCACCCCGCTAGACTCCTCGTTCCACCTCCGCCCTCTGACCGACCCGCACCATCCGCTGTTCTGGTATCGCGCCGGCGAAGGAATGACCGCGCAGGGTGAGGCGGTGCGCCTGGAGTTTTCTGGGCCACACCGGATACGTGAGGCAGCGCAGGCATGGCGTGCTCTCTCCGCCGCTGCTCAGGTGCAGGACTCGGTGGGACGGCCAGGAACCGGACTGATCGCCTTCGGTGCTTTCGCGTTCTCGCAGCACTCACCGTCGCGGAGCGTGCTGATCGTACCCAGAACCGTCGTCGGCAACCGGGGCGGTCGCTGGTGGCTCACCCAAATCGCACCGATCGGATCTGCTCTGCCCGAGATGCCGAAGTCCCGCGAGTTAGAACGGTATGTCGGCGCGCTGATGATGCCGGGCGTGTTCGCGGACCATCGATACCGTGAGGCCGTCGCCTCCGCGGTGACGGCGATTCGCAGCGGTGCCCTAGAGAAGGTGGTTCTCGCACTAGACATGGCGGGGAGTCTGCCGCGAGACGCCGAGCTGCGGTACGCCCTGAGTAGGCTCGCGTTAAACTACCCGGACTGCTGGACGTTCGCCGTGGACGGCTTCATCGGGGCCAGCCCGGAGACCCTGGTGAGTGTTGATCACGGAACCGTCACCGCCCGCGTCCTGGCCGGCACCGCGGCACGGGGTCGCACCGAGGCGGAGGACGTTGCACGGGCACAGGCGCTCCTGGCCAGCCCGAAAGACTACTCGGAACACTCCTTCGCCCTCGACAGCCTGCTGAGCGCGCTTCGCCCGCACACCCGCACGCTGTCGACCAGCACCACACCGTTTGCGCTGGAGCTGCCCAACCTGTGGCATCTGGCGACCGATGTCAGCGGCACGCTCGGCGATGCCTCCACCGCACTCGACCTCGTCGACGTGCTGCACCCGACCGCTGCCGTGGCGGGCACCCCCACCGACCGGGCACTTGACCTGCTCGAAGAACTGGAGCCTCTCGACCGTGGCCGCTACGCCGGCCCGGTGGGCTGGATCGACGGCAACGGCGATGGCGAATGGGCCGTCGGACTGCGCAGCGCTGAGGTCTCCGCCAACGGCATCGTCACAGCGTGGGCAGGCGCAGGAATCGTGGCCGACAGCGATCCGGAGGCAGAACTCGTCGAGACAGGGATGAAGTTCCGCCCCATTCTCGATGCATTCGGCTGAACCTGTCGTGCCACGGACGACAGGAGTCCGGCGCAACAGGCGGAGACGCCAGTAGCAGTGCCCGGTTGCGGCACCGCTGCCGCTCCAGGACTCTCAGCGCCCCAGTGGAATCTCGACGATGCCTGGACCGTCACCGGGAGAGGTGAGGGTCTGCTCCAGTTCGCCGTGAGTCGTAACCCGCCGGTGGTTCCACCCGTAGGCGTGCGCCAGCGCCTCGATATCGACCGTCTGCGGGGTAAACTGCACCCGGTCGAAGGCATCGGGAGGCGAACTCGACGCGACCTCAAGGCTGTCAAAGATTGTGCCGCCTCCGTCATTGACCACGATGAGCTGCACCCGGGGCCGCCGCTCCCCCGGCGCGAGCAGCAAACCGCCCGCCTCATGAAGCAGAGTGAGGTCACCTAAAACCGCACGCGTCACACCCATGTCGCCACCCGGTCGCGCGATGGCGATCCCCAGCGCCGTCGAAACCGTGCCGTCGATACCGGCAAGCCCGCGATGGGAATGCACAGTGATTCGTTTACCCGGAAGAACCTCATCAGCGACCCGAATAAGGCGGGAGGCGCCGAAAAGAAGCCGGTCGTGCGGCCAGGTCACCTGCCACACCGCAGCAACAATAAGCTCGCGGGTCAGGGGCGCGCGGACGGCGGCGAGCGCGTTGCGGGCATAGCTGCGGCGGTCTTCGACCGACAGTGTGCCGCCGTCCGGAAGCTCGGTAACCCTGTCAGGAGCGAGGGTCTCCACCAGGGCACGGCCGGCCGACACCCACGAGCCCGCCCATGCCCGCTCGGCCCGCGGCGATGCCTCAGATCTCACCACGGTGACTGCACTCACCTGACGCGCACGATGGCCGGGATTGTAAAACTGCTCACGGCCACGATCGACCACAAAAACCTCGACGTCCTCACGACTGAGCAGTTCCGGGACCTCACGCGAGAGAGTCGGATGTCCGAAAACAATGGCGCGGCGCACCCTCCCCCCGAAGTCTGGCTTAGCGAGCAGTCGCCGCCACGCCACAACGAGCTGTGGGCCAAAGCGCGCGCCGGAGGAGATTTCGGCCAGGAGCGGCCAATTGCCCGCGCGCGCGACAGCCTCCGCCACTTCCCCGGCTTTGTCGCCGGCAATGACGACTGTGAGCGGTTCGTATAGCCCGGCATTGAGCGTCACCGCATTACCCACAGCGGGAGGATTCACGGTAATGGACCCCGGCACAGGGGCCTCGAACGGAGCCAGCTGGGACGAGAGCGGATCGCGGAAAGCGATGTTGAGGTGCACAGGACCGTGCTGCGCGGCGGCCACGGCTCGATCAGCACACTCATGCGCCGTCTCCGGACGCGTCTGGTCGTCAGGGGCCGGCACATCGTCGAACAGTCGGACTGCCGGACCATACAGTTCCCGCTGCTCAGTGGTCTGATTTGACCGAATACCCCGCAGCTCGTCCGGCCGATCAGTCGTCACCGCAATCAGGGGAATGTCCGAGGCGTCAGCTTCGAGAACAGCGGGATGAAGGTTGCCTGTTGCGGTGCCCGAAGTGGTGATGACCACCGCCGGACGGCCCGACTCCAGCGCAAGTCCAAGCGCGAGGAAGCCAGCGGACCGCTCGTCAATACGCACATGGAGCCGGATACAGCCGCGCGCTTCCAGCTCGGCCGCCACCAGAGCGAGTGCCTGTGAACGGGACCCGGGGGCCACAACGATGTCACGGACGCCTAACGCAACGAAACGGGTGAGAAGGTCGACCGCGAAACGGGTGGAGGGGGCGACCGGAGGCCGATCAGGCATCCCGGCGACCGGGACCGTCAGTCTCACCCGGCTCGTCGAGATCAGCAAGCTCACGCTCGAGCTGGGCGATGCGCTCTGCTTGCTCGCGCTCCTGCTGGGGATCGCGCTGTCGCTGAAGTGTGCCGAGAAAATCCGGGTCATCATCGGGTGCGGTGACGCGACGCCCGCCGCGTGTGCTGCGCGGACGGCCGATCCAGAACCACAGAACCACACCCACTACCGGCAGGAGGATTATGACCAGAAACCACGCCCACCGGGGCAGAGCCCGCACGGCGTACCGGTTGCTCATGGCGGAGTCGATCACGGCGAATACCGTGATAACGACAAGGGCCACAAGTAGGCCGATAACCAGGCGGATCATAGAGACGATTCTACGTCCGGCTCTCCCGAGAACAGTTCGTGAGCGGAGGCTGGACAAAAGGCCATTATGCATACTCACGGGAGGTCCTGGGAGGGGACATACACTGTCCCGGTGAACCTGAGCCGAGCGATCGTTGTCTACTCACTCTTACGCCTAGGAATGTTTGCCGCGATCTTTGTCCTGGTGTTCCTGCCGGCACGAACGTTCGATGACTCCGAACTCACCGCAGCGGTCATCGCCGGAATTGTGGCAGCAATCGCCAGCATGTCTCTCTCCTATGTCGTGCTGCGCGCCCCCCGGGAACGTATCGCTGAGGCGCTCTACGAACGACGCCACGCACTCTCGCGCTCCACGAGCGACAACGATGAGGAGGACGCGGTCGTCAACGCCTCACGCAACGAACGCTGACAAGACGCCGCGTCAGAGCGCCAACGCCATGCCAACAATCGCCGCGTAAGCCAGACCGCTGAGGCTCGTCAGCTGGAGGGCCAGGACCAACTCTTTGGCCGTGCGCGCGGTCAGTGTGATCAAAATCGCCGGCAGGATTGCCAACAGCACAAACAGGCTCAACCACGCCAGCGGGTAGAACAGCGCCAGAACCACCGCGATGGCGAACGGCACCAGCACAAAACCAATGTATGCGGCGCGGGCGACAGTCGGCCCGACCACAACGGCCAGCGTGCGCTTGCCCGAGAGCCGGTCACTCGGGATATCACGAATGTTGTTGACCATCAGCACCGCACAGGCGAAGAGGCCGACCGCGACCGCGCCGAGCCACGACTCCTGATTCACGCGCTCGATCTGCACAAAAGTGGTACCCAGCGTGGCGACCAGGCCAAAGAAAATAAAGACGAACAGTTCGCCCAGCCCGGCGTATCCGTAGGGTCGGCGCCCTCCGGTATAGAACCAGGCCGCGGCAATCGCCGCCGCCCCCACCACCAGAAACCACCACTGGCCAGTGAGCACAGTGAGCACCAGCCCCGCCACTGCGGCCACAGCGAAGAACACCAGCGCAACAGTCAAAACGTGCCGAGGCTGAGCCGCTCCCGAGGCGGTAAGGCGCGAAGGCCCCACCCGATTCGCATCAGTGCCACGAATGCCATCGGAGTAGTCATTGGCGAAGTTCACGCCAATTTGCAGAGCGAGCGCCACGGCGAGGCACAACAGCGCATTCACCCAGTGCAACGTTTCATCCGTCACGAGGGAGGCACCGGTGCCGACGAGCACGGGGGCTATGGCCAGCGGCAGCGTTCGCACGCGCGCCCCAGCGACCCATTCGCGGGCACCGGCCGGTTTCACGTCGACCTTGGCAGGGTTGCCACCCGGTCGACGGCTGCGGGACTTTGCCGTGGGCTTCTTCTTGCGACTCGTACTCGACACGCAGGGCATCCTACCCAGTGGGTCCATTCGGCCCCCGAGCCGCAAGTCTCTCCAGCTCAGTTCGGTCGGGCTTACCGGAGGCGAGCATCGGCACTGCAGCCACCGTCAACACCGCGGCGGGGGCAGCCGCACGGCCCAGACGCGCAGTGAGCACGGTGCGCAGCGTCCTCAGTTCAACCGACACAACGGTGGTCACCACAACGGGCACTTCCCCCCACTGCTCGTCGGGGCGGCTCACCACAAGCGCGTCGGGTACCGGACCCTCCCGTAACACGGTCTCGACGGCATCGAGCGATACCTTTTCACCCCCCGACACAATCACCCGGTCGAGCCGACCCGTCACGCGCAATCGCCCCTCAGTAATCGAACCGGCGTCACCGGTGCGGTACCACCGTTCCCCGTCGATGACAGTAAAAACGGAGGCGGTGCGCGCGTGATCGATCGCGCCGTCCGCGGTGACGTAGCCCTCAGCGAGAGTCGGCCCGCCCAGCAGCAACTGGCCCTCCTCCACCCGCATCCGCACGTCGCGCAGCGGTACCCCGTCGTACACGCAGCCTCCCGCGGTCTCACTCGAGCCGTAGCTGAGCCGGATGCGCACCCCCAGCGCCGTCGCTCTCTCGCAGAGAGCAACGGGGATAGCCTGTCCGCCGACGACCAGGGCATCATACGAACGCAGCGCTGTGGCCGCCGCCACGTCCTGCTCGGCTGCGTCGAGGAGGCGGGCCAACTGCACCGGAACAAGGGAGGCGTAGCGCCGCTCACTGGCGGGCATCGTTCTCGCGAGCGCGAAGAACGCGTCCGCCTCAAAGTGACCTGAGGGCAGCAACACCGGTGTCGCCTCCGCCACGAGAGAACGCACCAGCACCTGCACACCGGCAATGTAGTGAGTCGGGAGGCACAACAGCCATCGTCCAGGCCCGCCAAATTCGGCCAGGCTCGCGGAGGCACTCGCCACCAGTGCCGAGGCCGAGAGTGCCACGCGCTTGGGGGGGCCCGACGAACCGGACGTTTCGACAACGAGCGCAACCTGCCGCGGGACGACCGCATTCTCCGTCAGGGCAGCCGCGCCAGGCGCCGCGATACGCACGGCAGGCCCGCTGCCATCGAGTGCCGCGCGCACGGCTGCGAGTACCGCCTCCGGCGCCGGATCGACCTCGACGAGGGGACGAGTCACCTCCGCATCGCCCCGCTCAGAACTGCCACGGGAACGGCGACCAGTCGGGCTCACGCTTGTCGAGGAAGGAGTCACGGCCCTCGATGGCCTCATCTGTGCCGTAGGCGAGACGGGTGGCCTCGCCAGCGAACAGCTGCTGACCGACCAGGCCATCGTCAACCGCGTTGAAAGCGTATTTCAGCATCCGAATCGCGGTAGGCGACTTGGTGAGAATGATCTCGGCCCAGTCGATGGCCGCGTTTTCGAGTTCGGCGTGCGGCACTACGGCATTCACTGCACCCATTTCGTAAGCGCGCTGCGCCGAATATTCGCGAGCGAGAAAAAACACCTCACGCGCCGCCTTTTGCCCGATTTGCCGAGCGAAATATGCCGAGCCATAACCGGCGTCGAAGGAGCCGACATCAGCGTCGGTTTGTTTGAACCGGCCGTGCTCGGCGGAGGCTAAGGTGAGGTCGCACACCACGTGCAGTGAGTGCCCGCCACCGGCAGCCCAGCCGGGCACCGCCGCGATGACGACCTTCGGCATGAAACGGATCAAGCGCTGCACCTCGAGAATGTGCAGGCGTCCGCTGCGCGCGATATCGATCCCCTCGGCGGTCTCGTCATCGGAGTACCGGTAGCCGTCGCTACCGCGGATGCGCTGGTCTCCGCCGGAACAGAACGCCCAGCCGCCGTCGCGCGGGCTGGGACCATTACCGGTGAGGATCACCACGCCGATTCGCGGGTTAGTTCTCACATCATCGAGAGCACGAAATAGCTCGTCGACCGTGCGCGGACGGAACGCGTTACGTACCTCCGGCCGGTCGAACGCGACCCGAGCAATGCGGCCGGAACCATCGTGGTGGTAGGTGATGTCCTCGAATCCATCGGCGCCAGGCACCTGGACCCAGCGGCGCGCGTCAAACAGCTCGGAAACCTGGGGGTTCATACCTTCGACACTACTGACCATCGGTAGCGGGAAGCTGCCGCCGCGTTCCCCGCTATCGTCCCTGGACGTCAATTCGCGGACGACGTGACCCGATTCTCCGCCGACACCATCCACGCGTACTGTTCCAGGCTCTGGATGATCGCGTGCAGAAGGTCCGCGGTTGTCGGATCCTCCGCGTCCACACCATCGTGCACTTCGCGCATGGTTGCCGCCGTGTTTTCGAGACGAATAGTGATCAAATCGACGGTCTCGGCCGTGTCGATCTCGCCATGCGGGTACTCCGGGAGCGTCGTGGTCGCGGCGATGGTGTCGCTGCGACCATCAGGTATGCCGTGCAGGGCGCGCATCCGCTCGGCGACATCGTCGCTAAATTCCCGTGCAGCGTCGATGATCTCATCAAGCTGAAGGTGGAGATCACGGAAGTTTGTGCCCACCACATTCCAGTGAGCTTGCTTGCCTTGGACATGGAGTTCAATCAGGTCAACGAGAACACGCTGGAGGCTCGCAAGCAGCTCCTTCGAGGCGTTAAATCCCTTCTCGGCGTTCTGGCGACGACTGGTCTTAGCGCCGGAACCCGCGGGGGCTGTGACGTGACGTTCAAGTGTGGTGGTCATGGGCCGTTCCTTTCTCTGGCAGTTCCGGATGGGGTCGTATGCTCCGAGACTGGCTTCTTCGGCTGGACACCGGCAGCACACGAATGACCCCCAGCACGACCTACTTGGGTGCTGTCTCGCCGCGAGCGGTCGATGCGACAGAACGGGCCCGATCCGGCGCATCCGTTTGCGCGCACGCTCACGGCGCTTCCTCCGGTATACGCCGCCGCCGACCGCTCACTCAAGCGGTTGCAGAGAACCATTACCGCGGCTATCGAGCCAAAGCGCCCCCGGGACAATAGTCGGATGAACACTGTCGGATCCTTTCCCCCCCTCAGCGAGATCGAAGCCGAGCTTCGCGTGGTCAGGCTGCCACTGCGAACGCGCTTTCGCGGCCTTAAGCACCGCGAGATCGCACTGGTGCGCGGTCCGGAGGGCTGGACCGAGTTTTCACCGTTCCTCGAATATGCCGCCCCGGCGTCGGCCGCTTGGCTCCGCGCCGCGCTCGATTACGGCTGGAATGCGCAGCCGATGGCGCAGCGCGACCAGATTCCGGTCAATGCGACTGTCCCCGCCGTTGCTCCCCGGGCGGTTGCTGCGATCCTCGCGAGCTATCACGGCTGCCGTACCGCCAAAGTGAAAGTAGCGGAGCGTGGACAGAACCTGATCGACGACGTGGAACGCTGCACAGAAGTGCGACGCATCCTCGGGCCGGAGGGTCGGCTTCGCGTGGATGCGAACGGCGGTTGGAACCTCGACCAAGCTGAGCACGCAATTCACGCGCTGGCTGGCCTAGACCTCGAATATGTCGAGCAGCCCTGTGCGCGGGTGGATGAGCTTACCGAGCTGCGCCGACGCGTGAAATATCTGGGCATCCCGATTGCTGCCGACGAGAGCGTGCGTCACGCTTCCGATCCGCTTCTCGTCGCCCGCGCTCATGCAGCAGACCTGCTCGTACTCAAGGCACAACCGCTCGGCGGCGTACGCCGGGCTCTGAACCTCGCCGCCGAGACGGGCCTGCCGACGGTGGTGTCGAGCGCGCTGGAAAGTTCCGTCGGCCTCGCGATGGGCGCCGCGCTCGCCGCTGCCCTGCCCGAACTACCATTCGACTGCGGTCTCGGTACCGCCTCCCTCCTCGCCGAGGATGTAACAGAAAACCCGCTACGTCCAGTGGAGGGCTCGATTGTCGTTTCGCGGGTCGAGGTGTCGGAGAGTCTGCTGGCCCGACACGCGGTCGCACCCGAGCGTGTCGCCTGGTGGCGGGCGCGCGTGCGGGACGCCTACGCCCTGCTCTGAACGCGGCCGACTAGAGACCGGAGTAGGCGTGCAGCCCTTTGAAGAACACGTTGACCACGCCGAAGTTGAACATAACGGCTCCGAACCCGATGATGGCGAGCCACGCGGAGGGTGTGCCCCGCCAGCCACGGGTGGCGCGGGCGTGAATATAACCGGCGTAAATGGTCCAGATGATGAAGGTCCACACCTCTTTGGTGTCCCATCCCCAATAGCGGCCCCAGGCTTTTTCAGCCCAGACAGCGCCCGCGATAAGAGTGAAGGTCCACAGAATGAAGCCAATAATCGTGACGCGATAGGCAAGGTTTTCCAGGGTGACCGCGTTCGGGAGGGAGCGCAAGAAGCGCAAGATCGAGCGGGGATTATCGTCGCCCGCTTCCCTCCGCGTCTGGAGAAGCTGGGTAACGGAAAGCGCGAAGCCGAGGGCGAAGAATCCCGTGCCGAGGATCGCGACAAGCACGTGGATGACAAGCCAATACGACTGCAACGCCGGAGGAAGCGGGACGACAGCGACGTAGTAGTTCACCGTCGCAATGCCCAGCAGGACGAGCACGAGTCCGGTAATGAAGGAGCCCAGAAAACGGAGGTCCCAGCGCAGTTGCGCAGCAATGAACACGCCAACGATGATGAGCGTCCCCGTCATCGAGAACTCATACATGTTCGCCCACGGCACCCGGTTCGCTGCGATTCCGCGGAGAATCGTCGCCGCCACGTGCAGCACGAACGCGAGCACAGTGAGGGAGAAACCGATCCGCATCGCTTGTGAACGGCTCGGTGCGCGGTAAACCTCATCCTCGACGCGGCTGGCGATGCGGGCGAGGGTAGCGGTCCGTCCGGAGGCGACAGTGGCTTTGCCACTGGCCGCGCGGTCGGCGGTAGCCGCGCGTTCAGCCTGCGTAGCCGCCGCCACTACTCCTTCGTCAGCAACTGAGGCTCTCCGTGCGAGGTCGACCGCGAAAAAAATGAAGGCCAGCGCGTAGACAGCCATCGCCGAAAAGAGGCACTGCACGGAGTATTGCGAGAGGGTCGCGGTCACCTCCTCAGGGTAATCGACCCAGACAGCGCACCCTGCCCGCCGCCCGCCGCTCACGGCAGGTCACGAGGATGGGAGGGTGGCCAAAGTCAGGAAGCACGTCAGCCGTCCAGTGGAGCGTGCCGATCGGCAATCGTGCGCACCGAGCGAACGAGCTGTGGATCCTCCCCTCGAGCAAGACCGGCATATTCCAGCCTCAGCGTGTTGTCCTCCCCCGCGGTGGCCTTCACCCACACTCGTCGCCGCGGCACAAAAAGGGACGTCAGGAGACCAGCCAACACCAGGATCGCACACAGCAGCACCCACCCCTGGGTGAGGTCGTGGTGAATATCAAACGATGCGAAACGTGTGACGCTATCGGGGCCGATCGTGGAGGACTCGGCACTGACGTTGTCGAAACTTACCGCCCCCAGTCCGTTCGGCAACTGCATGGTTTCGCCCGGCTTGAGTGTGATCGGCGCCACCCCGGTCTGCCCCCCCGTCAGGCGCGTCAATGAGTCTGTATTCAGCGCATATACAGAAGTAGGCGCGCCCCCGTTGATGCCGAGGTCGCCGACAAAGGCGTTCAGCGAAAGAACCGGGTATTGCAGGCCAGGAAAGACAGAGGTGGATGCGCCGGAGGGCAGCTGGTCCTGAGTCGGGTAGAAAAAACCGGTCAGCCCAAGCTGCTGCGCGAGCCCATCCGGCACCTTGACCACCCCGACTGACGTCAGGCTCGCATCCTGCGGTAAAAACGGCACGGCGTCCCGAAAAATAACTGCTCCGGAGGGATTACGCACCGTGATCGTCGGAGCATAACCGTTACCCAGCAGATAAACATTGGTACCGCCGATTATGAGCGGATCATTCACCTTGATGGTGTGCTCCTGAGGCGAGCCGCCGGGCTCGAGAGTCGTGACGTGGGCGGCGAAGTCGATCGGTTGGCCGAGAGCTTGGGGATTGCGTTCCTCATAGCGCACATCAAGGCGGTCGAGGGTGAGTTGGTAGGCGTCGAGTTGGCTACTGCTGAAGAAACGACCGGGGTTGAACGAGTCGTAGGAGGCAAGATTGTTGGTGAATCCCTGCTGCCCCTCGACGAGGACGCGCTGTCCGGTGTAACCGAATCCACCTCCGACAGCCACCGCGACCAGGATGCCGACCAGCGCCGAATGGAACACCAGGTTGCCGGTCTCACGCAGATAACCGCGTTCGGCCGACATGCTCAACCAACGCCCCTCCGGATCGTCATAGCGCTCGACACGATAACCCGCTCGACGCAACACGTCGCGAGCGGACCCGATTGCCTCCTCCGCACTCGTTCCCTTCACCTCGCGGAGGGTGTAACCCTCGAGCCGGTGTAGGCGGGCCGGGGTACGCGGAGGCCGCGAACGCAGCGCTCGCAGGTGGTGGTGCGCACGCGGAATAATGCAGCCAATCAGCGACATAAACAGCAGCAGATAAATGCTGGAAAACCAGGCCGAGGTATAAGTATCGAACGCCTGCATTTTGTCGAGCAGCGGCGCAAGGTCGGGATTATCCGCGAAGTACTGGCTGACACCGTTGGGGTCAGAGGACCGCTGAGGCACAAGCGAACCCGGTACCGCGGCGATAGCTAGCAGGAGCAGGAGGAACAGCGCCGTGCGCATACTCGTCAGCTGGCGCCACATCCAGCGCAGCCAACCACTCAGACCGAGATTCGGCTGGGTGATGCTTTGGTCGGAGTCGTAGTGGTCGTCAGGCCGGAACACTGACTCGGCGCGCTGCTGAGGGACCTCGTCGAGGCGTGGTTCGTCAGCGGATCCCGAGAATCCACCAGAGTCAGAGGGGGAGCCGGTAGTCACCGATCACCCCCGCGAGTACGCCAAATACCAAGGTGTTCCAGACACCTGTGACCATAAGGACTCCGATCAGGACCAGGGCGACTCCCCCGGCAATATTGACCGTGCGAAGGTGCCGTTTGACGAACGCAAGCGTGCTGCTCACCCAGCTGAAACCCAGAGCCACGAAGAGAAACGGAAGCCCGAGCCCCAGGCAGTAAACCAGAGCCAGCGCTGCACCCCGCCATGGCGAGCCGACACCGTAGCTCAGCGCGATGATCGAACTGAGTGTCGGTCCGAGGCACGGTGTCCAACCGACGCCAAACCCGATCCCGAGCAAAGGCGCTCCGATGAGCCCGACGGTCGGGCGGATATTCGGCCGCACTGTGCGCTGCAGAAATGACAACTGCCCGATGAAGACGAGACCCATCACGATGACGAACACGCCGAGAAGCCGAGTGATGGCGTCGGTGTACTCACGCATCCATGACCCAAGCGAGCCGGCCGCCACACCGTAGAGCACGAATACCAGCGAGAAGCCAAGCACGAACAGCAGCACGCCCAGCACTACTCTGTGGCGTCCGCCTGCTGCGCGCTCGTCGGAGTCGGTGAACCCACCAACGTAAGCGAGGTATCCGGGAACAAGCGGCAGGATGCAGGGCGAGGCAAAGGAGACAATCCCCGCCAACAAAGCGAGCGGCACCGCGAGGAGGAGCTGACCGCTGATAACGATCTGACCCACCCCACTACTCCGATTCCGCGAGCGCGTCGCTCACCAGCGTCGAAAGGAGAGAGGTGCTCTGTAGCTGACCGAGAATGCGCGAAGCGACCCGACCCCGCTTGTCTAGCACGAGGGTCGTCGGTACTGCGTTCGGTGGCACCTTGCCGGTGAAGGCAAGTTGCACCGAGGAGTTATTGTCCACGATCGAGGGGTAGCTCAGTCCATAGGTCTTCATAAAGGCGGCAACTTGGGGAGCCTGGTCGCGCACATTGACTCCAACGAACGAGACATTCTTGCCCGTGAAATCGCTAGACACTTTTTCCAGGCTGGCCGCTTCAGCACGGCACGGAGAACAGTTGGCGTACCAAAAGTTCACCACAGTGACGCGGCCAATGACGCTGGCGGAGTCAAAGGCGTTGCCGTCCATATCAGTCCCCGAGAACACAATCGGGTCACCGCGGTCAGCGACCGCAACCTCGGTGAGGGTGCCGTCCCCCGAGATGTAGCCCTTGTTGCTGCCACTGCGATACTGCTCAGCCAATGGATCCTGCGCACAACCGGTGAGCGCGAGACCGACGACCACGGCCGCTGCGGTTACACCACGTACACGCCGCATTACACCGCTCCAACATCGGTGGCCATGCCCTGCGAACCGGCGGCCGGGTCAGAATAGCCAACCTCGACGAAACTCTCACCGTGCCGTTCAAGAGTTGTGATGCTCGAAAGCGCACAACGACGCTTGCGTGGGTCGTGGAACAAGCGTTCACCAGCTAAAGCACGGTGGAGGGTCCAGATCGGGAGCTGGTGACTGACGATGGCAACGTCGCCCGCGACCGTACTCTGCCAGGCAGCTTCAACGGCCGCATACATCCGCGCGGAAATCGACTGATACGGCTCGCCCCAGCTGGGCTCGAAGGGGTTGAGCAACCACGGCCAGCTGCGGAGATCACGCAGAGCCGAGTTACGCGCAACGATCGAGCGACCCTCGAAACGGTTGGATGGCTCGATGACGCGCGGGTCGATGACGATTCGGAGCTCAAACGCCTGCGAGATGGGCTGCGCCGATTCCTGCGCACGCTGGAGAGGGGAGGCAAGGAGCGCAGTGACGTGACGTCTACGCTCAAGCAGCTCATCCGCTGCGGCCTTCGCCATGCGGTGACCGAGGTCCGAGAGACGGAAGTTCGGGAGTCGCCCATAAAGAACCCGGTCGGGGTTAAACACCTCGCCGTGTCGCACGAGATGGATCTGATCGGCAACCACGAACGTCAAGTGTACGGAACGCGGCACCGAGGAATGCTGCACACGGTAGCTCCTCAGGCACGGCTCCGAACGGTGCGAGGACCGCCGCCCAGAAAGCATTGAGATGCCGACACCATCACCTCAGATCCCTGGTCCTGCGCAGCAACCACATGCCCGATACCCGCCCGCTCAGCCCGGGTAGACTCGCCACTCGTGACCGACCAGACCCACTCTCTCCGCACCATCGTCCGTAAGCTCGCAACGCAGGAAGACGGGGCTGTTCGTGTATCCGGCTGGGTCGAGACCGTACGGGATCAAAAAAAGGTGCAGTTCATTGTGCTCCGCGACGAGTCCGGTGCAGTGCAGCTGGTGAATCCGGCGGTCCGCGAGGCGGAGACGGGCGACGAGGCCGCACAGGCGAGGCTCGCAATCACCGAGGCGATCTCTGGCCTAGCTCAGGGCTCCTTCATCACGGCCACCGGCGCCCTTAAGCATGACGAACGCGTCAAGCTCGGCGGGATCGAGATCAAGCTCGACACCCTCGATATCGTCACTGCGGCGAACCCCGAGACACCGATTGCGGCAGACTCCGGCATCGACAAAAGGATGGACTGGCGTTTTCTCGATCTGCGACGACCTGAGCAGAACCTGATTGCCCGCGTCCAGACCACGTTCGAGCACGCCCTGCGCAGTTACTGGGTTGAGCGCGACTTTATCGAGATTCACACTCCGAAATTGATGGCGAGCGCGTCAGAGTCACGCGCCGAACTCTTTGAAGTTGACTACTTCGACACCAAGGCTTATCTGGCGCAGAGCCCGCAGTTCTTCAAACAAATGGCGCAGCCGGCCGGTTTCGGGAAGGTTTTCGAGATCGGGCCCGCCTTCCGCGCTGACCCGAGTTTCACGTCGCGACACGCGACCGAGTTCGTCAGCGTCGATACCGAGTTCTCGTGGATCGAATCCCACAACGACATTATGGAGTTGCATGAGCAACTGATGGTCGCAGGACTGGCCGCAGTGGTTGACAAACACGGCGCCGAAATCGCGACGCTCTTTGGCATCGACCTCGAGGTTCCGACGACCCCGTTCCCGCGCATCCCTCTCGCGGAGGCCAAGCGCATCGTTGCCGAGCAAGGCTACGAGGTGCCACGCACGGACGAGGACATGGACCCCGAGGGTGAACGCCGCATCGCCGCCTACGTTAAGGAGGAATTCGGCCACGACTTCGTCTTCCTCACGGATTACGCGTCAAGCATCAGGCCGTTTTACCACATGCGACGCGAGGGCGATGTGTCGATCACCAACAGCTACGACCTCATTTATAACGGTGTGGAAATTTCGACCGGAGCGCAGCGCGAGCACCGCATCGACCTCCTTCTTGCACAAGCATGCGAGAAGGGCCTAGACCCTCAGGAACTCGGCTTTTATCTCGACTTTTTCCGCTACGGTGTCCCACCGCACGGAGGCTTCGGCATGGGTCTGTCCCGCGTGATCATGCTGATGCTGCACCAGACCAGCCTGCGCGAGGTGACTTATCTCTTCCGAGGCCCCACACGTTTGCGCCCCTGAACCAGACTCCGGCGAGCAACCGGACGGCGTCGACCATAAAGCGAGCGATACGAGCCCTGCCCTCACGTGGTGTGAATCGCTCGTCCCGTCCGGAACTCACCTCGGAGCATAGGCGTCGATCGGGGCGTAACTTCCCAGTTCCGGCGCCGTCACCTTCCACCCGCTACTCATCACACTGAAATACACGGCACAGGCGGCAGCGGCAATGAATCCGACGGCGGGCACAATTGATCCGCACGTCACGCCACTCATCCATGCCAAAGCGAGAGCTGCGATTACGTCGGCGCGACACGACACTGACCGTGAGCTGTTCCGGATCTTTGGAGTGACCATGAATCTAGCCCGGCCACCGAGGGCAACCGTGAAGAAAGTAGCGACCGTAGTCCAGAGCACGGAAGAGTACAAGGCAACCGCCCGCATGAAGAACAGCGCAGCTGAACGGAATTCGCGCTGCCGCAAGCGCCGCATCGTCTCGGGGAAGAGCGGAAGCAGTCCGCCCAGACCGAGAGTGAGCCCCACCCAGAAGGGAAGCGGCCCACCCGCTGACGAAGAAGAAAGAAGAAACGCCGAGAAGACAAGCATAAGCGCGCTCAACACAGCTCCCAAAGGCGCCGAGACGGTCTCCAGGAGGAGGTCCACCTTCTGCCAGGGACGGAGAGGTGACCACAATGCCGAAACGAGATAGTGACGCACAATCTCGGTGTTCCCCTGACTGAACTTGCTGTACTGCTTCTTGAAGGCGGCATAATCAACAGGGAATTCCTCCGTGCTCACCAAATCCGGAGCATAAAAAATTTCGAAACCCTTTTGAGTTGCCTCGATGCTAAAGGCCAGGTCCTCGGTAACGACTTCGGGAAAGCCTCCGGTTGCGCGAAGGCATTCGGTGCTGATCAGAGCACCGCGCCCCAAAAACTGCGAGAAACCGAACACAGATCGAACCAGTTGGGTGACACGCACGTGGGTCTCAAGAAGAGCTCCGAACTCATCAGCGAAGGCTGACACCCGCCTCAGCGTGTTGTGACGACCCTGCACGACGCCGACACGAGCGCCTGATTCTGATCGGTATGCCGCGTGGTCGAGCGCGCGCCGCACAAAGGAGGGAGGGAGAACCTGGTCGCTGTCAACAATGACGACATAGTCGTACTCGTTTCTCTCAGCAAGGAGGAAATTGTTGAGATTACCCGCCTTAAAGCCTGTACGTTCGGACCGGCGAACCACAGAGGCTCCAGTGCGGGAGGCGAAGGCATCGATGTCCGCGCGGATATGCGGGTTCTTGGAGTCGTCAAGGATAAAAGTACTGACCCGGTCATAACTCTGCTCCATCGATGCGGTCAATGCAGCAGCATTAAAATCATCCGCAGTGCAGTAGAGCAGAGCAACGCTGGCTTCTGAATACCGAGCAGGGACCTCTGGAATGCGGCGAATGAGCAGCGGATACAGGGAAATGACGAACAGGGAACGGATACCCGCCATCCAGATTGTTCCAATGACAACAGCGAGTATCCAATCCAAAACCGTCCCGACCCAGCCAAGCTCTACCGGTACGACCGGAAGGACCCGACTCGCGAGGAAGACAAGGACGAGCCACAGCGTGATCAGCGCCGTAGAAACAAGACGATCGGAGCCTGGCCTACGCATGAGATACAGCAAAGCAGAGCCCGGCCATCCGAAACAGGAAGACACCTAGACGCAGGGGGGCAGCTGGGTGTACATTCGCGGCTCCAGTTGGCGCTACCGGCCGGGCGAGGCTGCTGGCCTCCGGCGACTTGTGGGGAGTGTCGTGTGTCAAAATCGGCTTTCGGTGTGAGGCGTCGCGGCGACCCCCGCGCATCGGGAGGGTCGGACAACAGCGCAAGCTCGTTACTCGCGTCGGGCGCATGGTATCGGATCCAACCTCTGGCGGCATGGGGGCGGCCCGAAGAGGTCATCGGGCGCTCGCGATGCTCACAGGCTACTGGTGCCGAAGGGAATCGGCTCTCTGCTACGCGTACGAACCGAGTCGAGGTAAAGCAGCACCGCGCGCACCCGGCGGTGACCGGGGTCAGATTCGGCAAGGCCTAACTTCGTGAAGATCGACCCAATATGTTTCGAGACCGCGCTGTCACTCAGATGCAACAGCGCCCCGATCTCTGCGTTCGATTTGGCCTGCGCCATCAGGGCGAGCACCTCGTCCTCCCGCGCGCTCAGGACGTCAATACTGGTCGTCGGTGTCTGTCTACCGGCGACGCTCGACAAGATTTCCGGGTCAATCACCGTCCCACCATTGGCGATCAGCTCGACACTCTTCAAGAAGTCATCCACACGACCGACACGGTCCTTTAGCAGATAGCCCAGCGCGTGGCTATCGTCGGCGAAGAGTTCGGTGAGGTAAGCGGTGGCAATAAAGTTCGACAGAAGCAGCACGGGAAAACCCCGGCTCTCGTGGCGGAGAGTTAAGGCAGCGTCTACTCCATCGCTGCGGTTACCGGGCGGCATACGCACATCTGTAATGACGAGGTCATATGCGTAACCGGCCGACCGGACACACTGAAGCAGGTCGTCGGCATCCGCCGCGGTCGCCACCTCGTGGTCGGCGCTCTCGAGGAGAGAAGAAATGCCGTCACGTAATAGGGCGGAGTCGTCCGCAACGACAATCTTCATCGCAGTGCTCCTCCTGAGGAGGATGTCAGCCGGTTCCCCCGAGAGGAAGCTCGAGAGTAATCGCGGTCGGCCCTCCGTGCGGGCTAGAAATAGTTAGGCTACCGCACAGGCTTCGTGCGCGCTCGCGCAGACCACGAATTCCCGTACCCTGCGTAAGATCTGCACCTCCTGCGCCGTCATCGATGATAGAGACGATGAGACTGCTTTCCCGCACAACGAGAGACACCTCGATCTGAGAGGCGTCGGCATGTTTGAGTGCATTGGTCACAGCCTCACTTACCGTGAAATACACGCACTGTTCGACGGCGGGCGAATACCGTTCAGTCAGTGACGAGCGGACGGAGAGTGGTATGACCGACCGCTGCGCCAGCTCTTCGATCGCGGCGGTGAGCCCGTGATCATTAAGAACATCGGTATAGAAGCCGAGGACGGTCCTCCTGAGCGTCGACAGGGCTAGCTCGGTGTTCGACTGAGCTTTCTCAAGGGTCGTCATCACAGCGCGAGTATCAGCATCCGACTCAAGCGCACGCACGTGCCTCATCGCCGTGCCGACAAGAAGAGCAGTAAGAACGAGGTGCTGCTGCGCGCCGTCATGGAGATCACGCTCAATACGGATGCGATCGTCTTCAAACGAATCAATGAGAGCGGAACGTGATCCTTCGAGTTCGGTGACCACGCCTTCCAGTTCAGCCTCCCGCGTCGAAAGCACGAGGTGCACGACCCGCACCTGCACACGGGCAAGCACACCAGCGAGATACCAGCCGATCAACAGGACGAGAACACTGGCGGCGATACAGAAGTTCACCCCGATGGAGTTAGTGATGGAGAAATACGGCCAGCCGGGAAGCGGGATCGGTTCGTGGGGAACTACCGCCGTGCCCTGTTTGCTCATCGTTTCGCGATAGAAATCGACCTGCCGCGGCAACGAAAGGGCCAAGAATGCAACCGCTGCGCAGTAAAGGACCAGCGCCAGCTGAACCACAGCGAACACGACCGTGAGGATGAACGAGACGAATGCACGCCAGGTCATTGAATCGACGTAGACGGTTTTTAACCACGCAACAAAATCGCTCTCCCGAGAACGACGAGTAGGCGGTGCGACAGCCGGGTAGCCGAGCAGAACGCAGCGCCGCCGTTCAACTGAGGCAAACAGCACGGCTATCAGCGGCAACACCGGCAGAGTGACCACAGGGAGCACGCACGCTATTCCGATCAAGCCCAGAAGAATGCTGGTCAACTGGTAAGCGAATACCCGCAGGGGCCACGGGGAGGGCCGACGGTACGGAAAAATGTGCGCTTTACCAGCAGAAGAAACGGAAACGTCAGAGTACGTTCGCCGCGGGGGCGACAATGACGTGACGATCGCGGATCGCGGCTCCTTGACGCTGAGAACCTCTTCCTCCGGCGCCCCCTCTTCTGGCGAAAGAAGAAGACGCACCACCTGCACCTGCACCTCGGCAAGCATGCCCGCGAAGCACCACACCACTGCCACCACGATCATGACGGTCAGGACCAACAAAGCCTCATGGGAAGGCTCCATCACCCGAAAAGACGGCGCGCCGGGAAACGGGAAATTTTCTATGGTGGAGGAAAGTCTTTCCGGCGACGGACCCTGTTTGCGATAATCGGCAACCTTACCCGTTAGGGAAAGAGTCATAAGAGTAATAGTCAGGCAATAAACGAACAGTGCCAACTGCACAGCGCCGAGCACGATAGTGAGAATGAAGGAAATGACGGCACGCCAGGTCGCCGGATCGATGTAGATACGGCCCAACCACCTCGCCACGTTACCTTCCACCATGTGGACGGGAGGCGACGCGACGGCCGGATGACCAAGCAACACACACCGCCGCCGTTCAACGGAGGCGAACAGCACAGCCACAAGCGGCAACACGGGCAGAGTCACCACAGCGAACACGCACAGTGCTCCAAGCACAGCCAGCAGAATGCTCGTCAGCTGGTAGACGAGAACCCGTCTCAGCCAACCGAGGAACCGAAAACGTACATCTCTGCCGACGGCAGGGAAAGAAGTAGCCATAGCCGAGGACTTTATCCTCGCCGGAAAACACTCCACACCCCCGTGCGATCCACTCTTCGGTGCACTGCGTTGCACTACTGCACCCACTCTGCGACATCACTACTCGACACGATCGCGCGCTCCTGAGGCCTCCCCGTATCAGCAGGGCGAACGGCACCCGCTACCGAACGTTAGAGCCCCTGGGCAGACAGAAATCGTAAGAAAGGACGGGTCTACTCAATAGCGTGTGCAGAGGTTTTCTCTTCTGGGATAAACAGGAGCAACACCTGTGACCGTCACACGAGAACCTCCCGCACGAGTTCCTGACGATCCCGGTGACACAGGGCGCGTCACCGGGATGCCTAAAACCCGACTACTTGACCGCCAGCGCCCTTGACGCCGAGCGCCGCAACGACAGCCACGGTAGGCAGGAGAGTCACCAGAAAGGTTGGTGAACACGAACGCAACGCATCCTCCGACCACCGAGACGATCACCAAACCGAGCAGGAACGCTGTGACGGCGATGATCATCGCCTCAATCACGCTCGAGGCGATAATCGTCGGAAACCTCGTAGGTGATCGCCACCCAGTTCGTCGCCGTTTCAGTAATCGCCACCAGCGGTCCCCAGAGGGAAATAGCGACGAGGAGAGTAAGGATTCCGGCCGAGGATTGCACCGCACGGTGCTGAGCGCTATGCCGCGCGAGATACCACAGTGTCGCCCGCCACAGCGGGACTAATGAGGTCCAGCCAAAGATCAGTCGCGGAAAGATAATCGGCCCGAGAACGGCGACCAGCGCTGCCACAACAGGCCCGATAAGAACCGCTAAACCGACTATCTCTGAACGCCGACCATTCAAGATTCTCGCCAGGAGCACCGCCAGCGCACCTGCGGTGATCCAACGGAGCCGACTCATCCGTGGTTCCGGCGGCGCGGACTCGCGCAGCATCTCGAGCGGTGACGTCCGTGCGGCACTCCGACACACCGGGGAGCACTGCTCCGTGCCGAACCGCGAGGTGCTGGAGACGAACTCATCGAGCGCGACGGGCACCACCGGCATAGCAACGAGTCCGCCGATCGCGCTGCCGACCAGGCCGAGCACGGCATTCTGAGCAGTCAGGAGCCTTCCGAGCTGCACGGGATCGAGACCGGCGAGCTGCCGCGTACTCCTGCCGCCGCAGCCCGCCGACAAAGACGAGCATCGAACCGAGCACGAGTGCGGCGGCGGCAGTCGAGCCGATCAACAGCGTGACACCGGAGGTGCCTGCGCTCCACTTCGGGCGGGAGCCGCCGCTGTCATAGCGGCCCAAATCTCTGCGCTGGTGGGAGCGGTGAGCGTTGCGCGCAACTCGCCCTCGCGCAGCACCACCACTCGATCGGCGCGGGCCGCCGCCTCGAGGTCGTGCGTCACCATGACAACAGCACCTCCTTCGTCAGCCACGGCGCGCAGCAGCCCGAGTACGGTGTCGCCCGCTGCGGCATCGAGTGAACCGGTCGGCTCATCCGCAAAGACGATGCCCGCCTGCGCCGCAAGCACCCGAGCAATCGCGACGCGCTGTTGCTCTCCTCCGGAGGCTGCGGGGGTCATGCCAGGCTGGGTGCGAGAGCCCGACCGCGGCGGGTGCCTCCTCCGCTCGCGCGCGTGGCGACATCCGTCGTGGGCAGGGGCGGCCGAATCAGATTCTTGCTCACAGGCTTGTTCATAAGCCTCGATCTAAGCAACGTGAGAAAAGGGAGTCGATGACGCACGACATACTTTTGGGGAGACCTGTCTCCACCGCAACGTGGAGTGCGGTCCGTGAAACTTACCCACAAAGTTCACCTGG
>NZ_KE384350.1:0-169150 GCF_000425325.1 Rathayibacter toxicus DSM 7488
ATTCTCCGCAAAAACCTCCGCAAAAAGACCCCTAAAATCCTTCCGCGCCCCCACCACATGAGACGCCCGCGACCCCACCTGACCCTCAATAACAGACACCACACCCAACGCCGCAACACTCACCCGACTCGCCAGATCATGACTAAACAGAACATCCTCATCAATCGCACCCACATCACCCACAACACACCAACCTTCCCAATGACGATCAATCAACCATGGTGTCCGAAGCACGAACGACGAGTAACCTGAGCCGACATCCCCACACACAAGCAACCCCGCAACAACACACCAGCGGCACGAGAACCACTCGGCAACACTAGCCGGGAATCCATCATTAACCTAGTCGTGTCCAGCGAACCCCGCCCCGCCACAACAGCCATCGACTGACACTCATCGGGTCAGCCGCACTGGCGGTTTCACCCCCACCCGCACGTCCAACGCGCCACGAGCTTTGGGGGCGTCGGCGCAGACTTCCACCGAAACGGACCCCTCCCACATGGCCTCTACCAACGACATCAAAAACGGCACCGTCCTCAACATCGACGGACAACTCTGACTACGACCAAATCACCGTCACAGAAGCAATCGTGGGCAACGCCGCCCACTTCATGCTCGAAATCACCTACACCGAGCCCGGCCTCCAAGGCGACCGCTCAACCGGAGGCACCAAACCAGCAACCGTCGAAACCGGCCACCACATCCAAGTACCCCTCTTCACCGAACAAGGCACCAAGGTCAAGGTAGACACCCGTACCGGCCAATACCTCAGCCGCGTCAACTGAACCCGGGCACCGGCCACTACTCACACGACCTGCATCACCGTTGCTGACAGGCACGACAGCGACGCAGAGACAACAGATCTTTGCGGGCCTGACAATAGGAACCGTCGCAGCATGGAGCTGCCTATTCACCGCGAACCTATCTACTCATAGCCAGAAACGATAATGTGCGAGACGACGTGAGCGATTTCACAAATGGTGCACATCAGGCACTTAACGCTGCACTATTAACCGTGATCGCTGGTTCTACCGGCGCTGTACTGACGGCTCGTCATCGCCTCCCAGTAGTGATAGGGCACCTTTTGGGTTGTGCTAGGTTGCCCCTTCAGTTGGCTTTGGCGCGGCAACATATCGGATGGTGGCAATCTCGTCACCGCTGAGACGCTTAACGCTTCTTGTATTCACGCGTGCTGCGGCAGATGTCCACGCTGAGAATGCTATGACGACGAGCAGAAGTAGCAAATGCTAGTGAAAATATTTTGTATCAAAAAAGTCTGCAGTGGGATGAGTGATGCAATGGTAAAATGTCACACCTTTTATTTCCAAAAAACAAAAAATCTCACTCACGTCAAGCATTACTTTCTTGATTAGCCGACATACTGATCCTAAAATCCGCGAAGTACACTTGGTGTGTGAATTATCCACTTCCACCGGACGTTCTTTATTTCTGAATCAGAATATTTCTCGGTGTTTCGGTACTCTGGGAACACCGACCGCTCTCCGCTAATAAGGATATTAATCACAAGATTCTTGACGCAGGAGCGGCCGACGCGGGTTCAGCGCTACAACTGGATTAACGACAGAGCAATTCACACACTTATGTCGTCTTGTCAATACAGGGTTCACAACCGGAAAAAGACCTCGCTCACTATTGCCGATATCGAATATGATGACCGATGGTGTCCTCGACGGCTGCGAACCCAAACCGCGACCAACAGTGAGCAGGACCACAACCGTCATGGACGGCACCCCTCAGCCGTACTATCGCGATCTCAGACCCCCTCCCGGGAGTACACGCACGACAAGAAGGCGTGCAAAGAAACCGACTTCGACAATCTCCTCAACCCGACAAACATGCTCGCGAAACGCGGACATCAAGGAACTCAACTCGCCCACCATCAAAAAATTGCGGCCAGAAAAAAATGACGACGAGTAGCGGCCCCAGTGGTCCCGGGATTCTAGGTCTGTCCAGGATAAGGACAGCGATACGACTAATCCAACGACGACTGCACGAAGAATCCAGACCGAAACCCTGTTTCGATCAGCACATTTCATTGAATTAATTTAGCCCGACGAAGGGGCCTATGAAAAGAGGAGTCCATAGCCGAACATCTCATTATCTGCGCTGACCTGATAAATTTGCGAACTCTCGGATCGCACCCGCACCTCGCCCACCCCAGCTCGCCTCCGACCCCCGCACCCCGACACCTCTGCCACTCGGCGCGCACACGAGTAGACGCAGCACGCCACAGCACGCCTCTGCGCACGTCGCCGCTCTCGTTCCCGAGCCTCCGTCGTCGCCACGATGACACTGGTCATGGGCAGCGCCGTGACGATGACGATGCCCGCGTTCGCCATCAACGGCGACGCCGAGTCCGCCTCCTCCCGCGACGCGGCCAGGGCCGTGGCCGTGGCCGTGGCGAACCCTCAGAGTTTCGTTGCCACAGGAGTCGCGCAACAGCGCCTGACACGTGACACATTCGCGACGGAGGCGAAGCCGGAGGTCTCCGTTCCTACCGCCGACCTCAGCGCGATCACCGGCAGCACAGGCGAGTCGGCGCGAGCTGCAGCGGGCATATCCGGCACCTGGATAACGCCGGTTTCTGGCCACATCACCAGCGGGTATGGACCGCGACCCGATCCTCCGGTGGCCGGCGTCAATCTTTTCCATAAAGGCACCGACATCGCAGGCGCCTGGGAACTCCGATCCGTGCCGCATCCGGCGGCACGGTAAAGGAATCGTCCTACCACGGCACCTACGGCAATTGGATGCTGATCGATCACAGCGGTGGCATCATGACCGGCTATGCCCACAACAGCACGCTGCTGGTCACGGTCGGCGACACGGTGTCTGTAGGACAAGTCATCACGACCCGAGGATCAACCGGCGCCTCGACGACTGCCACATGAACTTCGAGACCCGCGTCAACGGAGAAGCTATCGATGCGGTGCCCCTTATGGCGGCGCTGGGGAGTCCCCTGGGCTGAGCCGTCACCGGCGCGCGTCCTGAGGAGAAACGGAGACAGACCGCGGCCTCCCGCAGGAGCAGAATGGGAGCACGCGCCACACTCCTGTCCGCGCGGCGGCGGGCATCCGCGAACGGAGTCATTACCATGAACCCCACGGAGAGCTTCCGCGCCGCACGCGATGTTCTGCTGCTGCATCGTACCGACGCCGCAGCCGCCTCCGCCGCCTTCACCTGGCCGGACCTGGGCCCCCACTTCAACTGGGCTGTCGACTGGTTCGACGCAATGGCCATCGGCAATGAAGGTGTTGCGCTCTGGATAGTCGACGAGGACGGTTCAGAAGTGAAGGTCACATTCGATCGAATGCGCTCACGTTCCAACGAGGTTGCCACCTGGTTGCACTCCGTCGGTGTCGTGCAGGGCGATCACGTGATGCTCATGCTAGGTAACCGCCTCGAACTCTGGGAGTCGATGCTCGCGATCATGAAACTCGGTGCGGTCGTCCTGCCCACCACCACGCTACTTTCGCCCGCTGATCTGGCCGACCGCCTCAAACGGGGCGACGTTTCACACGTGATCGCTGACGTTGCCGCAGTCCCGAAATTTCGCGACATCGAGCTAAAAATTGGCCGCATCGTCGTCGGTGGCGACACCGCCGACTGGCTCGACTACAGCGACTCGCATGATGCACGCGGGGTCAGCCCGACCGTCGTGGTCACCGCCACCGACCCGTGCCTGATTTACTTCACCTCTGGCACCACCTCCCGACCAAAAATGGTGGTGCACACACAGCGGTCGTATCCCGTGGGTCATTTGAGCACTTTGTACTGGCTTGGCGTCCGCCCCGGCGATATTCATCTGGCAATCAGTTCACCTGGCTGGGGTAAACACGCCTGGAGCTGTTTTTTCGCTCCCTGGAACGCCGAGGCGACGGTTTTTGTGTACAACTACAGCCGCTTCTCCCCCACTGCCCTCCGCCGCGAACTTGACCGGGCAGGAGTGACAAGCCTGTGTGCCCCGCCGACAGTGTGGCGGATGCTCATCCAGTCCCATCTCGGCACCGCCCCCCATGCTCTGAGCGAGATCGTTTCAGCGGGTGAGCCACTTAACCCGGAGGTGATCGCAACCGTCACACGCGAGTGGAATCTCACTCTCCGCGACGGTTACGGTCAGACCGAGACCACCGCGATCGTCGGCAACCCTCCTGGTGCCACCGTGGTCCCCGGCGCTATGGGCACGGCATTGCCCGGAGTCGCCGTAACGCTGATCGACCCCGAAACCGGCGAAACCGGCTCCGCAGGCGAGATTTGCATCGATCTCTCCACCGCGCCGGTGAACCTGATGTCGGGGTATTACGGCGACACCGAGCGCACTGAGAGTGCCACCGCCGATGGCTACTTCCGCACCGGCGACGTGGCGGTTCGTTCGGGTGGCGGCACCCTCACTTTCGTCGGCCGCACCGACGACATTTTTAAATCTTCTGACTTCACCATCTCGCCGTTCGAGGTCGAGAGCGTGCTGCTCCAACATCCTGCCGTTGCGGAGTCGGCGGTAGTACCCGCCCCAGACGCCGTGCGCCAGAACGTAGCCAAGGCCTACATCACGCTCGCCCACGGCTGGGAGCCGACCGCCGAAACCGCAGCGACGATATTCGCACACAGCCGCGATCTGCTCTCAACATTCGAGAGGATTCGGCGAATCGAGTTTGCTGAGCTGCCCAAAACCAGCTCGGGCAAGATTCGCCGCGGCGAACTTCGCACCCGCGAGCAGGACGCCTATCGCCTCGGTGAGGCCATCGCGACGGAGTGGCGCAACGGACGCGTATAGCGGCCATCTGTCGATGGGTGAGTGACGGATGGCTATGCTGCCCGTGGCAGAGCCATCCTCGCGCTCAGCAGCACGTCAAAGCTCGAACGATGCCGGTAGCGGAGGAATGCCCGGTCCATCTCATCAACAGAGCGAAACCCGGCAATTTCGGCCGCACGCATCATGAGCAGGGCGCTGGGGAGGGTGGCGGCGTGCTCGCGGAGGACCCGCTGAGCTGCCTCCACCCTGAAACGGGCAAGATCCGAACGGATCGAGGTGTGCTGATGCAACCGGTGGGTGGCCCGTACAGCACAGACCGAGACGCCGAGCCTACGGGCAATAACGCGGGCGTTAAGACCGGGCTGGGAGTGCAAAGTTTGCAGCGAGTAGTTAATGCGCTCCCACAGAGAGGAGGTCGGAGTATCAGCGGGATTCTTGGTCATGCGGGTGTTCACCTTTGGGATCGTTCTCGCCGTCGATCGGGTTGGTGCGACGGCACGCTTCAGGTCGCACCAACAGGGTTAGCGGCACTCGAGGACGGAGAGCGCGAAACTGCTCGGCGGGCAGTCGTGCGGCATGATCGGGTGAGCGGATCCCCTGCGTGGGGTAAGCGCAACTCAAAACCCTGCAAGGGTGCCCCGCCCAGACGACTCACGGACGGAGTTGGCGCAATACACATAGGTGACGGCGCAGTGTCCTCTACTTCTGGGACCGGACGTTGATTTACGACCGGACTATACGCAGGGAGCTACAACTCAAGCCTGGCTTTCTCCACCTGTCGCTGATGCCCGCGCCGCCATTTTCACACCCCGACCGAGCTGGGGCGGTACGACGAGGATCCTACGCAAGGGTGCGTCACCTTCGCCCACCTCACCACGACACTTGCTGTATGCACTGCGGCTGTGACGCCGCTAGGGCTTGTTCACGGAGACGACGCTCGACGGCCATCATTTGTCGAAACGCGCTGATAGTGAAGTCTTTATCGACATACGCTGGGTACCGTCCGTGCGTTTCACATCTTCGATCCCGATCCACGGACAGTCGCCCTGGCGGCAACTGACGGACTCATCCGGATGATGACTTCTCATTCCGGGGTGTGATCCGGCAGCGTAGTACTACCGCGGCGCCCCAAAGCCGCACTCGTAGACAGGACCTCACCGTGATGGGAATCGCCGAATCCAGCCGTCCAACTATTGACCGTGGCATCTCACGTCGCGACAACGCAGCTTCCGCTTGGCTAGCGGAGAGCGGCCTCAACGCGCGGCCCTCCGGAGCGTTCCGGATAGTAGCCGACACACTCGGCAGCGACGGTGTCGAAGTGTTACGAATCTGGCACACCCCCGCACGCCTGCATCGACCCACTCAGCCCAACGCAGGCATCCGGCTACTGATCCCCCTCGAAGGCATGCTCGTCGTCCAACCAGACGACCCAGCGGCACTCGAGATACAGCTCGGACCTGGCGAGATTGCCTTCCTCCACGGCGATTGTGGCTTCACATTGGTCACCGATACGCCGAGCGCCCGCACCGAGATCGCGCTCGAGCGCCCGCTGCTCCGAGTCCTCGACACCGACCAGGCTGGCGCCGTCGTCTCGACAGCCGACGTGGCAAGCCGCAGCATCCTGCTTTCGGCCATCAACGCAACCTTCACTTCGGCGCTAGATGCCGACTCCGCCGCATTCCCGCTCATTCGCTCTGCAGTGGAGCAGCTCACGGGTGCCGTGCTGGCGACTTCCCTGCCGCAGGAGAGCGCCGAAGACGTGTACACGCGCGCGCTCGCCCTTATCACCGCAATGTCGACCGACTCCCGGCTCTCGGTGCAAGAAATCTGCGAACGCCTCAATGTGCCGAAGCGGACCTTACAGCGTACCTTCGCCCGAAATGGCACCACTGTCTTCGGCGAGATTCGACGTGCGCGCCTCACGACAGCCCGCGCGCTACTAGGCGGCAGCGAGACGCCGCCCGCCCGAGAACACGCCCTCAGCAGCTACGTGAGGTCACAGCGGCTCCAGCGTGACCTCCGCCACCTGGACGCAACGCCGACGGCTCGACTGGGCTGAGTTCAGTTCGGCAACCGCACGACGGACCAGTTCGTCCCCAGTTGTTGCCCGCTGCGCAGCAGATCATTTGCAACGGACACAGCAGACTGCTCGCAACAGCAGACGCGCCGCGTTTATTCGAATTTCCTGAAAATTGAGCTTCTTGATCGTTCAGAACGATAACCAGAATCGATAAACGACTGTTTATCATGAGAGTTTCTGATGTCCACCAGCCGCCCTGTAGGCCGAAACTGCGGAACGCATATCGATACACAACGAAAACGTTCAGACTGGCCGGATTACGGTGAGGGACAACATTTTTCGTTTCAGGTCCAACTTGATGCCAAAGTTTCTCTCGGGGTCGCCGACGGGCCTGCTTTCGGGAGCATCACAGGGGTAAGAGGGGGGCAATATTCATGTCGTAGAAAGCCATGGAAGAAAATCCATCAACGGAACTAAAGAAATAAGCGGCCCGACGCAGGCTTAAGCAAAAGATAGCATAAAACCTGTCTCTTCTGCGCGATCCTGCACGCGCAACAATAATGCCGTGATCGCGTATACAGCTATATTCAACGGCTCAGAAGAGTAACGAAAATGGTCCACAAAATATTTCCGTTACCACGGTAAAAAATGCGTTGACAAGTGAAGTAAATCAACTCTATTCCAGTTCAGGAGCCATGCTTCGAACCAATAACATATCGCCTATATCCATCTGTGACAAAAACCCTGGCAAGCCACCTCTCTTTAAGCAAACCGCGTGAATAATTAAAACGATGAAAAGTTCGAATGAACCTGCTTTACGCACGATTGCCGTTGCCGACGGTTGGACGATTCCTGACGAAAGCGGAATCGGTCAACGTACTCTGGTCGAAGGAACAATCTGGAATCTGCCTGTTGTCGCCTCAGTAACCCCGGCCCCTACCGAGCTCCACCCAGCCGCACGCCACGGTGACCACCCCAGCGTTCCACCAGATTCCGAGTGGATAGCTCCCGGAGATGTCACCGGCGACACCAGCGGCAGGGGATATTATCGATGGAGCGCCGACGACACCGTCTGGGAAAACACAAAAGACGCTACCCAACACAGCAGCCTCAGCTATTACCTTCAATTTGCCTTCAACGGAGTAGCAGGCTACAACTACATCTTCACTTGGGCCGCGCATGTGGAGGGCGCGCGCCCTGATGCCAGCCATGTTTCCTACGACGTACTGATAGGCGGCGCTAAGGTGTACGGCGGTTCCACCGATAAAAAAGTTGGCGGGGCCTCGATTTACCTTGACCCTCACAACGGAGGCAGCACCACGGCCGCGTCTGCATCATTCCAGGCGGCGGCAGATTGTCTCTACACCTTTCGCTACCGAATCCGTCTTTCTCAACTCGGCGCCGGTCACGCAACCAATCACAACATCATTATTGGAAAACCGACGCTGACCTGCTCCTGACTGTCTAGCCACCAATAAGGTGAGTAATATCGGCACGATCGATTGACCCCGAGAAGCAGACGACATAAGAACTTCCCGTTCCCGTCATTAATGTGCACCGGGGGACATAGTTTGTCCACTGAGATTTCGTACCCTGCGCTCGTCATCAGCGACCTTGATCTCTTCGAAGATTACGGGCACTCCTGTCGAAATCAGTCTCCTGAGCACGACCAGAAGTCTTTCCCTCAACGGTGACGATTGTAAGAATCATGTGGCACTGCTGCTTCTCACGTCGGCGCCTTCACCGTACGGAACACCGCCACGTCGAACCGTAGCTCTGCCGAGAACAGAGGCCCCAAAAATGCTGTCAACCGGGGGCCGTGCGCGGCCATATCGCCGTACCGTGATCGCACATCGATGATGCAACTGACGACAGAGAAGAGGATCCGATGACTGCCACGGAGAAGCTCGAAAAGCCAAATACCGTCGACCCTGAACACATCGATCCCGACACCGGAACCGATCCCGAGGGCACCCCAGTCGACAACCCCTCCGGTTGATCATGCGCCGCTCGGAGAAGCAGGGCTTCTGTTCGGAGAATCCATAAAGATAGCGGCAAGCACCGGCTCTCTCAGAGCAACGTGTGAAACGATCGATTAATGGAACAAACCGGGCGGAGCATGATCGTTGAGACTCCGTCCGGACCCGTGCAGGGAATGCTCGTGCAGACGCCCGACGGGTTGGCGCGATCATTTCGTGGCGTTCCGTTCGCCGAGGTGACGGAACGCTTTCGTCTCGCTCAGGCCGTTTCACCGCGGCGCAAAATTTGCACCGCAACGCTGCCAGCACCACCCGCCCCGCAACCGGCGGGCGGTTCCGTCATCGGCAGCGAACGCGATTGCCTGACCGTCAACATCTGGACTCCGCATGCGATCGAGAAGCGACTGCCGGTACTCGTGTGGATCCACGGTGGGTTACACGTCATGGGGTCTCACAACGATCCCCTCTGCGATGGAGCCCGCTTCGCCGCCCGCACCGGTACGGTCGTTGTCGCCGTCAACCATCGCCTCGGTGCTCTCGGCTTTCTCACCCTCGACCACCTCCTCGGCGACGATTACCGCGACTCAGCGAACCTCGCCCTGCATGACGTCCTCGCCGCACTCGAGTGGGTACGCACCCACGTGGGCGCGTTCGGAGGCGACCCCTCAGCCGTCACCCTCGGCGGACAGTCAGCGGGCGCGACCATGACGGCAATGCTCCTTGCCGCGCAGAGAGCCCGTGGTCTTTTCCACCGCGCAATCCTGCAGAGTGCGAGCCCCGAGCGTATGGGCGACCGAGCGTATGGCGAGATGGTCACCGACGATCTGCTCGGGGTGCTCGGTCTGCGAGCCTCCCCGCGCCGTGTCCTCGACGTCCCGTGGCAACACATCGTTGCCGCCCAAAACGAGCTGATGGCGCGCCACCTGGGCGACGAGGGAAAGGGGATGGCCATGTTTCGCGCGGCGGTTTTCCGGCCGGCGCTGGACGGACGCTTGCTGACACAGTCACCGATGGAGGCGGTTCGGGCTGGCGCGTCAGCCGACGTCGATCTGATTGTGGGCACCAACGTCAACGAGGCATCACGAGCGGTTGATCTCCTCGGCGGTGATAACGAACGGTTGCAGGCACTCGTCGAGCAGCAGATGCCCACGCTGCTTCCCCAGTGGCCCACGTCACACAGCACGGAGTCGGAAGATGGCGCGACGGGCTGCTCGGACAGCCGCTCAGCGGCGTATCGAAACGCGCTCGCCTCTGTCCTCGGGCACACCCCGACCGATGCCGAGAGCGCCGAATCGTGCCTCACTGACGAGCGTTATCGCCAACCCAGTCAGCGCCTCCTCGATGCACGCTCGAACGCCTTGGCCTCGACCCGCGCCTTCCTTTTTGCCTGGCGCGCCACTGCCTCCCTGGGCGCGACCCACTCGTGTGAACTGCCGTTTCTGTTCCGAACACTCAATTCGGCCGAGGCCGTTGCCGAAGTAGGGCCGGAAGCACCATCTGAGCTGAGTGACACGATGAGCGCGCGGTGGTCCGAATTCATCGCAGGGCGAAAGCCGACCGGATGGCCAGAGTATTCGAGCACTCACCGCTCCACGCTCGTCCTCGCCGAGAAGACACATGTAGAGCAGGCGCCACGAGAGGCGATCCGTCGCCTGGTCGAGGCCGCCCAACCGGCTCGATAACGTCTCACTCGTTATGACCGCGACCGCATTTCTAGCGGAAAGCGCACGCTCGTCGCGGTGACACGGAGTAAGGGAACGTCTTTTTCTGGTCTCACTCGCAGAATTTCTTCGCGACCGTCGCCGCCGAATCACGGCGTCGTTGTATCACTGTTCACATCTCGATGGGCACCCAGAAAAAATCTGGAATATTTGAGCAATCCATACCACTAGCCATCCCAAATCTATACGTCGATAGAGAATCCCACTGCGGTGTGGCAACGTCTTCACTAATAGTTGAGGGGGTCAGCAATGCTGCCAACTCGCGTACAGGAGGCGCAGCACACGCCAGTGCAAGGAATATACGGATGCGGTTGACCCTGCGGGTAACGGTGGTTGTGGATTGGTTGGGAGGAATCTCCGGCATCCCACGACACAAGCACAGGAATCCCCCGACGCGGCGCCGAAGCCATGAGACTCTGAGCCGACACCCGCGGTATACCCACCCCGCGCACTGAAGAGTGCAGAGAGGACGAGCTGATGACCACGCCCGCCATGATCACCGTCACTCCCCTCCGAGTCGCCGATCTCGTCGCCGAGGGAGAACTGATGCCGGTCTACGTGCACCTCATCGACCATCCCGACGCCCGAGTGCTCGTCGATACCGGAATGACCCAACTCCACCCCGCGGTCGCCGACTTCGACCCGCGCCTTATTCCCCTCACCGAGCAGGACATCGACCTCGCGAGTATCGACATCGTCGTCTTAACCCACCTCCACTTCGACCACTGCGGCGGTAACCACCTTTTTGCCGACCGACCGCTATATGTTCAGCGCCGAGAACTCGACGAGGCCCGCACAGCAGAGAACTACACCATCCGTGACTGGGTAGACCCGCCGGGAGTTCGTTATGTCACGGTCGAGGGTGACCACGAACTGCTAGCGGGGCTGCGGCTACTAGCGGCGCCGGGCCATACCGCCGGTTCGCAGATTGTTGTTGTCGGACAGGAGCATCCGACGGTCATCGTAGGCGACACGGCGGTACAGTTCAGCGACCTCGATCACCCTCGCACCGAGGGGCAGCGGCTGGTGCAATCGCTCAACCCCGAGCGGGCATGGCTCGCGCACCAGCACGCTCCGTGGATCCCCGGCGCACGCAGCAGTACAGCGAGCTGAGACCGCGGCGGCACGCGATCCGGCGGCCTTCCTCCGTTTCCCTCCGTGTCGGGACCGGCTCCGACGAAGAAAAGGAAAAATTTGCCTTTGTTTTCGGTGGCGTGATTTATCGATTTCCCGGTGGGCTGCGTGGCTTACGCCCTGCCGTGGCCGAAACCGATCGCTTCAACGAAGACCGCGTAGGGCTTGACCATCTGAGCTTTCGGTCGCCGGAATAGAGGAACTCATGGTGGCGGCCAGTGTGCTTGCTGAACTGGGTTTCATTCGGCAGCCCATTAAAGATTGAGGGCAGCAAAGCATCCTCGAATTCCGCGACCCTGATAACAGGGCGCTCGAAATCTCGGCCGTCCGCTAGGTGCGTAGGTGCTCGGGTCACCTGACCTGAGCACTGTCACGATTCGTGATGCTCCTGCTGGGGAGTCTCGTCCGGGTCGAACGGTCCATGCACCCCCGTCACCCGCACATTGACGATGGCCGCTGCGCACTCGACCAACGCCCGCACCGCCTCGCGAATGTGCTCCGTCACGGCCGTCACCGGGTGGGGATACTCCAGCACCACATCGAGATCAATCGTGGTTACCCCGGCGTTCGTCACGACAGTGACGCCGGGGACGGTACTCACGCCCAGCACGGCGCGTGCAGCCTGGTCGAGACTTCGTGCGGCCGGGCCACCGAGGCGATGCACCCCGGGGACACCGGAGGCCGCCGCAGCCGCGGCGAGCGCGACGCGATACTCGGCCGATGCATCGCCAGAGCGGTCACGGGTGTCACTCGTGAAGGAATCGGACATGGATGCTCCTTACGGCTGCGGCCCGCCCGCGCGGGAGAGCCGGGTGGTGGTGACCCGATAGCGACGCAGGCGAATAAATCCGCGGTGACAGCCGACATGACCGCAGGTACGGCGTATACGGTGGTCATCGTCTGGCCGGGTCGGCCGTCACCGCCGCGATCATGACAACCGCCGCCCGCGGAGCGCGTCACTGAACGACTTCACATCGAGTTGGCCAGCGATGAGGCGCAGTTACGCGGGCGTCATTTAACCCGAGTTTCGGCCTCGTCACCGTCATCAGAGGGAATGTGCACATCAGCAACGGTCACATTCACTTCGGCTACCTCCATCCCGACGACCGATGCAATAGCCTCAGAAACATTAGAGCGGATGCTGTCGGCGAGCTTCTGCAACGGGACGGGATACTCGGCGACGACGGTGATATCGGCGGCGACTTGCTTCTCGCCGACTTCGACGGAGACGCCTTGGCCGCGGTCCTGCGCATTGATCGCGCTGCGCAGGGCGCCGATGGCGCGGGCCGCGCCTCCGCCCAGGTCGTGCACACCGGGAACCTCGCGGGCGGCAATGCCGATAACCTTTTCGACTACGCCATCGGCGATAGTGTTTGTGCCGCTGGGGGTCGCAGAGCTGTTGCGGTTCGAGCTGATGGTGTCGGTCATTATTTTCTCCTTCATCAGGGTCGCGGCCGGGCCGCGGTGCCATGGATTCGCGATATATCAGGAGGACGGACGGCACGAGTCGCGCGTCCCGTCCTTTGCCACGCGAGCGGTGGTCGACACGCTCATGACGTCCGCCTGGTTCGGCGCCGGACTGAACTCAGCATGGCCCCTCTCCTCTCGATCGTGACCGCCCGAAAGACCGCGGTGGGAGCGGCTATGACCGTCACGGACTACTTTTTTCACCTGCCTCGCGCTAGTTTCAGCGACGACTCTGTGTCTGCTCACACAGATATATATCCAGGCTGACCGGTATTCCGCGTAAAGACCACAACGAAGGAACCGCCGACGTGTAATGACGGGTCACGGACGGGAGGAGACGCATCTCCGCCCAGATCCGAGACCGGCCATGCCGTGCTGACACTCTCAGGTTCTCGTCCTGATCACGCGACTCGCTCGCGATGCTGACGGGATCGGTCCAGAGAAGGCGCTATTATCGCCTCTCATCGTCACATTTCTGGTCTGAGCGGAGTCATCCATCCGAATGCACCGCAACCCGTCGATCGACAGTAATAAGAGGCCCTGCCACACCGATTTCTTTTCGACGGTTTACCAGAGTCAACGCATTACTGACGTTGTTTTTCCTCATGGTTAGTGCCACCACTCATGATCGTAGCTGCACCGATGAATGACGTGACCTGAAGCGCTGCTGCGATCACGGTGTATTGACAGATCGCTCATCACGGCGGCGAAATGGGCGAACTCGCCGGTGGCGGAGCGGAATCTCGTCCGCTAGGAGCCTCCCATGACATTTCCGATCGCCGTGCTGTCTCTTGTGCTCAGCACCGCCGGGCTATTGCTGCTGATCGTGCGTCTCCGAATCCACCCCTACATCGCCATGACCGCAGTCGCGATCGTGCTCGGTCTGGTCTTCGGGCTGCCACTGATCGACAAAGAACGCGGCGTCCTCACCGTGATCGAAAATGCAGTCGGCCCTTCTTTCGCGCATATCGTGCCGCTCATCGGATTGGGCTGCATTATCGGCGAGATCATTTCGCGCTCGGGAGGCAGCGAGCTGCTCGGACGGATCCTGCTCACCCGTCTCGGTCCGCATCGGGGCGTTCTCGCGGTGGTAGTCGCAGGACTCCTGGTAGGCAGCACAATCTTTTTTGACATCGCCGTGATCCTCCTCGCTCCCCTTGCGATATCACTTGCACGCCAGGCCGGCCGTAACACCGCCGTCTTTGCTCTCCCGATGGCCATTGCGGTGCTTGCCGTCCACGCCGTGCTCCCCCCGCATCCAGGAGCCGTAGCGGTCGCCTCTGCTCTGGGCGCCGACTATGGGCTGCTCAGCGTGCTGGGACTGGTCACGATGCTGCCGGGAGCCGCGCTCGGCTGCTGGTGGGTTTCGCAGCGGCTCCACCGGATTAATGCGCGTGGCGGCCTTCACACACTCGAGGACGTTCCTCCGGTCGAGCGAATCACCGCTCACCCTGCAACCGCCGTCGTTTCCTCCCCGACCTCAGGAGAGGGAGGATTCACGACCGCCGTTCCCCTCGCTGAGGGCGACATCGTGACGGGCTTACTCCCGAAGCTGCTCAGTGTTCTGACGCTGCCCATCGCACTCATTTTTCTCGCGACGGTGACCTCGCTGGTCGCCCCACAGGGCACGCCATTCGCCGACGGGGTGCATTTCGTCGGAACACCGGTATTGGCGTTACTGATCACGACAGTAGTTGCCTTCTTCGTGCTGTTACCGCCGAGTGTCCGCTCGCGCGGCGGGCTCACGGAGCTGGGGCGGGTGGGGCTGCGGCCCGTCGGCGAAATCGTCCTCTCCACCGGCGGCGGAGTCGCCTTCGGCGGCGTCATCGCAGCATCGGGTATCGGAGGCGAACTTGTCGCGCGGATGCAGGAGATGCATCTTCCGCTGGTCGTGTTCGGTTTCGTACTGGCGGCAAGTCTCCGGGCAACCCTGGGGACAACCACGGCGGCGGTAACGACCGTGGCGACCCTCCTGGCAACGACTATCGACGTCACGGCGGTCGACCCCGTGCATGTCGCCCTGCTCGCGGTAGGCGTCTCGGCGGGTGGCGTGTGCCTCTCGCACGTCAACGACGCAGGCTTTTGGGTACTTTCGCGCTATTTCAGGATCTCGGAGCGAACGATGCTGTCAACGTGGACCGTCGGCGTGACCATCATGGGCGTTATCTCTGCGGCGCTGACAACGGTGCTCTGGTATCTACTACCGCGTTCGGGACTGTCCTGACCGGAGGCTGAGGCGCGAAAACAGAGTGATCTGGTCGAGAGGGAATCCGAGACATCGAACGCTGCTGCGATGAACGGCGTTCTGGATTTCGAACCAACCTCTTGCTTCTGACCGCGCGAGGGGGCTTTCATAAAGATCGACCAGGGGGAGGTCTTATGAAAGGCGAGGATGCACCGCCTCAGATACTCGCGACGCTACTCGCTCCTGGGGCACGTCTTGAGCGTCTAGCAACCGGAGCCACCTGGAGTGAAGGGCCGGTCTGGCTGCCCCGCGAACGGGTTGTCCGCTGGAGCGATATTCCCGGTGACCGCATCCTCGAGTGGAGCGCAGCAACCGGCGCGACCCGAGTTCACCGCTCGGGAGTCGAATTCACTAACGGCCGTACCCTCGATATGGCAGGTCGGGTCATACAGTGCTCGCACGGTCGCCGAGCCATCGAGCGCGAGGTCGACTCCATAGCGACAGTGCTCGTGGACCGGTTCGGGTCCGCGCGGCTCAACTCACCGAACGATGTGATCGTCGCCTCTGACGGCGCAATCTGGTTCACCGACCCGCCCTACGGAATAGTTCAGCCGCACGAGGGCTATCCCGGAGAAAAAGAGTATGGCGGCTGTTTTGTGTTCCGCTTCGACGAGACCACTGGCGAACTGCGAGAAATGGCGACCAGCGTCGAGGAGCCAAATGGGCTCGCCTTTTCGCCTGACGAGCGCGTGCTTTACGTGTCCGACACCTCCCAGGTCCTGCGGGAGGATGCCTCCGGCAACCATTGCATCCACGCCTTTTCGGTCGGCGCTAACTGGGAACTCTCACCACAGGGCATTCTCGCCGTCATCACGCCCGGCGCACCGGACGGCTTCCGGGTCGACGTCCAGGGTCGGCTGTGGACATCGTGCGCCGATGGCGTGCAGATCCTCTCATCCACAGGTGCCGTCCTCGCACGGATCCGGGTGCCGGAAGTTGTCGGGAACGTGTGCTTCGGCGGCGACGACGGCACGGAACTCTTCATCGCGGCGACCACCTCCCTCTACCGCATCCGAACCCGCACCCGCGATGCTGCGCGTCGCACCCTCCCACTGTCAGCTGCATCAGCATGACGGCGACCACTCCGCCGGTCGTCGGTGAATTAACCGGAGCCGCCTCGACTTCGGCGCCGGCCGCGTTTCGGGCGGTCCAGGTGTTGGAGGTGATGAGCCGCTCGGGCGGTCCACTGGCCCTGACCGAGATCGCGGCACGCATACCGTTGGCGAAGTCCTCCGTCCACAATCTGCTGACTACTCTCGAAACCGCCGGAATGGTGCGACGCTCTGTCGCCGGCTGGGTTATTGCCTATAAGGCGCTCGAAATCGGACAGTCGGTACTGACGTCGACTGATGTGATTGCGGAGTTTCGCCGCACAGTCAGACATTTCGGGACCCTCGGGCGCGAAACGGTGCTGCTTGCCGTACTCGACGGGTTCGATGTGCTGTATCTCGCCCGGCACGACGGCGCACAGCCGGTGCGGCTGGCTAGCGACATCGGCCGGAAGTTGCCCGCTGCGGTGACGGCTTTGGGCAAGGCGATGCTGGCCAGCCTCCCTCAGGCCGACCTCGAGGAGCTGCTGAGCACAACCACTGAGCTACCGCGACCGACGAAAGCATCCCATCGCACTGTTGCCGATCTACGTCGCGATCTGATGCGGATACGACAGCAGGGTTATGCGATCGACGCGGAGGAAAACACGATCGGAGTCACCTGCTTCAGCGTCTGCATACCCGACGCCACCCAGCCCACCGCGATCTCGACCACCCTGCTGACGCAACGGCTCACACCCGAACTGCGCGATGCCCTGGTGGGCGAACTCACCGCACTCGCCCACGCGCTGCGCCTGTTCGCCCGCACCTAAGAGCCTCCGACGGTCCTACCGAACTTACCGACACAGGCTCCGCGAGGCGCCCCTCGACCGATCGAACGGAACCACCATGCCCCTCCACTCCTTCCTCTACACCGGTTGACGATGACGCCACCCCCTTCCGAGAACGTCCCGCTCCTGCGCGTCCGCGAACTCGACAAACGCTTCTTCGCCACTCACGCCGTCAACCGCGTCTCGTTCGAGGTCGAGCAGGGCGAAATCGTTGCGCTACTCGGCGAGAACGGTGCCGGCAAGTCCACGGTGATCCGTCTGCTGGCCGGAGTCGAGAAGGCCGATTCCGGCAGTATGCAATTGTCAGGAGCCGAGCTCAGCGTCGGCAGCACTCGACATCAGGTGTCTTTCATCCACCAAAACCTCGGACTCGTCGAATGGATGACGGTCGCCGAGAACATCGCCCAGTCACTCGGCTACCCGCGCCGACTCGGCCTGATCGACCACCGCGGGGTGCGCAAGCAGGCCGAGCGGGTACTCGACCTGGTCGGCGGCGGCATAGATCCGGATACTCGCGTCTTCGACCTGCCCCGCACCGAACGGAGCCTGCTCGCCATCGCCCGAGGTCTGGTCACTCAGCCGAAATTGCTGATCCTCGACGAGCCGACAGCGTCGCTGCCCCAGGCCGACGTCGAGCGGCTCTTCGAGGTGCTGCACAGACTGCGAGACAGCGGCGTCGGGATGATATATGTCTCGCACCGACTCGACGAAATTTACGAGATCGCTGGGCGCGCAATCGTGATGCGCAACGGCTCTGTCGTCGCCAACCGCCCCCTCCACGACCTGGGCCATCAGGAACTGGTCGAACTGATCGTTGGCCGCGGAACCCGCCCGACCGTCTTCGATCCCCCACAGGAGCACATACAACTCGCGCTCGACGCAGTCCGGGTGCCCGGAGTCGGCCCCGTGTCGTTCCAGGTCGCGCGTGGCGAAGTGGTCGCGCTCTGCGGCCTCCGGGGGGCGGGGCAGGAGGCGATCGGGCGCGCCATAGCAGGAGCCGTGCGCAGCACAGGCGGGCAGTTCTTCCTCGACGGAAAAGCATTCACTCCCCGCAATCCGGTCCACGCAATCGCGCGCGGGATCGGCTTTGCGACATCTAACCGCGAAACCGAGTCTGTCGCCGCCGGTCTCAGTGCCCGCGAAAATCTTTTCCTCAACCCACAGGTCTGGGGCCGACGGGGATGGCAGTTCCGCAGCCGACAAGCGGAGCGGGAGGAAGCGGCCACGATCCTGCGTCGCTTTGACATCCGGCCCCGAGATCCGGAACTGGCACTGGACACTTTCTCTGGTGGTAATCAACAGAAAGTGATCCTTGCCCGCTGGTTCGGCGTCGGTCGCTCCGTCATCGTGCTGGAGGAGCCGACGATGGGCGTCGATGTGGGCGCGAAAACCGAAATCTCTGCGCTACTGCGGGACTGCGTGCGCACAGGCACTGCCGCGATCGTCGTCTCAACCGATATGGAGGAAGTAGCCAGAATTGCTCACCGCGCCCTCGTCTTCGGTCGCGGTCATATCATCGCTGAGCTGAGCGGCGCCGACGTGACTATTGCGAACCTTGTGGCCGCAGCCTCCGACCTCGACCGTGTGATCGCATACACCGCATCGACCCCGTCCACCTTTCTCGAAACGCAGGCGCCCGCATGACCATGAACACTTCGGTTCGCTCCACCGCCCTCGAACCCGGTCCGGGTGCGAGCTGGCACCGCACGCTCACGTCGAGCTACGGCATGGTCCTCCTCACTGTGGTGGTGTTCGCGATCTTCGCCGTAGCGAAACCAGAGACCTTCGCGTCGCTCACTAACTTTCAGCTGCTCGCCTCCAGTAAGTCGGTGCTGCTGATCTTGGCGCTTGCGGTGACCATCCCCATGATCGCCGGCAAAATCGACCTGTCGATCGGCTACAGCGTAGGCCTGTGGCAGGTAATGTCACTCAGTTGGCAGCTCGACGGACTCGACTACCGAATCGTGCTGGTACTGGTGCTCCTCGGCGGCGGCGTGATCGGACTGCTGAACGCGCTCCTGGTTGAACTGGCGCAAGTGGATGCTTTCATCGCGACCCTCGCAACCGGACAAGTGATCTACGCCGTCACCTACTGGTACACCGGCGGACGTCAGGTGACGGACGCCGCTGGCGTCCGCGCGGTTGCTTTCGACGAGCTTTCACGCTGGTCACTCGGCCCGTTCCCCGGGCCCTTTGTGATCGCCCTCATCATCGGCATTGCGATGTGGCTCGTCCTCGACTATCTGCCCGTCGGTCGCTATCTCTATGCGGTGGGGGCCAACCCTGCCGCCGCGCGTCTGGTCGGCATCCCGCGGCGCCGTTACGTTGTTGGCGCGATGGTCACCTCTGGGACGCTGACGGCTCTTGCCGGGATTCTGCTCGCATCGCGTCAGGCGGGGGTCGCTCAGGCCAATATCGGTCCGGAGTATCTGCTGCCGGCACTTGCCGCCGCGTTCCTGGGCTCGACCACGATCCGGCCCGGTCGTGTCAACGCGCTCGGCACTGTGCTCGGCGTCGTCATTGCCACGATCGGTATTTCCGGGCTTCAGCAGCTGCTCCCGGGGCAGTTCTTCCTGGAGCCGTTATTCAACGGGCTCACCCTCGTCGCGGCGATCACGATCGCCTCGATCGCGAGCAGGAGGCGGGTGGCGAGAGCTGATACCGCCCCGAGCACCCTGACCGAGGTCCCTGCCCCCGCGGAGGCTGTCCCCTCGCCATCACCGTGTGAATACACCGTCAACGTCGGCAGCATCGCCGAGCGCACAACAGAAAAGGATCTCCGATGACATGTTCTGCCCGTCACCGCTCCCGGCTATTACCGATCGCAGCACTGTCCGTGCTCGGGATCCTCGGCCTCAGCGCCTGCTCGAGCGGCTCGGTCGGAGGCGCCACCACGCGGTTCTCCGCCGACTATTCGTCGATCATCCCGCAGGGCGACCTCGTGCAGGCGTCGAAGGATCTCGTTGCGAAAAGCCTTGCCGCGACCCAGGGCTTTAGCCCGGACGGTACCGGCCCCACCGCACAGAAATCCGGCGCACGAATCGCGTTCGTGGGCAGCGACCTCACCAATGGCGGAGTGAACGCCGTGGCATCGGGGGTGCGGGAGGCAGCCCCCGTGATCGGCTGGACTATCGATATCTACGACGGCAAGGCGACCGCTCAGGGACGCACCGATGCGATGAACCAGGCCATTGCCTCCGCCCCGGCCGCGATTATCGTCGGCGGCTTCGACCCGACGGAGCAAGCCTCCGGCATCAGCCAGGCGAAAGACGCCGGGATTCCGGTACTCGGCTGGCACTCGGGAGCATCAACCGGTCCGGGTAATGGCTTGTTCACCAATGTCTCGACCGACCCGTTGGCCGTCTCGCAGCTCGCCGCCGCCTATGCTGTTGCCGACTCGAACGGTACTGCCGGCGTTGCGGTTTTCACGGATGGTCAATATGACATTGCCGTCAAGAAATCCGAAGCGATGAAGGCGTACGTTAGCGCCTGTTCTGGTTGCGCGATGCTCAGCGATGAGGACTCTCCGATCGCCGAGGCCGACCAACGAATGCCCGGACTGATCGCGAATCTGCTGCAAAACAAGGGAAGCAAGCTGAGTTATCTCCTTGCCATCAATGGCAACTATTTTTCTGGCGCGCAGCAGGCGCTCCGCGCGGCCGGCACCGATCCGACCGGAACTCCGCGCTCGATCGCCGCGGGCGATGGCGATGCGGCCGAATTCCAACGCATCCGCAACCAGGATTATCAGGCGGCGACAGTCGCCGAACCGTTGATTCTTCAGGGGTGGCAGCTGGTGGACGAAACGAACCGCGCGCTGGCCGGCCAGGGCCCCTCGGGCTTTGTGGCCGCTCCCGAACTGATCACCAAGGCCAACGTTCCTAGCGGCGACACCTTTGACCCGCCGAGCGGTTACCGCAACAGCTACCGCACAATCTGGGGCAAGTAGGCGGCAGGAAGCCCGGTCGGATTACCTCGTCTCAGCAGCGCTGTGGGCGGTGGAAGTGTGTCGGAGATTATTAAAGATCAAGCACTAATACTCGTTGAGTGAGCGCAAATCGATTTGGTGCGAGAAAGGAAAAATTAGCGAAAGTGATGCTCCGCAATCACTCTCATTAGGATGCTCGACACTATGGATGATCACTCGCTTAAAAACAGTGTTGCCGGGGCCCGATACGAGTTAATGTAAGAACGACGGGATTCGCCCGAACCTAGAGAGCGAACGAGCAGCAGATGTCGTACCTGAGCGAGGACGAGCGTCAACAGACGCTACATGACCTGCGTAAAACTGCGCCTGAGAGTGTGGATGTTGAGCAGCTCGTTGCTGGAGAGCTACGAGCTGGCGTTTCGGAAAATCGGCCTCCCGTTCCAGTCTGGGAATACCGGGAGTACGCCCAGCAGCATCCAGGAACGAGCCTTGACGAGCTTGCCGACATTCGTTTCCCGGTGCTTCTAGCTGACGATAATGTGACTGTTACCTCTATCGCTGAATTCCTCAGCCCTTCTCCGGTGCCCTCACCACTTCGTCTCACCATCAACGATGTCATCGAGATGTATCGGCGTGAATACGAGGCTGGGGCCCTCGTATGGGATGCCGAACAGCTGGTCCATCGCTGTGTTTCTGGTCACGAAAAAGCGAGACGAGCAGCCCTCGAGGCGTAGCGTAACGAACTTCTGAGCCGTAGCGACTCCTAGATCTTCAGGCCAAACCACCCTTGTAAGGAAATGGGTCCATCCCGGTATTAACTTGAGGAGTAAGGGTGCTTTCCTGTGGAAAGATAACCTTTTCCTCTTGATTGTAGTTATATCTATATCGATGTTGTGGCCAGAACAGTGCGCGCCCTGATCGTCTCCTACCGAGAGTTGCCGGATTCATCAGGTCAGTGCAGAGAGAAGGTGTTTGGTTGTGAACTCTCTTTTCGTAGGCCCCTTCGTCGGGCTAAAGTAATTCAATGAAATGTGCTGCTCGCCACAGGGCTTTAGTCTGGGTGTTTCGTGCAGTCATCGTTGGATTAGTCGTATCGCTGTACATGTTTTGGATAGACCCTAGAATCCCCAGTCTTCTGTGGCCGCTACTCGTCGTAAGTTTTTTCGTGTCCGTAAGTTTTTTGATCGTCATCGCGAGCTTAGCTAAGCCAGGTAAAGAACCTGAACCTGTAGCCGAATAAAATTTTGAATGCACTGACAAGAAGCCTGGGCGAAGTGCTCGCTGAGCCAACTTGCTTACCGCTGCCCGGCGGCGGGCGGCGGGCTGTGTGTCCGCTCCCGGTACAAATTTTCGTGAGCTTCCAGGCGACTCTTACACTATTCTACCAACGCCAACAAAACAGTGGTGGATCCACGCACGGCATGTACCCACCATTGTTTTCATGCTTTCTCCACTCCGGCGCGAGCTGACTTACTACGCCGAGGAACAAAATACAGAATACAGAATACAGATACCGTTGTCACGGTATCTATCAACACAAAGGAGAAGAGGTGTTTAAAGTCTCCGACAGATATCTCTTTTACGAAAACGGCAATTTCCAGAGAAAGTTGAATTCCTAATACTATTGCCGAGAATAGAATTGCCCGAGCTAAAATTTTTCTAGTCATTTCTGCATTGCCCTTCCATTGAAATAGGGTACACACGGAGATTTTGATTTCCCGGACAGATACCGTGCGCTGCGGCAACCCCGACGACAGCGAGCGCAACAGCGCCCGCTACTGCACAACCAAATCCTGCCGTCTCAAAACCACTTGATGCACAAATTGCTGTCACGACAATACCGGCGTAACCACTTATTGCAGGACCTTGCTCTTCGTGATCAAAGCTTATGTAAGGAAATGGGTCCATCCCGGTATTAACTTGAGGAGTAAGAGTGCCTTCCTGCGGAAGAAGGACCTTTCCGCGTTTGTCGTAGGTAAATGTTATATTTATATTGTTTTGTAGGTGATACGTAATTTTTTCTTGTGCGTCGGAAACTAAAGTATCGCGCGGATCGTCACCCATCTTTAAGGCAGTAGCTATAATGGCAAGATTATTTCCAATATCCGTGGCGGTAGAAGTCAATTTATACGGCATTTGAGAAACCGAATAGGTCTCGGCTTGCGCCGGGATGGCCGCAACAATAGCGAGAGCTGCTGTTGTCAAAAAAACAATGGCTTTTTTGCCAATTTTCATGCGTGAACTTTCTACTATAGTGTCTTATTTATAAGGTCTAATTTCTGTGTGTCGCGGTAAGGCATCGGCTCCTCATGCGAGTAAAGAGAATTTACCAAAATTGTCTATTTTTCGAAATGAGAAGCGGATGAGGTATGACTCTACTACAGGGGTGCGTTCGGAACAATTAACGGAGCTGATTTCCCGGATATGGCAGATTTTCTCAGGAAAAGGGGGAATGCCGGGAAGAGCGGTTCAGATGACTATTCGCGAATAGATCGTTGCGACCGTGATTCTTTACGACAGAACGCGAGCCAGGCGACTATCGCGGACATGTTTAGCGTGTCCCAACTCACCATGTGTCGTGTCTACGGAGGATCGTTCCTGTGATGGAACAGACCTGCTGCCTGTCCGGGCTGGCGTTGGAGGTGGCTGTTCGAGGACGGGTGGTTCTGGTCGATCGCACGGACGTTCCTACCGGAAACTGTGCCGTGGGAGGGCGGGAGAGCTACTCCGAGAAGCAAGACGGACAAGGACTAAACGTACCGATCGCGTCCGATCTGAACGGCATCCTGCTCTGCGTATCTGACCCAGTTCCCGGTGCTCGGCACGATGACAACACTCGCGCAACCAACCGGTATATCTCTTTCACCCGCTCCGCAGTCGAAAGATGCATCGCCCACAGGAAGAACGTGAAAATCCTTGCCACCGGCTACCGCGGACGCCTCACAGAACCCCCTCAACCTTATCCGCGCCGTCACCCGCCTCGAACTGTATCGACTCGGCTGGTAAAGGATTTATGAATAACGCACTCAGAATAATGAGTGGCACCACCATTCCTGAGCGCTGCGACCTGTTCCCACAAATCCTCCCGAGCCACCGGATCAAGCCCAGTGGTCGGCTCATCAAGAAAAAGCAGTTTCGGAGCACCATAGATAGCGAGGGTGAAATCGAGACGACGTCGCCCACCACCCGAAAGTTGTGAAACGCGCGAACTGGCAAGTCGGCTCAGACCGACGCGTTCTACCACGTGATCACTGTTGTCGGTGCGCCCTGTCAATGGCCCGATGGTGGCGATTTTTTCACGCACAGTAAGGTCACTCAAAAGGCCTGATTCTTGAAACATAATGCCCATGCGGGAATGCGATACTGACCGATTCATAGGATCGATTCCAAAGACACCGACCTTATCCCGCACTCACTGTGCGCAGGCCTTGGAGTGTCTCGAGAAGCGTGGTCTTTCCTGCGCCGTTGGGGCCCACGACTGCAAAACGTTCGCCCGGGTCAACGGTGAATGAGACTTCGTTGACTGCCACGAATTCGCGATATTTACAAACAAGTCCCTCGACGGAGACAGTTAGCAGATTAGGCATTGTCATCTTTTTTCCTCGCCTCGACGTGGGACGCGTGAGAAAACGTGGACTCTCCCGTATTCCCACTAGCGAGGAGATCATCAGAATCGACACCGTAGCAATAAGGGACGGACCCCTCTACAACAATACGGTCACGGTTAATTTCCTCTGCGACGTACGAATGGCCGGGGTGGAACGCCTCGATCAATTCACCGAAAACACCCGATCCTCCCGAGGATCGCGGCTTCCGAAACCCCAGAGTGATCCAACCACGGTGAGATGCGTATCCTCCCAAAATTACCATCGCCGCACCACACACTATCCAGAAAATCATACCTATTTATACCTTTCATCATCCATCTCAGCAAGGTGGGCTATGTCGCGATCAATAACCCGATATCCACTCAAGCGGGGAGTCGATAAAAAATCGGATAAGTTCCGCATAGATACACCATTCACCAACTTTCTTCCACAAATGCGAAAAATCCAAAATGTTAAGCAGAAACCGAAATATTATTGCCGACGCAATCAGCTCAGAATCCTCCGTTGCTCCATACCCAGACAAGAAACTCGCCGCTAATGCCGAGAAATCATCGAAGGGCGGGCCAGCAGCAGAATATACAAATACGTGCTCTGCAAGCTCACCAAGGAAAAACCCAACGTCATATTCCCTTGGGCTCAGGCATGTCTCCGGCCCAGCTAAAATCGCCCATCCGGAGGAGGGGCCTCAGGCGTGATTAACACATTCGCCAGCAAAAGGTCACATACGTGTGACGTTCCCGGTGTTCTTGTTGATGCGGGGTTTGTGTGGTCGACACCCGGAACAAGGCCTCGTGCGCTCTCGCTGGAGTCTGCTCTGTATCTCACGTTGGCATATTTTCGTCATAACGTGACCGACGAGTTCCTGGCTTCTTTCTTTGGTGTGAGTCAGGCAACGGTGTCGCGCATTATCTCTGATGTCGAAGTGATGATCGATGTTGTCCTGAACGGCCGCGAACCAGAGTTGCGGTCAGCGGTGAACGGGACCACGGTCGTCGTGTCGCACTATCGGATCCCTTTCCCGGGAGTATGTACGATAAGAAAGCCTGGAAAAAATCCGGTGTCGAGGATCTCCTCGACCCGACGAACACTCTCGCGAGGTTGTCTGTGGACTATTTGGGGGACAAATTATCGAGCGAGAATTGGTGAATTTAGACAATAGTGCGTTACTTTTTCTTGGAGCGGGCTGGTTAAATTTTCAGTAACTTTTCCATCCCCGAGCCTCGTGTCAACGTTGAACACTGATAAATAACTCACTGAGCAACCACGCGCCGCCGAGATATACCAAACGGACGAAATCCCCTGCCGAGGCGGGCTCTCTCGTCCATTCGGAGACATCTCGCGAAATTTCGCGATGACGGGCGGCAGGATAGAAGCACCACCACCCCACATTCACCGCTCCCCGATATACCGATGCACCACCGACAAATCTTGCTCCCCCAACCCCGCCTGCACCACCTCGTCGAGCAGTTCGCGCACGGTCGCGAGCAGCGGAGCAGAGGTGCCGGTCGCCTGCGCCTCATCGGCCGTGGCTCGGAGATCTTTCACCATGTAGGAGGCGACACCGCCCGGCTGGTAATCCCGTGCGAGGAGTGCTGCCCGCTTAGTCTCCAGTACCCGGCTGCCCGCGTAGCCGCCCTGAAACAGGGTAAAAAGAGCGTCGAGATCAACACCAGAGCGCTCAGCAATCACCGCCGCCTCCGCTATCGCGGTCATCGTGCCCGCAACGATTAACTGGTTGCACGCTTTGGCGACTTCGCCAGCGCCCAGCGGGCCGAGATGCAGAGGAGTACCGCACGCCGCCAGCACGGGCACAACCCGCTGCACATCAGCATCAGCGCCGCCGACCATGATCGATAACGTCCCCTCCTCCGCACCCTCAGTACCTCCGCTCACCGGCGCGTCAACGAGCCGCACTGCCGGGTTCTCGGCGACGACGCGCTCGGCAAGTGCCCGCAGCCCCGCGGGCGACACCGTGGAACTGACCACGAGCACACATCCGGTTACGGAGGCAAGCAGGCCGTCATCACCGGCCAGCAGATCCTCGATCTGCGGCAAGTCGGGCACCATCAGCAGCAGCACATCGGAGGCCTCGGCAAGCGCGCGGGGCGTCGGGTACCACTGCGCTGTCGGTACGGCAGATTGAGCGCGGGCCGCCGACGACTCCCGCGCGGTAATCCCCAGCGGGAACCCGGCCGCGGCGATGTTCCGCGCCATCGGCGCGCCCATGTGACCCAGCCCGATGACGCCCACTCGCGCGCGCGGAGCGAGAGCATCCGACAGATCTTTCGGAGCCTGATTCATGCGGCCAGCATAACGAACTCGGTTCACCACAGTGGATTTACTCGTCTGCTCACCGTGGCTGGTCCCCCTCCCGATTCGCACCTCGAGGCCTACAATCGTGTGCAAAAAATAAGAAAGATAACTCAGAGAAATACTTCTCCACGAGTGCGCCCAGATTCGCAGACTGGGGCACCCTTACATCGTATTCGGGAAAATGTCTTCCACACGGCAGTCAAACTCTTTGGCGAGCTTGTAGGCAAGTGCGAGATTAGGATTAAACTTCTCGCGCTCAATCGAGATAATGGTTTGTCGCGTCACGCCGACGGCGGCCGCTAATTGCTCCTGGGTAAGATTTTTCGACTGCCTCAGCTCTGCGAGCACATTCTTCATGCCGCACGGCCTCTCAACCGCAACGCCACGGCGTAACGGATCCAAAAATCAGCAACACCGAGCAGGAGAACAGCCGCCATGACAGCCCCTGGCGGCACCGGGAAGACAAGAACGACAAGACACGCGGTGAGCTGAAGCAGGACCAGATCGAGAAACGAACGACTCTGCGCACGCATGGCGACCGCTCTTTCTAGACCGTCAGGAGAATCCGCGCCGGTGGCTTGTCGCCATCGATCAAGCACGACTTTCGAGCCGAGGCCGGTGAAGAAAATGGCCGCACCCGACAGGTAGGGAGCGGCGGCGGTCGCACCGATCGCCGCCAGAAAATAGACACCACCCACAGCAACCGCAATGCCAGTACACACGACGGCAAACCACAGTTTCATACAACCCTCATCCCCTCAGGCCAGCTAATGTAAAATTAACTTTACATCAGCGACTCGCCCGCCGCTACCGCCACTCCCCGAGCCCAGACTGCATGGCACCGGTTAACACTAAACACACCGCCCACATGCTGACGTTATTCGCAACCACAACAAGAGGAAGCTGAAGGTATCGCCGATAAGATAGAGATCTCCCCGGCAATAGTGGCGAATTATCGGCCGGGGAGATTTCTCACGCGTACTCCACTCAGAAGAGTTAGGTGCGGTTGGAGCTGGACGTTGTTTCGTCGCTTGGACTATAACGACGAAGGAACCACCGGATCCCCAACGTGACCGCCACGATCACCGTTACGACCGCAACCGCAACCAGGAGAAAATAGAGGTTCCACGTGTCGATCGATCCCATTCTCGCCTCCAATCAGTCGGATAGAATTTATTAAGAAAACACATGATCCGCCGAGTCGCCTTTGCGCTTCACTATTTTCACGTCAGGCACACTCTGTTCTTCCTTCAAGGAACGACAGATCCCTATACCTAGGTTACGCCACAAAATTTCCTTATCGCCTGCGACGATTAATAGCACTCAGTACTAGATAGAGGACACCTAATATTATGAGGCATCCGGTCGCAACACCAACGGTCTCCCATAAAGAAAACCCTCTCACCGCGGAAATGGTGCCAACGGTGACGGCAGCAACGATAATTCCTGCGGTCATTCCTTGCCGTATTTGCAGCGGCTCTTTCATCACGACACACATTCCGGGTACCCGAACTGCTGAAGATGTATTCTCATGCTGTCTCCGCACGCGCCATTCGTCGCGATAAACGCCGCGGCTGCCGTCAAAATTGCTGAAGTACTTGCACAGAGCGGGACTCCAACACCCGGAACGGCACACAACGCCACAGACAAACCTGCCGCGCCGCCGGAAGCCACAATCGCCTGATCCGCCCTATTCAAATCAACGTAAGGACCCCCGACATCCCAGCCGCCACTCAACAGAGAAGCCGCAATCGCAGGCACCGTGGAGCTAGCGTCCAGTTCCACAGTAGTGATCGTGAGACCGCCGCCGATCTGGTAACTCGTGACCGTCTTATTCCCCTCGCGGCGTGAACTGCGAGGAAGCGCAGAGCCGGGCAGAGAGGCAAGAGCACTGTCCATCATTGCCTGGTCCACATTCGGAATATTACCTACAGCAGTCGGCGATGAGTGAGGAGCCGAAAGTTCCGCCGCCATCGCTGAGGGCGAGAGGGCACCAACACCGAATACCACGTCAGCCAAGCCGACAGACAGCTGATACGCAGCCCCGCAAGACTGCAATCCATTCTCTCTTTTTTTGTTTTTTCTTTTCCAGCGATCGATCATTTTTTCGCGCCCCCTTTATACACATGTCCAACAAAAATATTTCGCACCGCGGTGCGACACACTGAGCACTGAGAATCGCCTAGAAAATTCGCTATCTCGCGAAAGCGAAAAGAAGACCCCAACTACTGCACCCCGGTAAAAACCGGACCGCAGAAATAATAGCCAGGCGACGTTAACCGTCTCCGGTGTGATGCCGTTTCCTTTCGAGTCTGGAAGAAGGATAGTGACCATGCCTACCGCCGAAAACGCCGCCGACCACTCGGGTAACGAACGGCGGACGCATCGTGGGCACGGTCTCCAACAATCATGCAGATCCGATTCGCCGGGCCAGCATAGAGAACTCGGTTCAACACAGTGGATTCCCGCGTACACTTGCCGCGGGCCGGGCTCCTCTTTTTTCCGTCCGATTCCGCAGCCCCGCCTCGAAGGGACCCCGTGACTCAGCGCCTGCGCGTCGCCATCGCCACTCCACTCAGCGCGGAACTCATCGACCGCATCAGAGAACTCGAACCGCGCCTAGAGATAGTGGCCGACCAGAGTCTGCTCCCACCCATGCGGCATCCGGGCGACCACGAGGGGGATCCCGCCTTCACGCGCACCCCCGAGCAGCAGCGGGCTTTCGAGACACTTCTCAACTCCGCGGAGGTGCTCTACGGGCTTCCCGATGAAGACCCCCACGCGCTGTCGCGCACGGCGGAAGCGAATCCGCAGTTGCGCTGGGTGCACACAATGGCGGCCGGCGGCGGCGCGCAGGTCAAAGCCGCGGGTCTCAACTCCGAGCAGCTCGCTCGCATCGCCTTCACCACCTCCGCAGGCGTCCACGCCACCCCACTGGCGGAATTCAGCCTTTTCGGCCTGTTAGCCGGAGCAAAGACTCTCCCCCGGCTGCACAGCCTGCAACGCAAACACGTCTGGGGCGAACGCTGGATGATGAGCCTGATCTCGGAACAGACCATCCTGATCGTCGGGCTCGGCTCGATCGGGCGGGCGACTGCCCGCGCTCTTTCCCAACTCGGCGCACGGGTCATCGGGACAAGCCGCCACGAGACAACGGTGCCGCACGTTACCGAGATCATTCGCCCCGAAGCACTCGCCGAGGTCGCCGGCCGCATCGACGGTATCGTGGTCACCCTCCCCGGCACCACCGCGACCGAGGGTCTGATCGGAACCGACTTTTTCGCAGCCCTCCGGTCCGGTGCGACGCTCGTGAACGTCGGTCGCGGCACGGTGGTCAACGAGAAGGCCCTCCTCGAGGCACTCGACACCGGTCGCGTCGGCTTCGCCGCGCTCGACGTGATGGTCACAGAACCCCTTGCCCCCGATAACCCCCTCTGGTCCCACCCGAATGTACTGATTAGCCCCCACACGGCCGCTCTCAATGCCGCCGAAGATCGTCTGATCGCCGAGCTTTTTGCCCGCAACGCCACCCGGTTCCTGAACAAAGAGCCGCTGATCAATCGAGTCGATACGGTGGAGTTTTACTAACGCCCCGCCCTTCAGCCTGGCAAGAGGACACCATGACCAGCCCGGATGCATCCGAGAACACCGTCGACAAAGGCTCCGGCGCCCCCGCCGTCTCGCGGGCCGTGCGGATACTCGACCTCCTCGCCGAGGCACACGGCCAGCCACGCACACTGACCGATATCGCCCGCGAACTCGGTATCGCCAAGTCATCCACCTCTAATCTCTGTGCCGCCCTCGAAGAGGGACGCCTGGTCAGACGAGTCGGCTCCGGATACCTACTCGGGCGCCGCACCGTCGAACTCGGCAGCTCCTACCTGGCCGGTGTGGACCCGGTGCGTGAGTTCTACCGGCTCTGCGAGGACTCACCCGTTCTCTCGCGTCAGCTGGTCCAGATCGCGCTACTCGGCGGCACGCGGGTGCTCTACCTCGCCGTCCACGAGGGAAGGGAGCGTTTCGCCCTCTCCGCGAGCGTCGGCGACCGCTATCCGGCCTCCGCCACCGCTGTCGGCACCGCACTACTCAGTGGCCTCGATGACGCCGAACTGAAAGCGCGCTTTGCGGGCGGCCGCGACATTGTTGTCTTCACCGATAAATCAACCTCGACCCTGTCGCAGCTGCTGGCCAAAGTGCGCGCGGCACGTCAGCGGGGTTATGCCATCGACGATGGCGAACTGCATCCGAGTGTGCAGGGTATCGCCTTCGCGGTCCCAGCCCCCGAACGGCCGGACCTTTCTTTGGCGATCGGCGTTTCACTGGTGGGCCCGCGGATCTCTTCGAAGGAGCGCCAGGCCGTCGTCGATGCACTTCAGGAGGCGGCGCTCACGCTGGGTCGGCCACGGCTGGGGCCCACGCCGGAGCACAGCGACCACAAATGACCCCGTTCTGTTCAGCATATTGAAACGCATTCATTGGGCTGTTACTGTCTCACCATCAGGTCGGAATGTGCACACAGGCCGGGGACTGTCCGCCTGACCGCCCACCACCTTTCCGGAGGACGCATGCTGTTCGATCTCACCGGCCGTGTCGCCCTGGTCACCGGATCAAGTCGAGGCATCGGTCACGCACTCGCAACGGGGCTCGCAGAGGCGGGAGCGACAGTAGTTCTCAACGGCCTCGATCCCCAGCGGCTCGAGATCACCCGCGCCGAACTCGACGCACGCTTCGGCCCCGATGAGACCGGCCGGGCTCGGATCCACGCCAGAGCCTTCGACGTCACCGACGATGAGGCAACGGAGGCAGGGGTCGCCTGGATCGACGACACCGTCGGCCCCCTGCGAATCCTGATCAACAACGCCGGAGTGCAGCACCGGGTCCCCCTCCTTGAACTCGAGGTCAGCGACTGGGAGCGTGTGCTGCGCACCAACCTGACCAGCACCTTTATGGTCGGTCGGGCAGCGGCGCGGCGGATGATCCCCCGCGGCGTCGGCAAAATCATCAACGTCGCCTCAGTGCAAGCAGACCTCGCCCGCCCCACTATCGCGCCCTACACCGCGTCCAAGGGCGGAGTGCGCAATCTCACCCGTGCGATGACGGCGGAATGGGCGCAGTACGGCATCCAAGTCAATGCGCTTGCCCCTGGCTATATCCACACCGCGATGACCCAGAACCTCGTGGACGACGAGAGCTTCAACTCCTGGATTCAGGGCAGAACCCCCGCAGCGCGCTGGGGACGAGTGGAAGATCTTATCGGCCCGGCGATCTGGCTTGCCTCCGACGGCTCCGATTACGTCACGGGACAGACCATTTTCATCGACGGCGGGATGACTGCCGTTATCTGATCGGCAAATGCCTCGCCTGCCGCCAAGTCTCGCCCCAGCTCAAGGAACGGCACGACAATGACCTTCCCTACCACCAGCAGAAGCGTCATTGTGCACGCTCGAGGTGACCTCCGCGTCGAAGAGACACCGCTCCCTCCGCTCGGCCGTGGTGATGCGATCGTCGAGATCGCCTACGGCGGCATCTGCGGCTCGGATCTGCACTACTGGACCCACGGAGCAGCGGGCGAGTCGATTCTCCGCGAACCGCTGATCCTGGGGCACGAAGTCGTCGGCACGGTGGTAGCCGCAGCGGCCGACGGTACCGGTCCGGAGGTCGGCACGGCGGTGGCGGTGCACCCCGCGACTGCGCACGGCGAGTATCCGCCCGGTCGACCAAACCTGGCGAGCCAGGGCACCTATCTGGGCAGCGCAGCACGACTCCCTCATACTCAGGGCGCTTTCACCCGCCACGCGGTGCTACCGGCACGGATGCTCCGGCCGTTGCCCGCCGGCCTGACGCTGCGAGACGCTGCTCTGGCAGAACCCGCCAGCGTCGCCTGGCATGCCGTTTCGCGCGCCGGTACTGTCGCGGGCCGACGGGCGCTAGTGATCGGCAACGGACCGATCGGGGCGCTGACTGTTGCGGTGCTGCGGCGAGCGGGCGCCACCGAGATTTGTGCCGTCGACGTTGCGGAACGGCCGCTCGAGGTCGCCCGCGCAGTCGGCGCTACCCGGACGATCCGTGCCACCCACACGGAGGCAATAGACGCGGTATCCGCCGATATCGTCTTCGACTCTTCCGGTAGTCCACGCGGTCTCGCCTCCGCAATCAAGGGCGCGGCGCGCGCAGCGACGGTCGTGATGGTGGGGCTTCTGCCCTCGGGGGAACAGCCTGCTCTACTCTCGCTCGCCATCACACGCGAGCTGAACCTCATCGGTTCCTTCCGGTTCGTCGACGAGATGGACGAGGTGCTGGGAGCTTTGGCCGATGGGAGCATGAAGGTCGCTCCAATCGTCACCCACGTGCTTCCCCTCTCACGCGCAGCAGAGGCCTTCGAGCTGGCGCGGGATGCGAGTCAGTCGAGCAAGGTTCTGCTCAACTTCGACGACCATGCCGGTTAACCGCGGAAGTGTGTGCGGATAAACGCTGTCGCGTGGGCGTCTCTGACGTCTCCGGACAATGACTGCGCGTCTCTGAATTTCACCAAATGTACACATTCTCGTCACCTATCTCGAAAGCTGCTCAGAATAAAGTCACACTCTGTCGAGAGAGATGAGGGCGGGTCGACATGGTGAAGAGCGTTAACGGAAAAGGACCAACGCGGCGGGGGTTCTTTGCGGTAGCTGCCTGCGGTATCGGAGCCGCGATCGTCGCGGACACCGTAGGCGGGGCACAGACGGCATTCGGGCTGGTGCGCCAGGGCGTTGAGGTCGTCACGAAACCCGTTCCGGCGTCGGCCACAGTTCCGCTGACGAGCGTGACAGGGAAACGACTGCCTCAGTCGATAGCGCTCTATACCCCGCTCTGGTCCGATGCCGAGGCCGTCTACGTCATCGACACCATCCCCACCAGCGACGATCACGGTGTCTGCCGTGTTGTGCGCTATCCGAAGTCGAATCCGCAGGCGCAAACCTCGACTGATCTCGGTGTCTTCCCATTGGATGCCCACAATTTCGGCCACCGCGGTGCTTCGATCACCACGACCGACAGCGGCACCGTCCTCGCCCACCCGGCCATCCACAATATCGAGGTCGGTATGACCATGAAACGATCGACACAGAATCGATCGATCGACCAGTGGACGACGGTGCCGCCGGGCAACCGAACCGAACTGGCCTCGTTCTACCGCCGATTCTTTCGCGACCCGTACAGCGGCGCCACCTATCTGATCGTGCGCGGTCAAAGCTGGGACATCGCACTCTTTAAGTGGGACGAGAAACGACGGATGTGGCACAGCGTCGATCGCCCCAACACCGGCAGCGCAGAGGGCAAAGTCCCCCAAGGACTGGTCGGTGAAGAGGGAATAGCACCCTACGGAACCGAAATCGCTTTCGCCCGACCCACAGCGCACAGCCACACCATCTATTGCGCACCCGAGTTCGTCGTCGGAGCAAAAAACAGCGACGGTCATTTCCCCCGCGCCGGGTTCCCACGCCGCGACGTCTCGATCATGCGCTCGGACGACGGCGGCCACACCTGGAGGCGTCCCGGGGCAAGCGCGATCACAACCGATCGTTTTCGCCCGCGAATGCCCAACCCCAAGGATTCGTCGCAATGGATCGACGGCAATGTGGCCGTCGTGTTCCGTGGGCCCAGTTTTGACGGCAGCTACCCCACAACCTCCCGTCACAACGCTGGCGGCGCACGCATTGGTGTGACGGCGGCCAACGAACCCGTCATCGTTTCGTCGTGGTCCGACCCCGAGGGAAATGAGCCAGGAACCACGACAATGGCGGATGGCTCCGTCGTTAAAGGGGTTCCTGATTCGTGGCGTTTGCGCTCGGTCTGGGCAGCATGGGTAAATCCCGACGTCGATGGCGATATCGTGCGCACAGAACTGCTTCGACCCGAAACCGATCGGCACACAGGCATCCCGTCGCTGGCCTACACGACATCCGGCCTCATCGTCGTGGTCGTCTCCGCGGTTTTCGACACCACAAAAGGTGATTGGACACACATCAAGACGCCACCTCCGGCGCAGTATTCGCCATATCCCTCGGACGTCCCCCTCTATGCATTCTTTAGCAAAGACGGAAAAGTGTGGCGGAGATATCTGCTACACACCGGTACGCAAGCTTCCGATGGTTCGGGCGACGGCATCTCCGGCGCCTACATTGATTCGCAGGCGCTGGAGAACGAGAGGGTGCTACGTATTTATCCCTGCTTCCCTGGCGACCCGGGCCGCGCAGAGGTGTGGGAATACACCGATATCCCCGAACTGCACGAGATCGCTACACCAACGCCACAAGCACCAGACGCCCCGACAGCGTCGATCGTCACCACGGAGGGGCGCAACCATGTCACGTGGAACCTTCCCAGCGATCATGGCGCGGCCGTGACATCGTACGGCGTGTATCGCAAGGTGTCCGGAGACCTCCTAGACCCAGCCAACTTTGAGGGCCAGTACAAGGTTGCGTCCGCTTTCGCCCCGGGATGGATCCAGAACGCGGCGCCGGGCAGCACAGTGTCGTACAAGGTCGTGGCAACATCGTCGATCGGCTCGGCGACCTCGAATATCGTCACGGTGACCAACACCGCGACTCAGCGGCCTGCTGCACCAGAAGGTGCTACTCCGCAACAGTGGTTCCGAGCCGATGCGGCGCCGCTCGGCAATTATTGGGCGGTCGGTCGCTGGGAATCGACGGTTCCCGACGCAACCGGAGTCACGCGGTCAGCGGTAGCTTTCTCGTCCGATTTGCGCTCGAATACCACGGCCGATTACGCGCCCACAAAGGATGCACGTCCGCGCTACATAGCGGATGGCCCCAACGGATTTCCCGCCCTACGCTTCACCCGGGAGACCTCATCGCAACTAGTACTCGAAGTACCGACCTCGGGCGACCTCACCGTGTTAACGGTCGCGCGTCTCACCGATCCTGACTGGTCAACCCTTATTTCGCATGCTGATAGCGACGGCAAAATGGTGAAATGGGGGCCGCATTCCCGCACGAATGTCACCGAACACCAGACCCACTATGCAAGCGAATACTTCGACGGGAGCAATGACGTTCTCACACATCACCGCGTATTTTCCGCGCACGGAACCGGCCCATGGAAGATCTTCGTCTCGCAGTGGTTCGTCCAGAAAGGCCGCCGCCGAATGGGAGGACAGGTTAACCGCTGCCTCGTTCATCAATTCTACAACGAGAACGATCGCAATGGAGGTGCCCCGTGGTACACACCGATTGTGCCTTGGGACGAAACCTTCTGGCCCGGAGAAAAGGATTCCCACGGAAACGTCATTTCTAGCCGTGATCCCGCTGACGTCTCCGACACGGAACCCGTGCCGACCACCGCACAATATATGACTATTGGCGCGACTATGTCGACGGGCGGAAAACAGTACAATTCAGCCGCTGATATTGCCGAAGTTATCCGCTTCGATTCAGCTCTCTCCCGTGAACAGATTGCCACGTGGGTCAACTATTTGTTGAATGTCCACCACATCGCCCTCGAGAATGGGGTTCCGCTCGACAACGGAATTGCCGATCAGACCGTTGGTCAGTCATGTATCGCCGATCCGGAGTACTCCAACGCGCCACACGGTACGTGCGCGAACACTCTGAAGGCCGTGCCCTATGTCAAGGACCACTAAGGCCAGCACTGCCGCAAACGTATTGATTAGTCGGTGCACTCTTCGGTACTACTCGCAATTACCGCCGCCCTCATCGAAAGCAAGACACACCTAACACATGTATACGTGAGCCAGGACGAGCAGGAATCCCGCTGCCGCTGTCACGGTGGAGGACTTTTATCGGACTAGGGCGGCGAGTAATTCGTTCTCCCGCGACGTGCTCAGACCGTGCCGTGGCTCTTTGCGCATTCGATCGACGTCCGCCCACTGCACAATGGCGTCGATTGTCTCCGCGAATGGTCGCGCCCGAAAACCCAGGTCGACCGCTCGGCGTGCATCAACATCGAAGAAGAACCGCATCTCACGCTCCGACGGTGGGAGCCACATGGGAAGTCGTGCCATGGCAGCACCCCCAGCTCGCGCATCTCGCCCTCCGTCACAGCCACGGTGGAGACGTCGGGCCCTGTGCGCTCACGAATACCGTGGAGGAAACTGGCGAAAGTTTGCGACGGAGCTGCAACGTTGTATGTTCCGGTGACCGCGACACCGTGAAGCAGCACCAGCCATTCCGCTACATCACCTACATCGACGAACTGGACGGGTACATTCGCGAGCTCGGGCACAAGATGCCGGCCCGGAACCGCCAGACGACTTACCCAGTAGGTGACTCTGTCGGTAGGGTCCAAGGGACCGCACATGACGACGGGCCGAATGATCACCGGGGACGCGAACAAGTCACGCGCGGTACGTTCGGTCAGCGCCTTGAGTTCGCCGTAAGCCTGGGGGACTTCGGATCGACCTGTGGCAGGGGAACATCCATCACCGGAGAGTTCTCGTCGAGCCGTCCACAAGACATCTCCGAATACACACTCACCGTGGAGACCAGAATGTAGTTGACGTCTACGTCAACACGATTGGCGAGTGAGTGAACGTGCCACGGTTTTCTCCTCGATTGAGGAGCGTCACCCTGTGGCCAGCTCCGAGGAGTCGTTCCACCAGGTGGACTCCCAAAAACCGTGTCCCACCAAGTACCAGAATCTTCGCCATGCTTGCCAGCCTAAGCGCCTGATGCGCAGCACCACGAGTTTCGGCACACGGCCCTACACCGCCGGAATATCTGCGAATCGCGAGAAATGACCGTGGAAACCCACCGTCACCGTGCGGGTCGGGCCGTTGCGGTGCTTCGCCACAATGAGGTCCGCTTCTCCCGCGCGCGGATTGTCCTTTTCGTAGGCGCTCTCACGGTGCAGAAGAATCACCATGTCGGCGTCCTGCTCGATCGAACCCGATTCGCGAAGGTCTGAGATCGCCGGTAGCTTGTCAGCCCGTTGCTCCGGGCCACGATTCAACTGTGAGAGAGCGATAACAGGCACCTGCAACTCCTTCGCGAGAAGCTTCAGCGCGCGAGAGAATTCCGAGACCTCCTGCTGCCGATTCTCGACCTTTTTTCCCGAAGTCATCAGCTGTAGATAGTCGATGACGACCATTTTCAATCCGACACGCTGCTTTAACCGACGACACTTGGCGCGAATTTCTACCAGTGTCATATTCGGCGAGTCATCAATGTATAGCGGCGCGTCATTGATCCGTCCGCGAGTGGAGGCAATAGTGGTCCAGTCGCGCTGGTCAACCGTGCCCTTGCGCATGTGCTGCAACGGCACCGAGGCTTCGGCCGAGAGGAGACGCATCGCAATTTCGCTGCGGCCCATCTCGAGCGAGAAGAAAATAGTCGGCATCTGGTGTTTAATAGCGGCGGCACGGGCGAAATCGAGCGCAAGCGTGGACTTGCCGAGCGCTGGACGCGCGGCAATGATGATCATTTGTCCGGCATGAAAACCGTTGGTGAGGTCGTCGAGATCGACGAATCCCGTGGGAACGCCGGTAAAGGCGCCGTCCTTATGCGCGGCCGCCTCAATTTCATCGATCGCCACCGTCACAGCATCGGTAAGCGGCACATAGTCTTCGGCCGTTTCGGATCCGGTGACGTTGTAGATCTCGGCCTGCGCAGTATTGACCAGGTCAAGGACCTCACCCTCGCCCTGGTAGCCCATCTGTGCGATGCGGGTACCCGCCTCCACCAGTCGTCGCAGCAGTGCCCGCTCAGCGACGATGGAGGCGTAATAGCCCGCATTAGCCGCGGTTGGCACCATGCTGGTGAGTGTGTGCAGATAGTCGGCGCCCCCTGCGCGTTGCAGCTCACCCTCCTTGGTGAGCTCGTCAGTGACGGCGATGACATCGGTCGGTTCACCGCGAGCATAAAGCGCGAGGATCGCGTCAAAAATGATTTCATGCTTGGGGATGTAGAAGTCGGTGCCCCTCACACTTTCTACAACGTCGGCAACGGCGTCTTTGGAGAGCAGCATTCCCCCGAGGGTCGACTGCTCCGCAAGGAGATCATGTGGAGGCGTACGCTCAGTGCTCCGCGCCGAATCACCGCGAGAATCTCGCGCCTCCGCGCCGGGAACCGCCAGGTGCGCGATCGTCATGTCTTCGCCTCCTGATGTCGGTACCTGACGGTACGGATGGGCGGCCCAGCCGAGCCGGTACCAGAACTGTTTATCAGTGACCTCCGACGCCGACGCGACAACTCGCGCCCGTCCCCCTCGCGGACTGCTGCGCCACCCTACGGAGAGGCCGATACCCGGGTCAAACCAGCCTGTGGAGAAGGATGTGGACAAACGCCGGAAAACGCCGCAAGCGCTGTGGGGAACATGGGGACAACCTTGTGGGAACCGGGCATCGCAGAAATTATTTTTCGCTATATGACCAGGCTTTTTCTTGTTTCCACAACCGTGCGAGAAAAAGAGCCTCTAGGTCCTGTTGAAGGTTGGCCGAGCCGGAGTGAGGTATGTGGATGACGCTGTGGACAACTGAGATAGCGGAGGGCGGTGCGGGAAACCCAGAAGTTCCCCGCACCGCCCTCTGCGGCGTGTGGACAGCCTTACCTGACGGCAACCACCTGCAACTTCACCGTCGCCTGAATATCGTCACGCAACCGCACAACGGCCTCATAGTCGCCGACATTCTTAATCGCCTGAGAGATCACGATTTTGCGCTTGTCGAGTTCGCCGAATCCCGCCGCCGCCACCGCGTGTGCAATGTCGGCGGTTTTTACCGAACCGAAGAGACGACCGTCGCGGCCCGCCTTCACGGACAGCTTCACTCGATTGGCCTCGAGGACCTGCTTGGTGTGCTGCGCCTCTTCGATGGTCCTGTGTTCACGAGCGGCACGCGCCGCCTTGATCTGTTCGACCTGCTTCTCGCCGCCGCGAGTCCACGCAACGCCAAAACCCTGCGGGATCAGGTAGTTGCGGGCGTACCCGTTCTTCACATCGACGACATCGCCGGCCGAACCAAGCCCGTCAACCTCGTGGGTCAGGATGATTTTGGACATACCTTTACCTACCTTCCGCTGCCGGCATAGGGCAGGAGCGCCATCTCCCGCGCGTTCTTAACCGCACGGGCAATGAGGCGCTGCTCCTGGACGGAGACACCGGTGATACGACGGGCGCGGATCTTTCCACGCTCTGAGATGAACTTGCGAAGGGTCGCGACGTCCTTGTAGTCGATGACACCCACACGGACCGATTTCACGGGCGCTGCGGGCTTCGCACCCTTGCCGCGGATCGGTTTGCGGCGGTCGCCGCTGCTCTTTCCAGCCATAGTGGTTTCCTTAGGTTGTGTTTCGCCCCCGTACCGCCGCGAACGATCGCGGTGCGGAGGAGGCGTGATTCAAATGAGGAGAACGTCCGAGCGCAGACTCAGAACGGCGTCTCGTCGTTGTAGGTACCGGGCGTGCTCCAGACGTCACCAGTGGCAGGGGCGCTGGGTGCCCAAGGCTCCTCAGCCTGACCGCCGCGTGCGCCACCCGTGTGACCGGCCGCGCTCTGGTTTCCACCAAAGCCACCTTGGCCGCCACCGACTTGGCCTCGTCCGCCGCCTCCGGAGGCGCGGGTGACCTGAGCCGTCGCGTAGCGCAATGAGGGGCCGATTTCGTCAATCTCGAGCTCGAGAGAAGTACGTTTTTCGCCTTCTTTCGTCTCATAGGAGCGCTGCTTGAGACGACCCGTTGCGACGACGCGGCTGCCTTTGGTCAGCGAGCCGGCAACATGCTCGGCAAATTCACGCCACACGGAAGCACGCAAAAAGAGCGGGTCGCCGTCCTTCCAGTCGTTTGTCTGTCGGTCAAACGTGCGCGGCGTGGAGGCGATGGTGAAGTTTGCGACCGCGAGCCCGCTCTGCGTGTATCGCAGCTCCGGGTCGGCCGTGAGGTTTCCCACCACCGTGATGATCGTCTCGCCGGCCATCGCGTTAGGCCTTGGCAGCGGCCGAAGAGCGAGCAGCCTTGGCGGCCGCCTTCTCTTCGGCAAGCTTGGCAGCGGCGGCGACCTGGGCAATATGCTCCTCGGCGCGCAATACCTTGGTGCGCATCACTGCCTCGGATAGCTTGAGCTGGCGGTCGAGTTCATCCGCAGCGGCCGACGTTGCACTGAAGTCAACGACAGCGTAAATGCCCTCTGACTTCTTGTTGATCTGGTAGGCCAGTCGACGGCGACCCCAGACATCAACCTTGTCGACCGTCCCACCATCGGTTCGGATGACGTTAAGAAATTTATCGAGACTTGGAGCGACGGTGCGCTCGTCAATCTCGGGATCGAGGATCACCATGAGTTCATACTGATGCGTCACTAACCCACCTCCTTCGGACTACACGGCCGCGGTATCTCCGCGGCAGGAGGGTCTTGAGCATCTGCCCACTCCGCGGACGCGAGTGCGTCTGGTCGTGGACAACTTGGCGACTCTAGCATCTGTCCTTCCGTCCCGCCCGTAGCTCCGGCAACCCTCACGCGATCGGAGTTGGTGCAGAGTCTCTCAACGCGACGCCCACCACTCCCGGAGTCGCCGCTCGGCCTCCTCCTCTCCCAGCGGCCCCTCTTCCAGTCGCAGCTCGAGCAGGAACCGGTATGCGGCGCCGACCTCCGGACCCGGCGGCAACGACAAAAGCTCCATAATCCGCGTCCCGTCGAGGTCTGGCCGTTGAGAAGCCAGCTCCTCCCGCTCTGCGAGTTCGGCAATACGCTGCTCAAGATCGTCGTAGGCATGTGCCAGCCGTTCGGCCTTGCGACGGTTACGTGTGGTCACGTCAGCTCGAGTAAGGATATGTAGGCGCTCGAGCAGTGGCCCCGCGTCCTTGACATAGCGGCGCACCGCGGAGTCGGTCCACGCGCCGTCGCTATAACCGAAGAACCGAAGGTGCAGCTCAATCAACCGAGCGACATCAGAGATCGACTGTTTATCGAATGCCAGCGCACGCATCCGTTTCGCGGCGAGCTTTGCCCCGACAAGGTCGTGGTGGTAAAAGCTCACCGCGCCTCCCGGTTCGAGCCGTCGAGTCGCGGGCTTGCCGATATCGTGCAGCAGCGCCGCGAGCCGCAACGTCACATCCGGGGCAGTTGTCGGGTGTCGCTCGGCCTCAAGCGCAATGGTCTGCTCCAGGACGGTGAGGCTGTGGGCATAGACGTCCTTGTGATGGTGGTGCTCGTCCTGTTCCAGACGCAAGGTCGGCAGCTCGGGAAGAATGTAACCAGCTAGGCCGGTGTCAACGAGCAGTTCTAGCCCCGATCGGGGGGATGGGCTGGCGAGCAGCTTGCGCAGCTCCTCCTGGATCCGCTCAGCGGAGACATCACGAATACGCCCGGCAAGTTCCGCCATTGCCCACTCGACCTCATCGGCCGTATGGAAGCCCAGTTGCGACGTAAAACGTGCCGCGCGCAACATTCGGAGAGGATCGTCACCGAAGGAGAGATCCGCAGCGGCAGGAGTTCGCAGTCGGCTCGCTAAGAGATCTTCGACACCACCAAAGGGATCAACAAGGACGATATCGGGAAGGCGTAATGCCATAGCGTTCACGGTGAAATCTCGTCGCACAAGGTCACCCTCTAGGGTGTCGCCGAACTCAACCTCCGGCTTGCGACTCACGCCGTCGTAGCGGTCACTGCGGTAGGTCGTGATTTCGACTGTCTCGCCGGCGACGCGCGCGCCAATCGTGCCGAAAGCACGACCGATATCCCACTGTTTCTGAGCGATCGGCTCGACGATGCGCTCAATTTCGTCAGGGCGAGCGGAGGTGGTGAAGTCAAGGTCGTGGACACCCCGCCCGAGAAACGAATCCCGGACAGGACCGCCAACCAGTGCGAACTCATGTCCGTTCGCGGCAAATGCCTCCGCGAGCCGCGCCACCGCGGGAATGGCCGCAAGAGTGCGAAGTGTCTCGAGAGCGGCCTGGACGCTGTGCATTCGCCCGATCCTAGTGGTGCGAGGCCTTCAGACTCCGGTAACCATGTGAACCGGTGAGGACAGATCAGCGGCTCAGCGCGGTGCACCCGGCGGTTTCCCGGGCTCACCACCACGCTGCCCGTAGAATCTCCCACATGGAGGCCGAGTGAGTTCACTGCATCGGCGCGCCCCCACTTTTCCCCTCTGCCATCACTGGGCTTCGCGACTACTGCGTTCTGTGGTCGGCATGGCACTTGTGCTAGCTCTTCTCCTGACTTGCGCACCGTTCTCGGCCGCAGAGGGTGACTCCAGTGCCATTACGGCAACCGTCGGAGCCGCGAACGATGGCATACTCCTCCCCGGTCACGACCTTCAACTGTCAGTCTCGATACACAATGGCCGCTCCGAACCGATCGATACCGCTCGGATCAGGGTTTCGCTCAGTTCCCAGACCTTCGACTCCCGAATCGAACTGCAGCAGTGGCTCAACGGAACCCTCGATGACAGGGGGTCACCGGTCGGCGATGGCACCGATGTACGCCTCCCGCCCGCTCAATCAACTCAGGTCGAGATCACCATCCCGGCCGCCTCCATTCCGTTTTCGACCTGGGCATCCGCACACGGCACGCACGCGCTCACGGTGACGGTCACAAGCCCAGGCGGAGTAGTGACGGCGGCGCGCAACGTAGTCGATGTGACCAACGGCACCCCGGCCTCCCGCAAAACCGGTGTGAGCGTGCTGGTCCCACTCACCGTTCCCGAGACCGCCGACGGCCTGCTCTCTGCTGACACTCTCAAGGACTACACCCGGCCCACCGGCACCCTCTCGCGCCAACTCGATGCTGTAGCTGGCCGGGCGGCAACGATCGGAGTCGATCCGCGCATCCTCGCGTCGATTCGGATTCTCGGCAGCTCAGTTCCGGACTCGGCGCGCGCGTGGCTCGACCGGCTTCACTCTCTACCGAATGAACTCTTTGCGCTGCCGTACGCCGACGCCGATATCTCGGCGCAAGCGCAGTCCGGTCTCTCGACGCTGCTCACCCCTTCGTCCTTTGACTACGGAATCAACGATTCGCTCTTCACCTCCGCCACGAGTTCAAGCACCCCAGCCCCCCCTCCTGGTGGGCAAGGCACCGAGCGTCCGACTAAGGAGTCTTTGCTGTCGTTTGCCTGGTCGCCGAGTCTCGGTTCCCTCGCCTGGCCCGACGACCTCACCGTACGCACCGCCGATCTCGACATATATGCAGCTAACGGAATGAATCGCACTCTCGTCTCTTCCGACAACCTTGTCCTCCCCGCGGGCGTCTCGACAGCGACAAGAGGAACAGTGAGAGGACATGAGATCGTGGTGGTCGATAGCACCCTTTCGGCGGGACTCAACGCCGCGGCGAGTGCTGGTTCCGATAGTGACTGGCGATCACAGATGACGGCGATCACAGCAGGCCTTTCTCATGTGCAGGAGGAAAACCAGACATCCGACGTTGTCCTGGCCGTCAGTCGAGAAGCCGCCGTCGACGGCGGGCGTCTCGCACAAACCCTCGATGCGATTGATCGCCTCCCTTGGACCCACGGAACCTCGCTGAACAGCGCGCTGGCAGCTCCTGCTACCGACGACATCAGCGTTGTCGACTCCCCCGAGTCGCGCAAACGCCTCGACCAGGTTTCGGAGTTGCTCGCACTTGCCAGGCGCGTCGAATCGTTCTCGGCCGTGCTCTCCCACCCCGAACTCCTCCGCGGTAAGAGAGGGAGTGATTCGCTCGCCCTTCTTGCCCTTTCCTGGCGGCGGAACGACACCGGCTGGTCCGCCGCCCTTGCGGCGAATCGAGAACTCGTTCAGAAGGATCTTTCGTCGGTGAGCATCGATGCTTCTGACAACGTGCTGCAGGTTTCTCGCGATTCAAGTGTCCCGGTCTATGTTCGCAACAGCCTTCCGTGGCCGGTCGCCGTGAGAATCGATGCCGCTACCTCGAACGCAGTCCTTGATATTGACGAGGCGTCCATCGGCTCGACCAGGATCGATGCCGGTTCTCAAGGCAGGATCGCCATACCGGTAAAGGCGCGTGTGGGCAACGGTGAGACCGACCTGCGACTACAGCTCACCGCGCTCGACGGCACTCCGATCGGCGACGAGACGAACATCCGAACCAGTGTCCGCGCAGACTGGGAGTCGGTCGGGACTCTGGTCCTCGGCATCGGGCTCGTCCTTTTTTTCGGATTTGGCATCCTCCGCAATATTCGACGTCGCCGACATAGTGGAACCGTAGAAGACGATGATCCGAACGCGGTACTCACGAGCCAGCCCAGCCTCGACGAGAAAAGAACGGAGCAGCGTGGCTAGTTTCTCGCTCGGGCGCGCGAGCGCCATCCTCGCCTCCGGGACGATAGTGTCACGATTCCTCGGCTTTGTGATGTCGATCGCTTTCACGCAGACGATTGGGCTGATTGGGCAAGGCGCCGATGCTTTTACCATCGCGAATGGCTTACCCAACACGGTGTACTCGATCATCGCAGGCGGAGCACTCAACGCTGTGCTTGTGCCACAAATTGTGCGCGCCGGACTGCACGCAGACGGCGGACGTACCTACATAAACCGCCTACTCACCCTGACGTTCGTCGTACTCCTGGTCGCCACTATCGTCGCAATTTTTTTCGCTCCGCTCCTGGTTGCCGTGAATGCCGCCCATTATGGGCCCGCGCAATTTCAGCTGGCGGTCGCTTTTGCCTACTGGTGCCTTCCCCAGGTCTTTTTTTATGGGCTCTATACGATCCTTGGCGAAGTACTCAACGCACGCGGATCCTTCGGTCCTTTCACCTGGACACCGGTACTGAACAACATCGTCACACTCGTCGGCCTCGGAGTCTTTCACGCGCTTTTTGGAGCCGACGGTAGCGGAGAGCGACCAGCCGAGAACTGGACTCCCGCGATGATCGCCGTCCTCGCTGGCTCCGCAACTCTCGGGGTTGCGTTGCAAGCCGTTGTCCTCGTCTTCTTCTGGAAACGAGTGGGACTGAGCTACCGACCGGATTTCCGTCTCCGCGGCGTCGGGCTCGGCCACGCTGGTCGAATTGCGGGATGGACCTTCGCTACCCTCCTGCTCACTGTTATCGCCGGTTTCATCGAAAACACAACGGTGAGTGCAGCCTCGGGCCAGAACGCTTCAGCGACAACACTACAGAAAGCCTGGCTGGTCTTTATGTTGCCGCACTCGGTGATTGCCGTTTCTTTAGCAACTGCCTATTTCACCAGGATGAGCGGTCACGCAACAGCGGGACGAATGAATGAATTAAGATCAGACATTTCTGACAACATTCGTGTTGTCGGTTTATTCCTTGTTCCCGCCTCCGGCGCGCTAATAGCACTTTCAGGAAATTTTTCGACCATTTTCGCGTCGAGTCCCACTCCGGTAAACTTAGATATGTCAGTCATTATCTCCGTATACGCCATGGTCCTTCCACTTTTCTCTGTCCTCGCAATTGTCCAGAGGGCTTTTTACTCGCTCAACGACGGTAAAACTCCCTTTTTCTATACGCTCGTTCAAGTTATTTTTATCATTATTGGCTGTATTGCTGTACAACACGCCTCGAATACTATATCCGCTCTCTTAGTTGCGATCGTCGTCTCACTCGGTATTGCACTTCAGTCAATTATCGCGTGCTTACTACTTCGACATCGACTTGGCAGAAGAGGAGGTTGGCGCATAATTATGCGATTTACCCAATACACCGTCGCAGCACTACCAGCATTCGGGGCTGGCTTCAGCGTCAATGTCTTTACGCTCTTTATACAGGATAGCCTTTACTCCCTACCCGGAATCATTACCTCGATCATCTCGATGGTGATCACCGTCACAATTATGGCGCTCGTCTATTTCTCGATCCTGTGGCTCTTCCGCGTGCCGGAGTTATACTCCCTTTTTGGTCCACTGCTACCCTCCCGTGTCCGTTGACCACCTCAGTGCGAGCGACGTCACGTCACCGCGAAACAGATACTGCCTCAGCACCGCCTGCCGTCGTCGGACTGAACCACCAGCTGAACCACCATCGGTTTGCCGGAATAGCGCTGGCCTAGTATGTGTTATTGCCCCCAGACCTAGGGAAACAAGCACCGGCTTGGTCGGTGCCAGCGTGACCTGGCAGTCATCGCCCATATACACGTCGAGGAGTTGCCGTGCGCGACATCGTCATCATCGGATCCGGCCCGGCCGCCTGGACCGCTGCCATCTACGCCGCGCGGGCGGAACTGCACCCGGTGGTTGTCGCATCCTCGGTGGAAGTCGGTGGCGAACTGATGAACACCAGCGATGTCGAGAACTTTCCTGGTTTTCCTGATGGGATTCTCGGCCCAGAACTCATGACAGCAATGCAAACACAGGCCGAAAAATTCGGAACCGAGACTCTATACGATGACGTAACATCTCTCGATCTTGAGAGCGGGACCAAGATCGTGCACCTCGGTTCAGGTAAGAGACTCGACACTAGGTCCGTTGTCGTGGCAACCGGCTCCGCCTATCGCAAACTAGGCATCCCCGACGAGGACCGCCTCTCGGGGTATGGCGTCTCCTGGTGCGCCACCTGTGACGGCTTTTTTTTCAAGGGCAAAACAGTTGCAGTGGTGGGCGGAGGCGACTCCGCAATGGAAGAGGCAACCTTTCTCACCAAACACGCATCAAAGGTTTACATCATTCACCGCAAAGACTCGTTGCGCGCATCAAAAGTGATGCAAAAACGCGCTTTCAACAATGAAAAGATTGAATTCCTTTGGAACTCTGAGGTGACGGCTATTAACGGTGAGAGTCATGTCAATGGAATCATCTTGCGCGACACCCTTAACGGAACGGAGTCGCATCTCGAACTTGACGGCGTGTTTATCGCTATTGGTAACGACCCTCGCACGCACATCGTCCACGGCAAGCTCGACCTCACCGCAGAGGGCACCATTGCGGTGCTGGGTCGCTCGTCGAACACCTCAGTTGCGGGAGTCTTCGCGGCGGGGGACGTCATCGACCCGACCTACCGCCAAGCCGTCACCGCTGCCGCTTCCGGAACGGTCGCCGCCCTGGATGCCGAGCACTATCTCGCTGGTCTGGACGACGGCTCCCCAACGACGGCGGGTATCCCTCACGCCGAACTCATCCCCCGCTAGCCCCGACCCCCATGAGCTGAGCTGTCATCGCAGCTCAAGAAGGAGAATCACCCATGTCCACTGCGAAGAATGTCACTGACGCTTCATTTCAGGCCGATGTCCTTGACTCCGATAAGACCGTCTTAGTCGATTTCTGGGCAGAGTGGTGCGGCCCGTGTCGAATGATTGCGCCCATCCTGGATCAGATTTCTCTCGAACACGGAGACAAGATCGAGATTGTTAAGCTCAACGTCGACGAAAACCCCGAGACGGCGGCGAAATACCAAATCACTTCGATCCCAGCGATGAAGGTCTATCAGAACGGTCAGGTTGTCAAAACCGTCATCGGAGCCAAACCAAAACCAGCTCTCGAAGCTGACCTCGCCGCATTCCTCTGAGCTTAAATCCTTACACTTGATTTCAGGCTGTTAGTGACCCTCCCGTTGTTCCCACGCGGCGGGAGCTTCACACGCGTTTCACGTGAAACATTCAACCCAGATTCCACCGGCTGATGGCCCGTGACGCATCCGCAGGGGCAGCGAACGGTACTGTTGGTGGAACCGGTTGCACAGCGCGCCGCCGTCCGTCTCTACTGAGCGAAACGAAACCATCGTGACTAACCACGGTAATAACCTTGACCCCTGGTTCAACTCCTACGCGGAACGCACGGCCGGGCTCGCAGCCAGCGAAGTTCGAGCACTGTTTGCCGTGGCATCTCGTCCCGAAGTCGTCTCACTCGCCGGTGGGATGCCGTTTGTGTCGGCCTTACCACCAGACTTGGTCTCCGACGCCATCGATTCAGTTTTGCGTGAGAACGGATCGGTCGCTCTACAATACGGATCCGGACAAGGTATTCCGATACTGCGCGAGCAGATTCTTGACGTGATGGCGCTGGAGGGAATCACCGCCAGCGCGGATGACGTTGTCATCACCACAGGTTCACAACATGCCCTCGATCTTGTCTCGAAGCTCTTCCTTAATCCCGAAGACGTTGTGCTATCAGAAGGACCAAGCTATGTCACCGCCATGGTGATATTTCGTTCTTATCAAGCCGAGATCGAGCATGTTCTTATGGATGAGCACGGACTGATTCCCGCTGCGCTCCAAGAGAGTATCGACCGCATCCGCGCCAGCGGAAAGACGATTAAATTCCTTTACACCATCCCCACTTTTCACAATCCAGCCGGTGTGACGCTGAGCTGGCAGCGCCGAATCGAAATCCTCGAGATCTGCAAGGCAGAAGGCATTCTTGTCCTTGAAGACAACCCCTATGGCTTGCTCTATTTTGACGAAACACCACCCAAAGCACTACGTTCGCTAAACGAAGACGGTGTGATCTACCTCGGAACGTTTTCCAAAATCTTGGCTCCCGGGCTCCGCGTAGGCTGGGCACTCGCACCACACGCCATCCGCGAGCGACTTGTCCTGGCCAACGAAGCGGCTGTTCTCAGTCCGTCGCCCTTCAGTCAACTGGTGATTTCTCGATATCTTGAGACGGCAAACTGGCGCGAGCAAATCGCCACGTTCCGCGGTGTCTATCGCGAACGCAACGAAGCGATGTTACACGGACTACAGACCCACCTTCCCGATCTCCAGTGGACGACACCTCGCGGCGGATTCTATATCTGGGTGACGCTACCAGAGGGCCTCGACGCCAAAGCCATGTTGCCGCGCGCCGTCAAAGAGCTTGTCGCCTATACGCCCGGCACTGCTTTTTACGGAAATGGCGACGGCCGCCGCAATATCCGTCTATCATTTTGCTACCCAACTCCGGAACGAATCGGCGAAGGAATTCGCCGTCTGGCTACCGTCATCAATGGCGAGATCGATCTCTTGTCAACGTTTGCTGGAACCGGTTCACTGACCTCATCCCACGACAGCCGCCATGTCAGCGTCTTGCCTCCTCACATCTCCTAATCGAATTCTTTCTCTTCATAAAAAGGCTGGTCATGCATGATTTTTCTGCCATGAAACGCACACTCAACATAATGGTGGTGAGCGGAGGTCTCAGCCATGAGCGTGAGGTGTCCCTCCGCTCTGGTCGTCGGGTCGCTGATCGCCTCGCGGCAGTGGGACATCACGTCACTCAGCGCGAGCCCGACGCCACGCTTCTGAGTACGCTGCTCAAGCAGCGACCCGACGTCGTGTGGCCCGCCGTGCACGGTGCAAGCGGCGAAGACGGCGCGTTGCTCGGCCTACTCGAGATTGCGGGAATTCCCTACGTCGGGTCCACAGCTGACGCGGCCCGTCTTGCCTGGTTCAAGCCAACAGCAAAGACACTCGTTGCTCGTGCCGGATTCAGCACTCCGCGATCGGTGACGTTACCCCGCGAAACACTTCGGGAACTCGGAGCAGCGGGGATCCTCGCCGAGGTAGGCAAGCATCTTGCCGGTCCACTTGTTGTCAAGCCAGCCCAGGGCGGCTCTGCCCAGGGAGTCAGCATCGCTACGTCGGCAGAACAGCTGCCGCGAGCAATGGTGGAGGCCTACACCTATAACGACGTCGTGTTAATAGAGGAACAGATTCGTGGAACAGAAGTGACGGTCGGCGTGCTCGACATCGGTGACGGACCATGTGCACTACCCGCTATCGAGATCGAGCCTCTAGCTGGCCGCTATAGCTTCGAGGCGCGCTACAACGCCGGCGAGACACGCTTCTACACCCCTGCGAGAATCTCCGAAACAGCACTCACCGAAGTGTCACAGGTCGCGGTATCGATCCATGAACTCCTCGGACTCCGACACCTTTCGCGTATCGATTTTATGGTTGATGACGTCGGCATGCCCTGGTTCTTCGACGCTAACGTTCTCCCAGGAACGACTGAAACGTCATTAATACCGCAAGCAATCGAAGCAACGGGGCGCTCGCTCGGCGATGTCTACTCGACGCTAGCGATACGTGCCGCGGCCGGATAAGAAGCGACGTTTCACGTGAAACGGCGGTCTACTGAGTAAACGAAACATCCCTCGGCTCACCTATCTCCGCAAGGATGCGATTAAGATCCTGTATCGTCGCGAAATCGATCACAATCTGACCTTTCCGTGCGCCTAAGGTCACGTTAACCCGAGTGTTCAGACGATCGCCGAGGTGCTCGGCCACAGCAGAAAGATGCCCGTCAGGACTAGTACCCTGCTCCTGCGAACCCGATTTTTTTCCGGACCGCGGGGCCTTGAGACGCAGCGCCGCCGTCTCTGCGGCACGAACAGAAAGTTCTTCGTTGACGATTTTGTCCGCGAGCCGAGCCATCAGTTCGACATTGTCAACGGAAAGGATGGCTCGAGCGTGACCAGCACTAAGTACTCCGACCGCTACTCGAGCCTGCACGTCCTCCGGCAAGCGCAACAGGCGCAGCGTGTTTGAGATCTGCGGGCGAGAGCGACCCAAACGACTTGCAAGCGCCTCCTGGGTGATACCAAAATCACTCAACAGTTGCTGATAAGCCGATGCCTCCTCAAGAGGGTTTAGTTCAGCCCGATGTAGGTTCTCGATCAGGGCGTCCCGCAACATATTCTCATCGGCCGTGTCTTTAACCACAGCAGGAATGCTGTCGAAACCGGCCAATTTTGACGCGCGGAACCGCCGCTCACCCATCACCAACTCATACTGACACCCCTTACGCCCGACGACGGGACGAACCACGATCGGTTGCAGCACACCGAATTCGCGGATGCTGTGCACGAGTTCAGCCAAATCGTCCTCGTCGAAAACTGAACGTGGCTGCGCGGGATTGGGCACAATCTCGCGCAGCGGGATGCGAGCAAGCCGAGCCCCGGGCACGTCAAGAAGCTCATCAGTCGCCGAGTCACTTTCGGCTTGGTCCCGAAAGAAAACATCAACTGGGCGAGATCGGCTTTCATCATTCGTTGCGGGAATAAGTGCGCCAATACCTCGACCGAGTCCTGTCCGCTTAGTCGCCATCAGGGGCGCACCTCTCCTTTATTTTTCACCGAAACCGGCGCACCACGACGAGCGATCTCGGCCGCCGCCTCGAGATACGCGAGGGAACCCGACGACTGCGGGTCGTAGCTGATAACACTTTGGCCGTAGCTCGGTGCCTCCGAAATGCGAACATTGCGCGGAATAACCGCGTCAAGCACCTCGCGTGGGAAATGTGACCGTACGTCGGACGCTACCTGAGTCGACAAATTTGTCCTCCCATCAAACATCGTCAGCAAAATCGTTGACACCGCGAGATTCGGATTAAGGTGGCGCTCAATTAATTCAATGTTCTTCAGTAACTGACTCAGCCCCTCCAGCGCATAGTACTCACACTGAATCGGGATCAGCACCTCTCGTGCGGCGACGAAAGCGTTGATAGTGAGCAGGCCCAGCGACGGGGGGCAATCTATGAATACGTAATCAAACGGCTCCTCCATTCCCTGCAGCATAAGTTCAAGAGCACGACGCAGACGCTGCTCGCGGGCGACTAGAGAGACGAGTTCGATTTCGGCTCCAGCGAGGTGAATCGTCGCAGGGACTCCGTAAAGAGTTTCAAACTCCGGGCTTCGTTGCACCACGTCTGCCAGAGGCAGGTCGTTAACAATCACGTCATACACACTCGTGGTTTCAGCGCGACGCTCGATACCGAGTGCGGTGGACGCATTGCCCTGCGGATCCAAATCGATGACCAAAACCTTCGCCTTGCCACGAGCGAGTCCCGCCGCAACGTTGACTGTCGTCGTGGTTTTGCCGACGCCGCCCTTTTGGTTCGAAATAGTGATCACTCGGGTCGACTTCGGTTTCGGCAGCGGCTGCGCGCTAAGGACTGCTCGTCGTCGCGTCATATCCGCAATTTCACGAGCGAGCGGAGTCGACGAATCGAAGCCTCCGGGAAGTCCGGCGGGATCGGATTGTTTCACGTGAAACCTTCGCTCAGCGGGTAGGACGAACAATGACACCGGGACGTCGACACGCGACAACAAACTCCCGCGACACCGTAGCGATTATCCCACTGTAGCTCGGACAACCCGCGTCGCCTCAGACAGCACGCCGTCTCCGAGCAGCACTATCTCGGGTGGCGCCAATCGGAAACGCCGAATCTCCCGTGCCGCACCATCAATCTCCTTGTGGGCGTTGATCCCTTTAAGGAGCACAAGTTCACCACCGTTCTTGACCAGTGGTGCCGTAAGCGGAATAAGCGTCGAAAGAGCACTCACCGCGCGCGCAGTCACCTGATCGAGAGGCTGGGGGAGTTCAACGTCCTGGGCGCGTCCCCGGATAATCGATACATTCTCTAGTTCTAAGCTTTCACTCTGTTCACGGAGCCAAAGAACACGACGCTCCATCGGCTCAATCAGTACAAAGCTCACATCGGGACGCGCGATCGCCAAGACCAATCCGGGAAGACCGGCACCACTTCCGACATCACCCACCAGCCCGGGACGTAATAGAGGTGCCACCACGCCGCAATTGAGCAGGTGCCGAGTCCACAAACGCGAAATTTCCGAAGGACCAATCAAACCGCGTTGCTCTCCCTGGTCCGCGATGGCCTCAGCAAACCGCCTGAGCAGCGGGATTCTATCGCCGATGATGGCGGATGCGCAGGCGGGTTCCGGCTCGAGAGTTGGTGCCACGCGGCTCAGCCCCGGGTAATTACCGTATAACGCTCACGAGCCTCACCACGAGACTCGGAGACAAAGCCACGCTCAGCCACCATGTCGTGCACCAATTTGCGTTCGTAGGACGACATGGGTGGCAACGATGCTGACGTTGCGCCACCGTCAATACGCTCAATTGCGCGATCGACCAGCTGGTTCAATTCCGCCTCACGGGCGTTACGAGAGCCACCGACATCAAGGACAAGCCGCGAAAATACCCCGGTCTTGGTCTGTACTGCCAAACGGGTCAGTTCCTGTAGTGCCTGCACTGCGTCCGGGCAGGAGAGCACTCGAAGATTTGTTTCACCTCCGGCGGTAACGGCCAGATAGACACGACCGTTACGCACCTCGATCTCGATGTCGCCATCGAGGTCACAAATGTCAAGAAAGTCCTCGATGTAGTCAGCAGCTAGTTCGCCCTCGTCTTCTAACTGTAGAAGAGTGGGATCCTGGGCCTCATCAGGTCGAACAGCCACATGCTCCGATGCGCCAGCATCAATTCTCGTTTCCTCCTCAGTATCGGCAGAGGTCGAATCACTCATCAGGCGCTACTTCTTTCCAGCTTGTTTCTTGGCACGGTTTTTACCAACGGGTTGTTGACGCTGAACGACATTTTTCTCAACAAGAGTCACTTTTCCGCCCACTGTCGTGTCGTCAACTAGCTTACCTTTACGACGAAGACGCTCCTCACGGGCCTGAGCTGCCTGACTACCCGGGGTGGGCATATTACGAATCACAATGAATTGCTGGATCATTGTCCAAATATTTGTAGTCAGCCAGTAAAACATCACACCGAGGGGAAAAGCAAAACCCGAGAAAGCAAAAACGAGCGGAAGAATATAGAGGAGAACACGCTGCTGCCTGAAGGTGGGCGAGGCTTTCGCTTCCGGCGACATGTTGCGCGAGACGATCTGCAACTGAGTGATGAACTGAGACGCGGTCATCAACACGACCATGACCACAGCAATAACAATGACCGGCTCCTGGCCGCCATGAGCAAGTGCACCCTGAATAGACTGGTGCAGTGGGGCGAGACCAAAGAGATTCGCCTCACCAAACTGACGCGCTAGAGTCTCATCGAGCGGACCGACACCTTTTTGACTGCTCTGCGCGCCGCTCAGCACCGAGAAGAGGCTAAAGAAAATAGGCATCTGAATCAAGAGTGGGAGACAGGAGGAAAGCGGATTGGTTCCTGTCTTCTTGTAAAGCTCCATCGTCTCGCGAGACATTGCCTCGCGAGAGAGCTGGTCTCGCTTGCCCTTGTACTTATCTTGAATTTTCTTGAGCTGCGGAGCCACCTCAAGCATTCGACGCTGGCTCTTAATCTGCTTCACAAAGATCGGGATCAGAGCGGCGCGAATAACGATAACAAGGCCCACGATAGCGAGCACCCAGGTGACGCCTGCCGTAGGCTCCATTCCAAAAAATGTCAGCAGTTGGTGAAAAGCTACCAGGAGCAACTCGACCACCCATTTGAGAGGCCAAAGAATTGTGCTGAAGAAATCCATAGAAGTGGATCAGTCCTTTCGAGAACTCACGACGAAACCAGCTCGTGTCACAGAGATGTGAGCACGGTCGGAAGCCGATCGGTTCAGAGGAATGGAGGTTGGGGGGTCATCGATACCGCCCACCGCCCACGGGTGGCAGCGGAGAAGGCGGCACACAGCGATGGCTGAGCCGACGACAAGCCCGTGCAGTTGAAGCGCTGTGAGTGCATACGCAGAGCACGAGGGGTAGTACCGACAGACATCGCCGTACAGCGGCGAGATCACTGCTCGATAAACAAGCAACAGAAGGATGCCGACATTGCGCGGCACAAGAATGAGTTCCCGACCAAGCCGTGCTGGCCAGGTCGTTCTGACTGGCAGTACAGCGGTCACATGCTCGCCTTCGTGTTACGCAGGACCCGAGTGTGCTCGATCGCGAAGATCACTTCTCGGCGCAGCTGCGACCAGGGAGCGTCGGCACTGGTAGGTAAAGCTCGGATCACAACGTCAGTTCCGGGATCAATACGCGGGGCTAACTCCCATGCAACTGCCTTGAGGCGACGCCGAACAGCATTCCGAGTTACGGACGAACCGACAGTTTTGGCGACGATAAAACCGAATCTCACGGACGTTGCCGGTGAAGTCTTTCGAACAGAGATAACGGTGTGCAGCCCTCTAGACCGCACACCGTGACGGATAGTTGTCCGGTACTCGCCTCCGCGGACGATGCGATGAGCTTTGGCCAACATCGCTGGTCGATACCGTCAGTACTACGCAGAGAGTTCGGTGCGTCCCTTAGCGCGTCGCGCGCTCAGGATGGCGCGGCCAGCGCGGGTACGCATGCGCAGACGGAAACCGTGCACCTTCGCGCGGCGACGATTATTCGGTTGGAATGTTCGCTTGCTCATGTTTCTGTTCTCCACGTCAGTGTTCCACGGCACGAACCGATTTACTCCGACTCGCGCTGGCGAGGGGGCATCAGGTGGTCCGGGACGAATGGGATGCCCGGCTCAGACTCTGTTCGACATACGAGAGCCGGACTGACGACACCGGTCAAGTGTCAACTGATTAAAACTACGGCCTGCGTCGTCACTGGTCAAACACAGCCACGAGTTAAACCTCAATTTTCCACATGAAAAGCCCCAGAAACTTCATTGACACGCGGGGATTGCTGTGGTGGATTTGTCTCTCACCGGCTCAGTTGGTTACCGTGTTGAGTCGCAGTTATCCACAGGTCGGCTCCTCAGCTCTTACCGCGCCCACACAATGATCGGTAGGCACCAGTGGATAACCCTGTGGAGGGTTGGTCTGGCCGATCCTCCTGAGCTTGCCGCGCGCGGCACCTTCAGGATCTAACGCCCTGCACCGACTGAACGGAATCGGCGAATCCCCACCAGCGAGACACCGCAGTGACTTGCGACGACCAAGGACCGGAGACAGATGGCAGACGACACATCAATTGTCGACGCCTGGAACGTAATCCTTGGAGCACTCTCGCAAGACGAGCGGATCACCGCACCGCTCTACGGGTTCGTCTCACTCGTGGAGCCCAAGGGCATCATGGCTGGCACGTTTTATCTAGAAGTGCCGAACGAGTTCACCCGAGGGATGCTGGAACAACGCGTACGGGTGCCCTTGCTCAGCGCGATCGGTGCTCTGGATGATTCCTTCGGAGTGTCGACCTTTGCCTTCGTCGTGAACCCCGACATTGAGCATGAGCAACTCAACTCATCATCAAGCCAGGAGGCACAGAACCCCTTCGAGCCGACAACCGGCTCCGCCAGCACGGTCGTTCCGACCAGAGACGTCGAGGAGTTGCGTGTGATGCCCGCGACGGATACCCGGCTCAACCCCAAGTACAGCTTTGATAATTTCGTAATCGGAGGCTCTAACCGGTTCGCCCATGCAGCGGCCGTCGCCGTCGCCGAGGCACCCGCGAAGGCATACAACCCACTGTTCGTCTACGGCGACTCCGGACTGGGCAAGACGCACCTCCTCCATGCCATCGGCCACTACGCGATGAGCCTCTACCCAGGCATCCGGGTGCGATATGTCTCCAGCGAAGAATTCACCAACGACTTCATCAACTCGATCGCGAACAATCGTGGCAACGCCTTCCACGGGCGCTATCGCAACGTGGACATTCTCCTCATCGACGACATCCAGTTCTTGCAGGGTAAGGCTGAGACGCAGGAAGCTTTTTTTCACACCTTCAACCAGCTACACGACCACAACAAACAGGTCGTCATCACGTCCGACCTGCCACCCAAGGCGCTGACAGGCTTCGAGGACCGGATGCGGTCCCGCTTCGAGTGGGGACTTATCACTGACGTCCAGGCGCCCGACCTGGAGACGCGCATCGCGATCCTCCGCAAGAAAGCAATGAGCGAGAAACTGCTCGTGCCTGACGACATCCTCGAGTTCATGGCGTCGAAGGTCTCCAGCAACATCCGCGAGCTCGAGGGGACACTGATCCGGGTCACAGCCTTCGCGAGCCTGAACCGCACGCCCGTTGATATGTCGCTGGTGCAAACGGTCCTGAAAGACCTGATTACGCTGGATGAGGATAACGTCATCTCACCGGTCGAGATCATCAATCACACCGCTGACTACTTCAAACTCACCGTTGATGATCTCTACGGGTCCTCACGCTCGCAAGCCGTCGCGACCGCGCGCCAGATCGCGATGTATCTGTGCCGAGAGCTGACAAATCTCTCTTTGCCGAAAATCGGCCAGCTGTTCGGCAATCGCGATCACACCACCGTGATGTACGCCAATAAGAAGATCTCGGAGCTCATGAAGGAGCGCCGCAGCATCTATAACCAGGTCACCGAGCTGACCACCCGGATCAAGACGAACCGCTAGCGCACCAGACGGGTCAGAGGCTGTGTCGGCAGATGACATCGTTGAGATCTTGCGCCCGATACGGATCGTCATGCCGACACGACATGATGGTCAGACCGATGACGTTTCGTTGTTCCCGGAACGGTCGGTCTGACCTTTCTGGTGAGGGAGGAAGCGGTGTCGTGAGGTGAATTCCACAGTGTGAGGAACTTGTGGATAACTGTGGACAACCGCGGTCAGACTGTGGGTGCAGGAAGCGCAACTGTGGACGCCGGTGTCTCCGCTTCCGTCTCTCCCCAAGCCCTCCACGAGTAACCACACATCTGTTCCACAGCGGCGACTGACCATGATCACTGTCATATCGGGGTTTAACGCCGTTTTCCACAGTTTCCACAAGCGTTAACACTGTTAACGTAGTTTTTTCTTTAAGACAGCTCGACCAACAACCTCTACGCAGGGAGATCTGGGGCTGGACGCTCTCTGGAGTTCCAAGCAGCACAGAACTGAGGGCTACGATGGACGACGGTCTTCGTCCGCGACTCGTCAGGGGTGTATTCGTGAGGTTCCAAGCCAACCGCGATGTCTTCAGCGAGGCGGTGTCGTTCGTGGTCAAGTTGTTGCCCCAGCGCACGACCCTGCCAATTCTTTCGGGAGTCCTCATCGAGGCGACCACCGACGGATTGACTCTCTCCTCCTTCGACTACGAGGTTTCCGCGCAAACTCATATCGCCGCAGATATTGATGAGCCCGGAACAGTCCTCGTTTCCGGGCGTCTTCTTGCCGATATCGCGAATCGACTCCCCACCGCACCGGTCCGCATCGCAACGGAGGAGTCACGCGTTTCCATCTCAGCCGGTTCGGCACATTTCACGCTGTTACAGATGCCGGTCGAGGAGTACCCGACCCTCCCTGAGATTGACAACGTCACTGGGATCGTTCCGGCCGACATTTTTTCGACCGCGATCTCCCAGGTCGCGGTCGCTGCATCACGCGATGACGTCACTCCGGTAATTACCGGTGTCCAGCTCGAGATCGTCGAAAACACCGTTGGCCTCGTTGCAACGGATCGCTACCGCGTGTCAATTCGCGAGATCGCTTGGGATAATGGCGACAATCCGGTTCCGAGTGAACCAGTGACGGCCTTGGTGCCAGCGCGGACGCTTCAGGAGGTCGGCAAGATATTCGGACACTCCGGCACAGTGTCCATCGCAATCACGAACCGCGACGACAGGGAACTAATCGCCTTTACCGCGGGCCGCAAAACCGTCACCTCTTTGCTGATCAAGGGCAAATTTCCTCCCGTGAAGAGACTCTTCCCCGACTCGGTAGAGAATTACTCGGTCATGGCAACGAGTGAACTCATCGAAGCGACCCGTCGCGTTTCGCTCGTGCTCGAGCGAGAGGCCGCTCTCCGCTTCACGTTTAATAGCGACGGACTTACTCTCGAAGCAATCGGCTCGGAGCAGGCTCAGGCCTCCGAGAGCATCGACGCAATCCTGACCGGGGAAGATACGGTCGTCTCACTCAAACCCCAGTTTCTTGTCGATGGACTCTCCGCTGTTCACTCGGAGTTCGTCCGCATTGCTTTTACAAAAACTGACAATCCCAACAAACCGGGGCCGGTTCTCATTACCGCGCAAACGTCGCGAGATCAACCGAGCAGCGACACTTACCGTTATTTACTCCAGCCCAACCTGCTGCTGCGCTGACCACTGTTCTCTCTTCGCAGCGTCGACAGTCACATTCACGACGAGCGAACGCCCGCCGGATATCACATGCCAGGAAGGTTCATTATGCACATCGGACTCGTCGGACTCGGCAAAATGGGCGACAACATGCGTTCCCGCCTCCGTAAGAAGGGGGTGGCGGTCACCGGTTACGACCGTAACCCTGACGTTTCCGACGTCGCGACCCTCGACGACATGATCGCCGCCCTCCCCTCGCCTCGCGTCGTCTGGGTCATGGTCCCGGCAGGTGAGGTCACCGATGCTGTCATTAAGGATCTTTCCGAGAAACTCACCGAGGGTGATCTGATTATCGATGGCGGCAATTCGCGATTTACTGAGGATTTCAAGCACGATGCGCTTGTGAAGCCCAAGGGTATCCACTACATCGACGCTGGCGTCTCCGGTGGCGTGTGGGGCTTACAGAACGGTTACGGCCTGATGGTGGGCGGTCCGAAGAAATTTGTCGAATACGCCATGCCCGTGTTCGACGCGCTGCGCCCGGAAGGACCCCGCGAAGAGGGTTTCGTTCACGTCGGCGAAGTCGGCGCCGGTCACTACGCGAAGATGGTGCACAACGGCATTGAGTACGCGCTGATGCAGGCGTTCGCTGAGGGATACGAGCTACTAGAAACCCGCAGCGATATCGTCAACGATGTCACTGGTACCTTCAAAGCGTGGCAGCGCGGCACTGTCGTCCGCTCGTGGCTGCTCGAATTGCTCGTCCGTGCGTTGGAGCAAGACCCGGACTTCACCAGGATCGAAGGTTATGTCGAGGATTCTGGTGAGGGACGTTGGACCATTGAAGAAGCAATCAACAATGCGGTTCCGGTGCCGACAATCAGCGCCTCAATTTTCGCACGTTTCGTGTCGCGCCAGGAGAATTCTCCGGCGATGAAAGCGGTCGCAGCCCTCCGCAATCAGTTCGGCGGACATGCGGTAAAAGCCGTGGATTAAATCCCTGTTTCAGGTCTACCGGCGACACCGCTCATACGGTTGCCTTCTCGGCCTGGTTGTGTTTCGTTGGGCTGATCGTGTTGTGCACGTTTGCTGCCGACTCTCACCGTGAGACGAGAGACGAGAGATTCGTCCACGGTGGCCGGTGGCATGTGGGTTCCTGCTGAAAGTATCCGTGCGGTCAGGACGTGAACTCCCGCGGTCGCCTCCTGAGGTAGTGAAGTGAGAAAACGTAGGAGCGTCGTATGCAGGTGAGGCAGCTGGCTCTGAGCGACTTCCGCAATTACCACGAGGCGGACGTTGTGCTTGAGCCGGGGCCGAACCTTTTTGTGGGGAGGAACGGTCAGGGCAAGACCAACCTGGTGGAGTCACTCGGGTATCTGTCAACTCTCGGGTCGCACCGGGTGTCGAATGACCAGGCGCTCATCCGTGTCGGATGCGATAGTGCTGTCATCCGGACGCGACTGCGCAGCGACGAGCGGGAATTGCGGGCCGAGATGCAAATCAACCGCTTCTCGCCCAATCGCGCGCAGATCAACCGCGGAGGCATTAAACCGCGGGAACTACCGCGATTTTTTTCCAGCGTGCTTTTCGCTCCTGAAGACCTCCTTCTTGTTCGCGGCGATCCGTCGGCCCGTCGACGCTTCTTCGATCAGCTTGTGGTCCTTCTCTCGCCCCGAATGAGTGCTGTACAGAGTGATTACGAACGGGTGCTGCGACAGCGGAATTCCCTCCTCAAGTCGGCACGTGCAGGTGGTGTCGGTGACTCCTCCAAATTGGGCACGCTCGATATCTGGGATGAACGACTGATTTCTCTCGGTTCGGACATTATGCGGTCACGACTCGCTGTGGTGGAGCAGCTCAGCGAGCCGGTTCGACGTGCATACGAGGAAATTGCTGGCACTGATCAGCGACCTATGCTGCGATCACGCCTGAGTATTGACGGCGCAATCGATGATGACGGCGAGCCAACACAAGAAAGAGGTACCTCTTTCTCCTCCGTAACGGGCGACGGCATAGCGGATACCTTCGCTGCGGCGCTGGTTACCGTGCGGCACCGAGAGCTCGATCGCGGCATTTCTCTTATTGGGCCTCATCGCGACGATGTGCAGTTCGAACTCAATAAGTTGCCGGCCAGGAGCTATGCGAGCCACGGTGAAAGTTGGTCGTTCGCCCTCGCACTCAAACTCGGCGCCGCTGAGCTGCTGCGTCGCGCCTCGCCGTTGGGTGATCCGGTGTTGATGCTTGACGATGTTTTTGCGGAGCTGGATACGCGTCGCCGCGCTCAACTGGGTTCGTTAATAGCTGACTACGAGCAGGTATTGATCACGGCAGCGGTCTTCGATGACGTGCCCGAGGCGTTGGTCACCCACACGGTGCGGATTGAGGCCGGCCGGATTGTTGAGCCGACTGTCACCCCTCCGAGCCTGGAACGTGGGGAGTCGGAGAATGGGTGAAATATCGCGTCCGAGTCATCCCGCTCCCGAATCCGAAGCAGTCCGGGTGTACCGGCACTTGCGACAGCTGTTCGGCGGCGACGGACCCCGTCGCATGCGCCGCACGGTAGAGCGACCCGAACCTCACGGTAACGCAGCCCCCTTTGGGGACGGCCGCGATCCCCGTGGCTTGGGTGAGGTACTTGATTCTTTAACAACGAAACTCGGCTGGACGGCGCCTCTGGCGCAGGGTGACCTGATTTCGTCGTGGACCGCGATAGCTGGCGAGGAGACTGCGAAACACTCCACTCCGGTCGGTGTGGTGGATGGCGTCCTCACGGTGGTCTGCGAATCGACCGCGTGGTCAACGCAGCTGCGGCTGATGCGAATCGAAATAACGAACCACATCGCGGTCAACTTCCCTCACGCCGGCATCTCATCGATCCGTTTTCAGGGCCCGGACGTCCCTCACTGGAAAAAGGGCCCTAGGTCGATTCCAGGGCGTGGTCCGCGCGATACCTACGGCTGAGTACACATTTTCGGTCGGCGGTGAATCTTTCGAGCTCCAGATCGCCGCTCAGCTCCGCGAAGCGTGCTGCCGCGCGATAGAATGGAGGTCGCGTAACAGCCTTGACGCCCCCAGCGGGCGATTCCCCATCACCGCATGTCGTGACGGACCGTCAGAGGAGAACTTCACAGCTATGACCCCCGAGCCGTACGATTCGACGTCAACGATAACGAGCGAACTGGATCCGAACGGCTCTCCTGGTCCCGCCGAACCGACAGAGGGCATGTCGACGAAGTCTTCCGGCGACTATGGCGCCAATCAGATCCAGGTGCTCGAGGGTTTAGAAGCGGTACGTAAACGCCCGGGTATGTATATCGGTTCGACCGGCCCGCGTGGTCTGCATCATTTGGTCTCTGAGATCGTTGATAACGCCGTCGATGAAGCGCTTGCGGGCCACTGCGACAACATCGAGATCGTGATGCGCTCTGACGGAGGAATCACTGTCACTGACAACGGGCGCGGTATTCCGGTCGATATGCACCCCACAGAGGGTATTTCTACGGTGGAGCTCGTGCTCACCGTCCTGCATGCTGGCGGCAAGTTTGGCGGCGGCGGATATGCGGTGTCTGGAGGGTTACACGGAGTGGGCTCCTCTGTCGTCAATGCGCTGTCAACCCGGCTCGAGGTCGAGGTCAAGCGTCAGGGTGCCATTTATCGGATGAGTTTTATCAACGGTGTTCCGGAGGCGCCTCTGGCCAAGTGTGAGGCGAGTACCGAGACCGGTACGACAATTACGTTTTGGCCCAATGACGAGATCTTCGAGACGGTTGATTTCGACTACGAGACCCTTCGTTCCCGCTTCCAACAAATGGCATTCCTCAATAAAGGTTTGCGCATTGTGCTTACTGATGAAAAAGAGATTGAGTTTCAAGGCGAGGGTGAGAGCGAAAAATCGGGCCCGCGTTCCGATGTCTTCCACTACGAGAAGGGGCTTGTCGATTACGTTGACTACCTCAACTCACTGAAGAAGGCCGATTTGGTGCACTCGGAGGTTATTTATTTCGAGTCAGAGGATACTGAACGACGTATCTCTCTTGAGGTTGCAATGCAGTGGACAACGGCTTACACCGAGAGCGTGCATACCTACGCAAATACCATCAATACTCATGAGGGTGGAACTCATGAAGAGGGTTTTCGTGCAGCTCTCACCACTTTAGTTAATCGCTATGCCCGTGCGAACAACCTACTCAAAGAAAAGGACGAGAATCTCTCGGGTGAGGATATTCGAGAGGGCCTTACCGCGGTTGTCTCGATTAAGCTCGGCGAACCACAATTTGAGGGACAGACCAAAACTAAACTGGGAAATACGGAAGCAAAAGCGTTTGTGCAACGAGTCACCGGAGAACAGCTTGCTGACTGGTTCGACCGTAACCCCAGCCAGGCGAAGGACATCATTCGCAAGGCTATCCAGGCGGCTTCAGCGCGTCTGGCCGCACGCAAGGCGCGCGAGACCGCTCGTCGCAAGGGCCTCCTCGAGGGTGGCGGGATGCCGGGCAAGCTTAAGGACTGCCAGTCAAAGGATCCGTCCATCTCTGAGATTTTTATTGTAGAAGGTGACTCAGCCGGTGGCTCGGCGGTTCAAGGCCGTAATCCGGAGACCCAAGCTATTTTGCCTCTTCGTGGCAAGATCCTCAATGTCGAGAAGGCGCGACTTGATCGCGCACTCAGCAATAACGAGGTTCAGGCGATGATCACAGCGTTCGGAGCGGGAATCGGCGAAGATTTCACTCCTGACAAGGCGCGATACCACAAGATCATTTTGATGGCAGATGCCGATGTTGATGGTCAGCACATCACTACGCTTCTATTGACTCTGTTGTTCCGTTATATGCGTCCATTGATCGATCTCGGCTACGTTTACCTCGCCCAACCGCCGCTCTACCGACTTAAGTGGTCAAACTTTCCGCACGAGTACGTGTACAGCGACCGTGAACGCGATGCCTTGCTCGCGCACGGTTCCGCGACCAATAAACGCTTACCCAAAGAGAACGGCATTCAACGTTACAAGGGTTTGGGCGAAATGGACTATAAGGAACTGTGGGAGACCACTATGGATCCTGCTACACGAACTCTCCTACAGGTTACTCTCGATGACGCGGCTGCTGCGGACGAAATTTTTTCGACCCTCATGGGTGAGGACGTGGAATCGCGCCGCTCCTTTATCCAGAAAAATGCGAAAGACGTCCGCTTTTTGGACATTTAGTTATCGTGCTTTCTGGGATTGTTTCACGCCACCGGCGAACACGAAATAACAGGCCAGACCGGCCAGAATTATTAACATAACGACCGATACCCGGCGGGAAATGCCTCGAACAGTACGGGGCTTGACAACACCGGAGAAGACAGAGATATGGCAGACGAATCAGAAACCTCCATCGGCTCCGACGACGGCGAGGAAATCGTCACCGAAACCGGTGTCGTGATCCACGAGCACGACAAGATCGAACCGGTCGATCTGCAACTCGAGATGCAGCGTTCCTACCTGGACTATGCGATGAGTGTCATTGTCGGCCGCGCGTTGCCTGAGGTGCGCGATGGGTTGAAACCGGTGCACCGCCGCGTGATTTACGCAATGTACGACGGCGGTTACCGACCCGATAAGGCGTTCTCCAAGTGCTCACGTGTCGTTGGCGATGTGATGGGCCAGTTCCATCCACATGGAGACTCCGCTATCTATGACGCCCTGGTGCGTTTGGTGCAGCCGTGGAGTCTCCGCTACCCGCTCGCCCTTGGCCAGGGCAATTTCGGTTCGCCTGGAAACGACGGCGCAGCGGCACCCCGCTACACCGAGACCAAGATGGCGCCGCTTGCGCTCGAAATGGTCCGCGACATTGACAAGAACACCGTCGAGTTTCAAGACAACTATGACGGCCGCACCCGGGAGCCCGCGATCCTGCCGGCGCGCTTCCCCAATCTGCTGGTTAACGGTTCGGTAGGCATCGCAGTCGGCATGGCTACGAATATCCCGCCTCACAACCTCCGCGAGGTCGCGGCCGGCGCCAAATGGGCGCTGGAGAACCCGGAGGCCAGTCGCGAGGAACTGCTTGAGGCTCTGCTCCAGCGGATCAAGGGCCCCGATTTTCCCACCGGTGCGCAGATCCTCGGGGTACGCGGCATTCAGGATGCTTATCGCACTGGTCGCGGTTCGATCACGATGCGTGCGGTTGTCTCGATTGAGGAGATCCAGGGCCGCACCTGCCTTGTCGTCACTGAACTGCCCTATCAGGTGAACCCGGATAACCTCGCGATAAAGATCGCTGAGCTTGTCAAGGATGGTCGCGTCTCAGGCATCGCCGATATTCGCGACGAAACATCTGGTCGCACTGGTCAGCGACTGGTAATTGTGCTCAAGCGTGATGCGGTTGCAAAAGTTGTGCTGAACAATCTTTATAAGCACACACAGCTGCAGGAAAACTTCGGCGCGAATATGCTAGCGATTGTCGACGGTATACCCCGTACGCTTTCGCTCGACGGTTTCATCCGCGCGTGGGTCGATCACCAGGTTGATGTTATCGTTCGTCGGACTCAATTCCTCCTTGACGAAGCCGAGGCGCGAATCCACATCTTGCGCGGTTATCTCAAGGCGCTCGATGCGCTCGATGAGGTCATTGCGCTGATCCGCCGGTCCCCCACGGTAGAGCAGGCGCGGGATGGTCTCGTGGAACTACTCGACATTGATGACGGCCAGGCGAGGGCAATCCTCGATATGCAATTGCGCCGCCTCGCCGCTCTTGAGCGCCAGAAAATACTCGACGACCACGATCGGATCCAGGCCGAGATCAAGCACTACAAGTTGATTCTTGACAGCCCCGCGCGGCAACGCAAGATCATCGCAGAGGAACTCGAGGAGATCGTAGACAAGTTCGGCGACGACCGACGTACGGAAATCCTCTTCGGTTTCGATGGCGATATGAGTGTCGAAGACCTCATCCCTGAGGAAGAAATGGTCGTCACTGTCACTCGCGGCGGCTACCTCAAGCGTACTCGCAGCGACTCCTATCGGGCGCAGCACCGTGGTGGTCGTGGTGTGCGCGGTGCTCAGCTCAAGGCAGACGACATCGTTGAGCACTTTTTTGTCACAACGACGCATCATTGGCTCCTTTTCTTCACGAATACGGGCCGTGTTTATCGGGCCAAGACTTATGAGTTACAGGAGGCAGGTCGCGACGCCAAAGGACAGCACATTGCCAACTTGCTTGCGCTTGAGCCGGGCGAGCAGATCGCACAAATTCTCGATATCCGTGACTATGAGGCTGCCCGGTATCTTGTGCTTGCAACACGCGACGGACTGGTGAAAAAGACAGCCTTGGCTGAGTACGACACAAATCGTTCTGGCGGCATCATCGCTATCAAATTACGCGAGGGTGACGAGCTGATGTCTGCGCTATTGGTTGAGGACGACAGCGATGTGCTGTTGGTCTCCCGGAAGGGTATGTCGATTCGCTTCACTGCTTCCGATCAGGCGTTGCGTCCCATGGGCCGTTCAACGTCAGGAGTGATCGGTATGTCATTCCGTGGTGACGACAGCCTCCTTGACGCAAACGTGGTTAACGATGAAGGCTCGGTCTTCGTGGTCACGGAGGGCGGTTACGCCAAACGGACTGGGGTGAGTCACTACCGCCTTCAGGGACGCGGCGGACTAGGCATTAAGGTGGCCAAGCTCGAGGAGAAACGCGGAGACTTGGTCGGAGCGATTATCACCAGAGACGACGACGAAGTACTCGTCGTTCTTGCCAGCGGCAAGGTGGTACGCTCTGCGGTGGCCGAGGTACCGGCCAAGGGTCGCGACACTATGGGGGTCGTTTTCGCACGATTCGCCGAAGACGATCGCATCATCGCACTCGCCAAGAATACCGAACGTAATCTCGACGCTCAGGATGAGGCTCCCGATGCTATGCCGTCGGCAGAGTCCGAGTCGGTGTCGGAGGAGGATGGGTCCTTAGAATGAGTAGCACCGTCGCCGAAAAACTCGCCACAAAGTCCGCGAAGAGCCCGGCGGCGAAGCAGATCACGCTTAAGCTGGTTTACATCGATTTCTGGTCTCTCGTGAAGATGGCCTTTTTGCTTGGACTCTCGCTTGGCATCATCACTGTTGTCGTCAGCTTCCTCGTCTTCACGGTGCTTACCCAGACTGGGCTTCTCGACAAGCTCGACTCATTTGCGCAAGGCATCGGGAGTTTGGGAGACGCCAGCCTGAGTTCATTAGTATCGCTGCCACAGGTCATGGGTTTTGCGCTCGTTGTTGCGATCCTCGACACGATCGTCACAACAGCCCTCGGTGCCGTTGTGGCGATTCTGTACAACATCAGCGTTAAGATCACCGGCGGCCTGGTGGTTGGCTTCACCAACCGGTGACGAATTTGCCGATTGGGATTTTGGCGTCGCGTCAGGTATAGTCTCATCTGGCCTTTAGGGGGTATAGCTCAGGCGGTTAGAGCGCTTCACTGATAATGAAGAGGTCCCAGGTTCAAGTCCTGGTACCCCCACGATTTCTATCACGGTAGTTGTTTTTTGTTAAACGAACCACTGTCGGTGAGATCAGGTGGTTCGATGCCACCGAACGAACCTTGTCTGTAACTGAAAATTCTCACCCGGATTTTCACTTCTACTTTTTGCGGTAGATTTTTTGTTATTTTATACGGATCAGGGGCCTTAGCTCAGTTGGTAGAGCGCCTGCTTTGCAAGCAGGATGTCAGGAGTTCGAGTCTCCTAGGCTCCACAGTTTGGTGAGTTTGGTGTGGGACTCTGCCTTGTTTCTCATGGCCGGTGTTGCTTATTGGTTCGCGGTACTTCTGGCTACTGGGGTTTGGCTTCTCCTGACTTCAGGTGGTGAGTGGAATCCAGAACGCGTGCCGCGCCGACCTCGGTACCGCGCAACCGCTTCGAAGCTCTCAAAACTGCTCGGAGCTGGCTGTCATGGCACCCTTCGGGTCACCAGAAATCCCGGTTGTGGGCAAAGTACCTGCCGGTTGTGCTCACCATGGAGTGCGCTCGGCAGAAATTTCCGTTACAAAGCCGGTGATGCTGCATTCTGTGCCGCGCTTTGCGGTTCGTCTTCGGCGACCCACAGTTCGTCGTCGGCACGGAACGTCTGCCAGACTGCGTAGCCGATACCGCCGATTGCGATCAGAGCAGTGCCGAGCGCGAAGACGGTGCCTGCTCGGTTTTTCTTTTGTGGGGGAGCGGTAAGTTCCGACCAGCGCGCTTGTGAAATTTCGGCGAGCTTTGCGCGATTCTTGGAGTCTTTCGCGGCTTCCAACGCGGTGGCGGCGGTGCCACCGATAGCGGCCAAGGTCGGCAGGACCCTCCGCTTATAGGTGTCACGCGCCGAGGAGTAGGTGCCTTCGACCGCGGAGACGCCAGAGTCATAGAACGGTTTCACGTGAGAGGAGTATGCGTCTTTTACGCGAGGCACGATCTCTTTTTGGGCGTACTTCGCTGCGTGACGGCGGCTCTCGTCGAGAACAGCGGCGGCGTGTGCCAGCACCTCCTGCTGCTCGCCCCAGACTGCCTCGGCGTTCTTGCGGAGACGCTTAAGATCTTTCTTGTGCTTACGTGACAGACCCACTGAGTCCTCCATCGGCTACGAGCAGCGAACTCCCCTATACTGCCACTCATCGATCCGCTTCCGCACCGCCAACCCGGTGCATTGACATCGACAGTTGCAGAGTTGTCGCATCGTGCTGTGCAACAATCCAGTCATGTCATTGCACACCGCGGTCGCGACGCTCCACACCAACAAGGGCGACATCGTCGTCAACCTCTACGGAAACCACGCGCCCCGTACCGTTGGTAACTTCATCGGTCTTGCAACCGGTTCGCGCGAGTGGACCGAGCCGACGACCGGAATGACAACAACGAAGCCGCTTTATGACGGCACTATCTTCCACCGCATCATCCCTGACTTCATGATCCAGGGTGGCGACCCACAGGGTAATGGCAGCGGCGGTCCGGGCTTCCATTTCGATGACGAGATCCATCCGGAGCTCGACTTTACCCAGCCCTATGTCCTGGCAATGGCGAACTCTGGTAAGCCGGACGGTAAGGGCACCAATGGATCACAGTTCTTTATCACTGTGGCACCGACGACCTGGCTTCAGGGGAAGCACACGATATTTGGTGCGGTCGCAGATGAGGAGTCGAAAAAGCTCGTTCACTCGCTCTCGACCGTTCGAACTGATCGCCGTGAGAATAAGCCACTCGACGATATTGTGATCGAACACATCGAGATCATTGAGACCTGATCCGTTCCTTTTGCTAGTAGCTGGAGGGCCAAGTCTGCGCGGGTTCGGCCCTTTATTCCTCCCGGAGGCACATTCGTGACCCAGGTTCCGCCGAGCAGCAATTACACCTGCTACCGTCACCCCGATCGTCAGAGTTTTGTGCGCTGTCAGCGTTGCGGTCGCATAATCTGCGGAGAGTGCCAAACTCCGGCGCCGGTCGGCGTGATCTGCCCGGACGACATGGCGCATCAGCGCGCGACGGCGCCGCGAACCACACACCCCTTTGTTTCTCGCGTGCGCAGAATGACTCGCTCCGACCAACCCACCGTCACCTACGCCATAATTGCGCTCTGCGTGATCATATGGCTGCTCGAAATACTGCCAATTACGAGCAACGCTGTGATCGGGGCATTCTTCTACGAACCCATTTACACTCTCCGTGACTTTGTCTTTGAGCCGTGGCGGATGCTCACCTCCGTTTTTGTTCACAGCACATCCCTCTTCTTCGGCATTCCATTTCATCTGCTGCTCAATATGTACACACTGTGGGTGTTCGGCATGGTGCTCGAGCGAATGTTAGGTCGCGGCCGTTATCTGACCCTCTTCCTGTTGAGCGGTTGTGCCGGTTCGGTGGGTGTACTGGTATTGGCGGATCCATTTACGGCTGTGGTCGGTGCATCCGGTGCAATTTTCGGTCTCGTAGGTTGCTACTTGGTGATTGTGCGTCATCTCGGCGGGCAGGCCTCGCAGTTGCTTGTGCTGGTCGGGCTCAACCTGGTGATTGGCTTCTTGCCCGAGGCGGGTGTGGCTTGGCAGGCACATGTTGGTGGGCTTGTGACAGGTGCACTGATTGGTGTGGTCTACACGCGCACCCGGCAGCGTTCGCAGCAACGAACACAAATCCTGCTGATCAGCCTCATCGGAGTCGGCCTTGCGGCGGTGACGGTCGGCGCCTATGTCCTGGGTTGAGCTTCCGCGGTGACGGCGAACGTCGGCGACGAGGTGAGGATTCATTGTCCCGCTCTCATTGCTTGGGGACTGTGTTATCCACAGCGTTGTTAACACTGGGGAGAACTACCAGGTTGTCATTTGCCAGACGCGTTGCCGACCGACGTCCGCCCGGAGTTGAACGGTGATCTCGCGCTGATCCGGTGGCGACTGTTGTCCGAGTGGTAACAGGGATGCACCCAAGAAACTGTCCACAGCACTTTTCACAGCTGGGGATAATTACAGGTCTGTAGTTTTCGCGGAGCCGTTCTGACAACCGCCGTTGTCTCGTTGCTCGCGAGCAAGTGACACATCACGGATGTGAGCCAACTCGGCGGGCGAGACGGTGGCGCAGGGAATCCGTCGATCGGTTGCTGTCGTTGCCAGCGTCATAGGGCGATGACTTCTGCGCCAGGCCGTGACCACCGCCGTACCGCAAGAATGTCTGGACTGTGTCGAGACGATTTCGTCTCTTTCTTCGCAGGAACATATCTGCTGCGCAGACATCTCGACGTCAAACAGAGCGCGTTAGTCACATGCGTGGGGCGCACAACCGTGAGTTTTTTGGTTAGCGCCAGCGTGTTGTCATCAAAAAGCCGATAAAAATGATGCCGAACCCGATGAGCATATTAAATTTATTGTTATCGCCAAGGGGAATCGGATAGGCGCCTTGACTGAGGTAAAAAACGATGATCCAGGCGAATCCGAGCAGCATGAAGCCGAACATCACCGGCTTAAACCAGACCGGGTTCGGCGCGTTCTCGCTAGTCCGAGTCTCGTTGCGCTCGGGTCGCCGACTCTTTGTCGCTCGTGCCATGACGTCTACTGTAGCGGTGTGTGGGGTGAAAGACCTGGGTTCGGAGCGCCGACTCTGGATGCGAACCCCTGTCGTGTTGCACAGGGCGAGTGTGATGGAGATTCCTTCACAACGGCTCGTGGTACCCATCCTTTGACGACGGCGCCCCTTATAAACTCGACTCATGTCTGTTCAGCACTCCGATGTTGTAGTTCGGCGACCACGGGGGAGGCGCCGTCGCGCGCGCACTCGACGACGCCCGACGTTCTTTGGTGTGGTTGGCGAGCTGTTAATCACCGCGGGTGTATTTGTTCTGCTCTTTCTCGGCTGGCAGCTGTGGTGGAACGACGCGGTGATCGCTGGTCGGCAGACCTCGCAGGCCGTCCAGTTGCGGCAGGAGTGGGGCGACGCTGGTTCTGCTCCCCAAGCAACAGCCCCGCATAATTCTGGTGTCCCGATTGTGGCGCCGACCGCGGCGATGGACACCTCCTTCGGCAACCTCTACATTCCCCGCTATGGTGCGGGCTGGGTTCGCACGATTGCCGAGGGGATCGATGCTGAGCACGTTCTCGACCAAGGCAGCATCGGTCACTATCCGGGAACGCAGATGCCTGGAGCGATTGGTAATTTCGTGCTCGCGGCGCATCGCAGTGCCTATGGCGGAGGAATGCATCTCATCGATCAGCTCCAGCTGGGTGATGCGATCTACATCGAGACGGCTGACGGGTGGTACACCTATCGATTCCGCAATCTCCAGTACGTGCGACCCTCCGATATCCACGTCATCGATTCGGTGCCATCATCAAACGGCGCTGCTCCCGCCGACCGACTGATCACGCTAACCACTTGCAACCCCCTGTATTCCACGGCCGAGCGCATCATTGCCTACGGTGTCTTCGAGTCTTGGCAGCCGCGAACGGCAGGGCCGCCGAGCGAAATTGCCGCAGTTCTGGCTGAGAAAGGCTGATTGTGTACGCAGCGCTATGGCGGGTTCTGCCCGGACCCTGGTGGGTACGTCTTATGATTGTGATGGTATTGATGATTGCGGTGCTTGCCGTGCTGGCCGAGTGGGTATTCCCTTCGGTGCAGTCCCTTGTACTTGACCGAAACATCACCGTAGGGTCGTGAATTTTCGGGCTACAGCAACGAGCAGTGTTGTTGTCATCGATAATTACGACAGTTTTGTCTTCACTCTCGTTGCCTACTTGCGTGAGCTTGAGGTCAAGGTCGAGGTCATCGAAGGTGCGGAATTTTCGGTAGTTGAGGCGATCGCGCGCGTGCGCGCGAGTTCTGGCGTGCTTATCGCGCTTGGTCCAGGTCGGCCGGAGGATGTGCCCACGTCGTTAGCACTGGCCGAGTACGCAGTAGCGAATAGTCATCCGCTTCTCGGGGTATGCCTTGGTCTTCAAGTTATTGTTGCTGCGCTCGGTGGCCGAGTTCTCGAAGCTCCCGAGTTGATACACGGTCAAACGTCACCAATCGTGCACAAGGGCGACCCGCTCTTTGCAGGCCTTCCCTCTGGTTTCGCGGCGATGCGTTACCACTCGCTTGCGGCGGAGCGTTCGTCGCTGCCCGCAGCGCTTGAGGTGACGGCAACCAGTCCTGAGGGAGTCGTGATGGGGGTTCGGCACCGTGACGCGCCTCTGGTCGGCGTGCAGTTCCACCTTGAGTCGGTGCTCACTGAGGGCGGGTTTCGACTTCTCGCCAACTGGCTATCAGAGCTGAACTGCGCTCGATCGAACGAAATTCAACCGACTATGGTCTCCTCGAAGCAGTAAATTTATGAGGTTTGCTGGTCGGTTGCGTCGGGCAGGAGGGCGAGAGCTACCACGGCGCAATCAGGTTGGACTACTGCGATGGTTGTCTTCATGTGTCCTCCAGGCCGGTCGACGGTATAGTCAGACACCTCTGAGTCCAATGCCCTAGCACGGTTTTATCGATGTGAAAAAATTCGATTTTTACACCCGTTATTTGTAACCCGAAAGGGGGTGGCATCTCAACGCCAAGAGGGATGTCAAATACGCCATCCGGGGATTATAAGAGGCCCCTCCTTGCTCGCAATTGGCGTCGTTACGGGAATCGCGTGAATGACGTTTGCGACTCACGTCGCAAAGCGGTGGCGTGATTTGACGGGTGGTCGGCGGAGAAGGTCCTGGCTTCTCCGGGCATAATCGGAGAGCGCCAGGTGGGTAATGCTGAGGCGATATCCGATTTTCAGGGGGAAATTGCATGGTCGAATCAATATCTTGGGCTTATTCCGGGATCCGTGAACTTGAGGCTCTCGGTTCGAGGATCGTAGCCAAACCCGGTACATCGCCCAGGATGACCGGTTCGGGCTTTGCCTCGAACGAACTCAAAGCGGTTGTGATGACGGTCTCGCCTTTGCGGCTGCTCCGTGGCACCTGGCCGAGTGACGACACGTCTTTCCTCAGATTCACTTTCTTAATGGACGGTTTAATTCGGTTGGTCGCTCCTGACCGCACGGTGTTGCTGCGTCCGGGTTCGATCTCGTACCAGCAGAGCACCGTGACTTTCACGACGGAAGCGACTACTCCCGTCACCATGCTGCAGGTCTCGCTTCGTATCGGTGAGATGCGCCGATATGGATTTGACACCGCAATTCCTATTAACAGTCTCGATCCTGATGCTCGATCGACACGGGCCGCTTATGCGTTCGCCACGGCTTTCGCGCTTGCTGCGGAGTCGGGGAGTGATCTTCCGGATGAGAGCGAGATCGCAGCCTTCGCTCATGTCGTCAAGCAACTGCTCACGAGTGCGTTCCTTAGTGCGGCGAGTGCCCAGCCGGGAACCACCAGTGTTCGTGCGGCAACTCTCTGTCGTGCGCGTACCGTGATCGATCGTACCCACCGCACGCCTCGCTGTACCCCGGAGTCGGTGGCGGACGCGGTCAACGTATCTACCCGTTCACTGCAACGTCTTTTTGAGGACGCGGGTACGACGGTCGCGAGCGAGATTGAGCGGTCGAGGGTCGCTAGCGCGGTGGAGCTATTGCGGCGGCGACCGCGGGAGATACCACTGGAGACGATTGCCTCGGCGTCAGGCTTTTCCTCGGCTGACCATCTGCGTCGGGCGCTTAAGCGGCGCGAAGGTTTGACGCCGAGTGATATCCGTGGACGGATTGGCTCATCAGGCACGCTACCCGTGCAGGAGGGTGTCCTACGGTTTCAGCGATCACTCGCTGACGCTGGTCGCGCTTGAGCATTCCTGAGGTTTAACCGGCGCAGTAGCCGAGTTTGATGGTCGAGCCCTGCGGCACGTCGCCTGGAGCCACAGACTGAGTCGTAATCGGTGGATTCGCTCGCACCGATTTACAGTTCGTATCAGGTGCCTCCACGGGTACTAGTCGCAACTGCGCTGAGGTGAGAGTGGCTAACGCGCTGCTCAATGGTTGCCCGACAAGATTGGGTAGCGTCACCTTACCCGACGAAATCACAAGGTCTACCGCTGTTCCGGGCGCAACTTTTTGATCAGCAGGGGGGGAGGCCGAGATCACCACATCATTGGGCACAGTGGGAGAATTCTCTCTTTTCTGTGCGCCCTCCATGAGGCCTGAGCTGGTGAGCGCTCCGACCGCGTCGCTGAGTGACTTACCCGTGGTATCTGGGACAGCGACAGGCTGTTTTCCTTGCGAGACGTAGACTCGAATAGTGGTTTGCGGTGAAACGATGGTTCCCTCTCCTGGATCGGTGCGAACAATCTCACCCTTCGGCACGGAGTCACTGAATTCCAGGAGTTGGTTCGGAACCAGATCGAGAGCGGTCAAAGTTGACTGTGCGTTCTCGTAGCTGGTGGAGGCGAGTGCCGGTACTTGACGCGATTGCGAGGGTAGGGTCGTTGAAGGCTGCAACGTCAACACCCAGATCGCCAGAGTCGTGACGATAACCGCGAGCACAATAATCGATGACCAGATCCAAGCCATAGGTGGGCGGCGTTGGGTGCGGACGATCGAGTTGTCTTCGGCGAGCTGGCGCAGGGCGAGCTCGGAATCGCTTATCTGACTGCTGGCCTGAGAGCTAACGAGGGAGGCGGCTTGCTCATCGCGTGGCCGAAAGTCGGGGACGCGACCGGTGGCGGCTGCGCGGAGGTTCTCGCGGAACTCGGCAGCGCTTTGAAATCGCTGGTAACGGTCTTTCGAGAGGGAGCGGGCGACGATGGCGTCCAGCGCCGGAGTGACGAGCGGGTTGATTGAACTCGGTGCTGGTGGGGTTTCGCTGACGTGCTGATACGCCACTGCCACAGGAGTATTGCCGCGAAACGGCGCCCGGCCAGTCAACAGTTCGAAAAGCACGACGCCGGCCGAATAGAGATCGCTCCTGGCATCGACCTGCTCGCCCTTCGCCTGTTCAGGGGAAAAATAGGCCGCGGTACCGAGAATCGCGGTGGTCTGCGCGACGGTCGCGGCGGAGTCGGAGACCGCGCGGGCAATGCCGAAATCCATTACCTTCACCTGCCCGGAAGGAGTCAGCATGATGTTGCCCGGTTTGATGTCGCGGTGCACGACTCCGGCACGGTGTGAGTATTCGAGCGCGGTGAGGATGCCCTCGGTGATGCGTACGCTCTCCTCAATGTCGAGAGTACCCTCGGTGATGACGTCCTTGAGGAGACGGCCCTCGATGTGCTCCATAACGATGAAGGGACGTCGCGACTCGTTGCCGTTATCGTCACAGGTAACGTCCTCGCCCGCGTCGAAGACACGCACGATGGTGGGGTGTGACATTCGTGAGGCGGCCTGCGCCTCCTGACGAAATCGCAGGCGAAAGGCAGCGTCAGACGACAGGGAGAGCTTGAGTTCTTTGATCGCGACCGTTCGACCGAGTCGCGTGTCGGTGCCGAGATAGACCTCGGACATTCCGCCACGGCCGAGCATAGGGCCGACTCGATACCGTTCCGCGATCAGGCTACCCTCATCCGTCACGCGCACGCTCCCGCCTTCACTGTCGTCTGGGTTGGCTCCGGGGGAGCCACGGCAAGTGTACTTCGGGCTTTATGCGTTTCTGATGGGTCGCCAGGGGCTCGGACGGGGATAGGTCCACGACCGGCGCACCCCCGGCTAGCGAGACTGATCGGATGCGGTAGTTACGGCTATTGCCCTGACGGAGTCGATGAATTGGTTGGCGATGGTCCTGCTTTTACCTCGACTGTCAGGCGCCTTCGACGGGGACGATTCCCTGTCGCCACACACCGCCGTGTAGGTGATCGAGACGCTTCCTGGGGAGAATCCGGCCTGGATCGTTGCCTCCGTTGATGTGGTGTCCACTACGGAGGCGCCCTGACCTGCCGTGGAAACTTTATAACTCGACACTGACGTACCGACGGGACACTGGTTGTACGTATCCCAGGTGACGGTGAACCTGCTGCCAGCTATCACCGGTGGGGAGGACTTCAGTGTCGGCGCCGCAGTCGGCGCGGGCGGCGTTACCACTTGTGTGTATACGGTGACGTCGATGGTCGTGCCCTTGGCGACATTTGCTGTGGGGTTGACCGTTACCACGGTGCCGACTTTATCGTCGCTGGCCGCGCTCGGCCCGTCGAGGCGTCGCACGCCCATACCGAGTTTCTCGAGCGCGACCTCGACGTCGCTGAAGGGTCGTCCGACATAATCGGATTCTCTAATGACCACTGTGCTCGACGACGGAGTTGGCGACGAAGTTGAAGTCTGGGTGGGTGTCTGCACGGGCGCGGGAGTGCGAGACATGGTCGGCGCTGGTGCGGGCTGCTGATTGCCTCCGGTGGTGAGCGCATAAATTGTGCCCGCAATGACAATCGCCAGGATCACGATGAGTGCGATCAGCGGCCAAGTCCACGGGCTGCGTGCGCGCGTGGCGCTCTCCTGTTCCTCCGCAGCGGGGATGGTCGCGGTGTTCGGAGCCATCGCAGCGCTCGACGGCATCACCCTGGTGGCCTGGGTCGCTCCCGCTCCCGCGGGCAGGACGGTGGTTGCCTGTGTCGCTAAAAGATCGCCCGCCACCGCTGGTACGGCTACCGCGGCACCGCGAACGTCACCGGCACGGAGTGCCTGAGCGGCTCGCACGAGGTGTGCGGCAGTGGCCGGGCGGTCGGCAGGCTTCTTAGCAATGCACGAGAAGACGAGATTGCGCACTGGTGCGGCAACGGTGACCGGTAGCTCCGGCGGCGTGTCGTTGATTTGCGCCATCGCGATCGCCACCTGCGATTCGCCGATGAAAGGGCGGCGCCCCGCGAGGCACTCGTACGCGACGACACCTAGGGAATAAATGTCGGTGGCGGGAGAGGCGGGTTGTCCGCTCGCCTGCTCGGGCGAGAGATACTGCACCGTGCCCATAACCTGACCGGTTGCCGTGAGTGGGACCTGGTCGGCAATGCGAGCGATACCGAAGTCAGTGATTTTGACACGCCCGTCTGGCGTGATGAGCAGATTGCCGGGCTTCACGTCGCGGTGCACAAGGCCCGCTGCGTGAGCGGCATGCAATGCAAGAGCTGTCTGAGCGACGATATCGAGGACCTTGTCCGTGGAGAGAATGCGCTCCCGTTCAAGCACTGTAGAGAGCGCTTCGCCGGGCACCAGCTCCATCACCAGATATGCGGAACCCTCCTCTTCGCCGTAGTCGTAGACGTTGGCAATGCCCTCGTGATTAACCAGCGCCGCGTGACGTGCCTCGGCGCGGAAACGCTCGAGGAATCCGGGATCGCCGAGGTATTCGTCCTTCAAGATTTTGACGGCAATAGTGCGGCCAATAACCAGGTCAGTCGCCTGCCACACCTCGCCCATGCCGCCGATCGCGATTCGGGACTGCAACTCATACCGTCCCCCGAAGGTGAGGCCTGTCGTGGGTCTCATTTTTTCAGCACCGCCTCTAGTACCTTCTTTCCGATGGGCGCGGCAATCAGGTTGCCGTATCCGGTCTGGCCGAGTCCGCCACCGTTTTCTACAAGAACGGTGATGGCATATTGCGGAGTGTCCGCAGGGGCGAATCCAGTGAACCAGAGGGTGTACGGGTTGTTCCCGTCGTTCTCGGCGGTACCGGTCTTCCCGGCCACAGTGACGCCACCTATTGTTGCATTCGTCGAGGCACCGCCCTTGACGCTAGCGACCATCATGGCTTTCACGGTGTCTGCGGTGTGCTGGCTCACCGCGCGGCCAAGGGACTTTTTCTGGAACTGTTGTAACACGCTGAGATTTTGCGAGCGGACGACATCGACAAGATTCGGTTGCATCACTTCTCCGCCGTTAGCGATAGCGGCGGAGACCATCGCGATTTGAAGGGGAGTTGCGCGCACCTCGTACTGTCCGAAGGCGGTCAGTGCGGTCTGCGCGTCATCGGTTGTCTTCGGGTAGGTGCTGGCTTCGACCGACATCGGGATCTCCAGCGTGGTGTCAAACCCAAACTTTTCCGCCTGCGAACGGATCGCCTCGGCGCCGAGCTGCACTCCCATCTCCGCCATGGGAACGTTGCAGGATAGGGACACAGCGGTCGCAAGGGTGACCATGTCATTGGGGCCGCAGCGGCCGCCTCCGGAGTTGACTACCTTCGAGCCGGAACCGGGGAGGGTATACGCCTCGATATTGGGGAAGGCGGAGTCAGCTGTAAATCGGCCTGACTCGATCGCTGCTGAAGCCACCACGAGTTTGAACACCGACCCTGGCGGGTTCAGGGACCCGCCGATGGCGCGATTTACCAGCGGATCGCCGTGAGCTTTATCGAGGGAGTTGTAGGCCTTGAGTACGTCGTCGGAGTCGTGTGACGCGAGTCGGTTCGGGTCGAAGGTGGGCTTGGAGACCATCGCGAGGATGCGTCCGGTGGAGGGTTCTGTCACAACGACTGCACCGGTGTAGTCGCCGAGCGCTGCGAAGGCGGCCTGCTGGGCGACGGGGTCGATGGAGAGTTCGACGGAGGCGCCCTTCGGATCCTGCCCCGAAACGAGGTTCTCTATGTCATTAAAAAATTGTGAGTGAGAGGATCCGGAGAGTTCTTCATTGAGTGAGCGTTCAATCCCGGTGCTGCCTTGGTTGAGGGTGAAATAGCCGGTGACGGGCGCGTACAAAGGACCTGTAGCGTACTGTCGCTGGAACCGGTAAATGTCGTTCGACGGGACCGACGACGCAATGGGCTGCCCACCTGCTAGGATCGCGCCGCGTTCGGTCGAAAAGCTCTCGTAGAGAGTCCTCGTGTTACGAGAGTCCTTTGCGAGCGCGTCTGCCTGGAACACCTGAATCGTCGTTGTTGACAGTAAGAGGGTGACGAACATTGTTAGGACAACGAAGCTCACTCGTTTGAGTTCACGGTTCATCGACGAATCACACCACCAAACGAGGTTGATTGCGGACGGTGTCGGATAGTCGCAGCAGCACCGCCACGATCATCCAGTTGGCTACGAGAGAGGAACCGCCAGCGGCCAGGAACGGTGTCGTGAGGCCGGTAAGCGGGATGACCCGGGTGACGCCTCCGATGACGATGAAACATTGCAAGGCGACTACGAATGAAAGGCCGACTCCCAGCAGGCTGCCGAAATCATCGTGTCCCGCAAAGGCGATGCGGAATCCGCGTGAGACGAGAAGCAAATAGAGGCCAAAGATGGCGAAGAGGCCGGCAAGACCGAGTTCTTCGCCCAGGCTGGCAATAATGTAGTCCGATTGCGGAACGGGCGTCACATCGGGCATACCCTGCCCGAGACCCGTCCCGATAAGGCCACCGTGAGCAAGGCCAAAAAGTCCCTGAACCAGCTGGTAGCTGCCCCCCGGATCGGCGCCGAAACGCGTAGCACTTAAGGGGTCAAGCCAGTTTGCTAAACGGTTAGCGACATATTCCAAGACCTGGCTCGCCACGAGTGCGCCACTGAGGAACAAACCGACTCCGATCAGGATCCAGCTCATGCGGCCGGTGGCGACATAAAGCATCACCAGAAACAACCCGAAATAGAGCAATGCGGTGCCCAGATCGCGTTGAAAGACGATGACCCCCATACTGACCAGCCAGATCACCAGTAATGGGCCGAGGTCGCGTAGCCGTGGAAAGCGCATCCCAAGAACCGTTCGGCCAACCATCGAGAGAGAGTCACGATGACGGACGAGATATCCGGCGAAGAATACCGCCAGAGCGATCTTGGCGATCTCACCCGGCTGGAAGCTGGCAACGTTGCCGATGCCGATCCAGACTCGAGCTCCGCTAATTTCTCGGCCGATGACAGGCAGTAGCGGGAGCAACAGGAGCACGATGGCCGCGAAACCGGCGACATAGGTGTAGCGGAAAAGCACTCGGTAGTTGCGGATGACGAGCAGCACGACGATCGCCGCGAGAATTGCCAGTCCGGACCAGATGATCTGTCGCACGGCCACCGAATCGGCGCCGACGGCGCCGTCGGCGATGTCGATGCGGTAGATCTCGGCAACACCGAGGCCGTTAAGGACAGTAGCGACGGGGAGAAGGAACGGGTCAGCCTCCGGGGCTGCGAAGCGCAGTACCACGTGCAAGGTCAACACCAGCAGCGCAAGGCCAACGCCGAGTGAGACAAGGGCATTGTTGGGAACGCCAAGTGACCCGAGTTGTACCAGCACAATTGCCGAGGCATCAATGATGCAAGCGCTGATCAGAAGCAATAGCTCAAGATTGCGTAGTTTCTGCCGGAAAAAGCTGGGGTGCTCGATCGCAGGATGAGCGGTGGAATCCGTCATGGTGATCCCTTCGCCTCAGTGAGGCGTCGAACGATTTCGACGGCGCTCGCGTAGGAGTCGGCGCTGATGGTGTGCTTAAGTTGCTCGACGTCGTACTCGCGCAAAGTGTTGAGGGGAATGCCCGTATCTTCCTTGATTTCAGAGAGTGAGAGTGGTCCGACCGACTGTTGGATTCCCTGGTAAATGACCACGGTCGTGCCGTTGGTGCTGACATAGAAGCGTGACTGGGTCCAGTCGTAGGCAAAGAACACCCCGAGGAATCCGATGATGAGTACCAGCGAGAGGCCCATTAGCCAGGTGATTCGGCGGCGCAAATGCCGTCGTCGATCCTCCTCAATGAGCTCGTCGAGATAGTCCTCGGAGGCCGGCTCGAAGTGGGTCGGTCCTTGAGCCGCAGACGATCGCGGATGGGAGCGTCTGCCCGGGACGCGGACGCGACTTTGAACATCGTCGGCTTTGAGGGGAATTGGCGCGGCGGCTGAACCGACTACCACCGGTTCGGGTACGGGTTCGAGTGGGTGGGCGGTATCGCTGGCGATATCGAGGATCACGACCGTGACGTTGTCCGGCGCTCCGTGTAAAAGGCTGTCGCGGATCAGTCGTTCGGCGACTCTCTGCGCGGGTTCCTCGCGTGAGAGTTCCCTGAGGATCTCATCGTGAGGAACGACCCAGGAAAGGCCGTCGGAGCAGATCAGCCAGCGGTCGTTTGCCTCAGTTTCCAGGGTGAGTGTGTCAATCTCGGGGTTGGTGTGAACATCACCGAGCACTCGCATGAGGACAGAGCGACGCGGATGCGTCATCGCCTCTTCTTCAGTGATGCGTCCAGACTCGACAAGGCGTTGTACGAAAGTGTGGTCGGTGGTGACCTGCTCGAGTTTGCCCTTGCGAAGGACATAAATACGGGAGTCGCCGATGTGGGCGATAGCTACTGACTCATGGACGCGAGCGATAGCGCTTACGGTCGTTCCCATCCCGGTGAGTTCCGGATGGTCGATAACGGCGTCGGCGAGCAGTGTATTCGCGGCGATAAGGGTGCGCTTGAGCTCGTCCTCCGCTTCATAGGGGGAGGAGTACGCTCGATCGGCTTCCGCGATCCGTTTGATTGCGATGGAGGAGGCCACGTCTCCGCCCGCGTGACCGCCCATGCCGTCGGCAACGACAAAGAGATGTCGGCCTGCATAGCCGGAATCCTGGTTGTTGGAGCGGATTTTACCCACGTGCGAAACGGCGGCACTTTCGCGCGCCGCGCCGGTGCTAGGGGCGCTCTGCCTGGTTACGGAGGCCACGCGTTAGTACCGTCGCAGTTCGAACGTGGTCGTGCCGACCTTGATGGGCGTATTAAGCGGGACCTTTGTCGGGGCACCGACGCGGCGGCCGTCGAGAAAAGTGCCGTTTGTGGAGTCGAGATCCTGAATCATCCATTCGTCATTCCACAGCAGGAGGCGGGCATGGTGGGTCGAGGTGTAGTCATCACGGATTACCAGGGTGGACTCGGAAGAGCGGCCGATGGTGAGGGGCTCGCCGTTGAGTTCCAGTTTTGTGCCGCGCTTGGGGCCCGAGGTGATAACAAGCTGTTCGGCGGTGTGGACCGTGGCGATGTCTCCGGGTTCGCTGCTCTCCTCACGGGAGCGGTGTGCGGAGGGGACCGCCGTCGGGGTAGACGTTGGCGGTCCAGCGATGACGGGCTGCGCCGCGGTAATAAAAGGCGCGGAGTCGGCCGCGCCCTGTACCTGCGTGCTCAGTGGCAGCTTGCGCACCCGCTGGCCGAACAAGTCGGAGCGCAGTGCGTAGACGATGCCGAAGATGAAGAACCACAGTAGCGCGAGGAAAGCGATACGGAGCAGGAGGAGGGTGAGTTCGCTCATAGCTGGTCGTCCCAGAATCCCTCCGCGGAACGTGTCGTCCTTCTGGGCGACTGCTGGTCAGTACGTGCCGCCACTGCCCCCTGCACCAACCGATAGACGATCGAGGTACGACCGATGGTGACGGTCTGCTCAGGTGAAAGGGTGGCCTGGCTGACGCGCTTCCCGTTGAGTGCGGAGCCATTGGTGGAGCCGAGGTCGTGCACACGGGCTGTGCTGCCGTCCCAGAGAATTTCGACATGTTGACGGGAGGTTCCGGGGTCGTCCACCGTGATATCGGCGTCGTTCCCGCGGCCAATCACGGTGCGTGGCTTCGTGATCGGGTAGCGCCTGCCGTCGATGTCGACCACCGGAGTCCAGACCACGGTGCCCGTGACGCTGCGGGAGTCCACCTCCATCATACCGTCGTTCAGGGTCGCGTCTGCGGTGAGGCTGATCTCAACCGGTCCGGGGAAACGGTAGCCCTGCTTCGTGGCGTGTTCGAGGGCGACCGTGGTCAGCTCATCGACCAGGGTCGCGCCCATTTGTTGCATCCGATCGAGGTCTGTCACGGACATGCGCAAGCTCACATGATTGGGGACCAGAATGCGGTCTCGAGTGACCACCGCGGCTCTGGTGTCGAGTTCGCGCTTAAGTGCAGAGGCAAGTTCGACCGGCTGAAGCCCCGACTTGAAGGTCCGTGCGAACGCGCCATTGACGACGCGCTCGAGGCCCTTCTCGAAGTTGTCCAGTATGCCCACAGTCTTCCGATCTTCCGGTTTTCGCCCTCTCGGCGCTTGGGCACTGATCACGGTCTCTACGCGCCCTGGGTCGTTTCCGTTCTCGTCTGTGCCGCGCACGGCTACGGGCATGTTACTGGGATGGTCTGGACGGGGCGTGCCCTCGCGCGCTTTTGCTGATCGCGAGGTTACCTCCGGTTCATGAAAAAGGGTTCCCGCCGTGGAGAAGAGTAGCTCTTCTCGGCCAGAGGTGATTGTGCTGCAGGGGATCGTGAGTGCGCGGGGATGCTAGGCTCCTGCTGGCGCTTGTCGCGCCGTTGGTGAGCGCGAGTGGCGGAATAGGCAGACGCGCACGGTTCAGGTCCGTGTGCCCGAAAGGGCGTGGGGGTTCAACTCCCCCCTCGCGCACCAGGTTTGTTCATACAGTCGCACCGCGCTGGGTGCGGCGGATCCGCTGTATTTTTGAGCCTGACTTCGTGCAAGTGCGCAATCACCGCTGGCGGTGCAATGCCACGACCGGGATCACGCGAGAGGTTTTCTTCTGGTATTCCCGGAATCCCTCAGAGGCTGAGGTGAAACGGGCCCAAGCCGCATCGCGCTCCTCGCCTTCTAATACTTCGGCCCGTACCTCGATAGTGCCGTCGTCCGGAGTCTCAATTGTCACGTCTGGATGTGCGACCAAATTGTGAAACCACGCCGGGTTGTTGGGGGCTCCCGCCTTGGACGCGGCAATGAGCCAGATATCACCCGACGGGCGCAAGGCCACCAGCGGAGTGACGCGCTCGTCTCCGGAGCGAGCGCCGCGATGGTGAAGCAGTACGAGACTCCGTCCAAAGCCAGCGGTGGTCACGGTGCCACCGTTGGCCCGAAACTCATCGATGATGTGCTCATTCCAGTCGGCCATGCTCATTCCCCTTCATCGAGTGCGCGCGAGTCGGTTGTCTCGTGCGTAGTAGTCAGATACTTCCGCTGAACGTGTCGCTGTGCTCGTGAACGTGTCGCTGTGCCTGGGGTAACACCGGGCAGATCGGCGAGCATTAGCCGCCAGGGTAACTCCGCTGTGCCAATCGTTTCCAGTCTCGAGCGCATCCCCGAACAGGTGATTTGTGCGCCGAGGGTCAGATTGCTGATCGCGCCGCTCGAGCCTGACAGCTCTTTGGTGGCGGAGCGTGGCACAGCCGAAGGCTGAGTATTGCTGACAGGAGCAGAATAGAGCGACGCCAGAGAAAGAGAGCCCTGTGGATCAGTCCCGTATGAACGTTGAGTCGTTTAACCTCGACCACCGCACTGTCGCGGCACCATACGTGCGCCTCGCCGATGCGAAGACGCTTCCGGGAGGCGACCGTCTCGTCAAATATGACGTGCGTTTCACCCAGCCCAACCGTGACCACTTAGAGATGCCGACCGTGCATTCGCTCGAGCATCTCTTCGCAGAAAAAGCGAGAAATCATTCTTCTCGCGTCATCGACTTCTCGCCGATGGGCTGCCAGACCGGTTTTTATCTGATTCTCGCGGGGGAGCCGGAGTTGGCCGAGGTTATTGAGCTTATCGAAGTAACGCTGCTCGACATTGTCGAGGCGACCGAGGTGCCCGCTGCAAATGAGATTCAGTGCGGCTGGGGTTCCCATCATTCGCTCGAGGGGGCTCGGGAGGCGGCACGTAGCTTCCTCGCTCAGCGCCGGAACTGGGAGCAGGTCACCGCGTGACAAGCATTGACGCCATTGTCGCGGTGGCGATGGAGGAGGAGGCGCAGCCATTTCTCGCCCGGGCAGGACGCACCTCCGCGCCGCGTGTGATCGGCGCTGCGCTGCACTGGGATCTGGACTTCACCGGAACCTCGGTACTGCTCGTGCGCACGGGTGTGGGTCTTGTGAACGCGGCCGGGGCTCTGACGGCGGCGATCCTGCGAACACAGACGGAACCGCTTGTCGTGAGCGCGGGTTCGGCCGGCGGACTCGGCGCTGAGGTTCAGGTAGGCGACGTAGTGCTGGGCGACGAGTACGTGCAGTCCGACGTTGACGTGAGTGCCTTCGGCTATGCGCGTGGCCAGATTCCGGGAATGCCTGCGCGCTACCTGGGCTCTGCGGCGGTGCTTGCCGCGGACGTCTCCGTGACGATTCTTGACGGCAGCGCGATCCCGGTGAAGCGAGGGCTGATCGCCTCGAGCGACACTTTTGTTACGGGCTGTCACGTCGAGCGGGTCCTGCGGTATTTCCCGACGGCGCTCGCCGCTGACATGGAGTCAGCGGCGCTCGCGCAGACAGCGTACGTTTACGGTTTGCCCTTTATCTCGGTGCGCGGCATTTCGGATCTGTGCGTTCCCGGTGACTTCAATATGCATATTGACGATGCCGCAGATCGATCGGCCGCGGTGGTGCTGGAGGCGCTGCGCGCCTCCAGATTCTCGGCGCTGTGAAGGTCCGCGGCTGACGAGCCAAGGATTCGATGGGTTGAACGCCGGGATTTCTTCCGTGGAAAGCGACGAAAGTGGTTCCCGTCGTGGCTCGTCCGGGCTGATAGTGAAGGGGTGTAGTGAGGACGACACCAAGGGGAGGACGCCATGAAATACATGCTGATTATGCGCGCAACCGATGCGGCCAAGGAACCGTACGCCGCCATCCCGTTCGACGAGATCATTACCAGAATGGGTCGCTATAACGAGGCCTTGATTGACGCTCGTGTACTGGTCGCCGGCGAAGGTTTATCCGACGATGTGGCGACTTCGGGATTCGTCGTTGATTTCTCCTCCGAGCCGCCCACCGTCGTCGACGGACCCTACGGCCAGGTGCAGGAGCGGTTCAATGGTTTCTGGATCATCGAGGTCGAGTCACGGGAGCAGGCACAGCACTGGGCGCTGCGTTGCCCGCTGATGCCGGGCGATTTTCTGGAGGTACGGCGTGTTACCGACGAGAGTGACTTTGTTGACTATGCCGACAATGAGTACCTGAAGAAGGAAGCTCTCTGGCGTGAGCAGGAGGCGACGCGCGCCGCGCCAGACTGAGAGCGGGTCACGAGCTCTCGCGTCGTGTGCTGCTCGGCGCAGATTCCGTACGGGAATCGCGCGCCTATTTTTCCGTCACCATTCCGTCTTCGACATGCCACCGGCGATTCAGGTTCACCGTCGACAGCAGCCGTCGATCATGCGTCACCAGGAGTAGTGTGCCGTCGTAGGTCGATAACGCCTGTTCCAACTGTTCGATCGCGGCGAGGTCGAGGTGGTTGGTGGGCTCGTCTAACACCAGCACATTCGTGCCTCGTGCTTGCAGCAAGGCCAGCGCTGCGCGAGTGCGCTCGCCCGGTGAGAGCTCGCCGACTCGGCGCCCTACGTGCTCGGCTTTCAGCCCGAACTTGGCCAGCAGAGTCCGTACTTCAGCGGTTGGTGATTCGGGCAGGAGTGCCTCGAAGGCGGCGGCAAGCGGCAGCTCGGCGTCGAGTATCGCGCGTGCTTGGTTGATCTCGCCGATGGCGACGCTTGTGCCGAGGGAGGCCGCACCCTCCTCAGGACTGGCCCGGCCCAGTAGCAGCGAGAGCAGCGTGGATTTGCCTGCTCCATTAGCTCCGCTGATGCCGATGCGGTCGTCGGCGTTGACCTGAAGCGAGACCGGGCCAAGGGTGAACGCGCCGCGGCGGGCGACGGCGTGGTTCAGGAGTGAGACGACCGAACTCGAACGTGGCGCGGCGCCGATCGTGAAGGCGAGTTGCCATTCTTTGCGCGGCTCTTCCACCTCATTGAGCCGTGCAATACGGCTCTCCATTTGCCGCACCTTCTGAGCCTGCTTTTCACTCGACTCCGTTGCGGCTTTACGGCGAATCTTGTCGTTGTCCGGTGCTTTCTTGAGCGCATTCCGCACCCCTTGGCTCGACCACTCTCGCTGCGTGCGTGCGCGGGCGATGAGGTCGGCCTTCTTCTCGGCAAAGTTGTCGTACTTGTCGCGCAACTGACGGCGTCCGATCTCGCGTTCCTGGAGGAAGGAGTCATAGCCGCCTCGATAGAGAGTGTTGGTTCCCTGCGTGAGATTCAGTTCGAGCACACGAGTAACGCTGCGCGCAAGGAATTCGCGGTCGTGGCTCACCACGACGACGCCTCCCCGTAGTCCATCGACGAAGCTCTCAAGTCTTTCCAGGCCGTCAAGATCGAGGTCATTGGTCGGTTCGTCGAGCAGCACGATATCATAGCGCGAGAGCAAGAGCGCGGCGAGGTCGACGCGGGCCGCCTGCCCACCAGAGAGCGATGTCATTAGGGAGGAGGCGTCGACTCCACTTTTTGCGCCGTGAGCGAGGGCCAACCCTAGCTCGGTCAGCATCACCGGCATCCGCTCGTCGAGGTCAGCTGCGCCGCTGACCAACCAACGGTCGAGAGCTACGGCATAGCGGTCGGCGATGGTTCCGTCGGGATCCGGATCGGCGAGCGCGGAAGCGGCGGTCTCGAGTTCGGCCGAGGCATGGGCGCAGCCGGTCCGTCGCGCGACGTAGCCGGCGACTGTCTCGCCGTCGCAGCGCTCATGTTCTTGCGGCAGGAAGCCGACGAAGGCATCGCTTGGCGCAAGCGCGACGCTTCCTTCCAGCGGAGGGATTTCGCTCGCGAGGATGCGTAGCAGAGTCGATTTGCCGACTCCATTCGCGCCGACCACGCCGACCACATCGCCGGGGGCAACTGTGAGATCGAGTTCGGCGAAAAGGGTTCGGTGCGCGTAGCCTCCCGCGAGGCCTTTGGCGACGAGGGTGGCAGTCACTGGCCCAGCCTAGAGGGAGACGGCCCCGCCGATTCTGGACTGAGTTTTTTGTGGCTGAGAACAAGCCGCTAGAGGGCTGTCTTGCCTCGAGTGCCAGTGGGTCAACAGTCGCGTTAGGGCGCCTTGGGCAGTATGTGGAACGCCACCGCGAGCGATGCCGCGATCATCGTGATGCCAGCGAAGAAAATGACTCCGGCAATATCGGGCAACAAGAAAGAGTTGCCGAGAACGAGGATTCCGCCGAGGAAGAGCACGAACGAGAGAACGAGGCCCAGACCAGTCATTCTTTTATCGTATGGGGATCGTGTGGGCGAGAGATGACCGGGAGCAGCAGGGTCGTGAGCTCATCTGCTTCCGTGACGACCGCGATAGCGCCGACCGTCTCTAACGGTGAGCCGTACCCCCATGTGACCATGATCGTCGGTATGCCATGTGCCGCCGCGCCGTGTACATCGTGCTCCCGGTCACCCACCATGACCGGGGTCGAGAGATCGATACCGAGATCGTGAAGGCGCCGCAATGCCTCCGCGACCACGTCAGCTTTAGCGCTGCGCACCTCATCCTCGGAGGCGCCACAGATGACGGTAAAGTACTGGGCCAGTTCGTAGTGCTCGAGAATGCGGATCGCCGCCGACTCGGGCTTTGATGTCGCTAGCGAGAGGGGTACTCCAGCTGCGGCTATCCGGGCGAGAACATCTGGTAACCCAGGGTAGAGGGAGGAATCAAAGAGGCCGTCGGCGTTGTAGCGGCGACGATAGATAGCCAGCGCCGCGTACGACTCCTCGATACTCATGCCGCCCAGCTCGCGGAATGCATCAAGTAGTGGTGGACCCACATAGGCGAGCAGCTCGGCTGGAGTCGGCACTGGCCTCCCCAGCTCTACGAAGGTGTTGACAAGGGTGGTGGTGATTCCTCGCGCGGAGTCGGTAATCGTGCCATCGAGATCCAACAGGATGCAGGACCAGATGTTTGTGCGTTCGTCGGTCTGAGCGTGGGCGAGGTTTGTGTCGGACATACCGGGCTCCTGACATCGGGACGTGGTGCGGCGGGGTGACACTCTACGGGCCGAGGGGTGTTTCTAGGCTGTTCTTTCCCCGAACAAGGCACGTGTGACGAAAGAGCGGGTGATGACCTGCGCAAGAGAACCGGCGTCGATCTGCACCGCGACGAAGTCTGCATTATCGATCAGCGCAAAGGCCTCCCTTCCCGGCAGCACCAACATCTGCACTCGTGCACGCTGCTGGCGTGGAACTGCCGTGCGCAGCTCATCGGTCGAGGTGAAAAGAGGGAGTACTTGCTCCCCTGTGGTCGTCGCAATGGTGCGTGCGCGCGGTGTACTGCCGGGCTGCGAGCCTGTGATATCAACGACTAGCGACCCTTCAAAGCAGGCAGCAAAGAGACGATCGATTCCCTCTGTGGTCGGAACTTCAATCAGTTTCTCAAGTGCTTCCCGGGCTGGAATGTTCTGGTTCGGAATGAACCTTATGGGGCGTGGGGACGGTCCACCTCGTTGAACCATATCCCCACGTTATCTGGGGAAGAACAGGACTGGCGCATCTCGATTGAGAGACTTCGTCAAGTTTTATCGGTTATTCAACGGATGGTGACACTCGAGGATTGCTGGGACGCGATCACGCGCATTCTCGCCTACTATTCGCGGTTCCCCCGACAAGAAAGTGTCAGAAGCTGTGTCGAATGGTGTCCACACGGAGCGGAGGGGGTATTGTCTTCAGCAGTCCCCATTGCTACAGGAGGAAAAGTGGCTCAGAAGATTACGCTTGTCGATGATATCGACGGAACCCCTATCAGCTCGGGTGAAGGCGGGACCGTCCGCTTCAGCCTCGAGGGAACCAATTACGAGATTGATCTCGGTCCCGACAACATCAACGAACTCCACTCTGTTCTTCAGAAGTTCGTTACCAACGGTCGTCGTGCCGGGGCGCGCTCTCAGGCCACGGCATCACCGAAGAGTGACCCCAAGTACCTCAAGGCAGTTCGCGAGTGGGCGAACTCTAATGGGTACAAGGTCTCCGATCGTGGTCGTATCCCCGCCGAGGTTCTTGCTGCATACCAGGCTGCGCACAAGTAAGCCTCAGAGAATGCCCCGTCTCAGTTCGACGGGGCATTCTCTGTGTTTGTAAGAGGTTTCGGATCACAATTTTCGGTCAGAACAGTCGTGAGTGTGAATCGTCGACGCCGCGCATCGCGTCATAGTCGAGGACAACGCAGCGAATGCCGCGGTCCTGTGCGAGTGTTCGTGCCTGCGGTTTGATCTCTTGCGCGGCGAAGACTCCAGTCACCGGGGAGAGATGCGGATCGCGATTCATCAGTTCGAGATAGCGGGTAAGCTGCTCGACTCCGTCGATCTCTCCGCGTCGTTTGATTTCAACTGCAACGGCTGCTCCTGAGGAATCCCGCGCCAGGATGTCAACCGGTCCGATCGCGGTCATATGCTCCCTTCGTATCAGGGTGTGTCCCTCGCCAAGGAGATCAATCTGATCTGCGAGCAGGCACTGCAAATGCGCCTCTACCCCATCTTTGACGAGTCCTGGATCGACGCCGAGTTCGTGTGTCGAATCGTGTAATACTTCGTGGATTGACACCACGAGTGTGTCTCCGGACTTGCGATGTGACACGGTCCATTGCTCAATAACTCCCGCTTTGCGTGTCGCTTCATCGGGTGTTCCCGATGTGAGTGTGCAGGGCGGGCTCATCCAGTTGAGGGGCTTGTAGGAGCCTCCGTCGGAGTGAATGAGCACGCTCCCATCGACTTTTACCACGAGCAGCCGAGTGGCAAGCGGAAGGTGGGCGTTGAGACGGCCGGTGTAGTTGACGGAACAACGCGCAATGACAAGACGCACTCGTTGAGGATAGACGGCGGACGTGCTTGTAAGTTGTGGTTTTCGTTTCGTCAGTCACATCAATGCGCTCGCGGCAGCGTGGGTGACGCTCATCTCATGTGCTCTGCTTCTGATCGGCAACATCGCGACGGCTGCGCGCGGCCGGGGAGGCAAGTCCCGCCATGATGACCAAGATCAATACGAGGAACAGTGCGTTCAGAATCCCGAAGTGTTCGCCGAGGAAACCCAGTAACGGCGGTCCGACGAGGAATGCAAGATAACCGAGCAGGGCAACGGAGCTGACCCGTGCTGCCGAATTCGGCCCCTCCGCCGCGGCTGACATACCTACCGGAAAGCCGAGCGAGGAACCTAGTCCCCAGGCAAGCGCCCCGATAATGACCAGCGCGCCGGCTGGGGCGAGGATGAACAGCAGAATTCCCAGGAAGGCGAGTGCGGCGGAAATTCGCAACACTCTCACCCGACCGAAACGGTCAAGCAGGGGACCGCCTACTGCCCGGCCCACGGTCATCGCCGCCACAAAAATACCGAACACGATTGCCGCAGTGGGCTTATTCGTGCCGTGCCCGTCCACCATCGCGAGGGTCAACCAGTCATTTGCTGAGCCTTCAGCAAAGGCCATTCCGAGCATGATAATGCCGATAACAACGAGTCGTCCGTCTCGCCAGACTCCGATGAAAGCAGCAATTCGCTGAGGCATCGGCGGTTTCGTGACGGATGCCGCATCAATGTTGTGAAGTACCGGGACGAAACGGACCGCGAGCACCGATGCTCCCGCAATCGTTAGCGCGATGACGTAGAAATGCACCGAGACTGGGATCGTCAGAGCCGAGGCCGCGGCGCCAAGTAGAGCGCCGATGACTGTGCCGAGGCTGAAGAAGGCGTGGAATAGCGGCATCAGTGTTTTACCAAACGCCGTTTCGTTGGCTGCTCCTTCGACATTCATCATCACGTCTACTAAGCCGTTGCCGAATCCGAGCAGAGCCATGCCGGTAAAGGCCAGCGGAAGTACGGTAACGATGTCGGCGGCGGTGCCGAGCAGTGCCAGGCCGAGGCTGGTCAGCACTAATCCGAGGACTATTCCCCGCCGAGGGTCGAGCGCACCCATAATCGGTGTCGCGAGCGCGAGACCAATGATCGCGCCGAGAGACATTGCCAGGATCACCAAGCCGATGCCCGAGGTGCTGAGCTGGAGTTGATCGCGGATTGTCGGCGCCCGCGAGACCCAGGTGGCGCTCGACAGACCGCTGAGTACGAAGATTGTAAAGACGGCGTTTCGCCATGCCACGAGCTGTGGGCGAGTGATCACAGAGTTAGGGACCATGCAGTTCCTGGGTTGAGGCATAGCCTGATGTGGCACCGGCCCAACACGTGACTGGGTCGAATCGATTCGAGAGATCGGCTTAAGTTATCCGCATACCTCGAAGGCCGTCAAGGATTATCTCGATTATGCGGTGAGAGGGCCATGGCAGCCGGTGCACGCGATTGGTGGGGTGTTTCAGGACCGGGTCGCGATGCGGGACGGTCGGGCCGACGATCCGTCGGGAGTCTGAGCGTTCTGTTTACTCCTCGTGGCGGAGATTCTCGCTCTAGCCGTTGATGCTTTACCTAGTGGTCAGGACAATCGGTCCGTTCGTCATCATTCGTTTGTTGCCTTTCTGTTCAGTGAAGGCACAACGACTCACAAAGAACCACGCTAGTAATACACGGTCCTTTTTTCAGTTCTGCGTCCTCCGCGCCGCCGAGCGAGAGGCTACCGGCACCGATGAGATAGTCGAGAGAGGTGACTCCTCCCCGGAGCGCATTCGGCGTTGACAGTTGCACGATGCTTCCGCTGGTGATCCGCCGAAGCGTTCGCTGTTGGTGGCTGACCTCGCAACGGGCGGTGAGATCACCGATCGACGCCTCTCCGCCTTTCAGAAACATGATGGCCATGGGAACGCCAACGGCTGCGCTGGTACAGGCCCTCTTCCCAATCCGTGATCGTCAGGACTCGGATATTGAGCAGAGGTGAACCTTAACGTCCAGAGCGCGCAGTGCGTCGTGCTGTTTGACAAGGTTCACTTTGGTGAATGTGAACAGCGTGTCCGAGGTCACCGGCTTCGGCGATCCGATCGCAAGCACGACGTGCGTGACGTCGGCATCGGTAATGGCGCCATTCGAATCGTGGCCGACACGTTCTTTCCACGCCTGACGCGCGTGCTCGTCGCGAGCGAGGGCATCTGTGGAGACCAACCCCTGAGCGAGCAGGTGGCTGAGGTCAGCGGAGCTCCGACCGCGTTTCACGTGGATCAGTATGCCCGGGTCCACGAAAATGTCGCACGGCTCGATGCCGCCGCGGGAGTGCAGAGGCGTGGGGATCAGCTTCCGGTCCAGCAGGACGCCGCCGAGCTCCTTTGCTGCGCGCACGTTGTAATCCTTTTCGTGCAGATCAGCGGGCCAGCTCGGAAGATCGATGGGCGAGCATTCCCGCACGATCTCATTAACGCGGTCGTTGATGCGATCGAGATACCGGTCGTCCATGCGGTACCAGCGGCCGTCATGCAGGCAGTAGCGGTGACTGTCCTTCATGACTTCGAAAGCCAGCCAGCGCCGCAGAGGAACCGGAGAGGCCACCAGCGAGCCGGGCTCCGGATCGGCGCTGCTGTACAACTCGATCCGTATCGTCCCCAGCCGCTTGAGCAGCTCTGCACGGGGAATCTTGCGCAGCCAGTCCAGCACCTGCTCAATTTCGGGCACATTGGTGAACACGTGTCGTCCATAATCGCCGATCCCGATGACCTTGCTGCTAACCGCCGGTCCCCAAGCGTTGAGCCGCTCGTGTGGCCAGGAGATCCCCAATCGCGTTGGACAGGCGGCGAGGATTTCATCGAGCAGTTTCTGATCGAGATCCGCGATGTCCTGATCGCGAGGCTTGAGGGCCACCAGCTGCTCAAGGCTTTCCAGGCCCTGCAACACGTCTCGCTCGGACAGCGATGCGAGAACGGCTACATCAGAAAGGAGCCCGTCAGGACTCTTCGACAGCGGGAGATTGAGCGATTCTGCCGCCCGAAGCTGAATTACACCGTCCCCGACGCCGAGCCCAGGGATCCGCGCCTTCGCTTCAATACTGCTGACGACCTCCCCGTAGCCGTCGACGCCGAGATCACGCGCGGTACTGCCGTTGGGCATCGAGCTGCGATCGACGCGGCTGCGGTGGCCGAGAATCGTCTTCGTCAGAGACTTGATCTCATAGGGCAACGCGGAACGCGCGACGATGCCCGGCCCGAAGCCGAACTCGATTCTTTCGGCATCGAGGAAATGGAATCCGGTGCCCCAGGTGATCGCCCATACAGTGTCGCGGTGGTCCTGGAAAGCCAGGGCTGCGCCTGGCGAGCTCGATCGGAGATCGATCTTCTGCCCGGTGAGGAGTGCGACAGCAGAACCCCATTTCGCTGGAGTTGACAGCGCTCCGCTCACGAGCAGACCTGGCCGACCGGCCATGTGCACAGAGGTTGCGTCGTAGCCATCGCCGTGGAGGCGGTCCTCGACGAACGCCGACACCGAGGTCGTTCCCGGCGTCATTCGATAGAGCGTGGTCCGCTCGGTAGCAGTCAGTCCAGTGTTGGTCATCCTCGTCCAGCTTCTGAGAGGGCACCCGCTGCCAGTCGTCGCGATGAGGAGACGATCAGTTCGGGGTGAATACCCTCCGCCGAGACTCACACAGCCAGGTCGAGGGGAAGATCGGAGATATCTTTGAGGCGTTTGCCGTCGATCATCATATGCAGCGATTCGGTGGCGTCACCATGGCCTTCGGCGTCGATCGCCTGGATGAGTTCGGGAAGAGCGAAGTGGTAGACGCAGTCGATGTCACCGGTGCCGAGCGCGACGGAGGCGATCCGGGACGGCAGCGGCTCCGCGGTGACGACCGAGATGTGCGGGAGTCGGCCCTTTCGGTTCCGAATCAGGTTGAGGGCTTCGGAGCGGGAGTTCTGCGCGCGGTCGCTCCGAATCGTCCATTTGCACGACACCACCGCGTGTAAAATCTGCAGCGTTGGGTTCACGCTAGCGCGGATCGGTGCGTGTCCACCAATGGTGTCGTCGACGAGGTGCTCCCGCCGGTTAATGACGCTGTCCGTGACAGGTGCTCGAGAGACGACGATGTCGGGGGCGATGGTGTAGCCGTTGCCGAGTACGGCTTGGAGTTGCGGGTTCGCTTTCACCGCTTGGTCGAGGGCGGTGAGGTGGGCATATTGCTCGAACATGGACGCCTGAGCGGATGCGCCACGGCCCGAGACTTTCCGTATTTCCCAGTCGCCGGGCCGAAGCATGTCGAGCTTCGGAAACGTGCTTGCGAGGAAGTCAGCGATTGCTTGTTCGAACTGGCCGCCAGACGTCTGCCCGGCGAGTCGTTCGCTGACCGTCTCAACCTGTAACGCGTCTGCAATCGCTCGTGCATAGGCGATGCTGGTGCCGTTGCTACCGTCGGCGTTGCTCGGCACCCTTGTGTCATTGAACGAGAGAACTTTATGTGCCAGCAGACTGGCGTGGAATACCCGCCGCGCCTTGGCGATGTAGGAAGTGCCGTTGCCGGTCATGCGACGACGGCGAGAGAGTTCCGCCGGGCACCAGCGCCGAGAGCGTGCCGAATAGCGGTGCCAACGCCTTCCGCGACGGGCGGCGGGAACGCGTTGCCGATCTGCCGGTAGACGGAGGTCTTCCGGCCGGTGAACCGCCACTCCGAGTCGAAACCTTGAATGCGGGCGACCATGGGGTTGGTCAGCTTCGGTAGATGATCGATCGAGTCCTCAGCGGTGGGGGCGGCGTCGGCGACACCGCGGCCGTCGACGCCGAGCGCCAGCCATGCCTGCTTCGCGCGAGTCGGACCGAGGTCTGCACCGCCGTGCTTCTTGGACCCGCCGACGATCGTCGGCGCAATCCCCGCGGCGCGCTTGGCCCATGTTTCCGCCCCGTCCCACCCGTTCGCCGCCATCAGTGGGTACAGCGTCTCTCCCACAAGGCGGGGCGAGCTGACGGCTCGGGGCCACGAGAACCCCTTCATCTTCTGCCCGCGGAATGCGACGAGGATGAACCGAGGCCGCAGTTGCGGCACCCCGAACTCCGAGCTGTACAACAGCTGCCAGTCCGAGGTGTAGCCGAGCCGTTCCAGCTCCGCCAGGATCGACTGCCGATAGGTGCTGAACCGTGCGGAAGCGAGCCCGCGGACGTTCTCTAGCATCACCGCAGACGGCCGGGCCTCCCGCACCAGGCGCAGCGCCTCAGGGAACAAGTCACGTTCGTCGTCCGCGCCGAGCTGTTTCCCGGCGAGGCTGAACGGCGGGCATGGGACCCCGCCAGCGAGCAGATCGATGCCCTTGTACTGTTTGCCGTCGATGTCGCGGACGTCGCCCTCGTGTACGCCCCAGCCGGGCCGGTTCTTCCGCAACGTGGTCGCAGCGTCCCGGTCGATCTCGACCGCCAGCTCATGGCCGAACCCCGCGCGTTCAAGGCCCGAGGACTGCCCGCCCGCTCCCGCGCAGATCTCCAATGCGCTCAGCTGAGCAGTACTCATACCGGATCCATTTCTCGCCATGACGCCCCATCATGCCGGGGACTGCTGACACTGTAACCAACGGCGAGGATGCGTGCCGCGCCGCCGAGCGAGAGGCCACCCGCACCAACGAGATCGCCACCCAGTCGCACGATCCATCGCTACCTGCGCCTGGTGCCGACTCGTTACAACAAAGAACAGTCTGATCAGCACGAGGACGACTGCGATGATGACCTGCTGGACGGGCCGCGCGCTCGAATCAAACGGCGACAATCCGTAAAAGACACCGGACACAGCAAAGAACGCCCCGAGGACGATGACCGAAACTGGCCTTGTGGCGGTGAAATTACCTGTTATCGACCCGACGAACGTCGAGCTAGGCGACAATCTGGCCGACAACGCCGAACAAAGTGGGTCCGCATCCTTCGAGAATCTGCTGTGACGACGCTCGGCCCTACTCGGTGCTGCGGGACCGGGACCGAATGGAGAGCCTGGTGACGAGGACATCGATGACGACGAACGCCACCAGCGTAACGCCGAGGGCGGGCAGGAACGCCCCGATGATGATCGCGCCGACGACGATGAGACCGGATCCCCACCAGGGGGCTGCGAGAAGTGCACCGGCCGACGGGGCTTTGCCGACGCGTTTGCCGGTAGGGCGGCGCTGCCACCACATGATGTAGCCGAAGGCGACCATCGCGACGATGCCCAGTGCGGTCACGAACAAGACGATCTGATTCGGCAGCCCCCACATCATGCCGGTGTGGGTGTCGATGCCCCATCGGATGAGTTTCGCCGGGAGAGAGAAGGTGTCGAAGTTCGTCTCGGACACCACGCTCATATCTTTCGGGTTGATCGCGACAGAGTTCATGGCCGTCGGAAAGGATCGCTTGATCTCTGCGACGGTCCACGCTTGGTCGGCATTCTTCGGCGGAGTGATCTGTAACTCGGAGGAGTGGATGTTGGCGTTTTTGGCTGCGGCAAGTACCTCGTCGAACAGCGCCGGGGTAACCGTTGCCGGTTTCTTCTCTTTCGATGCGGCTGATCCGCCGTGAGGATCGGCCGACTCCCCGGCGGTCGAGGCGGCGCGGGATGTGGCGAGCGCGGTACTCAACGTCGGGGCCTCCCAGTCGAGCGCGGAGCGCAGCTGGTCGATGTTGCCACCGGCATAGTGCGACAGGGTGATACCGGTCGCGGACAGGAACAGTGCTCCGAGGAGCAGCCATATCCCGGTCGAGGCGTGCCAGGAAAAGACGCGCCGGTAACCGCGGACTCCGCGAGCCGGGCGGATAAGGTCCCGTTTGGCGCGGCTTTTTCGCATCTTGATAACCCACAGTCCGAGACCGGCAAGAGCGACGACGCCGAGCCAGGAGGCGGCAGTCTCGCTATAGAGTCGGCCGATATCGCCGAGAAACAGAGACCGGTGGAACGTCTTAACCCAGGTGCGGAACGGCAAAGCGCCAGCGATGCCGGAGACCAGCTGGTCTCCGCGTACCTCAGTGCTGCCGGGGTCGATGAAGATTGCGCGGCGCTGCGAATTCGGCAGGTCAGCTTCGGAGTACATCACCCGTGTCGTGTCGCCCTGCTCCGATGCTGGCCGGACCATGGCGAGGGTATCCTCCGGGTGGTGCTGAGCGACGTAGGCCTGCGCGGCGTCAATTTGCTCTGCTAACGGCCGCGCGGCCGCGGTCGATGGGGCGGTGAGTTCCTGGCGATACAGGCTCTGCTCGATGGTGGGGCCGAGCGCATAGACAGCGCCAGACAGTGCGGCGACGAGGAGGAAGGGGCCGACGAAAAGTCCGGCGTAGAAGTGCAGACGGAGCAGGAACTGCATAAACCAGCCGCGCCGTTTGTTCGGTGTCGGCTTCATCGTCGAGGGCGCGGCAGCTGGGGCGTGCGACGCGGGCTGTGGCGTCATGGAGTGGTCGTCAGCGACGATCATGGCAATATTCCTCAATTTACGGGGCGGAGTGAGCGTGCCATACCGGCGCTCAGGAGCAACGGGAGCACGCCGTCACAGTGGGCCCGAGGGTTCTGCCGGACGGGAGGAGGGCCGGCGGTAGGTTGTGTGGCACGAAGAAACCTCTCGTCGCAAAGTGAGTGGCGCTACTTTACAAAAAGTAGAGAGCTTTTTCCACTCCGGTAAAGCCGCCCGATGGTCGACGACCGGGGGCAGACTGGCCGGCAGCTCCGAGAAATTGCGCCCGCCTCCCTGTCTTTTCGTGGCTCATCTGTTCCCGGGTTCAGCGGAGCCACGAATCGCCTCGGGCGCGCATGCCGAGGGTGAGCGCACGCGCACCGAGATAACCCACACCGAAAACAAGCCACAGCGCCAGCAGACGCCACTCGGTCGGTGCGGCGGGAGCACACAGTGCCAGCGGGGCGAAAACGGCCAGGTTCACCAAGCCGCTGAGTGCCAGGTAGCGGCCATCACCCGCGCCGATGAGCACTCCGTCGAGCACGAACACGTAGCCGCCGAGCGGAGCCGTGAGGCCGATCACCGCGACCGCCGTCGGCAGCAGGTGCAGCACCTCCGGGTCGGTGGTGAAGGCGAACGGCAAGACACCACTCAGAGTGGTTACCGTCAGGCCGAGCACTGCTCCCGCGATGACGCCCCAGGTGACACACCGTTTCATGACGGCGCGAGCCTGCGCTCGTTCGCCGGCGCCGAGGAGGCGTCCGAGGAGCGCCTGCGCCGCGATCGCGACCGCATCGAGCGCGAAAGCGATTGTCGAGAACAGTGTCATTGCGACCTGGAACGCGCCGAGTTCTGCCGCGCCGAGTGTGGTTGCCGTTGCCGTTGCCAGCAGGAACGCCGTGCGCAGACTCGCTGTGCGCAGCAGCATCCAGCCGCCTGAGCTCACCGAGTCGCGCAGCCTGGCCAACCGTGGACGCATCGGTGCCCCCACTCGCCGGGCCAGCCGCAGGGCGACGAAGGCGTAGGCAGCGAACATCGCCCACTGCGCAAGCACCGTCCCCAGCGCCGACCCGGTGAGTCCCAGGCCGAGGGGATAAATCATCACGGCGTTGAGGCCCGCATTGAGGGTGAAGCCGGCAGCGGCAATCACCAGGGGAATAGTGGTGTTCTGGACACCGCGGAGCAGACCGGTCAACGCGAAAATCCCGAGCATAGCCGGGATGCCGATCATGCTGACGGTGAGGTAGCGGGAGGCGGCGTCGGCAACGGCGGACTCTGCTCCGAAGAGGGCGATCACGCCCGGTGATGTGAGGCTCCCAATCACGGCGATGACTCCGCCCAGAAGAAGCCCGAGCCAACCGCCGTCGATGCCCGCAGCCACGGCACCGGCTTCATTTCCTTCACCGAGCAAACGTCCTACCCGGGGCGTGGTGCTGTAGGCCAGGAACACCATCAGCCCAACAATCGTCTGCAATACCGCGCTACCGAGCGCGAGACCAGCCAACGGCACCGCGCCCAGGTGGCCGACCAGAACGGAGTCGGTGAGAAGAAACAGCGGCTCCACGACCAGTGCGCCGAGCGCGGGGAGAGCGAGTCGCAGGATGCTCCGGTCGAGTTCTCGAGGTCGCATTTGCTGCTCTAACGTGGTTGCCCTCACGCTCCGACAGTAGCTGCGGCAATGATGCCTGGGTGGTGGCGGGCTTGGTTGTTCGGCGGTGTGTGCAGGGCTTTCTCGGAGGCCGAGGGCGAGCGTGCCCGGTGGTTGTTGTCGGCAGTGATCCATCGAACCACTCTCCATCCGCGCTCCTCGGTGATCTTTCGCAGGGCAGCATGCTCAGAGTCGTTAAGCCGTGACTAGAACGTCGAAATCGCGTGCTCAGTGAGTTCGATAGTGCAGAAGTATGCATATCCACGGTAAAAAGAACGCCACTGCGAAAAATCTCCTGGCCGAACAGCTCGGACTATGATCGGAGAAATGCTAATCGCTCCTTGACCTAAGCTCTTTAGGCGGAGTTAATGGGGCGGCAGGGATCACCTGCGTGTGAATGTGGGGACATATTGTTGATGTGCGGGTTCAGGTTGCGTCAGGAGTGACACCCGATCAATTCACTGAGCTGGGTTGCCTTATCGAGGTGGAGTATCTGGGTGAAGCCCGGTGTGCGGCGCCGTACTCTGTCGTCAGAATCAGCCTTGTGTGTCACGGTGGCGTATTTCCGGAATAGCGTGACGGAAGAATTCATTGAGAGGGTTGTGGGGATGGCTTGGGACGTGGAATCAACCCTGGTTGATCTTTGGGGTCCCACTTTTTTACTGTGCCCTCGTCGCCGGGGAGGACAACTCCCGCGTCCCGCTGGCCTTCATCTTCATTCAGCAGGTCGACAGCATGTCCGGGTGCGCACCGGGCGACGGCGCCGACGCGGTAGGAGTTATCGGGTGTGCTGGTGTCGAAGCTGGCGCGGAGAACCGGTCCGCCTTCGGCGTAGACGGTGGGCCAGGGGGTTGAGTCGGCGATCCGGACGCTCATGCCTAATGTTCGCCAGTATGCTGCGACTTTTTGTGCGTCTCCGGCGTAATCGGTTCCCATCGGAGCCCAGTGAGAATAGCTGTAACTCGCACCTTTCTCTCCACCGCCCAGGGAACAGTCATCCGGCACCGCAACACCGTCTTTTGGCCACCATCCGGTGACGCTCAACTGCTTTGTTGTATTAATGACAAATTCCACAATTTTATCGCGCTCTTCGCGGGGACTGGACGTATTTGTGGGTGTCACCGGGTTCGGTTCCTTTCCTGAACATGCTGAAATGAACGTCAGCACCAGAACAAGGGTAGTAATGATTGCTACCTGCGGTCGTGTGCTTTTGGGGAAAAGCATTAGCGACGTCACCCCTACCGTCTACTTTCGCACGGCGGCGGGAATCGGAGGTGCGGGGAGTTCGTGGAACTCATTTCGGTTTCTGTGGAGTTGGTGTGCTTGGGGGAGAAAACGAGGGTTGATTTTTGGGGTCCCACTTTTTTACTGTGCCCTCGTCGCCGGGGAGGACAACTCCGGTATTCCGCTGCGCGTCATCCTCATCGTTCAGGGTAAACGCATGGCCGGGTGCGCACCGGGCGACGGCGCCGACGCGGTAAGAGTTATCGGGTGTGCTGGTGTCGAAGCTGGCGCGGAGAACTGGTCCGCCTTCGGCGTAGACGGTGGGCCAGGGGGTTGAGTCGGCGATCCGGACGCTCATGCCTAAGGTTCGCCAGTATGCGGCGACTTTTTGTGCGTCTCCGGCGTAATCGGTTCCCATCGGAGCCCAGTGAGAATAGCTGTAACTCGCCCCCTTCTCTCCACCGCCCAGGGAACACACATCTGCCAAGGCAACACCGTCTTTTGGCCACCACCCGGTGACGCTCAGCTGCTTTGTTGTATTAATGACAAATTCCACAATTTTATCGCGCTCTTCGCGGGGACTGGATGTATTTGTGGGTGTCACCGGGTTCGGTTCCTTTCCTGAACATGCTGAAATAAGGGTCAGCGTAAGAACACATGCAGCCACTAGTGCTGCGCGCCGTAATTCACATTTTCCCACTAGAAATAAAGTCCTTCAGTTTCTGTACGTTTTTCGTAGGGGGGAGGGGAATATAGCTGGTAATCTTATCTACTTCACCCGCGACTGCGTGAGCAGTGTTTTTTAGCGACTCCGTTTCCTGGTCGAAATACCCTGCTCGTTCTCCCGAGTCACTGACAAGTGCTCCGTGTTCGGTGATGGGACGTCCCGAGCCGCCACCATTTTCTACCCCGAAGTCGTGTGCGCCGAAGTCGGGATTCATCGGATTGACGTGGTGATCAAAGCTGAACTGTCGACCTGTCCAGGCGATTGGATCGCCGCTTGCTTTTTCGCCCGGAATCTTGACTCGTCCCTGTCCGGCGTATACCGCATCCGCGTGGAGGTCGGCTGTGGTGTGGACGCTGTCGGGGAGGCCGGCTGATCCGAGGCTGACGAAGGTGCCCAAATGGACATCAGAGCGGTTTGCTGCGAGTGCTGTGACGGTGCTGCCGTAGGAGTATCCGATCGCGTTGGGTGTGCCGATCGTGTCTCCGCGCACAGCTTTCAATCCTCCCAGAGCCGCAGCAAGGTGGTCAGCCCCCTGGACCGCGTCGTTCACTCTCAATACCGAGATATCCGGTTTACCGTTTTTCATAATCTGTGGCGGGGTTTTATAGCCCATCCACGCGACGACCGCGTGTCCGGGTGGTAGCAGGGACTGCACATTCTGTGACGCTTTAGTCCAGCCGGTCATTCCTTCTGTGGTCTGTCCCATTCCAGGGACGGCGTAGGTGACATTCGTGGCGGTATCCAGGTCACCGATCGAAATAGCGGCCAGCGGCGGATCATCCTCAGTCAGAGAGATCAGGAATTTCTGGTCATGTGTTGGATACATTTGGAGGGCGTCGCGGATGTCCGTGAGTGCCTTCAGTCGATGTTCAATGCCATCAAGGGTGGACTGCACCGCATTGCCTGTGCCGGAACCCGGTGGCATAGTCCGCAACGCATCTCGTTGCAGTGTCAGTGCGGTAATTGTTTCGGTGAGGTGGTTCGTGTTAGCAGTGGAGCGTGCCCCGTAGGGGATGCCTTCAAGATTTCCGATAAGAACGGGCAGCGCTGTGATGAGGTCGTGTTGGCGTGGAGAGAATTGTGTTCCCGATTCTGGGGCTGGGTCGAGGGTATGCCACCAGGTGTTGATCACCTCGGGTGGCATACGTTGAATCTGTGCAGCGAGGTTGGGGGAGGCTTTCAGCATCGCCGCGAGCTCCTGTGCGGGCAGTGACGATAACGCGTCCCGCAGTTGACTGTCGGAGATGCGGGAGAACCGTGTCCTCGCCAAATCGAGTACCTGACTGGAGAGTGATCCTCCGCCAGCAGCACGGAAAGCATCAGCAATCCGTTCCAGCCAATCCGCATCATCAGTAGCGATAGCGATCAAACGCTCCAACCCTGCCAGGAGAGTCATCTCTCCCACCAACACCCACGAACACACGTCCTGGAAATGCGCCCACGCGCCCATCACCGCGTCTCGCTGCTCGTGCAGATCCCCGGCCAGCGCCCGAGCCTCGGACACGAATACCGCAAGTCGTTCCGGATCCGCGGAAGTCGTCCCACCCATGGGCGACGACACCGGGCACGTTGTCTCCGACCGCGCCGGCTCCATCACCGTGCAGGTCGCGCTCACTGTCAACCGCGGAATCGGATCTGTTGACGGCTTCGGATCGGTCAACAGAGTGGACTGCGGCTCCGTGCCAAGCACAAGAGGGTGCGCCTGTCGCTCCTGCTCCCGTTCCGCCTGCCGCACCTCCCAGGCCGCTAACGCGTCCTGCCGCTGCCTCTCTTCCCCCGCCTTCTGCGTCACTTTCTCCACATCATCGGCGAACTCCGACAATCGCTTCGCCACCAGCAAGCGATTATTTGACTCCGTCGAACACACGCCATCAAACAACGACCGATACCGGCCCACGAAATCCACCGTCGCGTATCCCGCCGCACCGTGACGCGGCACCGTCTGATTCCGCAATGCATCATCCGCCGCACGCAACACCTTCACCAACGCCTGCGCCGCCCCATCGTCATACGCAAGAACCGCCACCACCGACCACCTCTCGTGAGCAACCATCACGGATGCTAGCAGAACACCGCACGGCGCCATCCTGCGCGGACGCCCCGTGCGGCCTTCGCCGCTGTTGCGCACAGCCGACGCCGTGAACCACCGCTCACGAGAGTGTGGTTCCGGTGGTTTAGCTCTTTTTCACGCCGTTATCGCCGTGGTTGCCGCTCACCTCATAGCCGGTACTCCCGACCGCCCGGACGGGCTTGTTTGTGAGGTGACCTGTCGCCCACTGGTTGCCCAGCACCGAGAGGGCACGGGCGTTAACCGCTTCGACGCAGTAGGTCCAGCCGGATCCTTCATCCTCGCACGCGAAAATGTTGCCAGTAATGTTGAAGCCGACGGTGCGCATTCCTGGTGCGACTCCGGCGATAGTGATAGCGGGATAGGTGTTTGCGGCTGCCTTGCCACCATTGCTTATTGCGTTACCGACGATTTGGATCTCGGCAAGATCTTCTTTTAGCCACGGGGGCATGGTGTATATGAGGGACTGGCGGCGTGCACCCTCCATAATGTTATTTGCAATGGTGACCCGTCTGTTTCCGCGCAGCTCAATATTAAGTTGTGGCGCGCCGTCAAGATGGTTGCCGAGAATGCGTATCGGGCCGCCCTCAACAGAAATATCGGCATAGCTTGCACCGACGTTATTTTCAACGATCCAGGAGTCAATCATTCGGTAGCTTGTCCAAATTCCGGTGCCGGTACATTCGTCGATGCTGCAGCGTTGGATCCGGTTAAGCAGACCAAGATCCCCGAAGGTTCCGTCGTTCAAACGCATCCCATAATCCGTCCAGCCATAGAGCTGGAGCGAATCGAGCACTGTTTTATCGAGATGCGCAGAGACGCACGGCGCGCCGAGACCGTTGGCATCAAGAATCAAATTGTTGAACCGACAAGTCGAGAAGCTGCCTGTCACGACGGGAGCGTTCGTGAGCGAGCGGATACGGGTAGAGAGTTCACCGGCGCCGTGAAACGCGATGCTGGCCAGGCCAGACGCTCGCCCAATTGAGCCTGCGATACAGTAAATACCGCGCGGAAAATACACGACGCCGCCATAACTGTCACGTGCGCCATCAATTGCCGCATTGATGGCGGGAAGGTCGTCGGTAGAACCGTCTCCTTGGGCCCCGAAGTGTTGAACGTTGTAGACAAGTTCATCCTCGAGAACCGGGGAGTTTCCGGGATTAGATGACGTGGCGAGAAACTTTGTTGGCAGCAGGTTGGTGGGGATGCGGCCCGCGTTATCGAGACCGGCAACGCCTCCTGCGGCGTCAATTTCACTGTGCACAATGGGAGAGGATGTGGGGGTGGAGGCGGACACGAGGGTGGCGCCGAAGGGCGCAGTAATCAGACCGCGGCGAGTAAGCTCAGCGGTCACAGCGGAAAAAAGGGGCATAAGCTCACAATCCATCGTCAGTGAGAGTCGAGTAGACCTCCTGACGGGGGTATTGTCGCGATAAGATTTATCTCAATATGTGGAGCTAGCGGCCGGCACCTTTACTATTCCCACATGCAGCGTGAGCAGGGCCTTGGAACGTGGGATTTTGTGGTTGCCGGTCTATTCGGTCTTGTAGCCTGTACGGCGATTGGGAACTCCGCGGCGTCGCTCGTAGCCGTCCCGCCGGCGAGTTGGGCCTTCGTTGTAGCGTTCGGCGTGGCTGTGACGCTGACCGCATCACTTCGGATCGGTATCGGTAACCGCTCGGGGATACCCATGGTTGGGCTGGGCGTGACGCTTCTGGTCATCGTGCAGCCCTACGAGGATCCGCTGCCACTGCTCGGAATCTGGACTGCTGCGACCGTGATCGCTCAGCTTGCGCAAACGGGCAGTGCCATGGTGACGGCGTACGTGAGCGGATTAGGTGCCCTCGCCGCATGCAGCTATCTGGCCGTCTTCCAAGAGTTGCGCACTCTCGTCTGTGAGCCGCTCGCGTTACTGGTCGCCACCGCGGTGTTCCTCCTCATCGTGTTCGTCATCGACTTCGCGCGTCAGCGCGTACTATGGGGCACCGGCTGGCGCTTCGGGGTCGGTGCCCTACTTCCGCGCCGGGTCGGTCTGTTTTTCGCGTTGCTGTGGTCGCTTGCTTCCGTGATCTGGTATCTCGATAGCACGGTCCTGCCTGTCTTAGCGGGTCAGGCTACTGACGAGCAGAGCCCGATGCTGGTACTCGTCATCGCCGCTGTGATCTTCAGCGTGGCGAAGCGAATCGAGGTGAGGCGGGTCCGACGGCGTCTGACCGGCGTGCTTGATGCGGCCCTCGAGTTGCCGTGGGGCGGAGTCTCGGAGGTAGAACGGGCGGCAGCCGCGCATGCACGTACGTCGATTGACGCCGACACGATTGAGGTACGTGACGAGCCGGCCTCCGGGACCGAGATCGGTTCCGCCATGCTGTTGCCGGGCGGTCGCACTCACTATCTTGTCGCCTCCAAGCAGGTCAGCGCTGTCCCGTTCGGGGTTGAAGACGAGCAGATCCTCGATGCCTTGGCCCATATGGCCACCGACACCCTCGGTGCACGGGACAGCGTGGAATCGCTGCGTCGTTACGTTGACCGCGACCCGCTGACGGGCCTGCCGAACCAGCGTGCATTTCAGTCGGCGCTGGCCACTTTCAACCGCGAGCGGCGACCTTTCGAGGGTATCGCGGTCCTTTTTATTGACCTTGACGACTTTAAGAACCTCAACGACGGTCGCGGACACCATGTTGGCGACAAAATGTTGTGTCTGGTGGGTCAGCGCCTGTGCACGGTTGCGGAGGAGGGGGGATTTGCGGCGCGGGTTGGCGGCGACGAATTCGTCCTTATTCTGCGCGGGCTGTGCTCGTCCGAGGATGCGCGGCACCGTGCCCAGGCGCTGATTCAGGAGCTCAGTGCTCCGGAGGCGGTCGCGGGTGATACGCTAGCGCCGGTCGTCAGTGTCGGAGTCGCTTTTTCGGCCTACGAGGAGCCTGACCCCTCCACTATCGTCATCGAGGCCGACCGTGCCATGCTCGCCGTCAAGCGGGGTCGGGGACGCGCTGGCCGTGAACGCTCGAGCACGATGGACGTCACCTCGGTGCAGGTGGACCCGTTGCAGGAGGCGGCGGCGCGCGCCGTGCGCGACAGCGGCCTCGATCTCGTTTATCAGCCCATTGTTGACTTGAACACGGGCCATATTTGGGCATTTGAAGCCCTGGTGCGGGTAGAGGATCCGGTGTTGGGCGCGATCGAACCCTCCGCATTGATCGCACAGTTGCGCGGGCTTGACCTTCTCGACGACCTGACTGTGCAGGTGGTGGAGAAGGCGATGAGCGCGGCGGTGAGCTTCCGTAACACCGGTTCGGGCGTTGACTACATGGCGGTCAACGTTGACCTTGAACAACTCGCCGCCGAGCGTCTCGGCAACTATTTGGCTGAGATGCCGCGTCGGTTTCCGGGTATCCGGCTGTGCGTTGAGCTTAATGAGCGCTCGCTGAACGTGGCGGACGATGCGCTGCGCGCTCAAGCGCAGCGGCTGCGCGATGCGGGCGTGATGATCGCGCTGGACGATTATGGAGCCGAGGGTTCGTCCGCCTCCGCCGTTGCGACCTTTCCGCTCGACATCCTCAAACTTGACCGGACGCTGATTACCGAACTCGCCGTCGAGCAGCGTCAGCGTGAAATTGTCCGTGCGATGCAGGCGTTCGCGGTGGCGGTGGGGGTGCGAGCCATTGTGGAGGGTGTGGAAAGTGAGGAGACGGTCACTCTTCTCCGCGAACTGGGGGTCACCGACGTGCAGGGCTACGTTTTCGGCCTCCCTGGCACCCGAAGGGGGGTAGAGCATCGGCTTGTGACCCTGGGCTCTCTCGCGGCCGATTCCCTAGACTGGCCATAGAACGGTGTTGGCCACAGTCGTCGTCCGGAGCTTTTACTGAGGCGAGCACGACCGTTCGATCCTCCCCCTCGAGTGTCTCCCCGCGGATGCTTCCGTATGTCGATCGGACTGTTGCTGCTCATGCTCTCTGCTTTTCTGCGCCGCTCACTGCTCTCGGTTTTTGCGGCACTTTTCTGTGTAGGGCTTGTCCTCGTCCCTGTCTCCGCTGTATCCGCTGCTGATCTTGTTGACCCGGCGACCGGAGCCACCGTGAAGGCCACGCCCAGTGTTGCGACGACCACGGTCACTGCCGGGGAACTCCTGCACACGATGAAGGTTCCGGTCACCGACGGGATCGCTCCGACGCGAGTCCTCGCCTCGGTGGCGGCCCGTGCTCCCTTCGCCGGGTCGCTCTCGGTTGTCGTTGGCGGCCGTACCGTGCTCACCACGGAGGCCTCGGCGACAACTCTCGACGTTCCGGTTCGCGCGACCGATAAGGTCAACGGTGCGCTGGAGATCGGTTTTCAGCTCTCGGCGGCCTCCGCCGCCTCCGGTGCTCGCTGCGAAACGGCCGATCGCTCGCTCACAATTTCAACTCTCGGCATCGTGGGCGACGGTGTTCCGTCGGCGCCCACCACCGTTGGCGGTTTCTTCTCGGATACCGTCACTGCTGTCTCGATCGTGGTGCCCGATTCCGCCGACGATGCCCTGCGTGCTGCCGGGTTGTCTGCTGCCGCCTCCCTCGCCTCCCGCTACCCCTCCCGCGTCGCGATCGCGGTTGGTGAGAAGAGTGGGACTGAGGGTCTGCCCAGGCTCGACGCCGCGACCGGCCGCATCGTTCGTTTCGAAACCGGGGAGGGTCCCGTGGCCACCGCGATCAGCACTGAGGCCGGAATCCCTGTGCTGACGCTGAAGGGCGCCGAGGACGGCCTCGCTCCCGCCGGTGCCGCGCTGGGCAGTACCTACTCGGGTCTGGCCTCGCGCGCGACGACCTCCGGCCTGGCGCAGAAGGTGATCCCCTCGAGTTCTCTCGAGCACACGCTGGCCGACTTCGGCGCTGACCGCCTCGCGCTGCGTAATTCCGGCTCGACCTCGAGCTATACGACCATCACACAGTCGGCCTTCGGCGGCCCGGTCTCGTCGATTGATCTTCATCTGGTCGGCACCCATTCTGCGATCCCCGCGGGTATTACGGCGACCGCGAACATTTATTGGAATGATTTTTTGATCGGGTCGACCGTTCTCGGGGCCGATACCGCTATCGACCTGCCGTTGTCAGTGCCCAGTGAGCGGCTTGCGTCATCCAACGCTCTTGCGGTGCGTCTCTCCGCCGTCCACGAGAACGGTGGTCAGTGCATCGGCGCGGAAAGCGCCGTCCCGATTGAGTTTTTTGTCGACGGAGCTCGCTCCCGCGTGACAGGCGTCCGCGGCGAGTCGACGGCACCGGGCTTTAGTCGTTTTCCTCAAGTCTTCGGTGGCGCACTTCCGGTCGCATTTGGTGCCTCCGCCAACGGTGCCGACGCGCTGCGAAGCGCGGGCGCGCTGGTCACCGCGTTGCAGCGTGTCGACCCTCACCAGCTCGCCATCTCGGTGGTGGGGCTCGGCGACTTTATTGGTTCCGATCGCTCCGGCCTGGTGGTCGGCGCGGGGAGCGACGAGGCGGAGACTCTGCGTACACCGCTGCGGCTGGCGTCCTTCACGGCCATTCACTCCGCTCGCTTCGATTATGGCGTCGGTACCCAAGCGCCCTACGCGGCTCTGGAGGCATTCACTGTCGACAGGCGCGACATCCTCCTTCTCGGAGGCTGGAGTCCCCACGGTTCGGCGACCGAATCCTCGGCGTTGCAAGCATCGGTCGCCGACTCTGTGGGCACGAAGGGCTGGACGTCGCTGGCCGGAAATTTAGAGGTAAGCGGTTCGACCAGCGCCGACCCGGTACAGATCGACAGCAACGAGATTACTCCGCAAGCCGAGGTGAAGGATGATTACTCCTCTTACGCGGTCTGGTGCCTGGTCGTGCTCGTCCTTCTCGGTGCGCTGATCGTGACGGGTTGGCTGGTGCGCCGTCGTCGCTCGCGTCGGGTCGCCGCCTACGTCGATGCGCAGGAACGGGCCGCTACCAGTGCGGGAGGTGGTGCTCCTGCACTCGGCGACTCCTCAGGAAAGCAGCCCCCGGCTCACCCTTCCATCCCAGAGTGAGTACATTCGCTGCGCCCGCGGGCTGTTCCGTCGTGCCCACGCGCCAAAGATGGTGGCGGCGCGCGTGGGAGCTTCTCGATGCGCCTGTTACCGGACGACAGGTTCCCGGTACGGGCGTCGTGCTCATCGTTGCTCTTGCGGTGGGGGTAATTGCGTGCGTGGTGACCACTTCCTCCACTATCAACCTGGCGTACGCCGACACGCAGAGCCACCTATCAATCTCCCGCCGCATTTTTGACTCGAAGGCACCCGGTTTCACCCAGCTCGGCACGGTGTGGCTGCCCATTCCGAGTCTCGTACTTATTCCGTTCGTTCAGTCGTTATGGTTGTGGCACACGGGCTGGGCGGCCGGATTGCTGGGCACGATCTGTCTTGCAGGGACAGCCTGCGGCGTTTACCGCATCTCGGCGCGGGTGGGTCACCTCCGCGCGGGTCGGATCACCGCGGTGTTGTTGGTGCTGGCGAATCCGGGTGTGCTCTACGCTTTTTCCACCGCGATGACGGAGCCGGTACTCATCGTGACGATGGTCGCCTGCTTTGCTGGCTTGACGCACTGGGTCACCAGCCGCCGCAACCTCAGTGCTGGCGAAATGATGGTGTTTTCGGGTTTGCCTGCCGCGGCAGCAACTCTCTCCCGTTACGAGGGCTGGGTACTCGTGTGTGGTGGCACTCTTGTCGTGCTGATCGTGGCGTGGCGTCGCAAGCGCTCGCTGGTCTACTCGGTGAAGATGGCGGCTGCATTTGGAATCCTGCCGCTTGCCGCAATTCTTTGGTGGTTGGTATACAACTATGCGGTCTATGCGAATCCGCTCGAATTCATGAATGGTCAGTATTCAGCCGCCAACTTGCAGAAGGTGGTGGCTGACTCTGGCCTGCTGGCCTATCGAGGCAATATCGGTCTGACCCTGTGGTCGTATAACTGGGCAGTACTAGAGACCTCAGGGTTACTCGCGGTCGCCCTCGGCAGTGCTGGTGCTCTCGTACTCGCGTGGCGTCGTGGGATATCGGATGACGCTCTCGTTATCTGGCTGATGATCGTCTCGTACGCGTTCTCACTGTTGAGTCTCTACCTCGGGCAGACGCACATGAACAATGACCACACCCTGCCGACGAACTGGTGGAACAACCGCTACGCCCTGGCGGTGCTGCCGTTCCTCGCGGTGCTGGCGGCGGTGTTTGTTGATGCGTTGCGGCGCGTTCCGCGGGTGGGCGTGGGTGTTCTGGGTGTGCTGGTGGTAGTGCTGGGCGTGCAGACCGTCTGGTGGGCTCAAGATCTCGACCGTAACGCTGTCATCGCCGAGGCGACAGGTTATCTGCGGCTCAAGGAGGCGTCGGGCGCGACCGCCGCCGCCCGCTATCTCGGTGAGCACTACGACGGCGGGGGCGTGCTCATGGATGAAAGCGCCGCAGGGAATGCTCTGCTGCCCGAGATCGGTATTCCCCTCGCCGAGTATGACAATCGCTCCGCAGGAAAATTTTTTGACGAGGCTCTTGCTGCTCCGGCGACACACACGAAATGGGTATTTGTCACCACTGCCGACGCTCCTGAACTCAGTGAGACCGGTGTCGCTGACCTGGTCTACGAAGCAATCACACGAGACCCCTCTTTTGACACCCGCTACCGGCCGGTATTTCGGCAGGGTGACTATGTCATCTACGAGCGGATGGGAGGATGACGATGACCACAATGCGCTCGGTCCGGGTGGGTGAAATTCTGCTCAATCGTCACCTCATTACGACAGAGCAGATCGAGGCGGCGCTGCGTCGCCAGGCTCGTGAGGGCGGGCTGTTTGGTCGTCATCTCATCATCGACGGAGCCATCAGCAGGCGGGAGGTCTATGCCGCCCTCGCCGAACAGTGGGACGCCCCGATGCTTGACCTGGTCAAGGAACCGCCCGCGGCCGAACTGTGTGCGCACCTCGACCCCGAAACCTTGGTTGGTGCGGGCTGGGTGCCGTGGCGAGTGCTGCCGGAGGGTATCGGTGTTATCGCGACCTCCGTGCCTCCGACGGAGGAAATCCTCACCAAGGCAGGCGAGTTGCTCGGGGTATCGCATGTTGCCGTGCGTACCACCACTGACTGGGATATTTTTCAGGCTGTCGAGAATGCTTGCCGTTCTGCTTTGCTTTTCGGCGCGGCCGATGCGCTCGCGATTAGCAGTGGCGACGAGTCGGCCAAGTCGGGTTTGCGGCGCTGGCAGGTGATAATTCCGCTCCTGGTCGTTGCGTTCGTGGTGGTGGGCGCTGTGCTCGCGCCGACACTCACCTTCGTGATCGTGCTCGCGGCAGCGAATCTGCTGTTTTTGATGAATATTGCTTTCAAAGCTGTGGCCGGATTACGCGCCCCGCTCAAGTGGAGTGCGGCGCACGCCTGGGAGGAGGAGGTGACTCTGGAGCGGTGCCGTCGCGGCCTGCCCGTGTCGCCTCCGAACCTTAATGCCACTGAGTTGCCGATTTACACCATTCTCATTCCTGCCTACAAAGAGGCCGGTATCATCGGCAAACTGCTGGTGAATATCGGTGCGCTCGACTATCCGAAGGCCAAGCTGGAAGTGCTTGTGTTGCTGGAAGCCGACGATGAAGAAACGATTGCGGCGGTGCGGAGGATGAAGCCTCCGGAGTATGTGCGCATGGTGGTCGTCCCGCCCGGTACTCCGCAAACCAAGCCCCGCGCCTGCAATTACGGTCTCAGCTTTGCTCGGGGCGAATTTGTGGTGATTTATGACGCCGAGGACCGGCCAGACCCTGATCAGCTGCGCACCTGCGTGCGATTGTTCCGTAAGGATGCTTTCGAGCGCGCATTCGTGGATTCAACGCAGAAGCCGCTGGTGTGTCTTCAGGGCTCGCTGAGCTATTTTAATGCCGACTACAACGTGCTCACCCGGATGTTTGCGGTCGAGTATGCGCACTGGTTTGGCGCGATGCTTCCGGGCCTGGACAAGTCGCGGTTGCCGATTCCGCTGGGCGGCACCTCGAATCACTTCGATACCCTTGTGCTGCGCGAACTTGGTGCTTGGGATCCCTACAACGTGACGGAGGACGCCGACCTTGGCCTGCGCGTGGCCGCACACGGTTACCGCGTTGGTGTGGTGAAGTCGAACACCTGGGAGGAGGCGTGCGCCGAGGTTCCCGCGTGGATTCGGCAACGTACCCGCTGGATCAAGGGATACATGATGACCGCGGGAGTGAATACCCGACATCCTGTGCGCTGGTTCCGGACCAACGGCATTCTGGGCACCGTGAGTCTGGTAGCGCTGATCATGGGAACACCGCTGGCATTTCTCCTGTATCCGCTGGTGTTTGGTTTTACGGTGGTCACCTATGTTGGCGTGCGGTTTATCGGTCTCGACATTCCGGAGTGGCTCATTATCGCGGGGACAACGAACATGCTGTTTTCGAATGCGCTGATGATCGTGGTGTCGGGGGTGGCGGCCTGGCGACGTTATAACTGGCGCGTGGCGATATTCGCCCTCGTGAACCCGGCGTATTGGCTGCTGCATTCGATTGCGGCCTGGCGCGCTGCGTGGCAAATTATCGTCAGCCCGCACAGGTGGGAGAAGACTCCGCATGGTCTGACGGAAGAGTATGAGGACTCCACGATCGGAGTGTGAAAAGAGACGATTGGTGCTGCGCCTCCGCCGCGCAACGCATCGACACCATCGACGGCGAGAGCGTCAGCATCCTCGACCAGGTCAGCGCACTGCTGCACCCGGCCCCGGGCTGCCGCCGGACGGGAGGACAGTGCCGTACGTTAACGGAGCCGGTGTCTCAACGGCACAGGAACTCAGCGGCTCGGTCCGTACGAATGCGGTACACCTTGTGGGTCTTGGTGGTGATCTCGATCCCTGGCCCTCGGTCACAAGGGAGGGCGACGGTTCGAGATCCTGGATATCGCCACCTGTCAGAGAATTGCACCGCCATGACCTCCTTCACGCAGATGACGTCCTGCGCCGGAATGTTGACGCCCCCGAGGGGTATCAGTCGCGCGCGTACCCACCCATCCTCGACGAGGATCATCACCTTTGAGCTCGCAAGGAAAAACCCCACGAGGAACGGGATGCAAAGGGGGACCCAGCTCAGCGCCATCCCGATGTTCTGCGAACCAAGCCCAGCCCGCAAAAGACCGTAACCGGAGACAGCAGACAGGACCAATAGAGCAATACCGGCATCGCGCACCGGGCCACGTACCGGAATGACCTCACGAAGCACGATCGTCCTCCTGTCCGTCGTCCGCATACCGCATGACCACTTTTCCGAACCTGCGACGGGCGTTGAAGGTTCGTTCCAAGAACGCTTCCCCTTCGTCGACACGGAACACATCATCAATCGGTACACGGGGTCGTTCTCGGGCCGGGAATGACGGGTGCTGCCTCTGCATGCCGCAGGTCACGTATCGACCGCCTTTTCGCAGAGAGACAACGCTTCGCGTGAGGTTGAGGTCGAAGAACGGGTCCATGACGACATCGAAGCCCTCAGAAGGATCCCACATCGGAGGTGGTGGGAACTGGTCCGGCTCGGTCAGAAACGCAGGTGTGATGAAGAGCCGCTCCTCCTCGGTCCAGGCCGTCGTCGACAGCGCGACGACGACGGCACCCAGTTCGTTCAGCGCCGTGACGAGAAAGAGTGAAGTATTCGATCGTGCGCTCGTGACTAGGACCCGATCACCGGGTTTGACCTCGGCGCGTCGGATCATGCTCGCGGATGTTTGAGCGCCGAGCGAATATGCCGCGGCAACCTCCATCGGCATCTGCTCCGGGACGAGGGCGAGGCGATCTTCGCGCGTCCGCACCCAACCACACGACGCGACGTTGGTGACGATACCCGCGGGCGAGTTGGTTCCTCCCAGTCCGGGGTAGGCTGCGTCCGGCATTACTCTGTCACCCGCACGCCACCGTGTGACAGAAGCGCCGCACGCGACGACCCTCCCCACGAATTCTGAGCCGAAGTGGGCCGGGGCCAGTGACTCCTCCGCCTCCAGGCGCAGCGCCGCATCCACGATGAGGCTCTTGTCGCGATAATTGCAGGAAAATGCGTCCACCCGGACGAGTACCTGGTCTGCGTGGGCGAGTCGGCGTTCGTCGAACGTCGGCCGCTGCGCCGGGCGGATGCTGAGGGGAATGGTCGTTCCCTCGAGGTCGATGGTCATGGTCCGACCTGGCGTTTCCGCGGACTTGACCGTGATGGTGTCCATCAACGTGTCTCCTTCAGTATCCGCGTGCGGCGCGCCGCTCGATGAGCGCTTGCAACCGCGCGCCGGACTGACGACGAGAAAGGACCGCGACTGCTCGAGGAACGAGCAGAACGGCCACGGCGGCCCAAAGGAGCGGGACGAGGAACATCGCGACGCCGTCAACGAGCGAAAGGGCGGGCGGCGCGGAGCCGAAGACCTGTCGAGAGAGCTCTCCCAACCAGTAGACGGGCAATACGCGAGCAAGCGGGCCGAGCCAGTCCGGACCGTTGTCGATGGGGATGAAGAGGCCCGAACACGATATCAGTGCAACCGATACGAGAGAGATGGGCAGGGACGCCAGGGGACCGCGCGCCAACGAACCGGCGATCGCGCCGATGGGCGCGGTTGCGGCGACGGCGAGGGCGGCGAGCACGAGGAAGAGACCCCACCGATCGGCCGTCCGAGGAAGCACGCCGCCGAAAGACGCTTCACCCGCCAGCAGGAGAAGCACCAAACCGACGAGGCTCGTGGTGGACAGGAGGATGACCTTTCCCACGAAGTAGCCCACCAGCCCGTAGGGGAGGGTCTTCGCCCGCAAGATCACCCCCTCGTCCTGGTCAGCGATGACGGCCGAGGACAACGTCATGATGCCGGTCATCGCCAACCAGGCGGCGGTCATCGACACCAGGATGAATCGGAATGCATCCTGGCGCTCGGCAAAGAACTGTTCGAAAATTAACGATCCTCCCCAGAGCGAACCCGGGAGTACTAGGTACCCGAGCATCGTCCAGCTCGTGAATTTCTGGGCCAGTTCTATGCGAGCTTGCACGAGCCCCAGCGCCAGCCCTCCGCTCAGGCTTCCTCGTGCTTTCACCGTCATTGCGCCCGCCCTTCCGCCGAAGCTTCCATCTGCACTTCGGCATTGTTGATAATCGCCAGGTACGCGTCTTCAAGGGTGCCGCGACGTACCTCAAGGTCGCGCACTGTCGGATCCTGGGCAAGACGGACGATCAGTGGCGCCGGATCCTGCAGTCGCTCTCTCTGCGGGCCCGCTTCGGCTGTCCTCCAGGTAACTGTTGTGACACCCGTGAAAGCACGTCGCAATTCATCGGGCGTCCCGTCGGCGACAATGGTGCCCTCTTTGACGAGCAGAATCCGATCGCACACTGACTCCGCTTCCTCAAGGTCGTGAGTGGCCAGGAGTACGGTCGTGTGCGGGCTGATCGATGTGATCACGGAGTGGAAGACGTGCCGCATCGATGGATCGAAGCCCGCGGTTGGCTCGTCGAGGAAGAGGATCTCGGGGTTGCCGAGAAGGGCCACTGCCACATCTACCCTTCGTCGCTGTCCCCCCGATAGGTCTTTCAGCTTCTTACCGATCAACTCGTCGAGTCTCCACGATGACGACAGGTCTCCGACGCGCGTGCCCCCTGGCCGACCGGCGAGATCGTGCGATTTCGCGACGTAGGTGAGCATGTCACCCACCCTCCAGTTGCGGTGGTCGTTCGCGGCTTGGAAAACGATGCCGACCTCGGATCGCCACCGGTCCGCGCCGAGCGACGGCGTGCGTCCCAGTACTTCGACCGATCCCGCCGACGGCAGCCGGAAGCCTTCAAGAGTCTCCATGAGGGTCGTCTTACCTGCGCCGTTGGGTCCCAGAAGTGCGATCCGCTGACCGCGCGGCACCTCAAGATGTATGGAGGAAAGGACGGTTCTCGACCCATAGCGCATTGTCAGATTGCTCACCGAAACAGCGAGGTTGTCACACGTGAACATTCTGGTCCGCCATTCTCTCCGCGCGTTCGAGGAGCCATTCTAGAAATGCCACGTCGGCCCCTCCAATCGACAGGGTCGGCATCGTCTCGGCGAAATCGAGATAGTGCAGGCAGATCCGAAGAGCCACGATGCGAGCCAAGCGAAGGCGTACTCCAGCTCTACGGTGCCGTCGCTGGCATGAAAGATCGAACTCATCGTCACGTTGCCATGCGAAGGGACGGCATCCTGCGGCTCATCGAGTTCGAGGAGCCACCCCTGCATCCGCTCGAGGAGCGACGGAGTGATCTGGGCTCGAAGACGAGCCGCGGGACTGGTATACCTGCACGATTGGCGGCGCGGAGAAACTGATGGTCATCAGCGACGAAAGAGCGGCAAATCTACGTCAGCGGCGAACGGCCACAAATTCTCTCGTCAGAACGCCCCGGAGCTGTCCCAGCAGCTCTCTGCGGCGACCGATCACACGACTGTAATTCTGCTTTTTGCCGGTCATTCACGTTTCTGATGCATAACCTACGCAAATACCCACCGAAGCTCTCCGAGAAGTGCCGCTGAGGCCAAAGCTCTCAGAGAGACAATCGGTTAAAAATCGGCGCCGGTAGCAGCCGGACAACCATCATGATGATCCGCCATTGTGCAGGGGTGTACACCACCGGTCGCCCCGACGACAGCGCCGCCACCACGTCCCGTGCTACCGATTCCACCGGAGCGAGCCGCACCCCTGATTGCGCGAGTCGCGCCGTCATCGGAGTCTCGGTCGGTCCCGGTTTAATCAGCACGATCTTCAGCCGCGAGCCTGCGAGCCGATGCTGCAATCCCTGCGAGTAACGTTCGATGAGCCCCTTGGCTGCTCCGTAGACGTAGTTGGTCTTGCGACCACGGTCACCGGCGACCGAGCCGATCACTCCGATCGTGCCGGAGCTGAGGGCGTTCGCGTACGCCTCCAGCCAGAGCGCCACCGAGACACCGGTGACCACAAGCACGTCGCGGGCAACAGTGAGGTCGGCCGACGCCTCCTCCTGGGTCGTCATCGTGCCGTGAGCGATGAGCACGGTGTCGGGCGCTCCGCCGTCGAGCGAGTCGGTGACCACGGAGGAGATCGCGGCCGGGTCGCTGAGGTTGACCGCCGCGACGGTGAGCGTGGCGGCGGGAAAGCGCACGCGCAGGTCGGTCGCGAGAGCCTCCAGCCGGTGCTCGTCGCGGCCGACGAGCACCGCCGAACGGGCGCCGGAGCCGAGCCAGAGGCGGAGGGTGTGCTCGGCAATAGCGGAGGTCGCTCCGACGACAACAAGCTTTGAGGGGGTTCCGGTAGTCACATCAGCTCCCGAGGACTCGGCGCGAGAAACCGGAGGAGATCCCCGGATCGCGCTGGCGGATGAAGTCGGCGAGGCGCGGGTATCCTGCCTCGAGCATGGGGCGCGACATCCGTGAGTCCTTTGCGGGGTAGAGACGTCCGCCCGCGGAAAGCACGAGTTGGTCGAGCCGATCGAACAATGGCAACGCCGTCGGTGTGTGCGGGAAATCGAGTGCGAAGCAGATCCCCGGTGCCGGGAAGCTCAGCATTCCCGGCGACTCCAGTGCACCGAAGGTTTTCAGCACCCCAAGAAAGGAGCCGGTTCCTGAGTCGGCAATCAACGCGAGCATTTCGCGGGTCACCTCGAGCGCCCCCTCCCACGGCACCGTGCTCTGGTACTGGTAAAAGCCGCGCGGACCGTACATGCCGTTCCAGCCCTCCACGGCGTCGAGCGGATAATAGAACTGCTCATAGTGCTGCACCGAGCGGCCAGCTCGCGCGGCCTTGAGTCGGTAGTAGGCGCGGTTGAGTAACGGCAGTGTGACGCGGTTGACCACTGATCTAGGGAATTCGAACGGTAGCCGCAGCGTCCGACTGGGGGGCGCGGGCAGCGCGGGCGCTGCGGTCGTGTCGCCGCGGGAGTACACGCCGCGACGGCCGCCTCCAGTGGTCACGTCGATCCAGGCCACCGTGTGTTCGAAGATGGTTATCGATTCGTGAACCAGCGCCAGATACTCCTCGAGCGTCTGAAAGGTCAGATCCTCCGTTACCAACCACGGACCAGGGACGCGAGTGAGGCTGAGTTCTACCTCGACAATGAGGCCGGTCAAGCCGAGGCCACCGATTGTCGCTTCAAAGAGTTCAACGTTCTCGGTCGGGGTGCAGCGGGAGCACGATCCATCGCTGCGCACGAGAGTAAAAGACAGCAGATGGCGGCCGAAAGTACCGGCCCGGGCGTGGTTCTTGCCGTGCACGTCGTTAGCGATAGCGCCGCCGAGGGTCACGTTTTTGGTTCCCGGTGTGACGGGCAGCATCCAGCCGCGGGACGAGAAGACGGCCTGCACATCCTTGAGCAGCACGCCAGGTTCGGCGCGCAGCACGCCTGTAGATTCGTCGAAGGCCAGCAGACGGTCGAACCCCCTGAAATCCCATAGCACTCCGCCGCCGTTGAGTGCGACGTCGCCATAGCTGCGGCCCATGCCGCGGGCGATGCCGCCTTCGCCGCGGGAGAGCGCCTCCTGAGCTTGCTCAGCGCTGGTGATGGCAACGACGCGGTGTTCGTCCCAGGAGAGCATCCCCCAGGAGGAGACAGCAGCGGTCATACCGGCTCCTCATTAGTCCGAGCGAAGGTGACGTTCTTGTCGAGGAAATACTTGGCGACGTAGCCGATGGTCAAACCGATGACGGCTCCGGTATAGCGGGCGAGGTCGGTGCCGAACACACAATCGAACCCGAACTCGAAGCCCCAAAACACGAGGGTCGTGACGCCGCTCATAACTCCGTACAGGACAAATGTGCGTGCCCCCTGCGCCGCATCCACCGTCTGATACCGGAAAATGTAGCGCTTGTCCAGGACATATTTTGTGGCTACCCCCGTCAGCGTGCCGACGATGACGGCGACGATCGTCGCCCCATTGTCGTGCAGCACGAGTTCGACGAGCATCTGCATGCCCAGATTGACTGCCGTTGCAAGGACCGCAAACACGACGTAGAGGACGGACGTCCGCATCCGGTTCCTCTCACGGTGTCGGGGCGCCGGATTCGACGCGCCACTGTCTGATTGTAGGTTGGGCGTCGCGTCATTGCTGAGGCCGTTCCTGCGGCCCGTTTCCTGAGGGGGGAGACGTCGTGAATACCGTTTGTGCACTGATCGTTGCGTTGCGCCCACGTCAATGGTTGAAGAATGTTCTTGTTCTCGCGGCACCGATTGCCGCGGTGCGGATTTTCGAGCCCGCTGTTCTCGTCGCTAGCCTCGTCGCGGCCTTCGCGTTTAGCCTTGTCTCCGCAGGCGGATATCTGCTGAACGACCTGATTGATCTCGAGTCAGACCGCTTGCATCCCACGAAGCGCTTCCGTGCTCTTGCCTCCGGGGCGCTCCCGCTGAGGGTCGCTGGGGCGTTTGCCATTGTGCTCACGGTCTCTCCGGTGCTCGTGACTTTCCTGCTCGGATTCAGGTGGTTCGCCGCCACTCTCGCGGGTTATGTGGTGATGCAGATCTCGTACTGCCTCTGGCTGAAGCACGAGCCGGTGATCGATATTCTGATTGTGGCCGGCGGATTTGTGCTCCGTGCGATCTCGGGTGCTGCGGTGGCGAACATCCCGTTGACGCAGTGGTTTCTTCTCACGGTGTCGTCGGGCTCGCTATTTATGGTCGCGGGCAAGCGTTACTCCGAAAAGCTCCAAAGTGAGGGTAAGGAGGGCAGCCATACCCGGGCGACCCTGAAGGTATACACGCCGGGATATCTGCGGTTTGTCTGGTCGGTGACGGCCTCGTTAACAATTATCTCCTATGCGCTCTGGGCGCTCTTTATCAACGGTGCTAACTCGCTCTGGTCCATGGCGTCGGTCGTGCCGTTCGCGGCGGCTTTGCTTCTTTATGCGCTCGATATTGAGCATGGGCAGGCATCGACACCGGAAGATATCGTTCTCGGCAATCCGCGGTTGCTGATCTGCGGTGCGGTGTGGGCTGGATTGTTCTTCGCGGCGATTATGATGCGGACTGCTGCCTAATACTATTCGGGAGGATGTCTGAAAGAGAAGGGTGACGGGCCAATTTCTCGGTTGACGACTGCGAGATGACCGCTGCCCAATTTTTTAGGAAGACACCGCGGACAGTAGTGGAATAAACGGAGCGGCCGTTAATGCTCCGAGCAGAGTTCCCGCGATCACATCGCTCGGAAAGTGCATTCCCAGCGCAAGCCGCGATGCCAGCATCCCCACCACGACGATGACCGCCAGTGGCCACAGTGCCGCCACCATCGCTGTGAAGAGCACCGCGGCGGCGGTCGTCGATGACGCGTGTGAACTCGGGAAGCTGAGTGCGCTGGGTGCCGAACTGTGGACGGTCACGCCCGCACCTTTCGGTCGCGGCCGACGAACGAGACGTTTCAGCACAATAGAGAGTCCGTGCGCCAGGAGGATCGCGGCGTCACACAGCACCCACGCCCAGGACCGTGACGGATCAGTGACGGCGGCGAGCGCGCCCGATATCAGCCAGCCAGCTGCATGCTCACCCCACAGGCTCAGTACCCGCGCCACCGGGATCAACGCGCGGCTGAGTGCAGTCTGCTGGATGGCGACGATCAGCGCCGATTCGCGGCTTCGGAGGCTCAACATCGCGATCACGCTAGCGCAGCGGGCGAGGGCAGCGCAGCTGGGGGTCGCGCCGCTCGGTAGCTGAGCTACCGAGAGACCGCATATTGCTCCCCGGGCGTTCCCGTGTTTCGTTATTGAGGGCTGGGCAAGCGTGATCGACCGGGACAACGGGATAGACTCCCTGCCGCCGCAGGTTGCCGATTATTCACAGGGAGTTACACGGCATGAAATTGGGAAGAAGACCATTGCAGCAGCTACGGTCACAGTCGCTATAGTCGTCGGTCCGGTACTCGCGGCTACTACTGCTCACGCCGCAGGATCCACGCCTAGCTATTCTACTTCCATCGATGGCTCTTATTCTTAAGTTCGATGTTTCTAGCGCGAAGATTGTCGAGAGTGATGGTCTCTATGAGATCATCGGCACCGACGGAAAAGACTATGGGTCGCTTCCTGCAACTGGCGTGAGCAAAGATGGTAAAAATATCTCTTTCCACTACTCTTTGACAACTTCGACGGAAGTTGTGGTATCGGCGACTCCGTCAGGTGGGATTTCTCCTTCTGATTTTGGCTCAGATGCTAAATGCTGGCTTGGAGTTGTGGGTAGCGGAGTAGGCGGGGCGCTGGCTGGAGCAAGTGCGGGTTCCGCGGTTCCCGGCCTAGGAACCGCAATGGGTGCCTTGGATGGTGCTTTTAGTGGTACTTCTGTAGGAACTGCAACTTTCTGTTAGGCGAGACCAGTTTGGATACGTGGCGAGTAATGACAATTACCCCGAAAATTCTGTGGTGGTATTGTGCAATTGGGGGCGGCCTTGCGGTGCTTTTTATTCTCCTCGGTGTCGCTCTCGGCGCTGCTCGGACGGCGGAATGCGCCGAAGCCGAGCGCGGCGGCGCCAGCGGCGAGCAGGGCAGCCGCGCCGGCGATCGGTCCTACGCTGTCGATGCCGGTTGCGGCAAGACTCGAGTCCGCTGCGGGAGCGGAGTCGGGGCGAGAAGCTATGGTGGCGGGCTCTGCCGCACCCGGCGCGGGCGCCGGAGCTGACCCCTCTGCCACGCCCGACCCGGGTGCTGGAGCCGACCCGGGTGCTGGCGTCGCCGCCTTCAGCTGAGCCTCCGGGAGAACCTGCACGATTTTGAGACGCGCCTTAATGTTGTCGAGGAGGCTCAGTCTGCCGAGTGATCCGTCTTTCATGAGGGATATGGCGTGAGAACGAGACCGGTATCAGCGTGTATGGCGCTAGCCAGGACAACTTTGTGCGCATGCGACCAAATCTGACTACGTGGTGAGTAATGAACATTACCCCGAAAATCTTGTGGTTGCATCTCGCGCTAAAAGACAGCGCTGGCCGTGCTTTTTCCTTCTCGGTGCGTCTTATGGAGGCTGGTTATGCCGTGTGCCCCGCTATAGCGGAAATGGCTTTAGTTCGACCACGCTGAGCCCGTGTGCGGCGCGGCCGACTGCACGCACTCGCCGAGGCTCCGATTCGCGCTGTGCAGCGGGGAACATAATGCCCTCGTTCGTGTACTCATGGTTCACCACGAGCAGGGCGCGCAGGCGATTCGAGTCGAGGATCTCGGTGTAGTCGTTGTTGTAACCAAATTGCGCGGCCTGTGACGCCTCCGTCTGGTTATGCACATCGAAGGCGGGGCTGTCGGCAAACAGATGAAACTGCCGAAAAAGCATCGACAAGCTCGCACAGGACCGTCGAAAATTAAGGTCACAGCGCGTTATTCATAAGCTTATTCCCGTGCCCCGAGAACTCTTCCCGCTCGGTTTTTCGTGTCGGCGTTGAGCACCGATGAATAACGCACACAGGTCCGGAGCATGCTTCCTTCTCCTCTTATCGCACGTGTGCTCGCGGTATGTCAGCCATACCCAGGACAGTTGCAGTGATAAGGGAGACGCTAATAACATGAGGTGCTGCTTGGGGTCATCCGCCGAATGGGGGATATTCTTTAATCCCCAAGTGAATATGATCTTCACCGGTCAGGTGCACTGCCTGTGCACGCTACCTTCGATCAAGGGGTTAGTCATGAAGATCACCATATGGCGTTTTCACGCGCGTCGAGCTCTGCTATATAGCAGGTTCCGCTTTCTGGTCGCAATGCCTGTGGTTGTTGCTTCCCTGGTTGCGGGGCCGCTCCCGGCGAATGCTGCTTCGCAAAATGCGTTCAGTGCCAATGCACAAAACGAGCTGACGGTGACGCAGGCGGAACACGCCCTGGATATCATCCAGTCGCAGACCAACGGTACTGACGGACGTTTCGACTGTGACCGTCTTGTCGCGGCTGGTGTCCCCCAGCAGATCGCAGTGGAGTATGCCGGTGTGCTTAAGGCGGCGGGTGAGGTCTACACCGCCCCCGCAGGTCAACAGCCCGCTATCACAAAGGCAGCCACTCAGTTTCAGGAGTCCGTAGACGCTGTGAAACACTCTCGCGCCGCAGTGACAATAACCGATTTCGATTGGGGGAAGGTGCTTCGTGTCCTAGGCTCCTATACTGAGTGCGAGGCTGCTCGGACTGTTCTCTTTTTCTGGTATCCCGCCACAATATGCGTACCGAATCCTGACAGTAATGCGACGTGGCTGGTCATCCTAGTTCCCTAGTGAGGTTGATGGTGGATATTTCTGACGAACAATTTGCACGACTCCTCGACACGCTTGTGGAGGTGGTTGGCAATCGTACACCGGCTATGCAAGGGTTTATTCGCAGCCTGCACATGCGCCACATCGCGAGTATCGAGAACGGCGGTCCAGGGGTGACGGCGAAGACTCTGGTTTCCGAGCTGGTCGGCATTCTGAGCTATTTTGAAACGCGTCTGAATGCTCTCGAGGAGGCTCGCTCTGCCGAATGATCCCTCTTTCGTGATATTTCGTACGCGAATGTGAGACCGGTATTAGCGCCTCACCCTCTCCAGTACCCACGGGACAGGCAAGGTGAGCCGGGTCCGTCGCTGCTCTCTATGGAGTAGCCCATGGTCAGGTCGTTGTACATCCGCGGCAGGTATCAGGTGGAAGCGCCATTGTTATCTCTCACTTTGTTGTGAAGGGAGAGGAAGAAATGATCGAATAAGACGACAGGATAGACTCGCTGTTACCTCAGACTCCGGTTATTGATAGGGGACTTAAACAGCGCGAAGTTGCAAAGAAAAGACCATTGCAGTAGCCACGGTCATAGTCACTACGGTCGTCGGTCCGCCCCTTACCGCTACGAATGCTCAAGTCGAAGAATCTACGCCTAGCTATTCTACTTCCATCGATTGTTCTTATCTTAAGTTCGATGTTTCTGGGGGTGAGGATTGTCGAGAGTAATGGTATCCACCAGATCGGTGGTGTCGGTGGAAAAGCTATGGTTCTCCTGCCTGTGGCTGGAGTGAGAAAAGATAATAAAAATATCTCTTTCCACTATTTTCTAAAAAATTCGACGGAAGTTTTGGTATCGGCGACTCCGGCGGGTGAAATTTTTCCTTCTGATTTCGGCTCAAATGATTAATGTTGGCGTGGAGTCGTGGGTAGCGGAGTACTTGAGCAAGTGCGGGTTTCGCGGTTCCTGCCCTAGGAAACGCAATGGGTGCTTATAGTGGCACTGATGTAGGAACGAATATGTGGCAAGTAACGAAAATCACCCCCAAAAATCTTGTGGTGGTATTGTGCAATAGAGAGCGCCCTGGCGGTGTTTTTTATTCTCAAGTGCCCATCTCTCGAAGAGAAAAGCGCGATCCGTGATAAAATATCAGGCCGCGCGCCGCGGGCGGCCTTCCGAACGTCAGCTCCGTGCTCTTCAGAAAATGAAACCGGGATACAGAAAACTGCGCCCCGGACGTCGGAACTGAGGTTTTCAGTCCGGCCTCCGGGGAGCAGCTCACTGACAGCCTCCCGCGGTGATCAGTCCTTGCTGTCGCCCTCGGGGTGGGCCGGGCGGCGCAGCGCGCCGAGGCCGAGCGCCGCGGCGCCGGCCGCAAGGAGGGTAGCCGCGCCCGCGATCGGTCCGAGGCTGTCGATGCCGGTGGAGGGAAGGCGTCGCTCTGATGCGTCCGTGGGCGTGGGCTGAGAGGTCGCGGATTCTCCCGATCCTGCCCCCGGAGCCGGAGCCGGAGCCGGAGCCGGAGCCGGAGCCGGAGCCGGAGCCGGAGCCGGAGCCGAGCCGGGTGCCGTCCCCGCCGTCGCAGAAGCCGCCTTCAGCTGAGCCTCCGGGAGAACCTGCACGATGGTGGGCCGGGGCACTGCCGCCGCTCCAGCGACCGGACTTCCCTTCGCCGCATAGTCCGGGAAATATGAGTGCTGGTCCTCAAAGCTTCCGTCCTCGCCCGGATGCTGCACGGCGACGAACACATGCTGATCCTGATCGTGCACGATCGGCCCGCACGTTTCGGAGTCGCGGGGCACGGAGAGGAACTGTTCCACCTTGCCGCGCGAAGCTCCCTCCAGCGTCACTTTGAACAGGCCATCGTTATAGCCAATGCAGTCGGGAGCGCCGTCGGTTGCGATCCACAGGTTACCGACCGAGTCGAAGGCGACATTGTCGGGGCAGGAGAGTGGCGATACTTTATCGGCAGGGAAGCCCGAAAAGTACACCGGGTTTCCCTGCGCCACATCGCCGCAGAGCATCAGCAGATTCCAGGTGAAGGTGAGGCCGGCCTGGTTGCCACCGTCTTCAGTGATTTCGACGATGTGGCCGTCGCGGTTCTTGGTACGCGGGTTGACCTCGGTCGGTCCCTCCTTGCCCGCAGTGCCCCGCTCTGTGTTATTGGTGCACGAGACGTAGATTCGACCGCTGACCAGGCTCGGCTGAACGTCCTCGCAGCGGTCCATTTTGGTCGCCCCTGCTTTGTCCGCGGCGAGACGAGTGTGCACAAGTACTTCCTCGAGACTCATCCCGGCGATAACGGAGGCGCCGTTCACGACCAGCGGCAACCACTCTCCGATACCGTCGAAACCGCCGTCGGACGGGACTGCGCCGGTTCCGGTGATCTCGGCCACGGGGGAGTCGCCAGTGAAACTGGCCACATACAGGTCGCCCTTTTCCAGCAGCGTCTTGTTATGGGCCCGGTCACCCTCGCGATAGCGCTCGGTCGACACGAATTTATAGAGGTAGTCGAAGCGTTCATCGTCGCCCATATACGCCGCGACCCGGCCGTCCGGAGCAACGATAACGTTGGCGCCCTCATGCTTGAGCCGGCCGAGCGCGGTGTGTTTCTTCGGAGTGGACTGCGGCTCGAAGGGGTCGTATTCCACGATCCAGCCAAAGCGGTTGGGCTCGTTCTCGTAGCCCGGGGTGCGGGCATCGAAACGTGGGTCGTCGAGTTCCCAGCCGCGGGCGGTGGCAGTGTCGGTGAAGCCATAGCGTTTTTCGGCCACGCTCGTGCCCGTGGTGCGGAAATAGCTGTTGATGTTCTCCTCACCGGAGAGGACCGTGCCCCACGGAGTAATGCCGCCGGAGCAGTTGGCGAATGTGCCCAGGACGGCGCGTCCGGTTGGGTCGGCAACGGTCTTCAGCAGGGAGGAGCCGGCGGCGGGGCCTGTCAGCGTAAACGACGTGTTGCTGAGGTAGCGGCGGTTATATCTGCTGCCGCGAACGTAGGTCCACGGGCGGTCGACCGCTGAACGCTCCAGTTCGACCACACTGAGCCCGTGTGCGGCGCGGCCGACTGCACGCACTCGCCGAGGCTCCGATTCGCGCTGTGCAGCGGGGAACATAATGCCCTCGTTCGTGTACTCATGGTTCACCACGAGCAGGGCGCGCAGGCGATTCGAGTCGGGAATCTCGAGAATCTCGGTGTAGTCGTTGTTGTAACCAAATTGCGCGGCCTGTGACGCCTCCGTCTGGTTGTGGACATCGAAGGCGGGGCTGTCGGCAAACAGCGGATCACCCCAGCGGATGATCGGGTGCCAGGCGAAGCCGGTCGGCACCGTGAGTTCGTCAACGGTGTCGGAAACCGGGGAGATGGGCGAAAAAGTGAGAGGGGATGTCGGAGTTGCGGCCGCTGCCTCCGCTCGTGGTGCCCCTGCTCCGGCGACAGCTACGGTGACCGCTCCGGCGACGCCAAGGCCCAGGGCGGCGCGTCGTGAGATTTGTGTCGCGACGATGTCGCGGAAGTAGCTGTTCTGCGAGGTGTTGCAGACAGCGTTGGCGCAGGCGTTGGCGCATTTCAGCGCACACGTCACGGGGCTGCGCTTTCCTCGAACGTGCCCGGCCATCGGCAGCAGAAGTCGGCGGGAGGTGTCGGTCATCGTCGTCTCGTCCTTCGGGTCATAGATAGGAATGCCGCCAGGCAACCACGGTGATCAAACGGCGGCGTCACCCACAGACGACATCGGTCCGAACGAAGGGTGAACGGCGTCTGTCGCACTGTTTTTGCCTCCACTCGCTTGCGCTCTCGCAGGGAACTGCGCACGACAGGTCTGTCTCGAGTCCTGTGTGCGACGCAACGGTTAGCGCTCGCGCTCGTCGTCGAGTGCCTCGTCAAGTTCGTCTGGCGAGGTGAAGCCAGAGAACCTGGCAATGGTGCCCAGGTCTAGCCAGGTGCAGGTGGTGCGGCGGGCGAGCATCACCCGGGCGGAGGCGGTGCGGGCGGCGCGGATTGTCTGCACCGGGGTCCTCCCTGTGTAGGTAAATGCTGTCTGGAGAGCGTCCAGCGAGACTGCCAGTTCCTCGGCGAGCGACCGCTCGGTGAAGTCGGGATTCTCCCGCTGAAGTCCGATGAATTCGAAGGCGTGCCGAATCAGCGTGACTGTGTCGGACGGAGTGGAGGGGGGCACTGGTTGTCCCGCCTCCGCCACGACCGCGCCGACCAGAGTCTCCACCGACTCCCGGATGGAGGGCCAGCTGGGGCTTGTGGGATCAACGTGCATTTCGAGAACCGAGATCGCCGAGACGAGTAGCAGCCGTGTAAGGACGAATTCCGCGTGGACCACCCCAGGTCGCTTGGTGATCCCGGTCCAAAAGCGCGAGAGACGGCTGGCGCCGATCATGATCTCCACCGCGCTCTGCGGCAGCTCGCTTTCTAAGGTGAAGGTCGCAGGAGTCCGGTGCACCAGTGTGTCTTCGCGCTGGAGAGTGGTGTCGATGCCTTCTCCTCGAATGCTGAGTGTGCCGTCATGGACGAGAATGATCGCGATCCCGTTTTCGGCTCTGTGGCGTTCGACGCGACGCGCATTGTGGGTGATTCGGGCGAGCAGAAAGTCGTGATCGCGGACGATATCTCCGGCGATCTGCAGAGCTGAGAAAGGTGTCTCTGGCCGCCAGCCGAACGTGCTCATCCAGTTCGCGGCAGCCTGACCAGCGAGGTGGATAGCCGGTTCACTGGGTTCCGGCTTCCAATCATCGAAGGGTCGCACCGGCTCTCCTGGCGGATCGGGAGCCCCCGTAGCGGGGCCGCCCCACCAGGATCGCGATATCTGTCGCTGAGGAGTAGTACTTGTGAGCGCTTTCGTCATCGGATTCGCCGCAAGTTGTTCGCGTGGATCGATGCCGCGCGGCATCGATCGTTGGCTAAAGGGCAGCCGTCGAACAGGCTCGTTGGCCTCCGTTGTGCTGGCGTTCCTGCACAAGCGGGAACCGCCAGGCAGGAAGCATTCCCCAGGTACTCCGGTTGCATTGCACAGCGGGAGACAACACCCGCTGTCCATCAACAGTAAGGACACCTTATGACCCTCGTCGTCACCGGAACCACGGGCCACTTTGGCCGTCTCGCCGTCGAGCACCTGCTCGCCCGGGGAACCGCTGCCTCCGACATTGTCGCTACCGGCCGCAACACCGCCACACTCGCCTCGCTCGCCGCGGACCTCGGCGTGCGCACTGCCGTCGCCGACTTCGATGATCTCGCCTCGCTCGATGCCGCGTTCGCGGGTGCCGAGGCGGTCCTCCTCGTCTCGGGTTCCGAGGTGGGGCGTCGCGTCGCTCAACATACCGCTGCGATCGATGCTGTTAGCCGCGCCGGCGCGCGCCTGGTTTATACGAGCGCCCCGAAGGCGACTACCAGCGCGCTGATCCTCGCGCCCGAGCATAAGGCGACGGAGGAGGCGATCGCCGCCGCGGGTATCCCCGCTGTGATCCTCCGCAACGGCTGGTACAACGAGAATTACGCGCAGACCGTGACCGAACTTGCCACCGCTGGCTCCACGCTCTCCAGCGCTGGCGACGGGCGGGTTGCGAGCGCCGCCCGCAGTGACTACGCGGAGGCGGCGGCCGTCGCGCTCGTGGATGCCTCCCTGGTCGGCACGGTGCACGAGCTCTCGGGCGACACCGCGTGGAGCTTCGACGAGCTGGCCACGCTAGTTGGCGAGATCGCAGGCCGCGAGGCGTCGATCGCGCACGTGTCGGCGGAGGAGCACGCGCGTCTTGTGAGTGACGCCGACGTTCCTGAGGGTAGCGTCAACTTCATCGTCGGACTGGACGCAAACATCGCTGACGGCCTGCTTGGTGCCACCGACGGCTCGCTCGCGCGCCTGATCGGCCACCCCACCACGCCGATCCGTTCCTTTGTTGAGGAGCAGCTCGCGCGCTGACAGGCCCCGGGAGGCGAATCGGCGCGCGCGGGGTCGGCGCGAGCGTTCTGTCCTGATGATGATGGTCGCTGTGACTATCGCGGAGGAGAGAGCGGCTCTGGTTCAGCGCGCGCCCGCCTTCGTTTCAGCGCCCCAACGTAGGCTGTCCGCTATGACTTCGACGACGCCTCATTCCGGTATCGACTGCTCCGCCCTCGACCCTCAGACGCGCCCACAGGACGATCTTTACCGTCATGTCAACGGCCTGTGGATTGAGCGCACGGAAATTCCGGCCGATAAGGCGCGCTACGGTTCCTTCCTTCGTCTGCAAGAAGAGGCGGAGAAAGCAGTGCACGAAATCATCGCCGCAGCGCACACTGCCGAAAAGGGTACGGACGAGCGGAAGTTCGGTGACCTCTATGCCTCTTTTATGGATGAGGTCAGGGTAGAAGAACTCGGTGCCGCTCCGATTGTCGAAGAGCTGGCGGCGGTGCAGCGCGTTGATTCAATTCCTGCTTTGCTGCGTGCCGTCGGTAAATGTGAACGCAGTGGTATTCCTGGCTTCTTCGGTCTTTTTGTCGATAACGATCCGGGTGACCCCGAGCGTTATCTCGTTTTCATCACTCAGGGCGGCCTCGGTTTACCGGACGAAAGCTACTATCACGACGAGAGCTTTGCCTCCGTCCGCGCCGCCTATCTCCCTTTCGTCGCCCGGATGCTCGAACTGGCGGGCATCGACGCTCCCCAGTCACGCGCCGAGCGCATCGTCGCTCTCGAGACTGACCTCGCCGCCGTGCACTGGGATAAGGTGCGTAGCCGTGACAGCCAAGCAACCTACAATCTGTGCACCTGGGCCGAGGTTGAGGAGCGTGCAGCAGGCGTCGATTGGGGTGTCTGGCTCACCGCGCTGGGTGCTCCGGAGGGGGCGTTTGGCGAGGTCGTTGTGCGCCAGCCGAGTTTCTTGCAGGGTCTTGCCGCCCTGTTGACAGATGAGCGGCTACCCGCGTGGCGTGACTGGCTACTGTGGCAAGTCGTCCGCAGCGTTTCCGCTTACCTGTCGAGCGATTTCGTCGATACTTATTTTGACTTCTATGGCCGAACCCTTACCGGCACGCCGCAGAAGCGGGAGCGTTGGAAGCGCGGTGTCTCATTAGTGGAGGGTTCTCTCGGTGAGGCAGTCGGTCGCAGCTATGTTGCCCGGCATTTTCCCGCGAGCGCGAAGAGCGCAATGGATGCCCTCGTCGGGAACCTTATCGAGGCGTACCGTCGTTCCATTGCTGATGTGGAGTGGATGGGCGTCGCTACCCGTCAGCGCGCGCTCGAAAAACTCGCTAAGTTCACTCCCAAAATTGGGTATCCGATTCGCTGGCGTGACTATTCCGCGCTCCTGATTGATCCGGACGATCTGGTGGGTAATGTTCGCCGTGTCGCTGCCTTCGAGTTCGACCGTGAGCTGAGCAAAATTGGTCGTCCGCTCGACCGTGACGAATGGTTTATGACTCCGCAGACAATAAATGCCTACTACAACCCGGGTTTCAACGAGATCGTGTTTCCGGCCGCGATCCTCCAATTCCCCTTCTTCGATCCGACCCGCGACGCGGCGGCTAATTACGGTGCGATAGGCGCCGTCATTGGTCACGAGATTGGTCACGGCTTCGATGACCAGGGGTCCCGCTTTGACGGCGATGGCCGACTGACCGACTGGTGGACCGAGGATGACCGCGCTGCGTTCGAGGAGCGGACGAAGGCGCTTATCGCACAGTACGACCGACTGGTTCCTGCCGATACTCCAGGCCATCACCTCAATGGCGCGCTCACGATCGGTGAGAACATCGGCGACCTCGGCGGTCTCCGCATCGCGTGGAAGGCTTACCTGCTCTCCCTCGACGGCCAGGAACCGCCCGTGATTGATGGCCTGACCGGCGCGCAGCGCTTTTTCTTCTCGTGGGCGCAGACCTGGCAGCAGAAGTGTCGCGACGAAGAGACGATCCGGCTCCTTGCCGTCGATCCCCATGCTCCGACCGAGTTCCGATGCAACCAAGTGGTCCGCAACATCGACGAGTTCTACGCTACTTTTGACGTCACCGAGAGCGACGCGCTCTGGCTCCCACCGAGCGAACGCGTCACTATCTGGTAGTCAACGCCGACCGCGTCTGCGCTGAGCGGATGAGCGCTTCTTGGCCTCGAGAACGGCACAGTTCTGGGGGCAGGGCTCGTTCGTTGTGCGCTCCGCGGGCGTGTCGAGGACTCAGGTCCCACCTCCGCATCAACCGCTCCACCGACCCACAGAGGGGCCGTACCCGTGGTTATCCGTACCCACGACATCCGCCGAGAGAAGCGCCGCGCCCGTCGGGGGCGTCATAAAGGTGTGCATGATCACGAGAACTTCCAGCGCGGCTTCGACGCCCTGGGGCGCCTCGCTCTGGACGGAGTGGTCGTCTCGGCCCGCGCGCTTGACCTTGCGACCGGCCGTGTCCTCTTTTCAGTTGACGATTCAGTCTCCATGCCCACGGCCTCCCTCGGCACTGTCGTGCTGCTGATCGAGGTGGCGGTCCGTCTTGCGAACGAACCGCACGAGAACCTTCGCCTGCTCGACCGGATCGCCGCGGACGCGGTGACGGGCTCCGGCATCTGGCAGCATTTGCAGGTCCCTTCGCTGCCAATCGCCGATCTTGCCGCTCTTGTGGCAGCGACCAGCGACAACCTCGCGACCAATGTCCTCCTCCGCCGTGTTGGCCTCGACGCGGTGCGCGAACGAGCAGAGGCATTGGGTTTGTCGCGGACCGCGTTGTTGGATGTAGTACGCGACGAGCGCGGACCCGATGACGCTCCGCAGTTGTCGATTGCTTCGGCGGGTGAGTTGACCTGGTTGATGGCTACTCTCGCGAAGGGTGAGGTTGTTGACACCAGCGTGAGTTCACGGGTCGTCGGCTGGTTGTCGCTCAACACTGATCAGTCGCTGGTGGCTTCGGCGTTTGGTCTCGATCCGCTCTCACATCGGCAGCCGGACCACGGTGTATTGCTGGTCAACAAAACGGGTATCGATGCTGGTGTGCGTGCCGAAGTCGGCGTGCTACGCGGACCCCGCGCGGGTGTCTCCTACTCGCTCATCACACAGTTCGATGACACGAACCTGCGTTACCGCCTCGCGGTGCTTGAAGGCATGCGCACCCTCGGCGTCGACCTGATCGAATACGTCCACTAGGCGTCGCTCACACATCCGCTCTGCCGTCCGGGTGCGGGAGTGATCACAAGTGTTGTCTCTGAGGCTCAACGGTGGTGGCGCCGCGCTTCAGGGGCGGGCACTGCTGCCACCCGAACCCGGTGAATTTCGGTCAGCGGAGTCTCCTAACGAGACCGACAGCGCGGAGGCCAGCTCCGCGACATCGAGCGTCGCGCAGGGCGTGTTGTGTTCGGTCCAGCACAGTGGGCTCCCCCCTCCGCCTCAGCTTCACCAATAACGGGCCGGATCCGGTAACAGACTTTGTCTTCGACACAGCGCTGAGTTGGCTGCGTTGCTGAAGGGAGCATCGCCGTGGGCGACGCTAACCCTGACTACACGACAGTGTTTGTGTGAGCGAAATAGTACGAACGTGTCCTCGTGCATTGTGCAGATCTCTCCGGAGGAGACGAACGTTGGAATAACTCGCAAACGTCGACGCCGAACTACTGGCTAAACAGTTCTAATAGCCACCCCGGCGTTCACTGTCATGCTGCGAAACCATGACAGTGGGCCGCACTATGTTAGTGCCAGAAAATCCTAGGACGGTGACTGCCCTCAAGTGCTCAGCGGGTTGCTGGTCGACGGCCGTGGGTGGTGAGCCAGCCGCGGAGGCATCAAAGATGTGGCATCCTGGGGGCTATGACTTTCTCTCAGCCACCTTCACCGCCGCCTTATGAACCGCAGAATTCGTCCTACCAGTCTCCCTTCACTAGCTCGGTAGGCCAGCCGCCAGTTTTCCCTCCGCCTTCGTCCTTTGGGCCGCCACCTTCTGCGCCTCCGCGCAGCCCGCTCGCCATCACTGCGCTCGTCCTCGGAATCGTCGCGGTTGTCCTGTCATTCTTGGGCTTTCTGGCTCTGCCAGTGGTCATAACGGCGCTTGTTGTTGGCATCATTGCGATGGTGAAAAAAGCACTGCCGCGCGGTTTCTCCCTCGCGGGCCTCATCCTCGGTGGTGTCAGCTTTGTGCTCTCTCTTATCTTCACAGTGTTGTTGGTTATTGGTGCGAATAATCTCGTTAGTCAGGAGCAGCTGAAATCGAGCCAGAGCTCACCGAATCCCTCGTCTAAAAACCCCCAGACCGCTAGCCTGGGGTCGGGAGTGAAGTTTGACGATGGTCTTGCAGTCGGAGTGTCCACTCCGACACCCTTTACGCCGGACAAGTACGCTACAGGCGTCAATCAGGCTAAGCAGATTGTCGTCACTATCGTGGTAAAAAATGACACGTCGGCGCCATGGGATCCCCTGGCCGATGTCACTGCTTCTTCTGGAGGCGCGGAGGCCAGCAATATCATAGGCGGAGCTGGACTTCAGCCCCCGCCGCTTACCTCGCTCCTTCCGGGGCAGCAGGTGAAATGGCAGAAGGCATTCTCCATCGCTGACGAACAGTCGCTCGTGGTACAGGTTCATCTTGATAGCCACCACGGCAATGTCGTGTTTACTCACCAGAACTAGACACGTCGTTCGCACCCGTCACGCGGGAGTTCACGCAGCAACCGTCGACACGGCTCTCGCTCGTTGTTTCGAGCGTTACCGTCGTGTCGACGGTTGCGGTGCGTATGCCGGAATGACTCCGGTTCTCGTGACTTGGCTCGCGGTGCCGAATGCTGCTCTGTCCACCGCGTGAGGTGGTGAGGCTGTGGACGCGTTTGCGTGCTTGATGTTGCTGACCGATTCATTCGTCTCTTGTGCTCATTCCACAGCTGTGGATAATCGTGTGGATAGTTGTGGACAACTGCCGGTGTCCGCGGTTACTCGTTGATCGATAACCGCCATTTGATGCCGATCTGGCTCGCATGCTTCGGGTGGCGGCTGTGGAAACTCCTCTTTTCTTCGGGGGAAACTCTCTGCTTGGCCGGAGCGCAGATCGTCGGGGGCGGCCGATATGTCCCGTTGTTGTCGGGACGTCTACTCTTGGCTCCTGAGATGTGCAACGGGTTCTTCCGCCAGCGATCCGGTGCCACTCTGGCGCTGTGAGTGCGGGAAGGAACGACACAGGTGTCTGTCGGGATCGTCCGGAGCTGGCCGAGGTAGCCGCGCGACTGCTCCGTTCGGTTGCTGCCGGTGATCGTGCTGCGCTGGGTCGGTTGTACGACGGACTTGCGCCGTTGTTTACCGCCGCCGTTTCGATCGTCCAGGCCGACGCGGAGGTGCGCGACCGCTTGTGCGTGCAGGCCTTCGCGGCCGTGTGGCGGAGAGCGACCGAGGGAGCGTCGTCGACGGAGCCAGTGCTGTGGCTGCTAGAGGTACTCTGCGAAACGCTCGTCGAGTCGAGGGAGGCGTTCCGCCGCCCGTCCGGCACGGGTGTGCTTTCGCTGGGCTGCCCGCAGCGCGAGGTTCTTCTGCTTGCCGTGGCTGGTCATTACTCGCAGTTCGAGATTTCAGGATTGACCGGCGTTCCCGAGGCTCAAGTGCGGGTAATTCTTTGCGCGGCTCTTGCCTCGTTGCGCGGTGGACTGGACGAGGTTCGGCGCTCGGGCGACGGGGAATAGTCGGACGACGGGTAAAGTTGAGTCTGACGTACTCAACTTTTCGACGATCGAGGAGGTCTTCATGCAAGCCGGTCGGACACCCCAGCAGGACGAAAGCTCCGCGCAGGACGACAAGACCGCCCTCGAACAGTACGGCGTCAATCTCACCGCCGTTGCCGCCAGCGGCAAGCTCGACCCGGTGATCGGCCGCGACGCCGAGATTCGGCGTGTCAGTCAAGTACTCACACGTCGAACAAAAAACAATCCCGTGCTTATTGGTGAGCCCGGCGTCGGTAAGACCGCGGTCGTCGAGGGTCTGGCTCAACGGATCATCGCCGGTGATGTTGCCGAAAGCCTTAAGGACAAACAACTGGTCAGCCTCGACTTGTCCGCGCTCGTCGCCGGCGCGAAATATCGCGGAGAATTCGAGGAGCGTCTGAAGGCAGTTCTTCAGGAGATCACTGACTCCAATGGCCGAATTATCACCTTCATTGATGAACTGCACACCCTAATGGGCGCAGGCGGAGGCGAGGGTTCTGTCGCCGCCGCCAACATGCTCAAGCCGATGCTTGCCCGCGGTGAGCTACGAATGATCGGCGCCACTACCCTCGACGAATATCGCCAATATATTGAAAAGGACGCTGCACTTGAGCGCCGGTTTCAGCAGGTGTTCGTGGGCGAGCCCAGCGTCGAGGACACGGTCGCGATCCTCCGCGGCCTTAAAGAACGCTACGAGGCGCACCACAAGGTGGCGATTGCCGATTCGGCTCTGGTCGCGGCCGCCGCGCTTTCTCACCGTTACATCACCGCTCGACAGTTGCCGGACAAGGCCATCGACCTCATCGACGAGGCTGCTTCTCGGCTTCGGATGGAGATCGACTCCGCTCCGGTGGAAATAGACGAGCTGCGCCGCTCAGTCGACCGCCTGAAACTCGAGGAACTTGCGCTAAAGAAAGAAAAGGATGAGGCGTCTCGGGCCCGGCTCGAGAAGTTGCGCGAAGACCTCGCACGGAGGAGTGCCCAGCTGGCCGAATTGCAGCAGCGTTGGGAGCGCGAGCGCGCCTCCCTTAACCGAGTCGGTGATCTGAAGACCAGGCTTGATGCCCTGCGGGTCGAGGCCGAGCGGGCGCAGCGAGAGGGCAAGCTTGAACGCGCCTCCCGCCTTCTCTATGCCGAGATCCCGGTCATCGAACGTGAACTCGCCCAGGCCGAGGTTGAGGAGGACCCGGTCGAAGGCCGCATGGTGAATGAGCAAGTAACCGTTGACGACATTGCGGCTGTTATCGCGGCGTGGACGGGAATCCCGGTCGGGCGGCTGTTGCGAGGTGAGACCGAGAAGCTGCTGCACCTCGAGACCGAGCTGCATCGGCGGTTGATTGGACAGGACGAGGCAGTGTCGGCGGTGGCCGATGCTGTGCGTCGCACTCGGGCCGGCATTTCGGATCCTGACCGGCCCACTGCCTCCTTCCTCTTTCTCGGACCGACCGGCGTTGGCAAGACCGAGCTGGCGAAGGCGCTTGCCGACTATCTCTTCGACGACGAAAAAGCGATGGTACGGATCGATATGTCGGAATACGGCGAGAAGTTCGCCGTCTCGCGACTGGTCGGCGCTCCACCCGGATATATCGGCTACGAGCAGGGCGGTCAGCTCACGGAGGCCGTGCGGCGGCGTCCCTACTCGGTGGTCTTGCTCGACGAGATTGAGAAGGCGCACCCCGAGGTGTTCGACGTCCTGCTGCAGGTGCTCGACGACGGGCGGCTCACCGATGGGCAAGGGCGTACGGTGGACTTCCGTAATACCATCCTCATCCTCACCTCGAACCTCGGCTCGCAGTTCCTTATCGACCCGGCGCTCTCGCGCGGACAGAAGGAGGAGGCGGTGCAGCAGATGGTGAGACAGGCGTTTAAGCCCGAGTTCGTGAACCGTCTCGACGACATCGTGATTTTCCAGGCGCTAGATCAGACCGAGCTGAGCGAAATCGTGTCGCTCTACATTGATCGGCTTTCGCGACGGCTGGCGGATCGTCGGCTCGAACTTGCGGTTACCCCGGCCGCCCGTAGTTGGCTTGCCGCGCGTGGTTACGATCCTCAGTATGGCGCGCGTCCACTGCGGCGGCTGATGCAAAACACGATTGATGACCAGCTTGCGCGCGCGCTGCTCGACGGCTCCATCCGCGATGGCGACGTTGTGCTCGTCGACGTGGCAGAAGACCGTGAGGGGCTGATGGTGACTGCCGGTCTGACCGCCTCGGCGCAGTGACGCTGCCTCCTCCACAGGGTTGAGCAGGTCGGCACTTGTCCACATTCGTCGGGAGGAGAGACCGGAAAGATAGCCACGTGCGTAGGGTTGCAGCATGTCTCCGTCGCTCCCCGCCTCTGGCGTGCGTATGGCTGACCTCGCCCCCGAGCAGCGTCCCCGCGAGCGGCTGCGGGCCCGCGGTGTTGATTCGCTGACTGACGCCGAGACACTTGCCGTCCTCATCGGAGCGGGAGTTTGGGGAGCTAACGCGACCGTGGTTGCGCAGCGCCTCCTCGCGCGTTTCGGTGGTATTGACGCGGTTGCGCGGGCAGGAGTCAATGACCTCATGCGGCAGCGCGGAGTCGGTGAGGTCGCTGCGTGCCGCATTGTTGCCTCCTTCGAGTTGCGACGGAGGATGAACCGCGCGACGCGCGCGACCCGCGTCACGAGTGCGAGCGAACTCGCGGCGCTCGTGACGCCGTTCCTCGCGGCGCGTCCGGTGGAGACGGTGCTGGCTGTCGCGCTCTCAGAATCGGGCGCCGTCCGTGACGTACTCAGTCTCGCCGACGGCGCACCCGCGCATGCCGAACTCCCGGTACCGACGGTACTGGCCGAGGTGCTATCTCGGGGCGCTCGCGGTATAGCGCTCGCACACAGCCATGCGGGGGAGGCGGCAATCCTTCCCTCCGACTGCGCGGCTACCCGGGCTCTCGCCGAAGGGGCAGAAGCCTGCGGGTTGCGGTTCGTCGCACACGTGGTCATCGGCCGCGATGGCTGGGAGGAGGCACCACTCTCTTTCGCGGTGTAAAGGCGTGGCTATGCAAGCCCTCTGATGTTCAGGCTTCTGCCGACCTACTGGGGCGTAGCGTGGGGGCATCCCCATTTTTTGCACTCAAGGAGCACCCATGCGAGCAACCGTGATTCACGGCACACGCGACATCCGTCTCGAGGAGGTTCCTGACCCACAGCTCGTGACCGGTCGCGACGCCATCGTCCGGATTACTGCCGCGTGTGTTTGCGGCTCTGACCTCTGGTCGTACCGCGGTGTTACCCCCACTCCGCAGGCACGCCGCATCGGACACGAGTTCGTGGGTGTTGTCGAGGCAGTTGGTGACAAGGTCAGTGACATCTCGGTCGGCGACTTTGTGATTGCCCCGTTTTATGTTTGCGATGGAACCTGCGCCAATTGCCTGAACGGCGTGTCAACCTCCTGTCGTGCCGGTGGCTGGTGGGGCGGGGAAGTGGGCCAGGAGGGTTTTGCTGACGGCGGGCAGGGCGACAAGGTTCGTGTCCCGCTAGCAGACGGCACGCTTTTCCGGGTGGGCGCTGACCCCGACCCCGCGCTCATTCCGAGTTTGCTGACCCTCGCCGATGTGATGGGAACTGGTCATCATGCCGCCGTTTCGGCCGGGGTGTCCGAGGGGTCCGTTGTTGCCGTCGTCGGCGACGGGGCCGTGGGGCTCTGTGCCGTGCTCGCGGCGAGACGCCTCGGGGCGGCTAAGGTCATCTCGATGTCACGACACGAGCCTCGTCAGGTGCTCGCGAAGCGTTTCGGTGCAACCCACATCGTCGACACTCGGGGAGCCGAGGGTGTTGCCCGCGTGCGCGAACTCACGGGTGGAATCGGCGCTGACTGTGTCCTGGAGTGCGTGGGTACCAAGGAGTCGATGCAGCAGGCTCTCGACTCTGCCCGTCCGGGTGGCATGGTCGGCTATGTGGGCGTCCCCAACGGCGGTCCCGAGTTGCCCGTGCGGCAGATGTTTGACTCGAACATTGGCGTCAGGGGAGGGGTCGCGCCGGTGCGCAGCTACATGGCGCAACTGCTCCCTGACGTGCTCGACGGCTCGATCGAACCCGGTCTGGTTTTCGACCTTGAGTTGCCGCTGGACAACATTGCGGAGGCTTACGCCGCGATGGACGAGCGCCGCGCTATTAAGTCCCTCGTGCGTCCGTAATTAAGGCTCACCGGGGCCTTCTTTGTGCGTGATGGGTTTCGGTCGCTGCGCCGGTAGTGAAATCTTTCACCCGCCAACTCGCCAACCGAGAGGAATCCTGTGGACATTGACCGGCTTGCCACCCGTTATGAAATCGCGCTGCCCGCGTGGATCAGCGAGGCAGTGCGGGAGGTACCCGAGTTCCTCGCCGAGGGCGAAGAGCGCATGACGCTCGTGCACGCGCTCGCTGACCGTAACTTTCGCGAGGGTAATGGCGGTCCTTTCGCCGCGATCGTGGTGGAGCGTGACTCCGGTCGCCTCGTGTCGGTGGGGGTGAACGTTGTGCTCGCGAGTGGAGTCTCTTCCGGACACGCCGAGGTCACGGCGCTCGGGCTTGCCCAGACTGCGCTCGGCAGCTGGGACCTCGGCGGTGACGGTATGCCCGCGCACGAGCTGGTCGTTAACTGGCGACCGTGCGTGCAGTGCTACGGAGCAACGCTGTGGTCAGGGGTGCGGCGTCTGGTCATCGCGGGGTCGGGTCCCGAACTCGAAGAGATCACGACCTTCGACGAAGGGCCGATGCGCGAGGACTGGGCCTCACAGTTCCAGGCCCGCGGTATCGAGGTGGTGGACGGTGTCCTCCGCGACGAGGCGCTGGCCACGTTCCGGGCCTATCGCGCCCAGGTAGATGCGGGTGCTGCGCTCGTTTATAACGCCCGAGCACGCTTTTAGCCCGCGTGCCTTTCGCTCGGCGGGCGGAGGTCGTGTCTCACTCGATCCGGAAATTCTCACTCGACTTGATCGGTATCAGGACGTGTCTCCAAGGTGTGCTAACGACTGAGAGTAGCTTGACGCGCAAGCCGGAGGCATTGCCCAACGGAGGATCCAGTGGCAGCCAGGCCTCCGTTGAGAAGGTGCGCGGTGACACTGACCGAAGACTGGCTGGCGGCGATCGACGGGACGAATGCTCTCGCAGCCACGATCGACTTTTCCAGACATGGGCTCGCCCAGCACCTGGATCCGGTGGATGCCGCACGGATCAGGTTCGAGGACGCGGATCCGGTGCGCGAGTTTCTGACGTGGTCAGGCAGGCGCAACTTCGAGGGCAAGCTTTGGATGGCCTCGACAGGTCGGCACTCTGCGGAAGAAGCGGTCGCCGCACCACCGGCAGCAGGGCAATACGAAGCTCACACCAGGTCAAGCACCAGCGCTGCCCACTTGATCGAGCCCTCATGGTCGCGGCTCACAGGCATCGCGCGTGTCTTCTTCGACACGCCAACCCGAGAAACCTCCCCGAGCTGGCAATGAACTGAGACCTAACACTCCGCCCGCGAAGCTATTGTTAACGCCGTCCCAAAACAGGGCCAATAGTGCCGTTTGAAAACAGAACCTGAACCGCGACTAACCCCGATCGAGTACGAGATTTTTCCGATGAAACCGGACGCAAAAGCGGCCTAACCCGAAGAGTCACCAAGACCTTCAGCAGTACCCTCCGGTGCCCACAGTCGTGTGAAAATTCTTCGTCTTACGTCAGCCATTACCATGCGTTGGCGAACTACGACCTGGACTTGCCTGCGGAGGCTTGCGCCGTGCCGCCCAAGCTCGTGAGCGATACGTTGATTGTGATGCCAGCAGCGACAGCGCAACCGACCACAAGCAATGCAAGCGACTGCGGCGTGAGGGAAATGGCGGCGAGAATTCCCAGAATCGCAGCCATCAATACATTGGCTGTACCAAGAACCGAAGCGAGGGTTCCCGCTTTCGAATGGAAGCTGCTCATGATGACAGCTACCAGCGTCGGGGAAATCATGCCGAAACTCATTGTGAACACGAGCGCGCCCGCTGCAAACAATTGGACTTGAAATACGGCCAACAGTAGGAAGCCGATCGACGATGCGATCACACAGATCGATCCTATTCGGATCGCAAAGGTCAGCCCACCCCTTCCTGATAGGGCGCGCCCGATTTGAACGCCGACGAGCACCGAGACAGAGTGTCCAGCCATCAACAGGGCAAAGCCACCAGGAGCGAACCCGAGAGACCGATAGATGAAGGCCGACGAAGTCAGGTACATCATTGTGGCTCCCCAGACGAGTGCCGAACCAACGATTCCTCCGAGCACAATCCAAGCCCTCGGTGACGCCGATGGGGCTTCCTGCGCGGCGGCTGATTCGACAAGGAGCGAAGACTTCGCGAAAGCCGTACTGATCACGGCAAGCGACCCGATCGCCGCGAGGGCAAGGAAAACATCGCGCCAGTCGGCGATGGCAAGCACTGCAGCACCAAAAAGTGGCGCTGACACAACCAACACCGTATTGACGAGTTGCATCCGGGCGAGTAGGCGAACCATTCCAACTCCCGAGGAGACATCCCGCGAGATCGCCATGGCGAGAACAGCACAAGAAGAAGCGGCTGCTCCCTGCAAGAATCTCGCAAAGACCAGAACCTCGATCGTCGGCGCCACCGCTGAGATCAATGAGGCAACAACGAACAGAACTAGAGCTGGCACCAAGATTCGCCCGCGACCCCATCGGTCTGATGCTGGACCCGCTACGATCTGACCAAGCGCCATGCCTATGAACGCCGTCACCACTGTGGCCTGAACCACAGCATTCGAGACACCGAATTCCCGACCGATCGCCGGGAGCGCTGGTAGGTACATATCCATCGCGAGGGGCCAAATCGCCTGAAGCAGGCCCAAAGCGATAATCGCAGTCGGCCTCAAGCCGATTGAGATGGATGTGGAGAGCGATTCCCCGGCTAACGGATCACCGCTCATCAAGATATCGCCCCAGCGCGTCCTCCCACGGCGGCATCGTCTCTATGCCGTTCCGGTGCTGAAGCACGCTGTATCCCGGTCGCTCCGCAGGCAGGACGAAGTCCGCAGATCGGCATGGATCGATGTTGACGTGAGTGAGATGCAGCATTTCCATCAGTCGATGAACAAAGTCGAAGCGCGAGACGGATCCCGAGTTTGTTCCGTGATAGATACCACCTGATCGCTTAAGCTCGATCAAGCCAACGATGTAGTCGGCCAGATCTCTTGTCCAGGTTGGTTGACCGACTTGGTCCGTCACAACTCGAAGTTGTCCGGAGTCGGCGGAGCGTAGCATCTTTTCGATGAAATTGTCCCCTGCGGCCCCGTATAGCCAGGCCGTCCGAACGATCAGAGCGCTACCGTCAATCGATTGAACTGCCCATTCCCCTGCCGCTTTCGTGCGGCCATATGCGCTTTGCGGGTTCAACGGACTATCGATCTCGTACGGCACCGTTGCGTCGCCGGAGAATACGTAGTCTGTTGAGATGTGGACAAGCCGTGCTCCTGCCTCCATGGCGGCTCGGGCAACGTTGTAGGGACCGAGCGAGTTCACCGCGAAGGCTTCACTTTCTCTGGACTCAGCAAGGTCAACTGCTGTCCAGGCTGCTGCGTTCACGATGACGTCGGATCCGGCCAGTCGGACGGCTAGTTGAGCCGGACTGCGTACGTCACAATCCGAACTCGAGAGCGACCGTACGATGTGACCCCGTTGCTGGAGCACAGATGAAAGGTCGTCACCGAGCATGCCGTGCCCGCCGAGGATGGTCCAGCGCAATATAGCCTCCTAGGTGAACTTACGCCGCGACCGGGGCAGTAGTTGTAGCGATCTCGGCTCGATACTCTTCGATGAGAGCTTGACCGAGTGCCGTGTGAGCGACGCCCTCAGCGTCCGCGAGCAGAGCGACCGCTTCAGGGGACTGCTGCACGGATAGGTGACAGGTAAGTCACGCCGCCAGTGCGACGGTGGTGTTCATGATGGCTTCGAATTCGACTGGGGTCAAACGCGCGACTCATCGATCCGACCAGTCGGTGATGGGTGAGAGCGCGCAGGAATTTCCTGCTCCGAAATTGAGATCCTCGGTCGCTGTGGACGACGCAGCCGACCACCGCGGACTACACCACCTTATGGGGAACCACACCCGCCGCAGGATGCACGCTGAGGGATTACGTGTCGAGGATGAGAGGGGCTTCGTCTTTTCCTCTCAGGCTGAGTTGGATTTCTGACAACTCTCGTGAGACAGATCACCCCTTAGATCGGACAACTCGGTTGAGAAACCCCAGGTCAAGGACTTCGCGATCCGACAACTGTCGTGAGATCCGACAGCGGAGGCTAGCGCCACCACGTGTCGAACATCGACAGCGGCACCCGGCGCTTATGCTCGGTGGCGCGATACTTGGCCTCAATTGCCTCCGCCACCTCCGGCGCTACGTGGCCGCCCTCGAGGTACGTGTCCAGGTCGGCGTAGCTCAGACCCAGGTTCGCCTCATCGGTCTGGCCAGGGTCCTCGTCGAGGAGATCGGCGGTCGGTGCCTTGTGAGAAATCTGCGCGGGTGCACCGAGGTGCTCCAGTAACGCGCGGCCTTGGCGTTTGGTGAGGCCGGTCAGTGGCAGGACGTCGGCACCGCCGTCGCCGAATTTGGTGAAGAAGCCGGTGACAGCCTCCGCCGCGTGATCGGTGCCGACGACAAGCATGGCGTACTGTCCTGCGATGGCGTACTGCGCGACCATTCGAACCCGCGCTTTAACGTTGCCCTTGACGAAGTCCGATGGCGGCTGACCGACAGCATCGCTGAAGGCTGTAGCGATCCCCTCCACCCCCTGATGGATGTTAAAGGTCACGTGGCGGTCCGGCTGGACGAAGGCCAGCGCGAGCTGCGCATCCTCTTCGTCCGCCTGGACGTGGTACGGGAGGCGGACCGCGGTAAAGGAAGCATCGCCTCCGCTCGCGCGTACCTCCTCGACCGCCAGCTGGCACAGTCGGCCGGCGAGGCAGGAGTCTTGTCCGCCGCTGATGCCGAGCACGAGACCTGCGGCGCCGGTGTGGCGGAGGTAATCGGCGAGGAAACCACTGCGTCGAGCGATCTCCGTCGCCGGATCGATGCTGGGGGAGACATGGAGGTCGGAGATGATCTGCCGTTGAATGTCGCGCACGTTTCTACGCTACTGCGTCGCCGCAGCCCGGGTCGCCTCCGTCGCCTCCGCGGTGTGGCCTACTCCTGGACGAGCACGATCTCGTCGAGCGGCAGACGGGTGCGGGGCGCGACCTCGCGCTCGCGGAGCGCGTCGCTCGCAAGTTCCTCCGGACCGGCGAGGGTCCCCATGGCGACGACGGTGACGGGCTCGAAACGCTCGCCAATGTCGAACGCGGTGCGGACCGCATCCTTATCGAAGCCTGCCATCTGGTGCACGTGCAGTCCCTCGTAGTGCGCCTGAACGCTGAGGTGCGCGACCGCCTGGCCGAGGTCGTAGATGGCCCACGGACGGGCGCTGCCCTCGCCGTCGACGGTCTCGGCAAGTGCGACGACGAGCGCGCTCGCCGAGCTGGCCCACGCGGTGTTGAAACCGACCAGCGTCCCGGCGACGTGGTCGAACTCCTCCGTTCCGCGGCGGGTGACGATGAAGCGCCACGGCTGCGAGTTGTTGGCGGACGGGGACCAGCGGGCGGCTTCGAGCAGCGCGGTGAGGGTCTCGTCGGGGATTGCGGCGGAGGAGTCAAACGAGCGCGGGCTCCAGCGGTCGGCGAGGACGTCGAGGATCGGGGCGCTGGTCGTGGCGGTACGAGAGGCGGCAAGGGGCATCTGAGGCTTCTTTCGAACAGCTGGCGGGGACGGGCTTTGTTGCCCGCGCGGTCCAACGGTAGGACGCCCACCTGGGTAACGGACAGCTGGTGTATGGCACTACTCACGAGGTCACGGCCCTGCCGCGTGTCAGAGTCAGGGCCTCGCCACCGCCGGGCTCGGCTCGCCCCTCCGGTGTCCGTCCGTGAGTGGGACCTCCGGAGGCTCACCCGGGCTCTCGCCGTCGAAACGGTACGGTGGTGAGCGGCGTGGTCGTCCCGCGCCCCCATGATCACGAATCTGATGGAGGATCACCTATGGCCCAGCACTTCGACGTCGTCGTCCTGGGAGCAGGTCCCGGCGGGTATGTGGCCGCGATCCGTGCCGCTCAGCTCGGCAAGTCGGTCGCGGTCGTCGAGAAGCAGTACTGGGGCGGGGTCTGCCTCAACGTCGGCTGCATCCCGTCGAAGGCGCTCCTGCGCAATGCTGAACTCGCACACCTCTTTCACACCCAGGCGAAGCAATTCGGCATTTCGGGCGACGTCTCGTTCGATTTTGGCGCGGCATTTGACCGCAGCCGCAGCGTCGCTGACGGTCGCACCAAGGGCGTCCACTTTTTGATGAAGAAAAACAAGATCACCGAGTTCGACGGCGTCGGTTCCTTCACCGGCCCGCGGGGTCTTGACGTGCAGCTCACCAAGGGCGGTACGGAGTCGTTGACCTTCGATAACGCGATCATCGCGACCGGAGCGAGCGTGCGCCTCCTGCCCGGCGTCGAGCTCTCGGACAACGTGGTGACGTATGAGACCCAGATTATGACCCGCGACCTGCCCGACACGATGGCCATTGTTGGCGCCGGTGCAATCGGTATGGAGTTCGCTTACGTCCTGAAGAACTATGGCGTTGATGTGACAATCATCGAGTTCATGGATCGCGCCCTTCCCAATGAAGATCCCGATGTCTCGAAAGAGATTCAGAAGCAGTACACAAAGCTCGGCATTGAGATCCTCACCTCGACCAAGGTTGAATCGGTCGTCGATAAAGACGGTTATGTCACCGTCACCTACACCGCGAAAGATGGTACGCAGTCGACTCTCGAGGTGGACCGCGTCCTCATGTCAATCGGTTGGGTGCCCCGTACCGAAGGCTTCGGTCTCGAGAATACGGGCGTCGAGCTGACCGAGCGCGGAGCGATTGCCATCGATGACTATATGCGCACCAACATTCCGCATATCTACGCTATCGGCGATGTCACGGCGAAACTGCAACTTGCGCACGTCGCAGAGGCTCAGGGTGTTGTTGCGGCGGAAACCATCGCAGGTGCCGAGACCCAGACCCTGGGTGATTACCGAATGATGCCGCGAGCAACTTTCTGCCAGCCACAGATTGCCTCCTTCGGCCTTACCGAGAAGCAGGCGACTGACGAAGGCCACGAGATTACCGTCTCGACTTTCCCCTTCATGGCCAACGGCAAGGCTCACGGACTTGGCGAGCCCACCGGCTTTGTCAAGCTCATCGCGAGCAAGAAGTACGGTGAGCTGCTCGGTGCGCACATGATCGGACCGGATGTTTCTGAGTTACTCCCCGAACTCACTCTCGCTCAGAAGTGGGATTTGACCGCGACCGAGCTGGCCCGCAATGTGCATACCCATCCGACGCTTTCCGAGGCTCTTCAGGAGGGTTTCCACGGCCTCAAGGGGCACATGATCAATATGTAGCTCTCGCATGTGCTACCTCCGGCCCTGTGAATAGTTTCACGTTGTGCTGTCTCTTCGCGCCTAGTTTCGTAGGGTGAAGGTGGGAATTAATTTTCGAAGGGGATTTCTCAGCGCCTTTTCTTTTCGGGATTAGTGCGCCGACGTTCTCGCGATCAAATCCATCGAGGCAATAAGTAAATGCTGAAGATGGCGACAAGGGCAATACCGACCGCGAGCATGAAGGCATTGAGCGCGACTCCAAAAAATGCCGCGCGACTATGCGACGGATCGCGTTTTATCGCTTTCAATCCGCAGGTTATCCCAATGAGGGGAACAAAAAAAGTGAAACCGAACAGAATGGAGCCGAGGCCGAGAAGGAGACTCCAATTCGACAATCGAGCAGCCTGCGTCTTGCGTTCGTGATCCTGAAGAACATCAGCGCAGCTCGCTGTCGAAGATAAGGTATTTGCCATTTTTGTCTCTAATCTTTAGGGTTCGAGTGGTACCCCATCGTATGAGGGCTTGCCCGCTTTTTCTTTCCCTCTCAGCGGTATGACGACTCCTGTTTTCTGTGACTGCAGGTCTTTCTGAGTCAGTTGCTGCGCGAATATTTTCCTCCCAGACCGATCCGGGTGTATACCTTGGGCAAACCCTCAGTGAACGGGAGCTGTCAGCTTCCGTCGAGAATTCCGTGGTTGACGACTGCGCGGGCCACCGCTTCGGCACGCGCCGCATCGCCGGGAACGACTATTCGCCACCACACGTTATCCGCCAGCGTGTCGATTTCGCATGCTTCGGCGCTGCAGCCTGCGAGTGCTCGCGCCCCGACTCCGTCCAGCGGCTTGAGCGGCACCACGAGCCCCGAGGTGAGCGAGAGCTTACGCCAGGCGTAGTCACCGTCCGGTAGTGCGTCGATGGAGAGTACGGGGGCGGTGCTGTTGTTGGCATCGCTCCACGTGCACGAGGTATATCCGGCGCGAGTATCGGCCACCGCGGTGGCCGACGCGAGGTGCCCGCCCTCTTTTCCTGTACGCAGTGTCGCGTGCGGCAGCCCTGCAATCGTGGTCAGTTGCTCGGCGGTGAGTGCATAGGTGCAGCTCGCCTTTTTCACTGTCGTCGCTTCATCGAGTGAACCGACTGCTCCTGCGGCAGTATCTGTAGCGAGAGCACTGAGATCCAAGTCGGCCGGGGCGTCGACAATGGCGAGAGTCACCCACGTGGTGCCCGCGAGCAGATCGATGCCGCAGGTGTTGTTCGTACAGGATCCATAAGCCTCGGTCGTGGTCGCGAGGCGCGTACCTGACTGACCGGCGAAGGCTGCGGCGGCATTGGCCACTGCCGAGGCAATAATCGTCGCCGTGCCGTCTTTTCTGTACCACCCGCACTGCAGCAGACCTCCCTTTTCGTCCGCTACCTCGCGCATTACTTCGGCTGACTTACGTGCCTTCGTTGGGGGGGTGTCCTGGATCTCGCTGCGCTCTACCCCGAGCACCGTCGCTGCTCGAGAGGCCGACAGTAGCGTGTCACAGGTCAGCCGGGCGACGGCGTGCGGCGAGGGGGTAGCGGGAGCGTCGAAGGAGGTTGCATCCTTCTCACTAGGACGCGGCGTCGTACAACCGGCCAGGGTGACGACCAGTGCGAAGGCTGCGCTCACGGCACGCGCTCTCACGCGGCCGACTCTCGCTCGACTGCTGTGGTGAAGGCGTCGCTGTTGCCTTCGGTTGCGCTGAAGGGCCAGATCCGGTGTAGCTGGTTGCCAGCAAGGCTCCAGCCGGAAAACTGATGCGACGACTTGTCGCTGCGGACGGCCGCACCGCCGGGAGGACGCTGTGCGGTGCACGCGTCCGTGTCAGAGGCTAAACCGCGCGGGCCGGGGTGGTACAAAGCGATCATCTCACCATCTTCGCAGCCTTCGCGTTGGGGATCCCCGCGTGAGCTGATGCATGCGCAGCGCGTCGGCCGGTGTTGTCACGCTCGCGGATTACCGTCACAAAGGGATGACCGTCAAGAAGTTGGTATGAACTGGACCGTCGAGCACTCTTGTTCTATGGCAAAGGACACGTCGGGGGCCGTCCGTGATATGCCCGCCCCTCCCGGGGTAGACGAGATCGCAACGCGTTTCGGTGATCCGGTTCTCGCGTTCGCGCCCCAACCACGACTGGAAGAGTTCGCTTCTGCTCAGACGATGGTGCTGGGGCGCTTCGTTGAAATTTCGCTGTCGTATTCCTTTTTCAAGAATCCGTTGCACCACGCAGATCCGGCCAACCAGGTTCCCTTGACGTCTGATCAGCAGCGTGCCATTGAGCGGGCGGAGAATGACCATATGCCGCCGTGGATAGCAGACCAAGTGACGCGGATGCGCTATCCCGTTATCTGGGAGGCGGTACGCACCTCGGTGCCCATCCCCGCTGAGCGCAGCCGACCCCTGGAATCGCGACTTGCCGCGCACATGGGTGATGTGCTCCGCAATACGTTTCCCGGTCGGGTGCGTTCTCGCCGCGGAGGGATTCCGGTCGTTGCTGCGGCTCTTCGCGATGAGGATGTGGTGCGTGGAGTGCCGATAATCGTTGATGGTGAAACGGTACGCGGTTACCGAGTAAATACTGATCCTGACGTGGTTGTGATGGGCGCGCGGGTCGACAGCCGATATATGACGGTGGTGCTCGATCGAAAAATTGTGCCTGACATCAGGATGGAATTCATCCGTCGTATTCCGCCGCACGTGGTCGCTTCGGCGCAGCGCCGCTGAGCGAGGCCTAGAGTCTGCCGGGCACCGCAATTCCGTGCTCATAGGCGAAGACGACCGCTTGAATCCGATCGCGCACCCGCAATTTCATCAGGATTTTCGAGACGTGCGTTTTTACGGTGGCTTCGCCCACAAATAGCTCGTTGGCGATCTCGGCATTTGACCAGCCGCGGGCCAAATGAATGAGTACTTCGCGTTCGCGGTCGGTGAGTTCGGCGATCCCCGGATGGTGGGCGGCGACAGAGGGACGTCTCGCTTCACCGGCGAACCGCTCTATTACCCGCCGGGTGACGTCGGGTGCGAGCATTGCGTCGCCGCGCGCAACGATCTGGACCGCCTCAACCAGCTCTTCCGGTGACGAGTTTTTAAGCAGAAAACCGCTTGCGCCCGCCGAGAGTGCATCGAAGAGATAGTCGTCGCGGTCAAAGGTCGTGAGGATGAGCACGCGTGAGCACAGCCTGGGATCTTTGAGGATTTCGCGGGTGGCAGCGAGTCCATCAAGGCTCGGCATCTGCACGTCCATACAGATCACGTCTGGGCAGAGGTCTGAGGCACGCTGGATCGCCTCCACGCCATTGCGTGCCTCCCCAATGACCTCAATACCGGGTTCCGACTCGAGAATGGTCCGGAAGCCCGTGCGCACCAGCTCTTGGTCATCGACGAGTAGCACGCTGATGTGTTCCGTCATGCGTTACCTCTGCTTGCTCGGTCAAGGTTTCCCATCGATGTCGGGGGGAACACGATCTGGTCAGTGTCTTCCCGTTGTTCGTGTGCGGTAACAGGGGACAGCGGGATATGCGCGTGCACGAGGTATCCGTCATGGAGGGGCCCCGCCTGGACCCAGCCACCGACCGCCGCCGCGCGCTCGATCATGCCAGTCTGACCGAGACCGCAGGACGTAGGTGCCACCGGATGGGGCGCGGCGCCCGCGTCATTGGTGATTTTAAGCTCAACGGCGTCGGTGAAGTAGACCAAGCGCACCTCGGCACACGCTCCTCGTCCCGCGTGCTTGCGCACGTTCGTGAGCGATTCTTGCGCGATCCGATAAAGGCTGAGACCTACCGTCGCGGGTATCGCTCGCGGCTCGCCGAAGGTGCGGAAGACCGTCGGCAGCCCAGAACCGGTTGACGCGGCGACCAACTCCTCCAGTTGTTCAACTCCCCGGGTCGAAGCGGCGTCGGTGAGCAAGTTCGGCCCGGTGTCCTCTGTCCGCAGCGCGACCAGGATCCGGCGCATCTCCTCGATGGCCGAGCGGGCATCCTTTTCGATCGCGCTGAGTGCTGCGACGGCTTTCTCGGGATCCTGAGCGAGCACGCGACGAGCAGCTCCCGCCTGGACCCCCATCACACTGACGTGGTGGGCGACGACGTCGTGAAGCTCACGTGCGATACGTAACCGCTCCGAGGACACTGCCTGCCGCGAGGAAAGTTCCCGCTCTTCGTCCAGTTCGGCGGTGCGTGCCTCGAGCGCTTCCAGCCGCCGCGCCGACTGCCGGGAAGTCTCCCCGAACATATAGGCGCTGCCGAAATAGAGCACATTGGCTCCGAGTACGAGTACTGATTCCGCAAAATAAGGCGGGAAAATCCCTGCTGAATTCTGTGTGGGCGCAGCCCGGCCTGGCTGTTGTCCGGCGGCGAGTGAAGCGATCAGCCAGGAGAGCATCCCGACAGCAATCACGATTTGGACGAGGAGGGAGACACGGCGGTTGCGGCCCCACGCGCCGACCGTGTAGATCACGAGGAAGAGACAAATCTCATTGAAAAGCGATTCCGGCACCGCGAGCACCAGACCGATGATGTAGACGACAGCGACCAGGAGTCCGACCGTCGCCGGGAAACGTCGTCGTAGAGCCAGAGGTAGTGTCAGCGCAAGCGCCCACAGCGCGCTTACCCGCGGATCCGCAGTGTTCACAAGCTCGGCGGAGGCGAACAGCGTGGCTGAGGAGAAAGTTGCCACGAACAGGACACCAGCGCTGGCCGCATCGTGAAGATAATTGGCCCGTCCTGGCGGGCGTCGGGTCCAGTCAGGGTCAAAGGGGTCGGTGACTGCACCTATGGACATGCGCCCACGCTAACCGACGAAGAGCATCGGGCTATTCGGTTCAGTCCTTTCTCGGCTCCCGGGTGTCGATAGGCGACCAGGTCAGTTCTCTGTCTGAATCACCGAACACATGACCGAGGTGAGCTTGTGATGTAAATAGGGCAAAGATTGGCAGGCCGGTCGTTGGTGTGTTCGCCGTCCTGTGCTGGTTGATCCAGCGTCAACAGGCTTTTTGTGCCCGGAGGCTGACCTCGGCGTCGCTTGGTGCGTCAAGGACGTTGGCGCTCGCGGCGCTCTGTAGAATCTGTCAAATGAGCACCACGACGATCTCCTCTCGCCGCGCCTCCGGTCGTCCCCGCAGACGTCGCCGTCGCGGACTGTGGATCACGCTGATTGTTCTCCTGGTCTTGCTGATCAGCGCCGTGATTGCGGTCTTGCTAGGGATCCAGACCTACAACAAAGCGATGACAGTGCGCACGAAGCTCACCACGGCGATCCCGCTGGTCTCGCAAGTCGCCGACCAGCTCACCGCCTTTAAGACGACAGACGCGGAGGCCACCGCCGGGAGAATTGCGACCCTCACAGAGGAAGCGCGTCAACAGACCGACGACCCGATCTGGCGGATCATGGAAATTGTGCCGGGCGTTGGCGCGAACCTCTCGGCGGTGCGCGCGGCGGCCGAGATCGCTGACGACGTGTCCGACAAGATCGTCGGACCGTTGTCGTCAACGTCGCTCGACTCCCTCAAACCCGTTAACGGCAAGATCGATATCGGCGCGATCACGGACCTCTCGCGCAAGATCACGGTCGCCAAGGGCGTTGTCGATACCGCACAGTCGCGGGTCGCGGGGATTGATCGCGGTGCGCTCACACCCCAGGTTGCTACCGCGATCGACTCGTTCGCCCCTCAGCTTGCTACCGCAACGAAATCAATGGGTCAGGTCGAGCCTCTCACCACGATCCTTCCGGATTCGCTCGGTGCAAGTGGGCCGCGGCACTACCTCGTGCTCTTCCAGAATCTCGCCGAAGCACAGGCACTGGGGGGTGGCGCCTCTTCAGTCATGGAACTTAATGTCGACGGAGGTGCTGTGTCGATCGGTGAGCAAGCTGCCAGCAACGACTTCACCGGTCTGAAGCCGGTCGACGTTCCGCAGAGCGCACTCAACACGGTCGGCAAGAACCTGGCGACAACCTTCAACGTGTCAACCAGCCGTCCCGACTTTCCCACCGCCGCCTCGATCGCAACCCAGTTCTGGACACAGAAGTACCCGGAGAAGAAGATTGACGGCGTTCTCGCGATCGACCCGGTCGCTCTGTCTTACCTTCTCGGTTCGACCGGCCCGGTGACCCTTCCTGACGGCAGTCAGCTGACCAGCGACAACGCGGTCTCGATCCTGCTCAATCAGATTTATTTTCGGTACCCGGAATCCACCGTGGCGGACCGGACCGACAAATTTTTCGCGCAGGCCAGTTCAACCATTGTTGGTTCGATCCTTGGCGGCAGCATGGAACCGACCACGATGCTGCCGGCGATTGTCAAAGCGGTTGGTGAGAACCGCATCCTTGCCTACAGCGCCGAGAGCAAGGAGCAAGCGTTGCTCGCTCCCACTCCGATCGCGGGAGTGCTGCCCGCCGACAACTCCGCGAACACCACGACCGGCGTGTTTTTCCAGGATGCGTCAAGCGGTTCAAAGATGGATTACTACCTCAACACAGCGGTGACGCAGTCCAGCGCAAACCGTTGCTCCACCTCAGATGCGACATTTACCACATCAATTAAGCTCACCAATACGATCACGGCGGCGGCGGCGCAGAAACTGCCGGCCTACGTGGCAGCGGCTGGCGGGCGGGGGCCAATCCCGCGGGGAAACATGATCACTCTGATCTATGTTTACGGACCCCCCGGCACCACGGTCTCGATGGATGACGCGAGTTGGGCGAAAGGCTTGGGTGGCGTTGAAAAGACGACGGATGACCTCGGCCGACCCGTCATGAAGCTCTCGTTGCAGCTGACGCCCGGGCAATCGGACACGGCGACCGTGACATTCAAGGCTGATGGTGGCCGATTCGGTGATCAAGCGGTGCGGGTCACTCCCATGATCAACAAGACGGATGTGAAACTCGAGGGCGACCAGAGCTGCGGGCGCTGACGTTGCGGGGCGGGTCTGATGTCAGGTCGGCCCCGCACACTGGCTGCGTGCAGGCCCGTTGTCGTTAGAACAACGCCGCGCCGGGAATCGCGCTGGTGACTAGCCAGGAGGCGAGAATCGCGTCGGCGACGCACAGCCCAAGGCCAACGATCGGGATCCAGAACGCGCGACGCCCCACAAGGTAGCGCACGACTGTCACACCCACGGCGATTAACGTGACGAGAGGCGGGCCGATCAGCGCGAGGGAGACGCCCCAGTCGATGCGGTCGAAATCGCACGAAAAATTTTGCCCTTCGCACTGGGCGGGGAAAATCGCCAGGATTAGGCTGAAAAAGCCGCATCCGATGCAGAGCGCTCCGAGGGCAAGACAGCCGAGAACCGAGAGCGCCAGGTCCCAGCGGCGGCGGCGAGGGCGGGCCTGCGCGATTCTTTCCCGGAATGGACGGTACGACCCCCTACCCAACTCGTCGGAGCCGTCCACTGACGGTAAACGTTGCGCGAGCCGGTGCTGCTGGGCGGGCTGAATCCTTTTCTTCACCGAGGAGGCCACGATCAGAAGATCATGGGGCGGTCGTCGTCGAGGATGGTCTCGGCAGCGAGTTCGACTACTACCGGCACGTGGTCACTTGGCGCATCGCCCTTGCGTTCTTCGCGATGAATCGCGGCAGCCGTGACCAGGTTGCTTAAGGCGGGCGAACCGAGCACGAAGTCGATCCGGAGCCCTTCATTGCGCGGGAAACGCAGCTGCTTGTAGTCCCAATACGTGTAGCCGTCGGGGATCAGCGGTCGTACCACGTCCTGCAGCCCGGCGTCACCGAAGGCAGCGAAGGCTTCGCGCTCCGGTGGCGAGATATGCGTGGAGCCTGGCCCGAGTGAGGGATCGCCTACATCACTGTCCAGCGGAGCGACATTCCAGTCGCCCATCAGCGCGAGCGGCAGATCGGGCTCCGCGGCCAGCCAGTCTCGAGTGCAGGCCCGGAGCGTCGCCAACCACTCGAGCTTGTAGCGGTAGTGCGGGTCATCGATGGCACGGCCATTGGGAACGTACAGACTCCATATCCGGATGCCGTTGATCGTCGCGCTAATGGCCCGCGCCTCCGGGGGGAAAGAACCATCCGTGAGGGGTGTCTTGGCAAAGCCGGGCATTCCCGGGAAGCCGATCGTGACATCCTCCAGCGGCAACCGTGAGGCTATTCCCACGCCGTTCCACTGGTTGTACCCCACCATCTCGACGTGGTAACCGGCGTCGGCGAACGCGTCATACGGGAATTGCTCAGGCTTGCATTTGAGTTCTTGCATGGCTAAGACATCGATGTCCTCACGCTCGAGCCAGTCGATTGTCCGCCCGGTGCGGGCCCGGATGGAGTTCACGTTCCAGGTGGCGATGCGCATCCTCGAAGTGTAGAAGCCGTCGCCGACACGTTTCCCCACGCCACCTGCCTGTGCGGAGGAGTAAAGGATTGCGGAGGCGGTGTCAGTGCTCGATGGTTGTTATCACTCGCCCTCGAACGGCGTGATACGCACCGTTCTCCCGATCTGCCTTGCGTCGATCGTCCTGAGCGACCCGTTACCGGCTCGCTGCCCCGCTTCCTCCCTCACCTCATTCCTGTTCAGAGGACCCATGATTCTGCTTCGTCTTGCGTCGTCCTACGCCAAGCCCTATCGCGGCTGGGTGATCGTCGTCATCGTTTTGCAGCTCATCGCCACGCTTATGGCGCTCTCGCTGCCAAGCCTCAACGCCCGCATCATTGATCAGGGCATCGGCACCGGAGACACCGGCTTCATCTGGTCCACCGGTGTGACTATGCTCGGCATCTGTTTCGTGCAGTTTCTCTCGGCGATCGGGAGCGTTTATTTCGGAGCCCGCACCGCGATGTCGGTCGGCCGCGACCTGCGGCGTGATGTCTATCGCCGGGTCGATTCGCTGAGCGGACTCGAAGTCAGCAGCTTCGGCTCCGCCACCCTCATCACTCGCGGCACTAACGACGTGCAGCAAGTGCAGATGCTGGTATTGATGACGCTGAATTTCATGATCTCGGCGCCCATTATGTGCATCGGAGGCATTATCTTCGCCGTCACCGAGGACGCGGGGCTCTCGTGGCTGGTGTGGGTTTCGGTGCCGGTGCTGTTCCTCGTGGTCGGGGTGCTTGTCTTCCGGTTGCTCCCGCTATTTCGTCTCATGCAAGAACGCATCGACGGAATCAACGCGATACTGCGGGAACAGATCACGGGCATCCGAGTGGTGCGAGCTTTTGTGCGGGAGCCCTTCGAGTCGGAGCGCTATCGTCGCGGCAACGCCGCCCTCACCGAGGTCTCGATCACAGTTGGCAACATCTTCGTCTTAATGTTTCCGGTGATCATGATGATCTTGCATCTCGCGACCGCTGCCGTTCTCTGGTTTGGTGGGCACCGGGTCGATGTCGGCGACATGCAGATCGGCTCGCTGACCGCGTTTTTGCAATATCTGTTGCAGATCCTGATGGCCGTGATGATGGGCGTTTTCATGGTGATGATGATTCCGCGCGCTGTGGTCTGTGCTGAGCGCATCCACGAGGTACTCGAGACCCGCACGACCCTGACCACGCCCGCCGGGGATGCCAGTACCCCCAGCCGCGGTCGGGTCGAATTCAGCGGCGTGACCTTCGGTTATCCTGGCGCCGAACGGCCGGTCCTTTCTCAGATCGATATTGTCGCCGAGCCCGGATGTACCACGGCGATCGTCGGCTCGACCGGAGCGGGCAAAACCACTCTGCTCAGTCTGGTGCCGCGACTATTCGACCCGCAGCAGGGGGTGGTGGCCATCGATGGGCTGCCGGTCTCATCGCTTGACCGCGCCCAGCTCGCGCAGGTTATCGGGTTGGTGCCCCAGCGGCCATATCTTTTCTCGGGCACGATCGCCTCGAACCTCCGTTTTGGGCGCCCTGATGCGACCGACGACGAGCTGTGGGAGGGATTGCGCATTGCCCAGGCTGCCGATTTTGTCCGTCGCAAGGAAAACGGCCTCGACGAACATGTGTCCCAGGGAGGCACTAACGTCTCGGGTGGGCAACGTCAGCGGCTCTGCATCGCGCGGGCGCTTGTCGCCAGACCTCGGGTTTATCTTTTCGATGATTCCTTCTCGGCGCTCGACGTAGTCACTGATGCGCGGCTGCGAAAATCATTGGCTGCCGCGACGGCAGACGCCACGGTGATTATTGTCGCGCAGCGCATGTCGACTATCCGACATGCTGACCAAATCATTGTCCTCGACGTCGGTCGTGTGATTGCTCGGGGGACACACGACGAGTTGTTGGAGACGACTGCGACCTACCGCGAAATCGTCGAATCGCAGTTGAGCGCAGAAGGTGTGGCCTGAGATGGCGCGCAGCAGTGCCACGAGCGAGCCAGAATCTCTCGAGCCCGAATTCGAGCCAGGCGAGGCCGACGGAGGCGTCTTCGGCGACGGGCCGCCAGCACGCAGGGCACAAAACTTTTGGCCCTCAGCCCGGCGTCTTTTTGGCCTGCTCCGCCCAGAACGGGGGCGAATGGTTCTCGTGATCGGATTAGTGTCGGCGTCGGTCGTCCTCACCGTCATCGCGCCGAAGATCCTCGGTCAGGCAATGGACACGATCTTCAACGGTGTCATCGGCTCCCAGTTGCCCGCGGGGGTGCCCCTTGAACAGATCATTCAGCAGCAGCACGCCTCCGGCAACGACACTTTCGCTGACATGCTCGCCAGGGCGGAGATTGTGCCAGGTCGCGGCATCGACTTCGTCGTTCTCGGACGGCTGATCATCCTGGTGCTGCTGATGTATGTGATTGCCTCCGTGCTGATGTGGGCGCAGGGCTATCTTCTCAATGCGCTGGTGATGCGCGTTGTCTATGGGTTGCGACAGGATATCGAGGCCAAGATCAACCGCCTCCCGCTGCGCTATTTCGACACCCGCCAGCGTGGCGATGTGATGTCGCGTGTCACCAACGATGTCGACAACATCCAGTCCGCACTTCAGCAGGCTTTCTCGCAGCTCATTCAGTCACTGCTGACTATCATCGGTATCGCCGTGGTGATGTTTATTGTCTCCTGGCAGCTCGCCGTGATCGCTATGATTGCCCTCCCGCTTTCTGGAGTTATTGCTGGAATCATTGGCACCCGCTCACAAAAACTTTTCGCCGCGCAATGGAAGAACACCGGAGCGCTCAATGGGCACATTGAAGAGACGTTTTCCGGCCTTGAAATTGTGCGTGCCTTTGGTCGTGATCGCGAGATGCTGGAAGAATTCGACCGCCGCAATGATCGCCTCTTCAGTGCCTCCTTCGGCGCACAGTTTGTCTCCGGCATGATCATGCCCGCGATGACTTTCGTGTCGTATCTGTCTTATGTGCTGATTGCGGTTGTGGGCGGGCTGCGTGTCGCCTCCGGTCAACTGACCCTCGGCGACGCGACGGCCTTCATTCAGTACTCGCGTGAATTTACCCAGCCCGTCTCGGAGCTGGCCGGCATGGCCAACATGTTGCAATCCGGCATAGCCTCGGCCGAGCGAACCTTCGAGTTCCTCGACGCTGATGAACAACGTCCCGACACTGCTCTCGACTCGCTCCCATCGCGCACGGACGGGCGGGTCGAGTTCCAGGACGTTTCTTTTTCGTACGACCCGGAGCAACCGTTGATCGAGGCACTGACCTTCTCGGCCGAGCCTGGCCACACGGTCGCGATCGTCGGCCCTACCGGCGCAGGCAAAACCACTCTGGTGAACCTGGTGATGCGCTTTTACGAACTCACCGGCGGTCGGATTCTGCTCGATGGCATCGACATCACCCGACTTGCTCGCGGTGACTTGCGCACTCAGGTGGGGATGGTGCTCCAGGATGCCTGGCTTTTTCAGGGAACTATTCGCGAGAACATTCGCTACGGCAGGCTTGAGGCCACCGACGCCGAGGTTGTCGATGCCGCGAGGGCGACGATGGTCGATCGTTTCGTACGACAGTTGCCGGAGGGTTACGACACCGTGCTCGACGCCGAGGGCGGCAGTGTCTCTGCCGGAGAACGTCAGCTGATTACCATTGCACGCGCGTTCCTCGCGAATCCTTCGCTACTCATTTTTGACGAGGCCACGTCCTCCGTGGATACGCGCACCGAGTTGTTGGTACAGCAGGCGATGAATGCGCTGCGTACTGACCGGACTTCGTTTGTCATCGCGCACCGTCTGTCGACGATCCGCAGCGCCGACACCATTCTGGTGATGGAGGGCGGCCGCATTGTCGAGCAGGGAACGCACACCGCGCTGATGGCACGCCGTGGCGCCTACTATGAGCTCTTTATGACTCAGTTCCGCGGAGGCGGTGACGAGGAAGGCACGCGTGCGCAGCGGCCAGGATCCTGAGAGCCAGCAGGAGTGCACCGTAGAGTTAGGCCCGTGACCGACGCACGCCAGCAGCTCATCGAGTACATCGGCTCCGAGGCCGTCCTCCACGGGGACTTCACTCTGGCCAGCGGCATGAAGGCGAACTACTACATCGACCTGCGCCGGGTCAGTCTCGACCACCGCGTGGCACCCCTGATCGGTCAGGTCATGCTCGACCTCATCGCGCCCCTCGAGAAAGTGGCAGCGGTTGGTGGGCTGACGATGGGCGCTGACCCGATCGCTGCCGCGATCTTGCACCAGGGCGCGGCTCGTGGTCTCGCTTATGACGCCTTCGTCGTCCGTAAGGAGCCCAAGGACCACGGTCGCGGTCGTCAGGTCGAAGGTCCCGACCTTAACGGCAAGCGCGTGGTTGTCGTCGAGGACACCTCCACCACCGGAGGTTCGCCGCTTGCCGCCGTCACGGCGCTGCGTGCCGTTGGTGCCGAGGTTGCCGGCGTCGCGGTCGTCGTGGACCGTGCCACTGGCGCGCGCCAGGTTATCGAAGATGCTGGATACTCCTATTTTGCAGCGATCGGTCTCGCCGATCTCGGCCTGAGCTGATGGTCGATAATCGTGGCCGCAAGCGCGGTGAACACTCCAAAGGCGAGGACCGTCCAGAACCTGAGCGCACCCCCGGCAGCGGTGAATGGCTCTTGCAGCAGTTGAGCGATGGGCGGCTCAAGAGCATCTTTGATGCGCCGCAGCAGCCGACGGCCGCTCCAGAGACAGAATCTGAGGCAGCTGTGTCGACGGAGCCTGACCGTGCTGCGCAGCCGAGAAGCGGAGCCGAGCTGAGCCGAGCCACTGAGCTTCGCGATGTCAGCGGTGAGGTAACCCACCCGATCACGGCCGACCCAGTGGCCCGCGGTGATAGTGCGGTTGAGCCACGCGCGTTCGATGGCATTCCTCCGCGACGTTCCTTGCTCGCCGCGGTCGGAACCTGGCCGGGTGAGCCCGTGCAGAGCGAGACTGTTGACCCTGAAGCGTCTGCTGACCCTGAAGCGCGGATCGATGCACCCTCCCGTACCGAGGAGCCTTCTTCGGAACCGGAGGAACAATCACCTCCCGCGGTGCAGCCATCCCCGATCTCCCCAGATTCGGCTGCTACTCGCGGCGATGTCGAGGTGCGCCCTGTGCCGAGCAATTCTCCCGAGCCGGACTCCGCAGATACGGTGTACCAGTGGCCAGATCCCCGTGCCCACTGGGATGAGCCTCCGGTCTGGGAAGATATCGTCGCCTGGCGCGACGAGACAGACGATGATGGCGGCGACGAGGAACTCTGGCGCGAAACCACTGGTGCCTATGCGTGGAACCTGGAACCCACTGACACGGTCGCTGCCGACCAGGTCACGACCACACAGCCCGCGGAGGCTGCCGAGCGCTCCGAATCTTCGGCCGCCCCGCCCTTTACGACCGCTCCCGCCTCAGCCCATGTCAACGCATCGCAGTCGGAGGCTGGGAACCCTCAGCGCGCGTCGAACACCGACTTCCCCAACCGACGCAGTGTCGCGACTGAGTCGACCCATGAGGGCGCGCTCGCGAGGCGGACCAGACTCCTTTTGATCATCGCTATCGGTGTGGTTCTTGTTCTCGCTGCCCTGGTTGCGATCGGCGTCGCCGCCACCTCCTCCCGTCAGACCGCAGCGCTCACTGAGTCGACGACGCTCGCTGCTGGGTCCGCACGCAGTGAGCCTCGACCGGTCGGCACCTGGGTGTGGAACTCGCTTCGGGGGCCGTCACCCGCTTGTAGGGTTACCGGTTGTGGGAGAGAATGACGCGTCTGTGGGCCCGGCCTCGTCCGTCGAGGTCACGACGGCGGGAGTAGGCCCCTGGCAGGGGCCCTGGCCGGACGATGAGCGGCTCGATCCGGAACTGCTTGAGCACGGCGATACTCGGAACGTGATGGACCGTTTCCGCTATTGGCGGGTCGAGGCGATCGTTGCCGAACTCGATCGCTCACGGCATCCGTTCCACGTGGCGATCGAGAACTGGCAACATGACCTGAATATCGGCTCGATCGTGCGCAGCGCCAACGCCTTCGGAGCTCGCAGTGTGCACATTGTTGGTCGGCGTCGGTGGAACAAGCGCGGCGCGATGGTGACAGACCGTTATCAGCACGTTCAGTACCACGAGACCGTTCGGCAACTCGCGGAGTGGGCGGAGGCGGAGGCGCTTCCCCTCCTAGCGATCGATAACGTGCCGGGATGCGTGCCGCTGGAAACTTTCGCGTTGCCTGAGCGTTGCGTTCTGCTTTTTGGGCAGGAAGGGCCCGGTCTCTCGGCCGAGGCTCTTGCGGAGGCAACAGCAGTGCTCGAGATCGCGCAGTTCGGCTCTACCCGCTCGATCAACGCGTCAGCGGCCGCGGCGGTCACGATGCACGCGTGGGTGGTGCAGCACGTGCGGTTTTCAGAAACGCATTAGGACGGCCACGGTTCTCTCGTGCCGATCGTGTTCGGCTGTGTCGCTTCCCGCGCTTATACCTCGGGGCTGGAGGAGAAATCGGATTCGACAGGCTCGGTCGCGAGTAGCTCGTGTACCCCGGCGAGCACCTCGTCGGGACGGAACGGGTAGCGCCCGATCTCGGCGGCGTCACTGATGCCTGTCATGACCAGGATGGTGTGCAGGCCCGCTTCGATTCCCGCGACGATATCGGTGTCCATCCGGTCGCCGATCATGCCGGTGTTCTCGCTGTGTGCGCCGATCTTGTTCATCGCCGAGCGGAACATCATCGGATTTGGTTTGCCGACGACATACGGATCTTTGCCGGTCGCTTTAGTGATGAGGGCCGCGATAGCGCCCGTCGCCGGTAGCACTCCCTCTGAACTAGGCCCGGTTGCATCCGGGTTGGTCACAATAAAGCGGGCTCCGCCGTTGATGAGCCGGATTGCCTTCGTGATGGCCTCGAAGCTGTAGTTGCGGGTCTCTCCGACGACGACATAGTCGGGCTCGTTCTCGGTCATGATGAAACCGGATTCGTGCAGCGCGGTCGTGATGCCGACCTCGCCGATGACGAAAGCACTGCCTCCTGGTATTTGCGATGCGCAAAAATCGGCTGTTGCGAGTGCGCTCGTCCAGATGCGTTCTTCTGGTACGTGCAGACCGGAGGCGCGCAGCCGTGCCGCCAGATCGCGCGGCGTGAAAATGGAGTTGTTGGTCAGCACCAGGAAAGGCGTGCCCGAATCGCTCCACTGCCGGATGAGTTCGGGTGCTCCGGGGAGTGCCTTGTTTTCGTGCACGAGCACACCATCCATGTCGGTGAGCCAGGCCTCGACTTCACTGCGGTTCGTTGCCATGCGTCGATGCTAGCTGCGGTGTCGCGACGAGGGGTGGACGTCGGCGCTGTAGCGCACCCCCGCGGCGCGTGAGGGCCTGTGGAGGAGAGAGGGGCTCGTGTCGCGCGCAAACACGGCCTGAGAGACCGTACACGGGCCTGTATCCGGATGAGCGGGATAGCCTGGAGGGTATGAGTGGCGAGAACCTGCTAGATCCAGAACCGAACCTTCTCCCGGATGAGCCCGCCTTCAGCGCCGCGCTTGCACGATATGCGCATCCGGGAGCCGTCGAGTTCGCTGCCCTCGCCGCTACCCACCCGCGTTCACCGCTTGCCTGGGCTCTACTGGCCGATAGCGTCTGGGGAATCGACGCCGCGCTCCCGTCCTACGCCTATGCGCGAGTCGGTTACCACCGTGGGCTTGACCTACTGCGCTCGGTCGGCTGGCGCGGCCAGGGTCCCATCCCGTGGCGCCATGGACCCAACCGCGGTTTTTTGCTCTCGCTCTACGCTCTCCGTCGTGCCGCCGAATCAATTGGTGAAACCGAGGAGGTTGAGCGTCTCACCCAGTTTTTGGAGCAGGCCGATCCACTCGCCATCGGTGAAATCGAGCGCTACCACGAAGACGCGCTGCCTCCCACCGCTGCCATCGTCATCCTCGGCGCCGACTGATCGCCGCCCATTCCCGGTTCTTCTCTCACAACGACTCCCGCCTCGCTGTATTGGGAAGAGCGGGACGGGGCAGACTGGGGCAGTGGATTCTGACGAGCTAGCGAGGGTGCTGGGAGAATTCCCGGGCGCGGAGGCAGAGTTTCCGTTCGGTCCGCAGACGCGAGTCTGGAAGGTGGGCAGTCGGATTTTCGCGCTCGAGATGGAGCGTCACGGCCGCCCCGTGGTGAGCGTGAAAGCCCTGCCCGAGAATGTGGTGCACCTGGTTGCCGGAGTGGCGGGGATTGAGCCGGGTTACCACCTGAACAAGCGGCACTGGGTCACGGTAGACACCGGTGGTCTCGTCGAGGACGGGCTGGTTGTCGAACTCGTCACCGAATCGCACGCCATCGTGGTCGCGAAGCTGCCGCGCCGCCTCCGGCTTGCCCTCGACGGGACGTCGAACGGCTCCTTCAACGACGAGCGCGGATCCGGTGGCGTGGCGGGTTAGATCCCGTACGACTCCAGGTATGTGGCCGTGTCGCGCCAGCCATCAACCGCGAAGCACTCGACGCCGAGCGCCTTGACCGGATAGTCGTTGCCGTCCGGATCGAGACGGTCGCCCACGAAGATCATGTCGTTCAGAGGGATTCCGGTCAGCTCGGTGAGCTTGTTCATCCCGTAGGCCTTGTCGATGCCTTTTCGGGTGATGTCGACGGAGGTTGATCCTCCCGAGCGCACTTCGAGGTCCGGGAGGAGAGCCTGCACCGCCTCGCGCAAGGTGTTTTTCTTCTCGCCAGTCGGATCCCACGCCTGCTTAGCCTCCACCGGCGCGGCCTGCCCGAGGGCAGAAAAAGTGATTTGCGAGTCGCGGTCTTCGAGGATCGGCCCCCACGTCTCGGACTCCCAATAGCCGAATTCTTGTGCTTTCTCTTCGACCGCAATCAGGGCTCGCGACTTCTCGTCATCAGTGAGATTTTCGGCGTAAACCTGGGCCCAGTCGCCGTTGCGGTAGCGGTAGTACTGGGTGCCGCAGGTGGGCATCAGGTGTAGCGCGGCGAGAACCTTCGGGTCCGCGCCGTCGAGACGGTCGAGAACCTGCATCCGGAATTGGCCGATTTGGCCGCCTGAGATGATGCACACCTCTGTTGCCCTGAGCAGCCGCACCAAGAGATCGGCCATCGCCGGGTCAACAGGAGACTTCGACGCGGCGAGGGTGTCGTCAAGGTCAAAGGCCATCAGGCGGGGGAGGGTTCTCATGGATCTCGTTTCACGGTCTGCGGACAGGAGGGTGCAATGCGCGGTATAGAGGATACGGGGCGGGTGGCGGCTCCGCCTCCTGGGGTGGGGGTGATGCCTGGCGACGACCCGCGGACGTACGATCGGCATGCGGCTGTGCCAGGTGCTCCAATCGGTGAGAATGGGTGTCGTCGCTAACGATAAGCGCGGCATCGCGTGCGAGGGAGACGTCCACGATCAGGTTGTCCTCCGAAGGCAAGCGAGAGGCAGTCGGCCGCGGAGCTGCTCGTGCCGGGCGGAACCTCGACGATCCCGGGAAATTCGGAGCCTGGGCCGACGAACTCCGTAGTGGTTGAGGGGGTCGCCCACTCGATCTCGAGGTTTGTACCCGCCGACGCATCATCGTCGCGCGTCCGGACCTGCTTCCTCCCCGAGGAGCACACCGTCAGTATTCGCTGCGGCCTAAGCCTGGCTGCTCGTGTTGCCGTACCATCAGGGTCTGAGCGTGAGGGATAGCGTGCCGATGATGACTGCGCTCAATGCCGCTGCGACAGTGAGCAGAGCGGTCACCGCCGCGTAGACAGCGAAATGGCCAATTCCGCCGTTGTCAATTTCTCCGAACTGTGCCCGGCGAGAATCATCGTAAGAATTCCGGCTCAGGCAGCGGTGGCTGCGGCTGTGTAGGTCGCCCAGGGTAACTTCTCGGACTGTCGGCGTGCAGCAACCGACGTGGCAGCTTTGTGCAGACAGTACACCCCTCCCGCAACGGCAGTACAAGCGGCTGCGTGAGCACCGATCCAGAGCGGGGAGGGCCAGTGGTAAACCAGTGCAATGTTGCTTGTCACTAAAACGGCGAGGAAGGCGATGGGGATTCCGAGGACGATGCTGGCCGCAATGTATCCGAGCTTTGTCTGGGTTGAGTAGGTCATGAAGGCTCCTTTCTCCGCGTCTGCTGTGGTTGGTTGAGTGAGGCGGAGCATCGACCTACCGATGTATTTGTGCTCGCCGAGGGGACGACCCGAGTTCTCCCTTGACTGACGCTGGGCTGGATGGTCATGAGTGACAGTCGGTTACGTATGAGCAGCAGTGATATGCCGCTGAAATCAGAGGGCGTGGGGAGGGCAACTCACAAGCGCTTACCGTGCGCGTGAACTAGTGCGAGATATCCGGCGGCGTAGGAGCCGAATGGATGGTCGTCAGCGAGTGTGGATCAGCGGAGGGCCTCGGAGAAGCATCCGCCTCTATGACCTGAAACTCTCATACAGCGGCAATGCCGGTCTATACCAGCTATGACGCCTGTCCGAACCCGTGAGGAACACCACAAATAGTCACCGTGGGATGGCCGGTCGTGCGTCATGACAAAAATAGTGAATTTTGTGCAGTCATCGATGCGATGACGCTGCTTCGCAAAATTGCAATGACTGACCAAAGGACAATTGGCAGCACCACGGGCGCCGCAACAACTACGCTCGTGAAGGAAATCATGCCTCCGCCGGCTGCGAGGAACAATTGCTTTTACAGTTGTCGCGCCGAGAACGATCACGATGACAAGGCGCGCCGAGCCCGCGCCGATGAGGGCGGTCTGAGGAGTGGAATCCGCGGGCGATTAGCGTGTTTACGGCAGCGCTGACGCCAACAGCGCCATGTGTCACAAAGGTTTCAGCTTCGACGAGTGCGCCAATGACGTTGCCTCCCAAGTTAGGAGGGTGATATGCGACGCAGGCGAACGGATCCGTCGATGGCCGTCGCGCAGGTATGTGAAGACACGATCGCGCTCATATCGAGGGTGATCGCGGTGGACACCCCCGCGACGACCGGCAACATCGCTTGAGAGGTGCCGCTCGCCCTAGTTCGGTGCCCGAGGTGTGCGATGTTATCGGCAGTGGCCGAACTGAGGGTGATCCCCGCTCGCGTGGGGACGACTCCTTGTCGTCGGCGGCGACCTGCTTGCGGAGCGGACCATCCCCGCTCGCGCGGGGAATACGCCAAGCTAGACAACACCCACTCTTCGGCAAGAGGACCATCCCCGCTTGCGCGGGGAATACCCGTAAGGAAGTTGTCGCCGGTTAGCGACGTAGGGACCATCCCCGCTTGCGCGGGGAATACTTTTGTCGAAGGACGCGTTCGCGGCTCTCGATGGGACCATCCCCGCTCGCGCGGGGAATACAAAAAGGTGGGTCTAAAGAAGCGCGGTCGAGCGGGACCATCCCCGCTTGCGCGGGGAATGCGCGGACCTCCCTATAGCCCGCGCCAGATTACCAGGGACCATCCCCGCTTGCGCGGGGAATACGGAAGTTCTTATAGGCTCCCACCCCGAACTTAGGGACCATCCCCGCTTGCGCGGGGAATACCGCACAGCTGTCTTCTGATAGTGATGGATCACCGGACCATCCCCGCTTGCGCGGGGAATACCTCGCCTGCCTCTAGGATTAGGTCGATGGTTTCGGACCATCCCCGCTTGCGCGGGGAATACCCGGCACTATCGCGGGTGAGGTTAGTGGGAAGGGGACCATCCCCGCTTGCGCGGGGAATACCCTTTGCGGCCTCGTATGATGTTGACAAGATTGGGACCATCCCCGCTTGCGCGGGGAATACCGTTTTCTTGGATTGCGCATTAATAGTATTGGGGGACCATCCCCGCTTGCGCGGGGAATACCCTTTGCGGCCTCGTATGATGTTGACAAGATTGGGACCATCCCCGCTTGCGCGGGGAATACCGTTTTCTTGGATTGCGCATTAATAGTATTGGGGGACCATCCCCGCTTGCGCGGGGAATACTCCCATACGAGTATTGTGAGGTCGTATGAGATAGGACCATCCCCGCTTGCGCGGGGAATACAGTGCCATAAGTGTTTGAAGAAACGCCGAAATAGGACCATCCCCGCTTGCGCGGGGAATACTTTGTTGGGTGTCGCTAAGAGCCCTGACGGCTAGGACCATCCCCGCTTGCGCGGGGAATACGTTTGTCTGCTGTCGCTACTGCCGCGTTTGTTGGGACCATCCCCGCTTGCGCGGGGAATAACTGAGATTGACTCGATTGTTGTCGCAGCCAATGGGACCATCCCCGCTTGCGCGGGGAATACCGACGAGAACGCCTGCGCTTCAGTTATGCTCACGGGACCATCCCCGCTTGCGCGGGGAATACAAAATATCTTTATATACGGGGGCCGGGAAACGAGGACCATCCCCGCTTGCGCGGGGAATACCTGAGCTGGATAGTCAAGAATAGTGGCATGCCCCGGACCATCCCCGCTTGCGCGGGGAATACGGACGCATACGCAGCCCTGGCAAAAGCTAAGGCGGACCATCCCCGCTTGCGCGGGGAATACTAAATACGTAACCCATTTGGTGGCGCGGAAAATGGGACCATCCCCGCTTGCGCGGGGAATACCTGGAGCGCTTCCGTAGGCGGCGGCCAGATTACGGACCATCCCCGCTTGCGCGGGGAATACAATCTGGAACCGCGCCCCCGGAATGTGTGACAAGGACCATCCCCGCTTGCGCGGGGAATACCTCAACGGAAGCGTCGGCAACCTCCACGAAAGAGGACCATCCCCGCTTGCGCGGGGAATACCGGCGAGGCATTATCCCGAACCACTCGGTGAACGGACCATCCCCGCTTGCGCGGGGAATACCAGCCATCCGAGAGACGCACGCTTTCATCTCCGAGGACCATCCCCGCTTGCGCGGGGAATACCTATAGGGATAAAGCTGGGGACGCGGATTGGACGGACCATCCCCGCTTGCGCGGGGAATACTGCACTGTAGTCGGCGCAACCCCCGCGGCAGGAGGACCATCCCCGCTTGCGCGGGGAATAC
>NZ_KE384350.1:169160-169832 GCF_000425325.1 Rathayibacter toxicus DSM 7488
CCGCGGCAGGAGGACCATCCCCGCTTGCGCGGGGAATACGTTGCTATCTAAAACCATAATCCGGTCGCCCTTTGGACCATCCCCGCTTGCGCGGGGAATACTTTATGGTACTACACAATACGCTAGGCTCCCTAGGACCATCCCCGCTTGCGCGGGGAATACTCGCCGGGATGACATTGTGCAAAAAGCTTTAACGGACCATCCCCGCTTGCGCGGGGAATACTATTCTTCGCCTCACGAGCGAGGTTCGAAAGGAGGACCATCCCCGCTTGCGCGGGGAATACCTATAAAGGATGGGAACCGGCCGGGCCGCAGGGGGACCATCCCCGCTTGCGCGGGGAATAGAAAATCCTTCAGGAAGAAAAGGACATCAAGCCGGGACCATCCCCGCTTGCGCGGGGAATACAGACATATGTGACGCCTAAAATTGGTGTTTTGCGGACCATCCCCGCTTGCGCGGGGAATACGAGTGCGCAAAGCCTGAGATAGACCCCGAACTGGGACCATCCCCGCTTGCGCGGGGAATACGCGGTCTTTGAGATCCTGGTAACGTTAGATTCGGGACCATCCCCGCTTGCGCGGGGAATACTAAAGAATCGAAGGCTTGGGTATTCCTTTTGTAGGACCATCCCCGCTTGCGCGGGGAATACAGTCTGTGAATTTGTCTTGTAC
>NZ_KE384350.1:171356-172431 GCF_000425325.1 Rathayibacter toxicus DSM 7488
AGACGGACCATCCCCGCTTGCGCGGGGAATACCGGGCAGCCCGAAACGGGCGCGAACCCACGAATGGACCATCCCCGCTTGCGCGGGGAATACTTTTTCAGGATTTTTGTAAGAACATCTACAATAGGACCATCCCCGCTTGCGCGGGGAATACTGCGGCCACCTGGTCTGCTATCTTGAGCAGGTAGGACCATCCCCGCTTGCGCGGGGAATACAGAACCTAACGCCGCGGTCGTTGCGGCGCGGCAGGACCATCCCCGCTTGCGCGGGGAATACAGGATAGAAGGCCAGCTACCCGTCGTCAGCGGGGGACCATCCCCGCTTGCGCGGGGAATACTTCGGGGTGATCCCGAGTCTTGTTCGGGCTTTACGGACCATCCCCGCTTGCGCGGGGAATACTCCCGCCCGGGTCACCGCTTCTCGCGGCACTACGGACCATCCCCGCTTGCGCGGGGAATACCCGTTTGGGGGGGTTTCTGATAGTTGGCTGATGGGACCATCCCCGCTTGCGCGGGGAATACACCGACGACTGTACACGTACCGCGAAAAATCCGGGACCATCCCCGCTTGCGCGGGGAATACTCGGGATAATGCCGCGCCGCAACGACCGCAGCGGGACCATCCCCGCTTGCGCGGGGAATACCGTCGGTGATTGCGGCGGGTTGTGACGAGACTGGGACCATCCCCGCTTGCGCGGGGAATACCTACCTTTAGGATGCCTCCCCGCGTTGTGTTCCGGACCATCCCCGCTTGCGCGGGGAATACTTCTTTGCATGACTATTTCATCAGTCGCCCGCAGGACCATCCCCGCTTGCGCGGGGAATACTTGCCACTGGGATGATGTTCCGTCGAACAATCGGGACCATCCCCGCTTGCGCGGGGAATACCGAGCGACTGAATAACCTTTGTCGCTACCCCTAGGACCATCCCCGCTTGCGCGGGGAATACAAAAAATCGATATCATACACCACATCCACGAGCGGACCATCCCCGCTTGCGCGGGGAATACTTGAGAACTCATGTCAACAAGAACCGATTTAAGGGACCATCCCCGCTTGCGCGGGGAATACAAATT
>NZ_KE384350.1:175491-181172 GCF_000425325.1 Rathayibacter toxicus DSM 7488
CCTCAGGACCATCCCCGCTTGCGCGGGGAATACAACGCGCCCAAAACCAGGCGACCCAACCAGATGGGACCATCCCCGCTTGCGCGGGGAATACGGTCCAATCTATGTATGGTGGTCGGTTGGTTAGGGACCATCCCCGCTTGCGCGGGGAATACAGACGCTGCCCAGTAATGGCCCAGTGCGCAGAGGGACCATCCCCGCTTGCGCGGGGAATACTCTTCCTGACCAGGGATTTTTCGTCGACGGACCCCCATTCTGACGTAGTTTGGATCGTTTAGCCATCGCGTTTTTGGCGTGCTGCGGCCCGGTACCGGCTGGCGTTGCTCCACCCTTTCCGTAAGGCTGGGGTGGGCTGCTCAGAGGGCTTCGCTGGCCGGAGCATGAGCTGCACTCCGTCGAAGTCGGTCGGTTGCCAGTCATGCCGGTGAACCTTAAAAGCCAGGCGTTGCTCGCCCTTCGTCGAGTGAATGAGGATGGCGCGCCCGTCCTTCGCCAGCTCCAGAACCCGCTCCCAGAGTAAGTCGCGCACCCGTGCGGAGATGTGACCAACGAATACTCCAGGGCTAATCTCGAGAAGCCACCGCGAAAGATGGCCCCGAAGTCCAGAAGGGCAAGCGGTGAGGACAAGCACAATCATAGGAGGTCCTCCGGGGGCTCCTCGTCGTCGATTTCCCCATAGCTTCGTCCCGAAGCCACGGTCCGCTCCGCACCGTCCCAAAGCGAGACAACACCCGCTGTGCCCCAGGGCAGATCCGACTCGGGATCCGAGAGTTCTTCTGGAAGAAGGAGCTTTTTAATGTCACGCGCACATCGCGCGAGAAGGTGGCCGTCTGAAACTGAATCACGGAAAGCGTGCCGTGTCTCCGCTTCAATGTCAACCGGCCCGGCGGCCACAATATCAAAGGCGGTCGGGATGGTGAGTTCGGCCTTATATAAATCAGCGACGTCGAAAACGAAAGAGCGTGCGTGACCGGTATGGACGAAACCCAGAGACGGCGAGCATCCTAGCGCGACAATCACCGCGTGAACAACTCCGTAGAGGCACTGATTTGCTGCCGTCAGAGCCTGATTGACAGCGTCACCGGAGTCCGGGTCGTCTGGTTTATAACTGCGGCTCTTCCAGGTAATACCCGTGCGCTCGGCGTTCTCGCGATAGGTGCGGCGAACTCTTTGGCCTTCTCTCCCCCGCAGCTGTTCCATCGTCAGCCGGTCAACGACCTCGCCGACGAACCGCATCGAGTACATCGCGCGCGCGACACGGAGACGAGAAGACTGATTCGAAACCAATCGGGCCTGGGCCTCAATGAGCCTACTTGAACGAGCCAGGCTACGGCCGTGTGCATAATATCTCACTCCATGTTCTCCTACCCACACCGCTGTGGATCCGCTATCAGCCAAGAGCATCATTGCCTGATGACTAACCCGTGTTCCTGGGCCGAGTAACAGCGCCCCCAAAGTTGCGGCGGGGATGTGAACGGTTCCCCGTTCATCAGTAGCGATAATCGCGTTCTGGTCACGGTGGATAATCGAACGTTCGATGTACACAAACGACAACCGATCCTCCGCTCGGAGCAATTCCGGGAGGTCAGGTTTCGGTGTTCCGGGGCGCTGCGTCATGAGTTGGGTAATTTCGAGAGAAGGAGGAGACCGCACCCATAGCCTTTTGCGCGACCGATTCCGTGGCGGAGAGTATTCTGAAAGAGTTTTTCGTCACTAATTCGGAGTCGTCCAATAAATGTAGCAATACCGAGAGTGACTGAGGCTGTCTGGCGAGTAAAAGTCTGTGTTGCTCGTTCGCGGACTTCGAGATCTGCGTCGCCCACGCTGTTTTGGGTGATGGTGAATCCCTGGGTGGCCGATTTTGCTCGGAACCAGTCTCGCTGTTGAGTGACTGTGACGTGCGCCAGCCGTTTCTTGAGCCCCTGATCGTCGGTGACGGTTCGTGTTGGATTAGCGGTCACGGTAAATGCCCACTCCTGTCCTGTCGCGATTCGTGTAATGAAGTCGCCGTAGGGTTTGCTCTCGCCGAGATGTTGTGTCGGCCATCCAGCCTGTTCCGCGATGTGCAGCAGTTCGGGCTCGTTCGGACTGACCACAATGAGCCAGGTCGATTCGCCGTAGCCGCGATCTATTCGCCAGAGAACTCGCCCTGACTCGCCATCGAGGGTTGTTCCTGGTGGGAACGAGGACATTACTGCCGCATGCATTGCCTGCGGGGACCGGAGCAGAAAACGTGCCTCTCGTCGCCGCGGGTTGAGTGGGACTCTGCTGATAAACATTTAGACCTCCACTGCAGACCAGGAGTCAAGGTCGCCAAAACGTCTGGGCACTGAGATGGACGAGACGAACTCGTTATCTACTTCAGTTTCATAACTGATGACATCGCGCCACAAATATTCACGCCGTTCTTCGTTGAAACTAACTGGGATATCTCTCACGCTGATGCTTGAAGCATTAGAACCGTCGATCGATATGAGGAGACGCGCCGTAGGGGTTCGGGCGCGACGTTTGCACCACTCGGAGGCTATCCACGGCTCTTTTTCGAGAGCGTCGGCGAGCGTCCCGTCCCGGAGCCCGAACGAGACCGGGCGACTGGGCGGGCAGGAACGGCGTCCAAGATACAGCGGAAATTGCGGACTTTTTACAGATTTATCAATACCTTCCAGTAGTGATATTTCTGCCTCAATAGCAGCGAGAAAGACAGCGTCGCTCAGATAATACCGAGTAGAGAGTGCCGCATTTTTCCATAGCGGATGGCGAGCGGTTTGGTAATCGCGGATAAGGTGACCGGGCTGGTCGCTGCGGACGCCGATTTTCAGACCGACAAGATCTTCAATGGGATCGGTCCGGCGCCGCCCCTGCGCCGCCGCGATCATCCCAATGATGCCGCTTTTCGATGGTTCTCGGCCGGAATCGCGCCGCGCATAACGGCTCGATGTGCCCCACGATTGCAAAGGACCTGCCAGTTGGAGCATGAGCACGGTCATGAGACGCCACCGAGGTACTCAGATACGAGTGCACGTACTCGATGAAGAAGTTCGTCGAATTCAACGACATCACCGCTCTTATCCAACGCTGCCGTCGCGTCACCTACTCGAACGACAAAGGAAGCAACGGGGCTTTGGTCGAAAGCGTTTTCACTGCTCTGTTTATGTGCGGCGAGGCGCTCAGCGGCAACCTGGAGTCGGCTCCGGTTGGCGTCGGCGCTCACGGCGTTCTCGAAGGCACCAGAAAGGTTCAGTGGTTGCCTGTTGCGCAGAGTAACAATGAGCGCGTCGGGAAGAGTGCGATTCGCAAAAGTATTCTGCTTGCCGGTGGGCATACTCAGGGCGAAGGCACGGATGAACTCGGTGAGAGCGGCGACTGTCGCCACGTTTGACCCCAGCGAGGTTGCCAGCGCTGCAATATTTACGGTCGCATAACGGTAAAGAGTGGCGGAGTTGAACTCAACGGTTCCGATCATGCCGGCTCCCGCAGAATCTTCCGGAGCCCTATCGTCGACAGCAGTGAAGTAGTCGAACTCGTTGTCTACCGCATGGACGCTGATCGCGTGCGCAACTTGAGCACTAGCATCGACATTCAGGTCGGGCGCTTCGGCAACCATCCGACCGAACAGAGCGAGGTCGATGCTGTGATCTGTGTCGGCCGCCTGTTTCGCCTCCTGCTTAGTCACCTCTTCCCCGGTGCGTGCTGACGTGATGGCGAGGGAGGCAAGATGGTTGACTTGCAGCGCGCTAAAGAATACTAACGAACCGGTTTCCGGGACACCCGCTTTATTATTTTTCGGGGGTGCCGATTTGATGTTTGCAGTGCCTAATACGGCAACAGCGAGTTCTTGGGCAGACTCCTCGAACTCTGGTGCTTGTGCTGCGATTCGTTCGGCAATCATTTCGACCGATTTCTTAGTGCGGATTCCCAGTGTCGCTGGATCCAGAGTTGCACGGAAGGCGTCGCGCGTCGCCTTTTTCCAGGCCTGACTAGAGACCCTGGCGCGCCGTTCACCGCCGTAAATAGCTGTTTTGGGGCTCCCGGTGTCGTCCCGGTTGAGGTTCGAGGGCGGAACGGTCTGCAATATATCAATATCGACATACATGGGAGGTTCTCCGTTTCACTGTGTAATCGTGTCGTTTGTGAGGGAAGAGGCGCTCGAGGGCGCTTTATCGGTCGTGTCATCAGAGGTGAAAAAGTAATAGTCGCGACCCCAGTCGAGGCGGACACCGTCGGCGTAGCTGGGACGCTGTAATCTCGCGAGATGATAGGCGAGCAGTCCATAGTCGAGGGGAATGGACGCTCCTCTGAGCTGAGTGATCAGGCCACGGGCATGATGAAGCGTCTCGTGGAATGAGGTTGCGGTTCCGAGGGCCAGAAAGCGACGTAAAACCGGAGATTGCTTATCGGAATCGTGAGCGTCGGTAGCCGGATTGCGGTGGGCGAGTCTCGCCACAGCGCGCCCGAGTGAGACATCTCGTTGGTGCATCCCTATCGCTTTAGACTGCTGATGCACGGCGTATAGGGTGATGGCCGCGTGGGCGGCGTGTTCTGCGGGAGTCGCCTCGCCGTCGCTTCCCTGATATTCAATGGGCAAACCCTCGAGGGTTTCGGCCCAGACGAAGGGGTCCGCTCCGGGAGCGCTCGCTACGGCGCGGCGTAATCGGGCGAGAGACGCGACTGTCGTCGATCGTCCGTGGCCTCCGTGCGGGGAAAGGTAACTCCACTGCAATTTTTCAACCCGGTGCGTGACGAAACCGGCGAGAGCTGAGGGCCAGCCGCGCGAGCGAGTTCGGGATGTCGGCGTGTCAGTCATGAGGGACTCCTTCTGTTCTCACGGCGGGAGAGACGGTCTTGTTAACTCGGTATGCACCGGGGAGCGCAGAGCGCAGCGAACGCCGAAACCACTCCCGCGCCTGTGATGAACTTGCGTGCCCACCGGTGCGGCGGTGACGTCCCACCCATGCGCTGGGCCCTGCTGCGGCGAGGAGGTCGCGCGCCACCTCCTCGAGAGCGCGACGGGCAGTGCTCTGCCAGCTGGATAACGTGCCCTCGGTGGGCCCTGTGCCGAGAGCGCTAATCCAGGTGCGGAAGAGTGGATCAAGGGCAAAATAGGCATTTTCTCGCGCTCGAGATCGAGCGCCGTCGGGTTCGCCTCCGCGAGCAATTTCGAGGTCGCCGGCTAAACGGGCGAGGGCTGTGACCGCTTCTTCTGTTGTCGTGAGCGCATCGAGGGCAAGATCGGCCATCGAGCCGTCTCGTGCGCTGAGCAGGAGCGCACGAATTGTGATCGAATCATCAATGATTTCGTCAATCACGGCACTCTGCGTCCCATAACTTGCCCCGATGGCCCTGAGGTTGAAGGAGGCAGTCAGAGGAAGCGCGTTCTCGTCCGCAAGAAGTCCGATCCATTCGACCAGCCATGCCGACGGCGCAGAGTGCCGCGCATTCGGAAGAAGGGATGCCAGCCCCCGCCACAAACGACGATCAGGCTGATGGGTTGCTGGCATAAAAACTTGCCGCCCCATTTTTTTGGACTGGGGTTCGCTGTGACGCCACGTCGTGAGAGGTTCGAAGACATGAGCGTTCTGTGGGAGAAGTGGATCCCCGTATGCCAGGATGACTCCCGTCACCGCGCCCTCGTGCTCAATCAGTCGGATTCGACGACCCGGCCAGGTGTACAAATCGGCTAC
>NZ_AUDF01000009.1 GCF_000425325.1 Rathayibacter toxicus DSM 7488
TAATCAGGGATTTACAGTCCCCAACCACAACCTAATCAGGGATTTACAGTCCCCAACCACAACCTAATCAGGGATTTACAGTCCCCAACCACAACACAATCGACTGTGTACCCCGGAAAACGTTACCATTATTTAATGTATCCGATAAGAGCCCGACACGCAACCCCCGAGCGGCAGAAACTGGCGCGGGTCGTCGCAACCGGCAGAGCGTGACGAGTACCATCCATTCCTTACACGCACGGTGTCGCTGCCGTCGACACCGTGACGATGAGATGCGCCGCCACCTCACATCGTCTACTTGCGCCATCAGATCCTCTACGGGCAGGACACAATACGAGTACTTAAATTTATGAAGGCGCCTCAACCCCGGGTGCTGTGGGGAGGCGCCTTCCGACGTGACACTTTCGTTTCCTACAAGTGTCAGCCTCTGGTCATACTACACGTCGGGACACCACAAACCTAGGAGCGACAACTTGACGAGCGCCTGCGCACCCCTCACGCCTCTGTCGCACCAGGTGGCGGACCGGATCGTGCTGTGAGCCACGAGTATCTGCTGGTTTCACCTATGTCGAGGTATGAGTTGATCCGCTGACATCACCGCCGACTGTCATGCATACGCCTTCGCGAGACCGCGAGACCAGAAGAAATTAATGCCAATACCACATCTAACGCCAATACAAACATCCAGGAGGAGAGACTTATGGAATCTTTCCCCGAGGCCAAAAATGAAACCTGAATTTCGATAGCAAGAGAGAGACCCAGTCGGCGGCAGAATTAAGCCTTGTATTTTTTATTATATTTGCAACGCAAATCCAGAATAATAAGAATGTAGACTCGGAACTTTTCACCATTAGGGCATGCGCTATGAGCAGCCAGAACAGAATTGATCATGGCGCCAATACCCACCCCCACAGGGCACCCAGCACCACCTATCTCGAGGCCGAGGGCAGCACAAATATTTCCTGCCAGAATTGCAGCGACACCGCCTGCGCCTGCTGCCGGTTCTGAACGATCGAGATCACTGTAGGGGAACGAGTCGGCGCCTACCGATACTTGCGACGGCTCGATGCGTGCATTGCGCGTAGTGAATTACCGGGCAGTACTGGTTTGTCTGCGCCCTCGTAGGTCACGACGATCGTGCCACTATGGACATGAGAAGCAACCTGCGAGCTTTCTAACAGCGGCATCACGAGCGGTGCACCGAGCCATCTCTGAGCCCTTAGACGAGTTTTACTACTTTCTTCACGAGCCGATGCCTTGATCGATAGTGCCATCTCAGACGAGTCGTTTATGGTAACAACCTCACGCGGCGTAGCAACCTCTGTAGGAGAGTTCGCCCCGATCGCAAGAACATCTGAACTCGGATGTCATGTCATTTCTCGCTACTTCTCACTAACCGCTCAGAGTGTTGATGTCTCCGATGAAGAGCGCATCATCCCTCGCAGCCGAGGAAAACCGACCGGACAACACGCTGGTCGGACAGGTCGATCTGATCGCGCGACAACGCCGGAAAAAGAAACGACTCCGAAAAACTCGTACACACGTCCTGTGAACCGCCCAGCGAATGTATCCAACGATAAAGGGCCCGAGACAGAAGTCTCAGGCCCACAGCTCCCCGACTTGGACTCGAACCAAGAACCTATCGGTTAACAGCCGATTGCTCTGCCAATTGAGCTATCGAGGATCGACCGGGAGCCCGAAGGCGACCACAGCATGCAGCTACGTTAGCAAACGTCTGCGCAGAGGACAAAGTCGGCAGGCGTGGCGGCGTGCTCGCACCACAGTCCACACGAGCAAGTAGCTAGTAACCCACCGCCGGATCAACAACTCCGGTCAGCGGCTTTCCAGCGGCAAAAGCCGCCACATTGGTTCGCACACGCTCCGCGAGCAGCGGCGAGGCTATCTCGAGGGGATTGGCGGTGTGCGGGGTGATCAGGCACCGCGGCTCCTTCCAGAGTGGGTGTTTGTCGGGCAGCGGTTCAGGATCCGTCACGTCAAGCGCCGCCCCGGCGAGACGACCCTCGGCAAGAGCTGTCACGAGCGCGTCGGTGTCCACCAGGCTCCCCCGGGCGACATTGACCAGCACGGCCTGCGACGGAAGACGGTCGAACAACGCAGCATCGACAAGGTGAGCGGTGCCTCCGACCGCAGCGGCGGCAAGCACAAGCACATCGGCATCAGCGACCACGTCGGGCAGTTCAGTAGCGGTCACGGTGTGCTCTGCCCCGGCGAGCGGCCGGGCGCTCCGGCGCACAATGGTCACCTGCGCGTCGAAAACGCTGAGCAGCCGCAGCAGCTCCTGTGCGACACCACCGGCTCCGACAATCACTACTCGCGAGCGATATAGCGTCCTCGCTTTCGTCTGACCCCAGGAGGAGGCGCGGGCACGCTCGGGCAGTGAACGCAACAGCGCGAGCGTGAGGGCGAGCGCGTGCTCCGCCACCGGCTCCGCGTACGCGCCTTTGGCGCTGGTCCAGACCAGGGCGGGCGGGGCGGAGGCGAACACCGACGCGAACACATCGACTCCGGCCCACGGCAACTGCACCCAGCGAAGACCGGGATTGCGAACAAGTACCGCGGCGAGTTCCTCACTCCGCCCAGAGGAGAGCCAGAGCAGTGCCTCCGGCTCGTCATCGAGGCCCACGACAACGCCGCCACCGGCCGCCACGGCATCACTAAAAATTTGTTGAGGCCGCGGAAAGACGGCAATCCGTGGGGCGCTCATCGGATCTCCCCCGACGGGAACGTGCTGCGAGCGACAACGGAACGACACCCGGTCGCCTGGCCGACGCTCCAGCACCGAGAACAGTACATACCGGGATTCATACCTGGCTCTCCTTAACGATGAGGCTGCACAGACGCTGGCGGCGTTCGGCCTGCTCAACAGGGTCAGGGACAGGAAGTGAAGCAAGCAGCCGCTGGGTGTAAGGATGCTGGGAAGCGGAGAGAACCTCCGCGGTCCTCCCCTCCTCCACTAGCTCACCGTCGTGGAGTACCGCAATCCGGTCAGCGAGAACATCCACCACGGCAAGATCATGGCTAATAAACAGCGCCGCAAAGCCGAACTCACGCTGCAACTGCGAAAACAGCTCGAGCACACGCGCCTGTACCGACACATCAAGGGCAGAAGTAGGTTCATCAGCGACCAGGAGGGCGGGCTCCAGAGCGAGCGCCCTGGCCAGACTGGCGCGCTGGCGTTGACCTCCCGAGAGTTCGTGCGGATAACGGTCGCCGTACAGGCTGGGCAGCTGCACCGCCTCCAGCAGTTCAGCGACTCGGCGACGGGCAGCGCCAACATTGCGAAAACGACGATGCACGATCAAAGGCTCAGCGACGCACTCAGCGATCGTCAACAGAGGGTTAAAACTGGCTGCCGGATCCTGAAACACGAAGCCAATGTCGCTGCGTACCGGCCGGAAAGCCCGCTCGCGAACCCCGCGCATCTGCGTGCCCAGCACGCGCAGTGAGCCTCCCGTCACCGGCGTCAATCCGGCGATGGCCCGTCCGATGGTGGTCTTGCCGGAGCCGCTCTCGCCGACCAGTGCGAGCACTTCGCCCGCACTGAGACGGAACGAGACGTCCTTGACCGCGACGAAACCGGACCGTCCCAGGCGGCCGGGGTACTGGATCCGCAGCCGATCGGCCTCAACAAGCGTCTCGGGCTCGGGGTTGTGTGCCTGGTCACGTGCCCGCGCTCTGGCCGACGCGGCCCCCTGGCCCACCCGAGGCACAGCGGCGAGCAACGTCTGGGTGTAGGCAGCTCGAGGTGCCGCAAACAGCTCCGCGACGGGTGCCTGCTCGATCAGCTCGCCCTGATACATCACCGCGACCCGGTCCGCGAGATCGGCGACCACGCCCATATTGTGCGTGATGAGCACAATTGAGCTGCCGAATTCATCGCGGCACCGGCGGAGGAGATCGAGGATCTCGGCCTGCACCGTCACGTCAAGAGCAGTGGTCGGCTCGTCCGCCACAATCAGACCCGGTTCCAGCACCAGTGCCATCGCGATGACGATGCGCTGCTTCTGTCCGCCGGAGAACTGGTGCGGGTAGTAGTCAACGCGCTTGTCCGGCTCGGGAATCCCGACGACGCGCAGCATCTCGATGGCACGCTGCCGCGCCTGCTTCGTCGACACCGAGGCGTGGGCACGCAATCCCTCGGCTATTTGCCAGCCCACCGTGAAGACAGGATTCAACGCCAGGCCCGGCTCCTGAAACACCATGGCCACGCTGCTACCGCGAAGCTCGCGCAGCCGAGCCTTCGACGCAGCAAGAACGTTAGTGGCGGCACCGCCGTTCTTGCTCGTCAGCAGCACAACCCCGGAGGCGGTGGCCGTCTCGGGCAGTAGACCAAGAATGCTCGTGGCGGTGACGGTCTTACCGCTGCCCGACTCGCCGACGAGAGCGAGCACCTCCCCACGTTCAACACGGAGGGTGACCCCCGAGACAGCGCGGACAGCACCGCGATCACTCGCGAAGACAACCGCGAGATCACGAATATCGACAACCGGCCGCTGATCGCTCATCGCGTTCTCTCCACTCCAGCGTCAGGATGCTGCCGCGGCGTTTCTCGCCCCGCAGCGGCGAGCACTCCACCCGGAACAACGGATGTAGCGACGATCTCGCCTGCGCCCGCCGCGACAGCGCGCCGATCCCGCAGCCGCGGATCCGCCAGGTCGTTCACGCTCTCGCCAACCAGAGTGATACCCAGGACCACCAACACAATCGCTAGACCCGGGAAAACTGACGTCCACCAGATACCGCTGCTCACGTCCGAGAGTGCCTTATTGAGGTCATAGCCCCACTCCGCGGCAGAGGTCGGTTCAATGCCGAAGCCTAAAAAGCCCAGGCCCGCCAGAGTAAGGATCGCCTCGGAGGAGTTGAGGGTGAAAATCAGCGGGAGGGTGCGGGTTGCGTTACGCAGAACGTGCCGGAACATAATGCGCGGCGTTGTCGCTCCGATAACCTTCGCCGCCTCAACAAAGGCGCTGCTAGTAAGCCGCACAGTTTCGGCGCGAACTACTCGGAAATACTGCGGGATATAGACCACCGTGATCGAGATGGCCGCAGCGATTATGCCCGCCCCAAGGTTGGACTGACCACCCGAGATCATGATCGACACCACGATTGCCAGTAGCAACGAGGGGAAGGCGTACATCGCGTCGTTGATCATGACCAGCGTTCGGTCGAGCCAACCGCCCAGGTAGCCCGAGACCAGACCGAGAAACACTCCGAGGAAAAAAGACAGAATCACGGCCGCCACGATCACCAGCAACGCGGTTTGCGCTCCCCAGAGCACACGCGACAGTACGTCGTAGCCGCCGACGGTGGTCCCGAAAGGATGCTGCGGGCTGGGCGGCTGCTGGGCACCGAAAGCCGTCTCACCCGAGCGCAGCTGAGAGAAACCGTAGGGCGCGATAACAGCCGCGAAAAGGGCCAACAGGAGGAAGAGTGTGACGATAACCAGACCGGTAATGAGCATCCCGCGCTGGAGCCCGACGCTCTGCCCCAGCTGACGGAGAACCGGCAACCGATCAACGAGGCGGCGGCGTGCCGGGGCCATGCCACTCATCAATAACTCACTCGAGGGTCAATGAGCGCCGCGATGACGTCAACGACGAAGTTGGTCACTGCCACGATGACCGCCAAAAGAACAACGATCCCCTGCACAGCAACGAAGTCACGCGCCGTGAGATAGTGGGCAAGCTGAAAACCCAAGCCTTTCCATTCGAAAGTGGTCTCAGTCAGCACCGCACCACCCAGCAGCATCGCAATCTGCAGACCAATGACAGTAACAATTGGGATAAGTGCCGGTCGATAGGCATGGTGACGGACGAGACGGAATTCGCTGACACCACGAGAACGGGCAGCAGTGATGTAATCGGTACCGAGAGTGCCGATAACGTTGGTGCGCACCAGGCGGAGGAAGACACCCGCCGTCAGCAGGCCCAGCGCAACGGCTGGCAGCACGGCGTGCGCAAGAACGTCGCCGATGACGGCGGGGTCGCCGGTCTGGAGTGCATCAATCACATAAATCCCCGTTGGGTGGTCGAGAAGCTGGAGCGAGAGTTCGGTGCCAGTGGTAGCACGACCAGCAACCGGAAACCAGGCTAACCAGACCGAAAACACCAGCTTGAGCACTAACCCGGCAAAGAAAACCGGAGTGGCATAACAGAGGATCGCAAAGATGCGCAGCACAGCATCCGGAGCACGATCACGATGATAGGCAGCGAGCATCCCGAGCGGAATGCCCACGACAAACGCGACGATGAGGGCATAGAACGCTAACTCGACAGTCGCGGCACCGTAGCTGAACAGCACATCGATGACCGGACGGTTATCGCTCACGGTGGTACCAAAGTCACCGGTGACAAGACGACCAAGATATTCGATGTATTGCACGATGAGTGGCCGGTTATACCCGGCGGCAGCCACGCGCTCCGCCAATTGATCGGCAGTTAATCGGCCGCCCAGAGCCGCCGTGATCGGATCGCCGGTAGAACGCATCAGAAAGAACACCACCGTCACGAGAAGGAAAACGGTCGGGATGATGAGGAGAAAACGGATCAACAGATAACGCCCCAGTCGGCCTCCCTGTGAACGGCGAGTTTTCTGGACAGGTGCGCTCGGCACTGTCGTTGTCGTCACCTTATGCCCTTCGTGAAAGACGGTCAGGAATTCCTGAGGAAAGCGTCGGCCACATCGGGACGATCAGCCCTTGCTCAGCGCCGCGTAGTGGAAGGTAAAGGAGGCATCGAGGGTGTTCTCGGTACCCGTCACAGTGCGACCGACGACGGCGACCCGAGAACCCTGGAGGTAAGGAACGGTGGGGAGCTGGGCCGCGACCTTCTCTTGGATCTCCTGAATCAGAGCGGTACGGGCACCACTATCGGAGGTTCCGACCTGCTGAGCAATCAGGCTTTGCACCTCGGCGTCGTCATAGTGGTTGGCAAGAAAATTTCCCTTGATATAGAAAGGCGACAGGTAATTGTCGGGATCCGAGTAATCGGGAAACCAGCCAAGCTGGTACGCCGGGTAGACATCACTCGAGCGATCTTTCGTGTACTGCACCCACTCGGTGGTTTGCAGGTTCACCGTGAAGAGACCACTTGACTCCAGCTGGTCCTTGATCTGGGCATACTCATCGCCAGAAGACGGCCCATAATGATCGTTTGAATACTGCAGGTTGAGGGTGATCGGAGTATTGACGCCGACTGTGCTCAGTCGCGCTCGCGCCCTTGCCGCATCCGGCCCACCCTGACCATTGCCGTAGAGCGATTTCATCGGCGAGTTCGCGCCGGTCAACCCGGCGGAAACGGAGGAGTACAGCGGGGTGTAGGTGCCCTTATATACCTGGCGGGCGATCTCGTCGCGGTCAAGGAGGTCAGCGACAGCCTGGCGCACGGCAAGCGCCTTAGCGTTATTGGGCTCCTGAGTCTTCGTACCAAAGGGTTGAGTATCGAAATTAAAGACGATGAAACGGATCTCACCACCCGGGCCATCGACAACCTTTACTTTGTCATTGCCCCGAAGATCCTCGACATCCGTAGCAGACAGACTATGATACGCTACGTCGATATTTCCCCCCTGAATATCCAGTTTGAGATTCGATGAATCGGCATAATATTTAACGTTAACGATTCCAGTCTTGGCCGCACCAAGAACACCCCGATAATCGGCATACGCCCGATATTGAATGAGATTATTGACGGTGTAGTTGGCAATCGTGTACTGACCCCCAAACGCATTAGCGGCAACGATATCAGTATCGGGACTGATCCTGTCCGCTGAGAAGACCTGTTCGTCCACGATCGGGCCAGCAGGGCTCGAGAGCACATGGGGGAAAGTCTGGTCATTCTCGGATTTCAGTGTGAAGACGACAGTCGTGTCATCCAGAGCCGCGACATCGAGAAGATTAGCGAGTAGCGACGACGGCCCGCTGGGGGCGGCAATCGCGAGCTGACGGTCAAAAGAGAATTTCACGTCGGACGACGTGAGGTCATGACCGTTAGCCCACTTCAGACCCGGTTTGAGCTTCACGGTGTATTTCGTGGGTGCGGTAAATTCGGCCGACTCGGCGCTATCGGGTACGACATCCGCGCCACCGTATGGCGTACTCATCAAGAACGGAAAAACTTGACTCATCACGGCAAAAGAGCCGCTGTCGTAGGAGCCCGCTGGGTCAAGTGAGGTGATCTTGTCGGTGGTTCCGATAGTCAAAGCCCCGCCGCCGCTAGCTGAGCCCCTACTGCCGGCTGAACAACCCGTCATCGTGAGTGCCACCGCGACGACGACCACCGCCACGGCACGGAGACGAAAACCGCGAGTAGATGCGAACGCCATAGTGCCTCTTTCTGTCGGACTCTGATGCGGACGAGTTCAGACTAGCGGCGCCACGCGACCGTATAACCCATTGGCCGCACCCAGTGCTTACTGCACCAGCCGTAACACAAAGGAAAAGGGCTCACCGAACCGAAAAAGGTCTAGCGTCACATTTCGTCACACCTCTGCGACGGCTCTCTGATCACAGAGGGGCACTTTCAGTCGGTCCGCAAAGCCCTTTTCTCGCTCTCCAACTCAACCAAGCGCAGCTGAATCGCCCGGGACACTGCGGGGTCCGCGGAGGCTCGCTGTAGCGCTCCGTGGAGTTCGGCGATTTCGCGCAGAAGGTCCCGCTCAATCAACGAGATCACCACATCTCGCCCATAGCGGGCAAGGCTGACCTCATCCACGGCGGGGATAGGGGCGACAGCGAGCTGGCGCACTAATGAGGCGAAGGGAGCCGGGACCTCGGCGGCGACGTGCTCGACCCAGTCGCGTGCGTCGGCACGTTCAAGATTGGCGACGATCGCATCGCGAACGACGCGCAACGTCTCGTTGGTGATAGCAGCGTGGGCGGCGCGCTGAAGCAAATCCGACCCTATCGCCTGGGGCAGCTGTAGCATCGCCATCAACGCCTCCCGCTCGATTCGGGTGACCACATCGAGCGGCAGGTCGGTGATACGAGCTCCCGGCGCGGGAGCAGCGGTAGCAGTTTGCTCCGGACCCGATGAAGGCCGGGAGGTGCTGCGACGATTCGCCTGACGGACTGCCGTTGTCGCCTCGTCGAGGTCAATTCCGATCATGAGCGCCAACTCACGCGCATACCCGAGGCGTTCGGCCCAATCACGCAAGTTCGCCACATACGGCGCGGCAGTCCGAAGAGCAGCAACCCGACCATGAACAGTGGTGAGGTCATATTCGGAAACAATTTGTCGCAGTGCAAAAAGATGGAGCGGCTGCTTAGCCTTGATAAGGCGCCGCACCGCGTCATCACCCTTGTTTAAGCGAAGATCACACGGATCCAGCCCACTGATTTCCACAGCGACATAGGTCTGGGCAAAAAAACGCGATTCCTCATCGAAAGCGCGACGAGCGGCCTTGCGACCAGCAGCATCCGGATCAAAAGTAAAAACTACTTGACCGCCATGCCCTTGAGAATCGCCCAACACACGGCGCAACACCCTGATGTGTTCCACTCCGAACGCAGTTCCGCAGGTGGCTACCGCGGTGGTCACTCCCGCCAGATGACAGGCCATGACATCGGTGTAACCCTCGACGACAACCACCTGATGGTCGCGAGAAATCGCACGCTTGGCAAGGTCGAGTCCGTACAGCACGCGCGACTTGTGATAGACAGGCGTCTCGGGAGTGTTGAGGTATTTCGGCCCCTTATCCTCCTCAACCAGGCGCCGGGCGCCGAAGCCAACCGTCTGCCCAGTAACGTCACGGATGGGCCAGACAAGTCGCCCTCGGAACCGGTCGTAGATTCCGCGGCCACTGCTGACTAAGCCCGCTGCCGTAAGTTCCTCGGTGGAAAAGCCGCGACGCTGGAGAGCGGTACTCAGGCCGTCCCAGCTGTCGGGGGCAAAGCCCACCCCGAAGCGGTCGGCGGCAGCTCGGTCAAATCCGCGTTCGCCAAGAAAACGACGGCCGACCTCCGCACCGGGAGTGGTGAGCTGCTCGCGAAAAAACTCTTCCGCTGCATCGTTCGCAGCCAAAAGACGCGCCCGCCCACCAACTTCGGGAGCCTGGCCTGCGCCCTCCTCATACTGGAGGGAAAAGCCGACACGACCAGCGAGACGTTCAACCGTCTCGCTGAAAGAGGTGTGGTCCATCTTCATGATGAAGCTGTAGACGTCACCGGACTCCTGGCAGCCGAAGCAATGGTAAAACCCCGCCTGCGGACGCACATGGAAGCTCGGGGTGCGCTCATCGTGGAACGGACACAGCCCTTTGAGCGAGCCGACCCCGGCGGACTTGAGGGTGACGTACTCCCCTACCACGTCGGCGATATTGACCCGGGCCTTCAGCTCGTCAACATCCTGTTGTCGGATCCTTCGCGCGGGAGCGAGGATCTGAGGCACGATGCATAGTAACCCGAGAACGGAGAACATAGTAACAATTTCCGAGCGCCGAGAACACTGCCTTAACACAACCTCTCAAACCACGCCAATGCGCTCTGGTCGGTGAGATTTGCCACCTGATCCACAATGATGCGGCGGCGAGCGCCGTCGGTGTCGGCAGCGCGCCAGTCCTCGGCGAAGCCGGTGTCGAGTCTATCGGGCCCGCGCTCGAGCAGGCTGTCTGCGAGAAGGAGGAGAACTTCGCGCTGCTGAGCATAGATCGGTTGGCGAGCATTCCGAGACATGACAAACGCCGCAACGATGCCTTTCAAGACGGCGATCTCGGCCTGCTGCTCGCGGGGAACGACGACATGGCCACCGAAGCGCGCCAAGTCGGGGTGTGCATACGCCTCCCGAGTCGCCTCCGTCGCCGCGGCGGCAAAACGACCAATGAGCTGGCTGGTGAGGTTTTTCAGCCGGGCTTGATCGCGTCGAGAGCCGTCCCAGGAGTGAACCCACACGTCGAGCGAATCGAGCCGATCAAAGGCCGTTGCCAACTCATCATGCCGAATTTCGCCACCGACCCAGGAGTGCATGGAATCGACGAGGTCGTTATGGTCAGCCCGGGAGCCCAGCGCGGCAATATCGATGTAGCCGGAAAACACGGCGTCCTCGAAATCGTGCACCGAATACGCAATGTCATCGGAGAGGTCCATCACCTCTGCTTCAATACAGCGCACGCCCTCGGGGGCACCGTGACGCATCCAGGTAAACGCGGCCTCGTCATCGGTGTAGAAGCCGAACTTGGCACGGCCGGACGGGTCAGCCACCGAGCGGGTGTTCGGCCACGGATATTTACAGCTGGCGTCGAGACTCGCCCGAGTGAGGTTGAGTCCATAGGGACGCTCGTCGTCACCGAAGACTTTCGGCTCAAGCCGGGTGAGCAGACGAAAGGTTTGCGCGTTGCCCTCAAAACCACCGATGTCGTGAGCCCAGGCGTTGAGTGCGCGTTCACCATTGTGACCGAAAGGCGGATGGCCAATATCGTGGGCGAGGCACGCCGTATCCACGACATCCGGATCGAGGTCGAGGCTCGTCGCAAGCTCACGGCCGATCTGCGCCACCTCAAGGGAGTGAGTGAGACGATTACGGGCAAAATCGACTCCCGCTGTGGGGCTGAGCACCTGCGTCTTCGCCGCTAATCGCCTCAGCGCACTGGAGTGGAACAGTCGAGCTCGGTCGCGAGCAAAGTCAGAACGGCGGGTGGAATGCTCTTCGGGGAGGAAGCGCTCCACGTCAACGAGCGAATACCCCCAGAGCGCACGATCATCCACCACTGTGATGCATCTCCGCAGCGGAAACCGCGTCACGCTGAACCGGGTCAACCTCGCGGGAGTCGAGCCAGCGGTCGGGCAGCGAGGGTGTTTTCGGTGAGCCAGCACGCCCACGCTGGCCCTCGGCCGGCTCACCCGGGTAGGGCTGTGACCGGTCGAGGGTGGCAAGTAACTCGTCGAGCTGCGCGAGCGACTCCACCGTCGCCAGACGCGCGCGCAGGTCGCCACCGACCTCATAGCCCTTGAAATACCACGCCACATGCTTGCGGATATCGCGGCAGCCTCGCTCCTCACTCTCGAAGAAATCGACGAGCAGTTCGGCGTGGCGACGGAACGCCTCAACGACCTGCGCCAAGGAAGGGCGGAATCGCTCGTCGGACCCGGCGAAGGCGGCAGCGAGGTCACCGAAGAGCCACGGACGGCCCAAGCAACCACGGCCGACCACCACGCCATCGCAGCCGGTCTCGCCCATCATCCGCAGTGCATGCTCGGCCGACCAAATGTCACCGTTGCCGAGCACCGGGATGCTCGTCACCGCCTCCTTGAGCGCGGCGATGGCCGACCAATCGGCGTGGCCGCTGTAGAACTCGGAGGCGGTGCGCGCGTGCAGCGCGATCGCAGCGACTCCCGCCCCCTCAGCGGCTCGAGCAGCCTCAAGGTAGGTGAGGTGATCCGGATCGATACCTTTGCGCATCTTGATGGTGAGCGGCAGGTCGCCAGCGGCCCGCACCGCGCCCTCGACAATCTCGCGGAAGAGCGAAAGCTTCCACGGCAATGCCGCTCCTCCCCCTTTACGGGTGACCTTGGGCACGGGGCACCCAAAGTTGAGGTCAATGTGGTCGGCACGGTCCTCGGTCACGAGCATGGTGACCGCTTCAGCGACCGTCTTGGGGTCTACTCCGTAGAGCTGAATGGAACGCACCGACTCGCTCGGATGATGCCGAATAAGCCGCATCGATTCGGGGGTACGTTCAATCAGCGCACGCGAAGTAATCATTTCGCTGACATAAAGGCCATGACCGAATTCGCGGCAAAGACGACGGAACGCCGTATTGGTGATGCCAGCCATCGGCGCCAAAACCACCGGCGCATCAAACGCGAGAGGACCGATCCTTAGCGCCGGAGCAGGGAGGGCAGATCGCCGGGCCGTGAGGGTGCAAGACATCGACGATTATTCTCCCAGATCCTTCAGTCCGTCGTCATCCGCGTGTCCGCAATCGGCGCTCCGCTACGTCCGCAGCACGCGTACAAGCTCCTCGACATCCGACTCGTCGTTCCACACGTGGAATGCGATCCGCAGAAGCCCCCCGCGACCAGAAACCCGTAGGCCGGCGGCGAGAAGCCGCTCAAGATCGGCTCCCTCAGCATCAGGCCATGACACGATCGCCCGGTGCTGGGGCTCACGGTCCAATCGCTTGCAGAGCACATCCCCCAGCCCGGAGGTATACGCCCACACCGCCGATATATCAAGCGAACGAAACAGGCCGAGCGACGCCTCCGCCCCCACGAACGCCTGCCAGGCGGGCGAGACATCAAATCGCCTAGCGGTCTCGGCGAGGTGCATTGCCGGGCCATAACACGAGGACCAGACATCGTCACCCGAATACCAACCGGCCTGCACCGGCAGAAGTTCAGCGGCGTAGTCGGGCGAAACGGTAAGAAACGCCACTCCCCGCGGCGAACAGAGCCACTTGTAGGCGTGGGTAAGAGTGGCGTCAAATCGGGAAGCATCCACCGGTAGCACCCCCGCAGCCTGGGTCAGGTCGCACGCGGTGCGCACCCCCTTGCTCGCCGCTGCCTCGAGGACAGAGTCACGATCGGCGAGGGCACCACTGCTGGACTGCACAGCCGAAAAAATCACCAGGTCGTCGGCCTCCTCAAGGGAGTCGGCTAACGCCTCCAGCGCAACTGAGCGCACCGAGATGCCACGGTACGCCTGGGCAAGGAACGGGAAGACAATTGAGGAGAAGTCGCCGTCGACGCACAGCACTCGGGCTTTGTCCGGTAACGAAGCAGCGAGGACTGCCGCCATCGCCGAGGTCTGCGAACCAATTGCAACCCACGCAGGAGACACACCCACGATGTCCGCAAAGGCAGCGCGGGCGCGCTCCACAGCGGCTCCGTAACCGGCGGCGGTACTTTCACCGCTGGCCCAGCCACCGAGGTCGGCGCAGAGAGCCGCAACCGTTTCATGAGGCGGGAGGCCGAGCGTGCAGGCGTTGTGGTAGCCACGGGCACCGGAAAACCGCTCGCGCAGCTGAACAGGATCAACAAGTACGGTAGTCACCCCATGAGGATGTAGGTCCGGTCCGGAATTACCAAGTCTGAAAGTCATCGCACGCCTCACAACAACCGAGGAACTCCTCCGTCGATCGTCGACAATTAGCGGATCACGGCACAGACCCCGGAACATCACTGGCCCCACCAAAACGACGGGAGCGGCCGGAGTAGTGCTCGATCGCCTCCCACAAATCCGTGCGGCTGAAGTCGGGCCAGAGCCGGTTGAGAAACACCATTTCGGCGTAGGCGCTTTGCCAGAGCAAAAAATTGCTGGTGCGCTGTTCGCCGGAGGAACGCACGAAAAGATCAACGTCGGGCAGCTCGGGAACATACAGCGCGCGAGCAATAGTCTTCTCGGTGATACCCGAGGGCTTGAGGCGCCCTGCGGCGACCTCGTCCGCCAGCCGCTTCACTGCATCGGAGATCTCAGTACGCCCGCCATAGTTGACGCACATAGTCAGAGTGAGGCTGTCGTTTGCGGCTGTCATACGCTCGGCATAGCGAAGTTCGTTGATCACGGAGGCCCATAGGCGCGGCGTGCGACCGGCCCAGCGAACCCGCACACCCCACTCATTGAGCTGGTCACGCCGACGGTGCAGCACATCGCGATTAAAGCCCATTAAAAACCGTACTTCATCGGGCGAACGTTTCCAGTTTTCGGTCGAGAACGCATAAACGCTGAGGTACTTCACGCCGATCTGGAGTGCACCCGCGACCACATCGAGCAGGGCCGCCTCGCCTCGCTTATGCCCCTCGATGCGTGTAAGCCCGCGGGAGTTTGCCCATCTGCCGTTGCCATCCATCACGATAGCGACGTGGGTTGGCACCGCCTTGCGCGGAATTTCGGGCGGATATATTCCTGTCCAGTCGACGGGGCGATATGGCTCGGCATCTTTGTGGGTAAAGGGCTTCATCGGGTGACGTGCTCCAAAGATTTCAGTCCACGTTCGAGATGCCACTGAGCGTAGGCAGCTACGACGCCGCTGGCGCGGGAGCGCGTCACAGGCTCAGCCGCTTCAGCGTGCCCCCAGTCTCCCGTGAGCAGGGCGGCGAGCAGGACGATCACCTCAGGCAGTACCCGCGGGGCACCGGGAGGAGTGCACTCGACGCAGACAACGCCTCCGAGCTGCACAACGACAGCGCCGTGCGGGCCCGATGCGCCACAACGGGCGCAGTCATCAAAGCTCGGTGCCCAACCGGCAACAGACAGGGCACGAAGCAGATAAGAGTCAAGAATCAGCAGCGGCTCATGCTCCGAACGTGCCAACGAGCGCAGAGCGCCGACGAGCAGGAGATAGTGTTGCAGCGACCCGTCAGAGTCAGCATCAGTCAGACGATCAGCTGTTTCGACCATCGCGTTGGCCGCCGTGTAGCTGTCGTAGTCGGCAGCAATGAGCGCACCGTAGACCGCGAGCGACTCGGCCTGAGTGATGATGTCCAGGCTTCTGCCCTCATAGAGCTGCACATCGGCGACCATGAAGGGCTCAAGCCTCGAGCCAAACTTGGACCCGGTCTTGCGCACACCCTTAGCAACAGCGCGGACTTTACCGTGTCTGCGTGAGAGTATCGTGATTATCCGGTCGGCTTCGCCCAACTTGTGTGTGCGAAGCACCACAACTTCATCACGGTAGCTGGGCATAAAAACGATTATCCTCCCTGCCAGCAACGCTGAGTTGCCACCGGATTGCGTCATGAGGCGACAGATGTCACGAGCGTGACATGGAACGATATCTGAATGGCAGCCTCCCCTTTCGAAATCCCCGCCTGGGCCGACCTGCTCGCAATCGCTATCGGCTGTCTGCAGGGAGCGATGTTCGCCGGCGAGTTTCGTGACCAAAGAATTGACCTGCTCGGTGTGACGATGATCGGCACAGCGACCGGGCTCGGCGGCGGAGTGCTGCGCGACCTACTGCTCCAGACTCCACTTGTGGCATTGCACACTAACCGCTACCTGTTAGTCGCGGTTTCCGCCTCCTTGTTAGGAATGCTTCTGCAGCATCTGCTCACTCGCGTTGACAGTCTGGTCACCGCGCTCGACGCACTGACCATAGGCCTATTCGGTGCCATCGGCACCGCAAAGGCGCTCTCCATGGGGCTGCCTCCGGTGCCGGCCGTCTTCGTCGGGACGGTCTCGGCGGTCGGCGGCTCGGTCGTGCGCGATATCCTACTCAACCGGCCGATCGCGCTCATGCACGTCGGCTCGCTTGTAGCGATTCCCGCCTCCGCGGGCACAGTCGTTCTAGTAGCGACGATGCACGCCGGTCTAGTGGTTAACATCGCCGCACCGATATCGGTGGGAGTCACCACGGTGATTCGTCTGCTCGCCGTGCGCTACGGCTGGAGTCTCCCCGAGCAACGTGCGCTGCGCCGACTACCACGTTTGCGCCGCCGAGCCTGAGCGACTCCAGACGATCAGACCGAAGTGGCGGCAAGCTCACGGACAGTCTGCTTATCGCGCAGCGCGCGGTTGACGGCCGACACGATCGCCTTGAGGGAGGCAGTCGAAATGTCGGCATCGATGCCCACGCCCCACAGGGTGCGATCGTTGACCGAGCACTCGACATAGGAGGCAGCGAGCGCGTCACCTCCGGCGCTGAGGGCGTGCTCGACATAATCAAGTACCTTCACCTCGACGCCCAGCTGTTCCATAACCGCCTCGAAGGCGTTGATCGGTCCGTTGCCGGTCGCACTGACGCTCACCCGATCGTTACCGACGCGCAGCGTGGCATCGAGGACCATGCTGTCGCTCAGGTCACTTGAGCTGCTCGTATGGGTCAGCTCGAAGCGACCCCACTTCTCTTCTGAGCGGTGCTCAGGCACCGGCAGATACTCGTCGTGGAAAATCGACCAGATCTGCTCACTGGTGACCTCGCCTCCCTCGGCATCGGTCTTGGCCTGCACCACTCCCGAAAACTCAATCTGCAGCCGACGCGGCACGTCGAGTGCATGGTCGGTCTTGAGTAGGTAGGCAACACCGCCCTTGCCCGACTGCGAGTTCACGCGGATGACGGCTTCGTAGGAGCGACCCAGATCCCGAGGATCGACCGGAAGATACGGCACCGCCCAGGTGAGGTCCTCGACGTCGCGTCCAGTGCGCTCCGCCTCGACCGTCATCGCCTCGAAACCTTTTTTGATGGCGTCCTGATGCGAACCACTGAACGCTGTGAAAACCAGGTCGCCTGCCCACGGACTGCGCTCGGGCACCGCAAGCTGATTGCAGTACTCGGCGGTGCGCTTAATCTCATCCATATCACCAAAGTCGATTTGCGGATCGATCCCCTGGGTGAACAGGTTGACGCCCAACGCAACCAAGTCGACGTTGCCGGTGCGCTCACCGTTGCCAAAGAGGCAGCCTTCAATGCGGTCGGCACCAGCCAGATAGCCCAACTCGGCCGCGGCAATGGCAGTACCACGGTCATTGTGGGGGTGCAGCGACAGGATGATGTACTCACGCTGGGCGAGGTTGCGACTCATCCACTCAATCGAGTCTGCGTAGACATTGGGAGTAGCCATCTCGACGGTCGCGGGCAGATTGACGATGACCTGACGCTCACAAGTAGGCTCAAAGACCTCGACCACGCGGTCGCAGATTTCGCGGGCGAATTCGAGCTCGGTGCCGGTGTAGCTCTCCGGCGAGTACTCGTAGTAGACAGTCGTGCCAGGAACGGACGCCTCCATCGAGCGACACTTGCGAGCGCCGCCGAGGGCAATGTCGATGATGCCCTGGCGGTCCTTGCGAAACACGACCTTGCGCTGCAGAACGCTTGTCGAGTTGTAGAGATGGACGATCGCCTGGCGCGCGCCGCAGATCGACTCGTAGGTGCGTTCGATCAGGTGGTCGCGTGCCTGGGTCAGAACCTGAATGGTGACGTCGTCGGGAATCGCCTCCTCCTCGATCAGGCTGCGCACAAAATCGAAATCGGTTTGACTGGCGCTCGGAAAACCAACCTCGATTTCCTTGTAGCCCATCCGAACCAGCAGATCGAACATGATGCGCTTGCGCTCGGGGCTCATCGGATCGATAAGAGCCTGATTACCATCACGTAAATCGACGGCGCACCAACGCGGCGCGGTGGTGATGCGCTGGTGCGGCCAGGTACGGTCGGGCAGATCGACAACGATCTGCCCGTGAAACGGGGTGTAACGACCGATCGGCATGGACGACGGCTTTTGGTTATTTTTCATGACGGTGCTCTCCTGGCGCCGGGGCGCTTATGTCTTATCTCGCAGGGATCCGAATTCGGATCGACCTCGCGGACAAATGCTGGTCAGCCGTTGACGAACTCCGCGACGAGGAAGGCCTGAGAATCAGATCTCGTCGCGGCAGCTAAGAAGAAGCTGACGTAAGAGCACCGACACAGGCTAGCACCGCCAACTCACACCGTCATCTCTGGCACCAAAATCAGTCCACCAGGCCGTTCTCATAGGCATAGACCACGAGCTGAACACGGTCACGCAATCCAAGCTTGCCGAGGGTTCGGCTAATATGCGTTTTGACCGTCGCCTCACTGAGGAATTCTGCTCGTGCAATCTCGGTGTTGCTCAGCCCACTCGCGGCCAGACGGAAGATTTCACCCTCCCGCTCGGTGAGAGTCTCAAACTCTGCCGGTGCCTCGCGCCCGCTTCCTGGCGTTCCAAAGTGTTCGAAGAGTTCCCGCGTGGCGGAAGCGGCGACGACGGCGGTTCCAGCATGTACCGTGCGCACGGAAGCGAGCAGAAAACCGGGTTCGGTGTCTTTCAAGAGGAAGCCGCTTGCACCGGCACGGATTGCCCGCGCGGCGGCTTCATCGAGGTCAAAGGTGGTCAGAACGAGAATACGTGGCGCCTGAACGCCGCGCCTCTGTACGTCAGAGAGAATTCGCCGAGTCGATTCGATGCCGTCCATCACCGGCATCCGGATGTCCATCAACACGACATCAGGTGCAACACGTGCTACCAGCTCAGCACCCTCGGCTCCATCGGAGGCCTCACCCACAACCTCGAGGTCGGGTTGCGAGCTGAGAAGCATACGGACACCCGCGCGGAAAAGGGCCTGGTCATCGACGAGGACGACGCGGATGAGTTCGGTAGTCATATCAGCGGGCTCCAGAATCGATGGGGGTGGTGCGTGCCGACTCAGAGTCGGCGGCGAGGAAGGCAGAGGCGGCGATTCCCTCGGTGCCACGATCCTCGGGGAGGAGGTCAGTAACCAGAGCCTGGGTCGGCACAGAAGCCGTGTGTGGTGTGGCCGGTAACCGCGCCTCCACGACAAAATCGCCACCGTCTGGCCCCGCCGTAAGATCTCCGCCGACGAGGGCCGCCCGCTCGCGCATGCCGATCAGTCCGTGACCCGTTCCCGGCGCCGAGAGGGGATTCTCGTGACGCGAATTACGTACCGTGAGGACAAGGCGCTCGGCCTCGCAACGTAACGTCACGTCGAGCGGAGCACCAGGGCGGCCATGCCGAAGCGCGTTCGTGGTCGCCTCCTGGACAATGCGGTAGAGCGCAATCCCGGTTGCTCTGGGCACCGAATCCATCTCAACAGCCAGGTCGGAACGGACGACGACACCGGTGCCGGCAATGCTGTCTAATAGCCTCGTCAGCTCACGTGCCTCCGGCTGCGGTGCTTCACCCTGGCGGTGCCGGAGCTGAGCGAGTAGCACCCGCACATCGGCCAGGGCATCCCGCGCCACGCTGGAAATAGTCATGAGCGCGGCATCGGTCTGCTCCGGGCTCGCCACGCCCAGGTAGCGCGCTCCATCGGCCTGAGCTATCACCACCGCCAGCGAGTGGGCGACAACATCATGCATGTCACGGGCGATCCGGTTGCGCTCCTCAACAGCATCGAGTTCGCGCTGGGCCCGCGCCCGCTCCTTCTCTGCCGCAAGCTGGCGGGCGTTTCCCTCCCGGACACGTCGGACGGCCCGCGAAAGCAGACCAATTGTCCAGCAGAAACCAAATGCGATCAGGAAGCCGCCACATGTCAGCGCGACCACGACAATCGGTTGGTCCAGTATGTTTTTGTCCGATGAACCGGCGACCGGCGGCATCACGAGGTAGAGGGAGGCGGCAAGTGATCCCACCACGACCGAGATCGCACCCGCCAGACGTATCCGACCTGACTCCGAGGCTCCACAGGAGAACAGCACGGTCGTAATCACAAGGTTCGCCGGACTCGGCGCCAGCAGCATCCCCATCTGAAGGATTGCAGCAAACCAGGCGATGCCGAGAGCCAGCAACGGTGAGCGCTGGTGTAGAACAAATGCGATCGAAAAGACTGCGGCGATCAGGAGATACGGTGCGTTCTCAATCCCGAGATAGGGAAGGCTGACGATGGCCAGCAGCACGACCGCCTGCCCGCCTTTGACACCGACCGAGAACATATCTTGCGGGCCCGCCGCTCGGATCATCACAGCATTGACCCGGTCGTCGAATCCGACTGGTGCGCGCCGCCCGAGAACGAAAACAACAACCTGCATCCCGCTGAGCAGGAGCGTGACAATCAACCCGGTAACGACCCGCACAAAAAACTCGACGTTCCCGAACAGCTCGCTCGGAATCGATACCAGCGTTGGCTGCACAGCGACGACAACACCACCGATGCCCGCGAGCAACAGCCCACCGACCAGGGTGAATGAACGGGTCCACGGTCCGACGCGACGAACGGTTTCCCAGAACACCACCGCGCCCACAAGAACAACCTCAAGCGAGATGCCCATCACCTCAAGGAGGCCACCCTGAGCAACAGCACCGAGCACAACCAGAGACGGCGCAAGCGCAGGAAGGAAGGCCGCCAGAGCGAGAGCAAGAGCAAGTACCAGTCCCCCAGCGAGCTGCTCTGCCGAGATGAAACCGGTTAACAGGAGTAACACATGCACCGTAGCGAACACAGCCGCGACGCTCGGAAGCGTTAATGGTTGATCGAGAAAGGCGCGCACAGAAGCCACGCTACGAATCATTCTTTTCGACGTCGTCCTCCGTCGGAGTGACAGTGCTTCCATCGGACCGCTGGCATCCCTGCTCAAAAGCCGAGTCGGCCCAGCAGCTTAGGGTCACGTTGCCACTCTTTAGCAACCTTCACCCGGATGGAGAGAAACACTTGCCTACCCAGTAAAAGTTCAATCTGCTCACGCGACACACAGCCCACCTCTCGCAGACGCTGACCACCTTTACCAATGATGATGCCCTTTTGGCTATCGCGCTCGACGAAGATGTTCGCGTAAATATCGATCAGCGAACCATCCTCACGCTCCACCATGTCATCGAGGGTCACGGCGAGCGAGTGCGGTAACTCTTCCGCCACACCTTCGAGCGCGGCCTCACGAATGAACTCCGCAACGCGGGAGGAAAGGTCCTCGTCGGTCACCATCTCCTCCGGGTAGAGCGCAGCAGAGAGCGGCATCAAGCTCAGTAGCTCAGCCGACAAAACGTCCAACTGTTCGGAGGTCACAGCCGAGATCGGCACAATTGTGTCCCACTCTCGAAGCGCCGAAACAGCAAGGAGTTGTGCAGCGATCGCCTTCGTGGAAGCCAGGTCACTCTTGGAGACAATGGCGACTTTGCGCGCCCGCGGGAAGGCGTTGAGCTGCTCGGCGATAAAGCGGTCGCCCGGGCCAATGTACTCATCCGCCGGAAACACCATAGCGATCACATCCACATCACTCAGCGTCGAGGTGACCAGCGAGTTGAGACGCTCACCGAGCAGGGTACGCGGCCGGTGGATGCCCGGTGTATCCACCACGATCAGCTGTCCGTCTGGGCGGTGCACGATCCCCCGGATCGCGCGACGAGTGGTCTGCGGTTTCGAGCTGGTAATAGCGATCTTCTCGCCAACCAGCGCATTGGTCAAAGTTGATTTGCCGACATTCGGGCGCCCGACGAAGGATACAAATCCCGCTCGGAAAGAGGCGGAAGGGGGAGAGATGTCGGTCATCGTGGGTCCTCGTCTTGTGCGTGCATGTCCTGTGCTTCGGCAGCCTGGGGGCTGGCCTGTTGCATGCCGGGATTCTCTCTGTCGACGTTCTGCAAGCCCGAGGCTGACCTCGCTGCTGTCACGCTCGATCCAGGAATGGCTCCTCCATCGCTCGAAAGCACACTAAGATCCACCCCCGATTCTTGGGTGGACGGGAGACCGGGATCACGGCGGACGATCACCGTCGAGATCGTGCCACGGCGCGGATTCGCCTGCTCAGCTTCAAGAACCACGCCGTTGATCCGCGCGCTAGCTCCACGCTCGGGAAGTCGCCCATACACCTTTGTGAGCAAGCCGCCGACCGAGTCGACGTCGTCGTCAGCCAAATCGATTTCGACGAGTTCGCCCAGTTGATCGACCGTCAAGCGCGCCGAAACGCGATAGACACCCGGCGCGATTTCCTCGAACAGCTCGGCTTCACGATCATACTCGTCCGAGATGTCGCCGACTAGCTCCTCGATCAGGTCTTCCAGAGTCACCAGACCAGCGATACCACCGTACTCATCCACAACCATCGCCAGATGGTTTGACTTCAGCTGCATCTGGCGCAGTAGCTGGTCGGCCTTCTGTGACTCGGGGACGAACAGGGCCGGGCGGACCAGCGCGGCCACCGTGTCATCGCCGTCCGGCCGCTCGTAAATATGCCGCGCCACGTCACGCAGGTACAGCATTCCGAGCACATCATCGACACCATCACCCGTCACCGGAAGACGTGAAACGCCCCGGCTGAGTAAAAGCCCCATCCCTGCACCGACCGAAGCAGTGGCCTCAATCGTGACCATGTCGGTACGCGGCACCATCACCTCGCGCACAAGTGTGTCGTTGAACTCAAAGATGGAGTGGATCAGCTCACGGTCATCATGCTCAAGCACAGCCTGCTCCGTCGCCTCATCGACCATACTCAGCAACTGCTCCTCTGACGAGAAACCGGCCGAGTTACCAGCGCCCGGGGTAACTCGATTACCGAGCGCAACCAGGCCGTGGGCGACGGGGCCGAGGGCGACGCGTAGCACGTGGACGGGCAGAGCACTGGCGGTGAGTACTGCGCGGGCGTGAGCCCGTCCGACGCTGCGAGGGCTTGAGCCGACCAACACGAACGAAACCGCCGCCATGATCAGGATCGCCAGCAGCAGCGCCAGCCAAAGCTCATCAATAGTGACCATCAAAACTGCCGCAACAAAGACCGCAGCCGTTGTTTCGGCGACAATGCGAGAAAAGTTAATGACAGTGACGTGCGCGCTCATGTCCGCCGCGATGGCCCGGAGGGAACGAGCGCTGCGAGAATGCTGCGCCAGCTCGAGCAAGTCGGTACGCGAGAAAACACTGAGCGCCGCGTCGGTCGCCGCAAACAAGCCGCCCACAGCAACGAGCGCGAGAGCAGCGAGAAGGAACTGGAGGGTGGGCACAATCAGTTCTAGTGGCGTCGTTCGTTGATATGGAACCCGACCAGGATGTCACGCTGGATGCCAAACATTTCACGCTCTTCTTCTGGCTCGGCGTGGTCGAAGCCCAGTAGGTGCAGCACACCGTGCGCCGTGAGCATCAGAATTTCGTCAAGCACCGGGTGGCCCGCCACCTCCGCCTGAGCCTGCGCCACCTGCGGACAGAGCACAATGTCGCCGAGTAGACCCGCTGGTGTCTGCTCCTGCTCGGTACCGGGGCGTAACTCGTCCATCGGGAAGCTGAGCACATCGGTCGGACCAGGCTCATTCATCCATTGCACATGCAGGTGCTCCATCGCACCCTCATCGACGAGCATGATCCCAAGTTCTGCGTCGGGGTGCACGTGCAGCGACTCGAGTGCGTAACCGGCAAGACGGAGCAGCGCCGCCTCATCGACAGGGATGCTCGACTCGTTGTTGATCTCGATGCTCACAGGGCGTTTATTCTTTCGGTCGAAGGAGGACTGGGAGGGTCAGCTGCGAGGGCGTTGACGTTTCGAGTCGCCGGGAGCATACGCAGCACTACCGCGACGTTCGGCACGATAAGCGAACTGGCGGGCCTGCTCACGCTCATATTGCTGCGCCTGGTTGCGCTGGTCATAGTTGGTATAAGCGTCAACGATTCGAGCAACGAGGCTGTGGCGGACCACATCCTCACTGGAGAACCGCGCGAAATGAATGTCGTCAATCCCATCAAGTACCCGGGTCGCCACACGCAGGCCACTCGCGCCAGTGGGCAGATCTATCTGCGTAATATCACCGGTAACCACCATCGTTGATCCACAACCCAGACGGGTGAGAAACATTTTCATCTGTAGGGGTGTGGCGTTTTGCGCCTCATCGAGCACAACGAACGAGCTGTTCAGGGTCCGACCCCGCATATAGGCAAGTGGGGCAACCTCAATCGCGCCCGTTGCGAGCAGCTTGGTCACAATCTCCGGATCCATCATCTCGTTGAGCGCGTCGTAGAGCGGGCGAAGGTATGGGTCAATTTTTTCCGTCAACGAGCCGGGCAGATAGCCCAGCCGCTCCCCTGCCTCCACAGCCGGCCTGGTCAGAATGATCCGTTCGACGTCCTTACGCTGCAGAGCCTGTACTGCCTTCGCCATGGCGAGATAGGTCTTGCCGGTGCCAGCCGGGCCGATACCGAACACGATCGTGTTCTGATCAATGGCATCGACGTACCGACGTTGGCCGACAGTCTTGGGGCGGATACTCTTGCCGCGCACAACAAGAATGGCCTGCCCGAATGCTTCCGCGGGACTGACAGACCCACCGTTGTGCAGAATACGCGCCGACTCTCGCACCCCCTCCGGGTCAAGGTCGTGGCCACCTGCGGTGAGAGTTACCAGCTCGTCCACCAGGCGTGCCGCAGCGTCGACCGGGACGCGCTCACCCTCGAGTGTCACCTCATTACCGCGCGCATGAACCTTAACGTCGGGAAATCGGGCTTCAACGGCCCGAATGAGGCGGTCCTGAGGACCGAGCAGCCGCACCATCGCCACAGTATCCACCTCGATGACGCGTCGCACCGGGCCGGTAGCGTCGGAAGGCGTGGGATCAGCGGGAGTAGGTTCGGCGCTGGTGCCCGAGCGCTTAGGCGGTGGCAAGGGAGCCTTCCGTCAGCTGACCGCCCAGGACGTGAGCGTGAACGTGGGGAACGGTCTGCCCCGCCGCTTCGCCGGAATTGAATACCAGACGGAACTGTCCGTTACTGTGAGCGTCGGCAAGGGCCTGTGCAACCTGCACCATCTCGATGAGGAGCCCGGGATCTCCGTGAGCCAGCTCACCCACGGTGGTGTACTCCTGTGTTTTCGGGAAAACGAGCAGATGCACCAAAGCCTTCGGCGCGATATCGGTGATCGCGAGGATTCGCTCGTTGTCAAACACCACAGTGGCGGGGATCTCACCGCGCACGATACGCGTGAAGACAGTGGGTTCAGTCATGCAGCCATCGTAAACGGGGAGAGCGTCCACCGGGCCCTGTTCGCCATGCACAGGCAATCGGCGCCCGCTCTTCCTGTGGAGGAGCTTCACCAGCGTCCGAATCGCACCGAGAGCACCGCGATGGCCGCCGGTCCCGCAGTGGAGGTACGCAACACGCCCTGACCGATCGCGACGGCCTCAGCGCCGGCCCCCGTGAGGTGTCGCAGTTCCTCCGGAGCGATTCCTCCCTCCGGCCCGACGACGAGAGCAAGATCGCGACCATCAGGCTTAACCGCCGACAGCGGGGCGGAAGCAGCGGGCTCTAGCACTAGCACGCGCTCTACTTTCGTCCGCTCAACGAGCGCACTCAGATCAGCGAGCGCCGATACCTCAGGCACTCGAGCGCGGAGGGACTGCTTACTCGCCTCCCGAACAATGCTGCGCCACCGCTGCTGCCCCTTCTGCTCTTTGTCACCCGACCAGCGCGAGATCGAGCGCACGGCTTGCCACGGCACGACCTCGTCAACGCCCAGTTCGGTAGCTGCCTGAACCGCGAGTTCATCGCGATCACCTTTGGCGAGCGCTTGCACAAGTATGAGGCGTGGCGACGGCATCGGCACCTGAGCGACCGACTCCACGACCAGGACCACGCACGCGCCATCAACAGTCTCGACCCGAGCCGTCGCTACCAGGCCCCTACCGTCACCGATCCGCACCATTTCTCCCGGACGGACGCGACTTGCGCTTGCCGCGTGTCGTGCTTCCGCCCCGGTGAGCGCAAGAGGTGACCCCGGCATGAAGTCAGTCGGCTCGAGAGTCTCGTCAATGTAGTGATGCGCCACGGCCCGACTCAGCTGAGGAAACGATCGCGGAGCTTCGAGAACAAGCCCTGCTGGAAGTGGCTCAGCACGGGCTTTTGCGGCTTATAGTGCTTCGCGAATTCCTTTATCAATTCACGCTCGCGCTGGCCGAGTTTAGTGGGAGTGACAACCTGAATACCGATCCGTAGGTCACCGCGGCCGTTGCCACGAAGGCGAGTGACTCCGCGACCCTTGATCGTGACGATCTCTGCGCTCTGAGTGCCGGGCTTGATCTCAATGTCAACGTCGCCGTCGAGCGCCGCGAGCGTCGCAGTCGAGCCAAGGATCGCATCCGTCATCTGCACCTCGAGGGTGCAGAGCAGGTCCTCACCGTTTCGACTGAAAATATCATGGTGAGTGACCTTGATCTCAAGGTAGAGATCGCCGTGAGGTCCGCCCGCCGGACCTACCTCGCCGCTACCCGGCATCTGGAGACGAAGCCCGGTATCGACTCCAGCGGGAATATCAACGGGGATTGTCCGGCGAGCACGGACACGACCCTGACCCTGACAGGTCGAACACGGCGTCGCAATGACAGTGCCATAACCGCGGCAGGTACCGCAGGGACTGGCAGTCATCACATTACCCAGCAGCGACCGGACAGTGCGCTGCACTTGACCTGAACCATGACAGATGTCGCACGTTACGGGAGCAGTGCCGGGCTGGCAACACGATCCCTGACAGCTCTCGCAGAGCACCGCCGTATCGACTTCGAGATCACGGTGTGCACCGAAGACCACCTCGTCGAGGGAGACCTCGACCCGCAGAAGGGCATCCTGACCCCGTTCACGGCGCGAACGCGGGCCGCGCGCGGAAGCCTGAGTGCCCTGGCCGAAGAAGGTCTCGAAGATATCGCCGAAGCCGGTGAACCCTTGCGCTCCTGCACCGAAGCCGTCCTGCGGACCATGGTCGTACTGCTGACGCTGCTGCGGGTCACTCAGCACGTCGTATGCGTGAGTCACCAGCTTAAAGCGCTCGGAGGCACCAGGCTGGGAATTGACGTCGGGGTGCAGCTCACGCGCGAGTCGGCGATACGCCTTTTTAATCTCATCTGCAGAGGCGTCGCGGGCGACGCCCAACACTTCGTAGTGATCGGCCACAGGTGGCTTTATCCTTCGTTCGTGGACCGGTGCACCGAGGAGGGCGAACCGGAGGGAGGGCCAGGGTTACTCCTCGCCAAGAAGGCGAGAGAGGTAGCGGGCAACAGCACGGACAGCCGCGATGTTGCCGGAATAATCCATTCGGAGGGGACCGAGAACGCCTAGACGCGAGAGCTGACCGCCAGCGGTGACGTATCCGCTGGTGAGAACGGAGGTCTCGTGCAGGCTGGGCGAATTCTCGCGACCGATGCGCACAGAAACGCCGCGCGGGTCAGGTGTCATTTCGGCAAACAAGCGCAGCAGCTCCACCTGCTCCTCAATTGCCTCGAGCACGGTGTAGATGCTGCCAGAAAAGTCCTCCTCGGTACGCACCAGATTCGCCGTGCCGGCCATCACCAGCCTTTCTTGGCGGCTGACACCAACCTGTTCTTGCAGCGTCTGGAGGATCGGAGCCAGCACCTCCCGACGCTCGGGGCTAAACTGCTCGGCGGCAGTGCGGAGACTTTCGGCAGCGGACTGAAGACGAAGGCCCATCATCGCGGTGTTGAGTTTGGCACGAATCTCCCCGAGAAGAGTTTCGTCGACATCGGCAGGTGTTTCGAGAACTCGTTGGTCGACGTGACCGGCGTCGGTAATCAGCACCGAAAGCAACCGACGCGGGGCAAGCACAACAAGTTCAATGTGGCGCACCCGAGCAGCTTCAAATGAGGGATACTGCACCACGGCGACGCTGTTGGTCAGCTGGGAGAGCAGTCGCACGGTCTTTGCCAAAACCTCTTCAAGGTCCGGGCTCTCACCGAGAAAGGTCTGAATTGCCTGGCGCTGGGCCGCGGTGAGAGGCCGCAGAGCGGCAAGTCGATCGACAAACAGGCGGTAGCCCTTATCAGTGGGGATGCGACCAGAGGAGGTGTGCGGCGCCACGATGAGTTCTTCCTCCTCGAGCTGGGCCATCTCATTGCGGATAGTCGCGGCTGAAACGCCGAACGGGTGCCGTTCAACAATCGACTTCGAACCGACCGGCTCGCGATGAGCCACGTAATCTTGCACGATCACGCGCAGAACCTGAAGTCCGCGCTCCGTGACCATTCGGCTGACCTCCTGCCCGACGTCGAGTGCCCGCCGGCACCATACTGAGCGGCGCACTCGCGCTTCGCGAAGCTTGGCACTCCGCACCGCTGAGTGCCAATCATAACGTCGCTCAGAGCGCCGCGCGGCGTTACCGGGGATCTCCACGGGATACCCGTGCACACCGGCAGAGAATAATACCGCTGCGTTACAGCACGGCACGTGTCAGGATGGATAACGAGCACTCGGGGCTCTCCCGGTGCCGATTTCGGAACGGAGCAGAATATGTCCGCCACTCCTCCCCCGTACGAAACCCAGGCTCCACCGCTCAACCCAGCAGATGAAAAAACCTGGGCGGTCGTTACGCACGTGCTCGGCATCTTTTTCAGCTTCCTCCCGTCACTAATCGTGTTTCTCGTCTTTAAGGGTCGCGGACCCTTCCTGGAAGCGCATGCGAAAACCGCTTTGAACTTTCAACTGACGACCCTGATCGCTTATGCAGCAGGAACGATTCTCGCCTTCGTCCTGATCGGATTTGTCGTGTTCATTGTCGTCCCGATCCTCGTCCTCATCTTTTCGATCATTGCCGCCGTCAAAGCAAGTGCGGGCGAGTACTACAAGTATCCGCTGAGCATCCCGTTCTTCAGCTAGACGCGGTTTCGAAACTGCAACGGCACCTCTAGACCCGAATGAAACAAGCAGTCAATTTCGTCGCTATGTCAGCACTTCCTCGCGTCGGCAGCGACGCGTCAGCCGTCGCTGAGTCGGCGCACCACAGCATCCGCTAGCAAGCGCCCGCGTAGTGTCAGGACAATACGTCCTTTCACGGCGGCGCTCCCGTCAACCAGGCCGTCAGAAATCAATCCAGCGACCTCGCGGCGATGGAAGGATGTCACGTTCTCAAGCGGCAAACCATCCGCGAGACGTACGCGCAGCAGCACCTCCTCCACCAGCCTCATCTCGGCGTCCAGCGTCTCGCGCCCCGCCGCGGGTGACGATCCGACCCGGAGCCGCTCCGCATATGTCGCGGGATGCTTGACGTTCCACCAGCGCACGCCTCCGATATGACTGTGAGCGCCCGGACCAATGCCCCACCAATCGTGGCCAAGCCAATAGGCGAGGTTATGCCGCGAACGGTGCGCGTCATCACGTGCCCAATTGCTGACCTCATACCAGGAATAACCCGCAGCCGAAAGTCGCGCATCGGCAACCTCATACATCTCGGCGGCTAGGTCATCATCGGGGGGGCGAACCTCGCCGCGACGAATCTGCCGAGCGAGTTTCGTCCCCTCTTCGACGATAAGCGCGTAGGTAGAGAGATGATGGGGTCGGTTGGCAATAGCGGAGTCGAGCGAGCGCTCCCAATCAGCGAGCGACTCCCCCGGCGTCCCATAGATGAGATCAAGACTCACCTGCAGCCCCGCCTCGCGTGCCCACTCCACCACAAGCGGCACCCGACCCGGATCGTGGCTGCGCTCCAGCGTCGCGAGGACATGTGGCAGCGCGGACTGCATCCCGACGCTGACGCGGGTGAACCCCGCGTCGGCGAGTGCCCGCAGGTAGGCGGCGTCAACGGAATCTGGGTTGGCCTCGGTGGTGATTTCGGCGCCTTCGGCGAGGCCGAAGTGCGTACGGACTCCGTCAAGCATCCGCACGAGATCGCTCACGGGAAGGAGGGTGGGTGTGCCACCACCGAAAAACACCGTCGCCACCGGTCGGCGGGCAAGACCTGCACGCTCGAGAACGCGGGTACCAAGAGCCATCTCGATGATTGCTATGTCGGCGTAGTCTTGCTGGCGCGTTCCCCGCAGTTCGGTCGCGGTATAGGTGTTGAAGTCGCAGTAGCCGCAACGCACTAGACAGAAGGGCACATGCACGTAAATCCCGAAATCGCGAGACCGAGAACCCTCAGCCACGGAGGTGGGGAGGCGTCCGTCGAGCGGCGCCGGATCAGCCTGCGGAAGGGCGCTGCCCACGTTAGCTAACGCGAGCAGGCAACAGCGCTCGCAGATATCTGGTCATTTGACGTCGCTGCAACACACGGAGGAAGGGAACACCCCACCGATAGAGCCGGCTAGCAGGACGCGAAAAAACCCGGATCACCAGCCACACCGACTCGTCGAAGCGCTTTTCGACCACGAACGACTCTTCGCCACTTGCGGGGTGGCCCTCGAGTGTGCCGTAGGCGAAGCCAACTCGGTCAGGCTCGTCCAAAACATAAACAACGCGCACTGGAGCGCGAACTCGACGTCTGCCGAGCGGCATCGTGAGCACGGCCGTGACTCCGGCAGCGATATACGGCGTTCCATCGGGGGCAAAGTGTTCCTCTGTCGGACGACTACTCAAGTCAATGGGAGTGCCGTCGGCGTCGAAGTTGACTCCCGTGTAGTGAACTCCGCTGCCAGGGCTGATGTCGGTGACCTGAAGACCACTACCACGCTGAACACCCCACGTCATGAGGGACGCCGCGGCCACAGCGAAGCGTTCGTTCCCGGAACCGAGCCGTGCCTCGAAACGTTCGGCCCGGTAGCCCTTGGGCGGATACTCGAGAAGGTCAGGCGCAAGCGTGCCGCCAACAGCCGCATAGGTAACCTGCGGCTGCCCTTCGAAGGTGGAACGGCGGATGCTCACGGCATACTCCCTGCGGTGATCTGGGGAAAAGCAGTGTGATTGTGCTGCTCACTGCTCCAGAGTATCCGACTGATGCAGTCCACCCCTCTTCACGCCGATCGGCACGAGAGCCGACCGGGTGGACAGCAAGGAAGAGTCGTCCGCTGCTCCTCACGCGGTGATCCTCACCGCCCAAAGGCACTCCTCCGGTTCCTGAGCTACCGTCCTCCCGCTTGCCCGCCCCGACAAGCAGCTAAAAAAGAGGGCAGGAGCCATGAAACACGGTCGTCCCTGACTAGCTTGTCGGCGCTAATGAATAACCAGGGAAATGCTGAAAGATCACACTAGCCGGTGTCCACACCAAATATCCACGAGTTTCATTACTATGACCAATTCCGTTCTGAATTCCAAAAAAAGTCCCCTGCCGGTTGGTGATTGGAGACCCCGAATCACCAGGTTCTGCATTGCGACCATTAGTAAAAGCAAACCTGGCAGGGGGAAGGATGTGATCAACCCAGTGCGGCGGAAAAGGTGCGGTGATGAAACTGCAGTTGACTCCCCCTAAAGCTCCCGAGATACAAAAATTTTCACCGTTTCCCAGATTTCCCACTTCGGTCACCGGCAACCGGTCCAGATCGGCTCCAAAACGAGGACTCATGAACACTTTACCGGCAGCTCGCGGCACCCATGTCGTGGTCGGCACACAGTGACGACCACCCTCTGAACCACCGTGATAAATCCACGTGCAATCATGCCGAGGGATGGGAAAAATTTGCACCAATGCCAGATCATTTGGCTCATATATTGCGACGGTCCGGCCAACGTCCGAATAATTCTCACCAAGAATGATGTTGCTCACATGTGTGCAGTGGGCGGCAGTAATTCCATATCTCATCGATCTGTGGTATTGCCAAATCTGTCTCCAAAAACCATCTTTAGTGAGAACAACCCCAAGAGTACACTCCTGAGGAGATCGGCCTTGAGCACCGGTTCCCTGGACAAAAGAACCTCCAATCAAAATATGGGACATCCGCCATTCGAGGGGCGATTGAGCCCCAGCCGACGTACTCGACGCAATTACAGCGGCAACAAGACCACCACACACGACAAATTTTTTCCACCAACGTTTCATTAGTAACCCTTCATTATCATTGCACAGCACTCAGGTGCCCGCAAAAAAGTAGAAGTTTGCATAAGATTTGGGGCTAACAGCCTATTTGCAATAAATTCAACAATTAAAAAACCGGGTCTATGCGAATTTTTCACAGCATCCCCGCCGACATAAATTTCACCCCCTACACTAGGCATCGATATCGATATTTTTCTGTCGGAAAACAATTTCATTGAGAAAAGTCACTGAAGGAATCAGTCAACAGCTGTAACACAGCAGCAGTTCTTAAAAGCGGATCGTCACAAATTGACGAAGCTTGTGTGAAAGAAACACGTAAACGGTGTACGCACCATGATTAATCACCCACTTTCACGTCTTAGACAATGAGGCTTGCACAAAGGACAATATGTGTATAAGGTGCGGGGTTTCGTTGACCTGCACACAGCGGCCGGTGCGGGTTGAGCTGATACCAGGAGTGACGGCGGAGTAATTCATTGAGTTATCTCGTCGTTACCGAGGCTGAGTGTGTGGTCGAAGCTGGGTGCGGCTTCGTGCCCTGTCGCTGGAATCGGCTTTGTGCGTCACGTGGTGTATTTCTGGCATAACGTGACGAGAGAATTCCTTGCGAAGCTCTCAACGGGACCACGGCTGTCGTGGATGGCGCACTCGTGCCGTACTGGTCATGGAAAGATGTGCCGGAGTTGCGCTCCGGGAAGCATTAAGACAACCAGCCACAACGTCCAGGTCGTTTCGGATCTGCGTGGCCACATCGTCACGATCGCCGATCGCGGCTATCAAAGAACAGGAATCGTCACACCCCCATCACAAAACATGCGGACAAAAACACCTCGACACGAACACAAAGAAACACAACCGATTCGTCAACACCCACCGCGACGTCACCGAAAACATTAAAATCTGGATAATATTTCACACCAACTATCAGTGTCCCCTCCACGCCCCATTTTACCCACCTTCACAACTATCCGAAAAATCATATTCTTTACACACAACTATCAACTTTGTGAATAAGCCTCGATGTTCAACTCTTGTGAAGAGTCACCATATTATGGTATTACTGGTGCAAAATTCAGCAGGATTTCTTTAAGGTTTTTTTCAGCATTCCGAGACAACGTTGCGCAGGGATTTTCCTTCGTGATATAGATCCATCTGGCTGTCCGAATCGATAACTCTGGGCAAGCACTGCGAAAAAAATTTGAAAACGAGGACCGCGGTCACAGGGGACTTGCATGCTGCCTGATGCTTCAGCAGGAAAGGTACGACCTTTTCTTTGAAAAGAAGACAAAACCGTCAGAATGAGGTGTGAAACGCCGGGTTTGTTGAAGAGTCTTGATCTTGGAGACGAGGTGGGGTCGTGGTGTCGGCGCAAGTTTTTGGGGAGTTGACTACGCAATTCAGCTATCAGATCAAGTCCGTCAGGAGGCGGGGTACGCCCGCTGCAGTGGCACTCTGACAGCACGACTACCACGTCCACAGGCGCCCACACGCTGGAAAATGCGCTCATCGCACAGACATTGAGGCCGCAACGCGAAGCAGACGCATCACGATAACCAGACGCGCCACGACCACAGCGCACCATTCGGACCTAGCTCAACAAGAATTCACCGCGACAACACGGAATCAGCTCAAGGTCACGGATCCGCCTACGCTCCGACCTGGGCGAGCGCGGCATACATCTGTTTCATCATCAATACGTTCGCGCAGAGGATCTGAAAAACAGCCGATTCATCCGGGCGATGAACCACATCCTTGGGATCGGCGAAACTCACCCGAGCGAGAACTCCGCCTGGTCATGCGCAACGTCCCCGTGGTGACGGTCGTCCTGATCATCATTGCCGCCCTGATTCTTGTGCTGAACGAACAGGGCAGCTCCTAAAAACATGCGGGGGACGTTATCACTCTGCGTTGCCACCGCGAAGAGCGCCACTTACGGAGATAATTCGCGCCAGACCTTGTGCACCAGCCAACTTCTCTCACTTGCTTCCCCGTACTCTTGCGGGCGTGCCGCGGATGCCGAGCGGCGCACGGCGACAAAGGAGCCCTCCGTGACGCAACATCATGACCTGCAGAACAAGTCAACAAGAACCGACTTTTCTCAGGAGCAGGAGGGGTACCGAGCAGGGCTCAAGCCTCGCCAGCTACAGATGATCGCCATCGGTGGCGCCATCGGTACCGGGCTGTTCCTGGGCGCAGGCGGAAGGCTCGCGGCAGCAGGACCATCACTAATCGTCGTCTATGCAATCTGTGGTGTTTTCGCCTATCTGATCCTCCGTGCACTGGGTGAGCTGGTGCTACACCGCCCCAGCTCAGGTTCTTTTATCTCATATGCCCGCGAGTTTCTGGGAGAAAAAGCGGCGTTCATTGCCGGTTGGATGTACTTCCTTAACTGGGCGATGACCGCGATTGCTGACGTCACGGCGGTCGCCCTGTACGTCAAGTATTGGTCACTTTTCTCTGCCGTACCGCAATGGCTCCTCGCGCTGATCGCGCTCGCGGTAGTGCTCTCGCTCAATCTGGTTTCGGTCAAGGTCTTCGGCGAGCTCGAGTTCTGGTTCGCACTGATCAAGGTCACAGCACTCGTGATATTCCTCGTCATCGGGATCGTCGTGCTCGCTGCCGGTTGGCCGTTGCAGTCCGGCGGAACAACAATTGATCCCGGTATCAGCCTCTGGAACGACAACGGCGGTCTCTTTCCCGGCGGCCTGATCGCTACCGTCCTGGTTGTCCAAGGCGTCGTCTTCGCCTACTCAGGCGTTGAACTCGTCGGTACTGCGGCAGGCGAGACAGCGGAGGCCGAAAAGGTCATCCCGAGGGCAATCAACTCGGTTATCGTGCGCATCGCGATCTTCTACGTAGGTTCAGTTCTCCTTCTAGCGCTCCTTCTGCCGCATACTGCTTACTCGAAAGGGCAGAGTCCGTTCGTCACCTTCTTCAGTGCCCTCGGTGACGGCTCCTCCGGCGAACTCGCCGGTACCATCATGAACTTCGTCGTGCTCACCGCCGCATTGTCGAGCATCAATGCAGGGCTTTATTCGACCGGTCGCATCCTCCGATCAATGGCGCTCAATGGCTCCGCTCCACGTTTCACCGGGAAAATGAATGCCCAGGGTGTGCCCTTCGGTGGGATCCTGCTCACCGCGGGCGTCACGCTCATCGGCATCGTGCTCAACCTCTTCGTGCCAGCTGAAGCATTCGAAATCGTCCTCAATATGTCGGCTCTTGGCATTGTCACGGGATGGGGCATGATTATCCTCTGCCAGATGCAGCTGCAACGTTGGGCCGCAGAGGGCCGCATCCGACGACCCTCGTTCCGGATGCCCGGTGCTCCCTTTACTTCGTGGCTCACTCTGGTCTTCCTCGCCATTGTCGTTATCCTGATCGCCCTTGACTTCCCGAACGGCACCTGGACTGTCGGTGTCCTCGCTGTCGTCGGTGTCCCGGCGCTCGTGATCGGCTGGCGGGCGGCTCGTCCACGGATCCTCGATATTGCCGCAGCACGCGATGGCTTCACCGGCGCCTACCCGGTGATCGCAGCACGGCCTGCCTCCGAGGCAAAACGTGACGAGAACGAACGTCGGCGCTATTAGCGCAGAAGATCATCACCCAGCAGGGTGTTCTGCGGGCGCAGTGAAACCACGAGGCCGCGCCCGCAGCCGCGGGAGCAGCCTCGTACCTGTGCGGAGGTCCTCCAGCGCCGGGGCCAGCTGCTCGTCATCCACAAATAAGAAAACCCCTGAGTATTCAGGGGTTTTCTCTCTGTGGGCGATACTGGGATCGAACCAGTGACCTCTTCCGTGTCAGGGAAGCGCGCTACCGCTGCGCCAATCGCCCGCTACTCCACACTCCACAAGGAATACTTTGTTCGGTGAAGCATCGAGGTGGATACGGGATTCGAACCCGTGTATACGGCTTTGCAGGCCGCTGCCTCGCCTCTCGGCCAATCCACCGTGTACGGAATTCGTGTCGGGAGCCAGAAGGCTACCCAGGTGGGGCACACGTGAAGCTGTTGCCCCATGACATCGGACCGGAGACCGATGTTCGAGCGGATGACGAGATTCGAACTCGCGACCCTCACCTTGGCAAGGTGATGCGCTACCGCTGCGCCACATCCGCATGGAGCTACACCGCTTAATGCGGTACTACCCCGATCTACCTGCCGAACCCTAGAGCTTTCACTCGTGAACTCGACCTAGAAGACTGTATCGGACCACTGCACGAGAATCCAAATCCCGAGGGCGTCTAACCTGCCCGCCTGTGTCCTCTCGGCGTCTTTCTCGCGGAAATCACGCCGGAGATTCCCCTTCACCTCGGGCGTGGCGGGTCTCCTGGTGCAAGCAGCACTCGCGAATCCGCTACGATCGGATCTCAGACCATCCCACATATGTCCCCGGGCGATTGGCGCAGTTGGTAGCGCGCTTCCTTCACACGGAAGAGGTCATCGGTTCAAGTCCGGTATCGCCCACAGTAGACAAGCCACCCCGCCAGGTAAGGGGTTCGTGCCTCAACGGAGGCAGACAGCAACAACCGACGTAGGACCAAGCGGCCCGCCTCAGTGGGTGACAACCCGAGGCGATTCACCGACGCCGACTCAGAACACCGTGCCAGGGTCATAATCCCGAGCGGGTCGAACACCTTCTTGATGCCACGGGGGAGAGCACGCGAATCTTCACCCAGCTCCTCCGCGAAACAGTTCTGCCGCAGCCTCCCCCACCTCGTCGCCAGCGCCGGAGGCAGGCAACATGGTACTAGGTGCAAGTTCGCCCGCATGCGCGACCGTCGGGATGGGCAACCCCGTCGACACTCGACATCGCAGATAGCAGCGGACATGACGAGCAACGCCTCGCCCGCGACGGGATCGTCAGTTGATTCCACGTCTCCACTAGCGGCGGTGACAATGTTGCACACAGACCGTGCCTGCTCGGACCCTCCCTTCACACTCCTCTGACCGGCGCGGAGCAGGCGACCATCCGGCAGCACCACGGCCGGGCCTAGAACCGTCTCCGGGGTAACGCCGTATTTCGCGCAGAGTAATCCGCCCGCGTTGGTGGCAATGTTGCCGCCGATGATTGAGGTTGCCTTGCTCACCGGGTCGGGCGAAAACACCAGACCATGTGGAGCGACCACAGCAGAAAGTGCGTGAGTGATCGCGCCCGGTTCAACGACCGCGACCCCGTTCTCGAGCCAAGCGCAGGAGAGGGATTTATCCAGCCCGACTTATCAGTGTGTACCGCCTCGAAAGCCGGCCCGTCGGCGACCACGGCGTCGCCGAGCGCCTCGTCAAGCCTCCGAAGGATCGCCGTGCTTTTCGTGGTTCACTCCGTGCGGTCGCTGGCCGGTACTTATGGTCCTTTCACGCGAGCAGGCAGCACGGGAGGATGACAGCATGAACAAAGTAGCGCGATGAGAACGATGAGCGCAGGTATCCTTCTTTACCGCGAGGGACCAGGAGGAATCGAGGTTTTCCTCGGGAAGATGGGCGGCCCGTTCTGGACCAGGCACCCGCGCGCCTGGTCGATCCCCAAAGGGGAGCACACCGCACAGGAGCCTCCGCTTGACGCAGCACTGCGGGAATTCGCGGAGGAAATCGGTACCTCCGCGCCCACCGTGGAATACACGCTGCTCGGCGTCTTCCGACAGAACCCGCATAAGGCTCTGACGGTGTACAGCGGTATGGGCGATGAGCAGGTGAGATTCATCACGAGCAACACCTTCGAGCTGGAGTGGCCCCGCCGTTCGGGCGTGATTCGTAGCTATCCCGAGCTAGAAACGGCATGCTGGTTTCCGCTCGACGAGGGGCGCGAGCAGGTTGTCGCAGGCCAAATGGCGGCGCTCGACACGCTGTCACGTCTCGTCCAGGACCTGTAGGCACACTGCCCCGTCCACTCGGCAGCGTTGCTCCGTGGGGTGACGAACCTACAATTAGCCTGCCGCAGAATAGACGCGGAGACCGAGCGGCATAATTCGCACTGTCATCTCGTGGACGTCTCCGCGAACGCCCGTGAACTGCTCTACCTCGCCATCGTGAGCCCACTCCGATGTGCCGCCGGAGGGATGGTGACGCACACCGAAGGTGATCTCCCGCGCCGAGAACGACTCCACCACAGAAGTCCTCCAGCCCGGTATCCGTCGCAGAAATACCGTCGCCCAGTGCCCAAGCACAAGCGACAACCCGCCGCGTGTGCGTGGGCGGCGCCCAGAGCGCAGGATACGCACATCAAGGCACCCGTCATCGAGACGTCGGCGGGCAAGCGGCGTCGCGGTCCGAGCGGAGTCCTGGTTGACGCCGACAAAATACGACCAGACCAGCTCGGTTCGCCCGTCGCATAGTAGCTCGAACGGGCTGCTACGGCGCATCACTGAGATAGCAGCGATGATCGCAGCGAGCGGCTTACCGATGTGCTTTTCACGCTTCTCCCGCGCAGCAACGAACTCGGGATACACCCCCATCGAAACCGTGTTCAGCACCGTAACCGGCTCGCCACCGTCTGTCACCACTTCGGCGACGTCGACGTCGCGCCGCTCACCAGTCGCTGCCGCGCCCAGGGCGTCCTCGACTGTAAGCAAGCCGAGCGCCTTCGCGAAATGATTTCTGGTGCCGCCCGGCAGCACCAGAAGGGTCATCCCCTCCGCCCTCGCCAAGGCCGCGCCGACCGACACAGTGCCGTCGCCGCCATAAATTCCGAGCACCTGGGGAGGCGTCGCACCCGATCGAGCCAAGCGCACCACCTCAGTAAGATCCTCGCGGCCACAAAACTGGTGAATTCGAGCCCGGGGAAAGCGCGCACGGATCGCCTGCTCCGGGTCGGGACGTCGCGCGTCGCGACCCGCGCTCGGGTTGAGCACAACGAGCAACTCCCTCCCGTCGCCCAGCGGTCGACACTCGACGGGAGGCCGCCCGGCCCGAAGGGAAACGGAAACTCGCCGAGGCCGAGCAGGGAAAATCAGCTTCCCCACGCTGGCAACGACCGCTCCCAACGCTGCACCACCCACCACATCCGAAAGCCAATGCACGCCCACGTGCAGCCGCGAGAAAGCGACGGCCACGGCGAGCGGTGCGATCGCAGCTGCGGATCGTGGCGACTCAAGGGCAACGCCGGTGGTGAAGGCGGCAGCGCTCGCCGCATGACCAGAAGGAAACGAAGGCGAGGAAGGAACCGAAGCCAGGCGGCGGCCCACTGGCACGTCAACAACGAGTGGGCGCACGCCTCCGAAGATCCGCTTGCCGACCAGGTTTGCCGCGGCGCTGGCGACCGCTAGCGAAACCATGCCGCGCAGCCCTTCCCGTGGGCGCCCCGCGACCAGGAACAGAGCGCCAAGGCCGAACCAGAGCACGCCGTGGTCAGCGGCACGCGAAAGACCAACGAGACTGCCGTCCACCACCTTTCGTCGGCGACGTGCATTCACGCGCCGCGCAACGCGGGTATCGATTCGCCTGACAACAGGCGGGAGCAGGAGAGTCCGCCGCAATAGGACGGAGGGCGGTCGAATTCCGCGCGTGAGCATGGGACCAGGCTACGAGGCATCATGCTGCGACACACGGGTCACCAGACCGGTCGCTCACCACTCATTACTTCCCCGAAACCCGACTCAATCAACGCCGCTAATCGCGCGACCGCTTCCTCAGCCTCAGCTCCCGTCGCCGAGAGCAACACCTGGTTACCGCGATCCAGCCCGAGCGACATCACCGCGAGCAGGCTCGTGGCATCTTTGCCATTCGCGAGGATGCGAGCGTTGAAACGTGAGGCAAGAGTGACGAAGTCAGCTGCAGGCCGTGCGTGCAAACCATTGGGGTTGATCAGCGTCGCGGAGCGCCGTACTTCGACACCGGTAACAGGTTGCTCCTTCCCGGCTCCCGCGGCGCTACAAGCAGATTCCGCTGTCGCCACCACTTCCGCGAGGCCAGCTCCCGCCTCCGCCGCCACCGCAGCGGCGATAGCACCCTCGACGAGTGGAGCATCAACGATGCGTGTCTGCTCCCTCTCGGCGTCGCTAAGAAACTCGGCCGCCATCTCGGCGGCGAGAATAGCCGAGCCCAGATCGCAAAGCACAACAACGCCCTCCCCCGAATTCGCTATCGCCAGTGCGCCCGTGATTCTGTCGACGCTGGTACCAATGCCGCCACTTTCAGTCCCGCCAGCGGGCACTAGGGCAACGTGAGGTGCCATCTGCGCCGCGAATTCGACCAGACCCTCCGCAAGGGTGGCGCTGTGTGAGACGAGGACGAGTCCAACACTCACGCCGCTGCCTCAGCCGCCGCACGCAGAAGTAACGCGGTGGAGACGCTGCCCGGGTCGCGGTGTCCGATCGCACGCTCACCGAAATAACTCGCGCGGCCTTTGCGAGCGATCAGTGGATCCGTCGATTCCGCTCCCCTCGTCGCTGCGTCGGCCGCCGCCGCCAGAACCGCCGTCGGATCTGCGCCCTGTTCGGCTGAGAGAGTGGCCGCTTCAACAGCGGGCGTCCAGGCATCAACCATCGTCTTGTCCCCCAGCTCGGCCTTACCACGCAGCACCACACCGTCACGGGCGGCGACAAGCAAAGCGGCAACGTCAGCGGCGTCGAGTATCTCACGGTCAGCCACTGCGGCGGAGGCAGCGAGGAATGCGGTTGCAAACAGCGGCCCGGATGCGCCGCCCACGGTCGACATCAGCGTCGTCGCGGCGAGTTTTAGCACGTCGGTCGGCCTCGCGACGCTCATCGCCGCAGTGAGCTTCGCTACCACAGCTTGGAAACCACGATCCATGTTCTCACCGTGGTCGCCATCGCCGATCGCGCGATCAAGCAGAATCAGCTCGACTCTGTTCTCCGCTATCACCTCAGCAGCCCGCCTCAGCCACGCCACAACCCAGGCCTTGTCCAGACCGCCGACTTCCGTTTCGTCCCGCATCGTCGTCTCCCTACTACTGAGCCACTGGCGCGGCCGTCGTCGTGATTATCCTGGCGGAGCCAGCCTGGCTCGTTTTACTTGGCGGGCGCCGTCGCTTGCACAGGGGAATCCCACGGCGCGGTCAGCTCGGCGTCGGTTCTCAGCATCCCGCCCAACCGTGAACACCGCTCCTCACGCCCGCCGCACCCGCGACAACGAGCACCACATATCAGACGACGCGCCGCGTCTCTCGCGCCCACTCCTCGAGCTTTGCCGTCGCAGCTCCGGAGTCGACCGCCTCAGCCGCCCGCTCCAGCGCGCCACGAAAACGGTCCAAGATCGCGGTACGTACTAGGTCCGGCTCTCGAGCAAGGTCGTAAGCGATCAACCCTGCCGCGGCGTTGAGAAGGACGATGTCACGGATCGGACCTCGCTGCCCCCCGAGAACCGCACGCACCACATTCGCGTTGTATTCGGCATTCCGCCCGAGCAGCTGATCGATGCTCGCCCGAGGCAGATCTAACTCTCGAGGATCGAGATCGTGCTCCAGCACAGAACCCCGTGACACTTCCCAGATGTGGCTATGCCCCGTTGTCGTGAGTTCGTCGAGTCCGTCGTCACCGCGAAAGACGAGCGCGGTCGCCCCGCGGCTCTGGAACACACCGACCACGAGCGGAACCCTATCGAGCTGCGCGACGCCAACCGCCGACGCCTCCGGGCGCGCAGGGTTACACAGCGGACCAAGATAATTAAACACCGTAGGCACTCCGAGTTCGCGGCGCACCGCGACTGCATTTCGAAACCCCGGGTGAAACATGGCGGCAAAAACGAAGGCAATGTTGGTGCGCCGGAATACCTCCGCCACCCGTTCGGGGGAGAGGGTGAGATCGACCCCAAGCGCCGCAAACACGTCGGACGAGCCCGACGATGACGACGCCGCCCGATTCCCGTGCTTGATAACAGGGGTTCCTGCCGCCGCCGCGATAATCGATGCGGTCGATGAGATGTTGACTGTGCCGAAACGGTCCCCGCCCGTCCCAACAATGTCGAGAGCCATCGAATCCACATCTAACGAGACGGCGTGCTCGAGCACGGCATCACGGAAACCGACGACCTCATCGACGGTCTCGCCCTTCGCCCGCAGGGCGATGAGCAGGGCAGCAAGCTGAGCCGGAGTGGCTTCGCCACGCACCACCTGCTCCATAGCCCAGGTCGCCTCGGCAACGCTGAGAGGTGAGGACTCTAAGAGAGAAGTAAGAATTGACGGCCAAGACAGGGTTTCCGACATGGCTCCCAGATTATGGGACCACGACGAGCGACCCGGAAGTGCCAGATACCCCACTGAGCATCGGCCATAATGGTTGACGTGACGAGTACCTCTCTCTCCCCCCTCGCCAGCGCGCCGGTAGTCAACCGACCCAACCCTGTTGCTGTCGGAACCATCGTGTGGTTGGGCAGCGAGGTCATGTTCTTCGCAGGACTCTTTGCGATCTACTTCACCCTACGCAGCACCTCCCCCGGACTTTGGTCGGCTGAAACAAGCAGTCTCAACGTCCCCTACGCGAGCGTGAACACAGTGATCCTGGTCGCATCATCCTTTACCTGTCAGCTCGGAGTCTTCGCCGCGGAGCGTTTACAGCCACGGGCCACAGGTCTGAGCCCGGCCAAGTGGGGCATGGTCGAATGGTTCTTTCTCACCTATGCGCTCGGGGCGATCTTCGTCTCTGGCCAGGTCTTTGAGTACGCAACCCTCGTCTCCGAGGGAGTCAGTCTTTCCAGCAATTCCTACGGCTCTGCGTTCTATCTCACTACTGGCTTCCACGCCCTGCATGTCACCGGCGGTCTTATAGCCTTCCTTCTCGTCATTGGCCGCGCTTTCGCTGTGAAAAATTTCGGTCATAAGGAGGCGACCAGCGCCATTGTTGTTTCCTACTATTGGCACTTCGTCGATGTGGTCTGGGTCGCCCTTTTCGCTGTCATCTACTTCCTCAAGTGACACGTGCACCCATGAATCAGCGCTCCCCCCATCTCCGCAGGAAGGTTGCCTCGATGGCGTCCCCGAAATCGAAAAGACGTGTCAAGAAGGGTCGCCGCCATCCTCTGGCCACACTGGCGCTGATCACCATCGGGCTTGGCATTACCGGAGGCACGTACGCTGCTATCGGAGTCGCGACCTCTGCCTCCGCTGAGACCTCGCCAACCAGCCAGCAGACGATTGGCGAAGGGAAAAAAGTTTTTAGCGCCAATTGCGCCACCTGCCACGGGCTCGACGCCGCGGGCACCAAAAATGGGCCTTCTCTGATCGGTGTCGGTGCAGCGGCAGTCGACTTCCAGGTGGGTACCGGCCGCATGCCGCTGCAGATGCAAGGCCCGCAGGCGCTCGAGAAGCCGGTGCAGTTTACCGACGAACAAATCTCCCAATTGGCCGCCTACGTGGCCTCACTTTCCCCCGGTCCCGCTATACCGGAGGGCAAGGTTCTGGATGGGAAGGGCGATACAGCTAACGGCGCAGAAAAGTTACGCGTTAATTGCGCCATGTGCCATAACGTGGCCGGGGCTGGAGGCGCTTTAACCGAGGGTAAATTCGCGCCACCGCTGCATAACGTATCGGCAGCGCATATTTACGAGGCAATGGTCACCGGACCACAAAACATGCCGGTTTTCAATGACCTCAACATCTCACCGGAGGACAAGCGCGACATCATCTCGTATCTCAAGTACATCGAGGCCAACCCCTCACCGGGAGGTTTCGAGCTGGGTTCTCTCGGACCGGTCGCAGAGGGTCTGTTTCTCTGGATCTTCGGTCTCGGAGCCATCGTTGCACTCACGGTGTGGATCACCGCACGATCGAACTGACGAGTATCAACGCCCAGGAGGGCGTCATTTCCCATCGGCGCCTGACGGTGCCGCTACGGCGTAAAAAGGAGAATCATGGCAGAGCACGATGAGGGTGGCACCGACCTTGCCACCTCGTCGGCCACCGATCAGGGGACGGCTTCGGTCGGCACCGCGGTCGTCACGCGGGATCGCATCCAAGACCCAGGGCTTCCGCCGCACCGCCCCCGGATGACCGATCTCGACCCCGCGGTCGAGAGGCGTGCCGAGCGCACGGTGTACACACTCTTCTATCTCTCCTTTGCAGGCTCGATCTTTGCGGTCGCTGCTTACATGGCCTTCCCTATTACCGAGGATGTGGCCTCAGTTCGCTTGAACACCCTTTTTATGGGTTTAGGCATGTCTCTTGCCTTGCTGGCACTCGGCATTGCTGCCGTGCACTGGGGCAAGCAGTTGATGTCCGATCACGAAGGCATCGACATTCGCCACCCAGTCCGTAGCGCGGAGCCCACCCGTGCCCGTGCACTAGAAATCTTTGATCAGGCAAATAAAGAGTCAGGCTTCGGCCGCCGCTCCCTCGTTCGGAACAGCCTGATCACCTCCCTCGCTGTGTTCCCTCTCCCCGCGATCATTTTGTTCCGCGGACTCGCGCCACAGAACCAGGATCCGGTTGCACTACTGAAGACCACACTGTGGAAAACAGGAACGCGCCTTACCCTCGATCCGAGCGGTGCGCCCATCCGCGCGTCGGACGTGACGCTCGGTTCAGCCTTCCACGTTATTCCCGAGGGTCTGAACAAGGCAGAGAACATGCTCGAGGAGAAGGCGAAGGCTGCCGTGCTCCTCATGCGTCTAAAACCAGAAGACCTCGTCATCAGTCAGGGTCGCGAAAACTGGAACTACGACGGAATCGTCGCCTACTCCAAAATCTGCACGCACGTGGGGTGCCCAGTGGCACTCTACGAGCAGCGAACCCACCACCTGCTGTGCCCGTGTCACCAGTCGCAATTCGACATCACGCACGAGGCCGCCGTCATCTTCGGTCCGGCGAAGCGTCCGCTTCCGCAGCTCCCCATCACCGTTGACGACGAGGGGTACCTGATCGCGCGCAGCGACTTCACCGAACCCGTCGGTCCGTCCTTCTGGGAGCGATAAGTAATATGTCCACCACCATACGCACCCGACACAGCGCCTCCTCTGCAGCCGACGACGGCGTCATTCTCGGCAGTGGCAAGTTGCAAAAGGGGCTCGTTGGAGCCGCTTCCAACTACATCGATGAGCGCACCAGCATCTCAGTGGTCGTTAAAGAATTCGGCCGCAAAATATTTCCCGATCATTGGTCATTCCTTCTCGGTGAAGTCGCGTTATATAGCTTCGTCATCATTCTTCTGTCGGGCACTTTCCTCACCTTCTTCTTCCAGGCCTCCATGGTGGAAACGACCTACGACGGCAGCTATCTGCCGCTCAAGGGCATCCAAATGTCGGCGGCAATGTCCTCCGCTCTCGATATCTCTTTCGACATACGCGGCGGTCTCCTGCTGCGGCAAATCCACCACTGGGCGGCGCTGCTGTTCGTGGCCTCAATCGGCCTGCACATGCTGCGCATCTTCTTCACCGGCGCGTTCCGCAAACCGCGTGAACTGAACTGGGTTATCGGCTTCGTTCTCTTCATCCTCGCGATGGCCGAGGGCTTTACGGGCTACTCTCTTCCTGACGATCTGCTCTCGGGCAACGGTTTGCGCATTATCGACGGCATGGTCGAGGGCATTCCGATTGTGGGCACATGGATCTCGTTCCTCCTCTTCGGCGGACAATTCCCTGGCACCGCTATCGTGGGCCGACTTTATACGCTGCACATTCTGCTGCTGCCGGCGCTTGTGCTCGCTTTCATTGCACTACACCTGGTGTTCGTGGTGGTTCACAAGCACACTCAGTTCGCCGGCCCGGGCAAGACCGAGCAGAACGTGGTCGGCTACCCTGTTGTTCCGGTGTACGCGGCCAAGGCAGGCGGATTCTTTTTCATCGTCTTCGGTGTTGTCGTCCTTATCGCTTCGCTGTTTACCATCAACCCGATTTGGAGCTACGGCCCGTACGATCCCTCCCCTGTCTCAGCCGGTACTCAACCCGACTGGTACATCGGTTTCGCCGACGGCGCACTGCGCCTTGTCCCGCCCGGACTCGAATGGGCTATTCCCGGCGTGGGTACCCTCTCGCTTAATATCCTGATTCCGATAGCTGTGCTGAGCCTCTTCATCCTGGTGGTGATGCTCTACCCCTTCCTCGAGGCGTGGATTACCGGTGACAAACGCGAGCACCACCTGCTGGATCGCCCGCGCAATGCAGCCACCCGCACCGCTATCGGCGCCGCTGGAGTCAGCTTCTACGCCGTGCTGTGGGCCTCCGCTTCCTCAGACATTATGGCTACACACTTCCATCTGACGATGGAGGGAGTGATTCACGCACTGCAGTTCTTGCTCATCGCGGGCCCGTTCATTGCCTTCTTTATCACCAAGCGGATCTGCCTTGCCCTACAGAAAAAGGACCGCGAGATTGCCCTGCACGGCTTCGAATCTGGCCGCATTGTCCGCTTGCCCGGCGGCGAATTTATCGAGGTGCACCAGCAGCTCGACGAGTATGAGCGCTGGAAGCTGGTCAGCCAGGACGAGTACGAGCCACTAATGATTCGTCCCAACTCACGCGGACGAATCACCGTGCCGCAGCGCGTGCGGGCCGGCTTTTCCCGCTGGTTCTTCGAGGACCGCATCACCCCTGTCACTCGCAAAGAACTCGAGAGCTCACGCAGTGAACACTGAATATTGACGCCAAGGTTAAAGGGCCCGGACGACGTATCGTCCGGGCCCTTGTCACATAGGCCCCCTCCCACGTCCACGCACTAACAGCAGGATTGCCGGAGTGAGGCAGGTGCGCAGGGCGGCCGACATCGTTCTCGCCACCGAGGCTGTAGCCCGAAACGCTGGAGGCTGTCACACACAAACGAAACCACCCGTCCGGTTCCTCGTGCCGTCAACCCTCGCCAAATATCCCGTGTCCGCACCAAATAATCCGAACACTCTGCGCTTCGGGGTTTCACTCTCTGCGCTGGGCTCCGATCGACTGCCTCACACGCTACGAGGATGGGCGCGAAAGCGGCGTTTCAGGCGCCACCGCTCCCCACCCAGTTCCCGAACGAAGGCTGCCCTCCCGGCACAAGGCTGCAGAGGCGTCAGCGCGCAAAGTAACCGCGATAGTACTCGTACACCCAACCGGCGATGGCAACGAGGAAAAGGCCAGCAGCAATGTAAATGATCCAGAATCCGACGGCGAGACCGAGGAAGCCTAGAGCCGCCGACCCGCCGAGGATCAACGGCCACCAGCTCCATGGGCTGAAAAAACCAAGCTCGGGGTCACCGTCATCAATATCAGCGTCGGGACGATCCTCAGGCAGTTCAGCGCCCTGCGCTTTGCGTACGCGAGCAACGTAGAACGCAATGAAGGCGCCCAGAACCGACGAAAGAAGAAGTGCGACACTACCGGCCCATTCCACCCTTCCGGTATCAATCAACGACCATGTCGTGTAAATGGTGCTCGCGAGGAGAAAAAAACCTGCAAGAAGCCAGAACATAGTGATATTGGCGCGCATAAGGCTATTTCACCGTGCCTTGAGATTTGTCGTAGGTGGGAGCATCGGGTGCGTCCTTCGCCGGGCCAATGCCGAGCGGGATCCCCGCCTCAGGATGGTTAAGGTCAAAGGCGGGAGACTCGCTGCGAATGCGGGGTATAGACGTGAAGTTATGCCGTGGGGGCGGGCACGAAGTAGCCCATTCGAGAGATCGCGAGAAACCCCACGGATCGTTCACTGTTACCTTCGGCGCCCTGCGAGCAGTGATGTAAACATTGAAGAAGAACGGGATGAGCGATATCGCAAGAATCATCGCACCGATCGTTGACAGCTGGTTCATCCAGGTAAAACCGTCTTGAGGAAGATAGCTCGCGTAACGACGGGGCATCCCAACGACTCCGAGCCAGTGCTGAATGAGAAATGTGGTATGGAAACCAATGAAAAGTAGCCAGAAATGCCACTTGCCCAATGTCTCATTGAGCATTTTTCCCGTCCACTTGGGCCACCAAAAGTAAAAGCCAGCGAACATCGCAAAAACGACGGTCCCAAACACTACGTAGTGGAAATGCGCGACGACAAAGTACGTATCAGACACATGAAAATCGAGCGGCGGTGACGCAAGAATGACACCGGTAAGGCCACCGAAAGTGAAAGTGATCAAAAAGCCGATCGCCCAGATCATCGGAGTCTCAAAGGTAACGGAGCCGCGCCATATAGTGCCCACCCAGTTGAAAATTTTCACGCCAGTGGGTACAGCGATCAACATCGTCATCAGTGAGAAGAAGGGCAGCAGCACCGAACCGGTGACATACATATGGTGAGCCCACACGGTAATGGAGAGAGCAGCGATCGAGATCGTTGCATAGACCAAAGTCTTGTAGCCAAAAATCGGCTTGCGACTGAATACAGGGAAAATTTCCGAGACGATTCCGAAAAAAGGCAGCGCGATAATGTATACCTCGGGATGCCCAAAGAACCAGAAAAGGTGCTGCCACAGCAAAACCCCACCGTTCGCCGCATCGTAGATGTGAGCATCAAAAATCCGGTCGGCACCCAGCGCGAACATCGCGGCGGCGAGGACCGGAAACGCTAGCAACACGAGAATTGAGGTCACAAGGACATTCCACGTGAAGATGGGCATGCGGAACATGGTCATTCCCGGGGCTCGCATGGTGATGACCGTCGTGATGAAGTTCACCGAACCGAGGATGGTACCAAAGCCCGAAAGAGCGAGACCAAGTACCCAAAGATTGCCGCCCAAGCCAGGTGAGAACGTCGTGCTCGAGAGTGGTGAGTAGGCGAACCATCCGAACGACGCTGCACCCTGAGGCGTCACAAAACCGGCGACCGCAATAAGTGAGCCAAAGCTGTAGAGCCAGTAAGCAAAAGCGTTCAGTCGCGGAAAAGCGACGTCGGGCGCGCCGATTTGTAGCGGCATCAAAACATTGGCGAATCCTGCGAACAACGGCGTTGCGAACATGAGCAACATAATTGTGCCGTGCATCGTAAAGAGCTGGTTGTACTGCTCACGGGTTTCGACCACCGCGAGGCCGGGCTCGAAAAGTTGCGCACGAATGATGAGGGCCATCACGCCGCCGATACAGAAGTAAAGAAACGACGTGATCAGGTACATATACCCAATCACCTTGTGATCAGTGGACGTCATCCAGCGAACAAGGACATTGGCCTTGCGCTGGACCGGGGGAATACCGACCGAGCGTCTCGGCGCGGCTGCCGTAGCGGTGCTCATGCTCCGTTACTCCTCAGTTCTCGGTACGGGCCGGCGCACCAGTGCCGGGCTGATTGGTATTGCGGTCGTACTCAGGGCCAAGCTGGCCGGTGTGGCCTGCATTACGCAACGATTGGATATAGGAGTCATACTCGGTGCGCGAGACAACTTTGACATTGAAAAGCATAGCCGAATGGTATTCGCCACACAGTTCTGCACATTTCCCGGAGTATGTTCCCTCTTTGAGAGGCGTCACATACATATAGTTTGTTTTTCCAGGTATCATGTCTTTCTTGTAAAGAAAATCAATAACCCAGAAGGAGTGTATTACGTCACGAGAATCGAGTTGAATCTTGATTTTTTCGCCGACAGGCAGATAGAGAGTGGGCACTTCGGACTCGACAAGAGCGCCCTTCTCGTCGTGACCGTCTTTGTATTGACCCTGGATACCAGAAAAATAAACGTTTTCGTCCACATAGTTGAAGTCCCAGGCCCACTGCTTCCCGTACACGTGAATGGTCTGGTCTGGATTGTCGTAAGGGCGCTCGATAGCAGCCTGGTCTCGTGCCGTGAAGGCAAAGAATCCTATCACGAGGATTAGCGGGACCGTCGTGTAAAAGATTTCAATCGGCATGTTGTAACGCAACTGGACAGGCAGACCCGTCTGGCCCTTCCGGCGCCGGTAGACGACCACGGCCCAAATGGTGAGTCCCCAAGTGACGACCCCCACGGCGAGAAGAACGATCCACGAGGTAACCCACAGTCCCACGACGCGATCGACATGGTCTGTTGTCCCCGGCGTGGTGGGGAGCCAGCCCTGAAGCTGCTCCTGCGTACACCCGGCGAGAACAAGGCTGAGGGCTCCTGCGACGGGGGCAGCTACCCATCTGCGGATTCGGCGATTGAAACGCACCGGTGACCTTTCGGAAGACTGGGGACCAGTTCACATGAAGACTGTATAAAACCGACGCTAGCCTACCCTTCTCGTCCCTTGACTCGGTGCACAGCGACCTGCGTGTGACCTCGTGACGACGGCTGCCGCCTCAATAAACCGTGTCCGAGTAGCAAACCAGAGTGGACCACCCGAGCACCGTTTCTCCGCCGTGCACTGAGGGACACCTGAGCACGAAGCATGCTGCCGTGCAGTCAGTGGAAGCTGTCGCCGCAGGCGCAACTGCCGCCAGCATTGGGATTGTCGATGGTAAATCCCTGCTTCTGAATGGTGTCTTCGAAGTCGATCGAGGCTCCGTCAAGATAAGGCCTACTCATCTTGTCGACGACGAGGCCGACTCCCTCGAACTCGACTGCCGCATCGCCCTCCAGAGTGCGCTCGTCAAAGTAAAGCTGATAGATAAGGCCGGAGCATCCGCCTGGCTGAACGGCAACCCTTAGGCGAAGATCGTCGCGGCCCTCCTGCTCGAGAAGGCTCTTCACCTTTGCGACGGCCGTCGGGGTCATCGACACACCGTGCGCAGCGGTCGGCTGTTCGGTTGTCATAATCGGGTCAGACATGTCACTCCTCAGGACGACAGGCAAATAGGATGGCGTATTTTCGGAATTGTACGACTGCAACCCGATGATCTGGCCGGTATGCCTCATCGACAGCGCTGGGCTCGCCAGCGGTGACAGCGATCCGTGTGGGCTCACTCGCGGTAAGCAGCTGCGCGGAGCAGGAACAACGCCTCCGTCTGCGTTGCGCGCTTGAACACACCCAGATGCAACGATTCGTTGGGACTGTGGGCACGCGAATCCGGATCCTCCACGCCAGTCACCAGGATTTGCGCGTTCGGAAACTCACGAGAGAGGTCCGCAACGAAAGGGATGCTGCCGCCGATGCTCGTCTCCATGGGCTCGCGACCCCAAACATCTGACATTGCAGCTTTTATGAGCTTCACAGCCCACCCGGACGGATCGACCAAGAACGGCTCCCCCGCATCGATGCCATCGATATCGAGGCGAGCACCAAAAGGAGCATGTGCGTACAAGTGCCGCTCGACGGCGTTATAAGCACACTGCGCCGACTGCCCCGGCGCGACACGGACACTGATCTTGACTCGGACCGAGGACGCCAGCGTGTTGGATGCGTCAACAACACTTGGCGCGTCGATGCCAGTGATGGTGATCGCCGGCTTCGACCAGATCCGCGAGAAAATCGGACCGCTCCCGAGGAGTGAAACTCCCTCCAGGAGGCCCGAGATACGGCGCAATTCTTCCTCCGGCATATCAGGGACCGCGCCATCGTGCTCGGTCAGACCTTCCACCGCAACCGAACCGTCGTCGGCCCAGAGCGTCGACAGCAGGCGAACGGCGGCGAGCATCGCGTCAGGGACTGCACCGCCAAGCATTCCCGAGTGCGAGGCATGAGCAAGCGTGCGAACCGTGAGAACAAAAGTCACGTTGCCGCGCAGGCCGACGGTGAGCGCTGGAGTGTCACTATCCCAGTTGTCACTGTCGGCGACCACGATCGCATCAGAACGCAGAGTGTCTTTGTGCTCACGAAGAAAGGTGGAGAACGATCGAGAGCCGAACTCCTCCTCACCCTCGATGAAAAGAACTACTCCCAAATCGTGGTCATCTCCTGCCACCTTGCGCAATGCACGGAGGGCGGCAAGGTGCGAAATGACTCCGGCCTTGTCGTCCGCAGCACCGCGCCCATATAGTCGATCGCCGCGTACGGTGGGCTCGAACGGCGGGGTATCCCACGCAGCTTGCGCTCCTTGCGGCTGCACATCGTGGTGCGCGTAGAGGAGGACTGTCGGCGCACCGTTGCGAGCGGGACGGGTCGCAAGCACAGCCGGCTGACCGAGAACGTCGGAGTCACCAATCCTTGCACTGTGGATCGATACCTCGTCAAAAACGCCTGTCTCGCGGGCCAGAGCAGCAATCGCCTCGGCGCTGGCCGCCACACGAGTCGCGTCGAAGCCGTCCCACGACACCGACGGGATCCGCACCAGCTGCCCGAGTTCGGCTAGTGAACGCGGCAGGTCATCGTGAACTGCGGCGAGCAGAGCCTCATCAACGCAAGAAAGGGGGGACGGCGGAGTCGGAACGTCAGAAGCCATAGCGGTAATCTTAAGAGACCCCCAATTTCAAGGATGTTTCCGTGGCCAAGTACCCGTCCGCACTCGACACAGCCGACAACGCCGATGCCACACCCCAGGGCAAGGGGCGACCGACACCAACCCGACGGGAACAGGAACGTGCTCGCAAGCGCCCACTTGTCGTCAGTGATCGCAAGCAAGCCGCACGAGAGGCTCGTCAGAAGGCGGGGATAGCTCGCGAACAAGCCCGTGTCGGCATCGCCGCTGGCGACCAGCGGTACCTGCCATTACGTGACCGAGGACCTCAGCGCAAATTTGTGCGTGACTGGGTGGATGCGCGCTTCAGCGTGGGTGAGTTTCTGATCCCGGTGATGATCATCGCGCTGCTTCTGAGTTCTTTTCCGCAGCGCAATCTACAATACCTCACACAGCTCATCCTATTAACATTCTTTCTTGTTGCGGTTATTGATTGCATTTTTTTAGGAAAAAGAATGCGCCGGAAGCTTGCCGAGCGCTTCGGTTCAGATAAGGTCGAAAAAGGTATTGCGTGGTACGGTACGACGCGCGCAATGCAGCTACGGGTAATGCGCCTCCCCAAGCCTCAGGTGAAACGACGGCACTTTCCCAACTAAAGAGACGAAATGGTCACGAGCGCAGCCCACGGTTCACCGCACACGCCCACAGAGGACCGCGATAAATAAAAGCCGTGTAGCCCTGAACAAGGGTGGCACCGGCGTCGAGACGCTCCCGCACATCGGCAGCCGTCTCGACTCCCCCGACCGAGATGATGCAGAACGACGCAGGGACGACCGCACGGATCAGGCGAAGCACTGCCAGCGACCGGGCAGCCAGCGGAGCCCCCGACAGTCCCCCTGCTCCGATGTCGTCGATGGCCTCAGGCTCGGTGCGTAGGCCATCGCGCGAGAGCGTCGTATTGGTGGCGACGATACCGCTAAGCCCGAGGCGTACGGACAGAGCAGCCACGCGGTGGACCTCATCATCTGAAAGATCAGGGGCGATCTTGACGAGCAGAGGCGTCGAGTTGGCGGCACCCTTCACCGCAACAAGCAGCGGCTCGAGCCGGTCGATCGCTTGCAGACCACGCAGACCAGGAGTGTTGGGCGAACTGACATTGACGACGAGGTAGTCGGCCAGCGGCGCCAGCAATCGGGTGCTGATCAGGTAGTCCTCAACAGCATCATCGACAGTAACCACCCGGCTCTTGCCGATATTCACGCCGATGATGGGCCGTCCGGGGACACTACGAAGCCTCGCGAGACGACGCGCTGTCTTCCGGGCTCCATGGTTATTGAAGCCCATCCGATTAATGACAGCACGGTCGGCAATCAGACGAAACAACCGCGGCCGGTCATTACCTGGCTGGGGTAACGCAGTGACAGTACCCACCTCCACATGACCGAAACCGAGCGCCCCGAGCCCGAGCACCGCCGTCGCATCCTTATCGAACCCCGCAGCCATCCCGAACGGAGTGGCGAAGTGCAGCCCGAGGGTGTCCACCGATAAGTCAGTCCGCGGGGCAGTAAAACGACGCACCGCCGGGGCGATGACCCCGAGCGCTCGGAGGACAGGAAAAGCCAGGTGGTGCGCACGCTCCGGATCAAGCCGACGCAGCACCGTGCGGAATATGAAGGAATACACGATAACTTTCAGAATTCTTCGGTAGAGGCGGGAAGTCTGTCACGCTCGGCGCGCAACCGAGAAATCGCTGACTCGAAGTCATCTAAAGAATCAAAGGCCTGATACACGCTCGCAAAACGGAGATAGGCTACCTCGTCCAGCTCACGCAGCGGCGGCAAAATGGCCAGGCCAATGTCGTTTGCGTCGATTTGCGAGGCTCCTGTGGAACGAATGCTCTCCTCCACTCTCTGCGCCAGGACAGCGAGATCGCTGTCCGTCACTGGCCGCCCCTGGCAAGCCTTCCGCACCCCACTGACGATCTTCTCGCGGCTGAAAGACTCGACTACTCCGCTGCGCTTGATCACGACAAGACTTGCGGTCTCGGTGGTGGAGAAACGGCGACCGCAGGAGGGACATTGGCGACGGCGGCGAATGGAAAGACCGTCATCGCTCGTACGGGAGTCGATAACGCGGGAATCAGGATGCCGACAAAACGGACAAAACATCGGGGCCTCTCGGAGTCAGGCGAAGCGAGCATCGACGGCGTCGCCGTGGGCGGGTAAGGCCTCAGCGTCACTGAGCACACGAATATGCGGAGCCACTCGCTCCAGAGCCGCCCGGTCATACGAGATCAGCTGCTGAGGGCGCAGGAAGGTGTACGCACCCAGTCCGGAGGAGAACCGAGCGTGCCCCAGGGTCGGCAGCACGTGGTTGGAGCCGGCGAGGTAGTCGCCCAGGCTGACCGGCGAGGTCGGGCCGAGGAAGATAGCGCCGGCGTCGTTGATTCGCTCGGCAGTGGCTGCGGGGTCGAGGGTGTGCAGCTCGAGGTGCTCGGGGCCGTATGCGTCGCTGAAGGCACAGGCCGCGTCGAGATCATCGACGATAACCAGGGCCGATTGTGAGCCGCCGAGTGCGAGCGCCACGCGCTCAGCGTGGCGAGTGCGAGCGGCCTGCGCGGCTATCTCGTGACCGACAGCGACGGCGAGATCCGCGCTGTCCGTGACAAGCACCGACGATGCACATTCGTCATGCTCAGCCTGGCTCACTAGATCAGCAGCGATGAGGCGAGGGTCAGCGCTGGAGTCGGCGATGATGAGAATTTCCGTCGGGCCGGCCTCGGAATCGATGCCGACGTGCCCGAGCACCTGTCGCTTAGCCGTCGTGACCCAGATGTTGCCCGGCCCCGTAACGATGTTCACCGGCTGAAGCCCGATTGAGTCAACGCCGAAGGCAAGCGCGGCAATGGCACCGGCCCCTCCTGCTGCGTAGACCTCGTCGACGCCGAGAAGACCGGCGGCGGCGAGGATGGTAGGGTGCACGGCTCCGCCGAAGGCCTGCTGCGGTGGAGAGGTGATCGCGATAGAGGTCACCCCGGCTACCTGCGCCGGCACAACGTTCATCACGACGCTCGAGGGATACACCGCCTTGCCGCCGGGGACGTAGAGACCGGCGCGGGCCACCGGCTGCCAACGCTGGGTGACGGTCGCGCCGTCATCGAGTTGGGTGGTCTGCGCGGGCGGAACCTGCGCGGCGCTTACACGGCGGACTCGAGTGATCGCTTCTTCCAGAGCGCTCCGTAAAGCGGGATCAAGACGCTCCACCGCCTCAGTAATCTGCTCGGCGGGCACCCGAAGGTGAGGCGGACGAATTCCATCAAGACGTTCCGCCTGATCAGAGAGCGCGTCCGCGCCGCGCGCTCGAACGTCAGCAATCAGCTCTGCGACAACCGGCCCCACGGCGGCAGAGGCACCTGGATTGCGGGGTACGAGAGCGAGCAACTCAACGGTGGAGGGGCGACGTCCGCGGAGGTCGAGGGTCTGGATCATGACCGGCTTAGTCTATGGGCACCGGCACCGGCCGATGTTGACAACCGCAAGCCCCTCGGGTAGAACAGGTTTCTCCTGAGATCCGAAACGTTAATGATCGCGTGCTCTCCCGCACCTTTATGCCCGCAGCTTGTTGGAGGCGCGTCCTTGCCGAAGAGCGATTCTTTCGTCCACCTGCACGTCCACAGCGAGTACTCCATGCTGGATGGTGCGGCACGGATCACACCGCTCATCGACGCGGCAATTCGGGAGGGAATGCCCGCCCTCGCCGTGACAGACCACGGCAACATGTTCGGCGCCTTCGATTTTTGGCGGACCGCCACTGCGGCAGGTATCACGCCGATCATCGGAACCGAGGCCTACTTAACTCCCGGCACTCATCGCTCGGACAAGACTCGCATCCGCTGGGGTAACGGGGGCGGGGACGACGTCTCCGGTTCCGGTGCCTACACTCATATGACCCTGCTCAGCGCAACGACCGAGGGAATGCACAATCTTTTCCGTCTTTCCTCGCGGGCATCAATAGAGGGTTACTACTTCAAGCCGCGGATGGACCGCGAACTGCTCGCCCAATACTCAGCGGGTCTGATCGGCACTACCGGCTGCCCCAGCGGCGAGGTGCAGACTCGCCTCCGCCTGGGCCAATATGACGAGGCGCGCCAGGCAGCCGCCGAATTCCGCGATATTTTCGGCCCCGGGAATTTCTTCGCCGAAATCATGGACCACGGCCTCGACATCGAGCGGCGTGTGATGGCTGATGTGCTTCGACTTGCCAAAGATCTCGATCTGCCACTCGTAGCAACAAACGACCTGCATTACACTCGCGCCAGCGATGCCGCCTCGCACGCGGCTCTGCTGTGTGTGCAGTCGGGTACTACTCTCGATGACCCTAAGCGTTTTAAGTTCGACGCTGAGGAGTTCTACCTCAAAACACCGCAGGAAATGCGCCAGGTGTTTCGCGATTACCCGGAGGCCTGCGACAACACGCTCCTGATCGCTGAGCGGTGCGATGTACAGTTCGACACCTCCGCTAACTACATGCCCCGTTTTCCGGTACCGGAGGGCGAGACGGAGGAGACTTGGTTCACGAAAGAGGTCGAAGCGGGCCTCCATAAGCGTTATCCAGGAGGCATCACTCCCGAAGTTCGTGAGCGCGCTGATTATGAAATAAATGTCATCCGCCAGATGGGGTTTTCGGGCTACTTTCTGGTAGTCGCCGACTTCATTAACTGGTCGAAGCGCAACGGTATTCGTGTCGGTCCCGGCCGCGGCTCCGGTGCCGGTTCAATGGCCGCCTACGCGATGAGGATCACGGACCTTGATCCCTTGCGTCACGGTTTACTCTTCGAGCGCTTTCTCAATCCGGACCGCGTCTCGATGCCTGACTTTGACGTCGACTTCGACGACCGTCGTCGTGGCGAGGTTATTCGCTATGTCACCGACAAATACGGTGATGAGCGGGTTGCACAGATTGTCACCTACGGCACAATCAAGGCTAAGCAGGCGCTTAAAGACGCTTCGCGCGTACTCGGGTTCCCGTTTGGCATGGGTGAAAAACTCACTAAAGCGATGCCGCCCACGATTATGGGAAAGGATATTCCACTCACCGGGATCATCGATCCCGAGCACGCCCGATACAAAGAGGCTGTGGATGTGCGCACCATTATCGCCGAGGATCCGCAAGCGAAACTCGTCTTTGACACGGCGCTCGGACTAGAAAACCTCAAGCGACAGTGGGGCGTGCACGCAGCCGGCGTGATCATGTCAAGTGACCCGCTGCTCGACATCATCCCCATCATGAAGCGGGACCAGGACGGCCAGATCGTCACGCAGTTCGATTACCCCGCCTGCGAAGCACTCGGTCTCATGAAGATGGACTTTTTGGGGCTGCGTAATCTCACAATTATTGACGATGCCCTCGATAACATTCGAGCAAACAGACAACAAGATCTCGTGCTCGAGGACCTTCCGCTCGATGACCCGGCAGCCTACGAATTGCTCGCTCGCGGCGACACTCTGGGAGTGTTTCAGCTCGATGGTGGGCCGATGCGCGGGTTACTGCGTATGATGAAGCCGGATAATTTCGAAGACATCTCTGCGGTCCTGGCTCTGTACCGCCCAGGTCCTATGGGTGCGGACTCCCATACCAATTACGCCTTACGCAAAAACGGATTGCAGCAGATCACGCCGATTCATCCCGAGCTTGAAGAGCCGCTCGCGGAAGTGCTCGGCGGAACGTACGGGCTGATTGTCTATCAAGAGCAGGTCATGTCGATCGCGCAGAAGCTGGCGGGGTTCACTCTCGCGCAGGCGGACTTGTTGCGTCGCGCGATGGGCAAAAAGAAAAAATCTGAGCTCGACAAGCAGTTTGAAAACTTTTCAGCGGGTATGGTCGCCAATGGCTACTCGATGAAGGCAGTCACAACTCTCTGGGACATCCTGTTGCCCTTCTCTGACTATGCCTTTAATAAAGCGCACTCTGCAGCCTACGGGGTTGTCTCCTACTGGACCGCATATCTCAAGGCTCACTACCCCGCGGAATATATGGCCGCCTTACTCACGAGCGTTGGCGATTCTAAAGATAAAATGGCTTCCTATCTTAATGAGTGTCGGCGGATGGGTATTAGGGTACTCCCGCCTGACGCGAATGAGTCAATCGGTATTTTTGCGGCGGTCGGCGCGGATGTCCGTTTTGGTTTGGGAGCCGTGCGTAATGTCGGAACCAACGTGGTGGAAACGATTCGCGCAGCACGAGAAGAAAAGGGGCGTTTTGAGTCATTCCACGACTTTCTCCGCAAAGTGCCGCTGCAAGTAGCGAACAAACGCACAATTGAATCACTGGTGAAAGCGGGAGTCTTTGACTCCCTCGGCGCGACCCGGCGAGCCCTCTTTGAAATACACGAAGATGCTGTCGAGGCCGCTGTCTGCGAAAAGCGGAACGAAGCGAACGGTCAGATTGGTTTTGATTTTGACAGTCTCTGGGACGAGCCTCACACTACGCATCAAGTACCCACACGACCGGAGTGGGCCAAGCGCGACAAGCTCGCTTTCGAGCGGGAAATGTTGGGGCTTTATGTCTCTGACCATCCGCTCGCCGGATTGGAGACCGAACTAGCAAAGCACTACAGTACGACGATCGCTGATCTCGTGACATCAGAGACCATGAGCGACGGAGAAACAGTCGTGATTGCCGGGCTTGTCACAAATGTTCAGCATCGAATGGCTAAAACCTCGGGTAACCAATACGGGATGATTCAGGTAGAAGATTTCGGCGGCGAAATCACCGTGCTGTTTTTGGGTAAGGCGTACCAGGAGTTCGCTCCCGCACTCACCAATGATTCCATCGTGGTAGTTCGCGGACGCGTGAGCATACGCGACGATGGCGTGAACCTGCATGCGTTCAGCCTCTTGTGCCCCGAGCTAAATCAAGACGGAGGCTCCGGGCCCCTCACCATTTCGATTCCGGATGCACGGGCGACAACCGATACGGTCTCGCAGCTCAGCGATGTGCTCATTCGGCACTCGGGCGATACCGAGGTGCGGCTCAAACTTATCAAAGGCGACACGGCTCGAATCTTTGAAGTTCCCTTCCCAGTGCAGGTAAAAGCCGACCTGTTCGGCGAATTGAAGAGCCTACTGGGGCCGCACTGTCTTTACTGAATCCCGAACCGCCTGCACTTCTGCCTGGGAAACTCTGCTTGTCGATCGGACGGGAACGGCACGAGTCGGCTGTACGGTCCCGCAGGTCGTCACCAGCGATCACTCGCCCCGGAGCACCTCCAGCGCGTGAGCGAGATCATCGGGGTAGGACGCCTCGAACTGCACCCACTCCCCCGTGCCCGGGTGTGTAAAGCCGAGCCGCACGGCGTCGAGCCACTGGCGGCTGAGGCCCACGCGGAGCGACAACGTCGGGTTAGCCCCGTACATCGCATCCCCGACGCACGGATGCCGTTGCGCTGCCATATGCACTCGAATCTGATGGGTGCGGCCGGTTTCAAGATGAATCTCGAGCAGAGAGGCAAAGGGGAAAGCCTCAATAGTCTCATAGTGCGTCACCGAAGGCTTACCGTCGGCTCGCACCGCGAACTTCCAGTCGGAGGACGGGTGGCGGCCCACGGGAGCATCGATGGTGCCCGCAAGCGGATCCGGGTGCCCCTGCACAACCGCATGGTAAACCTTCTCAACCACGCGGTCGTGGAAAGCACGCTTAAGACGGGTATAGGCCCGCTCTGATTTGGCAACAACCATCAGCCCACTCGTGCCCACGTCGAGTCGATGCACAATCCCGGCGCGCTCGGCGGCTCCGGAGGTAGCAATCGTGAAGCCGCCAGCGGCGAGGGCACCCAGCACAGTGGGCCCCGTCCACCCCACGGAAGGATGTGCAGCGACGCCAATCGGCTTGTCGATGACGACAATGTCCTCGTCGTCATGCACTATGCCCAGTTCTGGCACAGCAAGCGGCACGATGCGGGGCTCCTCGCGAGGGCTCCACTCGACGCTCAGCCACGCGCCGACTTGAACACGGTCGCCCTTGTCAACCGGGCGACCGTCAACGCGCACACCACCTGACTCGACAACCTCCGCCGCAAAACTGCGTGAGAAACCGAGCAGCTTCGCGACGGCGACGTCGGCGCGCAGTCCGTCAAGACCATCGGGGACAGGAAGCGAACGGTGCTGCACCATCAGGCTCTACCGGGTTTATCGATCTCGCGCTGCGCTTCTGCGGCTAAGCGCGTCGCAGTATTCTGCTGCTCGGGCTGCTCCTGGCCGCCATCATCGGAGTCAGAGGAAGGAGAAGTACCACCCTCGACGACCCCGTGCGTCCGCTGCCCACGCCTACCGTCGAAACCCACACCGCGCAAACTAAGAACAACGAAGAGCGCCATAGCGGTACAGATAGCAATGTCAGCAAAGTTATAAATGGCCGGCAGTAGCCACGGCGTGAAAACAAAGTCAATCACGCGTCCGAGACCAAAGGACGGCTCCCGGAACAGGCGGTCAAAAAGATTACCCAGCGTTCCGCCTAAAAGTAACCCGAAGAAAATGGCCCAAACAGCAGAACGGATACGTCGCGCGAACCAGCCCACGGTGACCACCACGCACACGGCAATGAGCGAAAAAATCCAGGTGGAGCCGCTGGCTAACGAGAAGGCGGCACCCGAATTCTTGACGTACTGAAGGATGAGAATGTCGCCAATGACATGGATCTCCTCGCCACGGGTGAGGGTAGTCGTGACCAGAACCTTCGTGATCTGATCGACTGCGAAGACCGCGAGCGCAACAAGGCCGAGGGTGACGAGCACCCTCGGCCTGACGTTCGCTGCGGCGGGACTACTCCCCAAAACCGGGGAAAGAAGCTGCTTCGGCCGACACCGGCTGAACATCGAGGTCGCGAAGCTGACCCTCAATGTAGCTCTTCAGCTTCTGTCGATACTCACGTTCAAAGATACGCAAACCGTCAATTCGCTTCTCGACCGCGACACGCTCTTCTTCAAGCTTGGCAAGCTGCTGACTCTGTTTCGTCTCGGCCTCAGCGACCAGACGGGCGGCTGTCGCACGCCCCTCAGCGATAAGCGCTTCACGCTTCTCAGTTCCCTCGCGCACGTGCTCCTCGTGGAGGCGGCGGGCTAGCTGCAGCAAACCACTCGAACTCTCAGCCTCGTCTGCGGCGGAAGCCTGAACAGCGGGAGCCACAACGGGAGTCGGAACTGAAACAGGCTCCGGCTCCGGCTCCGAAGGAGCTACTTTTTCCACCACCGGGGCGGGGGCGGAAACAACCGGAACCTCCCGGACGTCTTCGCCGACGGCTGCCAGCTGCTGACGTAGTTCCTCGTTCTCCTGATTCAGACGACGTAGCTCTACAACGACCTCATCCAGAAAGTCGTCGACCTCATCCTGGTCGTAGCCCTCCCGAAACTTGGTCGGCTGGAAACGTTTGTTGACAACATCTTCGGGAGTGAGCGCCATGGCTTTCCACCTTCGATTTCAAGTAGGTACACGTTTTACTAACGTTCGATCAAAGCTAGCAACATCGGGCCGACAACGCACGGCCACCGCACCGCAGAATGTCGATAGACCTCCAACGATACAGGGACAAAACGGCCCGAAGTTACAAGGGTCCGGGAAACCCGCAACACAGAGAAACTACAGTACCGCAGACTTACACCCGCTGAAGCCACGTGGCGATGTACATCCCGATGATCACACAGAGCATCGTGAGGCTCCAGCCAAAGTCAAGCGCAATGGGCCCGATCGATACGGGCTTGACCAGCCTACGGAAAAACGATATTGGCGGATCGGTCACGGTGTAGACCGTCTCCGCGGCGACCAACCCGAGACCGTGCGGACGCCAATCGCGCCGGATGACACGGACAAGGTCAAGCACAAAACGTGCCCACATTGCGAAAAAATAGAGGAGCAGAACTACATAAAGGACGCTCCCGAGGAGCACAACGACGGAAATCACCGCGAACAGGGTTCCTCGGCGTCAAGACTTCGCGAAGAATGACGCGTCGGCATCGTTCTCAGCCGAAGCCGAGTCACCCGCGACCGTAATGTGCGAGGGCGAGAGCAGGAATACTTTGCTTGTCACGCGCTCAATCCGGCCATAGAGACCCTGGGAGAGCCCACTCGCAAAATCGATCAGGCGGCGGGCATCTGCATCACTCATTTGCGAGAGATTGATGATTACGGGGACGCCGTCTCGGAAATTCTCCGCGATAACTTGCGCGTCGCGATACTGCTTGGGGTGGACGGTGAGGATCTCATTCATCTCGGCGGGTGCCGTCGCCTTCGGAGTCTGGGAGGTGGACTTGCGGAGCGGAGTAACCGTCGCGTGCGGCTGAACAACCTGTTCGAACGGCGGGAGGGGCTGAACGAGCGAGGCAGACGCTCGCTGTGAGTTCGCGGAAGCCGCCTGGACAGGTTCGGTCCGCGCGTACTCAGCCTCGTCATCGGCGAGTCCGAGGTAGACCATCGTCTTCTTCAGCGGGTTGGCCATCTGTTTCCTCCGTGTTGTCGTCGCTCCCACAGCTGGGACACGACGAGGTTACGTGTGAGCGGGTCGATTGCCGGTGATTGCCGATCCGATTCGCAGGTGTGTCGCGCCCTCCGCAATCGCCGCCGGGAAGTCATACGACATGCCGGCCGAGATTTCGGTGGCGCTCGGATCGATCGCACGCACGCGCTCGGAGAGACTGAGCAATCGCGCAAAAGCGGAGCGCGGTTCCTCACCCAGCGGAGCGACAGCCATCACGCCGCGGAGGGAGAGACCCGGCGAAGCGACAATCGCCTCAGCCAAGGTCTCCACCCCAGTCGACTCCACTCCGCCACGCCCAGGATCGTCGGAGAGATTGACCTGGAGAAAAACATCGAGGGGCGTCTCGCCTGGGTCCAACGCCGGTACCAGCCCGAGCCGATCAACGGAGTGCACAGCAGCAACATACCGACGTACGTGGCGCGCTTTGTTGCGTTGCAGCTGGCCGATGAAATGCCAGCGCGCAGTGGTACCGGAGAGTTCTCGTGACTTGTCCTGTGCCTCCAAGTGGCGATTCTCACCAAAATCGACAACACCCAACTCGAGCAGCTCGCGGATCAGTGCGACCGGCTGGAACTTGGTGACCACGATCGTGGTCAGCTCAGCCGGATCTCGGCCGACCGAGCGAGCAGCCTCCGCGATCCGCTCGGACACGGAGGACCAGCGATCAGCCAGCGAGGAATAGGGCACGATTATTTAAGGAAGTCGGGAACGTCGAGGTCACTGTCATCATCGAATGAACGGTCGGCAACAGGCGCAGGCGCGGCGACCGGGGTACCCGACCAGACCGACCCTGTGGCCGGAACCGCGACACGCTCGGATGCTGCGGTCAACTCCGACGCCAGGTCCGACTGGTCAGATGAACTGTGCTGGGTATTCAACTGGGCGCTTGCCACCGGAACGGAACCGCCGGGCTCTCCTCCGTCGAAACCGGCCGCGATGACGGTCACCCGAACCTCGTCACCAAGCGTGTCGTCGATGACCGCACCGAAGATGATGTTCGCCTCGGCGTGCACCGCCTCCTGAACGAGCCGTGCCGCATCATTGATCTCGAAAATACCCAGGTTTGACCCACCCTGGATCGACAACAGCACGCCATGGGCGCCATCAATGCTCGCTTCGAGCAGTGGCGAGGCGACCGCCAGCTCGGCCGCTTTAATCGCACGATCAGCGCCACGAGAGGAACCGATTCCCATTAACGCGGAACCAGCTCCTTGCATCACTGACTTCACATCAGCAAAGTCGAGATTGATCAAACCGGGCGTGGTGATGAGGTCGGTGATGCCTTGAACACCGGCGAGGAGAACCTGGTCGGCGGTCGCAAAAGCCTCGAGCATGGAGATGCCGCGGTCACTGATCTCGAGCAGTCGGTCGTTGGGGACGACGATAAGGGTGTCGACCTCGTTCTTGAGCGTCGCCACACCAGCCTCGGCCTGTGTCTGTCGGCGACGGCCCTCAAAGCCGAAGGGCTTCGTTACCACACCGATGGTGAGTGCTCCGATTGATTTGGCGATGCGCGCGACCACAGGAGCGCCTCCTGTACCGGTGCCGCCTCCCTCACCCGCGGTCACGAAGACCATATCGGCACCAGCGAGGACTTCCTCAATTTCTTCGGCATGGTCCTCCGCCGCGCGGCGACCGACCTCAGGATCGGCGCCAGCGCCAAGACCGCGAGTCAGCTCGCGGCCAACATCGAGCTTGACGTCGGCGTCACTGAGCAGGAGCGCCTGAGCGTCCGTGTTGATAGCAATGAATTCGACTCCGCGCAAGCCGAGTTCGATCATGCGGTTGACGGCGTTGACGCCGCCACCGCCGATACCGACGACCTTGATCACGGCGAGGTAGTTCTGATGTGAAGTCACGTCTCCGGCCTCCGGGCTGAACTTTAAACCTGAACTTAAGGCTTAAAGTTATGCTGAGTATGCATTTATGGTTCGGCTCCGACGGTAAGCGGAGGGCGGACGCGCCCTCAGCAGACACGCCCGCATTCAAAAAAAAGCCCTGCAGATCCGTCCATCACACTGCTCACCGCCGCGTGACAACAGCGTCCTGCGGCGAGGACACGTCATAGGAAGCGACTGTTGCAGGTGTGGTCGCTGCAATCAGTTTCTCGAGCACAACTGCCTTGACTGCCGATTGGTCTGCCCTCCCCCAAATCACGGCGGCACCGTTTGCGAGCGTCAGCGACACATCGTCGCCGGTCGTCGCCTTCGCCGCCGTCACCTTTCCTCGAAAAGAGGAGGGCAAAACACGCAAGACATCGGCGGCGGCTCGAAAGCCCTTCCCCGAAGCGTCCCCACTCGGTGTCGTGAGGAGCGGATAGCCGACCTGCGCGGCCTCGGCTGTCTGGATAACGACGCCCGCCGCGTCCACGAGTTCGTAGCGTCCATCGACCGGGAGTACTCCTATCGGAGTGCGCTCCACGACACTCACCACCAGAGTTTCGGGAGGACGAGTGCGCACGGAGTAACTCTCGATCAGCGGATAGGCGCTGAGTTCACGTCCGACCGCAGCCTGATCCACGAGAGCAAGCGGCACCCCGAGCTGACCCCCCAAAGACGCCGAGACCGCAGCGGCATCAACGCGAGCCGTACCCGAAATCTCGATAGCGCGCACGGCCATCAGCGGCGAATAGGCGGCAAGGCCAGCAACAACGGCCAGTGCGAGGATGGAGCCGACGGCCGCGAGTACGAGCGTACGCGGACCGCGACCACGTCGACTGAAGCGCCGTACCTCATCGCGCTCATAACGGCGACGCTCCCGAGTAGCGCGAGCGATGGCGCGCCGCTGCGTTCCACTCAGACGCGCACTGCCCAGCACCGACGCGAGGTGCGTTGAGATCACGGAGGCGGGACGGCGCTTGCGCTGCTCGTCTGCCATGCCGGACTCGGAGGCAGCTGCCTCCATCGATCCCGCGGAAATCGATGACTCATGCATCCCCGCGAGAGCGATCGGTTCGGTATGTTTCTCACTCTCCCGCGCTTTATTCGGTGTCCCCAGAGGAGGCCGACGCGGCGCTGACGGGATACCACTGGGGCGCTTCACACAGACCTCCGGCGCAGAAGAGCCACGGCGCACCAAGTCATGGAGCGACCGCGGTATCCTCGCCCGCGCGGAGCGATTCGAGTAATTGCGGGATGATTCGATAGACATCGCCGCAGCCAAGGGTGATGACACAGTCACCGTCGCGCGCGATAGTGGCGACGTGCCGGGATACGTCCTGCCAGTCAGCGAGGAAACGTACTCGAGCAGGATCGGCAAACTTTTCGCTCACGAGCGCACCGGTGACCCCGGGCTCGGGATCCTCCCGAGCGCCATAAACATCCAACACCACAGTCTCGTCGGCGTGACGCTCGAGCGCCTCGGCGAATTCACGCGCGAACAAGCGTGTACGGCTGTAGAGATGTGGCTGGTGGACGGCAATAATGCGTCCGGAACCGATAACGGTACGTGCAGCAGCCAGCGCAACCGCCACCTCGGTGGGGTGATGAGCGTAATCGTCATAAACGCTTACCCCGCGGACCGAGCCGTGCATTTCGAAACGCCGCTCGGTGCCTCCGAACGCCGCGATAGCTTCGAGGGAAGCGGTCGGATCGCTGCCGAGGCCAACCAACACCGCAAAGGCACCGGCCGCATTAATGGCGTTGTGGCGACCCGGGATGCGCAACTGTGTGGGATACCTTCGGCCCTCGTACTCGATCACGAAGCCGACTGCACCAACCAGAGCAAGGTCGACAACGCGCACATCCGCCCCCTCAGCCTCGCCGAAAGTCAGCACCCGCTTGCCCACAAGCCGCTGAGAGACTCGGACGGCTCCCGGATCGTCGGAGGAAACAACCACCAACTCCCTGGCCTTCGAGGCGAACGCGAGAAAGGCGTCCTCAAAAGCCTCGAGCGAGCCGTAATGGTCGAGATGATCGGGATCAACGTTGGTGATCAGTGCGACCGCAGTGTCGTAAAGGAGAAAACTACCGTCCGATTCGTCAGCCTCAATAACAAAAATATTGCCGTTCCCAGCGGCAGAGGAGGTAGCAATACCCTCGATAATGCCGCCATTGACGAAACTCGGATCCGCTCCTATGCCGAGTAATCCGGTCACAATCATGCCGGTCGAGGTGGTCTTTCCATGGGCACCCGCCACGGCGACGAGGCGACAGTCGCGGGTGAGGGACGCGAGCGCCTGCGACCGGTGCAGCACGGGAACGCCGCGCTCGTGAGCGACAAGGTATTCAGGATTATCCGGCCAGAGCGCCGAGGTCACCACCACCACTTCGGCGTCGCCCAGATGCGCGGCATCATGCCCGATAGCGACGGGGATGCCCAACTCGCGCAATTGCTCGATCGAGTGCGATTCGCGCACATCCGAGCCGGTAACCCGGTGGCCAGTGTTGTGGAAGAGCCGAGCGATTCCGCTCATCCCCGAACCACCGATGCCGATGAAATGGATCGAGCCGAACTCATCGGGAACGTTGATACCGAGGTCGGGTGTGATCACAGGGCTCTCGCTTTCGGGTATTCTGCGCAGCGCTGGACGGGTCGCCGGTAATGCGCCGGATCAGTGTAAAGGGTAAGCCGCAGGACAACGCGATACGGCACCGTCGACATCAGGAGGCCGCGCCGATACTTTTCTCCACCAGGTCGACAAGACGGCTCGAACCGTTGCGCACGCCAACAGAGGCGGTCCGCCGGGCCATGTCCTCCCGTCGGGAAGCGGCGCCCAGCAGCGGCACCAGCTCCCGCTCGACCCACTCGGGTACGAAAAGCGCGTCCTCGAGGAGCAGCCCTCCGCCAGCGGCAACCACGCCGCGCGCATTGAACCGCTGCTCACCATTACCCACTGGGTAGGGAATATAAATCGCCGGAATGCCGAGAGCACTGAGTTCACTTACCGTCGCGGCCCCCGCTCGTGAGACGGCCAGATCAGCCACGGCAAGCGCAAGATCCATTCGGTCGCAATACCGCAGCAGGTGATAGCCGACAATCCCAGGATCGGTGACCTCGGCGCGTTCGCCAGTAATGTGGAGCACCTGGAAACCGGTCGCCACGAGAGCAGCAGCCGAGGCGTGCACAGTCATGTTGATCCTGCGGGCCCCGAGCGAGCCTCCGGTGACGAGTAGCGTCGGCCGGGAGGCGTCGAGATCAAACGTCGAAATCGCCTCGTCTCGGTTCGCCGCCCGATCGAGCTCAGCAATTTCGCGGCGCAGCGGCATACCGACAACCTGGGCGTGGGGCAGCCGGGTGCCCTCGAAGGCAACGCCCACCCACGGAGTGGAACGCGCGCCCAACCAATTCGCGAGCCCCGGTCGAGCATTGGCTTCGTGCACCGTGAAAGGAATCCGCGCCCAACGCGCGGCCAGATAGGCGGGCGCCGCCGCGTATCCGCCGAAGCCAACCACCGCGTCGATGCCCCGCGCGCGAATCATGCCGACGATCTCGGCGACCGCAGCGCGGAACACACCAGGGAAGCGCAGGGCCGCACCGTTGGGCCGTCGGGGGAAGGGCAACCGGGGAATGACGGACAGCTCATAACCGCGCAAGGGAACAAGGCGTGCCTCCAAACCCTCCGCAGTACCCAAGACGAGTACCTCATCGTCAGGACGGCGGGAGCGGATCTCGTCAGCAGTCGCGAGCAAAGGATTGACATGGCCCGCCGTGCCGCCGCCGGCCAATAGATAGCGAGTCACTCGTCCGCGACCTTCGGAGCGCGCCGAGCTGACAGCGTCCCTGGCAGCGGATCAGTCTGCGTACGCGCGAAGGACAGTACAACTCCGATGGCGACAAGTGAGCTGAGCAGAGCGGTTCCTCCCGAGGAGATGAGAGGCAACGGAACCCCCAGCACGGGGAGCATCCCTAGTACGACTCCGATGTTGACGAATCCCTGCCCGACCAGCCACACCATGACTGCTCCGGTACTGATCCGCACGAAAGCGTCATCCGACGCCTGGATAACTCGGAAGAAGCCGATTGCAAGCACCACAAAGAGGGCGAGAACTACAACGGCACCGATCAGGCCAAGTTCTTCGCCGATGATGGCGAAAATGTAGTCATTGTCGGCGGCAGGAAGCCAGGACCACTTCGCCTTCGAATTACCCAGTCCCGCGCCGAAAAACCCACCGGATGCCATCGCCCAGGTTCCGTGCAGGGGCTGCCAGCACGAGTTTTGATCTTGATCGGCACGAGAACAGTCACCTAAAAACGACAGGATGCGTGCAACGCGGTTACTGCTCGTGACCGCGAAGAGCACGGCGGCGACAGAACCCGCAAGCACAAGCGGGATCAGGATGCGCAAACGCACATTCGCGTAAAAGAGCGCGGCAAGGAAAATGCCCGACATGATCATCACGGTGCCCAGGTCGCCTCCGAGCAACACCAGACCGAACACGATCGCCGTGATCGGCAGAACCGGGAGCAGCGCGTGCCGCCAATCCTGCGCGCGACGCAGGCGCCGTTCTAGCATCACCGCGAGCCAGAGCACCAGAGCGAGCTTGAGGATCTCGGAAGGTTGCAGGGAAAGACCGCCGAGGTCAAGCCAGTTGCGGTTGCCGCCGATCTCGATGCCGAGCGGAGTGAAAACAAGCAGCTGCAACAGGCAACCAACACTCAACAGTGGGCCGGCCATTTTCTTCCAGAAGACAATCGGGAAGCGCGACACAATCAGCATCATCGGTACACCGAGAATGGCGAAAATTCCCTGACGAGAGAACCCGCCAAAGGAATCATCGTTCGCCAGGTAGGAGGTCACCGACGACGAGGAAAGCACCATCGTCAGGCCAAACAGCACCAGAAAAAGCGTGGTACCGAACAGCAGATAAAAGTTCGGCGACTCCGAAGCAAAAACCCGGGTCAGCACGATCCTCGCGGAGCGAAACCCGCTTTTCTCCTTACCGCGAGACTGACTTTTCTGGCGCGATTCAGTGCGCAGGTCGGCCGCCGGGCGGCTCGTTGTCGGAGCGGTCATCTGCTCCTCCTTGTAGATATGTCGCCACGGCTACCGCGAAAGAGCGGCCTCGAGCCGCGTAATCGAGGAACTGGTCCATCGACGCCGCGGCAGGTGCGAGCAGAACAACATCGCCTTCGCGGGCTAACGCTGCTGCGGCCTCGACAGCCACCTGCATCACCGCACCAGTGTCATCCGGGATCACCTCACGAACGGGAACCGCGGGCGCGTGTCGCCGGAATGCCTCCAACAATGCCGTCCGTTCAGCACCAATCACCACGACACCACGGAGCCGTCCAACGTGTGAAGCCACAAGCGCATCGACATCGACCCCCTTGAGCACACCGCCGACAAGCCATACGACAGAAGGGTAAGCGCGCAGTGAAGCGTTGGCTGCATGCGGATTCGTCGCCTTGGAATCGTCAACCCAGGTCACTCCAGATTTTTCTGCCACGAGCTGGACGCGGTGAGCATCCAACTCGAAGGTGGCGAGGGCGCGACGAATCGCACGTGGGTCAACCCCGCAGGCCCGCGAGAGAGCGGCGGCAGCAAGCACATTTTGTACGATATGCGGCGCAGCAAGCTGACGCTCGGCGAGTTCAGCAACGGTGACAAGTTCGAGCGCAGTGGTGCGGCGGTCCTCGAGAAAAGCACGGTCGCAGAGGATCCCGTCGACAACACCGAATCCGCTCGGACCGGGTACATCCAGGCCGAAACCGATGGCGCGTGCACCCTCCCTCACGTCGGCGTCCACGACCATCTGCTCCGTGAGCGCATCAGCGCGGTTATAGATGCATGCAAAGCGAGTTCCGGCATAGACCTTGCCTTTGGCGGCGCGATACTTTTCGAAGGAACTGTGCCAATCCAGATGATCGTCAGCGATATTGAGGCAGGTGCTCGCGAGCGGCTCGATCGCGCCGAGGTAGTGCAATTGATAGCTCGAGAGTTCAACCACAAGAACGTCGAAACCCTGCGGATCGCGGACGGCGTCGAGCACCGGAATCCCGATGTTCCCGCAGGGGGCAGCCCGTAAGCCTCCGGCGACCAGCATCGCCGCGGTCATTTGCACGGTTGTCGTCTTACCGTTGGTGCCTGTCACCACCAGCCAGTCGGCGGGTGAACCGTCAGCACGCACAACTTTATCCCGCAGACGCCAGGCGAGTTCGATATCGCCCCAGAGAGCAATGCCCGCTTCCTGTGCCCACCGAATAATCGGATGCGTGGGGCGAAAACCCGGCGAAACGATCATAAGATCGGGGGCAAAGCTGGATAGCTCGTGGGGAACGGAATCGAGGTGTTCAGTGCGATGGAGACGTGCTCCGATCACCGCCAGCATTCGCTCGCGTTGCTCATCAGCCCGATCGGCGAGCACGAGCACGTCAGAGCCCAGCTCAGCAAGCGTGTCGGCAGCCGAGAACCCGGTCACACCTAAGCCCAGAACCGCGACTCGAAGGCCCCGCCAGTCGGAATGCCAGCTGCGAAGCCCGTCAAGCCGGGGGGTAAGTGCAGGATCGATCATTCCAGCGAGAGCCATTCCAGGTAAAAGAGCCCCACGCCTGCGGCGACAAAAATACCGGCGATGATCCAAAAACGAACCACGACGGTAATCTCGGCCCAGCCCTTAAGTTCAAAGTGATGGTGCAGCGGGCTCATCAAAAAGATGCGTTTCCCCCGGGTTAGCTTGAAATAGATCCGCTGCAGAATCACCGAACCGGTAACAATAACGAACAGACCTCCGATCAGGATGACCAGCAACTCGGTCCGAGTGAGAATCGCCAGCGCCGCAAGAGCACCACCGAGACCGAGGGAGCCGGTATCTCCCATGAAAATCTGCGCCGGCGAGGTGTTCCACCACAGAAAGCCGACAAGTGCCCCTGACGCCGCGGCGGCGACGATGGCCAAGTCGAAGGGATCACTGACCTGGTAGCACTTCTCCGCGACTGCGCGGGAAAGATGCTCATTGAAACACCACTGGTTCGACTGCCAAAAACCGATGATCACGTAGGAACCAATGGCGAGAATCGACGAACCCGTCGCCAGTCCGTCCAAGCCGTCGGCCACGTTGACGCCGTTGGAAGCGCTCGTCACGATCACGCAAATCCACAGTACGAACATGCCGATGCCGACCCAGCCGAGGGTCGCGAAATCGACAGGCAGGTCACGGATGAAAGAAATCGAGGTCGAGGCGGGAGTGAGTCCATTCGCGTCACGCACGGTGATCGCGATTACCGCGAACGCGGCCGCCACAATGACCTGACCGGCAACCTTTGCCCACCCCCCCAAGCCGAGACTGCGCTGATGGCGGGTCTTGAGAAAGTCATCGATAAAGCCGACACCACCCAGCCCCACCATCATGAACAGCACCAATAAAGCCGACGGAGCAAGCGACCGGCTCCCCAGCGTCGTGCCGAGGAGGTAGCCGACAACAGTGCCGATAATGATAACGATGCCGCCCATGGTCGCCGTGCCATGCTTGACATGGTGCGATTTCGGTCCGTCCTCGCGGATGAACTGACCCCACTGCAGGCGATGGAAAAGCCGGATAAACAGCGGCGTCATCAGGAGGGTGAAGACCCCCGAGAATGCACCGGACAGCAGCAGCGCCCTCACCGGTACCGCTCCCCAAGCCGGTCGCCGAGGAAACGCAGTCCGGCCGAGTTTGACGACTTCACCAGTGCGACGTCACCGGCACGAAGGTATCCTTCGAGAAATTTTTCAGCCTCGTCGGCCGATTCCGCAAAGACGGATTCGCCGTTCCACGAGCCTTCACGCTCTGCCGCCACGTGAATTCGACGCGCGCCAGCACCAACGACGACGAGCTGGGCGATGTTCAGGCGCACCGCGAGCAGACCGACGCGCTCGTGCTCCTCATCGGCCCACTCTCCCAGCTCGCTCATCTCACCGAGCACCGCAACCGTACGTCCATACTGCGGGCCGATTTGGGCGAGGGTACGCAGGGCAGCGGCCGTCGAGTCGGGGCTCGCGTTGTAGGCGTCGTTGATGATGGTGACCTCCGCACCTCCGAGCACCTCCATCCGCCCGTGCTCGGCGAGGGTGACCGTCTCCAGGGCGACCACGATCTCGTCAAGGTCGACGCCCAAGGAGAGGGCCGCGGCAGTCGCTGCCAGCGCATTCATGACGTGGTGTTCGCCGAGCACCCGCAGCAGCAGGTCTGCTCGGGCAGCCTGACGACCTTCACCTGCCGTCACCTCGATGGTGAAACGGGTGCCCTGCACCGTGGAGTCCACCTCGAGTGCGCGAACATCGGCGCTTTCGCCACGCCCAAACCAGAGTATGCGGGCTGGGGTGCGCTCCGACATGGAGACCACTCGGGCGTCGTCGGAGTTAAGGACCGCAATATCGTCCGCGGTGAGGTCGGCGACCATTTCGGTTTTGGCCTCGAGGGTGCGTTCAACGCCACCAAACGAGCCGGCGTGTGCGAGACCTACCGCGAGCACCACTCCCACATCTGGCTTAGCCATCCGAACGAGGCGACGAATCTCGCCGACCGCGCTGGCTCCCATCTCTGCCACCAGGAAGCGAGTCGATTCCGACACCTGCAGCATGGTGATCGGCGCGCCGACCTCGTTGTTATACGAGCCCCGCGGAGCAACCGTCTCGCCGATGCGCCCGAGGATTGTGCGGAGGAGGTTCTTGGTCGTGGTCTTACCGTTCGACCCGGTGATCCCGACAACGCTCAACCCGCCAAGTACCCGTGCCCGCCGGATCACCTCGGTTGCTAAAGCGCCGAGAGCAGTGACGGAGTCATCAACAATCACCTGCGGCACGGCAAGATCAAGGGGTCGCTCCACAATCAGGAGAGCGGCGCCGCGCTCCACGGCCGCCGAGGCGAACACATGGCCGTCGGTCTGCGCGCCGCGTTTGGCCACAAAAATGCCGTTGGGCGCAATTTCTCGGGAGTCGGTTTCGGTGACTCCGCTCACGATGGTGGCGGCATTAGCTGACGACGTGGACAGGTGCAGCCGTCCCGACACGGAATCGGCGATCTCGGCGAGGGTGAGGGCGATCATCTAGAGCCAGCCCGCTTCGCGCAAAGCCTGGCGGACATCGTCTCTGGCGGAATACGGCATGTGCACTCCCGCAATTTCTTGGTAATCCTCATGACCCGGTCCGGCATACAGGATCGAATCCCCTTCGCGCGCAAGGGCGATAGCCGCACGCACAGCAGAACGAGGATCGGGAACCTCGTGGATCTCCCGATCGGGCACCGCGCCGGTCGCTGCTGTGAGAAGCGCAGCGCGGATCGCGGCCGGATCCTCCCACCGCGGATGAAAATCGGTGACAATCACGACATCCGCGAGGCGAGCGGCGATCGACCCCATTGCTCCCCGTTTGGTCCGATCACGATCGCCGTCAGCACCGAACACCATAATCACACGACCAGGAGTGATCGCCCGCAATGCCTCGAGAGCATTCGAGAAGGCATCCGGGGTGTGCCCGTAATCGACGTAGACACGCGGCCCACGTTCACCAGAAACGAGCTCAGCGCGACCGGGAATATACACCTCAAGCCGACTGTCATCAAGCGCATGCGTAATAGCGTCGAGGTCGAAACCGGACTCGACCAACATGACAATCGCCAGCGCAGTGTTGGCCGCCATGTACCAGCCGATCAGCGAGACGTTGACGACAACTGATCGATTTTGCGGACCATCGAGCCGGAAAGTTGTGCTGTCCGCCGTGGCCTCGATCACCGTCATCCACCAGTCTGCTGGCGTCTCCGGGGCAAGGCCCTGGACAGAGGACGTGGCGAGGGTCGCAACAGGGATGCGGCTGCGCTCGGCGAGTCGGCGACCCCAGACGCTGTCGACTGTGACCACACCCCGGCGAGCCCGTTCCGGCTCAAACAGGCCAGCTTTCGCCTCGAAATATTCCTCCATGTCGGAATAGTCATCGAGGTGATCGTGGCTGAGGTTGGTGAAACCAACGACAGCGAAAACAAGCCCGTCGATACGGTGCCGACTCAACGCCTGCGCCGACACCTCAATCGACACCGCGCGCACCGCTGATTCCTGCATCCGTGCCAGCAAGCCATGTAGCTCACTTGCCTCAGGGGTGGTCAGTGAGCTGACCACGGCCACGTCGCCGATGCGACGCTCCGCTGTCGAGCTGAGACCCGAGACAACGCCAAGCCGCCGCAGAAGAGCGTCAAGGAGGTAAACAACACTGGTTTTACCGTTCGTCCCAGTGACGCCGAGCAGGGTCGACGTGTTCTCCCCGGTGCGATAGATCCACGCAGCCACGTCGCCGAGCGCTGCACGTGGGTCTGGCGTAATCAGCACGGGAAGGCCACTATCTGCTGCCAAGGCCGCCCCCTCTGGGTCGGTGAGGACAGCAACCGCTCCGGAGGACGCTGCCGCAGAGGCGAACGCTGCGCCGTGAGTCCGACGACCCGCGACGCCCACATACAAGTCACCGGCCTCGACCTGGTGCGAGTCGAGCGTGATCCCTCTGATTTCGACGCCCTCGGCTCCCTGCACAGAATCGAGCGCAAATTCGGCGATGAGCTGGGAGAGTGACCGCGGGACCGGATGTTCGGGACGCAGGGAGGACAGCGGGCGAGTGTCGTGCAAAGCCCGCTCTCTCTCTCGTACTGATGGGGGTGTTGGTTCCGTCACCACGTTGTGGGATATTCCACGGGCGGCACCACAGATGGCTCCACCCGGTTGGTCTTAAGTACCTGAGTCATGACCTGCTGGAAAACGGGTGCCGTGGCCTGGGACGTGTTCATCTTAACCGGATCGGCGATGCTGACGGTCACGACATACTTCGGATCCTCCGCAGGTGCAAGTCCGGCGAGCGAGACAGTGTAGCTCGTGGAGTATCCACCCTTACCGTCTGGCTGCTGGGCCGTGCCCGTTTTAGTCGCAATATTGTACCCGTCAACGTGGATGTTCTTCGCGAGCCAGCTCTTGGTGTAGTGGGTCTGCAACATGTCGACAACCTGTTTTGCTGCCGAGTCGGAGACGACACGGGTACCAGTGGAGTCCGGCACATCAACAACCGATCCATTTGGCATCGTGCACCCCGAAGTTAGCTGCGCCGGCAGGCGCACCCCGCCGTTACCGAGCGTCTGGTAGGCGCTAGCAATCTGCACAGCAGTGGTCGAAACTCCCTGACCGAACATGGTCGTGTAATTTGTCTGGTTATCCCAATCCTGGTAATTGGCGAGAAGTCCGCCGTCTTCTCCGGGGAAACCGGTCGTGGTCGGGACTCCAATGCCGAATTGGTGCAAATAGTCGCCGCGAGTCTGAGGCGAGAGACGCGAACCGAGCAGAGAAATACCAACGTTGCTGGAATCTTTTAGGATGCCGGTAAGCGTGTAATTCGTCGGGGAATGCCTGAAATCATCCGAGAACGAAGCGCCGTCTTTATTAAAGGAGTCGGGTACGACAATGTGGGATGTCGGCTCGGCTTGGCCCTGGTCAATCAACATCGCCGCGGTCAGCGGCTTCATGGTCGACCCCGGCTCGAACGGCGCCCGAAATGCGCGCGAGCTTCGGTCGGCTGACGCGCTAGCCACGACATTGTTCGGGTCAACGGTGGGGGTGTCCGCCACCGTGAGTAACTTGCCGGTTTTCACCTCTTGCACCACGACGATCCCGTAGCTACCGCCCACCTCTGCCACGCGTTTGGCGAGTGCTTGCTGAGCGTAATACTGCAGGTCGCTGTCGATGGTGAGGTGGAGGGCACCACCGTCAGCGGCGGGGCTATCCAACACCGTGCTACCGGGAATCCGCACATAATCTGCGCTGCGCTCGTAGCTTTCCGAACCATTTTTACCGGCGAGGCAGGTGTTATCAGCGTACTCCATACCCTCCTTCGCGGCGCCATCTGCGCCCACATAGCCAATCAGGTTCCCGGCGACGGCACCGTTGGGATAGGCACGGCCATGCTGGGCCTCAAAGTATGTCCAGGGAATATCCAGCGCAACCAGCTTTTGATATGCCTCAAAATTTAGTCCCTCGGCGAGAACAAGGTAATTGGCCTGCGGATTCTTTGCCACAGCATCCCGCACCAGCGCGGTAATCTGTTCGTTGCTCTGGCCGGTGACCGCGCCGATCTCGGCGGCGGCCTGTTGGACGCTGACGACCACGTGCGCGCCGTCCGGCAATGATCGGGAGAATTCGGCGACATTCTTGGGGGAGGTTGTCAGCCGATAACGCGTTGTCGTGTCCGCGAGAACCTTTCCCGAGCGGTCCACAATCTGTCCCCGCGCACCGTAAGTGTCCACACTAGTAGACTGATTGTGCGCTGCCTGGGCGGTCAACTCATTTGCTCGCACGATTTGAATATCGACGAGCCTGCCGATGAAGAGGGCGACAATGGCAAGAATGACAACGAAGGTGACCGCGGTGCGGCGCCTGCTCGAGCGGTGCTGTCTCACTGGCGGCGGTATCCTTCTCTGATCCGGGCGGCCTAGCCGCGATATGTCGTATCCAGTTGATTGTCGAGCAGCGTTATGGCTCGCGCGGCATTAGTGGGTAATCGGAGCGGGCAACTCACCCTGCCACGGTACGGCTATCGAACTACTCGGCGTGGAGGACGCGCTCGCGGGTCCTCCAACGGGTGCAGCCGAATCGACAAACGCATTCGGCACCAACCCAGCTGCACCGTTCATGCCGACCTCACTGGCCGAGGCGGAACGCGGATCACCTAACACCGACCCGTCGGAAAGCCGAAGATACACCGGGGCAGAATTGGAAACCATACCGAGTTTTTGCGCGGCCATCGCCAGATTTTGCGGCGAGCTGAGCACATCGACGGCATCCTGCTTCTCGGCGTTGCTGCGCAGGAGGGTCTTCTGCTCAGTTTGCAGCCCAGAAATTTGGTAAGCGCCCTGCGAAAGGCTGACACTGACCAGGAGCTGGATAACGATGATTGTGAAAAGTCCTACAACGGCCACACTCCCGAAAACAAGCTTCGAACGCGACTGGCGCTGAGGGGCGGGAACGGCCTCAATATGCGGCCGGGGCAGAGGCTGCTCTGCTCGAGCCCGACGGGCAGTATCGGTCACGGCGGGGTCGATGATGGCGGTGGCGCTCATGCGGTCCTCCTGATCCTCTCGGCCGCGCGTAAACGCACGGGGGTTGCTCGCGGGTTACGGGCCTTCTCGTCGTCAGTGGCAAGTTCCGCGCCGCGGATGACGAGTCGAAATTCGGGTCGGTGCTCGGGCAACTCCACGGGGAGGCCGACCGGGGCGGTGGAGGACGACACTGCCTGCAGTGCGCGTTTGACGATGCGATCCTCCAGCGACTGATAGGCCTCCACGACGAGGCGCCCGCCGACAGCAAGGCGCTCGAGCACGGCGGGGAGAGCCCGTTCGAGCACCGAAAGCTCCTGATTGACCTCGATGCGCAACGCCTGAAAAACCCGCTTGGCAGGATGGCCAGTGCGCTGGATGGCAAGCGGCGTTGCCGCGTGAATAATCTCCACCAGCCGACCCGAACGCTCCAGCGGGGCGTCGCGGCGAGCCTCAACAATTTTCTTTGCATAACGGGCGGCGAGGCGTTCCTCACCGTATTCATGAAAGATGCGACGCAATGCGGCCTCGTCATAGTCGGCGAGGATGCGCGCGGCTGTCAGCGAAGTGGTCGCGTCCATCCGCATGTCTAGAGGGGCGTCCTTCGAGTACGAAAAGCCACGCTCCGTCTCGTCTACTTGGAGCGAGGACACCCCCAAGTCGAACAGCGCGCCGTTGATCTGGTCGATACCCAGCTCGTCGAGCACCTCGGGCAATTCGTCGTAGACGGCATGCACTAGGTCAACGCGGGAGGCGTGGGCAGAGAGTCGCTCCGCGGCGAGCCGGAGTGCCTCCTGGTCGCGGTCCAGCCCGACCAGATGGAGATAGGGGAAGCGCTCGAGCAGCGCGAGCGAATGACCGCCCATGCCGAGCGTGGCATCAACGACGACCGCGCCTTTCTGCTCTAGCGCTGGAGTGAGCAATTCAACACAACGCTCGAGCAGCACAGGACGATGGCGCTCCTCGATCGGGCGAGCACTGACTTTCTTGGCATCCTCGGACATGGCGCTCCCCCTGTCGGAGTTCCTGCCGCTCGATTCCCAGCCACCTCACGTCCGGACACCGGGGAAGGTGTGTCCGGGCGCCGAGTGGATGGGAATCGCACGGCAGGAACTAGAACAGGCCGGGGATCACCTCCTCCTGGGTGTCGGAGAACACAGACTCCTGCTCCTGTAGGTAGGTCTCCCAGGCGTTCTGCGCCCAGATCTCGGCCCGGTTGCCCGCGCCGATGACAACCAAATCTCGGTCGAGCCCCGCGTAGGTCCGCAGCGGGGCCGGGAGAGTGACGCGATTTTGTTTATCAGGGGTCTCGGCGCTCGCCCCCGAGAGAAACACCCGGAGGAAATCGCGCGCCTGTTTGCTGGTCACCGGCGCTTGCCGGATTTTCTCGTGCATCACCTCAAACTCGCTCTGGCTGAACACATACAGGCATCGTTCCTGCCCGCGCGTGACGACAACTCCTGAGGAGAACTCGTCGCGGAACTTGGCGGGGAGGATGACGCGGCCCTTGTCGTCGAGCTTGGGGGAATAGGTGCCGAGGAACACGATCTGCTCCCCACTTTTCCGGTCCGGGATGATGCTCCCTCCACAATACTCCACTTTCCCCCACTGACAACTCCTTGTCGGCGACTAGGGCATCGATACCGTGGCAGTTCTCCGGGTCAGTGCAGGCGGAAAGAAGGTGGAGCACAGTGGAGGAAAAAGAACGCTGGAGGGAACATCCGACGCAAAAAAGGGCCGATCCGTGAGGATCGACCCTTTTTTGCGACTAAAGCGGGCTAGCTGCGGCCGCTGTCCCGTCTGTCCCATCGCTCGTTCAGACGATCAATAAAACGGGAGCTCTGGTGAGGAGAGGTCGAGCGCGACTTACCTGAATGACCGATATCCGCAAAACCAGGCTCGCCCGCTGTCCTGATGGCGGGACGCATCGCCACGACAACGCCGCCCAACATCACGACGAAGCCACCAATGCCCACCAGCGGCTGTCTCAGGACAACGCCGGCGACGAGCGCCGCGAGCCCGAAGATCGCCAGGAATATGCCCAGCAGCACAGCGCGGTAATTGGTGCCACCGCGCCCCTTACTCACCGCCGCAACGAAGTCAGCATCGTTCTGATAGAGGTTGCGCTCCATCTCATCGAGGAGCCGTTGTTCGTGTTCCGAAAGCGGCATCGTGACCCCTTCAGGGTGCGGTACCGACTCTGCGGGCGGCACCGGCGTCGTCGGCACTGGTGGGTGCGACCGGGTAGTTAGCACTTCAGTCTAGACCGAGCCCGGCACAGTAACCAGGTGCCGCCCCTGCATAGGCTGGTCGCGTGAACTACACCACTAGTCTGATCGATCGCGTCCAGGTCCGAATCAATGACTTCCTCGCTGAACGCAGATTAATTTTGCGCCCCTTCGGCGAGGACGTCTCCGCCCTCAATGATCTTTCGCGGGACTTTCTCAGCGGAGGAAAACGTTTCCGCGCCCGGTTTTGCGAGGCGGGCTGGATGGCTGTCTCGAACATTCCCTCCGAGGAGATACGCAGCGGTGCGGATCCGATCGCCACGACTGGGGCTAGTCTCGAGCTCTTTCACGCCGCCGCTCTCGTCCACGATGACCTGATCGACAATTCGGACACCCGGCGTGGAGCACCCTCCGCACACCGCCGCTTTTCCTCCCTACACGATGCAGGAGGCTGGACCGGCTCGGGCGACGAATTCGGTCGCTCCTGCGCCATTCTCTTGGGCGACCTCTTACTCGTCTGGGCTGACGAACTTTTCGCCGAAGCGGAACGAAGCGTTGCGGACGGTGTAGCAGCGGGCCGTGCCCGCGCTGAATTCAACCTGATGCGCACTGAGGTCACTCTCGGCCAATATCTCGACATCCTCGAAGAGAACACCTGGGCCCAGCATCCTGAGCACGAACACTTGACTCGAGCCGAGCGAATCGTGGTCTACAAGAGCGCCAAGTACAGCATTGAAGCTCCCCTGGTCATCGGTGGATCGCTCGGCGGAGGCGGAGAGGCTCAGCTCAACGCACTGAGCCGCTTCGGACTACCTCTAGGGATTGCGTTTCAACTGCGCGACGATATCCTCGGCGTCTTTGGGGATTCCGCGATCACCGGCAAACCTACCGGTGACGATCTGCGAGAAGGCAAGCGCACAGTTCTCCTCGGCTTAGCGCGCGCCGCCTGCTCGGAAAGCGAGCGCGCAGAGCTGGACACCGTCGTCGGGTGCAGAAGCGCCGACTCCGCTCACATTCGCCGAGCTCAAGAAATCATCATCGGCAGTGGCGCCCTACAACGCCTCGAAGAGCGGATCGCGCACGAAGTGGGCATTGCGCTCGCGGTCCTCCCTGAGGCGCCTTTCCGTTCCGAGGGCGTGGTCGAGCTGCGTGAACTCGCCGAGCGCGTCAGCGTGCGGACGTCTTAGAAAGAGTCGGAAGCTAATCAGGTCAAAGCCTGGGCTACCCGGCGCACCTCCGCCTTGCGCCCCGCGCGCAACGCTAACACTGGGCTGGTTCCCAGGCTCTCTTCGTGACTCAGAAGCCACTCGACGGCTTCATCGTCGGAGAAACCGGAGTCGGCGAGCAGGATCGCGGTACCGCGGATTTCAGTCATCGGCTCGCCGTCACGCAAGAAAAGGGAGGGAACGACCACAACACCGTCGCGTCGGGTGCCCAGCAGGTAGCGCTCTTCACACAGTCGGTGAATCCGGCCCACCCCGAGGCCGGTGAGCGTGACGAGGTCGGGGACGGTCAGCCACTCACATGTGGCGTCAGCTGACGAGGCTGCAGAAGTGGGCAAGTGAGTCATCCATCAAGACTGCCACGGCCGCCAACGCACTGCCAAGCGAGTCCCGAGGGGCGCCGAGCCAGCCCCTCGCGCGTTGCTCACAAGTTCGCCGGGCGCTCATGCCTAGACTCATCGCGTGACCACCAGTCAACTCGACCCTCTACTCGGCCGTCTCGTCGACGGCCGCTACGAGGTCCGTTCGCGAATTGCGCGCGGAGGCATGGCCACGGTCTACCTCGCGCACGACCAGCGCCTCGAACGCAGAGTCGCGATGAAGATCATGCACGGGCATCTCGCAGATGACACGACGTTCAAGAATCGCTTCGTCCAGGAGGCGCGCTCCGCCGCACGGCTGGCACATCCGAACGTGGTCAGCGTGTTCGACCAGGGCCAAGACTCCGACATGGCCTACCTGGTGATGGAGTACTTGCCCGGGATCACCCTCCGCGACCTCCTCAAGGAGCGCAGACGTTTGACGGCACAGCAGGTCGTTGACATTATGCACTCGGTGCTCTCAGGTCTCGCCGCCGCCCACCGTGCCGGAATTGTGCACCGCGATCTCAAGCCAGAGAACGTACTGCTCGCTGATGACGGTCGCATCAAAATCGGCGATTTCGGTCTGGCCCGCGCCGCCACAGCCAATACCGCCTCCGGCCAGGCGCTACTGGGCACCGTCGCCTATCTCTCCCCCGAACTCGTTACCCGCGGCACCGCCGACACTCGCAGCGACATCTACGCGATCGGCATCATGATCTACGAGATGCTTACTGGCGAGCAGCCCTTCACGGGCGAGCAGCCCATGCAGATCGCGTATCAACACGCGAACGATTCCGTGCCCTATCCCAGCGCTACCGTCCCCTCCGTGCCCACTTCGCTCGACGAGCTTGTCATCTGGGCAACGGAGCGTGACCCCGATATGCGACCGCGCGATGCCGGAGTCATGCTCGCACAACTCTTGGAAGCCGAACGATCGATGGGTATCACGCCCAGCGGACGACACGACGATACCCAGGCGGTCACTCCTCTCCCTTCGGCGGAGTCCACGATCTTGCTGCCGTATGAGGACGTCCTTTCCGGACCAGCCAGTGGGTTCACCGAACCGGGCGGAGACGAACTCGTTCCTGTAGAGGATGACGCAGTCGCACGTCTTGCCGCGCAAGGCCGCGTGCGACGGCGACGTGGTGCCGTGCTTGTCCTGCTCGTGCTCCTGCTCGCTCTCCTGGGGGGAGGCGCCGCCTGGTGGTTCGGTGAGGGCCCGGGCGCACTCCGATCCGTTCCTTCGGTCGTCGGGCTCTCGAAAGAGGACGCCATTAGCTCACTGGAAGCCCAGGGTTTCGTCGCTCAGCCCGAAACCACCCCGGATACGCATGTCCCGGTTGGCACGGTAATGAGCACGCAGCCCGCCGCGACAGAAAACGTCAAGAAGGGCTCGGTCGTCACGCTCACCGTTTCCAGCGGTCCGCGGCAGCTGCCGGTGCCGGCTCTCGCGGGACTGACCCAAAAGGAGGCAGAGGCCGCGATCGCTGGCGGCTCCTTTCAGGTGGGTGACACCACTAAAATCTTCGACCCTAAGGTGAAGGCCGGAGTGGTGATCTCGGCATCCCTGCCCGATGGTTCCGCGCTGCCCGGCTCTCTGTCCGAAAACAGCACGATTGCCCTCGTGGTAAGCCTCGGTCCGATCCCGAACGTGGTCGGTCTCTCCGTCGACGACGCGACTAACAAAGCTAAGGCCGCCGGATTGGCACTGAATCGCAGCGGTGAGGACTGGAGCGATTCCGTCGCCGCGGGCATCGTGCTCACCCAAGCGAACCCGAAATCCCCCGCCACAACGGGCGCCACCATTTCGGTCGTGGTGTCGAAAGGTCCGAAGCCGGTCTCGGTGCCCAACGTAGTGGGGATGACCCGTGACCAAGCCAAGGCAGCTCTGGAGGCGGTCGGACTCTCGTCGAGCTACTCGCTGACAACCCTCGGCCCGTTGATTGATACGGCACCGAACGAAATCACTAAAGTCACCAACCAGTCCAACAAGGCCGGTGACCAGGTTCAGCGCGGCACCACCATCCAGCTCTCCCTCACGATCACCACCTGACCAGCCCGGCTCATGATAGTGCTGACGACGAGCAGGAGCGCGCCGCGGCACACTCCTGCTCGTCGTCAGTACGCGTCACGCCCGCGCAGCTCCTGAGCTACAAGGAACGCGAGTTCCAGTGATTGCCTGTGATTCAGCCGCGGATCGCACACTGATTCGTACCGGGTCGCGAGCGTCGCCTCATCGATATCCTCCGAGCCGCCGAGACACTCGGTGACATCGTCGCCCGTGAGTTCCACGTGGATACCTCCCGGGTGGGTATCGGCCGCACGGTGTGCCTCGAAGAAGCCCTTGACCTCATCGACCACGTCGTCGAATCGTCGCGTCTTGTAACCGGTGGGCGTGGTGAGCCCGTTGCCGTGCATCGGATCGCTGACCCACAGCGGCAGAGCGTCGCTCCGCTTGACCGCCTCGAGCAACGGCGGGAGAGCGTCCCGGACCTTTCCGGCTCCCATTCGGGTGATAAAGGTGAGACGCCCGGGCTCGCGATTCGGGTCGAGCTTCTCGATGAGCTCACCCACTGTCTCCGGGGTCGTCGAGGGACCGAGCTTGACGCCGATGGGATTGCGCACACGCGAGAGAAAGTCGACGTGGGCACCGTCACGATCGCGGGTGCGCTCACCGATCCAGACGAAGTGGCTGGAGGTGTTGTAGGGCGTGCCGGTGCGCGAATCGATCCGCGTCATCGGGCGCTCATAGTCCATGAGCAGCGCCTCGTGGCCGGTGTAGAACTCGGTCCTGCACATCGCCTCGAAGTCAGCGCCGCAAGCGATCATGAATTTGACGGCGCGGTCTATTTCGCGGGCAAGCTGCTCATAGCGCTGATTCTGCGGATTCTCCGTGAATCCCCTGTTCCAGTAGTGCACCAGTCGCAGATCGGCGAAGCCTCCCTGGGTGAAGGCACGAATGAGATTCAGGGTTGAGGCGGCCGTATGGTAGGCCCGAACAATACGGCGCGGGTCGGCAGTGCGCGACTGGGGAGTGAATTCGTAGCCGTTTACGATGTCGCCACGGTACGCAGGGAGCGTGATGTCACCCCGGGTTTCGTAGTCACTCGAACGCGGCTTGGCAAACTGACCCGCCATCCTCCCCATCTTGATTACCGGCATACTCGCGCCGTAGGTGAGCACCACGGCCATTTGCAGCACAGTTTTAACCCGATTACGGATCTGCTCGGCTGTCGCCCCCGCAAAAGTTTCGGCGCAATCACCGCCCTGCAACAGAAAAGCCTCACCGCGAGCAGCAGCTCCGAGGCGCTCCCGCAGTTGGTCGACCTCGCCGGCGAAGACGAGCGGAGGCAGCGCCGCCACGTCCGCGGACGCGGCCCGGGCAGCCTCCGCATCCGGCCACTGAGGCTGCTGCTTGATCTCGAGTTCACGCCAATAGTCCAGGCCTGCAACCACAGAAGGGGCAGCGGGGACGTATGGTTCGTTCGGATCGATGACCACGAGCAAGTTCCTGGTTCTGACGGGCGCATAGCGCGCAAGAAAGTGCCGCCCGGTTGAGCGGCAGCGGCCCGAGCCTATCGTTTGCCCACGGATGCTCCGATGAGCAGCACCGCTGCACGATCGACTCTCAGCGGTTGAGCGCTGCGCGCTTCTCCTTAACCGATGTGGCATACACGTCGCAATACTCCTGACCGCTGAGGGCAAGCAATTCATACATGATCTCGTCGGTGATCGAGCGCAGGATAAAACGGTCGCCCTCCATGCCCTCAAAGCGGCTGAAGTCGAGCTGCTGGCCAAAAACTATGCCGATGCGACCCAGGCGTGGCATTCGACTGCCGATTGGCATGATGCGGGCGGTGTCAATCATCGCCACCGGGATCACCGGCACACCGGCCTCAAGCACCATGCGCGCCACTCCGGTACGGCCCCGATACATCCGTCCGTCAGGGCTCCGCGTTCCTTCGGGATAAATACCGAGCGCGTGCCCGGAAGCAAGAACACGCAGACCAGTGTTGAGAGATGCTTCCGAGGCTTTACCACCTGAGCGGTCGATGGGCAGCATGCCGGTGGCGGTGAAAAACGTTCTCGTGGCCCAGCCCTTAAGACCTGTGCCGGTGAAGTAGTCACTCTTGGCCAGGAAAACCAGATTCCGATCAATCACGAGCGGTAAGAACACCGAGTCAATGAAAGAGAGATGATTGCTGGCAAGAATGACGCCTCCTGAGGAGGGAATTCGATCGGCGCCGACAACCCAGGGGCGGAAAATTGTCTTCAGCAGTGGACCGGCAATGATGTGCTTCATGAACCAGTAGAACATCACACGACTCCCGTGGCGATCGATCAAAGGGCTGGATTTAGAGTGCGCTGGCATGCAGGCGTGCCAGGTCGGCGGCGCCCACGACTCCGGCATCATTTACCAGCTCGGCGATGCGAAACTCCGGCTCAGGGTGGTAGCCCCGGGCCGGGAGATTGTCGAGATAGGCCTGCCGAATCGGATCAAGCAACAGATCACCCGCTTGCGCGACTCCGCCACCGATCACAAACATTTGCGGGTCGAGCACAGCACCGAGGCTGGCCGCTGACTCACCTAGCCAATGCCCTAGGTGCCGCAGTGCAGCGAGAGCGCCTAGGTCTCCGGAGGCGATGAGCTCCGAGATGATCTGGCCGTTAAGATCACCACCATTGCGAACACGCGCGTCAGCCATGCCCTGGCCAATGCCTCCCGCGTCCGCAAGCTCGCCCGCGAAGCGCTGGAGTGCACGACCGGAGCCATACTGCTCAATGCAGCCGCGAGCACCACAACCACAGGAGAGACCAGCCGGCACAACACGCATGTGCCCGATCTCGGCGGCGGCGCCAAAACCGCCGCGCACGAGACGGTCATTGATCACGATCGCCCCGCCCACTCCCGTGCCGATAGTGAGCATCAGCATGTCGCTGACGAGGCGACCGGCGCCATAGCGAAACTCCGCCCATCCGGCAGCATTGGCGTCATTCTCGATGATGATGGGCAGGTCAATTCTGTCCGAGAGCTTCTCGCGGAAAGGTTCATTGCGCCAGTTGATATTCGGAGCATAATAGACAACTGATTGTGACGCGTCGATAAAACCCGCCGCCGCGACTCCGACCGCCGATACCTCACTCGCGGGCATTCCTGAGCGCAAACGCTCCACCATCTCGACGACAACGTCAACGATATGTTCCGGCCGACCTGCCGGCGTCGGCTGACGATCTTCGCGCAGGATAACGCCCATATCATCGACGACGGCCCCTGCAATCTTCGTGCCACCGATGTCGATTCCGATCGCGTGCACGCCAACCGCCCTCTCTCGTTGCCACCGACGCGTGCACGCCGAGGGGTCGGCCCTGATCGGCGACCACATCGAGTGTAGGACCTGATGCACGCTACCCTCTCATCGTCAAGCGGGCAGAGACATATCGCACTGACCAGCACACGACTGACCACACCGGATCCGTCACCACGAATCGATAGCACCACCTCCGCACAACAAGGCCCAGCGATAGAGTGAGGCGAACGTTCGTTCGAATGCCGAAGGAATTGCCGTGGATCACTCTGACTCCCCGCTCGCGGTAACCGCCGACCCACAGGCGAATACCACTGCCCTGCTGCTTAACCGAGTACGCGAGACTCCTGACCGGCCACTCTTCGCTGTGCCTACAGGCTCCGGCTGGCGCGACGTCACGGCACGTGAATTCCTCGACCAGGTCATCGCGCTCGCGAAGGGTTTTGTTGCAGCCGGAATCGAGCCGAGTGAAAAAATCGGATTGGTGTGCGCGACCCGCTATGAGTGGACGCTGATTGACTTCGCGGTCTGGTTCGCAGGCGGAGTCCTCGTGCCGGTGTATGAAACCTCTTCTCCGGCGCAGATACAGTGGAACCTCGTCGACTCCGGCGCGACGGCGGTGATCATGGAAACCCCCGAACAGTTCGCCCGTTTTGATGAGGTACGTGCTGAGCTACCCGATGTTCGCGACGCCTGGCAGATCGGCCTCGGTGACCTCGATAAGCTCGTCGCCCGAGGAACCGACGTCTCCGACGACGAGATCGAGCGTCGCCGATCACTCGCTACCGGGTCTGACATCGCCACCATTATTTACACCTCCGGTTCAACCGGGCAGCCGAAGGGCTGCGTCATCCAACACGCCAACTTCGTCGAGCTGACCCGGAATGCCGCAGTCGCGCTGACCACGGTGATTCACGAACCGGGGGCATCGATACTGCTATTCATCACCACCTCGCACGTCTTTGCACGCTTTATCTCCATTCTTTGCGTGCACGGCGGCGTCAAAGTGGGGCACCAGGCCAACATAAAAAAATTGTTGCCCGCTCTCGCCTCATTCAAGCCGACATTCTTACTAGCAGTACCACGAGTGTTTGAAAAGGTCTACAACTCGGCCGAGCAAAAGGCAGAAGCACACGGGAGAGGAAAGATTTTTCGCCGGGCAGCTGACGTCGCGGTCGCGCATTCTCGTGCCGTCCAGGCAGGTTCGGTACCCTTTATTCTGCATCTGCAATTCCTACTTTTTAACCGACTCATCTACTCGAAACTGCGGGCTGCCATGGGAGGCAGAGTCCGCTATGCGGTATCGGGATCAGCGCCATTGGGCGAACGGCTCGGACATTTTTTCCATAGCCTCGGCATCACGATCCTTGAAGGCTACGGACTCACGGAGACCACTGCTCCAGTAACCGTCAACCGCGCCGAACATTTCGTAATAGGCACTGTCGGCACTGCCCTTCCCGGGGTATCGGTTCGCATTGCCGCCGATGGTGAGATCCAGGTGCGCGGTATCAATGTCTTCGGCGGCTATTGGAATAACGAACAGGCAACAGCGGAGGCTTTCAACGGCGACTGGTTCCGGACCGGCGATCTCGGAACGCTCGACGACGACGGTTTCGTCCGTATCACGGGACGCACGAAAGAAATTATTGTCACCGCCGGCGGGAAGAATGTCGCGCCCGCAGCCCTGGAGGATCCGCTGCGCGCAAATCCGTTGATCGGGCAGGCGGTTGTTGTCGGTGATCAGCGGCCCTTCATCGCGGCACTCATCACGCTAGATAGCGAGATGCTGCCCACCTGGCTCGACAATAACGGTCAGGACCCCTCCCTCTCCCTTGCGGAAGCGGTGAACAATCCGGCCGTCTTGGCGGAGGTGCAGCGCGCCGTCACCGCGGCCAATGAGCGCGTTTCGCGAGCGGAGTCGATCCGCAAGTTCGTCATTTTGCCCACCGAGTTCACAGAGGCGAGCGGTCACCTCACTCCGAAGCTGAGCATCAAGCGCACCGCCGTGCTCGCCGACTTTGCCGATGCCATTTCGGCGCTCTACTGGAGAGATCCCCTCACTGAGGGGATCAGTCTTTACTAATCGGGCTCTCACTGATCCACAATGTGACCGAAAATCCTTAGGCTTACGAAGCAGCCTCACCCTCCGAAAGTCACAGAGTCACCATCGCCTTTCACGTGACTTCAGAACCAGTCGGATTCACGGACCGCTTTCATCGCAGCACGACGGTCCTCCTTGGTAAGACGATCGAGATAGAGATGACCGTCAAGGTGGTCGCATTCGTGTTGTAATGCCTGCGCCATCAGGCCGTCGCCTTCCAACACGATTTCGGAGCCGTTAAGGTCAATGCCACGCACTCTCGCATGCGGATAGCGAAGAGTCGCGTACCAGAGATTCGGTACTGACAAGCACCCCTCACCGATGGGCTCGGGCTCGCCGCTGAGTTCAACAATTTCAGGATTGAGCAGATAGCCGACGACACCATCCACGTTGTAGCTAAAAGCGCGGAGGCTGACGCCAATCTGCGGGGCAGCAACTCCGGCGCGTCCCGGTGGTTGCACACTGTCAAGAAGATCATTGACGATACTGCGGATGCTGTCGTCAATGGTTTCGATCACTGCCGACGGCGTCCTCAAGACCGGGTCCCCAAAAAGACGGATCTGGCGTTCAGTCATATGGTGCGCTCCCTTAGGGCCTACTCCGCGTTCAGGAAAGCGTTTTCACTGGCTTCACTCGCCATCGGATCGGCCAGTAACGGCCGCGGGCGAGTCCGCGGATGCCGACGTCGGCGCTAGCGGCCTGAACGAGCGGCTGAATGAGGATACTGGCTTGAGACTGACTCCCACGCACAGACGCCGAGGTGCGCGATCCCCAGGCCTACGAACGACACTGTGAGCACCGGGACGGACCACTGCTCCCGATCAGTCGAGGGTCACACACGCCTGACCGGCATCCCTTCGACGACCAGCGCCGCAAGCAGACGCGCGGCCTCCTTCGTGCTCTGCCGCAGCTGCTCCCACTTCACCACGGAGCCTGCGGCAAGCACCGGGTCGTAGGGAACACGAACGATATCGCGCACCCGAGAACGGAAGTGCGACTCGATCTCGTCAAGCTTGACCAGACTGGTGCCCTGGCTCGCCGTGTTGAGTGCTACCACAGCGTTGCGCACCAGCTCGCCATAGCCGTTGGCATCGAGCCAGGTCAGCGTCTCGGAGGCAAGCCTGGCCTCGTCTACACTCCCGCCGGTGACGATGACCACCGTGTCGGCACGCTGCAGGGTAGCCCGCATAACGGAGTGAACGATGCCGGTTCCGCAATCGGTGAGCATGATCGAGTAGAAACGTTCAATAAGATCGGCAACCACGTTGTAGTCGTTTTCGTCGAACGCCTCCGAGAGCTGAGGATCCGTGTCAGATGCAAGCACGTCGAGACGCGTCTCGTCGCGCGACACAAGGGTCGAGAAATCAGTGAAGCCCGTGACGGCAGCCGCGCGACGCACGACATCCCGGACGGTGGCGCGCGTCTGCTTCGGTACCCGCTCGGCGAGGGTCCCGCGGTCCGGGTTAGCATCAACCGCGATGATCCGGTCCTCGCGCGAGTCGGCCAGCGCCATCCCCAGCAGAGCAGTCACGGTTGTCTTGCCGACACCGCCCTTACGGGTCAGTACAGGAACGAAACGGGTACCACCCTCAAACTGTCGGCCTATCCGCTCATCCATCTCTTTCCAGGCGCGTACCCTGGCGGAATCGCCACGGTTGACCGTGTGGAAGGTCAGACCGTAAAGGACGCGATTCCAACCACCAGTCGGTGCGGGCCGAGTCTTGCGATTCACCTCGAGTAAACGATCGGAGGTGAGCATCGAGGAAGATTCCGGCGAGGAGCCGACTGTGGAGGGGCCGTTTGACTCAGCACGGAGCCGGTCACGGCGCGTCGTCCCACGACCTGCCTCGCTCTCGACATGCTGATGATGCGAGTGTTCACCGCGACCGCGCGGACGCTGACCAACATCGTCTGGTAACACGGAAACCTCACCCCGTGCAGCGATACCGGCCGCCACGGGACGGATCGGGCCAGACGAATCAGCCGACGGCAGAGGGACGTTCGAGCGCGAGTTCGGCAGACCGGGGCGACTGACTCGGGGCGCGTCCTGGTCCGCAGCAGAGGCCGCCATATTCGAGCGGCGCGGCGGAACAGCCGGAGGTATAACGCGTACACCATCCGGGATCGAGTGAGGCGCCGTATCACTGATCCGGGAGGCGGAGTGCACTGAATCTCGCGCCGCATTGGCAGCGGTCCGCGGCGCGGGGCCGGTGTCGGTCTGTTGGTCGTTACGCTCATCCATCCGAACGAGCCTCCTTCCACTTGCGCTCAGTGTACTGGCGGGCTCACCACACGCCTCGATGTGGCGGGCCACCGCTGATGTCTGCTAAATACCCTGCCAGGAAGAACCATGGAGACGTCCCGCGCGGGCAACAGTTAGGTTCTCCCGCCCTCGGGAACGTAAAGTAATCAGCCATGCATGTACTCAGTGTGAGTTCCCTCAAGGGCGGCGTCGGCAAGACTACGGTAACCCTCGGCCTTGCCTCCGCCGCGTTCTCGAAGGGCGTGCGAACGCTGGTTGTCGATCTTGATCCCCAGTCGGATGTGTCCACCGGAATGGACATTAACGTCGCCGGACAGCTCAACATCGCCGACGTGCTCACGTCACCCAAGGAAAAAATCGTCCGCTCAGCGATCGCCCCGTCCGGCTGGGCTAAGGAGCACCACGGCACGATCGACGTACTGATTGGTAGCCCCTCAGCGATCAACTTCGACGGACCACACCCGAGCATTCGCGACATCTGGAAGCTTGAGGAGGCGCTCGCCAGCGTCGAGGCCGACTACGACCTTGTCCTCATCGATTGCGCACCTTCACTCAACGCCCTCACCCGCACCGCATGGGCAGCGAGCGACCGGGTGGCAGTTGTGACGGAGCCCGGGCTGTTCTCAGTGGCAGCGGCCGACCGTGCGCTGCGCGCGATCGAGGAGATACGTCGCGGGCTCAGCCCCCGCCTCCAACCGCTGGGCATTATCGTCAATCGCGCGCGCATGCAGTCGCTTGAGCACCAGTTCCGGATTAAGGAGCTGCGCGACATGTTTGGCCCGCTGGTCCTCAGCCCTCAGCTGCCAGAGCGGACCTCGCTCCAGCAGGCGCAGGGCGCTGCACAGCCCGTACACGTCTGGCCGGGCGAGAGCGCGCAAGAGATGGCGCACAACTTTGATGTGCTGCTCGACCGCATCATCCGCACAGGTCGGGTCAGCGAGGGTCATCGGGGAGAGCACGGGCAGACCACGACATAGTGCGGCCCCTGCGGGCCGAGAGGCTAGCTCACGCTGCCTCTGTGCTTCTCCAGGACGGCGCACACGTGACGGGTCTGGCTGACTTCACCTGGATGGAAAGATCTACACCCACGGACGCAACCGCTATCAAGCAGCGAGGCCGTGGCAGTAAAAGTGCTCAGCCGACCTTTCGGGAGGCACGACGCCGAGCGAGTTCATCTCTCGGGTCGACCGACTGATGGTCGAGCTCAACGAGGCTGGACTCCACTTCACGAAGCACCTTGCCAACAGCGATACCGAAGACGCCCTGGCCGCGACTCAGCAGGTCAATTACCTCGTCATTGGAAGTACAAAGATAGACACTCGCGCCATCGCTCATCAGCGTGGTCTGTGCAAGGTCATCGACTCCTGACTCGCGAAGCTGGTTGACGGCAGTGCGAATCTGTTGAAGTGAAATACCTGCGTCAAGGAGGCGCTTGACCAGCTTCAATACCAAAATGTCGCGAAAACCGTAAAGTCGCTGGGTTCCCGAGCCGGAAGCACCGCGCACCGTCGGCTCGACCAGCTCGGTACGTGCCCAGTAATCGAGCTGTCGGTAGGTGATGCCAACAGCACGAGCAGCGATGGCACCACGGTATCCGGCATCGGCATCGAGTTCGGGGAGCCCGTCGGTAAACAGGAGGAGGTCGCGCTGGCCGCTGATGTCGCGACTGACTTCTCTCATCCCGGTTGCCTTTCAGATCCGAACGCCGGATCTTCCGAACGCGTTCCTACCGTAGCGATCCTGACTGCCCGAGTAAACGACATCGGCTCCTTGACCGCGGCGTGTCGTGCCCGAGCCGCATGCATCCGGAAATGCGGTCACGACCGGCCAATACGCGCCAGAGCGCGGCGGACCATCGCACCGCGAATGGTGCCGAGTTGCGCGGCGAGAGCAATCGCGGTTTCGGCAGCTCCCGCCGATCCCGACGCTCCGCCGCGACGTGCACTAGAGGCGAGCACGCTCTCAATCAGCGACATTTCACGCTCAACTGCGACAAGAAGAGGACGAAGATGACGCGGCTCAATCCCCGAACGACCTAGCTCGACGAGTGCCTTGAGGGTGGCAACCGCGTCGTCACCAAAGACCTCACCGCCGCGGACAAGACCGGCGGCAATCGCCTCATGTACCAGTGCGGGGCTCGCCCCGGCCTCACTCGCCAGATCCTCACGGGTAAGACGCTTCGCCGAGCTAAGGAGCGAAAGAGCCGGGCCGCCCGCTCCCGGCGGCAGCACGGGATTTCGACCGGAGTCGATGTCAGCGAGGTAGCCGCGAATAACCTTGAGCGGCAGGTAGTGGTCGCGTTGGAGGGCAAGAATCATCCGCAGCCGCTCGACGTCGGTGCCGGAAAACTTCCGATAGCCCGATTCTGTCCGTGCGGGAGAAACCAGCCCCTGCTCTTCAAGAAAACGCAATTTCGACGAGGTGATGTCGGGGAATTCGGGACTAAGCCGAGCCAGCACCTGGCCAATACTCAAACGGGAAGCGGACCCGGTGGGGAGGGCACGCGCGGCAGAACGGCCCACGGGCTACGCGTCCGAAGCGGCGACGAGGTCGGCGCGGGACGCGTAGAAGGTGAGGCGAAACTTTCCGACCTGCACCTCGGAGCCGTCGGTGAGGAGGGCCGACTCGATCCGGGCACCGTCAAAGTAGGTGCCGTTAAGGGAACCGAGATCACGAACCTCAAACGACGTGCCTCGACGGACGAACTCAGCATGACGGCGCGAGACCGTGACGTCATCGAGGAAGATCCCCGCCTCCGGATGACGCCCGACCGTGGTCAAGTCGCTATCGAGAAGAAAGCGTGCGCCGGTATTAGGGCCGCGACGAACAACCAGCAGAGCCGAGCCGGAGGGAAGAGCAGCGATGGCCTCGATCTCTTCACGGGAAGCGCGACTGTCAAGAGCAGCCAGCTGAGCCCCAATATCGTCGGTGAAAGTCAGTGTCGTTTGCGTCGAAGGCTCGACGGGAACGGACTGGTGCTGTTCTGCGGACGTTTCTCCGCGCGCGGGCTCGACCAAGACGTACCTCCTAGAAACCCAGCGTATCCGAATCGGCACCGCGCCCGAGCGCCGATTGGCCCATGCGCACAACGCTCATTACGAGGTCACCAACTCGTCGCTCACACAGAATGCTCACCCAGAAGCGTGAGCACAGTGACCTCGTCGGGATCTAGTACACACCACCTGTGCATCCACCGAGAGACGGCGCCTGAAAAAAGGATCACCGCTTGTCACGCCAGACGCGCTCGAACGGGAGGCGCCATGCATGCGGAGCGATCAGCTGGTGAATTGCGTTCGGGCCCCAGGAGCCGGGGGCGTAGAGGCGCACTGGCTGCGGATCCTCCAGCAGCGGGGCAGATACCTCCCAGAGACGTTCGATGCCCTCGGCGGTTGTGAACAGAGTGTGGTCCCCTCGCATAGCATCCAATATCAGTCGTTCATACGCCTCAAGCGCATCGCCGGCCCGATCGGTCTCCTGGAGCGCGAACTGCATACTCAGCTTGTCCAATCGCATTCCGGGACCCGGCCGCTTGCCATAGAAAGAGAGCGAAACCTTTGAAGCGTCAGCGAGATCGAAAGTCAAGTGGTCAGGTCCGTGGGCACCGACTCCCGACCCCTGCGGGAACATACTCTTAGGCGGCTCCCGGAAGGCAATTGAGATGATGCGCTGACCCTCGGCCATACGCTTACCGGTGCGAAGGTAGAACGGTACGCCCGCCCACCGCCAGTTGTCGATTTCACATTTAAGTGCAACAAAAGTGTCAGTTTCAGAGTCAGGAGCGACGCCCGGTTCTTCGCGATAGCCGATGTACTGGCCGCGCACGACATTTTCGGGATCCAATGGCTGCATCGAGCGAAAAACCTTGTTTTTCTCCTCACTGATAGCCTGCGGCTCCAATGCTGTCGGCGGCTCCATTGCCATAAAGGCGAGAACCTGGAAGAGGTGAGTGACCACCATGTCTTTATAGGCACCAGTCGACTCATAAAACTCCGCACGACGATCGAGAGTAAGTTTTTCAGGGATGTCAATTTGGACATGGTCAATAAAATTGCGATTCCAAATCGGCTCGAACAAACCGTTCGCGAAACGGAAGGCGAGAATATTCTGTGCGGACTCTTTGCCCAGAAAGTGGTCGATCCGAAATATTTGTTCCTCATCAAAGGTCTCATGCAATTCGGCATTGAGAAAAACCGCGCTCTCAAGATCGACACCGAAAGGCTTTTCCATGATGATTCGAGAACGTTCGACCAGACCAGCCTCAGCGAGCATCCGCACCACCGAGAGCGCAGCCCTGGGCGGCACACTCAGATAGTGCAACCGGCTTACTTCGGGACCAAGCACAGCCTCGGCCTGAGTAACGGCCGCTGCCAGGGCCGACGGGCCAGCCGACTGCGGAACATAACGGAGTTTTGAAGCGAAATCCTCCCACTGGGCAGGAGTAAGCGAACGGCTGCCAAACTCGTCATAGGCAAGCTTGGCAAAAGCGCGGAACGATTCATCGTCGTGATCCTCGAGCGAGGTGCCGACGATCTGCAAATCGGGCGCAAGCGAGGAGAGCGTAAGGTGCGCCATCCCGGGGATGAGCTTGCGCCGGGCTAGATCGCCGACCGCACCGAACAGGACGACAACGTGGGGGGTTGCCTGCTCGGACTGGACAGCGGGTGCGGGGGATGCGGGAGTCACGGTCACCCCTTGATCATTCCAGTTCAGCTCTTGGCCGAGATGCCACGTATGCGCACGGTGCCGCCGCTAAGGTTTTCCCGTGCCTCTGTTCTCTCACGAGTCCGACTGCCACCCAGAGTCAGCACCCTCTCCCGCCCCGCTCCTTTTACCTCTACCGAGGAGAACATCGTGCCCGAACGTGACGACAGCCTTCGCGGCGATATCCACCTGCTAGGCGAGCTGCTCGGACAAGTACTACGCGAATCAGGCGACCTCTCGCTCTATGACGATGTCGAACGTCTGCGCGCGCTGACGATCAGCGCCCACGAGAGCAACCAGGATGACGAGTTAGCCGAGGCGGAGGCCTTCGTCGCCGCGCTCTCGCCACAGCGTGCCGAAGAGGTTGCCCGCGCGTTCACCTGCTACTTCCACCTCGTCAATGCGGCAGAGGAATTCCACCGCGTGCGGGTACTCCGACGCCGCGAGACTGAAGCCGGGACACCATCACCGGAGGATTCGATCGTCGCGTCCATTCGCGCACTCACCGCTGAACTAGGCGAAGAGGAGGCACTCACACGACTCTCGCAACTCGAATTCCGCCCCGTGCTTACCGCACACCCCACGGAGGCGCGTCGCCGCGCCGTTGCCTCCACCATCCGTCGCATCAGTGAGCTGCTTGAGCAGCATGACGACCCCCGCATCGGGGGCGTCGTCGTCGTGGAAATCCGCCGCCGTCTCTTAGCCGAGATCGACACTCTCTGGCGCACTGCTCCGCTGCGAGAGTCGAAGCCGACTCCGATGGACGAAGTACGTACGGCGATGAGCGTATTCGACGAATCGCTGTTTTCGGTGCTTCCCCGTGTCTATCGTCGGCTCGACGATGCGCTGCTGAACGACGCCTCCGGGACGCGAGCGCCCGTTGCACCCGCATTTGTTCGCCTAGGCAGCTGGATAGGAGGCGACCGCGACGGCAACCCCTTTGTCACGGCCGAGACCACTCTGGAGGCGGTGAATATCGCCTCCGAACATGTCCTGATCGGTCTGGAGCGGGTAGCGCGCCGAGTCGGACGCGCTCTGACGCTTGACACGTCTACCACTCCACCTTCTGTCGCTGCCACGGCGCTGTGGGTTTCCTGTACCGAACGGGCTCCCGAGATTGCCGCTGAGATCGCAGAACGCTCGCCCAACGAAACCCACCGCCGCATCCTTCTGTTCGCGGCCGAGCGTCTCGCTGCAACTCGCTCCCAGGAGGCGCTAGGGTACACCAGCGCCGCCGAACTGCTGACGGAGCTACAGACACTGCAGGAGTCACTCCTCGCGGCAGGCGATACCCGGGCTGCCTATGGCGACCTGCAAGACTTCATCTGGCAGCTGGAGACCTTTGGGTTTCACCTGGCCGAGATGGAGGTGCGGCAGCACTCCTCCGTTCACCGCGAAACAATCGACGCGCTACATGCCGGCGGCGAACTTGACGAGCGAAGTCTCGAGGTGCTCTCGGTTTTTCGCGCGATCGGTCACATACAGAAGCGTTTCGGCACGAGAGCAGCACGCCGCTACATCATCTCCTTCACCCAGTCGGCCGACGATGTACGTACAGTGTTCGAACTCGCGGAGGCAGCGACCGACGGACATCCTCCCGTCATCGACGCCATCCCGCTCTTTGAGACGTTCGCCGACCTCAACGCGTCGACCGACGTCCTGGCCGAGATGATCCGCCTCCCCCAGGTGAAAGCTCGGCTTCACGAAACGGGTCATCGACTTGAGGTCATGCTCGGCTATTCCGATTCCTCGAAGGACGTTGGCCCTGTCTCGGCCACCCTCGCACTTCATGACGCGCAGACACGAATCGCCGCATGGGCCAAGGCAGAGGGCATCGTACTGACGCTCTTCCACGGCCGCGGCGGCGCACTCGGACGCGGTGGCGGCCCAGCGAACCGCGCAGTACTCGCGCAACCACCCGGGTCCGTCGAAGGCCGGTTTAAGCTCACCGAGCAGGGCGAGGTAATTTTTGCCCGATACGGCAACCCCGCCATCGCCACACGACACATCGAGCAAGTTGCCGGCGCGACCCTACTCGCATCTTCTCCCTCGGTCGGACAGCGCAACGCCGATGCGGCCCAACGCTTCGCCAACGTGGCCGCAATAATGGACCGCGAGTCACGTCGTCAGTTCTTCGCTTTGGTGAAAGCCGAAGGCTTCGCTGCGTGGTTTGCCCGGGTCACCCCTCAGGACGAAGTGGGATTGCTTGCGCTGGGCTCACGTCCGGCTCGTCGCGGACTCTCGCTAGAATCGCTCGAGGATTTGCGTGCAATCCCCTGGGTATTCGCCTGGACTCAGGCGCGGATTAACCTCACCGGATGGTTCGGTCTGGGCAGCGCTCTAAAGACAATCGGTGACGTCGGGCTGCTGCGTTCCGCTTATGCCTCCTGGCCGCTGTTCACCACGATGATCGACAACGTCGAGATGTCTCTCGCGAAGACCGACGAAGGCATCGCCCGACGCTACCTCGCCCTCGACTCTCGCGACGACCTCGCGGATTTGGTACTTGACGAGATGGCGCTGACCCGACACTGGGTGCTCTCTATCACGGGCGAAGAAAGCCTTCTTAAAGGCCATCAGGTCCTAGGTCGCGCGGTACGTCTGCGCACCCCTTACGTCAACGCGCTCTCGCTCTTGCAGTTGCGCGCCTTACGCGCGCTGCGCACGAGCCCAGGCAGCTCCGGTGCCGAACACAACCAGCGGTTATTGCTGCTGGCAGTCAACGGAGTCGCGGCCGGGCTGCAAAACACCGGCTGACTCTCCCGCCCACCGCCGTCGCTGCGCGAGGTGCCACGCGCGCCGCCCCTTTATCCACGCTGCTACGCCGTGCCGACCAGAGAGAGCAGTGCGCGCGGACCAAGAGTGGCTGCACCCAGGGCGTCCACACGCGCTTTCAGGCCGCGGTCAGCAGTCACCACGACCACGGGAGCGTCAGAGTGAGCGGTGAGCGCGACGATCGTGTCGTCACCGGAGCCATCAGCAGACTCCACACACAATCGCCCACCAGGAGCCGCGGCGAGAGCCGCTGTCGTCGAGGCCGAGCAGGCAGCACCCTCGAGGACCACGACAATGCGCGGCCACAGTGTCTCCGCATCAAGCCCAAGGATATGACCAGGTAGGCCGTTGCAGGCGAGACTGGCCAGTGAGCCGAGAAGACGCTCGGCCGCTCCCGCGCGGTCACGCCACCAACCGTCCGGGCGCGAACCGACAACATTCGCCGCATCAACAAGAAGAACCGGTAAAGCCTCATCAGCGCTCTTCAGCGACGGCCAGGTAGCACCGAGACCGGGGTGCAGAGGGAAGCTACCGACGTCGTCAGGTGCCACCCAGCGCAACTCTCGGCTCTCAGCGTCACCGATCCGCGGCTCAAAGCGTTCACGAGCGTCAGCAAGAACCGTGGTGTAACTCCAGTGGCCGATCACCGCGACGCTGGCCAGGAGCGGCACAACGAGCGCAGCGGGAACTCCCGCCTCTTCGTGCGACTCACGAAGAGCCGTCTGTATGGCCGATTCCTCCGGGTGACGGGCTCCGCCGGGTAGGCCCCAGGTGCCGCCGAAATGGCTCCAGTCGGCCCTATGCTGAAGGAGGACATTGCCATCGGGATCACGCAACAACAGGCCCGCCGCACCAAAGCGCCCCCACAGCCGCTGCCCACCTCCCACCTCAACCCAGCCGTCGCCGAGGGAAGAATCAAACGGGCGGCGTGGGAATACACCATCATCACCCGCGTGCTCGCTGCCCATGCTCCTCAGCCTCCCACACCGTCGCGCCACTCCCGATGCTGCTACAGAAGGCTCGGAGGCGCGAGCTGCCAGAATCACCTCATGCGACGCTCGAGAATAATGCAGCTGGCAACGTGCGTCTGGCTCGGCGTCATCGCTCTGCTCACCCTCACTCCGTCGCCGTACCCACCAGGTCCGCCGAGCGATTTCGTCCTCAAGGTCATCGCTTTCGTGGCGTCCACTCCGCTCACGACCTGGTTCACCTTCGATGTTGCAGAGTTTGTAGCGAACGTGCTGCTCTTCGTGCCGTTGGGTGCACTGCTGGCCGCTCAGCTACCGCCACGACGTCGACTGCTGGCCGCTCTGGTGGGATTAGGCGTCTCGGCTGTGGTGGAAACGTCGCAACTACTGTGGCTGCCCAATCGGGTTGCGGACATACGCGACCTGATCTCGAATGGGCTCGGTGCGCTCCTCGGAGCCCTGCTCACGGTGGCACTGCTACAGCTGCGCTCGTCCTCACAACAGGACAGCCACGCTCATGCTGACTGACACCCTGATCTTTCTCGACCGGCCCTCGCTGGACGCTCCGACGCACGGGCTGAACGCGCCCGCCGTCCTCGATGTGACGGAGCGCGGCGGAATCGACGTCACCGACCTCGGCTTTACCAGGGGTGACGGGATCTTCGAAACTCACAGCGACCTTTAACGCTGCTCTGCTGGCGCGCTGATTCGAGCACCAGCAGGGGGACTCAGAGCCGATACAGCTCCTGTTGACGACCTACACTCAACTCAGGACAGGCCGTCGAGGTCAGCAGGGCCACGCGAGATCAGACCGCCCCGAACCCGCTCAACCGTGGGGTCGCTCTGCAGGGGGGCACGCTCGTCAGAAGCCTCATCGTTGATGACAGCCGAGATGATGCTTCGCCAATCAGTGCCCTCAGCAACGGCATCCTCGGCGCCGATTCGGCGGCTCACAAAAACAGCCTCCCCCTCTTCTCCCGCATGCGAAATGATCGCCAGCACGCCGACCACTCGTCCGGTGGAGTGGATGATACGCCACTCCTCGTGACCGGACGGCACAAGAGTGAACTCGAGTCCGTGATGCAGGAAAGTAGTGGGGCGAAGCTCGGATGGCGAGCCGCTGTGGTCAGGGGCACCGCGAGTGGGGACTCCGGTGCCGCTCACAGTGCTGTCAGTAGCCATTCGGGAACCTCCTTGTCGACGGCCAACGCCAGGATCACGTGAGATCGAGGTCTCGGCGCAAGCGTGTCTTCCTAGACTGGACCGATGCAGCGTGCGTGGCCAGTGCCAGTGCCGTCCGAGTGGATGCGTGGTTGTGGGCAGTCCGCATCTACCGCACGCGATCTGCGGCGACGGCAGCCGCGCGCCGGGCAGGTGCGGGTCAATGGCAAGCCGACGAAGGCGGCACAACTAGTGCATGTCGGTGACCAGGTACGGGCCAGGATCGGCCGCATCGACCGCGAACTGATCGTGCGAGCACTCGTGGTCACGCGCGTGAGCGCCTCCGCGGGTGTTCATCGACACGGGATACGACTCATGGAGCGAGAGCTCGCAGGCGTTCGAGCAGGCTCTCCGCCGCCTCGTCGAGGAAGCGCTGCTGCAGTTCATCGCCCGCCTGCACAACCGCGATGTCGGTGAAACCCGCCTGGATAAAGGGCAGAAAACTCTCGGCGAGTTCATCGAGATCAGGCCCGCAGGCAATGGTCTCAGCGACGTCCTGGGGACGGACAAAGCGGCTGGCACCGGCGAAACCGGCGGGGGTGGGCAGATCGGCATTGACCGCCCAGCCGCCCGCGAACCAGCGGAACTGCTCATGGGCAAGCGCAACACCCTGATCTTTATCGGGCGCCCAGCAAATAGGGATCTGCCCGATGGCGCGTGAGGGGGGCGCGTCGGCTCCACGAACTGTATTCCAGGCAGTGATGAGGTCCGGATCGGATTCGGTCGAGATGAGGTGGTCACCGAGCGGAGCGAAGCGCTCAATCGACTTCGGGCCGGAGACAGCCAGGCCGATCTCGACCGGTGTTCCGGGCAAGTCCCATATGCGGGCCGAGTCGACGCGAAAATACTCGCCCTCCCAGGTGATCAGTTCTCCAGTGTGCAGCTCACGGATCAGATGCACCGCCTCCTCCAGCATGGTGTGACGTACTGCAACCGACGGCCACCCCTGGCCCACCACATGCTCGTTAAGGTTCTCGCCCGAACCGAGGCCGAGGGTGAAGCGCTCGTTGGACAGGATCGCGAGCGTGGCCGCCTTCTGCGCGACAACCGCTGGGTGGTAGCGAATCGTCGGCGCAGTGACGTAGGTAGCAAGTTCTATGCTCGACGTGGCCTGAGCCACGGCACCGAGCAGAGACCACGCATAGGAGGCGTGACCCTGCTCCGTCAGCCACGGCGAATAGTGGTCACTCGAGACAGCAAACTCGAAGCCTCGTCGCTCCGCCTCTACCGCGTAGCCGACCAGCTGCCGAGGTCCACTCTGCTCCGTCATCAGGGTGTAGCCAAAGCGCACCATTGTGTGTCCTCATTCCCGTCGTCGTAGGGTGCCCGAAGGTAGCGAATGCTCGGGGATGATGTCATCGTGTGTGGGGGCGCCTACGATAACCAACCCCTTGCTCTGCTGGTCGAGGGCGGGTACTAGCTCTGTATTTGACTGCTTCAATAGCTTTCGCTGCTATTTCCCTTTTTTATTCGCGATCATGTTATCGAGCTCGAAGATACTCTTCACGTGCCTTTTGCCTTTGCGCAGACCTCAATAACTCAATCCGGCGAATCAGAGGCTGTGTACTCGACGGTTGATCCTTGATCGGTAATCGACGAATCGCAATGAGTCAAATTCTCTCAAATTCCGCCGCACTCTCGCGGCCCGTGAGGTTCGGGCATACCAAATCCCTACCCCCTGCGGCTTCTCGCTCAACAGGGACACCGCTGCAACACGTGGTTCTTCACGATCTCGATGCCACCGCCAGCGGCGAGTTCGGCGATGACGAAGAGGAGGTCGAAGAATTGTTCTCAACAACCTGATTCAGACCGCCGTCGCTATCAGCAGCTGACGACAGCAGGGGGCCTCGTGAAGAAACTCCGTTATTCGCCAGGCGCTTTAACACAAGGGAGGAATTGCGATGAGGCTGACCCGAATCCTCCGCTCCGCTAAGGACAGTTGCGTCAGAAATGTTAGGTCACCACGGCGGCGTCGGCCTGAGGGATCTCGGCTCATTTCGACGGACAGACTCCCCCGCGCGATTCTGCACCGCCAGAGTGTCAGACGAAGCGGACTCGGTTCTGGATCCGGGCGCGCACAACGAAGGGGTCTGCGTAATCGCTGAGGTGCGCAGCGGCGTTGCCCGAGCGCAGTAGCTGGGGCAGCAGGGAGCGGCGAATAACGAGAGCGCCCCGGTGCCGCCCACGTTGGACCCACTCAAACGGCTGTTCCAGTGCGTCATCGGGCACCACGACGCCGCTCGCCGAGAACTGCACGCCCAGCTCACGACCGAGACGACGAGCGGCACGCACCACGGAGGCGATGGGGCGCTCGTGCTCGCTCAGGCCTGACCCCTCAAGTTCGCCCCGGCGCAGCCGCACCGGCTCGCCCCAGTCGGCCGAGCTGAGCGCCATCAGGCCCGACGGTCCCAGCACAACGTGGTCAATCTTCGTCCTACCGTCGCCGACAGCCACGTCATTCCAGACCGTATAGGCAAGGCCAAGTTCTCCGATCATGACCGCTGTTGTTTCCTCCGCCTGGGCTTTCGCCAGCCACACCCGAATCTCACGCGGAGCAGAGCGCACGACCGCCTCATCGAACGGGTCGTCACTCTCCTCGCCACGACCCAACCATTCGCGGACAAGGCTCAGGTAATACTCCCGCGCCGCACCTCCCGGATGCCCATACGACCGGGCCCGCACCGTGGAGGCACTCGACGCCCGCGGCGAACCTGACCGCGTCTCGGGCGCTGACCGCGGCGCAGGCGCCCCACGGTCATAGTCGCGGCGGGCAGACGCACTGCCAACGCGCTCCCATGCGCGCTGCACTGCGTGAAACGATTCGGCGTCGCCTCCGGTGTCAGGGTGGGTCTCACGGAGCAGCCGCCGATAAACCCGACGAAGTTCATCATCGGATGCGGTAGCGGCGACACCCAGCACCTCATAGGGGGTGCGGGCGGCGTGACTATCGGACATGAACTTTCGCGGAGGTGTCGAGACTGATCTTTGAGCTTAGCGGCGACACCGCTGCCTGCGGTGAGAGCGGGTCACACGTCTTCCGCGACAATCCCGGCGGCGAGCGCCGGCTCACGGTAGGCACGCCCCAAGGAGGCAACGGTGTCGTGCGCATTCAGTCCGCTCGGGTTCGGTAGCACCCACAGCGGTGTACCAGCGAGGTCCTCCTGCTGCAGCCCCTGCCGGGCGCCGCGGCGACCGAAAGCAGCTCGATAGGCAGTGATACCCACTAGCGCCACCACCGCGGGCCGAACCCTCGTGACGGTCTCAACGAGGCGCGTGGCGCCCGCGCGCAGCTCATCAGAGCGGAGTTCATCGGCGCGTGCGCTCGCCCGAGAGACAAGGTTGGTGATACCGATACCGCGCTCGAGCAGAGCGCGCCGGTCTTCTACGCTCATCCCGTCGCTGACACGCAATGGACGATTAAGCATACCCGCCGCTACCAGCGCCGGGTAAAAACGGTTGCCCGGGTGGGCGAAGTGTGCGCCGGTCACCGCGGTCCACAGACCAGGATTGATGCCCACAAAAAGGAGGCGGACATCCCCACCGAGGAGATCGTCGACCGTGCGGTCACGGTAAGAAGCGAGCTCAGCGCGGGTGAAAGGCATATTTCAGCATTCTGCCGCACGACGACAACCCGGCTTGCTCTTCATCGAGACCTGTTCGAGCGGCCCCGGACTGGCCCGACGGATCCCGGACTGACACAGCGGGCCGACGGCAGGTGGGGCTCCGCGACGCAGTGACTCGATGCTCAGCCCGACTTCTGCGATGGCTCGGGGACCGTGGGCCCGTTGCGATGGTGGTCGAACACCAGACTCGTCCGCGTCGAGGCGACCGCCGGGTGCGCCGACAAGTTCGCGACTACGAAGTCACGAACGTCGTTCGAGTCGCGTACAGCAACGTGAATGATGAAGTCTTCGGAGCCGCCGAGGAAGAAAAGCTGGACCACCTCGGGTAGCGCGCGAATTTCCTCCGCAAACCGCGTGATGGCCTGGCGCTGGCCGACACGAATGTTGACGCTGATCAACGCCTGCAGGGTGAGCCCCAGGGCCGCCGGATCGAGCTCGGCGGTAAAGCCGGTGATCACGCCGCGCTCGATAAGCGCGCGCACTCGGCTGACACACGTCGACGGCGCAATACCAGCTCGCTCGGCGAGGCGGCTGTTGGGTGCACGTGCGTCGGCGCGGAGGAGGCGTACCAGGGTGCGGTCCACTGGATCGAGGTCGTGCAGATCCTTCGGTCTCACCGAGTTATCCTTCGCTGAAATTGCCGTTTGTGCGAGATGTCGCACAATTATGCAACGATTCTGCGGCATGTTACCCATCCGAAACACTATTTCTGCACCATAAGGGCGACATTGTCGCAGAACCAGCGTCCTCTATTTCTTTCCAGGTCGCAGCAAAGGAGTCGTCATGCGCGTCGGGATCCCCACCGAGATCAAGAACAACGAGAATCGCGTCGCCGCCACCCCGGCCGGCGTGCACGAACTGACCCGACGCGGGCACGAGGTACTTGTGCAATCCGGCGCAGGCACTGGCTCCCGCCTCAGCGACGAGGACTTCGCCTCTGCGGGCGCTCGTATCGTCGCCGACGCCGACGAGGTCTGGGCAGAGGCAGAACTCGTGCTCAAAGTGAAAGAGCCGATCGAGACCGAATATCCGCGGATGCGTCGTGACCAGGTCCTCTTCACCTACCTGCACCTTGCTGCCTCCCGGTCCTGCACCAACGCTCTTCTCGCAGCAGGCACAACCGCGATCGCCTACGAAACGGTGCAACTGCCCAATCGCCAGCTGCCGCTGCTCTCGCCGATGAGCGAGGTGGCGGGGCGTCTGTCGATCACAGTTGGCGCTTACCATCTGATGCGCGCAACCGGCGGGCGAGGCACTCTCCTGGGCGGCGTGCCCGGAACCCCCAAAGCCAAGGTGCTCGTTATCGGCGGAGGCGTTGCCGGCGAGCACGCCGCTGCCAACGCATTGGGGATGGGCGCGGACGTCGCCATCGTTGACCTCTCGCTCCCCCGCCTGCGTGAACTCGAAAACCGCTTTGCGGGTGCTGTTCAGACCCGTGCCTCCTCGACATACGAAATCGCCGCGCAGCTTGCCGATGCCGATCTTGTTATCGGCTCGGTACTCATTCCCGGAGCACAAGCACCCAAGCTGGTCACGGACACCATGGTTGCTTCGATGAAGGCTGGCTCCGTTTTAGTTGATATCGCAATCGATCAGGGCGGCTGCTTCGAGGGTTCGCGCCCGACCACCCACGACAATCCCGTCTTCCCGGTACACAACAGCCTTTACTACTGCGTCGCCAACATGCCCGGCGCAGTGCCCGAGACCTCGACCCGCGCACTCACCAACGCGACCCTCCCCTACGCGATCGCGCTCGCCGACCGCGGCTGGAGGGACGCTCTGACCGCCGACCCGGCGCTCGCACAGGGACTCAGCACGCACGACGGCCGTATTGTCAGCCGGGTCGTCGCCGCAGCATTCGACCTCCCGTCAACACCTGTTGAGTCGCTGCTGGCCTAACCGCGCTCCGACGCCGTCAGGCCGAGCCGGGTGATGATCTCGGCGACTTCCTCATCAGACGGGCGTCCCACCTCCACAGTGATATGCCGCTCGTCATCACCCGGCGGCTCAAGCTCGTCGAACTGGGACGCGAGAAGGGACGTCGGCATGAAGTGTCCGGAGCGAGTGTCCAGTTGGGCGACGATCCGGTCGCGGGATCCGGCGAGGTGTACGAAAACGAGATCATCGCGGCGCAGCACGTCCCGGTAGCGGCGGCGCAAGGCAGAACAGGTAACCACCACCCACGCTCCGGCACGGATCCGATCGTCGAGCACCCGTGCAATGTCGGCGAGCCACGGCGCCCGATCATCGTCGGTGAGCGGTGTTCCTGCGCGCATCTTCTCGACGTTGGCGGCGGGGTGCAGGCCGTCCCCCTCGATGAACTCCCAGCCGAGACGACCAGCGAGCAGGGCGGCAACGGTCGATTTGCCGCTGCCGGAGACTCCCATCACCACCATCGCCCGAACGGAGAGAGTCGGTTGCTCGGTCATCAACGTCCTCCTCAGGTAAGACCCGCCCAGGAGGGCTGCACTGGGCCCGGTGCGCGGCGCGGTTTCTCCGTGATCCACGGCTCACGCTGCTGATCCTCGCGCCACTGCGGATCGCGACACACGCGACACACAATAGCCCTGACCCGCTTGCATCGTCGCCGTCCCGAGCGCACAGTCGAAGAATGGCCGAGGGATACACCTCCGCACAGCTGCGTGCCGCCGAGGCACCGCACCTGGCGCGGCGCGAACCATTGATGCAACGCGCCGCCGATGGTCTCGCGCGCGAGCTACGTACCGTGCTCGCCAGTCGGCGAGACCGCTACCGGCCCAGCCGCGTCCTCGTGCTGGTCGGTCCGGGAAACAATGGCGGCGACGCTCTCTATGCGGCGGCGGAGATGGCCGCCTCCGGCATCCCGGTCGATCTTGTACTCACCGCCGAACATGCCCACCGGGGCGGACTCGCGGTGGCGCTCGATGAGGGCTGCGGGCAGGTGGCGGCTGACAATCAGTCAGCACTTGCTGCGGCCGTCGTTGACGCCGACATTGTCGTGGACGCGATTCTCGGGATCGGCACCACCGACCCGGCACTTCGGGGACGCCCGCGAGAGGTAGTAGCGGCGGTGATCGCCGCACTGGAGCACTGCGAGAAACGGCCCGTCATCGTCGCGGTCGACCTGCCCAGCGGAATTGGACCAGACGATGGCGCAGTTCCCGACACTACGGTGCTCAGCGCCGACATCACGGTGACCTTCGGCGCGATCAAGGCTGGGCTTCTGCTGCCGCCGGGCAACTCCTACGCTGGTCGCCTCCAGCTAGTGGACATCGGCCTCGGGCCGGAGCTGGCCGACTACGAACCGGTCGTGCGCACCTGAGCCGATGCATCGCCGAGAGCGGTCTTTCGGCGCCGGGAAGCAAGTTTGCGGTTCTCGGGCGCCCCCGCTGCTATTCGGCGGGATGCTTCGCGCGGCTGGGCTGCACACGCGGAGGTTCTCCGGGCATTTTCGGGAAGTCGGGCGGGAAGGGCAGCTCGCCCAGGCCAGCCGCAAGGTCGCGCTGCCACCAGTCCAGGAGCGTGTCGATCCGGCCCGGAGACTGGTGCATCCGCGCCCAGGGATCACCCTGCTCCGCAAGACGCGCCGGCACCGTTCGAATGGTAAAGGCCCGGGGATCGACGTCGTCAAGCTCGTCCCACTCCAGCGGGCACGAGACGGGAGCGTGCGGAAGCGGACGCGGAGTGTAGGCGCCGGCCATCGTGCGGTCGCGGTTGGCCTGGTTGACGTCGAGGAAGATCCGTTCGCCGCGCTCTTCCTTCCACCAGGCGACAGTCACCCGCTCGGGGAGGCGACGCTCCAGCTCCCGCGCGGCGGCGATGACCGCGTGGCGCACGACCAGAAATTCGTGCTCGGGCACGATAGGCGCGAACACGTGTAGGCCGCGATGCCCCGAGGTCTTCACGAACGACTCAAGGCCGCCCTCGCGCAACAGCTCTCGCAGGGCATACGCCACCACAGCGGCATCTGCCACGTCAGTCCCCGGCTGCGGATCAAGATCCATCCGCAACTGGTCGGGCCGGTCGGGATCGTCCGCGCGCGACGCCCACGGATGAAAGACCAGGGTGTTCATCTGGGCAGCCCACACCGCACCGGCTGGCTCGTCGATCACCAGCTGAGGATGCGTCCGACCACTCGGGTAGGTCACCACGACACTGCGCAGATAGTCAGGAGCCCCCCGGGGCGGATTCTTTGAGAAAAACTGCTCGCCCTCGATTCCCGCGGGAAAGCGCTGCAGCGAAAGCGGCCGACCGCCGTTGGCGACGACGAAGGCCTCGCCAACGGTGATCAGATACTCGGCCAGCTCCCGCTTGGTGATGCCCAGATCCGGGAAGAGAACACGCTCCGGACTCGACAGCCGCACCTGGCGCTCACCGCACGGACCGGGGACAGTGAGGACAACGGCGTCTGGGGGCATGCACGTCACGCTAGCCCGCGCAGTGTCCCGGCGGCAGGGGGCGCGACCCGCTTGCGCCTCACGAGGATCTCGTCGGCAACGGCGAGACCGTGCCGGGGCGGCGTATTCTTCGCAAGGGACACCCTCCGGTAGCCCATACCCAGGTTAGACACGCCGGAGGGCAACGCCCTACCTCCTGTTGCCCGCTGAGGAGCCCCGATGAGTCACGAGAATCTCGCCGCCAGTGACACTGCCGTCTCCGCTCACCCGCGTCCGAACACCTTTCCGGGCTTGTCGCCCAACAACTTCAAACGCGCATTCCGCCACCACCCGGCAGGCGTGGCCCTTATCACCGCCGATCCGGGAACCGGCCCAGTCGCGCTCACTGCCACCTCGGTGTCTTCCGTCAGCGCTGAACCGCCCCTGCTGGTGTTTTCGCTGTCCTCAGCCTCGTCGAGTGCCCCCGACCTCCAGGCCGCCGAAACCCTGGTCGTGCACCTGCTCGGCGCGGAGCAGCTCGGCCTTGCACGTCTGGGAGCGGCCAAAGGCGTCGACCGGTTCGCCGACACATCGCTCTGGTCGCGTCTGCCCACGGGAGAGCCGTACTTCCTGGCCGCGACCGTGTGGATCCGGGGTACGATCATCAACCGGATGGCGGCGGGCTCCTCCACGATCGTGGCGGTGCACGCCCTCGAGGCCCAGATCCCCGACCATTCGGAGTCGGCAGCTCCGCTGGTGTATCACAATCGGACCTGGCATCGCCTCGGAGAGCACTCGAGGCTGAGCTGACGCGACGCGGGGCAGCCGCAAGTCTTCTAAAATCGACGCCATGTCGAAAGTGTTAAATAGTCTGCCCGTAGGCGAGCGCGTCGGAATCGCATTCTCAGGAGGCCTCGACACATCCGTCGCCGTGGCCTGGATGCGCGAGAACGGTGCCGTGCCGTGCACTTATACGGCCGACATTGGCCAATACGACGAGCCAGACATCGAGAGCGTCCCCGCGCGCGCGGCGCAGTATGGCGCGGAGATTTCGCGCCTTATCGATGCCAAGAGCGCCCTCATCGAGGAGGGGCTCGTTGCGCTACAGTGTGGCGCTTTCCACATTCGCTCAGGCGGCAAAACTTACTTCAACACCACTCCCCTGGGCCGCGCCGTTACCGGCACCCTCCTCGTGCGGGCAATGCGCGAAGACGGCGTCGAGATTTGGGGCGACGGCTCGACCTACAAGGGCAATGACATCGAGCGTTTCTACCGCTACGGCCTGCTGGCCAATCCACGTTTACGCATTTATAAGCCGTGGCTGGACGTGGCGTTCGTGAGCGAACTCGGCGGTCGCACCGAGATGTCGGAGTGGCTTGTTGCGCGAGGATTCCCGTACCGCGACGCCACCGAAAAGGCGTACAGCACCGACGCCAACATTTGGGGCGCTACGCACGAGGCCAAACGCCTCGAAGAATTGAGCAGCGGCCTCGAACTGGTCGAACCGATTATGGGCGTCGCGTCCTGGCGAGACGAGGTCGAGATCGCCTCCGAAGTCGTTTCTGTCCACTTCGAGGCAGGTCGCCCCGTCACTCTCAACGGTGTGGAGTTCGCGGACCCGGTCGCCCTCGTCCTCGAGGCCAACGCGATCGGTGGCCGTCACGGTCTCGGCGTCTCGGACCAGATCGAGAACCGTATCATCGAGGCGAAGAGCCGCGGTATCTACGAGGCGCCGGGAATGGCCCTCCTGCACATCGCCTATGAGCGTCTGCTCAACGCGATCCACAACGAAGACACCGTTGCGCAGTATCACTCTGAGGGCCGCCGCCTCGGTCGGCTGATGTATGAGGGACGTTGGCTCGATCCGCAATCGCTGATGCTGCGCGAATCGATTCAACGCTGGGTAGGCTCGGCCATCACCGGAGAAGTGACGCTGCGTCTGCGTCGGGGCGACGACTACACAATCCTTGACACCGCCGGTCCCGCGCTGAGCTACCAACCGGACAAGCTCTCGATGGAGCGCGTTGGCGACGCTGCCTTCGGCCCAGAGGACCGCATCGGCCAGCTGACAATGCGTAACCTCGACATCGCCGATTCCCGCTCCCGCCTCGAGCAATACGCTGCCGCCGGGCTCGTGGGCGGCCCGACCGCCGAGCTGGTCGGCCACCTCGCCGTCGGCGAGGCCACGGCGATCACGGAGGGCGATGGCTCAGCTGGCGCGCTCGATCGCGCTACCGATCTCGCCTCAGAGGGTGCCGCGTTCGACTCCGGCACCGACTAATCCCACCCGAGTACGAGCAGCGATGCGAGGAGACGGCGCCGTGCGGGCAACGGCGAGCGCCGCCTCCGCCGTCGCCACCGACTGCACAGGGTCGACCCGCGCGAGCATCAGGGCCGCGATCAGGAGCGAGACAAGGACGCAGGCCTGCTGCTCCCGCCATTCAACGTCAGTGTCCGGCCAGCGCGCGGCCACCCCGGCCAGTAACGCCCTCCGCAGTTCCGCGCGGTAGTCGGCGATTACGTCGCGCACGGCTTCGTCGCGCACAATCGGCGCACCTGCAGCGTTGAGGAGCAAGCACCCGCTGCGCGCCGAGAGCGCGTGGGCGTCCGAGAGCACCGCGCGCAGGCCAGCAAAGTAGTCCTCCAGTGCGTGCGGAGCCGGAGGGTCAGTGTCAGCCAGGGGTGCGAGTCGCGGACGCACCACCTCGTCGAGGTAGCTCTGTACCGCAGCATCGAAGAGCCCGCGCTTACTGCCGAAGGCATGGTAAAGGCTGGAGCGGCGCAATCCCGTTGCCGCCTCGAGTTCGGGTAGGGACGCTTCTTCGAAGCCGCGCTCCCAAAAAATGGCGCGTGCGGCGCGAACTACGGCGTCGGTGTCAAAACCCTGGCTCCGCCCCACGGCATCTCCTTTATTGTGCAGCACCCTGCGGTCAGGGAGCGGCCGATAGCTCTGTTCCGCGTGATCCAGTATATTCTGGACCAAGCGTTACAAAAAGGAGGCTTACCGTGATTATCGCCGGACTCGTGCTCGCAGCGCTCGCCGCCCTGTTGCACGTCTATATTTTCGCGCTCGAGTCACTACTCTGGACCGCTCCGCGCACCCGCTCGGCCTTCGGAACCACCGCCGACGAAGCCGCCGCTACCAAGAAACTTGCGTTCAACCAGGGCTTCTATAACTTGTTCCTCGCGATCGTCACGATCGTAGGAGTCCTCACGATCGTCTCCGGAGCAAGGACAGTCGGAGCATCACTTGTCTTCAGCGGAACCGGCTCGATGGTCGCCGCAGCGCTCGTCCTGCTGATCTCCTCCCCCACCACGCGCCGGGCCGCACTCATCCAGATGACACCGGCGCTGCTCGCGATCATTGCTCTGAGCGTTGGTCTCGTCGCTTAATCACCGTTGTCACTCGGCAGAAAGGCGTCATCATGTCCGTCATCAGTACTCAGATCCAGCTTGTCCGACGCCCTCAGGGCTGGCCCGTCCCGGACGATTTTCAGACAGCACACATCTCGTACAACGAGCCCACCGCAGGGGAGATCCGAGTACAGAACGCGTTCCTGTCGGTGGACCCCTATATGCGCGGACGCATGAATGACACGAAGAGCTACACCCCGCCCTATCCACTAGGCGAGACAATGACCGGAGGTGCGATCGGTCGAGTCACCGCATCCGCCGACCCCGCTTTCCCTGTCGGGAGCGTGGTGCTGCACCAGCTCGGCTGGCGCGATGTCGCGCAGGCACCATCGACGCAGTTCCGCATCGTGCCGGAGCTGCCGGACATGCCGCTCTCGCTGTACCTCGGGATCCTCGGGCTGACGGGGATGACCGCCTACGTAGGCCTCACCGCCATCGCCGAGCTCACGGCCGGGGATATCGTCTTCGTCTCGGCAGCGGCGGGAGCGGTCGGCTCTGCTGCCGGACAGATCGCACGCCTTCTCGGAGCCTCCGTGGTCCTCGGCTCCGCCGGATCGCCCGAGAAGGTCGCCCTCCTCACCGGCAAGTACGGCTTCGACGCCGCATTTAACTACCACGAGCGACCCGTCCGCACACAGCTTGCCGAGAACGCGCCCGATGGGATCGATGTCTACTTTGACAACGTGGGCGGCGATCATCTCGAGGCGGCGCTCGACGTCTTCCGTGACGGCGGTCGCGCGGCCCTGTGCGGCGCGATCACAAGCTACAACAGCACCGATGCGGTGCCCGGCCCGGACAATATGGCAAACATCATTACCCGTGGCCTCACCCTGCGTGGCTTCACCCTCACCGGCTATCTCGACCGGGCGGCGGAGTTTCATCGTCTGATGACGGGGTGGCTCGCTGAGGGACGCATCGTCTACGACGAGACAGTTGTGGATGGCATCGACCACACGGTTGATGCGTTCCTCTCCATGATGCGCGGCAGCAACAAAGGGAAAATGATCGTTCGCCTCGGGAGCGCCTAACCGCCGTGTTGTCGCGTTCGCGTTCCCCAGGCCGCAGGTAAGCCCCTTGACCCCGGTCCGAGAAGCGGCAACGCTCTCTGTGCAGAGCGTTGTTTCGTCTTGGGAGGGCACTATGAAGATTGGGTCACTTATTCTCCGTCTCACCGTCGGCGGACTCTTCATCGGCCACGGCTTACAGAAACTGCGTGGCTCCTTCGACGGCCCCGGCATTGAGAAAACTGCCGAGATGATGAAGAACCTGGAGTTGCATCCGTCGCGCCAGAACGCACTCGCCGCTGCCATCACCGAGACCGCGGGCGGCGCGGCCCTCGCGCTAGGAGCGGCCACCCCCGCTGCCGCGGCCAGCCTGATGGGGACCATGATCACAGCCATCCGTAAAGTGCATTGGAACAACGGGCTGTGGAACACGGGCGGAGGCTGGGAGTATCACGGTCTGCTTATCGCCACCACCGCCGCGATCGTGGCCGATGGACCGGGCACGCTCTCGTTCGACGCACTCGTCGGCAAGAAGAAGTGGGGCGCGGGCTGGGCACTTATCGCACTGTGTGCCGGGGCAGCAGGCTCGACTGCGGTGATCGAGGCAGGGCGTCGGGCGGGTGTTGCCTGCGAGGACGAGCCGTCGATGCAGGAGCCTGCGACGAACGAGGAGCCAACTGAGACCACGACCGACGCGTAGTCGGGTCACCGTACAACTACCCATAGCAGACGGAGCCTCACCGCCGAGCGGACACCATCAAGGCATCCGAAGCTCCGTCGATCACCCACTCGGGAACAGAACGGCCGGCAAACACCGACCGATACAGCCGCGCCACCGAGCAACCGGGATCACTGTGCAGCGCCTCCTCGAGGTGAAGCGCCGCAAGTGAACCCACTCCCCGCGCCCACCAACACCATGCAAGAACAGTCAGAACCGACGGTCGCGCGGCCATCGGAGCGAGCGCGGCCGCTCGCGCCAATGCCGTGGTGGCACGCTCGAGCCGTTGTCGATCGGGGCCTGGTCCACTCCCGCACAGAAGCGCGACATTCTCGACATCGTGCCTATCTTGCGTGGACGCGTCGCCCTCTCGCCTGACGAAGCTCCTGATCGCTGGGCCGCGGGCTATCTGCATTATGACCTGGTCACGCAGCGGCCGTGACTGCAGGATCTGGATGACGCGCGCCTCCCTCCGCAGTATCGGTGGGCCCATCAGCCAGCGTTCGACTGTTGACAGAGCATCCGCCGTCGGCGCCTTGTTGCGGGAACATAGCTCGGCAACAGTGGCGCGATCAGAGGCATCGACATGAGGGAGAACGGCCAACTGCGCCAGATCAAGAGGGTCAGGAGCGGCAGCCCGGGCGAGCAGTCCGGCTTCACTGACCTCGATCTCGACTAATGAGCGGGGATGATCTGCCTCGTCCGGCTCCGTGTAGCGCCCCCAACCGTCGGAGGCAACACACGCCACGCCGATGATCCCCAGCGGCGTGTGTTCCAGCCGACTCAGCACGGCTCGCCCCAGTTCGAGCAGCGGAATGCCCCGCGACGCGGCGAAGGAGGTCGCCGTATAAACAACCGCGAGAGCCGCATCGGCGCGCGGTAACGCCGCCATCGCCTGAACGCTCCCGCATGCAAGCACATCGATCGCGCTGCGGCCCAGGTACTTCGGCAGCGGAATGCGAAAACCGCCGACGGCACGAGCGCCCAGAAACGGGACGATAACCAGTGAATCCCGGGGATGCAGCCCAAGGAGCGAGGGTACAACGGCCACGAGGTCGGGGAAGCTGCTCGCGTAGACAAGTTCGGGGGCTCGTCCGGAGCTGGGAGCCGAGAGTGGGACGCCGTCGTGTGCTGTCATGCGTAACAGCGTCCTCCTCATACTCCTTCGCTATGGCCGGGTTTCTTGGGCGGTGGACAAAGAGGACTCTGTCGGCCCTGTAGAGGAGATTTCTGTCGCACGAATTGGTTCGCACCCATGTTGTGGAGCGACAAACGCTCCAGCACCGCTATCCTCCCTGAGTGGCCCTGGCGCCGCACAGCAGTAGAGAAAGGGGCAGCGTGAGCGTCCTCCGCACCAAGTCCGTCGAGCAATCCATCGCCGACACCGATGATCCTGAGTTCAAGCTTAAGAAATCACTGAGCGCTCTCGACCTCACCGTTTTCGGTGTCGGCGTCGTCATCGGCGCCGGCATCTTCACGCTGACCGGGCGCGCCGCGCACGACATCGCAGGGCCAGCCATCGTGCTGAGCTTTGTCATCGCAGCAATTGCCTGCGCGCTCGCGGCGATGTGCTACGCCGAATTTGCCTCCACCGTGCCAGTCTCCGGCTCGGCCTACACTTTTTCGTACGCCTCGCTGGGCGAACTCTTTGCCTGGATTATCGGCTGGGACCTCATCCTCGAACTCTTCCTCGGAGCGAGCGTGGTCGCGCAAGGCTGGAGCGCCTATTTCGGCTCTCTCCTCCAGCAATGGGGCGTGGTGCTACCGAGCGCGCTCTCGTACAAAGGTGTCCTGAACCTACCAGCGATCGTTTTGGTGCTCGTCCTGGGTGCTCTGCTCACCGTCGGGATCAAAGAATCGCTGCGCGTGAATCTTGTGCTCGTCGCCGTCAAACTCTTCATTGTCCTGTTCGTGATCGTCGCAGGCGCGCTCTTCGTGGACCCGAGCAATTATTCGCCCTTCATCCCGCCGGCCGAAGCCTCGCAGGCCGCATCCGATTTCACCCAACCGCTCGCGCAATTCCTCCTGGGGATCCAACCGGCGACCTTTGGCGTGGGCGGCATCATTGCCGGAGCCTCACTGGTCTTTTTCGCCTATATTGGCTTCGACGTGGTCGCGACGACCGCCGAAGAAACTCGCAATCCACAGCGAGACCTGCCAATTGGCATCATTGCCTCGCTCGTGATCTGCACGATTCTTTACTGCGCAGTGGCGCTCGTGGTCACCGGGATGGTCCCCTACGGAAAACTCGACCCCTCTGCGGCGCTCGCCAACGCCTTCACATATCACGGGCAGGCCTGGATGGCGACGGTGATTGCCGCCGGCGCAGTGGCGGGTTTGACGACAGTGGTGCTCACCCTGATGATCGGCGCGTCACGCATCATTTTCGCTATGGCGCGCGACGGCCTTCTCCCCCAGGTGCTGGCAACGGTGCACCCTCGCCTGCGCACGCCGTGGGTCACCTCTACCATCGTCACCGCCGTGGTCGCGTTGGTCGCCGGCCTCACTCCGGTCGGCGTGCTCGAAGAGATGGTCAATATCGGCACGCTGTCGGCATTCGTGCTCGTTTCGATCGGAGTCGTCGTGCTGCGCCGCAAGCGTCCCGACCTGAGCCGTGGCTTCCGCGTTCCGCTGAACCCGTGGCTACCGCTGCTCTCGGCGCTGATTTGCAGCTACCTGATGCTCAACCTGTCGATCGAGACCTGGCTTCGCTTCGTCATCTGGCTCGCCCTGGGCTTCGGGATTTACTTCGCCTACTCCCACCGACACGCACGACTCGGCCGAGCACAGCAGACACCGCGGAGGCAGTAACGCGGCTTGGACCGCATCGTCACGCTGTCTCGGGCAGGGCGACCTTGAGCTTCGCCCACGAACGCCCGCGAGTATCCTTGAGGATGTCGTATTCGACCTCGACGTGCGGCTCGATAGCGCTGTACTTGTCGTTCGGTGCGCCGATGATCAGCTGAAAACCGAGGCCACGCCAGGCCCCGATGGCGCGCTGAGTGAAATGGGCATCCGCCTTGATCAACGCTTCATCGAGCAAAACCGGCGCATAGCGTGGTCGTGCTGCCCCAGCGTCACCCAGCTGGTAGCGCAACGCGGCGCCCACGATGAAAGCAATCAGCTCCTGCGACTCGCCACCGGACTTCTCACCGATGTGGTCGTACACAGCGACGTGCTGCTTGCTGCGTGCCTCAATCCGCTCGGCGCTGACCCGCACGTGGTTGCGTACGTCGATCAGGTCGGCGAAATCTGGGGCGTTGCGGCGCATCCGTTCCATCATCCTGGCAGTGCGGCGGTACACCTGCTCGCGCTCTTCTTCTGTCGAGGCAGCCTCGATCAGACCGCGCACCTCACGGAGCTCACGACGGAACCGTCGGCGCACTTCCGACTGGTTCTCGCGGAGAGTGATCTGCAACCGGTGCTGATCGTCGTAGAACGGCAGGTCCTGCATGATCAGATTGATCGGCTCGATACGCTGCCGAATCTCGCGCAGAGAACGACTCAGCGTGGAGTCGAGGTTGGTGAGGTCGTTGCCCGAAAGCGTGAGCAAGCTGTCCCGCCACTGCTCCTCCAGCTCATGCAGACCGTGGGTTTCCAGGGCCTCGAGGAGGCGCTCAAAATCGGACGCAGCGGCATCCGGGTCGGCAATCATGGTCGGGTTCGGCCACCGATCGAGGAACCCGACCATGATGCGACGCATGCTCTCACGCTGGTCGTGTAGCGCCTCAATTGCGGTTCGGAGATCCTCGGCAAGGCGCTGGGCGGCACTGGCGAGCGCAGCGTCAAAACGAGCGAGTGCCTCCGGCGCCGTCCCGGCCGCCACCGACAGGATGAATCGGTCGTCAAGGAAGGAGCGCTGGTCGGAGTCGAGAACGCGGCCCTCTGCCTCCGCCGCGTCGAGAATGGCCTGGCTGGCATCGACCTCGTCAGTGATCGCGGCCCACTGCGCCTGACTCTGCTCACGTTCCAGTCCAGCGCGTGCGATTTCCTCGCGCAAGCGCTCACTCCGTACTCGCAACTTGGCACTACTCTTCTGCAATCGAGCAATCTCGGGGTGTGTGGCTGATACTTCACGCTGCACGCCCCGCCACCTCTCCTGCTCGGCCAGCACCGCCGCCACATCCACCTGCTCCCAGGCGATCTGGTCGATGCGTGCATAACACGAGAGTCGATCGTCGAGGGTGTCCAGAGCCTCCTCGGCCAGCGCAGCAGCCGACTCCGCCGACGCGTGACGAGCGCGAGCCCGCTCGAGCTGGGCGGAAATCTCGCGCAACCGGTGCGCAGGAGAAAAGCCCAACACGTTCTGTCCGCCGTGGCCGCCGTGAGCCCCGCGGCTGCCCTGCGAGATCTGTCCGGTGAGAGTCAGCGCCATTCGATGCTGAGCGAGCTCTGCGGGAGAATCGACGCAGACGAAACCGAAACGGTCGTCAAGACGCTGCTGCAACCAACCGGTAAAGGGAGTACTGCGATAGTCGAGACGGCCGGGAAGGGTACGCACATCAGACTGAGGCCTCTCCGGAAGCCCCGTGTGCACGCCCTCGTAGCGCAGACGCACCGGCAGTCGGACCGCATCAACAGCAGCGCGGAACTGCGCAAGCTGAGCGACATCGATCATGAGTGTCGTCGCGAAGCCACCGAGTGCGAGGGTGAAGGCCTCGCGCCACGGCTCGAACTCGGTACGAACCTCAACCAGCTCCCCGACGAAGAGCAGCTCCTGGGAGGAGAATCCCGCCGCCTGCGCAACCCGCTCACGTGCCTCGTGCAGGGCACGCGGGATGCTGTCGTGACGTCCCAGAACACTGCGCTGCTCCGCCTCAAGTTCCCGAACCTCGTCGGCGGCCTCGTGAAGCGCCGCCACCGCATCCGACCATCGCGTCCGTGCGGCACGCTTGGACTGCGCACCGACCGTTTCGCGGGCCTGAGCGAGCACCGCCTCGAACTCGTCGCGCGTTGTCGCGCTTGCCCCCAGCACGCGCAGATCTTCGTCGAGACGCGACCGGTTCTGCTGTGTGGTGGCCAGCCTCCGCTCGACCTCGCGAAGTTCGCGCTGAGCCGTCTCGAGCCGGTCGCCGCCGGTGAGCCTGAGTATCTCAGCGAGTCCATCGCGCTCGGCCTCGGTTGCCTGAGCCAGCGTCCGCTTGTCACGCAGCAGAGCATCAGTAGCGCGCTTGCGGTCACGCAATTCGGTTTCGACCTCGCGGAGCAGACCGAGCCTGCGCTCTGCGCGCCACAGCGCCGCCGCCGACTCCGGATCATCACACGAACCGATCGCATCAATGAGCCGGGCTCTCTCAGCGGAGGCCGCAATCTTGGTACCCAGCTCGCGCAGCGGACGAAGCGCGCTCACCTGCTGCCGGGCCGTCATCATCCGCGTCCTCGTGCTCTCAAGCTCATCGAAGTGCGCAACAATGGCATCGGCAGTCGCCATCGTTTCGGGCTCTTCGAGCACCAGCCGCTTGTAGAGGTCATCAACGGTGGTGATCTGCTGGCCCGCCTGAATCCGCGCGAGCAAACTGATCGCCTTCGCCCCGGCACCCGCGGCACCAATACCGAGAACAGCGTGCAAGCGCGCCGAGAATTCCCGGTCGGTCGCAAGCGGATCCAGCCCTACGGCGCGCACGGAAGCGTCGGTGAATCGCCTGGTCGCCGCTTCCTCGAGCGTGCCCAGCTCAAACCCATCGTCAACCGTCGCGCGGACTCGCACGGCATCCTCGAGAACCCGCGCGTCAGCCGGTACATACCACGCCCGGACCGCAGTGAAGCGGGAGCCATCGTGATCACTCCAGGTCATCGCCACCGCGGTCCACGTATCACGGCCGTCACCGCGGAGCACCCGCATCCGTGTGCCCTCATCGGTACGCGACTCGTCCAGCTTGCCGCGGGAATACGAAAGGATATTGCGCTGCTCCTCACCCCGCGGTCGCCCCGTGACACCCCCATTCGATGCGCCGTTAAACGGAGTCGTGTGCGGCATCATCAATGCGATATAGGCATCCATGAGCGTCGATTTGCCAGAACCGGAGCCGCCGCAGAGCAGCGTCGCTCCCGGCGAGAACCGAACCCGGTGCGCGCCGTCGTAACCGCCCCAATTGACCAGCTGGAGGTCTTCGGCAAGCCATTGCTGACCCCGTGACGCAGCCGGGATAAGGCCGAAGAGCGTGTCGAGCATCGTCATCGCTGTACCTCCAGCAGGTCATCATCGGAGTCTGAATCCTCACCGTCGTCCCCCGCCGCCACGACTGTCGACACCGATTGCCTCTGCAACCAGTCACGCAATTCCCGCAGCTTCTCGGCGCTCAACACGATCTCGACGAGCGGGCTGATCCGGAAACGCCCGGCCGACTCCTCGTCGACGATGCCGTCACGGCCAAGTCGCTCCAACGCCTTACGGATCATCCGCTGCCGTTTCGCCGTGTCACGGTCACCGTCGGAAAAATAGCTGAGCACCGTCTGCTCAACGTCCTCACTGTCCACGTGCGCCGCTAGCTCCCCGGTGGCTGTCTCCCGCTGGTACACCGTGCGCAAGTGCACGAGCACCAGTGTCTCCGGGCGGGAATAGGGCAGGTCGCGCAACAGAATCGGCACGTCGAACTCGTCGGAACGCACCTGCTGCTTGTAGGCGACTCCGCGCTCGTGATCAACCACCAGACGCACAAACATTTCGTTGAGGCGCGACTCAATGAGCTGCTGATGTTCGAGGAGGACGGTCCACTGTTCCCGATGACGGTCAGCGAGAAGGAAGCGACGGTGCAGTACCTGCACGAGCACCCGGCGAACCTCGAGGTCGAGCACCCCGCGGTCGCCGACGAAGAGTTCGTCCGAGTCCTCCTCCATCGCGACCGGTGCGAGGAAAGGTTCGGTTTCGGGATGCATCAAAGGTTCTGGCGCGACGGTCTCAGACATCAGTGTTCTCCTTCAACCTGCGAGCGGTCACGGCTTGGAACGCGAAACGCCGCGTACGGCCGTCGGGCCGTCTCGCCTCAACAATCGAGACAGACTCTTCCTCGCGCATGCCGCCGCGGTGCACGATCTCGAGCAGTCCCAGCAGGTCAACAGGTCGCCGCGTCGCCTCCTCCGCCCCCTCGAAGGCGACGCCGAGATCAAACTCGTCACCGAGCCCCGAAACGTAGGCCTCAAGTTCCGCGTAGCGCGGCCCACCCCACGCGCGGCTGTCGTCGCTGACAAACTCCACGTCCGTACCGTCGCTGAGCGGCTCAGGCACCCCCTCGGTGCGCACGTCGCCGAGCGACTGCCGCAAATGGCGGATCTCGGCAACGGGAAGATGACGGAGCGGCTCGACCACGGCATCAGGGGCGGAGGCGCTAGTCCAGCTCTGCAATCCCGCCATCACGTCACGCAGCAGCAGGTCAACCTGCCGGTCCCGCGCCGGATCATGAGCACGCACCTGACCGGTGATCACGTGCGACGCCCGCCGCTGCGCAGTCAGCACCTCCTGCACACCCACCTCAACCCGCCGTCCGATTGCGCTGAGTTCCGCGCGCTGCTCGGCATCGAGTAAACGGGAAAACGGCTGCACAAGCACGGTGTGCAGCTGCTGCGTGAGGGAATCAATCCGGTCCGGGTCACCAAGCAGGCGGAGGGCACCGGCGAAGGCACGCCCCTCGGGAGTGGAGTGCATCACGTGCCGACCCCGGTCGAGATACTCCCGCAGCACCTCGCCGGTGGGTCGGACGTCACGGCGCAGATCGCTGACCACATCACGCTGCATGGCTTTAATCGACTCCGCGACCCTGGCGAAGTCTGCCGGCAGTTCACGCGCTAGATGCAACACGTTCTCCGCCTCCTCCAGAAGTTGTTCGTCGTCAACAGGGTCCTGGGCGTCGGAGACGCTCAGCCGCGCGATCTCGGCATCAAGCCGTTCACGCTCCGCCACCAAGCGCCGGAGCCGAGCATCCGGGTCGGTTTCGACATCGGCGGCAAGCTGCTCGACCGCGTCGAGGAGAGTGCGCACACGGGATTTCGACACTCGCGAGCGCCCGCCTCCCGTGCGCCCGGTGATCTCTAGAGCACTCACCGCGTGAGCACTCAACCGGTACACCTCCACCTCACCTTCGAACTGACGAATCAACCATCCTCCGCGCGACCACGAACGACAGATGTCACGAGCAGATCCGGTCGGCAGTGCACGCTCACCGTCGTCATAACCATTCGCACGCAACTCGTCGAGGATCTCGGCGACCTCGGCGTGCGCGTCCGACACCGCCACCGCCGGGCGATCGACCGAGAACACGATGGACAGCGCCGTCACAACGAAAGGGGCATGCCGTCCGTGCAGCAGATCCAGAGTGGGAGTGCGAAAGGCGGCGAGCGCCCGTAGGTAGGCGGCCTCGGCGCGAGAGTGGATCATCGCGTCCAGGATACGGCGCCCAGGAGCGGACGTGACGCGCTCCACCGCGGTGCTCGTGCTGCCTCAGCCGTGAACGGAGAAAGCGGGCACCACGAAAGAAGTAATGAGGTGATCCCCAGAACAACAATTCACTGCCCATAATCACCGGAAACGCATAGACGCTTTATTTTTTTAATGAGGCTTATGCGAAAGGTCACAGGCGTGTGATGTTCCGGGTGTGTAGTTAATGCATGAACACCGGCCGTTCCTTGACAATTGAAGAATACATATAGACAAGATTTTTTATTGAGGAGCGGCCGGTGCAGGGTAAGGCTACAACAGGATTAACGACAGAGCAATTCGCGGACTTGTATTGTCTTGTCGATGCGGGGTTTGTGTGGTCGACACCCGGAACAAGGCCTGCGCGCTCTCGCTGGAGTCTGCTCTGTGTCTCACGTTGGCGTATTTTCGTCATAACGTGACCGACAACTGGACGGCTGCGAACCAGAGTTGCGGTCAGCGGTGAACGGGACCACGACCGTCGTGGATGGCACCCTGCTGCCGTGCTGGTCCTGGAAGGACAAGCACGGACTGTACTCCGGGAAACACGACACCACCGGACACAACGTCCAGGTTGTCTCCGACCTCAGCGGCCGTCGTGTCGCACTATCGGATCTCTTTCCCGGGATTATGCACGATAAGAAAGCCTGGAAAGAATCACCTCGACGAGAAAGCCCAGAAACACAACACCTTCATCACCACCCACCGCCACATCATCGAACGCGTCATCGCGACTATCACAACCTGGCGAATATTCCACACCGACCTACTCGCTTTCACCACCATCAGAAGAATCATATTCTTCACACAAAACTATTACCCTTTTGCATAAGCCTCAATGCACACCTCTAAGTGCGTTATTCAATAAGTCCTTTACCAGCCGAGTCGATACAATTCGAGATGTGTGACGGCGCGGATAAGGTTGAGGGGGTTCTGTGAGGCGTCCGCGGTAACCGGTGGCAAGGATTTTCCCGTTCTTCCCGTGGGCGATGCATCTTTCGACAGCTGAGCGGGCGGAAGAGATATATCGGTTGGCTGCGCGAGTGTTGTCATCATGTTGTGCGAAGATGGGTTTTTTGCGCGGAGTGACGGCGCTCCTGTTGATAGAGGCCGGGTCTGCTCTCCACTCAGTGCGGTCGAGAAGAGGTTCCCAGCCGCATTACCTTGTGGCTGTTCAGTCGTGTTGAGCGCCGGGAATAGTGTCGGATACGCCGAGCAGGATGCCATTCAGATCCGAGACGACCTGCACGTTAAGTCCTTGTCGATGTCGCTTCCCCGAGTAGGTGTCTCGGCCCACCATGGCACGATTTCCGGTGGGAACGTCAGTGCCATCGACCAGGACCACCCTGCCTTGGATTGCCGTGTCTAGTGCCACACCGAACATGTCTTCCCAACATTCCACTCCTCCCCGAAACAATCTGCCATATCTCGGAAACCAGCTCCATCAATTGTTCCAGACTCACACCTGTAGTAAAGTCATACCGCATCAGCTTCTCACCTCGAAAAATAGACGGTTTAGTCACTTCTCTTTTCTTGGAGGGGAGCCGATGTCTTACCGCGACACACGCAAATCGGACTTTATGAATAACGCTCTAAGCAAATAGATTTTTTGGTTGTGAATTAAAACACTGAAATCGCAGGGTATTTTATGGATATAAAGAAAAAACTTCAGGGATGGAGGGATCCAGAATTTAGATTTCAACAGACTGATTGTAGTTTTCCACTTCTCGATCATCCCGTCGGCCAAGTTGGCTTGCCTGACGAAGAACTTGAAGCGGTCGGAGGGACGGCGACCCTCACGCCAAGCCTAACCTTCACCGGAGTATTTGGGTGTTTCACGATTAATAACACGGCATGCAACGGCACGTGTGGGGTCCGGACATCAGGCTGTTGCGATAATTAATCATTAATTACAACTTTAGATTTAGAGAAAGCGGCGTAATGATAGATAACCTTCCAGCCAGATCAGCATCTCTTCTGGCGCGTTATTCTTTTATATGCGGTCTCTGTCTCCTCAACATTCCGGCCATTATTTTAGGGCATGTTGCTTTGCGCCGTTGCGACGCAAACGAGTCTTCTCCCCGTCGCCTCGCCAAGACAGGTCTTGTTTTAGGATACTGCCATCTAGGAGCGGTCCTCTATGTTTTCTTTCAACTTGCAACCGGAGGGGATCTTCCTTTTCCTTTATCACCCCTGCTACTTCCCAACCCTTGAGCATATGTGAAAATTCAACCTCTTGAGGCTTATGTAAAAGGACTGCCGTACCTGAACATGCTCCTGTCCAAGCTGCGTCAAAGCGCGGTTCTGGATCAGTAGCGCCAGACAGGTCTCATCTTTCTGCATAAGTCTTCTTATTTACAAGAATTTTTTCGAGTCTAGAGATCGCTATCCACAGTTCCTATTTTATGGCTCATCCCGCCCAAGAAATCTGTTTTTCCTGCGCGGGGAGAAAAGGCGAACCATGAACCTCACGCTCTCTGCGCGCCCGAGACGAGCACACGGTGCTCCATTTAACCGATTCGCCGGGGGTAGGCTCCGTCTGCGGGGATAGATTGTCTCGCTACGGTGGAGAGATGCCCCGCATGTCCGTCATCTCGGCACACACTTCCCCCTCGAACAGCCGTCCACCGGAGAGGCGGGTGGGATGAACGTCTATCTCGCCGCGGTGCTGCCCGAACTGGCGGCGTTCGGCTGGGACATCACTGTGCTCACCCGCGGCGAGAGCGCCCGCTCACGTGAACGGAGAAAGCGGGCACCACGAAAGAAGTAATAAGGCGATCCCCAGAACGACAATTCACTGCCCAGAATAGCCGGAAACGCATAGACGCTTTCCTTTTTATGACCAAACCACGTGGCTCGCCTCAATCTTTTTTACGAGTATTATTGCTCGTCGTTTCGAACAAATTAAGGGAACCGTCCAGTGCGACGACTACCTACTTCTCTGGCCCCCAATGTTATTCACGGTCCCTGCCTGCTAGGGCCGGTACCTGCGTGAGCTTCAGCTGGTCGGGAAGACCGGATGTGAACCAGCACCCCTTTACCCCCACTGAGGCAGTTGAGCCCACATAATGAATTTCTCAGACCTCTCTTCACACAGCGTGATTTCACGCCACCAGGTGCATGAATTGTCACCATCAGGTTCCCAGCCGAGTCCCTGTTCCTGGTAGCCGTCCGCAACTGCTTCAGGGATGTATGGAGGCACAAAAACGGCTTTTACCCCCGATACCGAGTGTTTCGCACACCACCGCTTCACAGTAAATCCCGCAAGCGCTCCATGCTCGCAAGCACCTCATCCAACGAGACGCGCTCGCCATAGATGAGCGGTTGTGCAGCTTTGTATCCGGTCTCGATAGCGGCGCGCGAGGCGTGGTGCGGGTCACATGCCGGGCTAGACCCGTATCCGCCGACTGGCCGCCTCGTCCAGGAAAAACCCGCGGTAGAACTGTGCTCCTCGATATCGCGGATAAGTTGCTGCTTATCCACGGAACTGATCGTTTCGAGTATCCCCGCAACCTGCTCGTTCTCCAGAAGCCGGTAGATGTCGTAAAAGTGGCGGCCGTGCTTCATCAGGGCGGCGGTGTCGTTCCGGCTTGCCGCATCGTGAACGGCAGCGAGTTTCTCGAACAGGGTGCGCTCGGGTGCCAACACAGTCACGTCGAAGGATGCAAACTCTTCCCATGCTGACTCAGCATCGCCCAGTACGGTAATCGCGTGATCGGCGATGAGCGATCGATACTGGTACGTCGTAGACGGTTGAGTTCCGCCCCTGCTCCCCAGTTCGAGGAGCACCCCCTCCTTCAACGAGGAGTCGTGGCGTGCGGTCGGATAAGCATAAGTGGTGTTGCGTTTAACACCGGTTGTCGAGGAAACAACGGAGACCCGTTCGTTCCCAAAATGCAGATGATTCCTGACGGCCTCATCCACCGATTTCAGAATCTTATGTCGAGCGTTCGGCGAGGCCTCGGCAGGAAACTCCGCGAGCAGATCAACGTCTTCCGAGAACCTTTCCACGATGCGGAACACCCGACTGAGACTCGTCCCGCCCTTGAACGTGAACGTCACCGGTGCCAGCGATCCGTCCGGCAAGGTAATCGTCTGCTCCACACAGGCCGCTCGGAGAACTTCGGCGACCCAAAAATCCTTTTCTATATAGACCGCTGACATCCTCAACGCCTTGGCCGTGATACCAATGAGGGCATTAAGGTCATTCGGCCTGTCCCGAAGTCGCTCGCTCACCGAGCGGCCAGATCGGTGATCAGCTTATCGAAACTCGTCCGCACGACGGTGTTTCGTTCCCCACCGACCGCAGCGCTGAGGGCGTCTCGGTGCACTTCGTCTCTCGCGAGAGCATCTCCGACCCGCTCGACCAGAACGTCCCAACCCGCTTCGACGTAGACGTCGGGGGCACGCAGTAGCTCGAGGAGGGCGATCTCTTTCGCGTTGAGCTTCATCCGTTCCTTGTTCCGCCGCCGGTGCTGGATCACCCCGGCGATCCGGTCCATCATCCAGAGTGTCGCGATATGGAAGGACGCAGGAACCTGGGTCGTCACTGCCCACTCGCGGGCAGCAGAGTAACCCGCCGGGCCGCTTCCCACCTCTCCGAGCACCTCCCGAGCAACCTCCTCCACACGGGGACCGGTCATGCCGTACCGAGTCATCGCGCCCCGGTAGTACAAACCCCGACGGACACGAAGAAGCTCGCCGCTCCGGGCAGCCCGCGACGCAGCCTGCCGCGCAGCATCTGCGGTGCCCGGCAGTCGGGTGACATGAACGAAGGATCCCTCCGGGGCATTCCGAATCGCTACCGACGGGGACATCACGCTCATGTCAGGAAAGCTTACCTGGAACGTGACATCACAACACTGAATGTGCTGCCTGATCCTGCCGACACGAATTGGGTACCGGACTGGCCAGGGAGAGAATCAACGCACCGTGAAGGATCGTCCCACCGAAGTGATTTCCTGCACAGTCTGGTAGGAATCGACGTGAATCCCGAGCGGCGGGCCAGGTTCTTTTCCGATCAGTGGCCGCAGGGCTGTATACACGTCGGTCATGTCGTTCGTCCGATGCGAGAAGCCACACTCTCGATATCCGTGGCAGTAACCGATCCGCCCGGCCCTGTCCCGGTGACGTCCCGCAACGAGACGCTGAGGGCGCGGGCAAGTCGACAAACCGCCGGAGTGACCTTGGGCGTCGCGCCCGCTGGCTTCGGAGGGAGGCGTCGTGCCGGTGTATCGGTAGTAGTCACAGGACGCCGACCGACGAGATGAAAGGCGCTGGACGCGTCCGGGTCATCGGCTTCCATCTCCAGCAGTGCGCCCCCGACCGAAACAATGTCACCGGGTATGCCTATCAGTCGAACAATCGTGCCGGAGATCGGAGACGGGATCTCCACCGCTGCCTTCGCTGTTTCCACGATCAACAGCAGTTGATCGACGCCGACGTCCTGCCCCTCCACGACTGCCCATTCACTGAGCTCCGCCGAAGTCAGGCCCTCCCCCGGATCAGGCAGATGAAATGTGAACAGGCTGGGAATGTCCGGCTCGCGTAGTTCACTCATCGACATTGTGTGCTCCTTAGTTGGGTTCGGAGTAGTGATCACCGATTGCTTGCAAGATCCGATGTGTAGTGGGCAGGTAGTACTGCTCGAGCAGAGGCGGCGGATAGGGGATGTCGAGCCCGGCGACCCGGCGAATCGGCCCTTCCAGATAGGCGAAGCACCGTTCGGTCAGTCGTGCAACGATCTCCGCACCGAACCCTTGAAATTGAGCTGCTTCATGGACGACAAGAGCCCGCCCCGTGGACATGATTTCTTCGCAGACTGTGTCCTCATCAAAGGGCACCAGCGTACGAAGGTCGACAACGCCGACGTCGTATCCATCGATCTCCGCGGCTTCGGCAGCCGCAAGTGCAGCTACGGTCGCTGGGCCGTAGGTGATCAGCGTCAAGTCGCCGCCCGCCCGACGGACAACAGCACGACCAGCCTCCTCCGGCAACTCAAAAACATTGAGCTCATCGGTCTCCCAGTAGAGACGCTTCGGCTCATAGAAAATAACGGGATCGTCGCTGCGTACGGCCTGGCGGAGCAGGTGGTAAGCGTCTGCTACGTTCGACGGCGTATAGACGTGAAGGCCTGGCGTATGGGTGGCATACGCCTCGGAACTGTCGTTGTGATGCTCCGCCGCACCTACCCCGCCGCCATAGGGTATTCGAACAACAACCGGCATGCTGACCTTGCCACGGGTACGATTACGCAGCTTCGCGAGATGGCTCACCATTTGCTCGAAGGCAGGGTATCCGTAGGCGTCAAACTGCATTTCGACGACAGGCCTATAGCCATGCATGGCCATTCCGATAGCCGCGCCGAGGATGCCTGCTTCGGCGATAGGGGTGTCGAAACAGCGGCTCTCGCCGAACTCAGCTTGAAGCCCATCGGTGACGCGGAAGACTCCGCCAAGCTTTCCGACGTCTTCACCGAAGACAAGAACGCGTGGATCATTGGCCATCTCGTGTCGAAGTGCGAGGTTGAGGGCCCCCACCAGTGACGTCTGAGTCAATACGGGCACGGCCCCAGAACTGGCAGCCATCATTCCTCGCCTTCGATCTGTGCCAGATAGTTTGCTGATCGGGCCGCGAACGATGCCGGCTTCTGGGCGTAAACGTGCTCAAAAAGCTCGTGCGGACCGGGCGTCGTCAGCCGTGAGACCCTGTCACGAGTCTCGTGAGCAAGGAATACGCCGTGGCGTTCCGACTCGGCGATCGTGGCGCTGAGATCACTATCGAGGCCATCGAGCTCTGACCGGATCTGCATTATCGGGTCGTGTTTTTTCCACTGGTCGAGTTCTTGACGGCTGCGGTAGCGGTCGGGGTCGTCAAAGTTCGTATGAGGCGCCATCCGGTAGGTCACTGCCTCGACGAGAGTCGGCCCGCCTCCAGCGCGGGCACGCTCGACCGCGCCGGACAGGCACGCGTACAACTCGCCAAAGTTATTTCCATCGACCGTAAAGGCAGTGATGCCGTAACCGACACCCTTCGACGCAATTGTTTCAGCTCGGAGCTGCTTGGCAACGGGGAGCGATATGGCATAGCCGTTGTTCTGCACGAGGAACACGACCGGTGCAGTGAACACCGCTGCCAGATTGAGCGCCTCGTGAAAGTCGCCTTCGCTGGTAGCACCATCTCCGACAAGTGCGAGAGCGACTGTGCCGTCGTTCTCGAGCTTCGCGGCCATCGCTGCGCCCACTGCATGAGCGAGATGCGTTGCGAGCGGGGCTGAGTGAGGAGCTGTTCTCGTTTTTACGGAGTCATACCCACAGTGCCACGAGCCCTGGAAGAGCGTGAGAACTTCATCCGGTGCGATTCCTCGCGTGAGTACGGCGACAGAGTCGCGATAGGTCGGGAAGAGCCAGTCTCGTGGCTCCAAGGCAAGTGCGGCTGCTACTTGGCAGGCTTCCTGTCCGAGCGATGACGGGTAGGCCATGAGATATCCCTGCTTGGCGAGATTCGTAGCCTGCTGGTCGAAGTGGCGACCTGCGACCATAGCGGTGTGCGCGCGGAGAAGCAGTTCTTCACCAAGAATCTGCTCTCGCGAGGCAGCGCAGACTTTAGTGAGGGAATCGAGAGTCATCAGAGGCCAATCTCTTGTTCAACATGCACGGGCGCTTGATGTGGGCATCGCGGAGGAGGGACGTGTTCCCGTAGCCGTCGGTGTAGGAAAGCACGCGGTACTTTGCCAGCCGATACCTCGCGCGACCGCCACCATGATTGTGCCGCTTGCGTGGTAACAGATCCGTCGCGCGATGTAGTTAGGGGCGAGCGCGCACGCGCCCAGAACACGATCGAGTTCACTGGAGATGCCCTCCACAGCAGCCATACACACCCCGGCCCCGTCCAGCGAAACGGAGCCGATATCTGCTGATACGTAGAACAGATTATCGCATTCTCCTGCTGACCCACAGGACAGCATCTGAACACCTTTTCACCCTGTTTCCCTTCGGGTTCTTTGACAAGAACAGCCCTATCGCCAACGAACACAGCGATATTCTCGTCTGCGGGATCTGTGACTCTTGATAATACGTCCGCGTCAAGCACCAGGACGCGATCGGAGCTTTTTCGGTTGACTTTCACCATCGACTAATCAACAGCATCTAGCGCCCCGGCGCAAACCCCGTTGAAATTAACAGCACCTGCCTGTATTACTTCGAGCTGAAACGCAATACTCGGTACTACCGCTGGCGATGGCATATCTGGAGTAGACGTCGCCGATCTGACAAACCACTGACGGCGATCCGGCCGATGATCCAGTCGTCGTCAACGTCGATTCCGAGAAGACACTGTTCGGGACCGGCTCATGTGGCAGCGACCTTCCTGGGCCAGTGATGTCTGCGTTCACGCGGCTCGATGCGACCTTCCTACCGTGAAAGGAAATTCTTAGCTCGATCGGGGTGAGCCCGTCAGCACTATCTGGACTCCGATTCGTCTCCGGGGTCATTTCTTCACCAAGCGAGGGACGTTCCACCAGTTCCATGAATAACAAAAAATCGCGAGCCTCAGACTAACCCCCAAATATTCAATTTCGGCACTAACACGAATAGACGCGGTGAGGAGCGCGAGCTGACATGCTGCACTAGCGGTCATGAGTCCTGAATAGTAGTCGAGTAGGCGATCACCGTAGGGCGACGAACCACTGGGGACAACACGGCCTGATGGAATTCGTTCGGTAAGAAAAACCTCGCCGATCAAAACTTTCTCCGCCGTGGCCGCATTAATGAGGCCTGCCGCGGTCGGCTTGACGTTGCCACCGCGGAGTCCCCACGTGGATCAGCTAGCCGACCGAATATCCTCATAAGATTCAGAAGCGATACCCCCATCCCCCACCACACACGAGCTTGCGGTCTCCAACCCAACCGACAATTTCTCCGACCAGAGCACAGCACTCCGATGGCCCGCGACAGAGAACACTCGATATTAGTACAGCGACCCTGATCTGTCTCAATCCCGCCGCTACTTTCTTGGTGCCCGTTGTAGGTGAACCTGGGGATGTTTTCACCGAGCATAGCGTGACGGTTAGCGATCGCTGAGAGACATTGGGACCAGCTTTCGCCGAGTGCCATTCACCACCTGGATGTTCAGACTTGCCGTTCGTGGTTCAGCATAATATGACTGAATATCAGATAAACAGAAGAAGGGAACGGTAAGATCGGGACGGCAAACGCCTGGTCGGTAAAGCGCTACCGAACGAAGAAGCGAAGCTGCGGGAGTTCATCAGCGGTCTGAAAAACCGTGGGACGGTGCTGTTCATGGTCGATCAACCCGCCATAATCAGCGCGCTGCCTCTCATCGGCACACAGCCGGAAGGGGCTCTGACCGGCTACCTGCCCGGGAATGCCGCGCATCGCAGACTTGCACACGGTCACGGGGCGGGACGATCGTCGCCGAGGCCGCCCGGACCTCTCCCCGACGCACTCCGAATCGAATGGCGCCTCGCATCACCATGCTGCCCCACCTCCCGCACCTAGGACGCAGCACCGCGAATGATGAGGTACGCAAGAGGATCAACCAGACGACCTTCGAGCCGGTCTTTATCGATCACGACGAAGTCATCGGGCGATCTCGCGACGATGACCTGGCCGCGCTGCTACACCGAAACCATGCAGAAAGAAGACACCCTCACGGGTGGCTTTCTTCGCAACAACGGCCAAGCGGCTCACCGCACCTCAACCAAGATGGTCAGAGGTTGCCGTAAGCCGCAGATGGTCGGGATGACAGGATTTGAACCTGCGACCCCTTGACCCCCAGTCAAGTGCGCTACCAAGCTGCGCCACATCCCGTTGTTGAGTTTTTACGCCGTCCCGGCGAACTCATCAACCCTAGCGGATCACTCGGCACGAGCGAAAACGAGGCCGATGACCACACGAACATCACCGTGCGCGTTTCTCCCGCACCCGCATGTTCAGCACAATCGGCGACCCCTCAAAGCCGTAAATTTCGCGCAGGCGCCGCTGAATGTAACGGCGGTACCCCGGGTCGAGGAACCCGGTCGTGAAGAGCACGAAGGTAGGCGGACGTGACGAGGCCTGAGTACCGAAAAGTATTCGCGGCTGTTTGCCTCCGCGCAGGGGGTGCGGGTGCGCCGCGGTGAGCTCGGCGAGAAACGCGTTGAACTTACCTGTCGGAATACGGGTATCCCAGGACTCCAGCGCACGCTCCAGCGCGGGAACAAGCTTTTCCAAGTGACGCCCCGTTCGCGCCGAGATGTTGACCCGCGGAGCCCACGCCACGTGAGCGAGATCGGTCTCAATCTCGCGCTCAAGCAGACGACGACGCTCGTCGTCGAGCAGATCCCATTTGTTAAACGCCAGAACGAGGGCGCGCCCGGACTCGAGAACAAGGTCGATAATCCGCACGTCCTGCTCCGCAATCGGCTGCGAAACATCGAGAACGACAACGGCGACCTCCGCCTTCTCGAGCGCTGTTGTGGTGCGAAGTGACGCATAAAAATCGGCGCCCTGCTGCAAATGCACGCGACGACGGATCCCCGCGGTGTCAACAAAACGCCACACTTTTCCGGCAATCTCGACCTGCTCGTCAACCGGATCACGGGTCGTTCCGGCGAGTTCACTGACCACGACCCGCTCCTGACCCGCGGCCTTATTCAGCAGGCTCGACTTGCCAACATTAGGTCGACCCAGAATCGCGACGCGGCGGGGCCCGCCGATCTCGCGCTGAACGACGACCGACTCGAGCGGCAACTTCTCGAGCACGGCCTCCAGCAGGTCGGCGACACCGCGACCGTGGACAGCCGAGACGGGGTGGGGCTCGCCGAGGCCGAGGGACCAGAGCGAAGCCGCATTCGGTTCCTGGCCTGCATCGTCCACCTTGTTCGCCGCAAGAAACACCGGCTTTGTCGTCTTGCGCAGTAGTTTCACCACGTACTCATCCGTCGCGGTGGCGCCGACATTCGCGTCCACCACAAAGACCACAGCGTCCGCAAGATCAATCGCAATCTCGGCCTGGGCAGCGACCGAGGCATCGATTCCGCGAGCGTCCGGCTCCCAACCACCGGTATCGACAACAGTGAAGTCGCGGCCCAGCCACTCCGCCCGGTAGGACACCCGGTCGCGGGTCACGCCCGGCGTATCTTCAACAACAGCCTCACGACGACCGATAATTCGATTTACCAGCGCCGACTTGCCCACGTTCGGACGACCCACGATCGCGACAACCGGCAGCGCCGGCAGGTACCGCACCTCGACGGAATCGTCACCTGCGAACTCGAGCAGGTCACGGTCCTCCTCGCCGAGATCGTAGTCCTCCAGGGCGGTACGCAGCGCCTGGGCGCGCGAGGAGGCGAGCCGTTCGTTGGGGTCACCTCGACGCTCGACAAGGTCGTCGTCGCCGACGTTCAGCTCGTCGTCACCACCGTGCGGATCCTGCGTCATGATCGGCCCTTGCTCTCGAAGTTCGGACCTCGGCGACAACCGCATCGACGGTCTGCTCGAAGTCGAGATGAGTGGAGTCGAGAAGAATGACTCCTTCTGCGGCGTTCAGGAAGTCGACCACCTGCGAATCGGCACGATCCCTCGACCGCAGCGCCTGACTAGTCGCCTCGACGGATGCCGTGGTGACCTCACATGAACGCCTCGCCATCCTAGCCTCTTCGCTGGCCGTCAGCAGGATACGAACCTGGGCATCAGGAGCGACCACGGTGGTGATGTCCCGCCCTTCAACGATGATGCCCTCACGGCGTGTCGCGGCGATGATCCTGCGAAACAGGAGGGTCATCCTCCGCCGCACCTCAGGGACCTTCGCCACCGCCGAGACCCGCTCCGTCACTCGGGGTTCACGAATAGCCGTGGTCACATCGGTCTCGCCGACCCGGACCGCGTACGACTCGGGGTCGGTGCCGATGGTGTAATCGAAATCGTCGAGCGCACCGGTGATCACATCGGAGTCATCGAGATCAAGACCTCGGTCGAGCCCATACCACGTCAACGCTCGGTACGCGGCTCCCGTGTCGAGAAACTCGAAATTGAGGCGATGCGCTGCGGCACGTGACACGCTCGACTTACCACTGCCTGCCGGACCATCGATAGCAATGACCAGCAGTGAGCGCTGCGCTGGTGTCATCCGGCGATCCTCCAGCCGCGTGCGGTCAGTTCCGTGGTCAGCGGAGCGACCGCCTCCGGCAGCACAGAAATCTCGGCGAGGCCCACGCGACGCCCTTCCGCATGCTCGAGACGAACGTCCTCCAGGTTGATGCCAGCCTCACCGATGTCGACGAACAACCGTGCGAGCGAACCGGGAACGTCATCGACCAACACGACCACGGTGGCGAAGTGCTGATCCTGCCCGTGCTTGCCAGGAAGGCGCGCAACGCCCACGTTGCCGGCGGCGAGATGCTCGGCGAGGATGCGTCGGGAGCCGGGCGTATCAAGATCGCGTAGCGCATCGGTCACGACAGCCAGATCGTCGCGGAAGGCATCAAGCACGGCAACAACGTGCTCACGGTTAGCGGCCAGGATCTGTAACCACAGTTCGGGAGCGGAGGCAGCCAGACGCACGACATCGCGCAGTCCCTGGCCTGCCAGTCGCAACGCGGCGTGAGGGGCGTCACACAGACGTTGCCCGACAAGCGAGGAAATCACCTGCGGAACATGAGAGACGAGGCCGACGGCAAAATCGTGCTCCTGGGGATCCATCTCGACAATCGTCCCGCCCAGGTCGAGCGCTAGCCCCTCAACGCGCGCGCGAACCTCTGGCGCAGTGTCGTGATCGCAGCACATCACCCACGGACGGCCAACGAAGAGGTCGCCACGGGCCGAAACTGCTCCGCCGCGCTCACGTCCCGCCATCGGGTGCGAGCCGACATATCGGGACAGGTCAACATCATGTTCCCGCAGCTCGCGTAACGGCTGGGTCTTCACACTGGCGACATCGGTGACGATCGCCTCCGGGTGCGCGGCAAGCTCACGCAGAACAACACTCGCTACAACATCCGGAGGCACGCAGACAACCACCAGGGCAGGTTGGTCTTCGGCCGAGGCTGCGCGTCCGGCCCCGTAATCGACGGCGAGCGAGAGCGCGGCGGGCGAGACGTCGTCTAGTACGACATCACCACCGCGTGAAGCGAGCCCCAGACCAATAGAGGCCCCCAACAGTCCGGAGCCAATCACCCGCACCGTGCCGGTGGTCCGTAGTGCGGGTACGGCGGGTTCCAACGGCTGGTTCACCCCGACAGCCTAGCGATGGGGGCGACGACGCGTGTCCGCACCCGCCTGTATCGACGACCGAGGCGGACGAGCCGCAGGGGCCTCGCCTCCCTTGCGCGAAATGGTCAGCAGCGCGCCACGCTCCTCGCGGGTGAGTTCGCGCAGCTCGCCCGAGCGCAGCGTCCCCAAATGCAGCGGACCGAACTGCCGCCGCACCAGCTCATGCACCGGATGCCCCACCGCGGCGAGCATCCGCCGCACGATCCGGTTGCGCCCCGAATGCAGCGTGATCTCGAGCAAGGAGGCAGCTGCCCGCCCTTCTGATTGGCCCAGCACTCGTGCCCGGTCGGCTGCTATCGGCCCATCCTCGAGGGTAATACCGGCGGTCAACCTCGCGATCGTCTGCGGCAGCACCTGCCCCTGCACCTGGGCAATATAGGTCTTTGTCACACCAAAGGACGGATGTGCGAGCACATGCGCAAGCTCGCCGTCATTCGTCAGCACCAACAGCCCCGAGGTTTCGGCATCAAGCCGACCGACATTAAACAATCGCTCCTCAAAGTTCTTCGTATAACTACTGAGGTCGGTGCGCCCCTTCTCATCGGCGAGGGAGCTGACGACTCCAACCGGCTTGTTCAGCATGACGTAGCGACGGGAGGTGTCCAGCTGCACCGCGACACCATCGACCTCGATCCGATCGGTTGCCGGGTTGACGCGACGGCCAAGTTCGCCGGCAACCTCGCCATTCACTCGGATACGCCGCGCAAGAATCATCTCTTCGACAACCCGACGGGAAGCGACCCCCGCAGCGGCGAGAACCTTCTGCAACCGCTCGCCCTCGGTACCACTCTCAGTTACTCTCATCGAATCCATCCCGTCCGTCGCTCAATAAAGGAGAGATCTTCGGCAGCTCGTCGAGCGAGGCGAGGCCGAGATGCACGAGCAGCTGCTCCGTCGTACCGTAGAGAATCGCGCCGGTTTCGGAGTCGGTGCCGACCTCCTCGATCAGGCCGCGGCTCAGAAGGGTGCGGGTCACCGAATCAACGTTCACCGCCCGGATTTGCGCAATCTGACCACGAGATACCGGCTGCTTGTACGCGATCACAGCAAGCGTCTCGAGCGCGGCCTGCGAAAGCTTGGTCGGATTCTGCGTCAGCACAAAATCCGACACCACTGGGTCGTATTCCGGACGGACATAGATCCGCCAGCCGCCGCCGACCTCGCGCAGCTCAAAACCGCGCCGGATCGAGCCGTTTTTACCCTCAAAGTCCGCAACGAGACGCTCGATGGACTGACGCACGACCGCGATCGGCTGCGAAAGCGCGGTGGCGAGCGCCACCAACGACTGCGGTTGGTCGGCGACCATCAAGATCGCCTCAATCGCCCGGTCGCTTTCGAAGGCGTGGACAGAATCACTCGTCATAGTCAGCCCCCAGGTGCGCCAGCATCGCATCCGACCACTCCTCCGCGACCCACTGCAGGGTGACTTCGCCCAGCGGCTCCGACTGCTCAAAGGTGAGCGCCGCATGACGATAAAGCTCGAGCACGGCGAGGAAACGCGCGACAATCACGCCCTTCTCCGCTGCCTCCGCAGTCACTTCACGAAATGTCACCGCGCCGCGCTCGCGCAGCACACCCACCACATAGGCGGCCTGTTCCCGGATGCTGATCAGCGGCGCATGCAGGTGGTCGAGCCCGACCGTGGGTAGTTCGCGTGGGGCACACGCCACCGCGGCGAGCGCCGCGAAGTCCTCCGCCGAGAGCGTCCACACCAGGTCCGGTTTCGCCTCGCGAAATCGTTCCTCGAGTGAGACCTGGCGTACGTGCCGCGTCGTCTCGGCCTCCATTCGCTCGGCGAACCAGCTCGACACCTGTTTGAAGGCGCGGTATTGCAAAAGGCGTGCAAACAGCAGATCACGAGCCTCGAGCAGCGCGGCGTCCTCGGCATCGACAAGTTCCCCTTGGGGCAGCAGTTTCGCAATTTTCAGATCGAGGAGGGTGGCAGCGACGACCAAGAACTCCGAGGCGCGATCTAAGCCTTGCGCAGTATCGACCCCGTGCAGGTAGGAGAGGAATTCGTCGGTCACCGCGCTCAGCGCGATCTCGGTGATGTCCAGCTCATGCTGAGCAATCAGATTCAACAGCAGATCGAACGGACCTTCGAAGTTGGAGAGCGCGACGCGAAAACCCGGCGCTTGCGTCGTCAGCACAGCTTCAGGCGACCGCGCCACGCGAGATCAGCTCCCTCGCGAGGGTACGGTAAGCCTTCGCGGCGGCGTGCTCAGGGGCGAACTGTGTGATGGGCACGCCGGATACACTCGCGTCGGGGAATTTCACTGTCCGCCCAATCACTGTTTCCAGCACACTGTCACCAAAAGCTTCGACGACACGTTCGAGCACCTCACGCGAGTGCAAGGTGCGGGAGTCGTACATGGTGGGCAGGATGCCGTCGAGTTCGATCATCGGGTTCAAACGATCGCGCACTTTGTCGATCGTCTCAATCAGCAGCGCCACTCCCCGCAGCGCGAAGAACTCGCACTCGAGCGGAATGAGCACACCGTGGCTCGCCGTCAGCGCGTTCACCGTGAGCAGGCCCAGGGACGGTTGGCAGTCGATAAGAATGACGTCATACTCCGCACTAATCTTGCGAAGAACACGGGCAAGAATCTGCTCGCGGGCTACCTCGTTGACCAGATGCACCTCCGCAGCCGAGAGGTCAATATTGGCCGGGATAACGTCGAGCATCGGCACCTTTGTGGTGCGGATAGCCTCGGTGGGGTCTTTAACAGTGCCCAGGAGGAGGTCATAGATCGTCACCGCATCGTAGGTGGCAATGCCCAGACCGGCCGAGAGTGCACCCTGCGGGTCGAAATCGATGGCCAGTACGCGACGGCCATACTCGGCCAGCGTCGCGCCCAAATTGATCGTGGTCGTCGTTTTACCCACGCCGCCTTTTTGATTGCAGAGCGAGATAATGCGCGCTGGACCATGGCCGACAAGCTCCACCGGGAGGGGGAACTCGCGCAGCGGTCGGCCGGTCGGGCCGAGCGCAGGGGATTCGAGACCGGAAAGTTCAGCCTTATCGTCCGTCTTCCGTGCCACCTGCGTCGCCCTCGCTTCCTTATCGGCGTGCTCTCCCGCGCGACCCTCGCTGAGTCTACCGGCGGCTCAGGCTCTCAGCCCCGCGCACGCGGGTGCGCGGAAGTATAGACGTCACGCAGGGCATCGACAGTGACCAGGGTGTAAATCTGAGTGGTTGCCACCGAGGCGTGTCCCAACAGCTCTTGCACCACCCGCACATCCGCGCCTCCGGCAAGCAGGTGAGTTGCGAACGAGTGCCGGAAAGTGTGGGGCGAAATGTCGCGGTCGAACCCAGCTTTCTCGGCCACAGCGCGGATCAGGAGCCACGCGTTTTGCCGAGAGAGTCGATTCCCGCGCATTCCCAGGAACAGCGCCGGAGTCGCCCGACCGCGACGGGAAAGTTCTGGTCGCGACCGCACCAAATAGTCCTCCACCGCCTCCCGAGCGAAGCGGCCCAGTGGCACCATCCGCTGCTTCGAGCCCTTGCCCGTGAGACGCACCACCTCCGCGTCAATAACATCGTCGACGTTAAGATCTAACGCTTCGGAGATACGCGCCCCGGTCGCGTACAACAGCTCAAGCAACGCACGGTCACGTCGGTCAGCGAGTTCGTCGCCACGCGCAGCATCGAGCAGGGCCGCCATCTGCTCCACCGTGATCGCCTTGGGCAGATTCAGGGGGAGTTTGGGAGGCATCACATCATGGGCGACATCGTCGGCGACAATCCCTTCCTCCAGAGCGAAGCGGTGCACTCCCCGCACGCTGGACAGGATCCGCGCACGCGAACTCGGCGCGAGCGGACGTTCCGCGCGCGCCGCAAGCCAGGAAGCGAAGGCGCTCACGTCGCTGCGCGTCAGCGCCGCGAGGTCAGCGATCCCCTGCTCGGCAAGCCATCCCAGGTAGCACTCCAGGTCGCGGCGATAAGCGGCGATCGTATGCTGCGAGAGTCCACGTTCAACGCTCGCCTGCCTGAGGTAAGCGCTCACGCACTCCCGAGGGCTCATCTGCGGGGATGACGCCCGCGCGGATGGCTCAGCCACGGCGAGGAGGCATCGCCCAGGCCCACCCAGTCGCGCGCACGGAACGCCGAGGCGGCCAGCGCCGCGATCGTCAGTGACGGATTGCGCAGCCTCCGCGCCAACACCGCCTCAACAACGTCATCGAGTGCGACCCAGCGCACCTGCATATCGGCCTCTTCCGCCTCACGGTCAAAGGCAGAGTCGGTAGCGAAAAGGCCACGGGCGAGATACACGCGAATCATCTCGTCGCTTCCGCCCGGCGACGAAGCGAACTCGGCAAGCAGATCCCAGCGGGAAGCGCGCAGGTCGATTTCCTCACCCAGCTCACGCTGAGCCGCACGAAGCGGATCCTCCCCCTCGATGTCGAGCAGACCAGCCGGTATCTCCCACTCGCGGCTACGCACCGGATGGCGGTACTGCTTGATGAGCGCGACCCGATCCTGTTCATCCAGCGCCAGCACCGCGACGGCGCCAGTGTGGTCGAGGAATTCGCGGCGCAACTGGCCGTCTCCGTAGCGGAACGTCTCTGCACGCACACCCCAGACCATGCCTGTGAAGACACGCTCACTGCTGAGAATCTCCGGCTCGACCGGCTCGTCAGCAAGCAACTCACTCATTGACGCCCGCCTCCGACGCGGGGAACAGACGCGACGCTTCCTGGCGCTCACGGGCGGCGGTAATCAGCCCGCGGAACAGCGGATGCGCACTGTTGGGGCGCGAGCGCAGCTCCGGGTGCGCCTGGGTGCCGACGTAGTAGGGATGTCTGTCTCGCGGCAGCTCAACATACTCCACCAGCTTGCCGTCGGGCGAGGTTCCGGAGAACCAGAGTCCCGCCTCCGCGATGCGGTCACGGTAGGCGTTGTTGACCTCATAGCGGTGGCGGTGACGCTCGGCGACCTCGGCGGAACCGTAAACCTCGGCGACGATAGATCCTTCCGCGAGGGTCGCTGGGTAAAGCCCCAGCCGCATGGTGCCGCCCATGTCACCGGCGGCGAGGATGTCCACCTGCTCCGCCATCGTCGCGATCACGGGAAACGGGGTGTCCGGATCAAATTCAGAGGAGGAAGCACCCGTGAGCCCTGCCTCATTCCGCGCATATTCGATCACCATGCACTGCAGCCCCAAACAGAGTCCGAGCGTCGGGATGCCGTTCTCGCGGGCAAAGCGCAGCGCGCCAAGCTTGCCCTCAATACCGCGGACGCCGAAACCTCCCGGCACACAAATACCGTCCAGCTCCGCGAGCGCTGCGGCCGCCGCCGCCTGATCCTCGAGGCCATCCGACGCGATCCAGCGGATCGTGACCTTCGTCCGCTGAGCAAAACCGCCCGCGCGCAATGCCTCCGTCACCGAGAGGTAGGCGTCGGGTAAGTCGATGTACTTACCGACCAGGCCAATGCTGACCGCGTGCTTCGGTTCATGCACTGCTTCCACAAGGTGCGCCCAACCGTCCCACACCACCTCGCCGGCCGGAAGACCGAGCTGGTGAATGATGTAGGCGTCGAGTCCCTGGTCGTTGAGCATCTGCGGGATCTCATAGATCGAGGCAACGTCCTTCGCATTGACAACTGCCTGCTCGTCGACATCGCACATCAGCGCGATTTTGCGCTTGTTCGACTCCGATACCGGACGATCGCTACGGAGCACCAGAGCATCCGGTTGGATACCGATCGACCGCAATGCCGCGACGGAGTGCTGGGTCGGCTTCGTTTTCTGCTCGCCGGAAGCGGCCATGAACGGCACCAGTGACACATGTACAAAGAACACGTTGCGTCGTCCCAGCTCGTGCCGTACCTGACGGGCAGACTCAAGAAAGGGTTGGCTCTCAATATCTCCCACCGTGCCGCCAATCTCGGTGATAATCACGTCCGGCTGTGGCTGATCTTCGGCTTGAAGACGCATCCGACGCTTAATCTCGTCCGTAATGTGCGGGATGACCTGGACCGTGTCACCGAGGTATTCACCGGCGCGTTCTCGGGCGATGACACGCGAATAGATTTGCCCGGTCGTGACATTCGCTGCCTGGTTGAGATTGATGTCAAGAAAGCGCTCGTAATGTCCGATGTCAAGGTCGGTCTCGGCGCCATCGTCGGTGACGAACACTTCACCGTGCTGAAACGGGTTCATCGTCCCCGGGTCCACGTTCAGGTAGGGGTCGAGCTTCTGCATGACCACACGCAAACCCCGTGCAGTGAGCAGATTACCCAGACTGGCAGCAGTGAGACCTTTACCGAGTGATGACACAACACCACCGGTAACGAAAATGTGCTTGGTGACGGGTGCAGAGCTGGACGCCTGACCGACGAGGAAGGAATCCGAAGAATAAGAACCTGTGTCTGTGATATCCGCCACGGGCTTCCACCCTAACAGCACTCACCTGAACGCAGTCTCAGCGGAGTCGAGACTGCGGGCCTCCATCCCAGGCCGCTCAGCTGCGCCAACTCATCTCGAGCAGTTCCCGGGCGTGAGCTAGCGCGTTCTCGGAATCGGTCAGCCCTGAGAGCAGCCGCGCCATCTCCGAAACGCGTCCTTCGGCCGAAAGCTGAGTGACAGCGCTCGCAGTGACAGAGCCATCCGAACCCTTCTCAACCCGGAGGTGGTTGGCCGCGAATGCCGCAACCTGCGCAAGGTGAGTCACCACAATCACCTGCGAAGTCTCGGCCAGCCGCGCGAGCCGCCGTCCGATCTCGATCGCCGCCGCACCACCGACTCCCACATCGATCTCGTCGAACACAAAGGTAGGCACCGGGTCATGAGCGGCGATAACAACCTCGATCGAGAGCATGACCCGGGACAGTTCGCCTCCCGATGCGCCTCGCGCAAGAGGCCGCGGCACCGCCCCGGCGTGCGGCTGAAGCAGCATCTCGATGCTGTCGCGGCCGTGAGCTGAGGACTCGCCAGTGCTCTTCACCTGGACAAGGAGGCGAGCATCCGGCATCGCCAGCGCCGTGAGCTCCTCAGTAACCCGCTCGCTCAGCTCCGCAGCGGCGGCAGTTCGTAGCTCAGAGAGCCTGGCAGCTAACCGGTCAACAAGCTCGGCGTCGGCGTTGATGTCCGCCTCGAGAGCCGCAATCCTTTCATCGTCGCCGTCCAGGTCACGTAAACGCTCCGCGGAAGAATCGACCAGATCAAACACATCGTCAAGCGTCGGCCCGTAACCGCGGGCAAGTGCCGCGAGCTGCGCGCGACGGTTCTCAACCAGGTCCAGGTCGTGCGCACCGTCACGATCGAGCTCGGCAAGGTACGAGGAGAGATCACCGGCAACATCGGCAAGCAGCGCCGAAGCCTCACTCAAGTTCTGCACGGTCGGCTGCAATGCGGCATCGTGCTCGGCAGCACGTTCCAGCACCCGGTGTGCAGCGTTAACGAGTTCCCGGGCGTCGCGCCCATCCAGCTCTTGCGACGAGATCGATTCCCGCGCCTTCCCCGCCGCCACCCGCAACTGCTCGATGCTGCCAAGCCGCTCCGACTGCGCTGCAAGCTCAACGTCCTCACCGCGTCGAGGAGCGACAGCCTCGATCTCAGCCAGTGCCGCCCGGAGGCGTTGCGCCTCACGAGCGCGCGCGTCACGAGCCGCGGACAACTCGGTGAGTTCCTCACTGTTGGTGCGCCAACGCTCGAAGACGCTGCGGTACTCGCGCAGAACCTTTTCCAGTTCTGGGCCACCACAGCGGTCAAGTGCGTCCCGCTGGGCCGCGATCGAACGCAACCGAATCTGATCCGACTGCCCGTGAACGACCACAAGGTGATCCGCGAGTTCGCTCAACACACTGATGGGAGCGGTGCGACCACCAACGACAGCGCGACCTCGTCCCTCCACCGACACCGAACGCGAGAGCACAAGCTCTGGACCATCCAAGTCGCCGCCGGCGTCACGTACGCGCTCGGCAACCGGCCCTTGTTCGGCCACCAACCAACGGCCAGTCACCCACGCCTGACGCGCCCCAGCCCGCACCGCGGAGGCATCAGCACGGGCACCCAGCATGAGCCCTAAGGCCGTCACAACCAAGGTTTTTCCTGCGCCCGTCTCTCCCGTCACCGCAGTAAACCCTGGTCCCAGCGGAAGGGTCGCTTCCGCGATCACACCGAGATCGCGGATGTGAACTTCATCGAGCACTCTCTACTCCGTCTCCGCTGATCCCCGCCATCCGCGGACGGGGAGACCAAACTTGTGCACCAGGCGGTCGGTGAAGGGCGCATCGTGCAGACGTGCGAACCGGACGGGGACCTTCGAGCGGCGATAAATAACCCGCGCTCCCGGCGGCAGCTCATAGGTTCGTCGTCCGTCGGCCCACAATACGCCGACCCCGTCGGTGCGCTCCTTAACCTCAACCGCCACACTCGAATCCGGTCCAACAACCAGCGGCCGGGCAAAGAGAGCATGCGCGCTGAGCGGCACCACCAGCATCGCTTCTAACGTCGGCCATACGATCGGGCCGCCGCCAGAGAAGGCGTACGCAGTCGATCCCGTCGGCGTGGACACCACGACACCGTCGCAGCCAAAGCTTGACAGCGGGCGAGCGTCGACGCCGATCATGACCTCCAGCATTCGCTCGCGGCTGCCCTTCTCAACCGTCGCCTCATTCAACGCCCACGTCTCGTATACCACCGTGTCGTCGATCTTTACCCGAACCTGGAGGGTCATCCGCTCCTCAACGCGGTAATCGCCCTCGAGTGCGCGCGCCACTGCATCATCGAGGTCATCGCGCTCACTCTCGGCCAGAAATCCCACATGGCCAAGATTCACTCCGAGCAACGGCGCGGTTCCTGCCCTCACGATCTCGGCGGCGCGAAGGATGGTGCCGTCACCGCCGAGGACGATAACCAGTTCAATCCACGCCAAGGGAACATCGGCCCCGAGAACAGCGACCGCGGCCAGTTCGGGTGCCGTGGCGACAATGTCGTCTTTGTTGTCTGCGCACAGCACCGGACGCGCACCAGAGTCACGCAGCCGCTGCACTGCACGGATCGCTGCGCCAAGAGAGTCGGTCCGGCCGGTATGGGCGACGACGAGAATGTTGCGCTCGTCGGAAGACGACTGCATCGAGAGGGTGTCCTTCGGCTCAAGTGACGACGGCAAAAGCAGTCACACTATCGGGTGGTCAGCACAGTGACTGTGTCCCTCCATTGTGTCGGAATCGTGCCGAGGTCGCGGTGAAGGTGTACAAGATACTCACTATTACCAGCGCTCCCGGGCAGCGGCGATTCCGCAAGGCCTACGACGCCCAGACCGCTGTGCCAGGCTGACCCCAGCACAGCAGACAGCGCCTGACGCCGAAGTGCCGGGTCACGAACGATACCGTCGCGAATGTCGTCGCGCCCCACTTCAAACTGCGGTTTGACCAGCACCACGAAATCGGCCCCGGGCGCCACAGAAGCGGCCACTGCGGGGAGGACCAGTGTCACCGAGATAAAGGAGACATCACAAACGACGAGGTCGGGCGTACAACTGCTACCGGACGCCGACGCCAAACGCTGTGGTGTCATCTCGCGCGCATTGAATCCCTCCACCACTCGCACCCGCTCATCAGCTCGAAGGCGCGGCGCTAACTGTGAGTGTCCGACATCAAGCGCAATGACCGAGGCGACTCCTCGTTCCAACAGGACCTGCGAAAAACCACCGGTAGAGGCACCCACATCGAGCGCATGTGCCTTAGCCACGCGGATAGTGGGAAAGCTTTCCAAGGCGGCGATGAGTTTATACGCCGCCCGGCTGACGTAGTCGTCCAGCCGCGCGACTGACACGTCCTGATCCGGACGCACCCGAAGGGATGGTTTGAACGCCGGAGTCCCCGCCACCGTAACCAGGCCGTCAGTTATCAGCCGCCCCGCGTGGGTGCGCGAGCGTGCGATCCCACGCTCGACAAGGGAGACATCAAGACGGGTCACGCTCCTGGCTGCCGATCGCCGCTTTCGAGACGGGAACGAAAGTGTTCATGCAACTCGGCGTATAACGCCGCGCGTGTCCCGAGTAGCTGCTTTTCAAGTGAAACAAGTTTCTCGGCGATCTCGTCGCGAACTGTCTCGGACGTAGGCTCGTCACCCATCGCCACACCTCGATCCACACGTTTCAGCATAAGTCGTTGATGACCAAGCGGGGGTGGGTTCGGGTGTTGCATTACCCTAACCCGGTTTGGGCAGTAAATCGCGGGAGTTCGTGGTTGGTGGTTAACGTGTGATGGCCATCCAGTGTGTCTGGATGGCCATCATGAAAAGTGTCCGGCGGTGTCCTACTCTCCCACAGGGTCTCCCCTGCAGTACCATCGGCGCTGAGAGTCTTAGCTTCCGGGTTCGGAATGTGACCGGGCGTTTCCCTCTCGCTATAGCCGCCGTAACCCGTGGAGACACACACACCCCGTCAGGGATAGTGGCCAAATCTTGGGGTTACACGTCATGCGTGTATTCAATTAGCATCCACCCCTGTGGCGGGGGGAATGGGCGCCCGTTTTCTGGGAACCACAAAGTGGACGCGAACAATCCTAAGCCACTCCTACCAGCCTTTACAACAGTATGAGTGTAGTGATTATCAAGTTATCGGCTTATTAGTACCGGTCAGCTTCAACAGTCTTTAGTCCTGTCTTCCACATCCGGCCTATCAACCCAGTCGTCTGGCTGGGAGCCTCTCCCCCGAAGGGATGGAAATCTCATCTCGAAGCTGGCTTCCCGCTTAGATGCTTT
>NZ_AUDF01000010.1 GCF_000425325.1 Rathayibacter toxicus DSM 7488
AATAGCAGGCCCCGATGGCGCAACACCACTCAACTCGGGATATTGGCTCAAAGACGGCACACTCTACTTCGGAACCACTTCTGTTACCAGTAATGTCACGGCGACATCCGACGGATGGTACGCATCAAACGCCAATAACAACTATATTGCAATTTCAACGGCGAGCTGCTGAGGCCTTAAACTAGGCTTATGCAAAGGTCATGACCTTTCCGTCATTGCTGCCCCACACTCTCGTCAACTCGCGGGTCTGGGGCAGCAATGGCCGACATATCCCACTTTTCACCAAGGGTGCCTATTGCGCACATTTGTCGTTACCAGGGCTTGCAGGAAGAAGTGACCACGTTCGCAAGACGGCCTCTCGCAATATTTCGCGCGAGAAACAAGGTAACAAGTGTCACTCCCCCAACCGCCGCAACCCTTCGTCAAGCGAGACCGCAGGTCGCCACCGCAAATCCGCACGGGTCCGGCGCTGGTCAAACCAGTGCGCGGTGGAGAGCTGTTCAGCAAGAAAACGCGTCATCGGAGGTTCGTCCGGTCCGGGACGCATCGCCCACACCCGCTCCACCACCGAACCCGCTGCCCGGGCGATCCCCGGCGGCACCGACCAGCGCGGCGGCTCCACTCCGAAAGCGCGGCAGATACCGGCGAGCAACTCCGCGACCGGCCGGGGCTCCCCATTGGTGACGACATAGGAGCGACCGTGAACCGTCTCCGCCCGGCCGAGCGCAGCGACAATAGCTGAGGCGGCATTGTCGAGATAGGTCGAGTCAATCAGCGCCATACCGTGCCCCAGCAACGGCAGCCGCCCCGCCCGCGCCCGCTGGACAATGCGACCGACAAGCTGGGTGTCGCCCGGCCCCCACACGAGGTGCGGACGCACCGCCACAACAGCACAGTGAGGTGCATCAGCAGCCAAAGCTAACAGTTCGGCCCTCGCCTTAGTACGGGCGTAATCGCCGCGCGCCCGGACGGGATCAGCCGGCTCAGCGTCAGCGCCCACAACCGACGCCCCTAAGTGCGCCACCGACGGCGACGACACCTGTACAAAACGCCGCACTCCCGCGCGAGCAGCGGCGGCAAGAAGGTGCTGCGTCCCCTCAACATTCACGCGCTCAAAGTCACCGGGGTCACCGGCAAGCGACACCTTCGCGGCAAGGTGCACCACCGCCTCGGAGTCGACGACTGCCTCCGCCACCGCAGAGCGGTCAGTGAGCGAACCGCACGCATCCTCCGCCCCGGCCACACCGGAGGCACGGCGCTGAAAAGTCCGCACAGCGTGCCCCTGAGCGACCAGTTCGGCCGCGACGGCTCGCCCCAGCACGCCACTGGCCCCCGTCACCAGCACTCTCACGGCGCGACCATCCGACCACCGGCCAGGATCGATGATGCCCAGGCAGCCAGCGCGACACGATCGATCTTCGAGTTGTGCCGAATGTCCGTCGGCAATGTCGGCACGACCAACACCGCAGCGACAGGGGCACCCACCGCCGCACGAACCTCGGCAGCCAGCGCGGGCTCAGCCAGAGCGACGCGACGTACACCCCCCACCAACTCCACAATCACCACGAGCTGGGCGACTCCACGCGGTCCGACCCCCACAACCGCGGCGCGTGCGACGGAGGCGACACAGGCCTCCACTCGCTGCTCCGGGCCCACCGGGGTGACCACGCCCTCCGCGGTCACCGTCACGTGCGGTAACCGGCCCTCTACCCAGAGTCGGCCCGCGGAGTCGATCCGACCCACGTCACCGGTGCGATGCCACCGTTCCCCCGCGTCGGCGCCGACGCGGGCGGCACGGTCGGTCAGCCAGAGCCGGTCGTAGTGGTCCTCGACATGGCCGGCCGAGACGACAATCTCACCGGTAACCCCCACGATCTCCTCCAGCCGGGGCGATGGTCGCCCGTCGGCGTCGAGCGGAGCGATACGGAGGCGGACGCCGACTGCGGGAGTGCCTACGCAGACTCCTCCCCGCGGATCATCGTCGGCCGCAGCGACACGGATACCGTCGAGGGAGACATCTGTGAGCAGCAACGCCTCCGTCATCCCGTACGGGGTGTGCGCGGAGGCGTTCGGCATCAAAGCCTGCGCCTTGGCGAGCAACCCCTCGGCAACCGGAGCACCGGCCGAGAGGAAGGTACGTACTCGTGCGAGCGCCCGATGATCGTCAGCGGTGAGCCGATCGGCAGTCGCCACCACGTTGGCGAGCGCAGCCGGCGAGAGGAAAAGCACCGTCGCCTCCGCCCGTGCTGCCGCCTCCGCCACCGCCTTCGCGGTCAGCGTGCGCGGGGCAGTGACCGTCATATCCGGAGTCGCCGAGCGAGCGCCGAGCGCCGGTCCGAGCAGCGCAAACGGTGCAAAGCCAGCGACGAGCCCTGTTCCCGGTCCCACGTCATACTGCTGAGCGAGCACATCGCGGACCCCAGCGAGTTGGCGGTGAGTGTAGACAACACCCTTCGCCGGTCCGGTAGAGCCGGAGGTAAACAGGATTGCAGCGGTCGCGTCGGGCGAGGGTTCCGGGCCCAGCGCCTCCGGATCAGCGGCGAGCTCCGCGCGCCCCAGTTCGACGAGCTGCCCGAGCGAGGCGTCCACACCGAGGGCCGCGGCGGCAGCGGTCGGGAGTGTCTGCGTTGATACCCGCCCGCCCGGCCAGCGCAACGCACGGGCCACCGTCAGCCCAGGCACGGCACCGACCACGAGGTCGGGCCAGGTGCCGCGAACGGCACGACTCAGCCCACGCAAGCCGAGACCAGCGTCGGCGACCACCACCACAGCGCCGATCCGGAGGCACGCATAGAGCACTGCAGTGAGGTCGGCGCCGGGCGGGACCAGCAGCGAAACCCGGTCACCAGGCTGCACCGCCAAGGCACGCAGTCCAGCGGCTAACTCGCGAACCCGCTGCGAGAGAAGGCGCCACGATACCGCGCGCGGACTCCTGCCTCCGGGAGGTGCCATCTCGACCAGAGCAAGCTTGTCGTCGTCCGCTTTGCGCTCCAGGTGTGCCCAGAGCGGCTCGATCGAGGCGGTCGTGCGAACTACGTCAGGTGCTGCGGGTTCGCCCGCAACATGATCACCCAGCCAGGTCAGCACAGCCGAGGCGTAGTCGACATCTTCGGCAAGCAGGTGGCCCGCGCCTTCGAAGCGGTGCACCTGCGCGTGCGGGAGGCGGTCGACAAGGTCGTCGAGATAGCGGTCCGAGAAAATCGGGTCGAGCGGGCCCCACAGCAGCAGCGCCGGAGTGCGGAGCGCGCGCACCCCCTCGGCGATGCCCTCCAGTGGTGCGTAACTAGGGTGGGAGGGGCTGACGGGAATGTCGGCGACGAATCCACCGATCCCGCCCCTCCGTGCAGCCGTGGTGTAAGGAGCACGGTACCCCGCCGCAACCGCTGACGGCAGCGCGGGGCGTCCGAGCGCGAGCGTGGCCTCGAGAAACGCGGGAGTAGCCACCGTCGCGGCCCTGAGAACCCCAGAGGCAAGCGCGAGACGCAACGGCACGGGAAGGCGAGCATCGGCCGACTGCGACACCGCGGTATTAAGGAGAATCGTCGCCCGCACCAGCGTCGGATGCGAGATCGCCCAGCCCAGCGAGACGACTCCGCCCCAGTCGTGGCCAAGGGTGACCACATTCTCCAGCCCGAGCACATCGGTAAGATGTGACAGTTCACGCACTCGCTCGGCCAGCGGATGCAGTTCACCGGCACGTTCCGAGAACCCCATCTCAAGCTGATCCACCGCAACGACACGCCACGCCGGTTCACCACGCCGGGCGGCATCGAGGGTCGCTGAGCCAAGCCCACGCCACAAATATGACCAGGTCGGGTTGCCGTGCACGCAGAGGATTGTGCCGACCGGCGTGACCCCCAACGACTCCGCCGTGTCGAGCAGGTGCCAACGCCGTTGCACTCCGGAGGCGTCGGGCGCATCGACCAGCCGCGACCAAGTGGGGTCAAGCCCCTCTAACCCGGTCGGCGGCAGCTGCGCGGGAGCTGTGGCACCGAGAGCCGCGCGAATCCGTTCGCCCGGATGCGCACCGGGGGATGAGCTCACCACGCGATCTCGAGCATCGCGGTATTGATCCCAGACCCCACGCCCATCAGCAGGACACGGTGACCCGGCCGCAGGGTGTTTGCCTCCGCAGCCAACGTGATCGGGATGGAGGCCGGGCCCACATTTCCCAGCGTCGGGTACGTGGTGGGTACTCGGCTGCGATCGAGACCGATCGCTTTGACCAGCGCGTTGGTGTGCACATCCGACACCTGATGCATGATGTAGCGATCCATCCGACCCCAGTTCCAGTCACGGGTTGCCTCGCGCCAGGCTGAAAGCACGAGTTCCATTCCGCCCGTGAGCAGCGCCTTGGCGTCGGTGAACATGCCATCGACGCTGCCGATGCACAGTTCGTTGAACTCGGTAGCTGCCCGGGTGATCCCGCCGAGGAGGCGGTGCCCACTCGCGTGCGCATCGGCCGGACCGAGAATAGCGGCCACCGCACCAGAACCGAGGGTGAGGCTGGCGAACTCGCTCATGAAATCCCTGCGTTTCACGCCGTCACGGCTGAGCCTGTCAATCGTGTTGGCCTGAATGTCATCGGCGTCCTCGCCATCGATAACCATGGCGTAGCGAATGTGACCGGAGTCAATAAGCTGCGCCGCGAGTGTCATCCCGTTCATGAAACCCAGGCAGGCATTGGCGATGTCAAAGTTGATCGCCGAGGAGGGCAAGTGCAGGCCGTGATGTAACCGCACCGCGACTGAGGGCTCGAGATGTTTACGGGTGACGGACGTGTTGATGAGTAACCCGATCTCGTCGGGCCTGATGCCTGCCTCCGCGAGGGCACGTGCTCCCGCATCGATCGCGGCACCGTCGAAGCCCTGCTCAGCATTCCAGTTCCGCCGCTCGTGAACGCCGGCAACGCGCTGGAGGAGCCCGGTCGGGAGGCGGAGTCGCTTGAGGGCCGGTGCCAATCGTGCATCGATCTCGTCGGACGTGGTCACGCGGGGGGCAATCGTGGTCGCGACGGACAGCAACGCGACGTTGCAGTGCGTGGTCGTTGCGTTTCCGTCCAACGGAACTCCCTGTCGAGTTATCGATCCTTGCAGGTGCCTCCGACAATTTTACGCCGTGGTTCCCGTCTCGCTTCGTGGGTCGCTGCCGGACCCCTGTGGCGATATGCCACGCGGGCACAGTCGGCGAGCAAAGAAATGCTGCCTTACCAGGCTCTACGCGACACTCAGGTAGCCATCGCCCAGGGCTCACGATCACCGCGGAGACGCGCGGCAAGCGCCATCGCCTGTTCATCGGTGAGCGTGGCCACATAATCGATGACTCCGCGAGCCCGGCCCAGACGCTGAAGCGATAGCGGGTCACAATGCACGTCGATCGGAAGCCACTCGGGATGATCGGTGTGGAGACGGAAATAGCCTTCTGTCGCCAGGTCGATCACATCACGCAACTTTTGCGGCGCCCGCGACCCGTCATACGGATCCTCCAGCCAGGCATGGAGCTGCGTCACCAACGTTTCGAGCACCCGCGACTGCCCACGCTGGTAGGTCGCGAAGTCGGGTCGGTCGATCACGAAGCGGGTGTGCACGAATTTCAGCACCGCCACGTCATGCCACGCGTCGGGGAGAAGCGACACATGCCCCGAACGCACATTCGGCTCAGCGAGCACCAGTACCGAGCGCTGCAACCGCGCAATCCAGGAGGACACAAATGCCTCGATCGCCCGCTCGGTGCGGGTGGAGCCGTCAAAAGGCACAGCGAGTAACCCCTCCACCAGCTCGGTCGAGACTCGCTCCACTGAGCAGCGGAAGTGTTCGTCGCTGGCGATCCACGGGTCGCGAGCGACGAGCCTGCGCCGCAACATCTCGAGCGAGTGTCCCGGAGTCCGCACCCACAGCTCGTCGGGAGCCAGTGCAGCCAGCGCGTTCTGCTCGCGCAGAAACGCGCGGAACTCGACCGCTACCGCCGCCTGCTGCAACACCCCCGCGCGATAAAAGTCGTCGAGGTCGTGCAGCGAGTAGGCGATATCGTCGGCGACATCCATTACCGAGCATTCCAGCGTCTGCTGCCAGGGCGCGATCGCGGTAAAACCCGCACGGGCATCGAGGAGGTCGTCCAGATCGAGAGTGTAGGCCGAGAATTTCGGCGGCGCAGTCTCCCAACGACTTGCCGTTGAACCACGCGGTAACTCTGTGGGGTGTGCAGAGTCGATATCGGGCCGACATACCAAACGCCCCCAGGGGTATTTGAGCACCGCCGCCCGGGAGGCAGCAGTCAGGTTGAGACCCACCTCCACCGTCTCGCACACATCCAGCGTCGAGAGAATACGGAATGTCTGCGCGTTACCCTCAAAGCCCTCCGCCAGACCCAATCGTGTGCGAGCTAAACGGTCCAGGGCTTGCTCACCCAGATGCCCGAACGGAGGATGGCCCAGATCGTGAGCGCTCGCCGCGGCCTGCACCACCACCGGGTCACACCCTCCGAGCCGTTCGACCAGCTCACTCTGTGCCCGGTCGGTGGTGGTGAGCTGCATCGCAATCGCCCGCGCCACAGCGGTGACCTTGATGGAGTGGGTGAGCCGGTTGTGTACCACCTGACCGACCCCCGAGGGCGAGATCACCTGCGTCACAGCCGAGAGCCGCGCGAAATAGGGCGAGAAACGGATCCGCTCGAGATCGATTCGATACTCCGGAAACTTTTCGCCGGTAGCAAAGCGGTCTACCGACTCGGTAACTCGTCGGTCACGGCGACGGTCGTGCAGCGTTGACGTAGAGAGGGAGGCAGTAGCGTCCCGCTCCTCACATCGTTCCACGGCTTCGGAAAGTGCCACCTCATCCATGCGCCCACCCTAAGCGGCGTGGCATCCGCCGTGGAGACCCCGCCCCGGCGCTCCTTCCCGCGAGATGCCACTTGTGACGGGATTCGTCGGCGTGTCGCTCACACAGATGGCATCTCGTGGGGGTTGGGGATTGGTCTCGACGGGAGCTCCGCTCCGAGTTAGAGTCGGAGACGTTTTTCACTCACGTGCGTTAAGGCAAAGAAGGGGCCGGGAAAAAGATGATTCCCTTGGGGGCAGGCTTAGGAGCCGCAGCGTGGTACTTCTACAAGCGTTTTCATCCGCACCACTAGAGTCTCGGAGAGACACAGTCCCGCGCCTCATTCACGGTTGAGTGAATCGCGGGCAGCGACCTCGGTGACGGCGTTATCGGGGTGATGCGGAGCAACGTCGATCTTTTTCTCCGCTGTCGGAACTGGCCTCTTGTCCCCACGTCGGCCCGGTGACGGGGGGACACTCAGTTCGGGGAAGCCTTTAAGCGCGTCCCGCAGCGCCCGCGCCGAAGGAAAACCGGTGCGGCGCGCAACCTCGTCGAGAGTAATGCCAAGGTGCGCTTTCATCGTCTGACGGGCTTTACGGGTTCTTTCGATCCGGATCGCTTGACGCGGAGTCAGCCCGTGTTCAGCGAAAACCATCTGCAACCAGCGCGGGGTGACTTTCAGGGTTGTCGCCAGAGTCACCACGTCAAAGGCAGGGTCGTCGGACCAAAGCCGAATCTCTTCGAGCGCGCGCTCCACAAGTGAATCGGCAGGAGCATCGCGAGCTTCGGCCACTAGCGCCGCGACCATATTCTCCAAAGCCGTTCGAGTAAACGACCAGGTAACGCGGCGGCGGCCCCCGCGCGATGCGAGCGTAGGGTTGGCGAGGGAAATCAGTCCCGTCATCGCCTCCAGCTCAGGGCCGAGCAGTTGCAGGGCATTGATGTCCGCGACTCCGAAGCGTCGCGAAAATGAACCATCGACCCGCAGTTCAATTGTCCCGACAGCGCCGCGAGCTTCGAGGGTAATGGCCGAATTGAGCGAAGCGATAAAACCTTCGCCCTTTTTCACCGTGAATCTTGTCGTGCCGTGACTCACGACCATCTCACCCTCAACCACAACACTAACCGCCCCTCCGCCACGAAGTTTATTTGCTCCCCGCAAGAGAAGAGGGGCCTCGTGCCACAGCCGCGAAAGCGCAAAAGAACGACCTCGGATTGAATCACCACCGGCACGAAAATATCCCGTCCCGCTAGGAACCTCATAGCCGAGCTGTGCCAGCCATTCGGCGGCGGCACGGCCGACAAGCGCTACCCCCCGGTCGACGGAGTCACCCTCTCCTACGCTGCGAAGCACTTATTTCTCCAGCTTCGATTGGCCGCGCGACGGTCGCACGACCTCTATCAAGGCAGCAGAACGAGCGTCACGGCGACGAAAACGTCAATGCGAAGCGAGAAGGGCAATAACGCGAAGAATATTGGCAATTCGATTCCGAGATGCACGCAACGGCAGCAAGATGAATGAGTGTTTACTCACGACACCGAAAGCTTGACAAAAGACTCACTATTGCCAAGAAAAGTGGGCGACCTTTCTTGCACATCTACGGTCGTTGTGAATAAAACATCGTCTCATTTATCCATCCACCCTGGAGGGGCACTCATGCCGAAAAAATTCGATGAATTCCGGACAATAAAGATTTCCGACGACTGGACAATCCCCTCGCCCGACGGCGTGGGGCGCCGAACCCTCGTCAAGGGAGCAGCGTGGAGTGTACCGGTCATTGCGACGGCTGGCGCGACGCCAGCGTTCGCGGCGTCACCGCAGCCGACGCTCGCCTTTACGCAGGCTAGTTACACTGGCACGCCCTGCGGCACGATTTCTGGCGTACAGGTCAAGCGCACGATTGACGGGACCGCCCCCGACCCCGGCAAGACCGTCAGCGTGACCCTAGCCAACGGATACACCTTCGCAGACGGCACCACGACCTACTCGGGCACCACCGATACGAACGGCCTTATTACTCTCCCCAACATTAAAGTGCCCGGCAAGGGAGGTAACAGTTCTTTCTCCGCAGCCTCCGACAGCCTGAGCGCTACCGCGGCCGTGCAAACGCCCGCTGGAACCCCGAAGGCCAAAAGCGCTTCCACTCAAACAGTGGGAACCACATACACGGTGTCAAGTCCTCAGACCGCGGCGGGAGCGCAGTACTTCATCACCAGTGACGGAAAGCTTTACCACGGCAATGACCTCATTGTCGACGCGAATAAGAATCCTATTACCAACGTCACGTCCGTTGTCGGCATTGTGGTTCCCAACGGCACCGACACAGCCACCTTTGTCGCCGACGGAGTCGCCTACGGAATCTCCAGCAGCGGAATCCCGGTATCCTACGACATCCCGAGCCCCAAAACCGCGGTTGGAGCGCAATATTTCATCACTACCGACGGAAAACTCTACTACAGTAGTAAAGACAATCTTATCGCCAGCAATGTGACCTCCGCCTTCGGCATTGTCACCCCCAACGGCACCGACACAGCTACCTACGTCAGCGACGGAGTCGCCTACGGAGTCTCCACCAACGGAACACCGAGATCCTATAATATTCCCAATCCTCAAACAGCCGTAGGAGCACAATACTTTATTACGACCGATAACAAGCTCTATCACACAGCGAACTTGGTATCAACCGAAGTTAGCTCCGCTTACGGCATCGTGGTTCCCAACGGCACCGACACCGCCACTTTCATCACGACAGCGTGCTAAGCGCGTAGTCGGTAGCGCTTGGAGTCCACCAAGCAGCACCGTCTCAGCCATAAACACGCCCGGCGGATATGCTCCACACCCGAAGTGCCCAAGAACGCGATCGAAGCTTCGTCGCCCATTACTTTCTCGGGCACTTCGGCGGCGCGATAGGCGGCACTTCCTGCCGGAGAGAAGGAACTGCAACAACGAAAGTTAGCCTCACCCCATAAGGCGTCAATTTATTACCTGGGCGAATAGCGTTTTCTCCATGGGCTACTTCGTGAAAAGAGAAGCAAATTCACGAATATTCTATAAAGGCAGTGGAGTGGAGACAGGTGACAGAGTTGGTTGCGCAGATATTTTAGGCCCCTAGCGCATGTCTTCACCAGGAAATCAACCCTGCTGAATCTTGGGCAAAGATCTAGGTCACGCCCGATAAAACCTGAACCAGACGCCCGTGGCAGGCCCATCTGGCATGCCCTTTACCATCAAGTCCACGCCCTGAAACTCCTTAATAAGCAGCCGCCCGCCGAGTTGCCTAAGATGCTCACGACACGCCGCACAGAACGCACCTTCTTGGGCAACTCAGTGGCCGCGATTCGGAACAGTTCCCGATGACACGCACCACGGCCCACAGCGACAAGCAAGGTGGGTTGTCGCCCGCACCTGAGGCGCGTAGTATGAGATACCCCCGGGGGGTATTCTCCGGGACGCAGTTTCCCTGGCCACGAGCTTCGCGGAGGACCACAATGAGCGCAACCAACGACCTCGGACTGACCACACGAGGCTCCAGCACAGCCTGCGACTGCACCACCCACCGCAAACCCCAGCCTCCCACCGCGACCTCCACCCAGAGCTTCGGCGTGATCGGCATGACCTGCGAACACTGCGTCCGCAGCGTCACCGCAGAACTCACCGCCTACCCCGAAGTAAAAAAGATCGACATTTCCCTGGTACCAGACGGGGTCTCCACCGTCACCGTCGAATCCTCCCGACCGCTCAGCCGCGAACAGATCGCCTCCGCTATCGCTGACGCCGGCTACCAGCTCGCACCGCTGGACTGACATGTCGAACACGCCACTCGAACTCAACATCAGCGGGATGACCTGCGCCTCCTGCGTCGCCCGCATCGAACGCAAGCTGGAGGCCCTGCCCGGCGTGACCGCCCGCGTCAACCTCCCGCTCCAACGCGCGACAGTCACCCTTCCCGACGGCATCACACCCGCCGACGCCATCACCGCCGTTTCCGACGCCGGCTACACGGCGGCTGTCTCCGGCCCCACCGAACCCGGCCACGACCACAGCGCCCACGAGCCAGACACACCCGAACACTCCACCCACACCCACGGCCCCGCCGACGAGCACGAGCGTCGCGCTCTGCTCACCCGGCTCCGTCTGTCTGCTGTGCTCGCCGCACCCGTGGTTCTGCTCTCGATGATCCCGCCGCTGCAATTTCTTCACTGGCAGTGGCTGTGCCTCACGCTCGCGGCACCGGTCGCGGTGTGGGGTGCCTGGCCGTTTCACCGGAACGCCTGGCGCGCCCTCCGTCACGGATCAACAACGATGGACACCCTGATCAGTCTCGGCGTGAGCGCCTCCTTTATCTGGTCTGTCTACGCGCTTTTCTTCGGTGACGCCGGCCGCGCCGGAATGTCGATGCCGTTCGAGCTGCTCGGAACCTCCTCCGGGCACGACGAGATCTACCTTGAAGTGGCCGCGGCCGTACCGGTTCTCGTACTCGCCGGCCGCTACCTGGAGGCGCGTTCCCAGCGCGACGCGAGCGCGGCACTGCGAGCGCTTCTCCGCCTCGGTGCCAAAGAAGCAAGACGAATCACGCCCGAGGGAACCGAAGAGCGCGTATCCGCAGCAGACCTCGCGGTCGGTGACCGCATTCGCGTTCGCCCGGGCGAGAGTGTCGCTGCCGACGGCACAGTGCTCGAAGGAGCCAGCGCCGTGGATGCCAGTCTGCTCACCGGCGAGAGCATGCCCGTCGAAGTGGGCCCCGGATCCGCGGTCACAGGCGGCGTGCTCAACACAGACGGAGTACTGACCGTCCAGGTCGAGCGAGTAGGTTCCGCCACCACACTCGCGCGGATGAGCCGACTGGTCTCGGAGGCACAGGCAGGCAAGGCTCAGGTGCAACGTCTGGCCGACCGCGTCTGCGCCGTCTTCGTGCCGATCGTGATCGCTCTCGCGCTGGCAACACTCGCAGGCTGGCTACTGACAGGAGCCGAATTTGCCACGGCCGTGTCGCCTGCCGTGGCGGTGCTGGTCGTGGCCTGCCCCTGCGCGCTCGGACTCGCGACCCCGACCGCCGTGTTAGTGGGCACTGGACGCGGCTCTCAGCTGGGCATCCTCCTGCGCGGACCGGAGGTACTCGAAGCCGGACACAGAATCGACACGGTCGTTTTCGACAAAACCGGCACCCTCACCAGCGGCGCCTTCACCGTGACGGAAGCGCTCGACGACGAGAGTCTGCGAATGCTCGCGGCCGTCGAGCAGGGGTCAGAGCATCCACTGGCCGCCGCGATCGTCCGAGGCGCCGCAGAGCGGAATCTCACCGTGCCCGACGCAAGCGGTTTCCGCGCAAGTCCGGGCCGTGGCGTGCGCGCCCAGGTGGAAGGACGACTCGTGGTCGCCGGGCGGCTGCGCTGGCTGGAGGAGCAGTGGGGTTGCGCGCCGGGCGAGTTCGCCGAGCGGGCCCGGCAGGCGAGCGCTAGCGGCGGAACCGTGGTCGGTGTCGGCTGGGACGGCACGCTGCGCGGTATCGCCGTCCTCCGTGACGACATACGACCGGAGGCGGAGCACGCCATCGCCGAGCTGCGCGAGCGCGGAATGCGGCTGCTGGTACTTACCGGTGACACGGCGCGATCAGCTCACGCGGTCGCCTCCCCTATCGGCATCACTGAGGTAATCGCCGAAGTTCTCCCGGAGGAAAAACTCGCCGTTATTGAGCGGCTGCGCGGGGAGGGCAGCCGCGTCGCCCTAGTCGGCGATGGGGTCAATGATGCTGCCGCGCTGGCCGCCGCCGATGTGGGCATCGCACTGGGAGCAGGATCCGAGGTCGCGATTGACGCAAGCGACATCACCCTGATCGGCAACGACCTGAACCGGGTTCCCGACGCCCTGCGGCTGAGTCGTCGCACGCTCGGCATTATCCGCGGCAACCTGTTTTGGGCTTTCGCCTACAACGTCGCCGCGATCCCCTTGGCAATGACCGGCCTGCTGGGGCCGCTGGTAGCGGGGGGTGCGATGGCATTTTCTAGCCTTTTCGTGGTGCTGAACAGCCTCCGCCTGCGCTCTTTTCGCTGAACGGAGGTGGGGTTACGCATTGAGCGTCGACAACGATCAGTGCGCCACCGCGGCGGGAGGATGTCGCCCACCGGGCCCGTCCACGCACGAGAACGTACGTTCCCGGAGCGCATAGTGTAGGAGGATGACTGCGCACCAGCCCGACAGATGCTCTGCGCGCGAGTGTATTCTCGAGGCCGCGGATCGTCTTTACTACGAGCGGGGCATTCAAGCAGTAGGGATGGATGAGCTGCGGGCGGCCGCGGGTGTGTCACTCAAGCGCCTTTATTCGGAGTTTGCAAATAAAGAAGCGGTGGTTATCGCAGTTTTGCATCGCCGTCATGAGCAGTGGACGCTCGGCATCGCCGAACGCGTTGCCACCGTGGCAGAGCCGCGCGGCAAAATTCTGGCTATTTACGACTTTCTCTTCGACTGGTTTTCGGAGGATTCTTTCCGCGGCTGCGGTTTCATCAATGCGTTTGGGGAACTGGGCTCCTCTCATCCGACCATCGCAGCGTGTGTTCGAGAGCACAAAGATTCCTTCCAACGTTTTCTGACTCAGCTCGCCGAAGAAATAGGAGGCAATGCCGAACTTGCCGCGCAGCTCGCCCTGCTTGCCGAGGGCGCACAGACCACCGCCGCGATCTCGGGCAGCGCGGAGGCGGCTCGACACGCCCGCCGGGCAGCCGAGATCATGATTGGCGCTGGGACGAGTCACAACACGGCACCGAGCAACTAACAACCCTTTTTTCGGTATGACAACACAGGGTAGATACGACATCGCGGTTGTCTTAACTGGCCGACACAGAGGAGGTCACGTCAGCACAGTCGGAGACATTCTGAAACAGCGGCGAAACGCGACAAAACTGCGCGACGGAAATTCTCGCCGCCCTGCGCAGCCTCCGCTCATCTGAGGTGGGAATGAGATAACGGGACAGCGACGTGCGGGGTATCGGCGGTACTGACCTACTCGCCCTCCATCTTTTAATGCTTTGCCAGCAATAGGGGCAGCAGGTCAGACCGCGGGATCTCACCGCATATCTTGGCATCTCGTCTGCGTTAACAACGATGCCCATCGACCGGTTGGGCACGAATAGTAATGTCGGGCGGACCGCGGCCGCCTGAAGGGTCGATCAAGATGATCGGGAAATGTTTTCGGCATTCAACGGCCCCTACCATCAGCGCGAATCACCTCTTTTATTCGCTGTTCCAGCCCAAGGGGCTGTGCTCTCTGCTACACCGTCCAACCGGGCATCCGCTACTGCCGAATGAGAGCAATAAGTGTGAGGATCAACCACCGCCAGCATCACTACAACAAACATGACAACGGCGCCCGGCGACGTTCTCACCCGCACTTATCCTCGGTCGAGGCACTTCACCGCACCAGACGGATACTCGACCGCGACAGCAGCAAGGCTGCTCCTGTTGCCGACAGTCGCCGCCTACTCAGGAGCCACCACCATTGGGAAAGGCATCCGGGATCGTGGGGGTGCTGCACCCGACGCGGGGAAGAGCGCTGCATCTCCTTCCTCCAACAGGAGCGCACGCCAGGCGAGTGCACTCCCGCTGGGGATCTGAGGGAGGAGATCGGCGCCCTTCCTGACCACGTCGTGCTACATCGTTGTAGCAGTCTTTTGCAAGCGGTTGACATTTCGCGCCAGAGTGTGATCAGAGCGCTTACACTTCTAGCGTGGCACGGGGTCGTTTCGGCGGGCTCGACATTCGCGCCGCGCGCAGGTCGATCGCCGGGAGCCGGGTGCCCCTTCCCCGCACCCGGCGATCGAGCGCGTGACGCCAATCACATACCACCGAAAGCTCTGCCAGCCCCAGGAGTCGGCACAATGACCATCGAGACGCCCCCTACATTCGGTGCCGTGCTGCCCTGCCGGGAGTTGCCGTCATGCTCCCCCGATGACACGTTCACCGCGGTCGTCGGCAGCTGGCTTGAGTCGTGGCGCGTCATCGCTGTGCTGGGAACCCGCGTCCTGGCCGAGTGCGACACCAGCGGCGAGCGGCGCAGTTTTACCCTTCGCTTCGTTCGCTACCGCCTTTTGCTCGCCGCCCAGGAGCTTGTGCTGAGCGGCATGCCACGTAACGCACGTCGCACAGAGTGAAGGCAGCCTGGACGACCTGGTGGACGTCACCTCATCTGCGCACCTGATCGCCATCGATGCGGATCAACCAGTCGCGAATCAGTGTTCCCCTGATGACAGCGTCGCTGCGGGTAACCGTCCGGGCGGGAAGTGTCTGCTTGGCGTGGAGGGGCTGCACGACACCGGCAAGCGTTGCAAGTCCGAGAACCCGGTGTCCGCGCGCGTGGGCCAGGTATCTGGCGATCATTCTCCGAACGAGTTCCCGATGACTGTCGAGCTCCCGGAACCTTCGGCCTTACGAGGGCATCTTGTACCGACGGAACCAGCATTCACCCTCCGAGGCTCAGGCAGCTGGGGGCGGCATCAAGCCGCGAGAATACTCGCCACAATGCTGCGGGAAATCCGGCGAGGCCTCAGGACGGTCAGTCAGACTCTGCAGGCAGATCCCACTCGTCCGATTCATCCGGTGGATCCTCCTCGGGAGTAAAAGAGGACACTTCACCGGTGACGCCGACGGCGAGACCATCCTCGGAATCGGGAATCGTTCCCTCGGTGCCGACTCCCTCGCCTTTGTCATCACTCACAACAGCACCTCAGGCCGGAACATCGCCACGCCAGGCTCCATCCGGTGTGCCTTGCGACTCGATGTACTCCTTAAAGTTTTTGAGATCCTTTTTTACTGCGTGGCTACCAGCGCCCACAAGCGACCCCACCTTCTCCAGGAAGCCCTTCGGTTCCCAGTCGAGCTGCACCGTGACACGGGTTTCGTGATCGGAGAGCTTGTGGAAAGTGACGACACCGGCGTGATCGGTCTCACCTCCTGTGCTGTTCCAGGCGACACGCTCGTCGGGGTGTTGCTCGGTGATGCTGGCCTCGAACTCACGCTCGACCGGTCCCACTTTCACCTTCCAGACGGTGAGAGTGTCGGTGACCTGCTGGATCGATTCCACCTCGTCGAGGAAACGCGGAAACTCCTCGAACTGAGTCCACTGGTTGTAGGCGATCGAGACGGGAACGTTGACGTCAATGGTCTCAATGATCTGCGGCACGGTGATGCTCCTTGCTGTCCGGCTCGGTGTGCGGCGTTCCGCCACTACGGTTATTTCCTGACGTTAGGCGGGACGCCGCCGCCAGCGCACCCGGTTGCGACCTTCTCTAAAAGTGGTAAACGCGGCGCCCTAATGCAGGTCAGCGAGAGAGCGCATTGCCGAGGTGGTAGATCACGAGGGCGGCAGCGGCACCGAGCACAATGCCGCCGAGTTGCACACCGCCGAAGCTAAAGGAAAAACCGGCGACGGCGATCACCAGGGCCACTCCGGCCGTGTACTGGTTAACCGGGCGCGAGAAATCGACGCGGTTGTCGATCCAGATCGTGATGCCGATCACACCAACGAGGCCGTAGAGCAGGCAGGTCGCGCCTCCGAGTACCCCGGGCGGAATGGAGTTGAAGATCGCACCTACTTTCGGCGAGAGACTCAACAAGACCGCCGTTACTCCGGCGATCCAATAAGCGGACGTCGAGTAGACCCGAGTCGCGGCCATGACTCCGATGTTCTCGCCGTAGGTGGTGGTACCCGAACCGCCAAACAGTCCAGAAAGGGTCGTCGCCACGCCGTCAGCGACCAGCGCGCGGCCTGTAAAGGCGGTGGCGGAGGCGCCCGTCATCGTCGCGACACCGCGCACGTGACCTACATTCTCGGCAATGAGGACAAACACGACCGGAACAAACATCGCGATGCCCGACCAGGTTGATCCCGAGGCAAAGTTGGGGAAAGTAAAGGGAGGCAGCCCCACCCAGGCCGCCTCAGCAACCGCGGAGTAGTCGATCTCGCCCTGCAGCAACGCGACGACATAACCGACGATTACACCGAGAAAAATCGAGACGCGACCAAGGAAGCCGCGGAAAATCACACTCGTGAGGATGATCACCGCGAGCGTGATCGTCGCCGTGACAGGAGCTTTCTGGAAGCTCACCCACGCGGTCGGCGCCAGGTTAAACCCGATCAGCGCGACGATGGTTCCGGCGACCACGGGAGGCATCAGCCGGTTGATCCAGCCCAGCCCAGCGATCTGCACCAGAACGCCGACCACGGCCAGCAGGACGCCGACGGCGACGATCCCAGCAAGCGCCGACCCGGTTCCGCCTACCGCGGTCGCGGCAGTCACCGGGGCAATGAAAGCGAAACTGGAACCGAGGTAGCTGGGGAGCCTATTGCGCGTGATGAGCAGGAACAACAACGTTCCCACACCCGAAAAAAGAAGCGTTGTAGCGACCGGAAAACCGGTGAGCACTGGCACCAAAAAAGTTCCGCCGAACATGGCGACGACGTGCTGGATGCCAATAGCGACAGTGGCCGGCCAGCGCAGCCGCTCGTCGGGTGCGACGACTGCTCCGGGCTCGACGGTGCGGCCGTCGCCATGAATGGACCAGATAGGCATGGGGCTCCTCAGCGGAAAGGAAAAAGGAGGAAAAAGCGGGCGGGGCGCCAATCGTGGTTCAGAGTAGCGAAGACACGGGCACAAGCCCGATGTCGGCGCGGGCTTCTTCAGTTGCAGACGCGGTGACGGTATAACGCCTGTGACAGAATTCGGCGGAGGCATCGCTCATCAGCTCGACACAGAAGCATGCGGCCAGCGCGGCCAACAGGGAACAGAGAGTTCATGCCAGCTCCCCTCGCGGTCCCGAAGATTTTGCCGCCATCATCGCCCGGGGCTCCAGGCTGCGCGGCGAACACAGCGTCGGCACGGCTGTTAGGAGCCGACACCTAACTGCTCTGCCTCGGGGCGTGGGAAGAACTCGATGTGCGCGGGGTCGCTGCGGTGGTCGGAGCCTCAGCCGAGTTGACGACAGTGAATCGGGAGGCGTTCCTGTCGCGGCAAGCGGGCGTTTTCGAGTACTCGGTGACGAGAAATTCAGGTGACGGGCTCCGACTCGGCCCAGGCTGGGTTGACAGCGCCGGTTGACAGCGGGAGCAACCTCAGACAGTATCGATATTCGATATGAACCTATCGTATTTCACTACTAGGAGGCCGTTATGCCCCGCCACATCGTCATCCCGCTACGTCTCCTCATCGCCCTGCTTGCACTGTGTTGCGTCGCGATACAAGCGGGTGTCGGCCCCGTCTCTGCGAAGGTGCTGCAGGGTGGTCCACTGGATACAACACTCGTCGCTGTGATAATCGGGGGATTCTTCTGTGCAGAGGCGGTACTCATCTCCGCCTGGCGCCTGATCACCTTCGCACACAATGACGTCCTCTTTTCTGGTGACCGCCGCCCCACTCTATGGGTCGACATCAGCATCTGCGCTCTCGTTTTAGGAGCTGTATTAGCTGTCGTCGGTGCTATCACGGCCGCATCGATCCTGCCCATACCCGCCGCTATTATCGGCTTTTCGCTCATCGCGGCGACGAGCGTGACGCTGGCACTATTCGTGACCGTGATGCGCCGACTTCTCAAGATTGCGGTGGCGCAGCGCAGCGAACTTGCCGCGGTGGTCTGATGTCGATCGTGCTACACCTTGACGTCGAACTCGCCAAACGCAAGATGTCGGTCACCGATCTGGCCGCGGCTGTCGGGATTACGACCGCAAACATTTCGATCCTCAAGAATGGGAGGGCAAAGGCAATCCGCCTCTCAACCCTTGATGCAATCTGTGCGGCGCTGGAATGCCAGCCGGGCGACATAATGAGTTGGGTACCTGGCGACGCAGAGGTCGGTGCACGACAGCATTTCGAGATTCCCTCTCGGTGAGCAGACGCCTCTCGGATGAAATTGAGGCTTTTTGGGATCTCGGTCAACGCCACTTTCGCCGCGGCGGCGTGGGGCCTGCTCTCCAACGACGGGTTGCGAGGATGAGAACGCCCGTCTTTCGGCCCGACGGCGACCAGCCCCAGCGCCTACTTTCTGAGATGACGGAGGTTGCGCGCCTTCGTCTTGACTAAACCCTTCACCGGACGCTGCTGTTCGCCCTGCTGCGCGCCGAGAATAATGATGACGGCGGTGAGCACGGGAATCGCCCACTGGGTCACCTTTTGCACCTTCAGCGCCGTTGTCAGCTCGGACGAGTTCTCTGGCGACGGCTCAGTGACACCGTGAGCGCCCTGCTCACTATGCTCGGCCTGGGCTGCGCCCGCGAGTGCGGCGGTAACGGAGGCGGCACCGGCCAGGCCGGTGACAATCGTCTTGACGACGGTGGCCGTGCGACTCTCGCGCTGGACGGCGAGGCGCGTCTTGTTGGCGAGGAGAAGACCGATACCACCCACCCCGTGCGTGACTATGGCAGCGAGCTGCACGGGAGCCCACCGCGCCCACCCCTCCGAAGCCACACGGAGGCGTTCAGGCGGTTCCGCCGCGGTTGCAGCGGCACCGTTGAGGCCTACCGCACCCATCAGGGAACCACCGAACCACGCGGCAATGCCAAGGTCGTGCAGACTGCGAACGAAGGTGTTGCGTGAGGGCATAAGTACCTCCTTTTTCTGGGACGAGGGAGCCCGCGGCGAGAATGAGCGGTGTCGGAGACCGCCAACGGTTCACCACTACCGACCCCTGCGACGATACGTGCGAACGAAGCCGGAACCACGGGGCTTGACCTCCGCCGCGCGATCCGCTCGAGGGCAGGACAACTGGTTTCCCCGACCTGACGCGTGAGGTTGCGGGTAAGGAGCGAAGCCCCGGGCTGTTTGCTATGCAGCCCGGGGTCGGCGCATCAGTCGTCAGTCGGCGCTATAGATCCTCGGGAGGAACGGAAGCGTCGTCTTGCAAGTAGCCCGCCCCCGATGACCAGGAGGAGAAGCGCTCCGGCGGCAACCGGACCAGCCGCCACACCGGTTGAGGCGAGAACTGTCGGGACGACTCCGACCGGCGAAACGGCGACGTTTGCGCAGCTAGCGGTCGCGTCGTCCGCGCACGCGGCGACAACGAGCGGGGGCGCGAAACTGTCGGGCTGATCATCAAGGCGAGCACGGTTTGCGATCGTCCATGCCTCCACTCCGTCAGCGACGACGCCCTTCACGGTGAAGGTCGTGGAGGCGCCAGGAGCTAGCGAAATCCCCTTGACCGATAAATCACTCGAAGCGGGACCACCGTCACGCGAGATAGTCACACCGGACACGTGGTCGAGGGTCGGCACATCAGTGAGACTGACACCTTCGGCGACGCGGTCGCCGATGTTGGTGACGACTATCGAGAATTCGACCGTACCTCCGTGGCTAGCCGACGCGACGAGTGCCTTCTTCTCGATCGACAGGCGTCCCTCGTTCGAGACGATTGCTATCTCAGCGCAGGAAAAAGTTGTGTCGTCTGAGCAGGCATTCTCGATCGCGGGCGGCTCAAAACCGTCAGGCTGCTCGGAGAGCGTCGCCCGGTTCGGGAGTGTCCAGGCCTCGACGCCGTCGGCGACCTGGCCCTTCACGTGCAGAACCCGCTGCTGACCGGCGGGAATGCTGAGACCCGTCACCGGCTGTGAGGCAGGCTGAACATGTCCCGCGCCGTCCTCGATCGTTGCATCACGCAGATGCTCCAGCGACGGCACGTCTGTGACGCTCACACCCTCAGCATCAACCGATCCCGAGTTGCCTACGACGATGTCAAACTCAGCACTGCCGCCGTGTGTGGCAGCAGGCTGGGAGGCCATTTTCTTTAACCAGAGCCGCCCCTCACCGACGGTGTGTGTCACGGTGGGGCACGGGTTCGCGTCAGTTCCTTGCCCCGAGGCGGAGGGGGTGAAAGCTGCTCCTGCGATGCAGGCAGTGTTCGTGAGTACTCGGTCACCGCGCCCGTGCACCAACACATCGTAGGTCAGGTCTGCGACTGTCCCCACGGGCAGAGTGCCTGCGTCCCAGGCGATGCGTCCGGTCGCTCTATCGATGGTCGCGGAACGGTGCGAAGCATGGATCGAATCAACGTCGAGTTCGGCATCATCGAGTACGCCCTGATCGAGATAGTCAAGGACCGAGGCGTTCACGTAGTCGCCGGTGCCGTCCGAGGTGAGAGTCACCCGATAGGGCACTCGTGCCCCGGGCAGCACAGGAGCATCGGGGTTACGGGGTGAACTCTTCGCGAGAGTAACGTGCGGAGCGAGCGCATCAAGGTGCGCTACGGCCACAGCCTCTTCAGTCCCCGAGATCCAGTCGTCAATCGCGCGGAGATCACCGTATGAACCGTGGACGGAGTCATTGGCGTTGATCACCCGCCCCGCACCAGAATCGTCTCCCTCCCATCTGTGCACTCCGGCGGTGGAATCAGTGCCACCGTCGCCAGAGACCGTTGCGGAGGTGGTGGAGTACCGTTGCGCACCCGGGTCGGTGAGCAGAGAATCGTCCCAGCGGAGTGCCGTGGGGGCGGACCCGCCCCCGGTGACATCGGTCGCCGAAATACCTCCGGCTGAGGCCTCGACGTCAATACGCGTGAAGTGGAACTCGTTCGTCCGTCCGACGGTGGCACGAAAAGCAATTCGGCCGCTGGCAAAGTCGACAGCGTCGCCTCGACCATCGCGGCCATCCCACTCGACCGCAAACGGTCCGGGTTCGGCCACGATTGTGGAGAGGTGCACATCCCGCTCTCCGTCGTAGCTGCCGTCGCCGTCGGCGTCAACATCAACGCGTACCGTGCCCGGCTGAGTGGCGAGTTCACCCGTAAGCGCGCCTGCGTTGGACCCCGACGCCGAACGGCGGTAGCCCAGACCATCAATTATCGGCGCGCGATATTCCGGCGCGATCGAAAGAGGCAGGTCTTCCGCTGGCGGGTCGAGGAAGAGCTTGTATGACTGCACTCCTTTAATGTCGCTGCGACCGGCGGGCTGAACATACTGTGCACCTATTCCTCCGCCCTCCTGCGACTGAGGCATCGGTACAGAGAGGTAGGAAGGATCGGAAGACCCTACCCGCACGTTTCCCTTGTTTGTCGCCTGCACAGTGGAGCCGACTCCGTCGTACCCGCGCAGGGTCAGGTCGTAACGTGCCCCGGTCTCGGTGATTGCGTGCAGCGTGAAGGACGAGCGTCTCTCTTCAGCCGACGAATACGACTCCTGAGCACCCGACTGGATGCCGTACGAGGTAGACCAGACCCGCCCGGATACGGCACGTCCGCTCTTATCAGCCACACCGATGTTCCAGACGAGGTTGACCGGCAGCGTCGAGTCATCGTCAGTCACAGTGATGCGATACACCCCAGTTTTCTGCGCCACGAAGGAGCCTCCGGCCGTCACACTCGGCGGAGCACCGCGGGGAAAAACTTGCGTATCGAGGACAGTCCCCTCAGGAGCGGTGATCGCTGCCGCGCCGCCGCCCGACTCGCCCTCAGCCAATCCTGTCCCCGCCTTGAGCGGATGCAGGTCAACGCTCAGCGTCTCGCCCTCCTGCAACCACGCCGATATCGTCGTCCCGCCGACATTCGTCTGTCCACCATTGAGCAGCGTGTTCGCGATCGTCGTATGCGGCGCTTCGTCCGCTGCCGCTGCCGGAAAAGCGCTCACACCTCCCACGAACAGCCCACACACGAGGCTGGATGCCAGCGCCGCTCCGGTCGCTCGCACCGCACGCCCTCGGCGTCTGTGTTGGCCGGGCGCTGCCGACCGAACTGTTCTTCTCATCCGCTGTCCTCTCGTCAGCCGCGCACGCGTTCAGCGTTGGCGGCCCTGTCGTTAGCCCCGCGGGAGCGAGAGTATTGCTCACGTGGATACCGGGGTGGCGCGGAGGCGGGACCTGGGGACAACAGAGCACCTCGGCTCGTGGTGAGGAGCAAGCACTCGCCTCCAACTCCCCCTGCGCGCACCACAGAGCACCGAGAGTCCGTAGGCTCGACCCGTGACGACGGAGCAGACGGACGTGCTCGTGGTCGGCGGCGGACCGGTCGGGGTCTTGCTCGGTGCCCTGCTCGCCAGAAATGGCCTCGATGTCCAGGTCTGGGAGCGACGGACCGCCGTGCCCGCAGGTTCCCGAGCGATCGGCATCCACCCGCCCTCCCTCGATGCCTTTGCGGCTATTGGCGCCGACGGTCCTGTCCTTGCCGAGGCTGCGCTCGTGCGGGAGGGCATCGCCCGCAGTCGCGGCCGAACCCTCGGCTCGCTCTCCTTTGCACGCGCCTCACGCACGCATCCCTACGTCGCCACCCTCGATCAGCACCGCACGGAAACATTTCTGCGCGAACGCCTCCGCGCCCACCATTCGGAGGCGCTGCGACTGGGCATTTCGGCGACCGGTCTGAGGCGCCACTCGCGGCAGCTCGAAGTCACCGGCACGGGGCCAGAAGGCACCCCCACAGCAGTACGCGCGACGTTCGTCGTCGGTGCCGACGGCGCCCACAGCACGGTGCGCGAACTGCTGGGTATCGGCACCACGGGACGTGACTACCCGGATCGCTATGTTATGGGTGACTTCGCCGACCCCGAATCGACCTCGCTCCTGAACTCAGCGCTCGTCGATGTCGGACCAGCTGGCGTGGTGGAATCGTTTCCACTGCCTGGCCGCCGCCGGCGATATGTTGCTCTGAGCGGTCCGCACGCCGCGCTCTGGGCACCGACCTGGCAACCCGGTTCGACACCGGATCCAGAAGCCGCGAGCGCTCTCGCCGACACGGTCGCGCAGCGCACCGGCGTGGAGATTGACTCCTCGACCTGCACAATGCTCAGTGGCTTTCAGATTCGCCGCCGCGCCGCGCAACAACTCACTCTCGCCCGAATCGCTCTGATCGGCGACGCCGCGCACGAAATCAGTCCGATTGGCGGCCAAGGGATGAACCTCGGCTGGCTCGATGCCGCTGAACTCACGCCGCTTCTCACCGAAGCCGTTCGCACCGGCTCCTGTGGACCCTGGCCCCTCTTCGCCAAGCATCGAGCCCGAGTGGCCCGGCGCGCTGCACTGCAAGCAGAAGTAAACATGGTGCTCGGGCGTCCGCTCGACGGGCTAGCCTTGCGCAGTCGGGAACTGGCACTCCGGTCGACCCTAGCGCTCCCTTCCGCCCGCCTGCTCGCCCGGGCGTACGCGATGGGCTGGTCCTCACCGATGCGGCAGGAGAAACCGTCGCGCTAAGCGATCAATTGCGTACCGGCGAGACCCAGCTCAACCACGAGCACGATTGACGCTGCGATCACGAGACGGAACAGCGTTCGCGTCGGCGGACCCGTGGCTACTAGCCGGACACCGACTCCCGCCAGAACGATGACCGCACTAGTCCCCATCACCGCGAGCACCACCGGGTAACCCCGCACCGGATCGTTGCCAAGGGTCTGACCGAGCAGCACCACCGTCGCCGCCAACGCAAGCGAGATGAAGGCGACCACACCGGAACGTTTCGCACCCAGACGATGCGGGAATCCCTGGACCCCGGTCGCGGCGTCATCGACCAGGTCGGGGAGGACGTTGGTGCAGTGGATAGCCACGCCGAACACCGCCCCGGCAGCAATTGTCCACACCGCAGGAAACCCACCTCCGCCTGCCGCGATCGCCACGATCGGCAGCACACCAAAAGCGACCACGAACGGAACAACCGACCACGCTGTCCGTTTGAGCCACGCGTTGTAGGCCCAGCCTGCGGCCACAACGACGCCGTGGGCGACGGCGGCGACCGGACCCAGCAGCAGCGAAAGCACCACCGCGACGGCCAGCGTCCCGATCGCGAAAGCACGGACCTCAGCCACACTGACCTTTCCCAGCGCCACCGGCTTGTCAGCGCGACCTACTGCCCGATCGCGGTCGGCGTCGATCCAATCGTTGGCAAAGCCAATCGACAACTGTCCGGCGAACACCGCGACGGCAACAAACGCCACCACCTCCACCGAATGACGGGAGACCGCGGCCATCACGGTGGCAAGCACCGTCACCGTCACCGTTGGCCCCGGATGCGAGGAGGCGAAAAGAAGACGCACCCGCGGAGTCATCAGGCCAGCCTACGGGCGGTAGCGTCGTGATCAGCTGCGACAGTGAAGCCCGCGCGCCGGAAGAGTCAACTCCTCTGCCCGGCTCGGGATAGCTCAGCGCAGGCGCAGAAAGAGGAAGGAGGACCGTGAACATTGTGCGCTGGCTGTTTGACGCGCAGATTGTCATCGGCGATCAGATAATCCTCTGGCGCGAAGTCGTCGGCAACGTATTCGGGCTGTTCAGCGCTCTCGGAGGTATGCGTCGGCGGATGTGGGCCTGGCCGGTAGGGATCCTCGGCAACGTGCTCCTGTTCACCGTCTTCATGGGCGCTCTTTTCGACACGCCCCATCCGGTGACTCTGCTCGGCCAGGCCGGTCGGCAAGTGATGTTCATCCTAATCAGCGTCTACGGCTGGTACCGGTGGCGGCGGCGCACCGACGAGGCAACATCCTTGATCGAGCCGCGCTGGGCCTCCTGGCGCACACGCTGGCTGCTCGTTTTCGGGCTAGTCGGCGGGACAGCGGCGCTCACGCCAGTGTTCCGCGCGCTGGGTTCTTACGAACCGGTCTGGAGCGACGCCTGGATCTTCGTCGGCTCCGTGCTCGCAACTTTTGGCATGGCACAAGGCTGGGTGGAATTCTGGCTGATCTGGGTTGCGGTCGACCTGGTGGGGGTGCCGCTGCTGTTCTCGGCCGGATATTACGCCTCCGCTCTCCTCTATGTATTTTATGGAGCCTTCACTCTGACCGGTTTCTTCGTCTGGAGGCGACAGGGGCGGCGTGCCTCGAGCGCCGCAGTGATATCGGGTTGAGCGCAGACCCTGCTGGACGCGCACCGCCTACTGTTAGCGCGGTATTGAGAGTTGAGGGTAGCTGGGGACAGTGCAGGGCGGCGGGGCGGCGGCCTGTGCCCCCTCGCTCTGCTGCGCCGCCGGATCTGTGCTCGCCACTGGCGATCCACCGAATTGGACATTGAATGCTTTCACGTTCGCGAATGCCATCTCGACTTTTTTCGCGTTCACCGAAACATTTTCCAGGCGCAGCTCAAGACGATGGACCTCGTCGGTTCCTCTCAGGGTCGACACCGCTCCCGGCAGTGAGTGTGTCGCCCATAAGCCATTAACGGCGATATTCGTCAACCACGGCGTAGTAGCACCCTGACCGCCTGCATACCGGGGATCAAATTCAAGCGGCGCCTTTACCGCATCAATACAAATATTGCGGTAGAGCACATTCGTCACCACACCTCCCGCTTTGGGTGAGCTTTTGATGCGAATTCCCACCGACCATGCGCTGACATTACCGAGCGCATCGGTACCGGTCACCGTGTTATCAGCCACAAGAACATCGCTCACTCCTGCCGTGGTCTCGCTACCAATCGAAATACCGTGCGTACCGAAGAAATGACTGCGGAGAATGGAAATATGCGACGAGGGGGCGGACGCAGCCTTGATGGCAACTCCGTCATCACCGTCCATGATCCACGAATTAGCGATCGTCACATCGGTAGCGCCAGCGGGATCGATACCATCGGTATTACGAGCAGTAGCCGGGGTATAGATACGCACACCCCACGCAGTCAAACCGTCGCCATCCCGGTATGAAACGTGAAATCCCGGCGAATTAACCAGATCGATATCATGCAAAGTAACATCATCTGCCCGAATGGCCTGAATAAGGCGCGGCACATTCTGCTCGCCGACATTTCTTGCCGCCTGCGAGAGCTGCCACCAGCTCTGATTCGAACCGAGCATCGGCATTCCACCCCGGCCGTCGATACGTCCCTGCGAACCGTCCGGGGCGGCCCCTGACTCGACACCACTGTGGGAGCCCGTCACAGAGATAAGAGGTTCACAGCCTTTCCCCGTCGCAGCAATAGAGCCGCACGACGGATTTCCGGCGACCTGGTAATCAGCAGGATTGCGCGATGCGTATACCGTGACGGTCGAGTCAAGTAGCAACACTTCACCCTTGTGCACGATGAGTGGCCCGCTGAGAAAGCTGGCGTGTGCGCCTTCTGCCGACAGACGCACGGCCACCGACTGCGCGTCGGCCTGGACGCATGCCGGGCTGTCGAGCGCCTCTTGAATCCGGGCCGTGTCGGGCGGAGCCGACTCCTGGGCAGCAGAGGCCGTGCCGTTCGGCATCGACAATTGAGCGGTAACGGTCACGCACGTGATGGCGGGAGCGGAGGGCTCGACAACCTGTCGGCGATCGCCGACGACTTCGGGCGCCGACGTAGCATCAAGCGGGAGCGCCCCAGAGAACGGGGCAAAGAAGTATGCCGCAAGACTGGCGACAATGACAAAAAACACTGGGGGCTTGACACGCATGGAGTTACCGTTGCATGAATATTCTTCGCGCAAGGTCGAAAATCTTCAGGGGCAGCTGAGGATTGGCGGGCCTCCTGCGGGGTTGATCCCCAGCCTCTCCGGGTCTCATCGCCGTTGTCGTCGCGCTAGAACGGCCCGCCGAACTCGTCACCGACCCATATGCCGCGAGCCGGGGCACGTCTCGGCCGGGCGTCAGGGACTCTCTGGTCCCGAGCGGACAGGAAAAGTCACAATAACGGCACCGAAATATGCGATCAGAATCAGGACCAGTGCACCACCGGAGAGGATCCCCTCGACAATTCCCGTCGGCAGGAGAAAGACCATCACTACGAGCGTCACTACGCAGTTAATGACGGACAGCCAGATACCCCAGACGCGAAGGCGCAGCAGACCGACCGCGCCGACCGCGCGAAGAGCCCCGAAGACTCCGCTGATGACCATGAGCTGATAGAGGTTGTCCTGGAAGAACGGAACGATGAACTGGAAACGATCGCCCGCGTCGTGCTGACCGACGCCAAGGATCGAGAGCACCACGAAGGCAACGAAGATCCCCCCCCCCCCCCCCGTAGGTCAGGAACAGTGGCGAAGCCGCCAAATGGCGGTCCCACCTTTGGGGGCAGAGCCTAGCGAGCATCGCGACCACGACGCCGAACGACCCGGCCCGCAGAAGAATTTCCGGTGAGTTGCCCTGAACCGGATCGATCTCGATCGTCTCAGCCGACGTCAGGATTCGGCATCGACGTGTCCATGCACGCCACGTTGGAGCCTTCCCATCAATGAAAAGCCATCCCGTTTCCGGATCCCAGAACTAAGGAATCGTCCCCTCCGGAAGCACGAGATAGGCAACGAGCTCACGTTCGGCCGGCTCCGGCGTACTGGCTTGTGCGGTGATCGTCACGGCGTGAGAGCGCGACGATGGATGAACGCTCCACCCGTTCGTCGCGGCACCGTAGGTCAGGCGAGGGTCGGGCGCTGCCCAGGCGGCACCACGATCGGCGTCACTCCGATCGGCCTGAACCGCGAACCAGATCGCTCCAAGAAAAAAAGCGGCCCGCCGAAGCGGGCCGCTGTGCTCTGTCTCAACCAGAGTGCGCCCGGAGGGATTCGAACCCCCAACCTTCTGATCCGTAGTCAGATGCTCTATCCGTTGAGCTACGGGCGCATGCCTCGGTACACCCGAGGGGCGCGCAACGATGAGCAACTCTACATGCCCAGCACGGTTTCCGCGAATCGCGAGGTGCCAAGGAACCCCGCTGTTGACGGGTGCGACGCCCCCACAGCTCGTCCGATGCGGCCTCCGCTCGTCACCCACTGCGAAGAGTGAGCATTAGGGCACCTCACCCTTGAGTTCTTCGTGAATGCGTCGCAGATGCTCCGCCAACACCCCGAGCAGAATCCAATGCTGAGGATGCGGAGCCGGGATCACCAGCGGAGAAGTGAGCGCGGGCATCTCGTCGGCGATCGCCTCCGCCTCCGGCACAGCGCCAGAGGACTGCACGAGTAGGCGTAGGTCGTGGGCAGCGCGACGCAGCTGTATGGCGATATCAGCGATCGTCGGCTCCTCGGCGAGCGCATCGTCGTAAAGGTCGTACACCGTCCGTGTCATAGCACGCACGCGTGTGCCGATGCGTCCCAGTCGCGGCACGATCGAGACGAGCGCGTGCAGTCGATTGCGGTGCGCCGAGCGGCGGGGATTCAGCAACAGCGACTCTTCGCCGACCGCAATTGCGTCCTCCGCCTTCTGCTGCATGTTTCGTAAAAGACGGGCGGTGATCAGCATCTCGTCTAACCGTCGCTGCGACACGGGAGCCTGTAACGCACCCGCGACGTCCTCAATGGCCGACGCAAGCTGGGCAGTGAGATCACCCACCGCCTGCTCTGCGGGCGCAAGAGCGACCGGTGGCACGATGAGAACGTTGATGACCACGCCAACCAGTGCACCGATGAGTGTCTCGACGATCCGTTCCAGGGAATAGTTCTGAGTCACCGGGCCCATAGCGAGCACAAGCATCGCACTAATCGAAACCTGCACCGCGGAGGTAGGAGCCAAGCGGGCCGCCCACCCCACTGCAATAGCGACCACTATTGAGAGAAGAACGACTTCGCTGTCATTGCCGAAAAGAGTGCCAATCAGCGAACCGACAATGACACCGATGATCACACCAACACTGCGCTCAAGCGCATTCGCGAATGATCGGTTGACGCTCGGTGCCACCACAATTAGCGCCGCAATGGCACCGAACACAGGGAGAGTACCGGGGAAAACAACGCTGGCAACTACCCATGTCACGACCGTCGCAACCGCGGTCTTCACTAATTGAAGCAGCGGCGGCCGGGATGCCACGGTCACGCTGGAGGTCAGACGCATAGGACAACGCTATGCGAGCAGCCCAGGTGACGTGGGCACTCGGGGTCGGGCTGGCAGCAGCTAGACAGGTGACCGCCCAGGCTGATGTAGACCTCGCAGGCGCTCGTGCATGAGCGATGCCCCACTAGTTGCGATGCCGCAGTATTTCGCTGCGTGACAGGTGACCCACCACGGGTTGAGGGACGATCACACATCTTTCTCTGCGTAACACGTCGCCCTCAGAGCGGCACATGAGGCAGTGGCACGATGAACGCCGCGACAGCAGGCAACCTCGCAATTACTTAAGTACGACCAATATATGAGAGACGGCGAGACATCCGAAGGATGCTCCACCCAAATCCACGCAGATCCTTGCGGTCTTTATCCAGAAATGCCATAGTAAGTGCGTTATTCATAAGATCCGATTTCGCGCGTATCACCGTAAGGCATCGACTCCCCATCCGAGAAAACAGAAGTGACACACCAGTCTATTTTTCGAGGCGAGAAGCCAATGTGGTGTGACCCTACTATAGGGATGAGCCCGGAATAATTATCGGAGCTGGTTTCCCAAAAATGGAACTGACGTTCCATGCGTATCGTGACGGGCCGGGACAACCACTCCGGGAAGCGATATCGACAACGACTTAACGTACAAATCGCCCGGAATGTGAACAGCATCCTGCTCTACATATCTGACCCCGTCCCCGGTGCTCGACACGACCGAGCGGCCATAACGTTATGCGGGCAGGAACCCCTTCGTGACCGTGCTGAGTGGAGAGCAGACCCGGCCTACATCAGCACAAGCGCCGTCATCTGCCTCAAAGTGTATCGACGCAGCCAGTAAACCACTATAAATAACGCACCGAACAATCTCTTGAAAGGTAGCTTCTGATGGAAAGTTCTGTTTACAGCGAGACCCTTCGTGGTCCACAGTGGATGTTTTATATGGGCCTAGTTGTTTCTGCGATAGTTCTCGGTTTTGTCACCTCGGTTATTATTTCTATTTCACATGGCACTTCCCTTCCTGCGCTTGTTCTGGTAATTATCTTCTTAGCTGTATTTTTATTGACTATTGCCGCATTCTTATTTCTCTCCAGGCGATTTGTTATTTCCGTCGACGGCAAATCGGTTCAAGTTAAATTGATTCCATTTCGTGTCATGAACATTCCAATTTCAGCTATTCGCGGAATCAGCGTCGTGGATGTTTCTGCGAGTGAAGCTGGCGGGTTAGGGTGGCGCATTACGGCAAGTGGGCAATATGCTCTATGGTCAGGCGGCAGAGCGGTCCGTATCGAGACCCGCTCCGGCGCAATTCGTACGATACGCAGCAACCATGCGACGGAAATTTCTGACCGTGTCAGTAAAGAACTTGATAAAGCAAGGAAAATGTGAACAGGCTGGCTGGCATGGCCGACCCGCTGTTCGCCTGGCATCGAAGTAATAGCCAACGTCGCCACGCTTGTCGACGTCCCACTAGTGGGGTCCCGCCCATCGGGAATACGGAGCTGACGCGGCGATCGTCGCGACGACTCCACGAAGGACAAGTCCGAATCCCGCCAGTGAGATACCGACCAGAATCGACAGCAAGTGAAAACCCAATAGCGAAGGCGTTGAGGCGCACATGCCGACGGTGACAGCAGCGAGCCCGAGGCGGGCGGCTCCCCAATGTCCCAGGAACGGATGGCGGGGCGGCGAATCTGGCACCAACGACTGCGGCCAGAGCATCCGGTAGGAAAGCCGCCAGGCAGGGTTTTCTTCGAGTGGCCCATGCCGGAGCGTCGGGTCAGTTAGGCCAACGCGGCCGGGGTTGCGATCGCAGCGGCGAGCCCTTGCCCGATCCGGAAGGCGACCATCCAGCTGAGCTGGGGGACGAGGCCGCACGCGCGGCGGTCACGGTGAACACGGCCACGCTGAGGAGGAGGCTCGTCCTGGCTCCGATGGAATCAACGAGGCCCCCAGGAGGAGCTCGTAGGCGATGGCATAAGCCGACAGACGCCACTGGCTGTCGCGAACCGGCGTGGCAAAGTCTGACTGCATGTCCGGCATGACCACAGTGAGGATCGAAAACTCCAGCGCAACCAGCATCTGAACAGCGCACAGGGTGGTTACTCGACAACACCGAGTGCGCGAACACCGCCTGATGCGACAACTCGGGTCATGTAGGTTCTGACCTGAACACGGGCAGATGACACAGAGAGGTGACGGAATCGCGCTCCTCGCCCTCGGTAGCAACGGTGAGAACCTGAACGACCTGTGCGGCTGCTTGCGCGAGCAGCTCGCGCAAGGCCGTGAGAGTACCGCCGCTGCTGACCACTTCGTCCACGATCGCGACCCTGCTCCCTGCGACCTTACGGGCGTCGTCATCATCGAGGAAGAGATGCTGAATCGATTCCGTCCCGATCGTTTGTACGCTGACGTGGAGCGGAGTGACCATATTAGGACGCCGTTTTTTGCGCGCCACAACATACGGAATGCCAATCTTGGTCCCGATGAGATGTGTGAGGAGGATACCGCCGGATTCGGGCCCGACAAGAAGCTCAACGTCTTGGTGCACCCGTCGAGCGAGAGCCGACGCGCACTGCTCGATGAGTTCCGGATCACCGTAGAGCTTCAGAAATGCCACGCTCAGCTCGGAGGAGACCGAAACTATCGGCAACTCTCGTCGTACACCGGCGACGGAAACCACATGGGTACGGTTCATCAGACTTGCTCCGTTTCGTAGGCCGTCAGCGACTCGACCAGTTCGGCGAGGCGATGAGCGTGGGTCGTCCGGGAAGGAAATGCTGTACTACCCAGCACAAGCTGCGTTGCCCCGGCCGCCACAAGCTGAGGCGCGGTCGCCGGGCCGACCGCGCCATCGACTTCGATCGTCACAACACTTGAATGACCCAACGTTCCTGTTGCGCTCTCGAGCGAGGTGAATACCGTCGGCTCGAATGGGCGTCCCGCACCTCCTGGTTTCACGCTCATCACGGTGATCCTGCTCGGCGTCACCCGTTCCAGCGCCCACGGATCAACATGTTCCCCCGGTTCCAGAACAAGCCCCACCTCGACGCCATGCCCAGCAGCATCGGTCAGAGCGCGAGCAACACCAGGGGTAAGAATGCGCTGGTGAACACAGAGTGCATCTGGGCGACGACGAACCAGATCAGCGATATAGAGCGCTGGCTGCTCGACCATCAGGTGAATGTCGATGGGCTCGACAAAATGCGGGCGGAGGTCGCTAATAGTCTCTGGCGGAAGCCCAAGGTTACCGAAGCTCGGATCGATGATGTCAATGTGCAAGCGATGTATGCCCAGCGAAATGGCGCCCCTTAATTCAGCGGCGAGGTGAGCCTGATCCATGCACACCACTGACACAGCGAACTGCGGTCCGAGAGCGACGGTCATGCGAGCATCACCGCGCGGAGGGCCGTCACCAGTTCAGTGACCAGAGCCGGACCCAGGAAGTCGAGAAAAGGGTGACGGTGGACACCCTCGAGGGCGACCCCGGTAGGCGCAGAATCCAGCCCGTCAACTCTTTCTAGCGCTCCTGCCGCGGACAGCTCGGTGAGGCGCGCTGCGCCGGTCGCTGTCAGGCGCAGATGCGGCGCGACAATCCGAGCGCTGCTAACACCTGCGAAGCGGAGAGCCTCGATGACTTTCTCAACGGAACCTGCGGAGCAGACCAGGTCATCGACGATGATCGCCCGTCGATGTCCGCGAAGCGCGTCCGAGTCAGAAAGCCGCACTCGAACCGTCTCGGCATCGATTCGATGTTTATCCGCGTAGGCAATAGACAGATGAAGTCTCGCCGCGATGCGCCTGGCCTGAGCCCTCGCTCCCCTGTCAGGGGCAACGATAACGGCGTCCCCTTCGGTCTCGTCGAGCAAGGTTTGGAAGAAGAAGGTGTCCGTCTCGAGAAATGAAAGAGGCACGGGCGAGTAAAGGTCGCCGAGTCGCCCACTTGCGCCAGAGTTGATCGCGATCATTCTGTCCACACCAGCAACGGCAAGCATTTCGGCCACTAGCTGTGCCGTCGTGGGGCGACGTTGGCCTGGCATCTGACGGTCTTGACGGGAATAAGCCAGGTAAGGGACGAAGACGGTGATCTGTGCTGCCCCGTACTCCCGATATCCGCGAATCGTGGTCAGGAGACTCATCAGCGAATGATTAACGCTGCCGCCCACGGCTGAGGACAACGACTGGCAGATAACGATCTTTTTGCCGATCACAGCGTGCGGCAGCTCCGCATATGACTCACCGTCCGGAAACTCACTGTCCGGACCGATATGCACGTGCGCATCGGCAACGTGCGGCGCCAGCATAGCAGCGAGGCGTTCAGCAACCTGTGGAAAGTCGTGGTCGAACGCAGCACAGGCCACAACCACCAGTGCGGACATTTCCACCGCGGTCATGCGCTCACCTCGGTTCGGAGGACCGCGACAGCTTCGCTCAAGTCCGCTCCGCGATAGCTGTAGGTAGCGAGGGATTCTATGTCAACGGTCCCGTTGACCGCCACCGACTGAGCTACTTCTCGAAACAAAGGGATATCGGAATATGAATCACCGAAGGCGACAACATTCTGTTGAGCAATACCCCGCCGCGCTCGGATTTCCTCCACAATAATCGGCTTGTCCTCTGGATTGATGATGCGGCACCCATAAGCGGAGCCGAATACCTCGTCAAATGCCGTGAAATGACGTGCGAATTCGACAGGAGCCATCGTCACCAGAACCGTATAGCCACCCGACCGTCGCAATTCAGCCAGTGCGGTGTCGATATTGTCTATCTTCGGCGATGCCTCCCACGCGCTGCGATAAACGCTGTCTCCACCGGATTCCCACAGCCTCAGCGCTAGTGCCGAGAATTCCAGGCTGTCTATGTGTCCTGCGGAGTAACGGGCCTCCAGCTCCCGGATCTCTTGCAGGACTCCAGCGACCTGTGCGATCTCTTGTGCCGCAGTGGTGTTCGGCAGAAGTGTGCCGTCCATGTCGAACACGGCAAGCCAATGCGGGCTGGCACTCATCGGCCACCGCCCCCTCGATCCCGTCTTCGGAACTCCCAGCAACAAGCCCCACGTCTCACTTGACCAACACATACCCCAGCGACGCCGCTGAAAGCTCGTATGCCAGATCAGTCCCGGAGGACTTTCCACAGAACGCAGTGACCTTCGTCCTTGATCCTTGCTTTTCCTCCGGCGAGCGCAAGCAAAGCATAGGTACGACGCCAGGGCAACAGGTCCGCGAATCGATAGACACCTGTTATCCCCCCCCCCCCCCCGGAAGTGGGATACCCACTGTGGCTGAACTCGACCGATGCAACGCTCCGCGGTGTTCATCGTGTCGGGTCGCCCGTCCGGTGGCGTCCGTGGGCGGGATCCCCTGCGCGACAGTCGCCGTGCCTACAGCGGTGTCAGCCAAAGAATTGGCACAAATTACCGGAGGAGCCCACGACGCCATCCTCGTGGACATAATCTGGGTCGACTCCCGGTGGTGCTGATGGCCCAATCCAGCTCAGGCACCGAAAAGCCTGGGCCAACCGACGCTGACGCTCCTGCCCCATCCACTCCTTTTGGCATATAAGCGACAGTTCTGACCGCGAGCGAAGGCGGCCAGGTCACCGCTGTTCTTAGATTCGCTGCGTCAATCGCTCGCGGGATCTCAAGCGTCGAGGATCGGCTCCGCTGCGTCGACGTGGCGAATCATTTCCCTTCCCCGCCTTGTTATGATATAGCGGTCTTTCTTCCCGACGGTGAAGCCGTTCACGACCATCTCGGCGCCGCCTTCTATTTCCCAGAGCTCGAGTAGACCATCATTGATGAGGAATGAAAGTTGGAGTCGAGTCTCGATTGACCGGTCGAGGTCAACGTAGTGAGCAGACGGATCTCTGCCGAACCAGTTGAGCAACCTGCGCTCGAGTTCACCGTATCGGCTGTTAAGAACGGCTAGGTTTGATTTATACCCGAGGATAGATTTTCGGTCGATTTCACCCCGGGTGTCGTAACGGGCGTGGCAAATGGCGCAAAGAACGATCATGTTGCCGAACTCATGACTCCTCGCTTCGCTCCACGGAACAATGTGTGCGAACTGGAGAGCGGCTGTCTGCTTGCACGTCGGCACCGCGCACCGGTGGCCCGCTTCCATGAGAAGCGCTCGTCGTAGGGCCGCAGGGATAGCGGGTCAGCCTTCAGGCATGGCGAGACTTTACTAGAGAAGAGGATTTTCCAGAACGCTCCTCCGGTGAGCTGCTCCATCAGGACTTCTCCACAGTCTCGCTCGCGCGCTGACGGTCTTGACTGGTCCACCGTGCAGCAGCGCCTCCGCCGCCGCCCACACACTCGTAGCCAACCCATCCACAGTCCCCGAGCGAGGCGCGCGTCGCTCTTTGTATTCTCGGAGCCCGCCGCGGTCCGATCATCGGCCCCAAGCTGCACGCTCTGCGCTTGCTTCCGCGAATAAAGCAATCGTTCAGGAGACTCATGTTCGCAACCTGTCCGAGTTTCCGAATTGCCGCTCTGTAACCCGCGCACAGAGCGAGCGCGCTCATCACCGAATAGACAAAGCTCCGGGAGCAACAAAACGTCCCCACCCTGTCGCCGAAGCGAAGGGGGAGGACGTTCGTATTATGTTGTGCTAACGGTCAATAATTCCACTCAAGGAATTCTACGGCTAGCTCGGCGCCAGATAAAGAAAACGATAAGCCAGGAAATAGCGTAAATAACAGCGACGGGGAGCAGGTCCCACGACAAGGGGCGTACGGTTGCATGATAAATGACGAGCTGAAACACAGCTACCGGGACTATGACGATAGAGGCGAAGAGTGCTGGGCTAATTCGTTTTTTGTGGTTCATTGGCAGCTAAATCCTGTAGGGCCAGCGAGGGGATAAATTCGCATCTCTCGACCACCGGAGCATACGCCGTTAGCGACTATTATTCCCACGATCATTGCTATGACTGCCGCGCCAGCCCCGCAGCCAACCCCTCCCGTCTCGGGGCCGAGGAGAGCGCACACTGATGCAAGAAGGGACCCGGAAGCTCCTGTCATCATCGCTTGTTGTTCTGCTCCAGTGAGTTGAACGTAGGGCCACGGGTCTGCGCCGCCCGATACTAACGAAACCGTCCAGGATGAGTTGCTCGCCTCGCCAGGACGCGGGGACACAGCTGCCGCGAACGCTTTCCCCGTTTCGCTTTCCATCGTCACCGCCGAGACCTTAACAGGATCGAACGTCTTCGACGACCGATCATATGCGGCGTCTAGGTGTAGTTCCTGGGCAGGTTGTGATCAGTGTGGCGTGAGCTGAGACAGCGAAAACCTCCGGTATCGAAGTGGGTTACGACACTCATTCCGATAACACGGAGGTCCTCACCGACGAGAAGAAAGAGACCGCTGCCGGGTCCTGGACCCGAGCGAACGCATTCTTCGAAAACCACGGCATTACCGTGAAACACGTCATTACCGATAACGGACCCTATTACCGCTCAGGCGCTTTCGCCACCATACTCGGCGAAACGATCACCCACGCATTCACTCGCCCATACCGGCCACAGACCAACGGGAAAGTCGAACAGTTCAACCGCACCTCGCCCAGGAATGGGCCTACGCCGAAACATACCACTCCGACAAAGCCCGGCCGCGACCTACCAAGCCCGGGTCCATGGCTACAATCACCACAGAACCCGAACCGGCATCGGCGGCAAGTCACCTATCGAACGCGTTCACAACGTCCCAAGGAACTACACCTAGACCACATAGTCTGGCAAGCCTCACGAAAGCCGTTTCACGTGAGTGCTATCCCTGGCAAATGCCCAGAGACCAAAATTGATCGGGAGCCAGAAGGCCGCGACAACCATATTGACCATCGAAAATGACAACCACGTAGTAACACCAAAGCTTCTCTCACCAAAACCAACAAGCGTCAGCGTCAATGCGATGGCGAGAATAGCTACTAGAATCGCGACACCTACCGCGTCCGGGCTATACGCAAGAACAGAGACAGCAAGCCAAATGGTCGCTGCCGAACGACTCTCGTCGACAGTTGATTCTCCCCAATAAATCGAAATGATACCAAAAAAGATAGCAACCGCACAGGCATTGCCAACAAATAGATTATTGAGATGGCCGACCGCCCAGTTATTGGCGCCATCAAGCCAGCCAATGACAGGCATGGCTCCAAAAATATTAAAGAATTTTGACACCGCCGTTATCGGCGTTGAATTTTCCGCCCAGTTATGAGCGCCGACCGACCAACTGTAAAGAGTGGCGATCGCCGCGATCGATGCAAGCCATCGATACGGTGAATCCCACTTGAACTGTACGAGTTCTTTCGCAGTAGAGTTAGCAACTGAATAAGCATCCATGGTTCTTCCAAAATCGAGCCACAACCGAAGAGCGCAGACCTCATAGCTACAACGAGAAGGATATGACAAGCAGCAACGTCAGCGAGCGGCAACAATTCTACGCCAATTGTCGCCAGCTAAAGCCCAGCATATCGTACGGACGTATGGATAGTGACCTTCGTCCCCGGTCCGTGCTTTTCCTCCGGCGAGCGCAAGCAAAGCACAGGTAAGACGCCAGGGCAACAGGTCCACGAATCGATGAATACCTGTTACCGAACAGTTGTACCTCCCAGCGCAGAGAGCCGCGATCACCACTCCGGACCGCGACTCCTTCTGTTGTCGGCGTTCGTCACGACGGCACAAGCACTCGAGCCCATCTGGGCTCGGATGGTGTGTTGATAAATACAGAGTGGAGGGCTCTAGAAATCGAACTAGACGAGGCTCCCCGATAGGAGCGCCCCAGAGGGTGCTACCCAGTAAACCTGAACTCGCGCTCACCCATTGACCTGCGGTGTTCATCGTGTCGGGCCGCTCATCCGGCGGCGTCCGTGAGAGGGATTCCATGAGCGACACCGCGTATGCTCTGTGCGTGCTTCGTAGCGCAACACAAGATTCATATGTGCAACACACCCCGGTTTCATAGCGCACGCTATACGGCCGATATCTCCACTCACGAGACTCTACGACCAGCTTGACGCCAGATAAAGAATACGACAAGCCAGGAAATAGCGTAAATAACAGCTATAGAGAGCAGATCCCACGACAAGAGCCGTGCGGACACACAATAAATGACGACCTGAAGCACAGCGACCGGGACTATGACAACGGTGGCGAAGAGTGCGGGGCTAATTTGTTTTTTGTTGGTCATTGGCGACAATGATTCCTGCCTTGGGTCGAAGAAAGCGGACACTGATGCGAATCAGACCGCCCGGGGTGGGATGCTAGTTTCGCTAGAGGCGGAGAGACAGCTGTGGCGACGCTTCCCCGCCTCGATTTCGATCGTCGCCGCAGAAACCTTAACGGGACCGATCGACGGGCGATCTCTCCCTGCTCGCGGATGCTTGCGACACGCGAAAAGAAACGTGAATCGTGCCGGGATTGTTTTTCTGGTCCCCCTCACATAAACACACACCATTCCCGTTGTGGAGTGGCCAACTCGTACAGTCAACTTTTCTACTCCCGTCCGTAAAAGTGCGTCAATGACAGAGGGCTTGTGAGGCGGATGAGAGCGTTCTCATCCGCGCGAGGGCAGTAACCTCTGCGTTTGCTTTCTGCATCGTCAGGAGCGAGACGTACCCGGGTTTGCTGAGACGCAGAAAGTCAACTTTCCTCAGCTGAGCGAGAGAAAAAGTTAGTGGCGTGCCGCCTAGAGGTAGGCGGTAATGATCGAGGGTGTGCTGTTGTAAGGGCCGGTGCCGGTCACGGGCAGCGGCGGGGGATACGCGGGGAACCTTGCCGCTACCGCGCAATCACGCTAGACCGTTGACGAAGAAACCCCCGGCGAGCGTGCGCTTGCCAGGGGTTCTCACCTTGATGCATGGCGGTACCGGTGGGATTTGAACCCACGGTGGACGCAAGCCCACACATGTTTTCGAGACATGCTCCTTCGGCCGCTCGGACACGGTACCGTCGGCTAGCGTACGCTACCCCTCCGCAGCACGCCAATTGATCGAGTGCGGCGCACGCGAGTGTCAGAGGTCATCACTAGTGTCGAAGACACGTTCGAATAAATACGCACTGACAGCAGCATCGCATCTGCGCGCATCGCCCCTCCCGCCGCCGAAAGGACATCATGGCCTCCTCAAAACTACGCACCGCCGCCTACCGCTGTTCCGAGTGCGGATGGAATGCTGCGAAGTGGGTCGGCCGTTGCGGCGAGTGTCAGCAGTGGGGCACGGTCGCCGAGAGCACGGAGCGCACCGGACTCCTCCGCGCCGTTACTCCCGTCGCCCCCGACTCCGCCCGGGTCGCCCGCCCGATCACGCACATCGAAACCACCTCCGCCGCGCACAAACCCACTGGGGTCGGCGAGCTCGATCGCGTACTGGGAGGCGGCATTGTGTCGGGCGCGGTGATCCTCCTTTCCGGTGAGCCGGGGGTGGGCAAGTCCACGCTCCTGCTCGAAGTCGCCTCCTGCGCTGCGGCCCAGGGACAGCGGGTTCTCTACGTCAGTGCCGAGGAGTCCGCCGCCCAGGTACGGATGCGCGCCGAACGTACCGGCGCCATGCACGAGAGTCTCTTCCTCGCCGCCGAGACCGACCTGGCGACGGTACTCGGCCAGATCAACGAAGTGCAGCCCGAGCTGTTGATCGTCGACTCCGTGCAAACCGTCTCCAGCGACACCATCGACGGTCTACCCGGTGGCCCCAGCCAGGTGCGAGAGGTGGCCGCCACGCTAATCCGTGTCTGCAAGGAGCGAGCACTTCCGCTCATACTCGTCGGTCATGTCACCAAAGACGGCTCGATTGCCGGCCCACGCCTTCTCGAACACCTCGTCGATGTGGTCTGCCACTTCGAAGGCGACCGGCAGACCGCGCTCCGATTCGTGCGCTCACTGAAAAACCGTTTCGGCCCCACCGATGAGGTCGGCTGTTTCGAAATGACAGCAGAAGGCATTGCCGAGATCCCCGACCCGAGCGGGCTCTTCCTCAGCCGAACCCGATCCCCTACCCCCGGCATCTGCGTCACCGTCGCAATGGAGGGTCGTCGCGCGCTACCGGTCGAGATCCAGGCCCTCGTCATCGCGAACGACGGCGACCATCCGCGTCGAGTCACCAACGGAGTCGACGCCGCCCGCGTCGCGATGATCCTCGCCGTGCTCGAACGTCAAGCCGGAATTCCACTGAGACGCTGCGACGTATACGTCTCCACTGTCGGCGGAGTAAAACTCCTGGAGCCGGCTGCCGACCTCGCGATTGCGGTCGCCATCGCCTCCGCCCATGCATATGCTCCGCTCCGCCCCGGAATCGCAGCCTTCGGCGAGATCAGTCTCGCGGGCGACATCAGGCCCGCATCCAGCGCAAAACAACGCGCCAGCGAAGCGACCAGACTCGGCCACACCTCCCACCTCGACTCGGACACCTTCACCCTGGCAAGCGCCATCACTCACGCTCTGACCCCGGGTCCAGAAAAGAGCCCGGCCAGCTAACGCCCCCCACCCCGCCCGGACGCCTCCAGCCGCGACTACTTCAGCGTGAACTGCGCAGGCGACCGAGACGAAAGCCCCGCCACCGAAACTGACAGCTGATAGCCGGCACCCCCGGCAGCAACAGCCGCTCGACCGCCCGAACAGGTCTCAGGCGAGGAACGCGTCCGATCCCAACTGATCGAACCCCCCGTCACAGACTGACCCGCTTGAAGCAGCACCTTCAGATCAGCGGGCTTACTTTGACAATCGGTGGATATCCACACCCGATCAGAACCACTCGTAATCGTGAAAACCTGCTGGCTAGTACCCGCATTAATGACACACGCGGTATTCGACACGTTAGCTAATGACAGCGAAAGCCGCGGATTCTGGTCTGGCCCATAACTGGTCGCGTCAGTGACAGCAGTAACCACCACCGAGGTAGCCGAGCAGTCCACAGGCGCGGCAGATGCCGCACCCGTCGGCGTCGGCACGGCAAACGGCGCCGAGCTTACACCCTCCGTGCTGCCATCCGCACCGCCCGCCCATGGACGTAGCACAAGCACCACAGCCACTACGAGCACAAGCACCACGAGCAGTACTACCGCCCGCCGTCGCCGATACACCCGAGCAGGCAAACGACGACGGGGCGGCACAGACACCCCTCCAGGCTACGACGGTGCAACCGTCACAGTGTCTTGAGCATCCGGGTATTACCCAGAGTGTTCGGCTTGACACGGGCAAGATCAAGAAACTCTGCAACTCCCTCATCGGGCGAACGCAACAACTCTCCATACACCTCGGGATCAACAACCCTTTCACCGATGGGCTGGTAACCGTGCCGCGCAAAAAAATCGATTTCGAAGGTGAGGCAAAACAGACGCGAAATTCCCAGCTCGTCGGCATCCCTCTCAAGTCGCTCAAGGAGGCAGTGGCCAACTCCCTTCCCCAGCCAAGCACTCGCGACCACCAGAGTACGCACCTCTGCGAGGTCCTCCCACATCACGTGCAGCGCGCCACAACCGATGGGGTTACCCTCACCATCCTCAACAATACGGAATTCCTGTACAGCACCGTAAAGCACCACCCGGTCCTTACCGAGCAAAATACGGTCATTGACCAGCGGCTCGCTCAGCTCATGAATAAAAGGGATATCACTGGTGCGCGCCCGGCGCACCGGGTATTTCCACTCGTTCACTTCTTCAGCCTATGCCCAGCGATCCGTGCACCTCTGTCCATAAGAAGAACTGGTCGTGACAGGCGGTGAAAAATCGCGAAGAGCCTGTCTCTCCACCCGGGAGGAACAGGCTCTTGCGACAACACTCCTAGGACAGCAGATCGGGCGTCGCCGGAGCACCCGTCGTCGTCGCGGTAGTCGCGCCCGCGCTCACCGCGATCAACCGCGGAGTAGTCGTGAAGACAAAGTCACCGTTAACAAAGTCCACGTGCACGTGGTCACCGGCGTTAAGGTCGCCCTGCAGGATACGTTCAGAAAGTTGGTCCTCAATCTCACGCTGAATCGCACGACGCAAGGGACGAGCACCGAGGGCTGGATCAAATCCCACCTCAATCAGCCGCTCCTTCGCCGCATGCGTCAATTCAACTGCCATATCGCGATCAAGCAAACGGTCACTCAAGCGCTTAATAAAGAGATCAACGATCTGCAACAGTTCCGGCTTCGACAACTGCGGGAAGACGATGACATCATCCACCCGGTTAAGGAATTCAGGTTTGAAATGCTTTTTCAGCTCCTCATTAACCTTGCCACGCATCCGATCGTAACCGGTGGCAGTGTCACCTTCGACCTGGAAGCCAACCGGACCGCCAGCGATGTCTCGAGCGCCAAGGTTAGTGGTCATAATAATGACGGTGTTTTTGAAATCAACAACCCGACCTTGACCGTCAGTGAGGCGCCCTTCCTCCAAAATCTGCAATAGAGAGTTGAAAATGTCAGGATGCGCCTTTTCAATCTCGTCAAAGAGCACGACACTAAACGGCTTGCGTCGCACCTTTTCGGTCAGCTGACCGCCGTCCTCAAAACCGACGAAACCGGGAGGCGCACCAAACAGCCGCGAAACGGTGTGCTTCTCGCCGTACTCCGACATATCGAGCGAAATCATCGCAGCGTCGTCGTCGAAAAGGAACTCGGCGAGGGCCTTAGCCAGTTCAGTCTTTCCAACACCGGTCGGGCCAGCGAAAATGAAGGATCCGGCGGGGCGCTTCGGGTCCTTGAGGCCCGCTCGAGTGCGACGGATGGTGCGCGACAGAGCCGCAATGGCCTCCTCCTGACCAATGACGCGCTGATGCAGAGCCTTCTCCATGAAGACAAGCCGAGCGGATTCCTCCTCAGTGAGCTTGAACACGGGGATACCTGTCGCCTGCGCGAGAACCTCGGCGATCAGTCCCTCATCTACTATGCCGGTGGCCTTAACGTCGCCAGACTTCCATTGCTTCTCCAGGCGGACGCGCTCACCGAGTAGCTGCTTCTCTTCATCACGGAGTGAGGCAGCTTTCTCAAAGTCCTGCTCCTCAATAGCGGCTTCCTTCGCCGAACGGACAACAGAAATCCGCTCATCGAAGTCGCGCAGCTCAGGCGGAGCCGAGAGGATCGACAGGCGCAAACGCGCTCCAGCCTCATCGATCAGGTCAATCGCCTTATCGGGGAGAAAACGGTCACTAATGTAGCGATCGGCAAGATTCGCCGCCGCGACAATTGCGCCGTCAGTGATAGACACTTTGTGGTGGGCTTCATAGCGGTCGCGCAACCCTTTAAGGATATTGATCGCATGCGGCAGCGACGGCTCCGCCACCTGAATTGGCTGGAAACGACGCTCAAGCGCAGCATCCTTCTCGAAATGCTTACGATACTCGTCGAGAGTGGTAGCGCCGATGGTCTGGAGTTCACCACGCGCAAGCAATGGCTTAAGGATGGAAGCGGCGTCGATAGCTCCCTCCGCCGCACCGGCTCCGACAAGGGTGTGAATCTCGTCGATAAAGGTAATGATATCGCCGCGGGTGCGGATTTCTTTGGTCACCTTTTTGAGGCGTTCCTCAAAATCGCCGCGGTAGCGCGAACCGGCGATAAGTGAACCGAGATCGAGAGTGTAAAGCTGCTTATCTTTGAGCGTTTCTGGCACCTCGCCCCGCACAATCGCTTGAGCGAGACCCTCGACGACGGCGGTCTTGCCCACGCCGGGTTCGCCGATCAAAACAGGATTGTTCTTAGAACGGCGAGAGAGGATCTGCATCACCCTCTCGATCTCTTTTTCGCGCCCAATAACCGGGTCAAGTTTGTTGTCGCGCGCCGCCTGCGTGAGGTTGCGTCCGAACTGATCGAGAATCTGCGAGCCTCCCTGGGGCTGCGATTGCTCGCCACCCACGGCGACCTGTTCCTTGCCCTGGTACCCCGAGAGAAGCTGGATAACCTGCTGGCGAACCCGATTAAGGTCAGCACCAAGCTTCACCAGAACCTGCGCCGCCACACCTTCGCCCTCGCGAATAAGGCCGAGCAAGATGTGCTCCGTGCCGATGTAGTTATGACCGAGCTGCAATGCCTCACGTAACGACAACTCAAGAACTTTTTTTGCCCGCGGCGTGAAAGGAATATGACCGGTCGGCTGCTGCTGCCCCTGGCCAATGATGTCTTGCACCTGCTCCCGTACGGCGTCAAGCGAAATACTCAGGGACTCCAGCGCCTTGGCGGCTACTCCCTCGCCCTCGTGGATCAGGCCGAGCAAGATGTGCTCCGTGCCGATGTAGTTGTGATTGAGCATCTTGGCCTCTTCCTGGGCCAAGACGACGACGCGCCGAGCGCGGTCGGTGAATCTCTCGAACATGACGTCACTCCCTACAGAACCCGCAGGGATGGGCTCCGATACCCACGAGAGTAACCAGCGCTTCAGCGGCGCGGAGGCCTGTTCGCCGTGGGCGTGAGACCGTCAGCACTGGCGCGACGCAACAGACCGTCGAACGAAACCGACATCTCGCGCCAGAGTTGCGACGATCCGTCGAATTGCGCCAAAGTTACTGCGCGCCCCCGCAGTGGCGGGTGACAACACCAGCACCCCTCGTAGGGGGCCACACAGCATCAGAGGAGAGCACCATATGACACGCCTTTCACCCCGACCTCTTGCTCGCGGGATTATCGCCGCCGCAGCACTCAGCCTCGCGCTCGCTGGCGCGGCTCCCGCCTACGCTGCGACCGGATCCGAGCAGCAGAGGGTCGAAGAGATCCTCGCCCATAACGGCGGCGGTCTCACCATCAAAGCTGGCCCTGAGTACGCCGGCTACGACGTCGTCGTTTCATCACCGGCGCCGCGATCGGCAAGCACCGATGCCACCGACGAACTCACTCGAAAGGTCTCCCTCGATGCAGGGGGCACCGGGCACGTAGTCAACCTCCCCGGCCCGGTGAAACTTTACTTCTCTAGCCCGAGCGGCACCCGCATTGCACAGGCAGACACGCCAGACGCCAGCGCCACCATCGTGCGCGGCGCCGAGGTGACCTACCTGGTCAGCCCGGTGGCACACACCTCCTCACTCGAAGGCTCCGAGCCGACACCGGTCGCCCCGCAGCTGGCGGACTACAAGCCCTACATCCTGCCCTTCACTAACGCGACGGTCTCCCCCTCTCGCTATGAGCGCGGAAAGGCCTTCGACCTCACCTTCTCCAACGTCTACGGTCACAACGAGGGCGACCTGGACGGTCTGGCGACCAGCGTGATCATCTATTCCGACGCGACAACCATCGGTACGCACGACGTCACGAACAGCACCGTCACACAGACGATCGCGGCCGAGTACACGAAGGACCCGCACACGGTCGCACTCATGGATAAGTACGGTCGAATCCTCGCGGTCGCGACGCTCGATGGCGGTGCTTCACCGGCCAACGACAAGGCTCCGGCCACGACACCCGCGACCCCGGTTGTGGAGACCGCGGCGAAGACGACGACGACTGAGGCGCAGCCGAGCGGTGCCGAGTTGGCCTCCACCGGAGTCGAGGCAGGCCCCATCGCGCTCCTCGCGGGCATCCTGCTCACCGTCGGTATCGGTGGGCTCGTCCTGGCGCGCCGCCGGGCAACCGTCTGACGCCCTGGGCTATGACTAACGAGGCGGGCGGGTTCGGGGCGCACAAGCACCCCAACCTGCCCGCCTCGGTCGGCATTCGGCGCGTCCTGATTGCCATTGTCGCTTCAGTAGTGATGCCGGGGCTCGGGCATCGGCTACTGGGCTCACGCCGCTCGGCGACCGTGCGCCTACTCATTGCGGGCATCACCCTCGCATGCCTCCTTATACTCGCCATCACACTCAGGTCCGAACCGTCAACGCTGGTGGCGCTCGCCACCAGTCCACAGGCCGTTCTTGTGGCGGGCGGGATCGGAGCCTCCCTCGGCCTGTTCTGGGCATCAGGGCCGGTCGCAACGGGAGTCTTTGCCTGGCACCGTCTCCCCCGCAGCGGCGCCAGAACCGCGCTGGCCCTGACCACGGTGATCGTGACGGCCCTGCCGTTGGGAGTGACGACCTGGTGGGTGACGGCAGCTTCCGCGCAACACCAGCTGCTCAGCACCGTCTTTGCCTCTGGCCGCGGTATCGTCCCGGTCAACGGTCGGTACAACATCCTGCTGATGGGGCTCGACGCCGACCCCCTCCGTGACCAGGTCCTCCTTCCTGATTCGCTCACTCTCGTCAGCGTTGACGCGGTAACGGGCCGCAGTGTCCTTTTCGGCATCCCCCGCACGGCGTCAAACTTCCTCTACCCTGCAGGTTCCGCCCTGGCCCACGCGCTGCCCGACGGCCTCCGCTGCCATGGCGGCTGTGGGATCAACCACCTGTACCAATACGGCCTGGCACACCCGAATCTCTATCCCGGCAGCACAGCTCCGGGGGACGATGCCCTGCGCGACGCGGTTGAGGGCTACTCCGGACTGCCGGTCTCGGCGACGGTCTCCATCAAAATGACGGGCTTTGTTGACCTGATCAGTGCGCTCGGCGGAGTCTCGGTGATACTCAACCGTCCGGTCCTCCAAGCCGGGGTACCGGATAACGGCAGCGGGCGCCCCATCGAATACGGACCGCCCCTTCCTTCCGGCCTCCAACACCTCGACGGCTCCCAAGCACTGTGGTTTGCCCGATCTCGAGTTAACACCTCCGACGCCGATCGCTCAGAACGGCAAGCCTGCCTCCAGGCCGCGCTCTTCCGCCAGGTCACCCCGTTGACCGTGCTGACCCGCTTCACCGACATCGCCCGGTCAGGGGCCGAGACCGTGGCAACGAGCCTCCCTACCGAGACGCTGCCCGCTCTCGCGCGGCTGGCAGAGGGGAGTCGGGCGTACCCTTTCGTGCGCATTGAACTCGGCGAGCCACTGACCCTGCCTGAACAACCGGATACTGAGCTGGTGCACCGAACGGTGGCCGCGGCAATTGCGGGAAACGACGACTCCGGGGCCCTGAGGATTGCTGTGCCTCAACCGGATGCAGCAGTCGATGCCCCCGCGGTAACGGTTCCTGCCCAGCCCGCCGAGCGAGAGGCACACAATCAGGGGCCTGCCTGCAGCGTGCCGTGACCGTGGACAAAGCACCTGTAAAGCCGAGAAAAACCGACGTAACGCTATGAGGACTCAGGGGCCCGATCTGCCGTCTCCGCAGGGGTCGCTTTCTCGGCCGCGGCACGATCCGTCGCCTCCGCTATCTCACGGAAAGCACGGCGCGGATCCTGGAGCGCGTTCATCGGTGACATATCACGCGGGGCAACGCCATCAACGAACCAGCCCGTGATGATGCGCCACTTGCGGTCACGACTGGGCACCGTAAGTCCGTGGTAGGCGCGGTGAGCGAGCCAGGCCGGGAATCCGCGCAGTCTGACGCCCTTGACGACTCCGGCGCCCTTGCCCACACCGTACTCAGCAACGGTTCCGACAGAGACGTGACGGTATTCCTCCAGCACGCCACCGGTGAGGTCGGCGATGATGTTGCGAGCGACAAGCTTTGCCTGACGGACAGCGTTTTGGGCGTTAGGTGGATAGTACGCGGGCTGCGTCTGGGAGGTGAGGTCGGGCACCTGGGCAACATCTCCCGCGGCCCACGCACCGCCGACGGGTTCACCGCTTTTCGCCATTACCCGAAGCCGCGCGTCAACCACAACATGCCCCTTGGGCCCGCGCGGCGCATCCGTCGCGTCAAGGATCGGATTCGGCGTGACGCCCGCCGTCCACACGATGGTACCCGCAGGAATCCGCTCCCCGGAGGAAAGTTCGACGACTCCGCCAACACAGGAGGGCATTGTCGTCTTCAGATGCACCCGAACCCCGCGGGCGCGGAGGTGATCAAGTGTCCACCGCGAAAGTTCGGGACCCACCTCGGGAGCAACACGGTCAAGCGCCTCCACAAGATGCCAGGTCACATCATCGGTTGTCAGCGAGGGGTGCGCAGCGAGCACGCGCCGACTGAGATCAAGGAGTTCGCTCAGCGCCTCGACGCCGGTGTAGCCGCCACCGACGACGACGAAGGTCAGCAGCCGCCGACGCTCGGCCTGATCACTGCTGAGCGCAGCCTTCGCACTATTTTCTATGACTCGGTCCCGGAGATGAGACGCCTCCTCGACAGTCTTGAAACCGATACCGTGCTCAGCGAGCCCTGGCGTCGGGAAGGTGCGAGTGACTGCACCCAGAGCGAAGACGATCTGGTCGAAAACCAAGGTGCGGTCTGAGCCGTCCACGGCTGCGACAGTCGCCTTACGCTCAGCAAGGCTGATCGCGGTGATGGCGCCGCGTAATACCCGAGTGCGCCGGAGCGCCGACACAAGCGGCACCGTCACGTGCCGCGGCTGGACATGCCCGCCAGCAACCTCCGGAAGCAACGGCTGGTAGGTCATGTAGGGACTCGGCTCGACTAACGTGACGTCGATGGGAGTCTCACTCCGCCGCTTCTCGAGCCCCCACGCAGCGTAGAGGCCGACGTAACCCCCGCCGACAATGAGAATGCGCGTTGCACCGAATACTGTCATCTCCGTATCCCCCTCTCGAATCCACAACACAGGGAGCACGGCTGCGCGCTGTGGAGACCCTCCGACGTTATGCGGCGCCTCCAGAAACGCAAAGGCCTTGCGCGGGCGGGCGGGGACAGTTGGTCCAGCCGTTTGTGCAGTGAATTACCTCACTTCACGCTCGGCAACACGTGACCGACGATACTGACCGGGCGAAAGCCCCGTCTCTGCGGCGATGGCGCGACGCAACCGCTCCAGAGAGGAGAAGCCTGAGCGGCTCGCAATGTCGCTGAGGGGAAGTTCCGTTCCGCCGGGGGAATGAACAATCCGCAACGCATTCTGTGTACGGGCCGCGATAATCATCTCGCGGACGGTCGTGCCACGTTCCTCCGCAATAGTTCGCTGCAGTGTTCGCAGACTCACGCCGCAGGCGAGTGCCACTCGGTTGGGGTCGAGCGCGGGATCGCCCGCATCGGAGCGGATGATCCGCGTCGCCATCTCGATCAGCTCCTGCGTCGCGAGACGCTCAGCCATCGATTCGTCATGCACCGAGCCGAGCAGCTTACCCAGGCGCAACACCGTGCCCTGCAGGTATTCGGCTTGGATCGGGTGCGTGATGTCGAGGTCAGTAAGGAATGCTCGCAGGACGCTGCGCGCGGTCGCCGTCAGTGAGGTCGACGGAAAGGTATGAGCCGGATCCGCTCTGTGCTCACTGTCAAATTCGAGGGGATCGATGCAGAGGACAAAAAACCGCACTGCGCGCTCCGCGCGAACCACGACGGGTTCATGGGCGGGCAATACGAGACCGCCACAGGCGGACGACCCGACACCGTTGGCCGACTGAATCGTCACCGCTCCCTCTGTCGGCAGTACGACGGCCGTGAGACCATCACGCGGTGCCGATGCCGGCCACCGAGCGGTGAAGGGGGTCGCTACCACGTGAAGGACGCGCACATGTTCGAGCACGCCGATCTGAAGATCCATCCGGAAATCGCGGGCTAGTTCAGTTGACACATCGAGTGTTCGACCCAAAGCAGCAAGCCCGACCGGTCCTCGGAGCCGGACCGAGCGCACCCCGGGCGTCAACGGCAGACAGAGGGGATTCCTGAGGGTCGAGCGAGGGACCACGGTAATGACTCCGTTCGTGAAGGCAAACGCGCCGAAGCGTCACGAGTACGAGCCTACAAGAGTTGAAATCTACTCGTTCAACATCTTCTACGGGTACTCCGCCGCAAGGAATACCCTCGCCAAAGACGCCCGGGGACAGTGGCCGCCACAGCTATTGCAGTGCCGAGGTAAGCCGGGCCAAGTTATCAAGCAGAGTCGAGCGCAACGGCTGCTGCTGCCACTCGCGGAGGGACAGTTCGCGAGAATGCTCGCGATAGTCCTGCTGAACCTCACGCAGATCTTCGACGAACTCCGAGCCACGCACCATCAGCGAGACCTCGAGGTTCAGCGTGAAGGAACGCATATCCATATTGCTCGACCCGATCACCGCGACATCATCATCAATCGTGACGTGCTTGGCATGCAGGATCGTCGGCGTGCGATACATCCAAATCCGAACACCGGCGATGAGCAACGCCTCGTAATAAGAACGCTGCGCGTGATACACAACGGCCTGGTCGCCGGTCTCCGAGACGAACAATTCCACGTGCACGCCGCGTCGAGTAGCCGTCGTGATCGCATACAGCATTGCCTCGTCTGGCACGAAATATGGGCTGGTAATAATGATTGATTTCTGCGCCGAATACAGCAGAGTAAGAAACAGTCGCAAATTGTTTTCACCGACGAAACCAGGCCCGCTCGGAACCACCTGGCAGTCGATAGTCTCTCGCTGATGCAGAGCGGCCGTCGGCTCCGACTCATTCAACAGCAGCTCGTCCGTCTCGCTATACCAATCGGTAATAAAAATGGCATTAATACCCTGAACAATCGGCCCTTCGAGCCTCACCATCAGATCGCGCCAATGTAAACATCGGCGAATATTGCCGCGCTTGTTATAGCTGGAGTCGACAACATTCTGTGAGCCCATAAACGCAGCAGTTCCATCCACAATCAGTAATTTGCGGTGGTTGCGTAAGTCCGGCCGTTGGTATTGGCCACGCCACGGCCGCACCGGCAGCATGTAAGCCCACTGCGCTCCCGCGTGCTGCAGCGAACGAAGGCGGCGGTACGTGCCCCGGAAGTAACCAGGAACACGGATGGAGGCAATGTGGTCAAGCAGAATTCGCACCGTCACTCCGCGAGCGACCGCGCGATCGAGCGCATCAAAGAACGGCGCTGTGGTGGCGTCGGCGGCGAGGATATAAAACTCGCAGTGTACGTAGCGACGCGCCCGATCAATTTCCTCGCCCATGGCCCGGATGGTCGCCTCATAATCGCCGTGGAGACGGGCGTCGTTACCGCCAACCAGCGGCATAGCGCCCAGATTACGGTTGAGGGTCACCACCGACTCGAACCACTGCGGCCGTGAGAGGTGGGGCGCGACCCGGTCGACTCCCTCCATCGACTCACGGATGATGCGGTTGATCTCTTCCTGCTTACGTCGACGCCGACGCGGCAGGCGGTTGCTCCCGATGATCAGAAAAAGCAGAACACCGAGATAGGGAATCAGAAAGATCGCCATGAGCCACGCGAGCGCGGTGGTCGGACGCCGACCCGGCGGAACCACAATCACTGCCACGACACGCACGATGAACTCGATGACGATTGCACTGACGGGCAGCACAACCGACAGGTCCGGTCCGATCACCGCGTCTCCTCGTCGTTCGGTCGTGGCCACACGCAGCGGCGTCAGAAAACGTCGTGAGGTGGAAGGCCGCGGCGCGCACGTTCACTGGCTTCGATGCGATCGTAGGCGCGGCGCTCACTGCGATCGGAGCGGATAACAGCGCGCATCACGAACCAGAAGATGAGGCCGACGGCGACAGTGGGCACGAGCGCCCACAGCCCCTGATTCCACAGTTCCCAGTCCATGCGCTCGATCCTACCCACGAGCAGGACGAAACCGCCGGGCCGCTCGGCGACCTTATTTCACCAGCGGGAACAGAATCGTCTCGCGGATACCCTGCCCGGTGATCGCCATCAGGAGGCGGTCGATGCCCATCCCCATGCCTCCCGACGGCGGCATGCCGTGCTCGAGAGCGCGCAGGAAGTCCTCGTCAAGGCGCATCGCCTCGACGTCGCCCGCCGCGGCCTGACGTGCCTGCTCAACGAAACGCTCGCGTTGCACCACTGGGTCAACGAGTTCGGAGTAGCCGGTCGCCAGCTCGAAGCCGCGAACGTAGAGATCCCACTTCTCGACGACGCCGGGGAGGCTGCGGTGCGCGCGAACCAGCGGCGAGGTATCGACGGGGAAATCGAGGACAAAGGTCGGCCGGTTGAGCGTGCCCTTGACACAGTGCTCCCACAGCTGCTCGACATACTTACCGTGAGTAGGAACACGCACCTCGATGCCCTCACGCTCGGCGAGCATCTCGAGGTCGGCCAGGGGTGTCTCGGGAGTGATCGCGGTGCCGACCGCCAGCGAGAGACTCTCGTACATCGAAATTCGATCCCACTCGCCGCCCAAATCGAACTCGGTGCCGTCGGCCCAGGTCACCAGATGCGATCCTGCGGCGGCGAGCGCCGCGTTCTGGATCAGCTCCTGGGTGAGGTCAGCGATCGTCATATAGTCGCCATACGCCTCGTAGGCCTCGAGCATCGCAAACTCGGGCGAGTGGGTGGAGTCGGCGCCCTCGTTGCGGAAGTTGCGGTTGATCTCGAAAACCCGCTCGATGCCTCCGACGACCGCACGCTTGAGATACAGTTCGGGTGCAATGCGGAGGTACAGCTCGGTATCGAACGCGTTCGAGTGGGTAGTGAAAGGGCGGGCGGAGGCGCCACCGTGCATCACCTGCAACATCGGAGTCTCGACCTCGAGGAAATCGTGGGCGGCGAAGGTGCTGCGGAGTGAAGCATTGACCTTCGCACGGGTGACGACCGTTTCACGCGCCTGCGGGCGGATGATGAGGTCGAGGTAGCGCTGGCGGACACGGGTCTCATCGCCGAGGTCATTGTGCAAATTTGGGAGAGGGAGAATCGCCTTCGCGGCAACAGCCCACTCCGACACCCAGATCGAGAGCTCGCCGCGCTTGCTGGAGATGATCTCGCCCGTAACGAAGAGGTGGTCGCCCAGGTCGAGGAGTTCTTTCCAGGCAGCTAGCGACTGCTCGCCGACTTCACCGACGGACACCATGGCCTGAATACGAGAGCCATCCCCCGCCTGCAGCGTGGCGAAGCAGAGCTTGCCGGTACTGCGCTGGAACACGATGCGCCCAGCCAGCCCCGCCCGCTCACCGGTACGCACGTCGATGTCGATGCCCTCGTGACGGGCGCGGACCGCGGCGATCGTGTCGGTGACGGCGAGGCGGACCGGATAGGCGCCTGCGCCAAGGTCGTCGCCTGCGCGCTCAATCAGGCGCTCGCGCTTGGCGAGGCGCACCGCCTTCTGCTCAGACGCCTCCTGAGCGAGAAGCTCCGGCGCGGCGGGGACGTCCGGTGTCACGGGGGCGGCGGGGGTGTCGGCCATGTCGGAGCTTTCGGTAGGAGTCGGGCGCGCTCAGCCGAGCACGATCGTAGCGTTGTCGAGGAGACGAGTGGTGCCAACGACCGCGGCGACGAGCACAAGCGCGGGGCCGCGGCTGTCATCAGCGACCGGGAGGAGCGTCGCCGGGTCGACGACGACGAGGTAGTCCAGTTTAACGAGCGGCTCGGTGCGCGCGACGGCCAGCGCCGCGTCACGCGCGGCCTGCACGCCTCCGCCCGCTACCGACGAGGCCGCCGCGAGCAGGCGAGGGAGGGTCAACGCGGCATGGCGCTGCTCATCGTTGAGGTAACGGTTGCGGCTCGAACGGGCGAGGCCATCCTCTTCGCGCACGATCGGGACGGCTTCGATCGCGACGGGAAGGTTAAGGTCGCGGACCATGCGGCGCACCAGGACGAGCTGCTGCGCGTCCTTCTGCCCGAAGAAGGCGACATCGGGCTGGGCGATGTGGAGAAGCTTGGCGACGGCGGTGAGCATCCCGTCGAAGTGGCCCGGCCGGGCGGCGCCCTCATAGAGCGCCCCGACCTCGCCGGCGACGACGCGCGTGGCGGGAAGGCCGTCGGGGTACATCTCGGCGACGCTGGGCGCGAAGATGACGTCCGCGTGCGCCTCCTCGAGCAGCTGCGTGTCGGGGGGGAGCGTGCGGGGGTAGCTGTCGAAGTCCTCGGCCGGACCGAACTGCAGCGGATTAATGAAGATCGACACGATCACCACGTCGGCCAGCTCGCGAGCCTGGGCGACGAGCGCCAGGTGTCCGGGATGCAGGGCACCCATCGTCGGGACGAGCGCGACCCGGTGTCCGACGCTCCGGGCATCCCGTACCCGCTCGCGAAGGAAGTCGATGCGCTCGAGCGTGCTGATCACCCATCGATGCTACCGGCGCGCCCGTGCGCGCTCCTACAGGCGTCCGTCGCCCGAGGGAACCAGTCCCGCCACGAGGGCGCGGCGAGAGCCGAACGAGTTCCCCATAACAGGACGGATACCGCAACGTCAGCTAACGCGGCGCAAAGCCTCATCGACGGACGAGCGCACCAGGCTCGAGAGGAAGAAGCCCGGCTTCTCGATACCGATGCCCGCCAGCAGATCGGCGGCCTGGTCGACGATCGCGGACGAGAAAGTCGTCGCGGTCGAGACGGCCTCGGCGTAAGCGGGTCGGTCAGCCTCGGCGAGGGTAACTGGCTCGCCGCCCATCTCTACCACGAGGGCCTCGGCAATCGGCAGCACCGGTGCGGGAGCGGTCACTGCAAAGTAGGTCTCGGCTAGCCGCGCGAGATCGAGACTGGTGCCGCTGAACGCCATCGCCGGATGCACTGCCAGCGGGATCACTCCGGAAGCCAAAGCGGGTTGGAACACGCCGCAACCGTGCTCGGGTGCCGTGTGCAGCACGAGCTGTCCCGACCGCCATACCCCCGCAGCAGCAAGTCCGGCAACAAGCGCAGCCAACTCCCCGCCGGGCACCGCCACAATCACCAGTTCGCTGCGCTCAACGACCTCGGGAATGGCGAGCACCGGCACCCCTGGCAGAAGGGCATCGGCGCGCTCTCGCCCATTCTCGCTGGTGGTAGCGATGGCGATCACCGCGTGCCCAGCACCCGCGAGCGCGGCGCCGAGCACCGGCCCCACTCGACCGGCACCAATAATGCCAACACCGAGGCGTCCATCGCGACGAGTCTCAGACATCAGGAGCTCCCTGGGGTTGCGGCCACGCGGTAGTGGGGAGCCATCCCCAGCGATGACGGGAATCGCTCGCAGCGGCCTGCACCCCTCCCCCCGCCAGCTGGTCGAAAAAAGCCAGGCCGTCGGCGACACTCATCACGGACACACGGGGGGTGACGGGCCCGGCAACTGTGTGCACGTGGGCGACGGCGAGCCCGAGCAGACGCCGAACCGGGCCCTGCTGAACCCCGACACTCTGCATCCGGGCAAGCGGGACCACAGCCACCCTCCGCCAGATTGCCCCGCTGCGCACCACTACTCTGTCGGCGGCGAGACGGTAGCCGGTACGCCGCCACGAGAACGGCCGCAGCCACACCGCCGAACGTGGGGCAGACGTGAACCCCGCAGCATCGCGGCACCGTAAGGCATTCTCCATCGCGGTCGCCTCCTCACCCTCGCTGGTACCAGGTAGCAGAAGTTCCAGTACTCGCTGGACTGCGGCGAGATCACCGACCGGGAGGATCGTGGTATGTGGTTCACCGTTCGTCCCGCGGGCGGCAACGCGATCGGCCCGATTGACGCTCACTCGCCACCAACCGAAGGGCCGCCACAGCAGCGACTGCGTGACCTCAACCGCGTGAATCCGACCGGGCGGCAGGGTGTCGTTACTGGTCGAGAGCACCCCGTAACCGACTCGCACCCCGTCGGGGGTGGCTGCGATGGAGTAGCGCAGCAATCGCACAAAACGACGCACATAGTAGCTTCCCGCGCCGAGCAGGCCAGGTACAACAGCGACAAGCAGGTAGGGCGAGCTGTGGGCGGCGACGAGAACGACGGCGGTGCCGGACACGGCAAGGAACAGCGTGAATCCGCTGCACACCAGCGAACCCAACAGTCGGCCCGGCGGGATCGAGACCGCCGATTCCCACGCACCGTCCTCGCGTCGCTCGCCGAATTCTTCCCACCTCCGGGCGAGAAAACCCCCAGCCGACGCCTGCTCGACGAGCCTGGCCTCTCGCTCACGAACTCCGGAAGCGAGGCGCAAAATGTCCCGCCGCAACGCATCAACGAGCCGCGAACCCAGATACGACAGCTGCACCGTGGCGTCTTGTCCCGCGACACTCACCTCGAGCTTTGCGGCACCGAAGATCCGCGCCACCAGTGGGCGCTGGACCGCAACGCCCTGAATACGGTCGAGTCTGGCCCGACGGCTGGTGCGAAAAAATAGGCCAGAGCGCACCTCAACCACGTCGTCCGTCACCCGGAAACTGTGCAGACGCCAGGACAGCCAGAAGAGAAGAACCGCCACCACGAGACCGACTCCCCCCGCGAGCAGAGCCCAGCCAACGAGACCACGACGCAGCAGCTCAGTGAGAGGATCACCGCTCTCAAGACCCTCCGGACCGGGGAGGAAAAACTCCAGCAGCCGCTCACGAAGGTTCGCCACGATCACCCCGAGCACAACCACCACCCCAATTCCGCCCTTGAGCACAGGGGTAGCGGGGTGAAGGCGATGCCACTGCCCATCGGCAAGGTCAGTTTCCGGAGCGGGCGGGATGTTCATAGCCCCGCCCGACGCGACTCCGCGAGCTCGACCAGACGATCGCGTAATGCCTCCGCTTCAGCGTCGGCAAGACCGGGGATGCTGACGCCGGTCGCGGCGGCGGCCGTGACGAAACGCAGATCAGCGAGCCCGAGCGCTCGAGCAAGTGGTCCTCGGGTGACGTCGATGAGCTGCATCCGCCCGTACGGCACCGAAACATATCGCTGGAACAGAATTCCCCGGCGAAAAAGCAGATCGTCCTGGCGCAACAGATAACCGTAAGCGCGGGCGCGGCGTGGCGCCACAATGAGCAGGGTCACTGCGAGCACACAGGCAACCAGCAGCACGACCCACGACCAGCGCAGTCCGATCAGCCACAGCACACCAGGCACCGCGATTAACACGACACTTGACACCATCGCAGAGCCGATCTCGACAGCAACGTATCGGGGGGAGACTCGGCGCCATTCCCCCGCCATCTCAAGTCGACGGCCCGAGACGGGAGGCGCGGGACGCGCCTGCGGCTCCTCCGTCATGCTGATGTCCTCCCTCCCCGCCCGACCATCACCATCACGCGCTGTTCGCTTCGCCGAAGGTGAGCTCCTCGTCATCGCTCGGAGGGATGGTACAGAGATACTCGGCGACCAGGCCTGCCACAAGGAGGACAACCGCACCCACAACGGTGGCACTGTCCTGCCATACGGAACCCCACGAAGGGATAGCCCGCGTCAGCAGGTAAATCAGAACACCCAGCGATACACCCCCGAGCAGGGCACCAACGTGGCTGGAGGCTTTCGCCAACACGACCACCCGCATCGCCCGAAACGGGTTGACCGGCCGCCTGACAGCGCCGGAGACGGCCCGATGGATCGAGATCGCGACACCCAACACGAGCCCTGCAATGACCAGCAGGGTCAATGGCACCGTCAGCGGCGGCGCGAGGACAGGCAGGCCGGCCGCCGCGATGGCCAGGTCGAGTAAGAATCCGACCACGGCTCCGGCAAGGCCCAGGCCCAGCAGGGTGCTGATGCGGGTGCGCTTCACGGAATGCTGCTCTCGGAGTCGGTGCGGTCAGGGGCGACACGCGTCGGCAAGTTTGTGGTCGGGGCGTTCTGCCACGCTATCGCCTCGGGCCGGTCCGTGACCGGATCCATTGCGCGAGCACGCAGCCCAGCGACAGGGCCTACGCCGGGGAGAACTGCGGCAGGCTCAATGTCCAGCCAAGGGTCGAGTACAAAAGCGCGCTCGGCGGCACGGGGATGCGGGAGGGTGAGCCGCGGATCGTCGCGCCGCACGCCTCCGATCACGATCACATCGATGTCGAGCGTGCGGGCGCCCCAACGCTGCTCGCCCTCGCCGCGGCGGCGCCCGCCGGCGAATTCAATTGCGGAGGTAACGGCAAGCAGTTCCTCTGGTTCGAGGGAGGTAGAGCCGGTGACGACCACGTTGAGATAGGCAGGCGCGTCCTCGTCAACGCCTTCCGGCGTCCAGGCTGGGGACTCGATGAGCTTGGAGACCGCCTCCAGCCGGAGGCCGGGTGTACTCGCCAGCGCACGCACCGCCTCCTCGAGCTGCGCGAGCCGGTCGCCGAGGTTGCTGCCCAGCGCAAGCACCATGTGCCGTGCCGGGTGGAGGCGTTCGGGTCGCGGCTTCACGGTCGAGTCCTCGTGATCTGCACAGCGACATCGGCACATGGCAGTGGAATCGGAGCGTCAGGTTTGTGCACGGTGATCCGAACAACCTCTACGGCGGCGAAACCGAGCGCTACCGCGGCGAGGCGTTCGGCGAGGGTCTCGATTAAATCAACCGGATCGCGGGCGACCGCATCGGCAAGAGCGACGGCAAGTTCGCCGTAATGCACTGTCTCAGCGAGGGTGTCGCCCTCCGCCGCAGTGGTGGTGTCGAGCCACACGGTGGCGTCGATCACAAAGTCCTGCCCGTTTTCGCGTTCGAAGTCAAAGACGCCATGGTGGGCGCGTACACGCAGACCCGTCAGGGTGAGGCTGTCGCGCAGAGCCACAGCGGCAGACGTAACGGAGACGGGGCGACGAGTCATGGGCGCTCCTGGTGCAGACGGGCGGCGAGAGCGAGAGCTGTGGCACTCGAGCGAACATCGTGCACACGGACTCCCCAGGCACCACCCAGAGCGGCGGTGAGGCTCAGCATCGCGGAGGCCTCGTCACGCTCGAGAGCGGAGGCACCCTCCGGCGCGAACGGAGCCAAGAATCGCTTGCGCGAGTGCCCCACCAGCACCGGAAAGCCGAGTGCAACGATAGCGTCGAGCCGGGCAAGCAGGGACCAGTCGTGACGGGCGTTTTTAGCAAAGCCGAGCCCCGGGTCAAGCAGGAGGCGGTCATCGCGGATTCCTGCCGCCCGCGCAGCATCAACGCGTCGCTCCAGTTCGGAGCACACCTCCACCACCGCATCGTCATAGTGGGCAAACGACGCCATGGCCTCGCTGTGCCCGCGCCAGTGCATCGCGACGTAGACGGCCTCGCGCTCGGCGACCACCGGCAGCATCGCCGGGTCAGCGAGACCACCAGAAACATCGTTAACGACCACCGCGCCGGCGTCAAGAGCCGCCGCGGCAGTGGCCGCGCTCATCGTGTCGATGCTCACGCGCACGCCCTCGGCAGCGAGGGAGCGGATCACCGGCAGCACCCTTCCCTGCTCAACAGTAGGGTCGACGCGCGCCGCACCCGGCCGCGTGGATTCACCACCCACATCGATCAGATCGGCACCGAAAGAGGCGGGACCGTCGCCGTTCGGGCTGGTCATCGCGATCCCGTGCTGTATCGCCTCATCAACCGACAACCAACGACCGCCGTCACTGAAGGAATCGGGGGTCACATTGAGGATGCCAAGAAGAGCGGCACGGCCACTCGGAGTCAGTTCAGCACGAGAGGGAAGCACATCACTCCCTCCGTGCAGCGCCGAGCAGAGCGATGATCTCAGCGCGGGCAGCGGGTTCAGCAAGACAGCCACGGGCGGCGATCGTGATGGTCGAGCTGCTCGTCTCACGCGGACCACGCATCCGAACGCAACCGTGCTCGGCATCGAGCACCACGAGCGCCCCACGGGGTGAGAGCCCGCGGTCGAGGACGTCAACAACCTGCTCGGTCATCCGCTCTTGAAGCTGAAGGCGCGAGGCGACTGCCGCTACCACGCGCGATAGCCTGCCCAGGCCGACGACCCGCTCACGCGGACTGTAGGCGAGATGGGCGACACCGGCGAAAGGCAAGAGGTGGTGTTCGCAGACCGAACGGAAGGCAAGATGGCGCACTATCACGGTCTGCTCAAGCAACGCCTCCTCGCCGCTGTCGCTGACCGCGAAGGTCTCATCCAGCGCGTCATAAGGATCACAATCGACCTCGGCGAAAAACTCCTCGTACGCCTCGGCGAAACGACGCGGGGTCAACGCAATTCCCGCGCGAGTCGGATCCTCCCCGATCGCCGCGAGGATTTCGGCGACAGCTGCCTCGATACGCGCCTTATCGACAGGCACGGCCGGGCTACGCCGTCGCGGGTCGCGGGTTAGTCAGCGGGGGACGCTGAGCGGTTGCCTGGTCCGCGTCGGAGGAAAGAACGCCCCCGTCAGTCACGCCCGCGTCAATGGGAGCCTTCGCGATCGGCACCGCAATAGGAGGCAGATCAGACAGGGGACGCGTGTCGCTGGAGAGCCACTGCGGGCGCTCGTCAATCTTGCGCACATCCTTGAAAATTTCAGCCAGCTGATCGTGATCCAGGGTTTCCTTCTCGAGGAGCGCCGCGGCCAGACGGTCAAGAATGTCGCGGTTTGCGTTAATCACCTGCCACGCCTCGTCGTGAGCGTGTTCGATAAGCTGGCGAGTTTCCGCGTCGACTTTCTCTGCGATCTGCTCGGAGTAGTCACGCTGATGACCCACATCACGGCCGAGAAACATTTCACCGGAGGACTGTCCGAGCTTCACGGCGCCCACAGTGGCCGACATACCGTATTCGGTCACCATTTTGCGGGCGATAGCAGTCGCCTTCTCGATATCGTTCGACGCGCCGGTGGTGGGGTCGTGGAAGACGATTTCCTCCGCCACTCGACCGCCCATAGCGTAGGCCAGCTGATCGAGCAGCTCGTTACGGGTGGTTGAGTACTTGTCCTCGAGGGGGAGCACCATCGTGTAGCCGAGAGCGCGACCGCGAGGGAGGATGGTCACCTTCGTGACGGGGTCGGTGTACCGCATCGCTGCTGCGGCCAGAGCGTGGCCACCCTCGTGGTAGGCGGTGATGAGCTTCTCCTTGTCGCGCATCACCCGGGTACGACGCTGCGGACCGGCAATGACACGATCGATGGCCTCATCGAGAGCACGATTATCGATCAATTGCGCGTTGGAACGAGCGGTGAGCAGCGCCGCTTCATTGAGCACGTTGGCCAAATCGGCGCCGGTAAATCCCGGAGTCTTCCGGGCGACGACTTCGAGAGCGACACCTTCTGCGAGCGGCTTGCCTCGACCATGAACCTCGAGAATCTTCTTGCGGCCGTTCAGGTCGGGGGCATCAACACCGATTTGACGGTCGAACCGGCCGGGGCGCAGCAGCGCAGGATCGAGAATGTCGGGGCGGTTTGTCGCCGCGATCATAATGACATTCGTTTTGACATCAAAGCCGTCCATCTCGACCAAGAGTTGATTGAGAGTCTGCTCGCGCTCATCGTGCCCACCTCCCATACCTGCGCCGCGGTGACGACCAACGGCGTCAATCTCATCAACGAAGATGATGGCGGGAGAGTTCTCTTTGGCCTGCTGAAAAAGATCCCGAACGCGGCTCGCGCCGACTCCAACAAACATTTCGACAAAGTCAGAACCCGAGATGGAGTAAAAGGGAACGCCTGCCTCCCCCGCGACGGCGCGAGCAAGGAGGGTCTTACCAGTGCCGGGAGGGCCATAGAGCAGCACCCCCTTGGGAATGCGCGCCCCAACGGCTTGAAACTTCGCGGGCTCTTGCAGAAACTCCTTGATCTCGTGCAGTTCCTCGATGGCTTCATCGGCACCGGCAACGTCGGAGAAAGTGACTTTTGGAGACTCCTTCGACACAAGCTTGGCCTTCGATTTGCCAAACTGCATGACACGATTGCCGCCGCCCTGCATCCCCGAAAGCATCAGCCAGAAGAACGCGCCGATCAAAAGAATAGGGAGGAGGAAACCGAGCGCCGATAAAAACCAGTTAGCCTGCGGAACCTCGTCGGTGTATCCCTTGCTGAGCTTGGCAGCGGTCACCGCGTTGACCACCTCGGTCCCGCGAGGCCCGACGTAGTAAAACTGCACCTGCTTACCGTTATCGCCATCGTCCTGCGCGAGCGTGAGGTCAACACGCTGCTCACCGTCAACGACCTTCGCCGAGTCGACCTTGCCATCCTTGAGGAGTTCGAAGCCGTGCTCGGTGCTGATCTGACGGAAACCGGACATGGTAATTACCGAGGAGCCGATCCACACCGCGACGATCGCCAGGACGACGTAGAGGAGGGGACCCCGGAAGATGCGCTTGACGTTCATGAATGTTGCGGGTGCGACACCCGGCACCTTTCTGACGAGAAAATATGTGTGTCACGTTACCGCCCGTACTCTGAGCGCCAGCCACGCGTTCGCCCTAGGCGGAGACTGCACACCTACCAGTGACGATGGGGGCTCGGCACGTCCGAGCACGCAGCCAGACTCGCCACCGTGCCTCGCCGCACGCAAACACCGAAGTCATAACGCTTCGGAGGGACACGTCAACCGTCACGCCAACTCCCCAAGCGGCGGCTCTGGGTTACGAAAAGTCGGCTGCACACCACGACGACGAGCAGCAGCCAGTACCGTGACGGCCAACGCCCCGACGAGCCAGAGGGCGAGCACGATCACGGCGTGCGCAACACCAAGACCGCCACCGGCGATCAGCGAACGGAACGCCGTCACTGCCCCTGTCAGCGGCAACACTCCGTGGACCGCCTGGAAGAAGACGGGCGCGGTCTCGACCGGATAGGTCCCTCCCGCCGCGGAAAGCTGCAGCACGATCATCAACAGCGCCAGAAAACGCCCCGGGGCATCAAGCAACGCGATCAACGCCTGGTTAATCGCCACGAAAGTCAGACTCGTCAGCACGGCAATTCCGATCAGCCCGGGGAGGTTCGCCGCCTCAATACCCACGACAAAGCGGATCGTCAGAGCGGCCAGAACTCCTTGCGCCACAGCCATCAGCGCTCCGGGTATATAGCTTCGCAACGCGATCAGCCAGGCAGGTCGACGAGAAGCAAGGAGGCGTGAACGCAGTGGCGCAGCCATCAGATAGAAGGCCAGCGCCCCCACCCACAGCGCGAGCGCCAGAAAGTACGGTGCTAGTCCGTAACCGTATGCGGGCACCTGGTTGGCACGATCAGCGTCCATCCCCACCGGTGCTGCCGCAACCGCGCTTAAAGCCGCCGCCTGGTCGTTCGTGTACGAGGGCACCTTCGCGGCCCCCTCGGCTAACCCGCCACCCAGCGTTTCCGAACCAGCCTTGAGCGAATTGATTCCATTCTCAAGATTGCGCGAACCGGACATCGCGTCGGCTGAGCCCCGGGCGGCCGACGCGGAGGCGCCAGCGAGAGCGTCGGCGCCGCTCGCGAGCGTGGTGGTCCCCGAGGCGAGAGAGACAGCTCCGGAGGCAGCGTGAGCGATCCCGTCAGTAAGCGGGCCGACCCGGTCGGCGAAAGTACCGACTCCACCGGCCAACTGCGTTGCTCCGGTATCGAGAGACGTGGTGCCTGAGGTCAAAGCCTGCGCGCCAGTTTTCAGAGTCTGCGCTCCTGCATCGAGGGAGGCAGCGCCCTCTGCGAGCGCGTGCGCGCCGGTCGCGAGGCCCGAGGCTCCCCCGGAGAGCGTTGCTGCTCCCGCGGCGAGCGCCGTCAGTCCGCCGTGGTCGTTACCGACGAGAGCTGCTGAGCCGACGGCCAGCTTGTGCCCGCCGGCGTCCGCTTCCTTCGCTCCGGTGGCCACTGCGCCAGCAGCACCCTTAAGCGCGGTGAGCCGAGCGAGGCGCTCGGCGTCCGAGAGCGACGAGTAGCGGGCCAGCAGAGCCGCCAACCCGTCGTCGAGAGACTCCGCACCGGAGGCAAGAGGCGCGGTCGCGGAGGCAAGAGTAGTGGCGCCCTGGGCAAGGCGAGCAGCGCTGTCGCGCGCGGTGGCCGAACCCTGGGCCACTCCCCCGGCGCCGGTGGCGAGAGCCTGCGCGCCAGCCTCCGCCTGTGCCGCGCCCGAACGGAGGCCGATGGTTCCGACCGCGAGATCGTTGGCGCCCGATGCTAGCGCGGCAGCTCCTCCGTTGACCTGGTGCGCCCCGGCGGCGACCGCCTTCGCACCGTCGTTCAGAGCGCTGGTCTGCGCGGGCAGTTGCCCGGTGCTCTGGGCGAGCTGTTGCAGACCTGACGAGAGTGCGGCAGCACCGGACGCCGCCGAGACAGCGCCCGTGCGCAGGTTCGCCGCGCCGGCCGCGAGCTGTGCGGTACCGGTGCGCAACTGCGAGAGTCCGACCACGAGTTCGGACGACCCATCAGCTGCTCGGGCTGCGCCGTCGGCAAGCTGTGTTGCTCCGTCGGCCGCATGCTGGACACTCGTGTGCAGGTTCGTGAAGCCGAGGTAGACGTTCTGTAGATATTTCTCGCCGACCTGCTTCTCGAGCGTCTGCGTCACCGTGCTGCCGAGCGTCGAGGCAACATTACCGATGATGAGGTTGGCGCCGTCATTCGTCTGGACGGTGAGCGTGGCGGCAGTTGCGGCGGCTGAATCGTTGCCGCCGATCGAGGCGACGTTGGAGGAGAATCCCGCCGGAATAGTCAACACGACATACACCGCACCGGAGGCAAGGTCGCGCGCCGCAGTGTCAGCGTCGGCGGCAGACCAGGCGAAATTCGAGTCTGAGGTGCTCGACGTCAGCTTCTCGGCGAGGTCGTTGCCCAGCGCGAGGGCGGAACCGTCGGCTGCCTTCGCGCCGGTGTCTTCGTTCACGACCATTGCGGGCACCGAATTGAGATGGTGCGTCGGATCGAAGTTCGCCGCGGTCAACAGTCCGGCGTAGATCAGCGGGATCATCGCAATCGCGACGAAGACAACGACACGCGGATTCTTTCGGCTCAGGACGGAGCGCAAAGAACGGCCCAGAGAGGAGATAGTCATGGTTTTTCACTTACGTCGAGAAACAGGGAATAACGGCCGGAATTGCGCAGGGTCACTCAGGAGACGGTGGTGCAGCACGCGGCGACGAGGCGACTGCGGTAACGAGAAGTTCGGCAATATCGGCGGAGGCTTCAGCGACGGGCCGTCGCGCGGAGCCGTCGAGTAACCAGCCGACAACGAGCCAGGTGGTGCCAGCCGCGAGGAAGGTCGCGAAACGCTCGACGCTCGCGTCATCTCCTGAGTATTCAGCGAGCGGCGAGAAGGTCAGCAGACGCTGAGCGAGGAACGCGACGACCGACTCCTGCACGGCGCGGGCCGTGCCACCGTTCAACACGCGGCAGTAGAAGTCGTTGTGCACAAGCAGGCCCTCGAGTAGCCCGTGAACGATGTGGGGGACGACACCCTCCCAACTCTTGGGCGAGACGCCGGAGGTGACAGCGGCGAAAAGCGCGTGCATCCTCGCGACGGAGGCAGCCTCGATGAGCGAGGGCACGTCACCAAAGTGCTGGTAAAACGTAGGGCGACTGACCCCTGCCGCGGCGCAGAGTTCGGTGATGGACGGCTGATTATCACCCTCACGATCAAGCGCGTCCGTCATCGCCGCCAGAAGCAGTTCGCGGGAGCGGGTGAGCCGCGGATCCGTCATGTCGTCTCTCCCTCGGCGCACTCGGTACTTTCTTACGAACGTCAATAACTTACATCTGTAAAGAAAGGAATGCAAGGAAAGGTCGGCTGGCTCACCCCAGGATCGCGGCACTCCCGCCGTCTCCCGCGTCATCGTGCGGCGTAAGTCCCGAGCTGCGTGGCGTCGGTACAGGCAGGCGCACCAGCAGCGCGCCCGGATCCACACCGAACTGCCCAGAAGTCGTTCGGCCAACCAGATCGCCATCGAGTTCAGCCAGCACAGCCTGATCGAGGGTGAAGGCAAAATGCCGCCCTGGCCATTGGCGGAGGGAAGCCAGCCTGTTTCGATTACCGGTAGCGACATCGAGTGCCAGGCCGAAACGGCGCCGCAGCATCACCAATTCGAGATCGCCATCATCGAGCACCGCCCCCGTCGCCAGGGGAATATTGGCGATGACGGAGCTGCAATTACAGGCCAGCAGCATCAAGCAGCGGGTCGCTGGTTCCGCGACCGCATCAACGGTCAATGTCGCTTCGAAACCCGTCTTGAACATCGCCGGCGCACCCGCCGCAATATAGGCGCCCCAGCCGACCCGTTTTTTCAGCTCGTCATCGGTCTTATCCATAATCTCCGCGTCAAGGCCGACCCCGCCCATCACCATGAAAACGCGCTCCTGGCCATCATCAAAAGTTGCCGTCCCCACATCGATCGCCCTCACCTGCCCGAGCAGCGCGATCTCGACAGCATCCGCAAGCGATCCCAAAGGGAGGCCCAGATTGCGCGCCAAGAGATTGCCGGTTCCGCTGGGCAACACACCGTAGGGAATGGAGGTGCCGCGCAGTACGGACGCGACCGCGCGCACAGTGCCGTCGCCTCCCATTGCACAGACCAGGTCGGGACTCGCTCGAAGCGCAGCTCGAGCAGCCGCAGCGCCGGAGTCATCCGCACTGGTCGCGAACCAGGTCGGCTCGTCCCAGCCCAACCGGCGCGCAACCCTGCCAACGAGGTCCTGAGCCGTCAAAAGATCGTCGAACTTGCTCGGATTGACAACAACGGCGAAGGTGCGCTTCTTGGTGGGGGTGTTCACCCCCACAGTCTGCGGTGCACAGGGCGCCCGTTGCACCTAACCGATGGTGCCGCAGCGCGGGCGCCAATTTTCGCGTTGTCAGCGGCCCAGGAGTCTCCCTGGTCGCGCTGGTGACTAACGCAAAGGCGTTCTCGCCCGATGTGAAGGCCGCTCTCTACGGATCGGTCCAACTCGCGCTGACATTCGGCATGGCAACAGATGAGTTTCTCGATCCCGACGAGAAGATCATCGCCTGGTTTGCAACTTGTACTATTCCGTCGGCAAATTCTGGCGTTCGTGTTTTTACTCGTAAACGTGTGGAGCAAGGACTGCCACATCGCGGAGATTGCGGTAGCGCTCGGCATAGTCGAGCCCGTAGCCAATCACAAAATCGTTGGGAATATCGAAACCCACGTAGGCAACGTCAACGTCTATCTTTGCCGCGCGGGGCTTACGGAACAGGGCACAGATCTCGACGGACTTGGCCCCACGGCTACGCAGATTACCCTGTAGCCACGAGAGGGTGAGACCCGAATCGATGATGTCCTCCACAATCAAGACCTTGCGGTCAGTCACGTCGGTATCGAGGTCCTTGAGAATGCGGACCACACCTGACGACTTCGTGCTGCGACCATAAGAGGAAACGGCCATCCAGTCCATCACCACATCGATTTTGAGCTCACGCGCGAGATCAGCCATAACCATTACCGCGCCGCGAAGAACTCCGACGATGAGCAGATTCTCACCCTCATAATCCCGCTCGATGGCCCGGGCCAACGCGCGGATCCGCGCGTGAATCTGGGCTTGCGTATAAAGAACTTCCGTGATGTCGTCCGCAACGTCAGCTACTTCCACCCGCCCACTCTCCCCGCGAGATGCCACTTATGAGGGCGACACGCCGCGAGATCACGTCATAACTGGCATCTCGCGGAAGGGGCGAAGACGAGGGAGGAGCCGGAGCGGGTAACGACAACGCCGGGCAGGTCGACCCCCTTTTGACCGTGCCAGCTCGTGACCAGAGCAGCCACAGCAAGAGTCTGGGCACGAGAAAGCGAAACCCCGAATTCGTTGGAGACCAACAGGCGGATAATGCGCTGCCGCAGCGCGGGAGGATCCGCCGCGAGCCCCCGCACGTCAACTGTCACGTGGCCCTCGTCGTTCTGGCCGACACGCTCGAGTGCCCAGTCGAGCGCGAACGCGTCAAGGGCTTCACTATCCTCACGCAACTGCTCAGCTGTGCGGGCAAGCGCCTGCGCAATGCCAGGTCCCAACTCGTTCTCCAGCATGGGCAACACACGCGAGCGCACCCGGACACGGGCAAAACGCGGATCATCATTGTGCGGATCATCCCAAGCCACCAGCCCGGCATCGATACAGGCACCGCGCGTCGTTGCCCGGCGAATCTCGAGGAGGGGGCGCAGCAGCGGCCCCTTCACCGCCGCCATCCCATGCAGACTCGTTGCCCCCGAACCGCGCGCCAGACCGAGCAACACCGTCTCCGCCTGGTCGTCAAGAGTGTGTGCAAGGAGGATCGCGACCGCTCCCGTTTCCGCGAGCGCGTCGTCAAAAGCGCGGTAACGCGCAGTGCGAGCCGCCGCCTCCAGACCGCCCTCTCCCGCAGAAGGCACCACAACCGTCTTGACCAGCACCGGGTCGAGACCTAAAGCGCGCGCTTGTTCACCGGCTCGACGCGCAACATCGTCGGACGTTTCCTGTAGCCCATGGTTAACGACAATGGCTCCCGCACGTCGGCCACAGCGACGCGCCTCCCACGCGACAGCGGCGGCGAGGGCTAGCGAGTCCGCCCCTCCGCTCAGAGCGACCAGCACCACAGCCTTGGGATCAAGAGGGTAAAGGCTGACCCGAACCGCACGCCTGATATCGGCAATAGCGGGAGTCAGACGGGGGCGATGAGGCACATCAAGTAACGTTAGGCCAGCGATCCGGCCCGCGAGAGTGAGCATGTGCACGAGCACGTCCCAACGGATCCTCACCGCCGATGCGCCGCTCATCGCGGCACCACCGACTCAAGGAGCGAATATGGCCGCATACGATGTTGTCGTCGAGATTCCCCAAGGCAGCCGCAACAAATACGAAGTCGACCATAAAACCGGTCGGGTTTATCTCGACCGTGTACTTTTCACCTCTTTCGTCTATCCGACGGATTACGGCTATTTCGAGAACACGCTCGGTCTCGATGGAGACCCCGTCGACGCGCTAGTGCTGCTCGAGTACCCGGTTTTTCCGGGCGTGGGAGTCTCCGTGCGTCCAGTCGGTGTGCTCAACATGAGCGACGAGGCTGGTTCCGACGCCAAAGTGATCGTGGTTCCGGCAAAGGACCCACGCTGGCAGCACATTCAGGACATCACCGACGTCCCCGAGCACACTACCCACGAAATCAAGCACTTTTTCGAGCATTACAAAGATCTCGAGCCCAATAAATGGGTCACAGTGGAGGCGTGGGGTGACGCTGCCGAGGCCGAAGGTATCGTGCAGGACGGCATCAAGAGATTGGCCGAAGAAGGCCACTAACCGTCCCAATAATTACAGGAGGGACCGCTACCACCGAGGCAAGGTCAGTGTTTGCCTGCGTCGGCGGGAGCGGTTCCGTTGTTAAAGCGAATTATGCACTGGGGCGGCCAACCATGCCGACCGGCGTCCCCCACGTGCTCCATACCCGCACAGGCTTGCCGTAGTCGGCGGCCTCGAGAATTTTGCCGTTGCCGAGGTAAATAGCGACATGCCAGTAGTCGCCGCCTCCGCCCCAGAAAATCAGGTCACCGCGCTGACGTTGACTGTAGGGCACAAGCTTGCCCTCGGCAGCCATCCTGTTGTACTGGTTCGTCGCCGAATGCGTTCCGACATAAATGCCGGCGGAGGCGTAGGCCGCCTTGGTCAGGCCCGAGCAATCCCAAAGATCTGGGCCCATACCACCCAGGTCGTATCTTTTGCCGAGCTGGGCCGTCGCAAAGGAAATGGCGGTCTCTACTGCGTTCTGCTGCGGCTGCGGGGCGGGCTGCGGCTGCGGGGCAGGCTGCGGAGCCGGAGCCGGAGCCGTCTGCGGAGCCGGAGCCGTCCGCGGAGCAGCGGGAGCCGTTCGTGGAGCAGCCGGCTGCGGCGCGGGGGCCGGCTGGGCTGCGCGCGACGCGGCTTCCCGCGCCGCCTCCTGTGCCGCCGCCTCCTGTGCCGCCGCCTCGGCATGGGCGCGTGCCTGGGCTGCCGCCTCCGCCTGAGCGCGCTCGGCGGCCGCGGCCGCAGCCGCTTCAGCCTCCTTACGCTGCTGCTCGCCCTGAAGATAAGCGGTCTCGATCTCGACCGTAGAGTCCTTGAGCATCGCGAGTTGGGCGATGAGCTGGTTCGATTTTGTCTCCTGCTCAGCGAGTGCCGACTGAGCGGAGGCAGACGCGGCATCGGCGATCGCCCGCGCCTGGTCGGCAGCGTCCGACAGCTTCTGGTGCTCGGTGACCGCCACGTCAGCCTGTGACGCGAGCGACTCAGCATTCTGCTTGTCGGCCAGAGCGTCAGCATAAATGCGCTGCGATTGCTCAGAGAGCTGCGACATTGCGCTGAGTTGATAAAGCAGGTCGCCCGCGTTCTCCCCCTTTGCCACAAGACTCGTCGACAGGTCACTGCCGGCAGCACGAGAAAGATGCGCCGCGAGCAGGCCAGCGCGCATCTTCGACGTCTGTGCCTTGGCGGAGGCGGCATTCGTCTTTTCTTTAAGATCGGCGACTTTCTGCGCAGCCTCGTCGAGTGCCTCTTTCGCCTGACGCCAAGCCTCAGCCTTCTGCATCGCCGTCACCGCAGCAGTGTCAACGGTCGTTTGTAGGCGGGCGATAAGCCCGGTAATCGAATCGATTTCGGCCCGCTTGGTTGCTTCGTCGGCCTTGGCGTTCTGGACGTCGTCCCACGAGGGATAGTGCGGGTCATCAGCCGAGGCGGGAGCGATACCGAGAGAAGCCGTCACTGCCGTCACCGTGAAGGCTGCCGTAATCGCGAGCGGGAGACGACCATTCCAGGCGCGCTCGCGCGGCGCCGGCGTGAAACTCTCTGCGGTCTTGTGGTGATCAGCCAAGGGTGACTCCTCGCGCAGCCATAAAGGGTTGAGCGTTAACGGCAGAACCGTTGACACGGGTTTCAAAGTGCAGGTGGCATGCCGTGGAGGCGCCAGTGTCGCCGGCATCTGCGATGTGCTCGCCTGCGTCAACGTGCTGACCGACCCGCACATAAATACCGCCATTAACGATATGGGCGTATCCGGTGCTGATGCCCTGCCCGTGATCAATCAGAATAAAATTGCCATAGGTACCGTTTGGTCCCGCATACTGCACAGTTCCGCTGTATGCGGCGAAAATCGGGGTGCCGCAGCCACCGGCAATATCGGTGCCGCGGTGGAAGGAATTGGTCGTTCCACCTATGGTGGCGATGCTGTCGCGTGCACCAAAAGTTCCGGTAATAACCCCGGCGGCGGGACGCGCCCAACCAGAGCCGCTCAACGCGGTTGACCCACCACCACCCGCACGGGCAGAAGCCTCCTCCGCAAGCTTGCGTTGACGTTCCGCTTCGCGAGCGGCGACACCGGCCTGATAGTTGGCAACCGTTTTCGATTCGGTGTCACGAAGTGCCGCGAGCTGCTGCTCGAGCACGATGCCCTGCTGCCTCTGATGAGCGAGCGCCGACTCCGACGCTTCCTGAGCGGCGGTGGCCTCAGCGAGCTTCGCCTCCGCATCAATACGACGGCGTTCGCGCTCGGCCCGCGCGATCTCCGCCTGGTCCGCAAGAGAACTCGCCGTGTTGCGGGCCGCGGTGGCCTGCTCATAAATCGCGTTCGAACGCTCGACGAGCTTGGTCATGCTACCGATCCGCGAGAGCAGTTGATCAGAACCGTCATTCTGCCCCTCGAGGAAGATAGTGAGGGAAATATCGGTGCCAGTACTGCGGTAGAGCTGCGCCGCGAGGAGCCCCGCTTGCTGCGAGGCGGCCTCGGCCGCCGCCGCGCCGGCACGAGCCTTCGAGTCGAGATCAGCGGCACGGTCGGAGGCGAGGTCGAAAGCCTGCTGAGCAGCGAAGTGCTCAGCTCCCCTCTGCTGGGCGAGCTGCTGCGCTGCGGCAACCTGCTTTTGTAGATCACCGATAAGGGCAGTGATCTTCTCAACCTGCGCAGTAACAGCGGCAGTATTGCCCTTAGCAGCCTGCACGTCCTCCCAGGTCGGGTAATCCGCCGCTCGAGCAGGGCTGGCGACCGCCACGCCGACAATGAGCGCGAGCATCACCGAACCCACGACCGTGCCACGGAGTCGTCTGCGCCGCGGCACGCCGAAAAACCGAGTAAAACCCGGACGTTGGGGGATGTCCAACATGAAACCTCGAAGTGATGGATGGAGCCCTCGCCCGAACAAAAGGGCATTCGATACCGAAGACAGGGATCAGTCCGCGCAACTCTACCCAAGGCCTCCCTGATCATCTAGACAAAGGAGCACCCGACAGCGTAAACCGGGCCGACCACACAGTGACTTTTGCATATTGGCGGTCATGTCCCCTATGCTTTCGTGTCGGTAGTCATCACGGCTCGACCGCAGGGTTGCCGACATGAGCTTCCGGCCCCATCGTTTAGTGGCCTAGGACGCCGCCCTTTCACGGCGGTAGCACGGGTTCGAATCCCGTTGGGGTCACGTCCGGTTGGGTTTATTGCCCGACAGGCACGAACACGATGACGTTTCCGTCAACACGGTGCGAAGCGTGACAATTGAATAGCCTCGAAGGCAGTAAGCTTGCCTTCGCAATGAGGCCCTGTAGCGCAGTTGGTTAGCGTGCCGCCCTGTCACGGCGGAGGTCGCGGGTTCAAGTCCCGTCAGGGTCGCACGGGGCCCTTCCGCAAGGAGGGGCCTTTTTCAGGAGGAGCCTCGCGCGCCTCCCGCGACGTCTGGTCGCACGGCTCTGTAGCTCAGTTGGTAGAGCGCACGACTGAAAATCGTGAGGTCACGGGATCGACGCCCGTCGGAGCCACCGGTCCCTTTCTCAGGCTTCTACTGGGATGGGGCCTTTTTCTTGCCTGACGGCCTGGCCTACGAGTGTGTCCGGGCCGGGAACAGCGTCTCGATCAACGAGAAGCGCCCGTAGGGTCGGGGCCTCGTCGTCTCAGGGAAAGACGAAACCCCGACGATTTGGTTGGGCCAGTGATCGTTCCGGGGTCTTCAATACGAAAGTTTACGTCACGGAGGCTGAAGCCCAACCACGTCCGACTTCTTCCAGCCCGACGTGTACGTCACATTACTCCCACTCGTCGCAGCGGAACGCCTCGGCTCATATTTAGATGCGAGTGATGGTGACGTCTCCAACGCGTTCGCTCTTTACGAGTGGAACATGCGCGCCGCCGCGAGCATTATGGAGCTCACCTCGATGGTCGAGGTGCTTGCGCGCAACGCGCTCGATCGCGAGCTTCGGGACTGGGCGCATCAGCGCCGTGCTGGTGCGTCCTGGCTCGATGTCGTACCCCTCGCTCAACAAGGAGCGGCGGACATCCAGAAGGCGCGTGATCGCGCCACCCGACGACGTCGACGACCTAAGGTTCATGGTCGTGTCGTCGCAGAGCTGTCGCTCGGATTCTGGCGCTATCTCGTCGAGTCTCGATATCTGACCACGCTCTGGGTTCCCGCCACTCATCGCGCGTTCCCTGCCGGTAATCCCGATTTCCGAACCCGGCAAGAGGACGTTGCATTTCGGATGCAGCGGCTCACCTTCATCCGGAATCGCGCAGCCCATCACGAGCCGATACATTCCAGAATTCTCGGCGAAGATCTCCGGTCCGCTATGGATCTCGCCGCGTGGATTTCGCCGGTTGCAGCGAACTGGGTCAACGCGACGTCATCGTTGCCGTTGATCATCTGGAGAAGCCGTAGGGCGCGAGTGCTTGCGCGGGCCGTTACCGGGCCGAGAATACTGAAAATCGTGAGGTCACGCGATCGACGCCCGTCACAGTTACCGGTCCCCGTTGCGGTCGATCACCCTTTTTCGGCCTGATGCCTCGCCCCATTCTGCTGGGCGTAGGCCATTCTTCCGTTCCCGCGGCCTCCTGCTCCCAGCGCCGGAAAATCGAACCCGTCGCCGCACGTCGCTTCACGTCCGCGCGGTTGCCAGCCTGGCTGTTCGCCCCACGGCTGGACGCCGCAACTCGCGCCGTGCCGCACCGCGTTCGGCACGAAACGTCGCCTGGTAGCCGCCCAGGCTCCTTCCCACCTTTATATGTTGTTCCCGTGCATCGTCAAGGGGGAGACATACCGCCAATTGCACATGAAGATGACCCGCTAGGTATCACGAGTGACGAAAGGACTACCGATGACAAGAACCGTAGGTTGGGGGCGCAACCACCGTGGCTGTCGCGCTCGTGCCGTCGGCCGCTGGAGGAGTTTCAGCGAACGCGGCCGAACGGGCAAAGCCAGAGACGATCACCGCCACGCTGACCGTGCGACAGCTTTCGCCGGACCAGCAGAGACTTGCTGACCAGGTGACGACCTTGATCGCGGGAGCTGACCAGCGCACAGCTGCTTTCGATACACGTAGCGTCGATCAGAACGCGCTCCACAGCGAGGTCGGTGAAAAGTTCACGGCGCGCTTCGCGGAAGACAGAGGAACCGTCGTCGCCTGACTGCCGTTGCGGGGGCTCTCCAGGTCTGCAACGCCAACGGCAACGGTGCGCAAATCAATGACAACTGGATTGCCTGGACATGCTGGCCATTATGAAAACTGCACAGGTTATCACCGCTCTGCTGGGGATGGCACTCATCCTCGTCAGCGTAATAGGTCAAACACAAGGACTGATTACCGGCACGGATTCATTGAACAACAACAGATCCTCGTCGCGACCATAGGCACATTATTTGTTGTGGCGTCTATCGTCATCTTTTTTTCTGCGCAAAAACACCAGGCTGCACCGCCCTTAGCTCAGAGAATCTGATTCTTGCCCGGGTGCGCCTGACGCGCCCCTCCCCTGTGCCTCTTCACGAAACGAAGGGCCATAGGGGAGGGCGAAGGTCGGGGTTTTGGGAGTCGGGCCTTTGGCTGCCGAGTGCAGTGTCGTTAGTGTGGGGAGACAGCATTCGCAGAGAGTCACGGTCACGCAACATGCCGCCACACTCCTCGTACCTTTCACCCGGCCCGATAGCAGCAGCAATCCGTCCGACCGACACCACCGACGATCACAGCGAACGTTCCTTCGAATAACCCCAGCGCCTACACCTCCACGGCTCGCAGCGGCGCCTGCTCGCCGCGCACCTGGCGATGTAGCCTCTCCATATCGGCATCGAGGGCAGCGGCAGTCCTGGCTGCATCCGCCAGACCGTCGAGCAGCTCCTGCGGAACCTGCCGGTCGTATTTGTAGTAAATCTTGTGCTCAAGACTTGCCCAGAAATCCATAGCAATGGTACGGAACTGCACTTCGACGCGCACATTCACCGAACCCTCCGAAAGGAAGACGGGAACCTGAACTATCGCGTGCAGACTCTTGTAGCCGTTCTCTTTTGGCGCGGCAATGTAATCCTTGATCGCGAGCACGGTCACATCAGACTGTGAGGTGAGCAGATCGAAAACCCGATAAACATCGGATACGAAGCTGCACGTGATCCGCACTCCGGCAATATCGGTAATAGCGTTCGAAATACCTTCGAAAGTTGTCTCGCAACCCTTGCGTTCAATCTTATCGATAAGACTATCTGCCGACTTAAGGCGACTTGTCACATGTTCGATCGGATTATAATCCTGCAACTCGCGGAATTCTTCTTGCAGAATCGAGACCTTCGTGACAATCTCGTCCATACCGAATTTATATTGCAGCATGAAACGCGCGAAATCGTCGCGGAGCGCTCGGATCTCGGCCACGGTTGAGGCGTCAAGCGCCTGGGCCACATCATCCGCCAATGGAGGGACGGCGGCGGACACAGGATCGGTGGAACGCGGACTCACAGTCGCACACCCTACGCGCATCCTGCTCTGCGATCACTGGTGGTCTAGTCCGCAGCAATAAAATAAAACGTGACCCCGTGCAGTGCCGCTCTCTGCGCGAGATGCCACTTATGAGGCATTACGTCGGCGTGTCGTGCTCATAAGTGGCATCTCGCGGGGATGAGAGGGAGAGGGAAGGGGGCTCGGCGCCGCTGGCAATGGCGGAGCGGAGGTGTTCAGGACCATAGCCAAATGCCGCAACCAGATCCGCAGCATGAGGACGCAGCCGCGTCAGTAACCGATCGATGGAGGAGGTGACAGCCCGAGCCCGCTGCGACGAAAGCTGCCCGTGCATGAGATACCAGGCGAGGTGCTTCTCGATTAAGCCCAGCCCAAAAAGGTCGCGGAGCCACGTGAGTACGGTCCGAGTGTTGGGGTCATCGATCGCGGTGAGCCCATGGGTGAAAGCCTCCCACTGGACCAGCTCAGCATGCGCGCGCGCCGCCTCGATCAGCTCATTCTGGTGCACGGCGAATACACTCGCGACCTCCTCGGTGGACAGCAGCGATGCCGACCGCAGCTGCGACGCAATCCCGGTGATCATGCCCTCGACACGGCCCTTCAGCAGCTCGTGCTGCTCCTCCCGAAGCTGACAGACCGAGCGAGCGGTCGAGCCGTGATCGACGACAACCTGCGCTAGACGCCGCACTCCGGAGTTGTTGACAGTCACCTTCGCAACCTGGGAGGCAACATATCGGGCACGTTCCCCCGGCTGCGCGCTCGTGAAGCGGCGGCCGACATCGTGGAGCAGCCGCTTAGCGACAAGCTGGAGTAGCACCGTATTGTCGCCCTCGAAGGTCGAATAGACGTCCAGATCGGCACGCAATTGTGTCAGCCGATTTTCGGCAAGAAATCCCGCTCCCCCACAGGCCTCACGCGCCTCCTGCAGGGTGTCCAGCGCATGCCAGGTTGAGAGCGCCTTGAGGCCGGCTGCGAGCGTCTCGAGGTCTTGGCGCGACTCGTCGGTATCGTTCGCGCCCGAAAATACCCCGTCGAAAATGTGCAGCAGTTGCTCATGCGCAAATCCGGCCGCGTAGGTGGTGGCCAGACGTGGCAGCAGACGGCGCTGATGCCGTTGATAGTCCAGGAGGACCTCCTCGCGACCGTGCGCATCCCTGAACTGCCGACGCTGATTACCGTAGGTCACAGCGATAGTGAGGGCGATCTTTGCCGCGGCGACGGCGGCACCATCGAGGGAGACCCTCCCCTGCACGAGCGTTCCGAGCATGGTGAAAAAGCGCCGACCAGGGCTCGCTATCGGAGAGGAGTAGCTACCATCCGCGGCGACGTCACCGTAGCGATTCAACAGGTTCTCGCGCGGCACCCGCACCTGGTTGAAGTGCAGGCGCCCGTTATCCACTCCGTTCAGCCCGCCCTTAAGGCCGTCGTCCTCGCCGCCAATTCCGGGCAGGAAAGCGCCCTGCTCCTGACGAATCGGGACATAAAAAGCGTGCACACCGTGCTTCACACCTCCGGTTACGAGTTGAGCGAAAACAACGGCGGCGCGACCATCGACCGCGGCGTTACCGAGATAATCCTTCCACGCCGCACGGAATGGAGTGTGCAGGATAAAGTCGCCCGACTCCGTATCGAAAGTCGCCGTCGTGGCAATCGAAGCGACATCGGATCCGTGCCCCGTTTCCGTCATCGCGAAAACGCCCGGAATCTCCAGGCTCATGATGCCCCGTAGCCATTTCTCGTGGTGCTCGCGGGTGCCCAGATGCAGCACGGCCGCACCAAACAGGCCCCACTGCACGCCAGATTTAATTTGCAAGGACGGATCGGCAATGACGAGTTCTTCGAAACCGGCGACATTGCCGCCGTGGTCGGCTTCGCCGCCGAGGTCGCGGGGGAACGCGCGGTGCACGCCTCCCTCGGACGCAAGGATGCGCAGTTGCTGCGAGACGCGCGCGCGATGCTCCGTCATCGACAGGCCATCGATCCGCTGCAGTTCTTTCCGCGCCGTCAGAGCACGGGAAGCCAGCCGCTGCTCGCGCCAGTTGCCGAGCAGTATTTCGCTCAGAGCAGCGACGTCGATGGTCGGTGCCCCGTCCAGGTCGAGTCGCGCATCGGCCTCGTTGCTGGGCGAGGTCGTGGGAGGCGTCACGGCTCCAGAATTCGAGTGGACGCTGCCTGCTCGCGAGCCGACGGCAGTGTTCGTGTCGTCTGCAGGGGAGCCGGGACGGGGCGCGGTGCTGACCATGTTGAATCCCTTCCACCGTCTCTGGTGTGCTGGCTAGTGAGCCCTCACGGGCCATGGACGACGCAGTCGGTGGTCGGTCAACGGCACAGGCGGTGTGTGCACACTAAATCGGACCGACGCGGAGGCAAAACATTCCCTCCTAGAGACACAAACGATCCCAGGCGGAGGCCGTGGGAGTTGTCGATAACGGCATCTCACGGGCTACTTCCTGGAATCGGCAGGTCTTCGCTCCGGCATGCGGCCTCCGAGAGGCTACCGGGAAGTGGCATCTCGCAGGGACTCACGGCAACACACTGAACACGACGAGGGGACGCTTTAGACTCGAACAATGAGTGATAGTCCGTGGCTTCCTCCACACGCATCAAACAACCCACCCCAGGTTGCGACAACCTGGCCGCCACAGCAGCAGGAGAGACAAAACGCCTTACGCAGTCTAGATATCACGGCAACAATTTTTTTGACGATTGTCTCTTTGATTATCACCGCCCCGATCACCGTTGGTATTAACGAGAACACAAAAAATTCCTACGACATCTCGATGTACTTTCTGCTCAAGAGTACTCTTATTGCAATTTGGTCAGCATGGGGGGGCGCCGTCGCATATACCATCGTTCGACTCTTGCGCAATAAGAAAGCGTGGTGGGTGCCGCTCGCGGGCCTTGGAGTCTCCATCATTTGTTTGTATCTAACACTAATGATAATTACCGGGTTTCAGATCTTCTAAACCGACGAGTAACCGCGGCTCTCCACCCACCCGCCGCTCAGGTTGCCCCGACTCTTCACTCCCTGTCCCCGCTCGGGTGCACCGCCCTGAGTGGCCAGCAGCGGTGGCATCTCGCAGCGGCACACAGCGGACGGGGAGACGCTTTAGACTCGGACAATGAGTGATATTCCGTGGCCTCCCCCACAGGCCTCCGACAACCCGCCACAGCAGCAGTACACGCAAGGCCTCATGCGCGGTCTAGATATCGCGGCAACAGCTCTTTTTACAATTATCTCTTTAACGATAACTACGAGATTTACTCTTCTCGTCAACAAGATGACAGGCGCACTTAGCTCCAGTTCTTCTTATGCTCCTAATATCGGGCTTCACTTTCTGATTGACAGTGCTCTTATCGCAACTTGGGCAGCGCTGGGTACCGCCGTAGCCTACGCCGTCATCCGGCTCGTACGCAATAAGAAAGCCTGGTGGGTGCCACTCGCGGGCCTTGGGATCTCCGGCATTTGTGTGTGCCTGGCAATCGTCATTTCATTAATTATATTACAACCATGAGTTACCGCCATTCTCCCCACACATGCACTCACACACGGCCTCGTGCGTACTCTAGATATCGCGGCAACAGTTCTTTTCACAATAGTTTCCTTGGCTATAAATGCCACGATTAACTATTTTATCAACGCGGTAACGCCCTGTCGCAAACTCGACTCTGCGTACACCGATAACTTCTTTTTTTATCTTCTCATCACGAGCACCCTGGTTGCGATGTGGGTGCAGCTCGAGGCCTACGCCATCGTTCAACTCGTGCGCGATAAGAAAGCTTGGTGGATACCGCAACGCAGGCCTTGGGGTCTCCCGCATCTGTGTATACCTGGCAGTGACGACACGAACCGTGTTTTCACATTTTCTGAACCGGCAAATTACCACAGCTCGTCGCATGCACCGGCATGCATCACAGAGACAGGGAGGATGAGGACACTTTAGACTCGGACAATGAGCGATACTCCGTTACCTCCTCTGCGCCCCTCTGACAACCCGGCACAGCTCGCGACAGCCCGGCCTCGGCAATCTCCGCCGCAGAAGCAGCATGTGCAGGGCCTCTTGCGCGGTCTAGATATCATGGCAACCGTTCTCTTCACGTTTATTTCCGTGGCCCCCATCGCTGCGGTAGTCTCTCTCATCGAAGCGGGAGAAAACGATTATCACCCCGTTTATACCAAAGAAATTTGGCTTCACTCCCTGACGGAGACTACTCGTGTCATTATTTGGATGCCGTTCGGGGCCGCGGTAGCCTGCGCCATCGTTCGAATTGTGCTCAGCGAGAAAGCATGGTGGGTGCCGCTCACGGGCCTTGGAGTCTCCGGTATTTGCCTGTGCGTGATGGGCTTACTCTGCATCAGCATCTATCTCACCTGAAGCGACGGGTACCACGGTTCTCCGCGCTCACCCGTCGCCACTCCGTATGCTGCCTCGAGACGATAATGACGATGGCATGTCGCAGAAACAGGCGAAATGGCACGAAAAAAGAACGATGGGGACGCATTAAACTCGGGCAATGAGAGCGATGTCCAGGGCCTCCTCCGCACATGTCTGACGCTGCGCCCCAGGTCGCGTCGGTGCCATCGATACAACGTCCCCGGCAGGCGCAAGACACACAGAAGATCTTCCGCAATCTGGACATCGTAGCAACAGGCTTTTAATTCTTGGGTCCCTCGCGACAAATGCGGTATTCTCCTTTTTCCTCTACCTGGCGGCAGCGCTTAATAACCTCTCTTCGGATTACGCAGCAGTCCTCAAGTCCAACCGCCTGTTCGCGAATATGGCTGGCGGTACGTGGGTCACATGCGGAGTCGCCATCATCTACGGCATCGTTCGACTTGTGCCCAACAAGAAAGCATCGTGGGTGCCACTCGCGGGCCTTGGAGTCTCCAGTATCTGGATATACCTGATAGCGACGACACACACCAATTTTCCCTTTTTCCCCACCGACTAGCTATCCCAGTCGGGCTCCTTCGGCGGCACCGCTGGTATCTGCTGTGACAACGGCGAGCACCGCCTCACCGTAGGTCAGAAGCTTCTTGTGTCCGACGCCGCCGATGGTACTGAGGGCATCCATCGTGGTGGGCGTGACGGTGGCGATCTCGCGGAGGGTCGCATCAGTGAAAACGATGTAGGCCGGAACGGATTGCTCCCGGGCTTGGGCGGTGCGCCACGCCCGGAGTTTCTCGAAGAGCGGCTGGGCCTCGCTCGTGAGTTCGGCTACCGTCGAGCGGCCCGACCGGGACGGGCCAGTGGACCGCGGGGGACGCTCGGGCTCCCGGCGCAGCTCAACACGGCGCTCGCCGCTGAGCACGGAGGCTGAGGCGGGCGTGAGTGTGAGGGTGCCGAAGCCATCGTCGTTGACGCCGAGCACACCCTGCGCGAGGAGTTGACGGGCGACGCCGCGCCACTGGGTGTCATTGAGGTCGGCACCGATACCCCAGGTGGTGAGGGAATCGTGCCGGTACTGCCGGGTACGCGGCGTGGTCTTGCCGCGAAGAATGTCGATGATCTGGCCGGCGCCGAACCGTTGGTTGCGTTCGCGTGCGAGCCGTACGACCGTGGAAAGGAATTTTTGGGCAACGATGGTGCCATCCCAGGAGACGGGCGGTTCGAGGCAGGTGTCGCAGTTGCCGCACGGGCTGCTGCGCTGGCCGAAATAGGCGAGCAGGTTCACCCTCCGGCACTGCACCGTCTCGCAGAGCGCAAGCATCGCGTCGAGGTGCACGGACATCCGGCGACGGTGGGCGAGGTCGCCCGGCGATTCATCGATCATCCGCCGCTGTTGAACCACATCGTTCAGCCCGTAAGCAAGCCAGGCAGTGGAGGGAAGACCGTCCCGTCCGGCGCGACCCGTTTCTTGGTAATAGCCTTCGACTGATTTGGGGAGGTCGATGTGGGCGACAAAACGCACGTCGGGCTTATCGATTCCCATACCGAAAGCGATGGTTGCGCAGACGATGACAGCCTCCTCGCGGAGAAAGCGCGACTGGGCGGCGGCCCTCGTCCGCGCAGCGAGACCCGCGTGATAGGCAACTGCGGTGAAACCGGCGGCGGTTAACGCCTCGGCGGTTGCCTCCACGCTTGTGCGCGACAGCGCATAGACAATGCCGGCATCCCCGGAATGTTCACGACGGAGAAAATCGATCAGCTGCTTACGCGGTTCATTTTTATTAACAATGCGGTATTGAATGTTGGGGCGGTCGAAGTTCGACGTGAAATGTCGGGCGTTGCCGAGGTGGAGGCGGGTGGTGATCTCGCGATGGGTCGCCTCGGTGGCGGTGGCGGTGAGCGCGATGCGCGGAACGTCGGGCCATCGTTCGGCCAATTCGCCGAGAGCAAGATAGTCGGGGCGGAAGTCGTGCCCCCACTGGCTCACGCAGTGCGCCTCATCAATAGCGAAGAGTGCGACGCGACCCTTCGTGAGGAACCGTTTCGTGGCCTCCGTGCCGAGGCGTTCAGGAGCGATATAGAGAAGGTCGAGTTCACCGGCGAGGTAGGCGCGCTCGACGCGGGAACGTTCGGCGGCGTCCTGGGTTGAGTTCAGGTATTCGGCTCGCACGCCGTTGGCGCGGAGGGCATCAACCTGGTCTTGCATGAGGGCGATGAGCGGCGAGATGACCACGCCTGTGCCCGGCCTCACGATCGCCGGGATCTGGTAGCAGAGCGATTTACCGCCACCGGTGGGCATAAGAACAACCGCGTCACCACCGCTGATGACGTGCTCAACAATCGCCTGCTGCTCGGCGCGAAAGGAGGCATAACCAAAAACTTTTTCGAGAACATCCTGCGCTCGAGCTAGTGAGCTATCGCCGTTTGCCGCATCGCTACGCTTCGATTCGGCGACCGGAACGGCCAGAGCGGTCGCGGCAGGCTCAGTCACCCGTGGAACTCTACCTGCCGCCTACGTCCCAAGCTCGGCTGAGCGGCCTCCTGTGGAGAGCGAGTTGAGTACGCACAATTCGGGAGCGGTCATCGGAAGGACGATCACTGTCGATGCCACGCACGACACTGCCCTTTCAGTTGCCGATGGCGCAAAGGTCTCTGTCTCCTGGGCCTTCCTTAGCACGCCGTTCGCTGCGATCGTCTGTGACGGTCAGCCCGCAATGCTTTCAGCATCGAGGCCGCCGACGGGAAACCCGCAAGTTCTGCTATCGCCTCGTGGTCGGCGGCGGTCGGTGTGACGCGACGTTCCAACATCCGTCGGGCCAGACCGACACGGGCCAAGCGGATGGCTTGCGCTGGCGTGGATTCGCTGCGCTCGAAGGCGGCGTAAAGGGTAGTCATCGATACCGATAGCGCGGTTGCCAGCGCTCGCACGTCAAAGGAGACGTCGCGGCATTCCCGCTCGATTAACGCGTGAGCGTCGCGCAGCAGTCGTAGCGCTGTCACCGGCACCGAAGGATGCAGGGCCGGGCCGGTTTCGGCGAGCACGGCACTGACTCCGCTCTCGATCATGCTGCGCACCGAGATCCACGTCGGGTCGGTGGTTTCGATGGAGGTGGCAAGGGTCGTGATCGCGGTGGCAAGGAGGATCCTCGTGGTGGCCAGTCCCGGGGGAATGGGGGTCACGCCAGTGCCAGTCCAGGCGAAAAAACGCTCCAGAAATTCACGGCCCACTGCCACTTCGAGCGTGCCGCAGCGTCCCTCGCTGAGCACGGTTACGGGGGGGGGGGGGAGCGAGGGACCAGTGCACAAAGCCACCGCCCTCGTCGACGTCTATCTCACGCCCGTCGCCGAAGCGGACGGTGAGCGTCCCCTCCACGAGCAAGCTCAGCACAGCGCCTCCCGGCACGCCTCGACGTTCCACGTGCCGGGCGCTGTGCCAGACCCGGGACAGAGTCAACTCCTCGGAGCCGAGAACGTCACCGAAGCACCGCAGAAAACTGCCGCTTGAGGCCACGGTGACTCCGTGGTTTTTGAGCCACGCACGAGCATCGTCTCCCTCGGCCGCTACTCCCCTCTCGCTGAAATCCCGCCGATCGTGCGTGGGCACGTACACCGCCGTCCCCCCTTGTTCCCACCGATAACGCTCGCGTGAGCGAGCAATGTGCCCATTCTTGGGGACAAAATCCGCCGAGGAACAAGACTTTCGGATCTCAACGCCCAGACTTCCGAAACCGCCCTCCAAGGCTCGGCAGGCATGTCAGCGGCGCTGAAACATAAGGCTGTCCGTGACCTCACAGCCCAGGAGGCACCATGAACGATTCGCCCTCCGCACGCAGCACCGCATCACCTTAAACGATGGCTGGACTATCGAACTGCCCGGCGACAACCCGTCATAAGACTTCGGAACTCTTGGGACGCACAAAGTCGTTGGCGCGTAGCGCTTCCCTGAGGGTTTCGGTTGCCCGGAATCCGGAGAGGGCTGCCACTTCATCGAAGTCACGGCGGCGAGCGGGCGGGCGGTGAGAGAGAATTTCGCGTGCTGCTGCGAGGCGTTGCGCGCGAATCACTGCCATCGGTGTTGTTCCTGCCGCGGCGAAAGCTGCATATAAAGTGCTTTTCGATACCGCAAGATCCGCCGTGAGTTCCGCTATCCCGAATTCAGAATCACTCCACCGACGCAGAATAACCGCTTTCGCCCGGTGGACGAGGCGCGCTGCGCCGCTACTATTCGCCCTCTCGGCCGACAACTCGGTGAGCACCGCCTTCACCGCATACTCAATCGATAAACGGAAAAAGGCCAGGAGGCATCATCGCTGGCCACCGTGGAGGTAAAAGTAGAACTCACCGCCCCCCGCAGAAGAAAAGCGGAGGGAAGATTGGCACCGATTTTTGTCATCCCAGGGTCAGGATGCTCCCACATTTTTTCACAGAATTCGGCACCCAAATGGATCTCGATAGTGGCGCTAGCACCCTCCGCAGTGAATGCGAGTTCCGCGGTCGAGAACACGACGATGCCCTCCCCGCGCGCCACGCTCACCACAGCCTGGTCCGAGGAACGTACCGTCACGCTGCCCTCCACGACGAAGAGCACCGATACAGCCCCCCCCCCCCCCTGGGAGGGTGCGAACGAAACTCGGTGCATCATGCCAAATGCGGGCGAGAGAAAATTCCGGGCTGCGCAGCGCATCTCGTGCTGCGTGCAGACGCTCGGCGTCCGTCCGAAAACCGAGATGCGCGAGCCACTCCGCAGCCGGGCGCCCCGTCAGATGAACCCCACGGTCATCCACATCCAATAGATCGTCCCTGTCCAGCGACTGCCCGCCCCCCCCTTCGCGCCTCGGCGAACCCGCCTAACGCTCTAAGGGAAGCATCACGAAGCGCCCCGCCTTCCGACCTGACTGCAGAAGCGGGCAAGAGTCCACAAAAACACGTGCTGGAGTCCAGAGATAGCCAGCTGCCCCTCCTCGGAACCTGAGAACTTCAAAAGGATGTGTCGGACGCACCAAATCCGACACCAAGGAGCAGCACCATGACGAAGCACCAAAAACCACGCAATATCTCGATCGACGACGGCTGGACCATCGAGGTACCCAGCGAAAACGGCGTCGAACGCCGAACCCTCGTTAAGGGTGCAGCGTGGAGCGTGCCAATTATTGCGACCGCAGGCGCAACACCGGCATTCGCAGCCTCACCGACGCCTACGCTCGCGTTTACGCAATCGAGCTACAGCGGGACCGGCTGCGGGACGATCACCGGCGTGCAGGTCAAGCGCACCGTCGACGGCACGGCCCCTGACCCGGGCAAGACCGTGACTGTCACACTCGCCAATGGGTACACCTTCGCAAATGGGACCACCACCTACTCGGGAACCACCGATGCCAATGGATTGATTACCCTTCCGGACATCAAGGTCCCTGCACAGGGCGGCAACAGCACCTTCTCCGCATCGTCTGATTCACTCGCCGCGACGGCGCCGGTAAGCGCGACGGCTGGCCCGGGCGGTCAAAGCTTCAGTTCACAGAGCGGCGCAACCCCTAAGAACTACCCGAAAATGCCGGCAGACGCCGTTGCCGTCGGATACGGGTACTTCCTCACCCCGGGCGGCGACCTCTGGTACTACACCCAAAGCTCCGCATTAGCCACAGGAGTCACCTCCGCCGTCGCCCAGCACATCGAGAACCCGGTTGCCGATACCGTCTTCTACACCACCAAAACCAGCAGCTTCTCATCACAGAGCGGCGCAACCCCGATAGAGTACAAAAACATCCCGGCAGGATCCACGTCCGTCGGCTACGGGTACTTCCTCACCTCCGACGGCGACCTCTGGTACTACAGCCAAAAAACCGCATTAGCCACAGGAGTCACCTCCGCCGTCGCCCAGCACATCGAGAACCCGGTTGCCGATACCGTCTTCTACACCGCAGTCCCCGCCTGCAGCTAGCAGCCGCCTAATTCACAGTTAGCAACAAGAGCGGCAGGCTATTCAATAGTAGAATATTAGGAACAATTTTTTGATTAGCCTGCCGCATCTTGTCGTGCCGAAATCGGCCCCAGACAATCTGCGTCGGTCCGGCGAACACGACGAACTCTTCTACATCACGGCGCCGACCTGCTGATCGCTATGCTCGACTCCGATAGGTCAGATCCTCCTGAATAAGGTAAGTCTCTGACGCTAAGGGATGAGCCACTTTTCGACAATATCCGTGTCAACTACGTGTAGACGTGCTACTAAGTGGTTCTTTCCTGACGGGAGGGCCCGTCGACTAGATCGGTCGGCGGGCCCTCCCGTTTTCGTTTGACGAATAGTGGGCAGAGTATAGAGACCCGAGATCGTCACCCGCGTCAACCATAGCTTGCAGGTGTTCCGTCACAGGTTACGAGAATGACGGAGCATCGGTGCCTTAAGTCCCGTGCCGAAATCAACCTGCAGTTCCTTATACAGATGGTCTCAAAAATTGACGGACTACGAAGCTCGTGCACAAGTTTTATCTTTGTGCATAAAAAACGATTTTTCAGATCGTAGCGCAGGCGGATAGTTGAGCATGGCGGACGCTGGTAGTGGATGTGGAGTATTCGCCATGTTGTCATAGGTCGGCGGCTTGTTCGATAACACAGAATCGGTGCGGTATTGAACGAAGTGCGCGCAGGCCTGCCACTTTCCGGCCCGAACCCACACATCGGCAAGGGACAACGTTCTTCGGTAACCGCGACACCAGAAAAGGAGCGCACAGAATTGTCTTGACACTGATCGCAAGAATAAGCCCGGACTCTTCTGTCGACCAAGGTCACGTCAGCTTTCTTTGCACCAATACCGCCCGCAAGACGCAGCCGAGACGCCTTTAGACGAGGTAATCGAGTATGCAGCACTCACACCTCGTGCACGCAATTCGTACGAAATTGCTCACACGATAGCAACGAATACAGGGCGGATCCCCAGCACACCCATCACAAGAACGTTATCACCATGCTGCGTGGCACCCAGAACATCGCCGTTACGCAGACGGAAGTGCCCCCCAGGTCAGCCTTCCCGGCTCCATGTTCAGATTTTCCCCGCCGTATGCTCGACCGGTGAATTCCCTCGGAGAAGGGTGACCGAATTCAGTGCAGCAAGAGGCAACAGTTCGCGACCGATTCTCTAAAGATCGGGAGTGAGATAGATTCCGTGGACCGAATTGAGATGAAGCGCGCCTGCACTATTAGTCGCAAGACGCGGGGTGTCCGCTTTCATCCAGATAAGAAACCGGTCGGCCGTCGCGACAAGAGGAACGCGCCACTATTCCTTACATATGCAGCACCGAAAGACAGTGTGCGCAGAATCGGCCTCACGCTAGGCAACATCGGCTCGAACACGCCACCCTCCACGCAGTCGCCCACGAGACCATCACAGTTGGAGGCTTATGCCTAAGGCACGTAGTTCTGCCTCAAGAAAAGATCTTTCGGATGGTGAAAATACGTTCAGAGAGCATACCGGTAGTCGGCGTGAAATACCGTGTCAAATTCTTTCTATTACCGAAATGTCCACGTCCCTCACCCCAGCAGGCTGACCACCGTCACCAAGACCGCCCTGGGCGCTCTACGCTATCTTTCATGCCTACGCTCCTGCTCGTCCGGCACGGCCGGACTATCGCCAATACCACCGGGATCCTCGCCGGGCGTTCCACGGGGATCAAGCTCGATGAGGTCGGCTGGGAGCAAGCCATCCGCTCCGCAGAACGCCTGGCCGCGGTCCCGCTCGCCTCAGTCATTTCCAGCCCGCTTGAACGCTGCCGACAGACTGCACGAGCGATTCTCGAACATCAGAGGGTGTCGCCCGCCACCTCGGTCGAGAAAGGAATCACCGAGTGCGACTACGGTGACTGGCAGGGCCAGTCGCTGCAAGATCTCGCAAAGGAACCACTCTGGGAGACGGTGCAGCGCCAACCCTCCGCAGTGGTATTCCCCCACGGTGAAGGATTGGGCGCTATGCAGGCCCGATCGGTCGCCGCCATCCGTCGACACGACGCTGCCCTCGCCGAAGAACACGGTCCCGGCGCGATCTGGGCTGCGGTCAGCCACGGAGACATCATCAAGGCGATTCTGGCCGATGCGCTCGGCATGCACCTTGACCTCTTCCAGCGGATTTCCGTAGCACCCGCGTCCGTGTCAGTCATCCACTATGGAATGACGCGACCCGAGGTACTGGCGATGAACACGGAAGCAGGCGAGCTGGGCTGGCTGAACAGAGGTATTCCCGCAAACAACGCGCAGATCGGTGGAGGCACGGGGCACGAGTAGTCACGCGCGCTGAGGCCGAACTCGTCGTTGCCGCTGCCGCGATCTGCACCGGGGAACGTGGGTATGCTGGCTTCGACAGTTCCTCTAGATCGAGCGCTCCGCGACATTCTCTACTACTACGAGCCCGCGTCGACATAACTGCACCCTCACGACCCTTCACGCACTATAGACCGTCGCGGCTTTTATTCTCCGAATTCCATTTCTATTGAAGTCATCTCTCATCACAAGTAAAGGGAAAATGACCTTGTCGTATCGAACTCGCCGCATATCTCTCAGCCTCACGACCGTTGTCCTCACAGTGGCTACTCTCTTCATTGGAGCACCTCCAGCGCAGGCCCAGTCCCTCCGCGAACAAATCCCTATGATGGCAGGCACCGCCCTGAGTGTCCCCGGTTATCGCCAGTGCACAGTCGGCGCTGTACTCACGAAAAGAAGCGCTTTCTCGATGTTAACTCCGACTGGGCGGGCAACGCGTTATCTCCTCATTGCAAAACACTGCGCTCCCTACAAGGGTGCAGAGATCAAACTCGATGAAACGACAATTGGCACGGTGAGCTGGTTATCAGCAACCTATGACGCTGAACTCGTGAAAGTCGCCCCATCGACGACACAGCGGCCCATCTGCACCGGGGCATCGCAACTGCATAACTGCTTCATTCCCAGCGCGACTCCGCGAGCGGTAGGCAAAGTCATTCTCAACAGCGGTTCTACGCAAGCGGCTGTCCCCGTTCCCGGCACCGGACTCCCCGCCCCCGGGGAACGCTTCTGTACCAGCGGTTCCGTTACCTTCGTGAATTGCAGCTACGAAGCCACAGGAGTTCCCCCCGAGGGCTGGGATCCCGGTGAGTTGGCCGCCCGCACCAATGGCCGGTACAACGTCCTCCCCGGAGATTCGGGCGGCCCGGTAGCGAGCATTGGCGGGCGCCTTTACGGAATTATCGTGCAACAGGGACACGGTGTGCATGACAGGCACAATTACCAAGGATTGATGGGATATCTCCCGATCGACACCGTTCTCCAGGATTTATCCTGGACCTATGCCTTGGCCCCGGCATAACAAGACGGCCACCGAATCCGCGGCATCGGCCGCCCCGTCTTACGACGCAGTGTCCGGCACACCGCTCTGGATCGTAGAATTGACACATGCCTCCGATCGTCCACGGCTTCGACTGGCCCGATCGCATCGTCGTCGGGACGATCGGTCTTCCAGGGTCGCGCTCCTTTTACCTTCAAGTGCAGGCAGGGACCCACATCGTCAGTGTCGGACTTGAAAAGGAACAGGCGGCGCTGCTGGCCGAGAAAATCGACGAGATCCTCAACCAGCTGATGGCAACCGCAGGCAATGCCGCGAGCGTGCCGGTGGGAACGCCTCCCGAACTTATCGACAACAACCCGCTCGAACAACCAGTAAAACCGGAATTCGTCGCCGGTGGGATCAGTCTCGGCTGGGACCCCTCGACCACCCAGATCGTGATCGAGGCCTATCCGATGATCGACACCACCAACGAGGACGAGATCGAGCCGCCCGAGCTCCTCCAAGTACGTATCCCGGTGGGCACCGCGCGAGCCTTCGTGACCCGGACCCGCGGAGTCGTCAGTGCCGGCCGCCCCCGCTGCCCCCACTGCGGCGAACCGATGGAGCCCGACGGGCACGCCTGCCTCTTCGCATGAATGACACACAACCGAGCGGCGCGCTGACGCTGATCGGTCAACTGACAGTCGCCTCCAACGTCACCTTCCTTGCGCGGTGGGGCGACACCTCAGTCGTGTACAAACCGGTCTCCGGCGAAAAACCGCTGTGGGATTTCCCCCACGGACAACTCGCCGGACGCGAACGTGCCGCCTACCTCGTATCGGAGGCGCTGGGTTGGAACATCGTGCCCCCCACCTGGCTGGGCAGCGGACCGCTCGGTCCCGGCATGGTGCAACTGTGGCAAGAAATCGACCGGACACAGGACGCGGTCGATCTTGTAGCAATCGGATCGGTCCCTCCCGGGTGGCGGCACGCGCTCGACGGTCGCGACGAGCAGGAGCAGGACGTGTCGCTCGTGCACGAGGACTCAGTGGCGCTGCGGCGAATGGCCCTTTTCGATGTCGTCATCAACAACGCGGACCGCAAGGGCAGTCACGTGCTCGAAATGCCAGGCGGGCACCGCTTCGGGATCGACCACGGAGTGACGTTCCACGAGGAGCACAAGCTACGAACGGTGCTCTGGGGCTGGGTGGGGGAACCGCTGACGCAGGAGGAACTCGCGGCCCTGACACTCCTCTGCGCGCACATCGACGGACCACTCGGGGCCGAGCTGGCCGAACTGCTCACGGAGGCAGAGATCGAAGCGTTCGCGATGCGCTGCGACCGCCTGCGCTCGCAGGCCCAATTTCCGGAACCGAGCGGCGACATGCCTCCAGTGCCGTGGCCGCTGTTCTGATGCCGTCCGAACGCGACGGTGTCAGACCAAGGGGAGACGCGACGCCGCGGCCAACAACCGACGGGTGTACAACTCACGCGGGGCAGTGAGTAGAGAGACAGCAGGACCCGATTCTAGGATGCGGCCTTCACAGATCACCCCGATGCGGTCACTCATGTGCGCGATCACGCCGAGGTCGTGCGAAATCAGCAACAGCGCGAGACCATGACGGCGTTGCAGATCGTCGAGCAGATCGAGGATCTGCGCCTGCACCGAAACGTCAAGCGCCGACACCGGCTCGTCACAGATCAGCACGTCAGGGCGAGTAGCGAGTGCCCGGGCAATGCACACCCGTTGCCGCTGCCCGCCCGATAAGGTCCGCGGCGAGCGCCTCTCTAACTCGGACGTCAGGCCCACACTCGCCAGCAGTTCGGGCACGGAGGCCGCCCCCGCGTCACGGAGCAGCCGTCCGACAGTCCACCGCGGATCGAACGACGACATACTGTCCTGATAGATCGCACCGATGCGAGGCCGCAGGGGGCGCCGGGTGCGTTCTGACGCCTCCGACCACGGGCCGTCGAAGAGTTCGACCGTGCCCGCATCCGGGCGCCGCAGGGCGAGCAGTAGACGCGCGACTGTGCTTTTACCCGAACCGGACTCGCCGACCAGCCCGAGGGTCTCCCCGCGCCGCAGCTCCAGGTCGACGTCGGCGACGGCTGTGCGCTCGCCTCCGTGAGCGCGAGGAAAGCGGGCGACAAGCGCGCGGGCGCGGAGCACTACCTCACCGGAAGCGGAGGGGGGCGAGGGTGGAGCCTCCGGGTCTGTCAGCCGTGCACCGCGGGGGCGACCGGTCGGCACGGCAGCGACAAGGGCGCGCGCCCGGTCGCTTCGGGGCGCGCGTAACACCTCGGCGGCGCTCCCCTCCTCCACCACGTCACCGTCAGCGAGAACCAGGATGCGATCGGCCAGGCCCGCGACAACGGCCAGATCATGCGAGACGAGCAGGAGCGCCCGCCCGCGGGCCTTCTGAGCGGCGAAGAGCTCGAGCACGCGCGCCTGCACCGTCGCATCGAGCGCGGTGGTGGGCTCATCGGCAACCAGCAGCGGCGGGTCGAGGGCAAGCGCGGAGGCGATCAGGGCGCGCTGCCGAAGCCCGCCCGAGAGGTCCCCCGAGCGCTCGTGCATCCGCTGCTCCGGGGCTGGCATTCCCACGTCAGAGAGCGCGGCGATGATGCGGCGCCTGGTGTCGGCGGCGGGGAGGCGACTGTGCAGACGAAAAGCGTCGCCGATTTCACGTCCGATCGGCCGCAGCGGGTCGAGCGAGAGCATCGCATCCTGGGGAACATAACCCACACCAGCCCCGCGCACCCGACGGAGGCTGCGCTCGCTCGCTCCCACTAGCTCGGCATCACCCACCCGCACGCTGCCCGAGACCGCGCCGCCGGTCAATCCCAGCAGGGCACGCGCGATCACGCTCTTGCCCGAACCGGACTCACCGACGATCGCGACGCACTCGCCGGGATCAATCCGGAAGGAGATACCGTGCACAACCTCGACACCGCTGAACGCGACCCGGAGGTCGGTGACGACGGCAACCGTGCGAGGATCGGGCAGTGCACTCTCAGCAGTCACTGCGCACCCCGTAGTCGCCCCGCCAGCACGGTCGTCGCAAGGGTGGTGGCCACAATCACCAGTCCGGGAAATACCGTCAACCACCACGCGCTAGAGAGGTAGGTTCGACCAGCGGCGAGCATCGCACCCCACTCAGGGGCTGGTGGTTGCGCTCCGAGACCGAGATAGCTGAGCGCTGACGCCCAGACGATTGCTTGGCCAATGCCCAGCGTCGCCAACACGGCGAGTGGGGCGAAGGTGTTGGGGAGCACGGTCTGGAGCAGGATCCGGGCAGGCCGGTGACCGAGCACGCGCGCGGCCTCAACATAACCCGAGCTGCGGATGCTCAGCAGTTGCGTACGCAAGACCCGCGCGTAACCGGGCGCGGTCGAGAGCCCCACCGCGAAAGTGACAGGAATGATTCCTGGCCCGGTGATAACAATGACCAGTAGCGCGAGCAGGAGCGCGGGGAACGCGAAAAGCACTTCGAGAATCCGCCCGATCACGCTATCGATGACGTGACCACCGAAAGCGGCACTAATTCCGAGAATTGTGCCGAGCAGCAGACCGATCGCGGTGGCACTCGCGCCGATCAGCAAGGAGGCTCCCGAGCCGGCAATGAGTCGGCTGAGCACATCACGGCCCGACTCGTCGGTACCGAGCAGATGCGCGAACGAAGGAGGCTGGAACGCCGCCCTGGGCGCGACGGCAAGCGGATCAGCGGGGGCAAGTAGCCCCGGCGCGACGGCGGCGAACAGCAACAGCACAACAAACGCGAGCGCTACCACCTCGCCGACCTGGGATGCCCCGACACGCGGCGGGCGGGTGGCACGCAACTCGAGTTCACTCATGACTGCGCCGCCTCTCGGGTGACGGCGGGCTGCGGATCAGCGGCGCCAGAGGATCCCGGACCGTCACCCCGCGGATGCGTCACTCGCGGATCCACGAGCCGCGTCACGACATCCGTGACCAGAGTCACTAGGACGTAGGTGAGCGCCGTGACGAGCACGACCCCCGTCACGACGGGCACATCCCGCACCGTGACCGCCGCCAACAGGGTCCGCCCCAGCCCCGGGCGCGCGAAAATCGTCTCGACCACGACCGCGCCTCCGATGAGGTAGCCGAAAGCCCAGCCCGACAAGGAGATGCCCGGTAGCACCGCGTGCCGTAGGGCATGACGGAGGCGCACTCCCCTCTCGCTCTCGCCGCGTGCCCGGGCGGCCAGAGCGAACGGAGACTCCACTGCATCGAGCAGAGAGCGGCGCATCACCTGACCGAGGAAACCAGCCAGCGGAATGGCGAGGGTGAGCGTGGGCAGGATGAGTCCGACCGGAGTGCCTGTGCTCACCGGAGGCAGCCAGTGCAGTGTGGTCGCGAACACCGCGATCAACACGGTCGCGAGCCAAAAGTGCGGCAGCGCTGCCGCAGTCAGCTCAAGCCCGGAGCCGAGGGCGGCGGCGAGGCGCCCACCGCGGGTGGACCACAGTGCGGTCTGGAGCGCGAGAATCCAGGCCACGCTGAGCGCAAGAATCGCCAGCAGCACGGTCCCTGGCAGTTGCTGCGCCAGCAGCTCAACGACCGGAATGCGCAGCGAATAGGAGGTGCCGAGATCGGCGCTCGCAAGCCGCCCCAGTTGAAGGAGGTATTGCACGATGATCGGCTGGTTGAGCCCGTACTGCTCGCGGATGGCGGCGAGGGCCTCGGGAGACGCCTGCGACCCCGGCCCGCCAAGAATCGCCTGCGCTGGGTCGCCCGGCACGAGCCGGATCAGGAAGAATACCGCGGTGGCGACCGCCCACAGCACCGCGACCGCACTGCCTGCGCGAAGAACTACCGCTCTGATCATCCGCACCGCCTGACCGTACTTACTTCCAGGCGTCAGCGAACCACGGAGTCGAGACCGTGGCGAGCGCCGCCATTCCCTGCACGGATGAACGGTGCAGATAGTGGTTTTGCTGATCGTAGAGCGGCAGGATCCAATAGCCCTCCAGCACGATCCGCTGAACCTGATGGTAAATGTCGGCGCGCACTGCTGGGTCGGTCGTCGCGCTCGCCTTCTCGAGCAGGGCATCCAGGGCCGGATCGGCGATCTGCGCGTGGTTGGCGAAATAGCCGCTCGGAGCCGGAGTGATGCCCGAGGACGAGTAGAGAATGCGCAGCACGTCGGGCCCCACCTTCGTATAGGGCGCGCTAACCAGCTCATAGTCGTGCGCGCCAAGCGCCGAATACCAGCTCGACAGGTCGAGCAGGGTGATCTGCACATCAAAGCCCACCGCTTTGGCGGAGGCTTGAATCTGCTGGAACAGTGACTGCTCCGCTGGGATCGACTGATTCGTGCTCACGGGGAAGCGGAGGGTGAGCGGCTTGCCGTCTTTGTCACGGATGCCGTCGCCGTTGGAATCGATCCAGCCCGCGGCGTCAAGGAGGCGCGCGGCCTTCGCCACCTCGGCCTCCGAACCTGCGTTGTTCAACAGTGCGGAATCAGAATAGGCAGTCGATTCCGTACTCGACAGCGGCGAAAAGGAACGCGGCGCGGTACCGAAGAAAAGGGAGTTAATGGCGTCGTTCACGCCGACCGCACGAATAAATGCCTCCCGAACCGACCTGTCGTTGAACGGCGATTGACCGGAGTTCAGTTCGAGCCGGTTGACCGAGCCGGGGCGCGGAGCGTTGAGCTCAACGAGGTCTGAGGAGCCAGCCGCCGCTGTGATCGTGTCGGGCTGCGCGTTATCGATCACATCGACCTGGCCGGCTTGCAACGCGGCATAGCGGGTGGCGGAGTCGGGGATGAATCGCCAGGTGATGCCCGCGAGGTGCGCGGGGCCCTGGTGTTCGCCTCCGCGGGGACCCTGTGCGGAGTCGTAGGCAGTGTTGCGGGTGAGGGTGACGTGGTCCTGTTTTACCCAGTCCGTGACGATGAAGGGGCCGGAGCCGACCGGGGTCTGACAGTTCGCCTCCTCACCGCGGGCAATTCCGGTCGGCGACTCGATCGCGGTCCACGGTTGCGAGAGCGACTCGAGCAGGGCGCTGTCGGGGGCGCTGAGGGTGAAACGTGCGACACTCGGCGAGGGTGCGGTGACGGAAGCGACCTTGGCGAGGGCGAGATAGCCGGTTGACGACTTGGTCGCCGGATCGCGCAGGTGGGCGACCGTTGCGGCGATCGCCGCGGCATCGACCGGCGTGCCATCGCTAAAGGTACGCCCCTGACGGAGAGTGAAGTCGTAGCTGAGGCCGTCATCGGAGACGCTCCACGATTCGGCGAGCCACGGCCTGATGGTGCCGTCAGAGTCGCGGGAGACCAACGACTCCAGTACCTGCGTGGCGAGCAGCGCCTGCGGGTAATTGCCACCGACATGGGGATCGAGGCAGACCGGCTCGGCGTCCCCTGACGCGTAGGTGAGGGTTCCGCCATCGACAGGAGCGCTTGTGCCGCCCGAGGGCGCGGCGGTGCAGGCGCTGAGGAGGAGCAGAGCGACGGGCAGAAGCAGAAGAGGGCGACGCGACATGACAGCTTTCGAGTGGGCGGGGACAGTGATCCTTGAACAGCTCTCAGAAAAAACTAGCAGGATGCGCTATCGATCCGGGTCAGGCGGCGCAGTCCAGGTCAGCGTGTAGCGGTAATACAGACGCCGACGGATCCTGCTGCCGGGAAGAAGTGTCGCGGCCGCCCGACGAATATCGGCCAAAGATTCGTGCGGGCTCGCGGTGACCATTTCTGGGTAGGTGGATTCGCGATGAAGCGCACTCAGCAGGCGGAGCGGGAGAATAAGCGCGGTCGATAACAGCCACTCGCCAATGGTGCGGTGAGCGGCGAGTCCAACAATACGAAGTTGTCCGCCCGGCGCGAGCAGTTCGCGCAGTCGGGTGAAAGCAGGCTCCAGGGGCAGGTGGTGGAGGGTTGCCACGCAGGTAATGAGGGTGAAATACTGCCCGTCGAGTTCAGCGGCGGTCAGCACATCGCCGAGAATGACCTCGATATTCGGGAGAGTTGCCAGGCGTTTTCTTGCTCTCGAGACGGTTAAGGCATCGGAATCAATGCCGACAACCTGCCTGGCGATTGCCGACAACTTATGCAGAAGAAGACCGTCTCCGCAGCCGATATCGAGCACTCTCGCCTGACCCTGGGCGGCCGCGAGAAGTTCTCGGTGATAGGCCGTGTTGTGGTTCCAGTACTCCGTCATCGGTGCGGCTCCGGTGTGGGTGGGGGGGTGTGGGTGCGGGGCTCACGGAAGAGGTTAGTTGCCCACGGGAGGCGGTGGCGGCGACTCCGCGAATGGTCAGGAGCCTCCCGGGGTGCCTCCGAAAGAATGTTGTCAGAGGCTGGTGACGTCGTTTACCTGATCGCCATTTCTTTGTACGACAGGTGGGGGTGGGGGTGGGGCATCAGACGTGAGAGCGTTGGTGTGGGAATTCTCGTGGTCGAATTGTGAAAAACGGTATGCGTCCGCGCGAAGACGAACCAGGCCATCATACATGTCATTTATTTCATAAGGTGCTTTTTAAGAGCGTTATTCATAAGGTCCGATTTGCGTGTGTCGCGGTAAGGCTCTACTACAGGTGTGAGCCCGGAACAATTGGTGGAGCTGGTTTCCCGGATAGGGCAGATTGTTTCGGGGAGGAGTGGAATGTCGGGAAGACATGTTCGGTGTGTCTCACGCCGCGATCTCGTGTCTAACGGCGAGTAGTTCCCTTGATTGAGCAAGCCTGTTGCTTGTCCGGTGTGGCACTAGACACGGCAATCCACGGCAGGGTGGTCCTGGTTGACGGCACTGACGTTCCCACCGGAAATCGTGCCCTGGCGGGCCGAGATAACTACTCTGGGAAGCGACGTCGACAAGGACTTAACGTGCAGATCGCCTCGGATCTGAATGGCCTCCTGCTCGGCGTATCCGATACTATTCCCGGCGCTCAACACGACTGAACAGCCACAAAGTAATGCTGAGGGGAACCTTTTCTCGACCGCACTGAGCGGAGAGCAGACCCAGCCTCTACCCCCACGAGCGCCGTCACTCCGCGGAAAAACCTATCTCGGCACAACATGACGGCAACACTCACGCAGCCAACCGATATATCTCCTCCACCCGCTCAAATGTCGAAAGATGCATCGCCCAAGGGAAGAACGGGAAAATCCTTCCCACCGGCTACCGGGGACGGTTCACAGACCCCACCTCATCCACGCCGTCACCCGCCTCGAACTGTACCGACTCGGCTGGTAAAGGA
>NZ_AUDF01000011.1 GCF_000425325.1 Rathayibacter toxicus DSM 7488
GACGAACTCCACCTCACGGAACGCGATGAACGACTTAGACATAACCCGAACACACCGGGCAAAGAGCCCGATGATCACGCTGGACACCTCGCTGGAGACCGCTTTGGAGGCTCCCCCGATCTCGACAATCTCGTCTCACAGCTTAAAGATGTTAACCTGAGTAAGTACAAAAAACTCGAGAATAAGTGGGCAAAGGCCCTCGACCCCAAACAACCGGGCGGCCCGAAAAAGGTCGAAGTTGATGTAAAAATTACAAATGACCCCGCTACTGGTAGGCCTATCGAATTTGAGGTCAAATATAAGATAGACGGCAAATACTTCAAACAAACAATACCCAACAGTTAGGAAAATGATGAGTAAAACATTTGAAGAGTTAATAAGCAATCTTTTTTCGGATCTTGTTTCGGTGTCGCTGGAGTACGCGGAAAAATCTGCAACAGACATTTTTATTTATGCCTCGCTGGAAGTTGGGGTGTTTTTTGATCCTTTTTTTGCGAACGGCTCTGAGGTGTTGAGCCGCGAAAAAATGCCCGGGGTGGATACGTCGATTGAGCGGCAGCAACTACTCGTGGACTACGGCACGACGCAGCTTTCGCAATTTGTGAGAGAGTGCGCGACGTTCAAGAATCCGACTCCTACGGAGATAAAGCTCCATTATGTGGTGGCAACGGGTAAGACGGATGTTGATTTGAAGTATGTTCCGCAGTGGTCTGATACTCCCGATATTTCCTGCTACGACAGGAGTGAAGAGTGGGAGGAAGAGGTCCGTGTCATGCTGGCTCAGCGGTCGGCCTGACGATACAGCGTCGAGATGCTGGTTCCCGGTGGCCTCGAGCTTGCGTCTGCCTTCAACCGTGCTGATGCGTGCGGAAGGTAGGCGTAAAGCCCAGGTTTTTGGGCTGCTCAGCTGAGGCGAGAGTGATTGTGTGGGCAGGTGTTGCGTGCAGCGGATCGATGCGATCGACTCGATGCACGCAACGCGTTTTGCGGCAAGTACGGTGCAACTTTGCGTTTGACGAGTGTGTCCGTCCGACACGATCTGAACGATGCCTTTTTCTTCGCCACCGATATCACGTTGCCTCGGCGGTACCGGTCATCCGGCGTGTTCCTGTTTCTGCACCGGTCTGCCCCTACCCCGCTTATGACGAACTCGTCTCGGGCGCAGCCAGCCTCCCCAAAGGCTTCCGAGATCTCACAATTGTTGCGGCTGCCGAAGATTGTCGCAGCCATCAGGAATAGTGAACAGTTCGGCACGGTCACGCAGAGCAGCTACGTGACGTCTGGTAACCAGCAGCACACGCCCTCAATTCCCACAAACTAAGCGAGCGGGCCGAAGAACGTCAAAGTTGATGTAAATATTAACAACTGACCCCGCTACTGGTAGGCCTATCGAATTTACGGTCGAATATAAGATCGACGGATACTACTTCGGAAAAATATTACCCAACAGTTAGGAAAACCATGAGTATAACGTTTGAAGAGTTAGTAGGCAATCTTTTTTCGGATCTTGTCTCGGTGTCGCTGGAGTACGCGGAAAAATCTGTAACAGACATCTTCATTTATGCTTCGCTGGAGGAAGGGGTGTTTTTCGATCCTTTTTTTGCAAACGGCATCGAGGTGATGACCCGTTCCAAACTTTCTGGGGTGGATACGTCGGCTGATCGGCAGCGTCTATTTGTGAACTATGGCTCGACGCAGCTTTCGCAATTTGTGGACGAGTGCGCCAAGCTGAAGAACCCCACTCCTACGGAGATAAAGCTCCACTATGTGGTCGCAACGGGTAAGACGGACGTTGATTTGAAGTACGTGCCGCAGTGGTCTCATACTCTCGATATCTCATGCTACGGCCGGAGTCGAGAGTGGCAGAAAGAGGCCCGTGTCATGCTGGCTCAGCGATCGGCCTGAGTGATAGTTCCGGGTGAGCAATCGGGTAGTGCTGCCGGTCCTGAGGCACACTAGGGAACCGTGTCCAGTTCCGGACCGTGCGCCGCGTTCATGCCGCCTCCGAGCAGATTGTGGGTGCACGTGGCGGCGCCATCTAAACCTGCGCGGCGAACAGCACTGCTTTCTCGAGCCGGAAGACACGGTGTCGTGGTTGGAGCGATATGCGGCGGTCTTCGATCAGATGCACCGACGTCGTGGTCACCTCTCCGCGGAGATTTACCTCCTACCGGCTGATGCTGCCGACACAATTAACCGCCGTCGCCGTTGAGCTAGGAGTCGACCTGCGAGCCCTCTGAGGACCGTAGAAGCATCGTGAACGCGTGTTGCGCGTGCTCCGACGCACTCGCGGTTTCGGATTTGTAAACTGACGATACGCTGCACGAGAACGGATTTCCGAGGGCGAAGATCCGTGGCGATCTCCGCGCGGATCCAGCCCAGGTGTGAGCTGCTTGCGCTCGGCGCAGACGCTCAGGTCAGTTCATGACGGGCAAGAGTGACGTCGGGATTACATCCCGACCGGAACGATGTGTCGTCGGATGCCGGTCACACTATGCGCCACTGTTGCTTGCTGAGTTCGTCTAGCGCGGAGTGCGGATTGGTCACCAGCCGCGCCAGTTCGAGTACCTTCGCCGGGAAGACGGAGGGTTTTTCCTGAAAGTCCGACTCATTGAACTTGATACTGAAGCGATTCCTCAGCGGGTACGGCAGATCGCGCTCTACCTCGGCTACGAGCTCGCAGGCCTCTTCTAGGAGTGCTGGGGACTCCTGACCTCTCCGTCGAAGAAGTGATTCCGTCTTAGATTTCGGCTGTCTGGAAGCGGCAGTGAGCAGCCGCTCGGTCGCGCTGACGATCCAGGGGTCATCCGCAATCATAGGAAGCGGCACGGCGATCTGCTGCACCGCCTCGACTGCTTTAGCCGTGATCGCGAGGGAGATGCTGGAAACATCCTCGTGGACGTTCACGTAGCGGAAAACATTCGCGCCGGGCCGTTGGCACACTTCGGCAATTTGGACGTCGCCCCCTAAGTCTGTGCGTTCCTGATGCACGCCGGGCTCGATGATGCAGTCACTGCGTAGCCGCACCCGGTAGAGGAAAAACTGCTCGGAGGATCCATTCTGATAACAGATACGCCTGAACATGTTCTCAATCGCTGCCTCGTAGGTACCGACGTGGAGCGCCTTGGTTTTTTGACGTTGTGCCCACTCCTCGAGAGCTGCTCTGGACATCAGCTCTTCTGCAAGGTCTCTGGCAGCGTCTATGTCCATCACCTTCCTGGCGGGGTCACACTCCTTGTTCGGCCAATCGTCATGAGTTGAGGAGTGGTACCAGTAGTGGCTAAATACGCTGGCATCGTCCTGGGCAGGGTCGTTTGCTACAGCATGAAAGTGAGGGCGCTCTTCGCTCTGCCAGTCGGTATTGCACGCCGGGCAGGTCTCGGGCGCAGGATCGACGCGGTTGAGGAACTCTCCTGTCACATTCCACTCGTGATCGCACGCGCCGCAGCGCATGTGGCGGGGCCGCGCAAAGTCAATTGCTCTCTCGATCACCGTTTCAGTATCGCGCTGTCGTCGGTAATGGGGAATCGGCACTAGACGTGCCCCTGAACAGTGTCACCGGAGTTATCTCCCACGGTTCGCAGAAGCAACGGCTTTCCTCCTGGCAGGGTGTCACTGCACGAGCGGGCAACGTTCTTAGCTGTTCGCCGCCGCGAAACGGGACGCTTTCCATTCCACTTCCGCGATCTTTGCTTGACCAACGATGCCGGGGTGAAAAAAGTCGGTGCTGCTGAGTATTGCTGAGGTGACAGGAGTTGATGTCAGAGCACCACCGTCCCAGTCGCACAGCGGTCCCGCCTTGGTGCAGGCCGTCTGGAGGGCATCGTCGTAGTGGAGAGTGCGTGCGCTGGCGGCGGCAGCGGAGGTTGCGGAGGCCACGTCACTCAGCCGCTCGCCGGTTGCGCTCACTCCGCGGGTCGTCCGGCAGAGGTTGGCGCCAGACCAGATCAACTGGCCGATCGTCTTGCGGGCTACTGACCACAGCGAGGCAATATTCGGTACCGAGGAGACCACGATCGTCGCTGACGGCCACGCGGTGTGGATTCTCGACAACGTTTCCTGCGTGTGTGCGCGGAACGTGCTCGCGGGGGTCATTGTGTAGCCGTCGGAGGCCGGTGTGATGCTCGGTCCACAAAGGTCGTTAGCGCCAATCAGTAAAGTGACAATGGTCGGATGCACCCCCGCCGCCTTGGCTGCATCAACTTGGCTGGGAATCTGGGCAATGAGATTGCCGCTGCGCGCGTAGTTAGCGGTAGTAATGGTGCTCGTTGGATGGGTGGTCTGCAAACGAGACGAGAAAGAATTGACGCGGGGATTATTACCTGTTGACCAATTATTTTGCGGACAGTTGGCGAAAATCTGACAGGTTCCGTAACCCTGGGTGATGGAATCACCCAAACTCAGAACCGAAAATGACTGTCCTAACTGTGCGGTTGCGGCAGTAGCGGGAAGGAGGGTGGCCGCGAGGGCGAGAATAGTGCTGGCGGTGAGGACGCGTCTACGGGCTTGCGGGGAGTTGCGGAGGGAAAATTGAGCGAACAAGCGCATAGATACTCACTTCGGTTAGAGGGTGAATCAGAGGGCGAACGTAAAACGCCTAATATAGATCTTCTTCTCATCGGTGAATAGATTTTTTCGAAGATTGTCTCGTCGTCGTCAGTAGTCTCGCTCGTCTTCTGTGAAGTCGTTGTCACAGGTTCTCAATGAGGTTTTCCCTCGATTGTTGTGAGCTATGCGCGATTCGGTGTCAGATAAAAGGAATGCTCCTAAAAGGAATGTTTCTCTCGTTCGGTGTCATCAATCTGCAAAACCCACACCCACCAGACGCCAGCGAGGCCCGTCGGGTGCGGACCAAGCCAGAGCGTGCCGACTGACTGTCCGTCGGCGACGAGCGCCAGCACGTCGTGGCCAGCCGCAGGCTTACCGTGGGGGAAGTAGCGTTCATAAAACAGCGCCGCGTTGCCAGTGGCCGCGCGCTCGTCATCGCCTGAGCGGATCCGGTCATCGACGTAAGCGGCCAGCCGCCCCTCGTACTACGGCGTGAGGTCGGAGTCGGACAGAGGTTCGAGCGCGACAGTCATTTTCCACGATGTCATGTCTTGTCTTGTTTTCCGATGGCCCGCGTTCTCGCTGTGGGAACACCATGTCGCAACACTTGTTTCTCTCAGGCGTGTGGTTTGTGTGTCGGATAAAGCACTCCAGCGATAGCGGTAAGTTGCGCTCGCTGTCACAAACGGTGACGGTCGCTACTCGATAGGCTGGAGCGCTTCGTCGGGAGTGGAGCGGTCGCGGAGGAATGATGGGTAAGAAGCGTCAACACAGACCTTCCGGAGGTAATCGCAGCGGTGGTCGCACGGCGGAAACCGCACTGATGGCGAGGTTCCGCACCTGGTATCGCTCACACTTGGCTGAGGTTGGTGCTCAGCGCCAGCACCTCCAGGCCGATGAAGCGGTCGAGGTACTCACTGACCTCTTTGCGATGGCTCGAGACCTCCGCCCGCACGGTTCTTTCGCACAGCCCGATGCTCAACTCCTCGATGCCGTTTTTGACCAGATCGAGTCCGATCTGTCCGGTGACGAGAACGAGGCTGACCTCGACGACACCCTGTTTACCGTCGCCGAAGTCAGTGAGCATTTTCTCGATTTCCTCATTGAGGAGGATCTTTGGACAGGCACCGACGAAGAGCTGGAGGAATGCCAGGCCGTGCTCGATGAAGTACTGGACTTGGCCGATTCATTTATTGATGCGGTCTTGGAAGATCTGGATGCTATCGAGCCGACTCCTCCGCAGGAGCAGCTGGACGCGATCGATGCGACGATACTGGTGCGCGCGGCCAACACTGTGGTTGAGCACCTTGCCCGCACGGAGAGATCGACTATCACTGAGCGTTCAGCGCGCGAAGTTGCCGTGGAGGCGGGCATCGCCTCCACGGAGCCGACGCCACATGGCGACGCTGCCGGACGCCTCCTCCTCGATGCGTGGTGGGATGCTCTGCTCTCCTCCGCAGTGTTAGAGACCGAGGATTCAGTCGCGGTTCTTGGCCAAAGAGCAGCGCTCTGGCGCAGTGGCGAAGCGCAGGAGGCTGCCGCTGAGCGCGTCGCCTACCTCGCCCGCTTCCTCGCGCAGTGGGCGCTGAAAGCGCAGACCGCTCTGGTCGCTACGGACAGCGGCAGCAGCGCTTTCTCGCCCCGTGATCGTGCCATCACCGTCACTGATGCTGTTCTGGTTCGAATTGCGGCAGCGTGCCACGCGCCGATGCACCCCGGTCTTGTCGTTGCTGAGGTTGTTGATGAACTCGCCGCCGAGGCCGATGTCCTCCTCGAGGAAGTGCCTGATGAGCGTGAAGCTATCATCGGTGCGGCCGAGCGGATGCTCACCACCGTGGCCGAACTTGACCTCCTCCGGCACTCGCCCGACTTGGGCTATACGGTGCCTCACACGCTGCGGCCGGTGATTGGCGCAGCGGTGCGCGCGAGCATCATGCTGCTTCGTGAGAGCGACGCGACTCGTCTCGAAAATAGTGACGAGGCGGGGGAGGCCGCGGCGACCACCTACACTCTGCACGTCGCTGTGCTCGGTACCACGCCCGCAGTGTGGCGTCGGCTCGAACTCTCGTCGGAATCAACGCTGCGCGATCTGCGCCTGGCTCTGCAGCTCTCGCTCGGTTGGACCGACGTGCAGCCGCACTATTTCAGTGTCGGTGTTCCCGACGAAGACAACGCCCCGATTGGCTCCCGCTCCGATGCCGACGAGCTCGGCGCGGATTTCGTTGATGAGGCCAGCGTTGTGCTCGCCGAGTTGCTCGAGAACGAGAACGATGAACTCTTTTACGTCTACGACCTTGAGGACGAGTGGCGGCACGTCATTCGTCTCGAGTCGGTTTCGCCCCTGCGGACGGATCTGCCACGCTGCGGTGCCGCGCACGGTGCGGCACCGATCGATGCGGCGGGCGGTCCTGCAGCCTGGACAGACACCGTTCGCGCGGCGACCGATCCCTCCTCTCCTGACCACGCTGAAACTCTGGAGGCGCTTGGTTTCGCGCCGGACGGTGTTTTTGACCCCGCAGCGGTTGATGTCGACGCGATTAATCGCTCGCTCGGGCTGTTGCGTCGGTGAGGTTGAGCGAGGGCAATGGGGTGAGCAGCACGGTGCCGACATGTCCGGAGGTGAGCAGGCGCTCGTGCGCGCGTTCGGCCTCGGCGAGCGGCACCACCTGGTCGATCACTGGTCGTACCCGTCCCTCGGTTACCAGCGGCCAGAGGTGTTCCTGTACCTGTGCGATGATCGCGCGTCTTTCCGCCAACGGCCTGGCCCGGAGTGTGGTCGCAAATACCGTACCGCGCCGACGCATCAGAGTCCGCAGATCCAGGGAGCCCTGCGTGCCCGACTGGGTGCCGATGACCACGAGGCGGCCACCTGGTGCAAGCGCCTCTACATTGCGGGCGAGGTAGTCGCCGCCGATCGGGTCGAGGATTACCTCTGCTCCGCGGTCGTGCGTCTCGTCGGCCAGACGCGCAACAAAGTCCTCCTCGCGATAGTTGATCAGAATCTCTGCACCGAGTGCGTGGCAGGCATCGAGCGTGCGTGGACTGCCGGCGGTCACCGCAACCCGGGCACCGAGGGCCGCGGCGGTCTGGATCCCGGTGGTGCCGATTCCACCGCCGCCACCGTGGATCAGCACGGTCTCGCCCGCGCGGAGTCCGGCCACCATGACCAGATTTGACCACACGGTGGCGCTCGCTTCGGGCAGCGCTGCGGACGAGACGAGATCAACGTTGGTCGGCACCGGCAGTACTAGGCCGGCATCGGCAACGGCGTACTCGGCATATCCACCGCCTGGGAGCAGCGCGCAGACCTCATCGCCCTCGTTGATGTGCGATACGTCACGCCCGCGCGCGATGACCGAGCCGGACACTTCGAGGCCAAGGATTTCAGGAGCATCGGGCGGTGGCGGGTATGTACCGCTGCGTTGGGCCAGATCGGCGCGGTTAACACCGGCGGCAGCGACGCGGATCAGGACCTCTCCCGGTCCTGGATCGGGCGTCGGTACCGTTTCGAGGACGAGGCGGGAATGGCCCCCGGGGGCGTCGACGCGGATCGCTTGCATTCGCTGATGCTACGCCGTGCACCGTCGCGGTCGGCCTGACAGCGCTGTCCGCTCCGTCCGGTGAGGCGGCACAATTCGATGTGTGGCGGATCGTTTAGCCATGTTCGGCGAGGAAGGCCAGCACGGCGTCTTTAAAGGCGCGAGCCGGAACTGTGCTTGTGTGGTCACGACGGGGGATGCTGACAAATCGGGCGCCGACCGCCTCGGCTAGCTGTTCTCCTCCCTGTCCAATCGCGTCCTCCTCGCCCGTCACTAGCAGCAGCGGGACCGTCGGGTGTAGGCCATCCTGTGGGTAAGCGCCGCCGTGCACACCCTCTGCTGCTGCGATGAGGGCTGTCAGGTCGTTGCCGGGCACACCCTCGGCCATCGCCATAAAGTTGCGGGTGACACGATCGGTAATCTCGCCTCCGCTCTTTACTCGGGTGCGTGCAGCCTCGGCGTCGAAGTGCTGCAAGGGGTCGCCAACACTGAGCCCGCCCAGACTCAGTGTCGCTACAAGTGTGGGATGCGCCCCAGCCAGTATCCAGCCGATCCGCGCGCCCAGCGAGTAGCCGAGGTAGTGCGGGGTGGTCAGCTCGTAGGAATCGATGACCCGCACAATGTCAGCAACCATGACCTCCATGTTGTACGCATCGGCGCGGTGCGGTTTTTCGCTCGCGCCGTGTCCGCGCTGGTCGAGCGCAACCACACGATAACCGGCGCAGTTCAGTGTGCGCAGCCAGCCGGCGGTCTCCCAGTTCAATACCGCGTTCGACGTTAAGCCATGCACGGCGAGTACAGTCGGCGCGCCGTTCTCGCCGACGGAGTATGTGGCCAGACGGGTACCGTCATCGGCGACGACAAAAACGGGGGAAGGGAATGCAGTCATTTCTCCAGCCTGACATTCTTCTGGACCCGAAGAGGTGTTCGCTGTGACGATCAGCCGACCTCGAGCGTCGGCGTGACCGCCATGAGGAGGCGCGAACCGACCTCGTCTCACGCGGCGGCATCAAAGCTGCAGAAGGCTCCGGCGTAGGCTGGCGTGGCAGACCGCGGCCCCCTGCACTCTGGGGCCCATGACGACAGCAATGGAGCTGGATGTGACTCTCGCAGAGACAGCACTGCCCGAGAACGATGAGGAAGGATTCATTCTGCACGCCACCACCGACAGTGCGACTCCCCCCGCCCCGAGCCGCACCGAGAGCGATTCTCTTGGCGTTCTTCAGATTCCCGCGGAGGCTTACTGGGGAATCCACACCGCTCGCGCCCTTGACAACTTTCCTATCTCAAAGCGCCCGATCTCGATCTATCCCGACCTGGTCCGCGCCCTCGCCACCCTCAAACTTGCCGCCGCTCGTGCCAACGCCGAACTCGGCAGCCTTGCTCCGGCGAAGGCAGACCTCATCGAGGCCGCCTGCCGTCGCATCATGGACGGCGAGTTCCACAACCAATTCGTTGTCGGAGTGATCCAGGGCGGAGCCGGCACCTCGACCAATATGAATGCCAACGAGGTTGTCGCCAACGTCGCTCTCGAGATCGCCGGATACGACAGGGGCGAGTACGCGCACCTGCACCCTCTCGATGACGTCAACCGCAGCCAATCGACCAATGACGTCTACCCGACCGCGATCAAGATAGCGATGACCTGGTCATTGCGGCGCTTGCTCCACGAGCTAGCTCTCCTCCGCGAGTCGTTTTCCCGTAAGGCGATTGAGTTTGGCAGTGTGCTGAAGGTCGGCCGGACCCAACTGCAGGATGCGGTACCGATGACGCTCGGGCAAGAATTTCACGGTTTCGCGACCACTCTGGGCGAGGACCACGCGCGTCTCTCGGAGACCATCGGCCTGCTCGCCGAAGTCAATATCGGTGCCACAGCAATCGGAACCGGCATCACCGCGGACCCTCGTTATGGTGCGGCAGCCCTTCGCCATCTCAATGACATCACCGACCTTGATCTCATGATGGCGCAGGATCTGGTCGAGGCCACCAGCGATGCCGGGGTCTTTATGACCTTTTCCAGCGCACTCAAGCGCTCGGCTATCAAGCTTTCCAAAATTTGCAATGATGTGCGCTTGCTTTCGTCCGGTCCGCAGGCTGGGTTCGGCGAGATCAATCTGCCACCGCGGCAGGCAGGCTCGAGCATCATGCCTGGCAAGGTCAACCCGGTCATCCCCGAGGTAGTCAATCAGGTCGCCTATTCAGTGGCCGGTGCTGATGTTACGGTCACGATGGCCGCGGAGGCTGGTCAGCTCCAACTCAATGCCTTCGAACCTGTGATTGCGCATTCGTTGTTACAGAGCACTACGTGGATGACCCAGGCCTGTCAGACGCTCCGCAAAAACTGTATTGACGGCATTACCGCGAACGTCGATCGTCTTGAGGCGATGGTCGCCTCGTCGGTGGGTGTGGTGACCGCGTTGACACCGACGATCGGCTACGCTGCCTCCGCCGCGCTCGCCAAAGCAGCCCTCGCGACCGGCCGCACTGTCGCTGACCTGGTCGTCGAGGCCGGACTAATGTCTCGGGAGGAGGTGCTGCGGATGATTTCGCCGGCGCGCTTGTCGGGGATCGAGGCAATGACTGGTGGGCTTCCGATAATCATCCCGGCGTCAGAGAGTCAGTTGTTGCCGCCCCACTGAAAAGGTTCGCCCCGGTCGGTGATCACGGCCGGGGCGAAAAACGCTTCGCCGTCATGGCGAGTTCTCCTCGTGCTCTACCCTCGGTGTTTATGAGCGTCTCTCTGTGTCCGCAGCCAGTGCGTCCCTCCGCTGCGCCGACCATATTCGGTGTAATCGGAGTCGTGCTGCTGGGGCTCCTGCTGCTGTGTGTTCTTGCCTACGTTGTTGTGCGCCTCGGTGTCAACGCCGCCGCGGTGTGCACTGGTGTGGCACTCATCCCCTTGGCTGTGGTGCTGCTCGGCGTTCGCTGGATCGATCGCTGGGACCCGGAGTCTCCCCTTGGGCTGTGGTTCGCTTTCCTCTGGGGCGCGGGTGGCGCCGCGGTAATCGTGCTCCTGATCGAACTAAACATGAAGATCACTGCCGTCGTCCTCGGTGACTACCCGGGATATTCCAATTTCGTGGGTGCCGTGATCCGGGCGCCATTGGTTGAAGAAACGGCCAAGGGTGTCGGCGTGCTGCTGGTACTGCTGATCTGGCGTCGCACTGTCGATGGTCCAGTGGATGGCATCGTCTATGCCGCGGTGGTGGCGTCCGGCTTCGCCTGTGTCGAGAACATCCTTTACTTCGGTAGAGGCTACGTGGAGGACGGCTTGTATGGCCTTGTCGGCATCTTTTTTCTGCGCGGAGTTCTCTCGCCTTTTGCGCACGTGCTTTTCACGTCGTGTACGGGGGTAGCGCTTGGTGTCGCTTCGAGAAGATCGCCGGATGTTCGTGTTCCGATTGCTCTGCTCGGGCTGGCGCTCGCCGTGTTTCTGCACGCACTATGGAACGGTTCCTCGTTCCTGATGTCCGACTGGTTCGGTTTTTACCTCGTTGTCCAGGTACCGCTGTTCGCGTTGGCTGTGGTCGGCGTGATCCTGCTGAGGCGGCGGGAGCGACGGGTCACCCTGGAACGCCTCGCCGATTATGAGGCGGTGGGGTGGTTTTCACCCGATGAGGTGCGGATGCTCGGCACGCCGAAAGGGCGCCGCACAGCGATCCATTGGGCTCGGTCATTCGGCGGATCGTATCCGACGGTGATGCGCGGCTTAATGCGCTCGGCCACTCGGCTTGCGCATCTTCGTCAACGCCAGTTATTGGGGCGCGCCGGGCGCGACACGGCGCTCGAGGAGCGGAGACTGCTCGACGACGTGGTCGCCAGGCGCGCGGTTTTCACCCGTTGAAAAGGCTGCGATCGTTGTCGCGCAGGTGCTCGAAAGGGATCGTTCGCTTGTCTCCGACCGGCTCGAACCAGGCAGCCAGCACCTACTCTGGGTCAAACGGGAACGTCTCGATCGCACGGAACGTACAAATGCCTTCTGACGCGCAGTCCCACACCCGGTAGCCGTGTTCTGGCAAGCCAGTCTCGAGATTGATGCGTCGCATCCGAGTGAGGGAGGCGGTGGGGCCGTACTCGGCCAGAGCGGTTGTCTCGTCAACGTTGTCCGTCTGGCTCCAGCCACCGGGTTGGTCTGAGCGTAAGGTCGCCCTCTCGGTGATGTCACCTGAGGCGCGGGAGCGGGCGGTGATGGCCGGAATCTGCATGCCGCGCGCAACGTGTGAAGGAGAACGTTTCTTCCCGGTGGCAGGTATACGAAGCGGCGCCGAGCGGAGAGTATCCGACAGATCCTACAAAAGGACTCGATGCCCTGCGGCGGTGGCTTGCCGACTGCTCTGACGAGGCGTCGAGTCCTCTCTAGTACATGAGCATCCTCGTGCTCGGCCCGATCCGCAAGGGGCGCGCGGGACCGGTCGCTTCTCGCGGTGGCTGGCCCCTCTTGGCTCGTTAGACTGGACAGTCAGTTTTCGACGGCTCCCGGAGCATCTCCGCCTCCGGTTCGCCGCGGCGACGCAGGGAAGGCGCACGATGACGGACGGTAGTACGGTCTTTGAGTCCGAACTCGCACGCGAGCGCGAGTACGTCCTGTGTCTCTATGTCCGCCTCGATGAGCTGAGTGCCCAGGCTAAAGCGGCTCTCGCCTCAGTACGGAGGCGAAGCATCGGCAGCAACCACCAAAGCCGTTCGGAGCGTGATGCTTACGCTCGCCTCTATGAGGACCGTGTCGGCGCACTTTCTGGCGCCCATGAGCGACTTGTTTTTGGTCGGCTGACCCTCGCCGAGGGTGACACTAAGCATCGGTACATTGGGCGAATTGGTCTGCGCGACGAGGAGCAAAACACTCTTTTGCTCGACTGGCGCGCTCCACAGGCTGCTGCCTTTTACCAGGCGACGGCCGCCACACCGATGGGCACACGTGCCCGCCGTCACCTGACCATTCGTGATCGTGAGGTGCTTCGTTTCGAGGACGAGGTCTTCGATAAAAATTTACTGAGCGAGGGCACCGTGTTGCAGGGTGAGGGCGCGTTAATCGCGGCCCTCAGTGCTCAGCGCACCGGTCGGATGCACGATATCGTCGCGACCATCCAGAGTGAGCAAGACCGCATCATTCGTTCGGAGTTGCGTGGCGTGCTGGTCGTGCAGGGCGGACCGGGCACGGGCAAGACCGCGGTTGCACTGCATCGTGCGGCCTATCTCCTTTATTCCTACCGGGATCGGATCGCCGCGTCCGGCGTGCTCGTCGTCGGCCCGTCGCGCTCATTCCTGCGTTATATCGAAGCTGTGCTGCCCTCGCTCGGCGAGTCGGGTGTTGTGCTCTCGACGTTGGGTCAGCTCTACCCGGGGCTCGATCTCGTTGATGACGATGAGCCTGCCGCCGCTCGAGTGAAGGGCTCTGCGCAGATGGCGGAGCTGCTCAAGCGCGCCGTTCGCTCACGTCAGATCGTGCCGAGCGAGACCTTGGTGCTTGAGGTAAATGGCGAGCAGCTGCGGCTCGAACCGCAGGAAGTCGAACGCGCCATGACGCGGGCGAGGGAGTCGCGCAAACCGCACAATGAGGCACGAGTCATCTTTGTGAAGGCGATGCTCACCCAGCTCACTCGCCGACTTGCCGAGCAGCTGCGGCAGCGTGGCAGTACTCTTGATGAGGCCGACGAGGGTGTCCTGCGTGAAGACGTGCGGACAGCTCCCGATGTCCGCGTGGCTCTGAATACTGCCTGGCTTCCGCTCACCCCCGAGAAGCTGTTGCAGGATCTTTACGCCCGTCCGAGCTGGTGTGCATCCCTGACCCCACGCTGGACGGCCCAGCAGCGCGCCCTGCTGCGCCGTGAACGTGAGGCGCCCTTCACTGTGTCCGATGTTCCGCTACTCGATGAGGCGGCCGAGCTGCTGGGCGCTTATGACGACCATAGTGACGCGCGTAAGAAAGCTGAAAAGGAGCAGCTCCGTCGCGATATCGAAAATGCGGAGGCCGCCATCCGCAATATGGGTGTAACGGGCCTGGTCCGTGCGAAGGATCTTGCGGAGGGCTTCGCAGAGCGTCCCCTATTGGGCTCGACAGCCGAGCGTGCTGTGGCCGACCGCTCCTGGACCTACGGTCACGTCGTTGTCGATGAGGCGCAGGAGCTTTCACCGATGCAATGGCGGATGTTGCTGCGGCGGTGCCCGATGCGTTCCTTCACTATCGTCGGCGACGTTGCGCAGGCTTCGGGAGCCTCCGCCGCGTCAAGCTGGGAGGAGGCGCTGCGTGCCACCTTCAGCAGGGCGGAACGCACCAGCGAGGCCGTGCCGTGGCGCCTGGAGGAATTAACGGTTAATTACCGTACTCCTGCGCAGATCGTTGCTTTCGCTGAGCGCACTGCTCGCGAGAACGGACTCGAGATCACCCCAGGCAGGGCCGTTCGGTCGACCGTGTGGCCGGTCCGTACTGTTCGTGACCGTGGCGAGGCCATGTTGCCGGAGCGGATCCTCGCGGCGGTGTTAGAAGACCGTCGGATTCAGACCCATGGAACTCTCGCTGTTATTACGCCTGATGATGAATTCGACGGTATTGCCGCGCGGTTGGAGCGGGAATGCGGTGATGATGTGGGGCGTGGGGCTCAGGGGCTCGATCGTGCGATTGCCGTGCTCCGGGCTGCCGAGGCAAAGGGACTGGAGTTTGACTCCGTCATTGTTGCTCGGCCGCGCCTGATCGCGCAGGCCGGTCAGCGCGGGGCAGCCGCGCTTTATGTGGCAATGACCAGGCCAACGCAACGCCTCACTCTGGTGGAATAAGCGGGCTCGCCGTCCTGGGGAGGGCGTCGCTACTCCTAGGATTGCTCTATGAACAGCGAGAATCTGACTAAGCCCGAGGTTGATGCCCCCGAAGGTCCGGCCCCCGATACCCTCCTCGTCGAGGACATTGTCGTCGGTGACGGCGTCGAGGCGCAGCCCGGTTCCACTGTCGAGGTGCATTACCTTGGCGTTGAATACGACTCCGGCGAAGAGTTCGATTCGTCCTGGCGCCGCAACCAGTCCATTACTTTCCCCCTCAGCAGTCTGATCAGTGCCTGGCAGCAGGGCATCCCCGGCATGAAGATCGGTGGCCGCCGCAAGTTGATCTGCCCACCCGCGCTGGCCTACGGCCCGTCCGGTGGCGGACACCCGCTCTCGGGGAAGACTCTCATCTTTGTGATTGATCTGATCGGCACCAAGTAGTCGTCCGCGCCGAAGACGGTGTCCGGCGAAGGCGCAGCCTCTCCTGAGCGGGCTGCGCCTTCGCTCTGCCGGGTACGTTTAGGCTGGGAGATTATGAGCACGTCACCCGAAGGGGCGCCCCGTCGTCTGGACCCCCTTTCCCCGAGCACGGCTGATGTTGCCTCGTCACGGCGTTTGGCTCGACTCGCCGCCGAAACGGGAATGGGTCGAGCGACACAACCCGGAGGCTTAAGTCGCTCTGGCCGCGGCGCGGCTAAGTTCCGGCGTCGTCACGGAGCGGTTTTCTTCTCGATCCTGCTCGCCCTGTGTGCTGTACCGCTGTCGTTTTTCGTCTGGTATGCCCTGATCTCTCTTGGCGCCTATCCGGGGAAGCAGGCCCTCACGGACCTTTTCCTCGGCATTCTCTATACCGCGTGCGTGCACGCGATTCTGTTGGCGGGGATTCTTGTGGCGGTCCCATCGATTCGCGCACGCCGTCGCGAAGGAGGCATCTCGGTTACCGGGTGGATCGCCGTGGTGCTCAATGGTCTGGTACTTGCCTATTGGGAGCTGCTGGTCTCGCCCTGGCTCGTTGAGTTGTGGAACCGCCTTGTGGGCGGGTGAATCTCCGTCATTCTGGTAGACTCTCTGGGTTGCCGTCTGACGGCCGCGGATCAAGAGAGCCCACGCAGCAGGCGCAGGGCACCGCGCAACGATACGAGAGGGGATCCACCCATGGCACTTGAAGCAGAGGTCAAGAAGGCGATCATCGAAGAGTACGCGACCCACCCCGGTGACACCGGGTCCCCCGAGGTGCAGGTGGCAGTCCTGACCAAGCGGATTAAGGATCTCACCGAGCATCTCAAGGAGCACAAGCACGACCATCACTCGCGTCGTGGTCTCCTGTTGCTTGTGGGCCAGCGTCGCCGTCTCCTCGGCTATTTGGCTGATGTGGACATCAATCGCTACCGCTCGTTGATTGAGCGTCTCGGTCTGCGTCGCTAGTTTCGCTGAAGCCGACGTGGTGTCGCATATATAGCATCTGACAGGCCGCTCTCCGTGGAGGAGGGCGGCCTGTTTATTCTTTGGGAAATGCCCCAGTGCCCCGAAGGAGGTAGGCCGTGGGGGTTCCTACTGGAGTGGTGTTTCCCGGTGCGTCGGTACCCGGGTGGTAGCATAATTCGCATTCCGAATCCACAGCGACCGCCGGTCGTCACTGGATCCGGACTGCGGAGCAGGCTGGCAGGACGCTGGTCCTCGGTGGTGGAGTCCCGGTTCGGAAAACCTGAAGACCCGGAACTTTTCTACTGGTGGCCAGCACGAACGCTTTCTTATACGACGGCGCGGTATGAAGCCTTGCCGTGGGATGGTCTCGATTCCTGGTCGGCCCCTTGCTCCGACGAACGCCGGTACCCAAAAGGGGTGCCGCTGCAGACGTAAGGAGAAAGACCTTTTGGAAGGTCCCGAAATTACATTCGCTGAAGCTGTTCTCGATAATGGCTCCTACGGCACCCGCACTGTTCGCTTTGAGACTGGCCGCCTCGCGCAGCAGGCTCAGGGTGCGGTTGCCGCATATCTTGACGAGGACACCATGCTCCTCTCGGCCACTTCGGCCTCGAAAAACCCTAAAGACACCTTCGACTTCTTCCCACTCACGGTTGACGTCGAGGAACGCTCCTACGCCGCCGGCAAGATCCCGGGCTCGTTTTTCCGTCGCGAGGGTCGCCCGTCAACCGAGGCAATCCTGGTGTGCCGCCTGATCGATCGGCCGCTTCGCCCTTCTTTCGTTGAGGGGCTGCGCAACGAGGTCCAGATCGTCATCACTGTGCTCAGCATCGCGCCTGACGAGTTTTACGACGCTCTCGCGATCAATGCAGCGAGCGCTTCGACTCAGATCTCGGGTCTGCCGTTCTCGGGCCCCATCGCAGGCGTGCGCCTCGCGCTGATGTCCGACGGCTCCGGCCGCGACCAGTGGATCGCCTTCCCCAAGGCCTCCCAGCTCGAGAACGCTGTCTTTGACCTCACCGTCGCTGGCCAGGTTGTTACCGCTGAGGATGGTTCCTCCGACGTTGCGATCATGATGGTGGAGGCGGAGGCCACCGAGTCGGCCTGGAAGCTGATTAAGGCGGGTGCGACAAAGCCCAGCGAGGCTGTCGTCGCCGAGGGCCTTGAAGCAGCCAAGCCTTTCCTCCGTTCGCTCGTCGACGCCCAGGCGCAGCTCTCTGCCGCTACGGCCAAGCCGGTCAAGGACTACCCGGTGTTCCTGCCCTACACGCAGGAGACCTATGACGCTGTTGCTGAACTCAGCCATGGTGAGCTCGTCAGGGTGTACCAGATTGCCGACAAGGTAGAGCGTCAGGATGCCGATGACGCTCTCAAGGCGCGGGTTAAGGAGCAGATTGCCGAGCGCGTTGCCTCTGGCCAGCTCCCGGCGGAGGCGTCCAACCAGTTCGGCGCTGCCTACAAGGCGGTCACCAAGTTGGTGGTTCGCAGCCGTATCCTCCGTGACGGTGTGCGTATCGACGGTCGCGGTCTCGCCGACATTCGTCCGCTTGACGCCGAGGTTCAGGTGATACCGCGCGTGCACGGCTCGGCGATTTTCCAGCGTGGCGAGACCCAGATTCTGGGCGTCACCACGTTGAACATGCTCAAGATGGAGCAGCAGATTGACTCTCTGTCGCCGGTGACTCACAAACGCTACTTGCATCACTACAACTTCCCGCCCTACTCGACCGGTGAGACCGGCCGAGTAGGATCGCCGAAGCGTCGTGAGATCGGCCACGGTTTTCTTGCCGAGCGTGCTCTCGTGCCGGTTTTGCCCGGCCGCGAGGAGTTTCCCTACGCGATCCGCCAGGTCTCTGAGGCACTGAGTTCCAACGGCTCGACCTCGATGGGGTCGGTCTGCGCGTCGACGCTGTCACTACTCAACGCCGGTGTGCCCCTCCGCGCCCCGGTTGCGGGAATCGCGATGGGCCTCGTCTCCGACGTAATCGATGGTCAGACCCGCTACGCGGCACTGACTGACATTCTGGGTGCGGAAGACGCGCTAGGCGACATGGACTTCAAGGTTGCCGGTACCGCCGAGTTCGTCACCGCGATCCAGCTGGACACGAAGCTCGACGGCATCCCCTCGTCCGTTCTCGACGCGGCGCTCACACAGGCGAAGGATGCTCGCACGACGATTCTCGCGGTCCTCACGGCAGCTATTGATCAGCCCGACGAGATGGCTCCGACGGCGCCCCGTGTGATCTCGGTGCAGATTCCGGCCGACAAGATCGGTGAGCTTATCGGCCCCAAGGGCAAGACGATTAACGCGATCCAAGACCAGACTGGAGCGGACATCTCGATTGAGGAGGATGGCACTGTGTACATCGGTGCTGTCGATGGCCCTTCGGCAGAGGCGGCTCGTGCTCAGGTCAACGCGATTGCCAATCCCACCAATCCGGAGATTGGTGAGCAGTTCCTCGGAACCGTCGTCAAACTCGCGACCTTTGGCGCGTTCGTCTCGCTGCTTCCCGGTAAAGACGGTCTCCTGCACATCAGCGAGGTTCGTAAGCTTGCCGGCGGCAAGCGTGTCGAGAACGTTGAGGATGTTCTCGGGGTCGGTCAGAAGCTTCTCGTCCAGATCACCAAGATCGATGATCGTGGCAAGCTGTCTCTCTCGCCTGTGGTAGCCGACGAGGTCGAGACCGCCGTCTCGATTGTCATCGAGTAGCTGATCTCGTCGCACGACTCGAATGCCCGTCCCACTCCGGTGAGGCGGGCATCGTATCATCCTCGGCCGTAACGGCCTCCGCCTTTCGACAGAGGGCTCGTGACGGCAACTATCGCCTGATACGTCCGTCTTGCCAACGGCGACAATCTGGTCCGGGTGGTGATGTCTCAGCGTCCATCGAGGGTAGGTGTGCCCTAGTGTGGGCACCGTGAATCACGGTGTTGCCCTTCCTCTTGATCAACCGGAGATGACCATCCGGGCCGCCGGCGGATCTCTAGTCCGCCGCTCTGTCCTCTCTAGCGGAGTCCGCATCCTCAGTGAGGAAGTGCCCGGTGCTCGGAGCGTGACGGTCGGCTTCTGGGTGGCCGCCGGTTCTCGTGACGAGCAGCCGGGGCGACCGAGCGTGGCTGGCGCTTCTGCGGTGCCCTCGAATTTCGGCTCGACCCACTTCCTTGAGCACCTCCTCTTCAAGGGAACACGTTCCCGCTCCGCTCTTGACATCGCCGTGTCTTTCGATTCTGTTGGCGGTGAACACAATGCGCTCACCGCCAAGGAACACACGTGCTACTACGCCAAGATCCAGGACCGCGATCTGTCTATGGCCGTCGAAGTCATTGCCGACATGGTGACCTCCAGCCGGATCGACGCCGACGAGTTCGAGACGGAGCGTGGGGTTATCCTCGAGGAACTCGCGATGGCCGATGACGATCCCGCTGACGTTGCGAGCGAGCGCCTGTTCGAAGCGGTTTTTGGCGAGCATCCCCTGGGCCGTCCCATTGGCGGAACGGCCGCAACGATCCGCGAGGCCACTCGCGATGCGGTCTGGTCGCATTATCGGGCGGCTTACCGTCCCTGCGATCTTGTTGTCAGCGTTGCGGGTGCGGTCGACCATAACGAACTCGTCTCAGCGTTGGAGCGGGTACTCGCTGCCGATGGCTGGGACCTGAAGACCCCGGCGTCGCCTGTCGCCCGTCGTGTCGGAGGCTCAGCTAACTTCACCCGCGGTACCGCGCTCTCCGTCGTGCACCGACCCACTGAGCAGGCAAACCTCTTCATCGGAGTTCCGGGAATTGCCGCCGGTGATGAGCGGCGAATGACGATGGGGGTGCTCAATTCCATCCTTGGTGGTGGTATGTCGTCGCGGCTCTTTCAGGAGGTGCGTGAGAAGCGTGGGCTCGCCTACTCCGTATATTCTTTCGCTCCGTCTTACTCGGACGCCGGGCTTTTTGGTCTTTATGCTGCCTGTGCCCCGTCGAAGGCGGGAACTGTGGCCGAGCTGCTCCTCGCGGAGTTCCGTCGCCTCGCCGATGGTGGGGTGAGCCCCACGGAACTCAGTCGCGCCCAGGGCCAGCTTTCGGGAGCCGCTGCCCTCGCACTCGAGGACTCAGATATGCGCATGTCGCGGCTTGCCCGCGCTGAACTCACCTTTGGCGAGTTCGTTGACCTCGACGAGAGTCTGCGTCGACTTGCGCGCGTCAACGTCGAGGATGTTCAGGACCTCGCGGCCGCATTGGCCGCGGGTCCTGCCTCGATCTCGGTGGTTGGCGCCGTCGACGAGTCAACCTTCGCTGCGATAAGCGAGAAGGAGAGCGCTCCGGCGATCTGATCCGATCCGCGCGAGCGTTGACCGGTCACCGTCGTGCTGTCACAGGGAGGACTGTCATGTCCCACTACATCTACCTCGTCCGTCACGGTGAGCAGCAGGACGCTGAGCATGGTTTGCCCGATGGTCCGCTCTCGGCTCGGGGCGAGCGTCAGGCGCGGCTCATCGCCGAGCGTTTGGGCGGTGTGCCTTTCACCGGCGCCTGGCACTCTCCGTTGCGTCGCGCGGAGGAGACAGCGGCACGGTTCCAGGCGATCCTGCCCGGACTTGCGATTGAGCCGTCTTCGTTACTGTTCGACTGCATCCCCTCTGGCCCCACCTCGGACCTGCCACGCGCCTTCGAGCCGTTCTTCGGCAGTGTCACCCCTGCCGAGATGGAAGCCGGTCACGCTCAGATGCACGATGCGGTCGCCGAATTCCTCGCTCCTTCCCGTGACGATCGACACGACCTGCTGATCACCCACAACTTTGTGATCGGCTGGTTCGTCCGGCATGTCTTCGACGCGCCCGACTGGCGCTGGCTTGGGGTGAACCAGGCCAACTGCGGGTTGACAATTATCCGAGTTCGCTCCCGCAAGCCTCCGGTGCTCGTCGTGCACAATGACCTCTCGCATCTTCCGGTCGAACTGCGCACCGGGCTGCCCGAGGCACAGCCGTACTGAGCGGCGCGACCAGACCGCCGCGGACCGACTGAAGACCATGGTTAAGCTGTACCGGTGACTACTTCTGTGGCCGTTGTCGGTGCATCCGGCGCACTCGGTTCCTCTACCTGTTCGCTCCTTGATGCCGCAGACGAGTTCGCTGTGATTGCTCGGCTCGGCTCGCGCAGTGATCTCCGGGAGATGCTCGCGGCCGAAATTGTCATTGATATGACGCTCCCCGCGGTCAGTCAGCGGGTTGTTGAGTATGCGGTAGAGAACGGAAAAAAAGTGCTGGTCGGCACTTCCGGTTGGACCGGGGAGCGCATTGGTGCGTTGCGTCGTATCGTTGCCGCGCGGCCGGAGGCGGGCGTCGTGATCATCCCGAACTTTTCCCTCGGTTCTGTGGTCGCCACCGCACTTGAAACCGTCGCTGCGCGCTTTTTCGACGCAGTAGAAATCATCGAGACTCACGGGGCTCGTAAGCTCGACTCGCCATCCGGCACCGCGGTGCGTACAGCTGAGCTGCTGTTGCGTTCGCGGGCCGAGCGTGGGCCTGTTCACGCGCCACACACCGACCAGCGTGCGCGCGGGCAGCAGGTCGCGAGTGTGCCGGTGCATAGCCTCCGTTTACCCGGGGTGTTGGCGCGGCAGGAGGTCATCTTCGGCGGTATTGGCGAGTCGGTGACTATCCGGCACGATACCTCCTCGTCGGCTTCCTACGAGCGAGGCATTCTGTTGGCTTTGGAGGCCGCGCGCACTGCTACTGGGGTGATCGTTGGTCTCGATTCCCTTCTTGATCTGCGAGCCGAATTCGATGCCGCCCTGCGGATGGAACGGGCAGCTGACGATTCTTCTTCCCGCGATCTGCCCTCTGGGCAGATCGCGGCGACGACGCCCTCCCCGTGAGGACTCGAGTCGGGGTCGGTCTTATGGTCGTCCTGCTTGCCTTCTCTCTCTTTCTCTGTCTGCTCTATTCCATGGTCGCCTTCGCTGCGGCTTCCTTTCCAGGCGTTCTTCTGGGAGTGGGCCTGGCCATTCTGGGGGCGATTGGAGTCTGGGGCCTCGTCCGCGAGCTCGTCTTCGGCATCAGCGCCGAACGCCTCGCCAGGCGGCTGGAGCACGAGGATGCGCTACCGCAGGAAATGCTGAGCGTTCGCGCGAGTGGTCGGCCGATACACGAGGATGCGGACGCTCTTTTCCCACGCTATGCGCAGGAAGTCCAGGCCCATCCAGAGAGCTGGCGCGCCTGGTACCGCCTGGGTCTTTCCTACGACGCGAGTGGCGACCGCAAACGTGCGCGCGAAGCTATCAGGCGCTCAATCACTCTCGAGCGTGAAAGCTGTGATCAGAGCCGTGCGTGACGAGAATCAGCTCAGCACCCACTGCAGTGCCTCCACTACCGTGCGGTGGCGGAAAACGAAGCCGTCGTCGAGAAGCCGCTGCGGCGCCACCCGTTGATTCGACAGCACCAGCTCAGTTCCGGCCTCACGCAGCACAAACGTCACCACTTTTTTGGGCACCGGGACCGCGAATGGTCGACGCAGCAGCCTGGCGAGTGTGCTCATGACGTCGTTCGCCGTTGCTGGCTCGGGAGCTGCGAGGGCCACTGGCCCGCGCAGCGACGAGGTGAGCAGATGGCGGAGTGCTGCGGCCTCGTCGTAGAGGCTGATCCACGGCCAGAACTGCAGCCCGCCGCCGAGAGGGCCGCTGAGGCCGAGGCGCGTAAGGGGGAGGAGAGGCGCGAGCGCGCCTCCCTGGCCAAGCACGAGTCCGGTGCGGGCTGTGACCACACGGGTCGATTCCGGAGCGAGATTCGCCTCCTGTTCCCAGCGTTCGACCACGTCGGCGAGGAAGCCTTCGCCGCGTTCTGACTCGTCAGTAAGCTCTTCGCCGGGGCGGTTACCGTAGATGCCCACGGCGGAGGCGTTGAGCAGGACTCCGGGAGGGTTCGTCGCCTGTCGTAGGGCGTTGGTGATGGTGTGCGTGGCGCGAAGACGGGACTCGAGGATTTCGCGCTTGTAAGCGGATGTCCACGGTAGTCGGTTAATCGATGCTCCGGAAAGATTAACGACCGCATCCACGCCCTCGAGAATGTTCACGTCGAGGACGCTCGAGGCCGGCGCCCAGCGAAATTCATCCGGGCTGGTCGGCGCGTGCCGGACGAGTCGGCGGGTCTCGTGCCCTTCCGAGCGCAGCTGCCGGGTGAGTTCGGAGCCGATCATCCCGCTCGCACCCGAGATCACTACCCGGAGGCGCGTGCTGGGCGAGACTGATCCGCTGGCAGCCTGCTCGCCGGGGAGCACCGCCGCGCGCTCGTGCGAAGAGTGGGCGGAGCGTCGTGGCGACTCATTAGTGGGCTGAGCGTCGTTCCCATTATTCGCTCGAGCGACGTCCTGTTCTCCGTGGCGTGCGGACGAATCGCGCATGGTGCCTCCCCAAACCGCCGCGGTTTACCCCGCGAGATACACACAGCCTAGAGCGTCACCTGCGTGAGCGGTCCAAGTTCCGGCCCAGTCTGAAGCGTGTGACGACAAGGTACAGCTCACCGATGCAGTGGTCGAAAGTGGTGCTGAGGAACGCGGCCAGGAACGCTCGCTGCCGCCACGAACACGGCACGGGTCAAAGTGAGAGTGAGCAGGAGGATGGCGCAGATTGTCGCGGCGGATGACAGTCGGCGGGGTCACTCGTGTCCGCCAGGTGAAATCAGCGCGGTGAGTAACATCCACCTCACGGTTCACGGCGCCCTGGGCGCAACCACCTCCAGTGGGACGGCAGCGATGGCGGGTGAGTTCCCTCTCGGCACACGTCGGGCGATCTCGCATCTATCGACGCTGATGACCTCGCGAGTTGTCAGAGGACGGGGAAGAGGTGGCTTAGGGTCGAAGCCGTGACTGAGCAGAATCCCGAAAAGACCTCCCCCGTTTTTCGCTCCGACATGGTTGTCGAGTTGGTCCGCTCGAGTGCCCATGACTCCGATGTTCTCTTTGCGGCACGGGTCTCCACCCAGGGCGAGAAGACGCTGGCCGGGGCGCTTGAGGTTGATGAGTCTGATGCGGAGCCGCCGCACAAGCGTGACCGTGGGCTCATTAACTATCTGATGCGTGACCGCCATGGCTCGCCCTTCGAGCACAACTCCATGACTTTTTATGTGCAGGCGCCGATTTTTGTGTTTCGTGAGTTGATGCGCCACCGCATCGCCTCCTACAACGAGGAGTCTGGTCGTTACCGGGAGCTACGTCCGGTTTTCTACGTGCCGGGCTCGCAGCGCAACCTCGTGCAGATCGGCAAGCCGGGCGCATATGAGTTCATCGCTGGTTCGCCCGAGCAGACCGAACGTGTCGTCGCAGAGACCCGTCGTGTGAGTACGGAGGCGTATGAGTCGTATCAGCGGATGCTCGCCGAGGGTATTGCCCGTGAGGTCGCCCGGATCGTTTTGCCGCTAAATATTTACTCGTCGATGTATGTGACCCTGAACGCCCGTTCGTTGATGAACTTCTTGTCGCTGCGCACTAAGCGCGCCGATTCGACCTTCCCCTCCTTTCCGCAGCGTGAAATTGAGATGGTGGCCGAGCAGATGGAGCGTCACTTCGAGGAACTCATGCCCTTCACCGCAGCGGCTTTTACGGCGAACGGTCGCGTCGCACCTTAGGGTCCGACCGTCAGTGACGCCGTCGCTGCGCATCGCCAACCCGCTAGCCTGTCAGGGTGTCAGTTCCGGAGAATCCTTTTGGCCAGGTCCTGGTAGCCCTGGTTACCCCTTTTACTGCCGACGGTGAGGTCGACTGGCCCGGGGTTGAAAGACACATCGACGACTGCATCGCCGCCGGTGCTGACGGCATCGTTGTCACCGGCACCACCGGTGAGACCAGTACTCTGACTGACGCCGAAAAAATCCGTCTGGTTGAGGTGGGTAAGGCGGTCGCGGCGGGGCGCGCGAAGATCATTACCGGGGGCGGCTCCAACGAAACAGCGCACGCGATGCAGCTCGCCCGCCAGAGTGAAAAGGCTGGTGCCGATGGCAACATGATCGTGACGCCGTACTACAACAAGCCCACCCAGGCCGGTATCCTCACCCACTTCCGCATGATTGCCGACGCGACTGACTTGCCGGTGATTCTCTATGACATTCCCGGACGTACCGGTGTTCCCATTCGTTACCAGACAATCCTGCGAGCCGCAAAGCACCCCAACATTCTCGCTATCAAAGACGCGAAAGGTGATCTCTCCGAGGTTAGTCGCGTTCTCAACCAAACGTCTCTCCTCTACTTTTGCGGTGACGACGCTAATGTTCTGCCCGAGTTAGCCATCGGTGCCACCGGGCTCATCGGTGTGACCGCCAACATTGCCGCTGCCCCCTACCGCACCATCGTTGATGCCGTGAATAAGGGCGACCTTCACGCAGCGACCCGCGCACATCGCCAGCTTGAGCCGCTGGTGCGAGCCGTGCTGACTCACCTACCAGGAGCGGTGGCAACGAAGTACATCCTGCACGGGCTCGGTCGTATCTCGTCACCGCGAGTGCGCCTTCCGCTTGTCGGACCGGAGGAGACAGAGGCGGCGTTAATCGAAGATGAGCTTGGCCGCGTCGGCGATATACCCGGCGTCGATTTCCGCAACTTCCGGCCCGACCGTAACGCCGCTGCGGGCGGCGCACTGCCGAGAGTGGCCGGCACCACACGCTGATCCTGTGCCGCGGCCGGTCGGTGCTCCAAGAGAAGAGGAGGGCTTATGCCCACCCCTGTGATTATTCCGCCTGAGGTAAAGCCTGGCACTCTTCGCATCATTCCTCTCGGTGGCCTCGGTGAGATCGGCCGCAACATGACGATCTTCGAGATCGGCGGCAAGATCCTTGTTGTTGATTGCGGAGTCCTTTTCCCGAGGAGAACCAGCCTGGCGTCGACCTGATCCTTCCGGACTTTAATCCGATAAAGGACCGGCTCGATGATATTGTCGGTATCGTTCTTACTCACGGTCATGAGGACCATATCGGCGCTGTGCCTTATCTCCTCTGGCTCAAGCACGATATTCCGCTGATTGCCTCAACGCTGACACTGGCGTTGGTCGAGGCGAAGCTCAGGGAACGCCGCATTAAGCCCTATTCGCTCACGGGGAAGGAGGGGGACAGCGAAACTCTTGGCCCCTTCGATTTGGAGTTAGTGGCCGTTAATCACTCCATCCCTGACGCCCTCGCCGTGGCGATTATCACTGACGTGGGTTCTGTGCTGCACACCGGCGATGTCAAGATGGACCAGCTACCGTTCGATAATCGCATCACTGACTTGCGCGCCTTCGCTCGCCTCGGCGAGGAAGGAATCGATCTCTTTATGGTCGACTCGACCAACGCTGATGTTCCCGGATTCACTTCTCATGAGCGCGATATTGGCCCCGTTATTGAGGTCGTCATCACTAATGCAACCTGTCGGGTCATTGTCGCGAGCTTCTCCAGTCATGTCCGACGCGTCCAGCAGGTACTGGACGCGTCGCATGCCAACGGTCGCCGGGTGGCGCTGCTTAGCCGTTCGATGGTACGTAACACGGGCATCGCCACCGATCTTGGGTACCTCAAGGTTCCGCAGGGCGTCCTGGTTGATGTTAAGAAGGCCGGGGTATTCCCGAGGATCGGATTGTCTATATGTCGACCGGGTCTCAGGGCGAGCCGATGGCTGTCCTCAGCCGTATGGTTAACCTCGACCGCCAGATCGAGCCAGGGCAGGGCGACACTGTCATCCTCGCGTCGACTCTCATTCCTGGCAAAGAAAACGCGGTCTATCGAGTCATCAACAGGCTCACGAAATTGGGTGCGAACGTCGTGCATAAGGGCAATGCCAAAGTGCATGTGTCGGGCCGCGCCGCGGTCGGCGAGCTCCTCTATTGCTACAACATCCTAAAGCCGCTGAGTGTAATGCCTATATACGGAGAGTATCGCCATCTTGTCGCCAGTGCGCAGCTCGCCCAGGACACCGGCGTTGCCGAAGAAAACACGATCATTGCCGAGGATGGCACGGTGATCGGTCTCTGCGATGGCTCGGTGGCGGTGGCCGACCAGCTCGATCTTGGTTTTGTGTACGTTGACGGCTCGTCAGTCGGCGGGATAACCGATGCCGACCTTGAAGACCGTCGGATTCTCGGTGAGGAGGGTTTTATTTCGATAGTTGTTGTGGTTGAGGCGGGCACTGGGCGTGTTGTCGTAGGACCTGAGATACATGCCAAGGGTTTCGCTGAGGACGCGCGCGTTTGCGACGAGGTCAGGCCGCGGATCACCGAGGCCCTCGAGGAGGCTTTGCAGAGCGGGGTCAACGATCAGCACGCGCTTTCGCAGACTATCCGCCGCGTAGTGGGTCGTTGGGTGGATACGGGTTACCGTCACAGTCCGATGATCGTGCCACTGGTCGTCGAGGCTTAAGTCTGAGGCCGGTGTCGTTCCCCGGAGAGGGGCGGCTCACCTTCTGTCGGCGCGGGCCCGCAGCGATCACTGAGCTGCCCGGTACGGTGGGCTCATGGCGACGAGTACCACAAGGACCTCCCGTGGGCGCGGCAGCGCATCGGCGCGTGCTCAGGCCCCGCGTTCTGGCCGAAGCTCGAGCACGGCGAAGAGCGAGCAGACCACTCTGGCGTTCGGCTCGGCGCATCGCACCTCTGTTGCCGTCCGTGCGTGGACCCTTCTGGCTCACCTTGCCGGAGGTGCTGCCCGCGCGCTCGGCCCTGAGCGGCTCGCAAAGGAGGAGCGCCGTGACGGCGTCCCTTTTCTCGTGCTCCTTCTCGCCGTCGTCGGCGCAATCGTTGAATGGTTTCTTGCGACTGATCCAGTGGCGCTCGTTCTCGACGCGTGGAGTTTTGGCGGCTTGTTGGGGCGTGTTTCCTACGTGCTTCCCGTGGTGTTACTGCTTTTCTCGCTCTGGCTTTTTCGCCATCCGAGTTCCGTCGATGACAACGGTCGCATCGGGGTGGGCCTCAGCTTCCTGTTGGTCGCTTCGGCTGGTCTCTGTCACGCATACTTAGGGATGCCGCAGCCCGGGGCGGGCATTATGCAGATGGCAAGCGCAGGAGGAGTGCTGGGCTGGCTTATCGGGGCTCCGCTCATAGCGGTCGCCACCGTGCCGGGGGCGACCATGCTGCTCGCTGCGGTGATCCTGCTCTCGATGTTCATCATCACCAAAACCCCGCCGAACCGGGTCGGTGCCCGGTCGCGCGAACTGTACGCCTACCTCTTTGGCGCGCCCGTTCTCGATGAGGAGGAACGAACCCGATTTAAGGCAGAGAAAGCAGCCGCCAAGGGGGCCGCACAGGCTGAGGCCGAGCAGGAAGAGCAGGCCGACGGTGGTGCACTGCCCTGGTGGCGTCGCACCAAATCGGGTCGCGAAGATGATCCGGGCACACGATCCGAGCTGCCGATCGACTCCGTCACCGAGATGCTTGACGGCGGTGCACACGATGCGGGCCGCACGAAAGTTTTTGAGACTGCACTCGAAGAGCCTGCTGGCTCGTCGCCCCACTCCTCTGCGCCTGCGGTGCTTGCCGAGGCTACGGCACTCCTCCACATCGATGACGGCGGTCCTGTGCCCGCGTCGACGGAGGTGCTGGCTAACAATGCGACCGAGGTGCTCCAGCGTGATCCCCTCGATGTCGCCGCCGTTGCGCCGGTACCACCCGCCAGCGCGACAGGTCCGGTCGCCCTGCTGCCCGACGTAGGTCACTCTATTGCCGAGTTCAGTTCCGCCTGCGACGACGATGCCGCCTACCGTCTGCCGTCTGCCGCTACGCTCTCGACCGGTACCCCGTCGAAGGTACGCTCGGCCGCAAACGATGAGATGGTGCGGGCGATCACTGACGTTCTCCAGCAGTTTAACGTGGATGCGACTGTCACCGGCTTTTCGCGCGGACCGACCGTGACGCGCTACGAAATCGAGCTTGGACCTGGGGTGAAGGTCGAACGCGTCACCGCTCTGAGTAAGAATCTTTCCTATGCGGTCGCCAGCAATGAGGTGCGTATTCTCTCGCCGATCCCTGGTAAGAGCGCGATCGGTGTGGAGATTCCCAATACCGACCGGGAAGTCGTCTCGCTTGGCGACGTGCTGCGTTCGCCGGCCTCCACGACCTCGACGCATCCAATGACCATCGGCGTTGGAAAAGACGTCGAGGGCGGATATGTCGTTGCCAATTTGGCGAAGATGCCCCACTTACTCGTTGCTGGCTCAACCGGCTCCGGAAAATCGAGCTTTGTCAACTCGATGATTACGAGCCTGCTCATGCGGGCACGCCCACAGGATGTCCGAATGGTGCTGATTGACCCCAAGCGGGTAGAACTCACCATTTATGGCGGTGTCCCGCACCTCATTACTCCGATCATCACCAATCCCAAGAAGGCTGCCGAAGCGTTGCAGTGGGTCGTGAAAGAGATGGACCTGCGCTACGACGACCTGGCTTCGTTTGGCTTCCGTCACATCGACGACTTCAATGCGGCAGTGCGCGGCAACGAGATCACCCTCCCGTCCGGCAGCAGCCGGGTGCTCAAGCCCTACCCCTACCTGCTGGTTGTCGTGGATGAACTCGCCGACCTGATGATGGTTGCTCCGCGCGATGTTGAAGACTCGATTGTCCGCATCACGCAGCTTGCTCGCGCTTCTGGCATCCACCTCGTCCTGGCCACTCAGCGTCCCAGCGTCGATGTCGTTACCGGACTCATCAAGGCGAATGTGCCCAGTCGCCTCGCTTTTGCAGTGACCAGCGTCACCGACTCCCGCGTCATTCTCGATCAGCCGGGAGCGGACAAGCTCATTGGCCAGGGCGATGGCCTGTTTCTCCCGATGGGGACGAACAAGCCTGTGCGCGTGCAGGGCGCCTGGGTCCGTGAAGAGGAAATAGCGAAGGTCGTCGAACATGTCACGCGCCAGGCACAGCCGGAGTATCGCCAGGACATCACGGTCCAGACCCAGCGCAAAGAGATTGACTCCGATATCGGTGGCGACCTCGAGCTGCTCGTCGCGGCGGCCGAACTCGTGGTGAGTACGCAGTTTGGTTCGACGTCGATGTTGCAGCGCAAACTCCGGGTCGGTTTCGCCAAGGCGGGTCGCCTGATGGACCTGCTTGAGTCGCGCGAAGTCGTTGGGCCCTCCGAGGGATCGAAAGCTCGTGATGTTCTCATCACGGCAGAACAACTTCCCGGTGTGCTCGCCCGGATGCGCGGTGAGGAGCCAGCTGAGGCGTCCGCAGCACCGTCTGCAGTAGCACCCGCGCCCTACGCTGACCCTCTTGCAGAGCCTTCCGGCGCTGTCGCCACTGACTATCATGATGACGAGGATTCTGCTGAGGACGCGTGGACGCTCACTGGCCGCGAGTAATCAGCCCCGGCATCTCCCGCACGATGAAAGAGGGAGCGCTATGACCTCTTCGGAACAGGGTTCTTCCCGTTCGAAGAATTGGAATCTACCCAATGCGATCACGGTGGTGCGGATCCTCCTTGCGCCGATTTTCTTCTGGTTGCTTGTGGTCGACGGCGGACAGGACGGCCCCCTGCGTGTCGCGGCCGCCCTGCTCTTCATCGTTGCCATCGCAACCGACGGGATCGACGGTCATCTTGCGCGCAGTCGTGGCCTGGTCACTGATCTCGGCACGCTACTCGACCCGATTGCTGACAAGGTACTCACGGGTGCCGCACTCGTCGGTCTCGCCATACTCGGCGAGCTGCCGTGGTGGGTAACCATCGTGGTCCTGGTCCGCGAGATCGGTATCACCGTCTTTCGGATGGCAGTGCTCTCTGACCGGGTTATCCCTGCCTCCCGCGGTGGCAAGCTCAAAACGATCGCGCAGTCCATCGCGATTTCGTTGGCTCTGCTGCCGCTCTGGACGCTGGTGGGTGGGTGGGTGCAGTGGCTCAATAGCGTGACAATGACAGTCGCGGTCGGGCTCACTGTCATCACCGGCATCGACTATCTTGCCGATGCCGCGCGCCAGAGCCGTGCCAACCGGGTGCGCTCGTGAGCGCTCGTGAACTGTTGGCCGCTTGTTCCGAGCGTGGTTTCGGCCTGGCGGTTGCGGAGTCTCTCACCGGTGGCGCGTTGAGTTCGTGCCTTGTTGAGATCCCTGGTGCATCCGTGGTCTTCCGTGGGGGAATCGTGAGTTACGCGACTGAACTCAAGTATCGGCTCCTCGGCGTGGACCCCGATCTGCTGGCGACAAAGGGCCCGGTGCATCCTAAAGTTGCCGTGCAGATGGCACGTGGGATAGCCGTGCGGCTGGGAGCGGAGGGTCAGCGTACTGTCGGAATTGCCACGACCGGAGTCGCCGGCCCCGCACCTCAGGGCGCGGCTGCTGTAGGAACCGTTTTCGTGGCAGCAGTGGAAGGAAGTAGTGAACTTGTGCGTGAGTACCGGTTCGACGGCGACCGTGCTGCAATTCGGTCCGCCGCGGTTGATGCGGCACTTGCCCTTGCCTTCATCTGTGTCGTCGCCGTCTGAAATCTCTCAGCCAGTTCGGCGAGAGATTGTGGAATGCGCGGTGTTGACGGCCGGTTGCACCTGGTGTCGCTCACACGCAAAGTCCAGTCACATGGCATTACAGTCGATGCACAACGGACCGGGTAGTGATACAGCTATCCGGTTCTCGTGTCCCCGCCCCTTCGATGAGTATGCTTAAGAATTCTTCGCGGAGTAGGTGCACGACGTGCAGTTGGCGTGGAGAAGGAGGGTCCAGTGGTTTTAGTTCGTCAAGAGATCGGCGACGTCCTCAGGGACTTTCGTCTGCAAAAAGGTCGCACACTTCGCCAGGTGGCGAGCAAAGCGAGCGTGGCGCTTGGCTACTTGAGCGAGGTCGAACGTGGTCAAAAAGAGGCCTCTTCAGAGATCCTCGCTTCTGTCGCTGACGCCCTTGAAACTCCGATCTCGGTCATTATGCGCGAAGTCGGCGACCGTCTAGCCGTCATCGAGGGAATCGAGAGGATCCCCGACACCATCCCGGTCGAGCTGGTCGCCACATTTGATGCAGGCCTATTTACCAGGTAGCAGGCCTGTATCCCACCCTCCTATCACACACATTTCGTTGTGAGGGCGCTCGAGTCTCAGCTCGAGCGCCCTCACAACTTTTCCTGCTCCGGAGGAGGGGTCGGTTAGCGTGGTTTCATGCGTGTGAGCGAATTCCGACAGCTGGTCGATGACGAGTTCGGCGTTGACTATGCGCCAGTGCTGATATCGGATCTGGTCCTCACCGAGCTTGATGGACGCACCGCTGATCAGGCGCTCCGTGGCGGCACCGAGCCGCGCGAAGTCTGGCTTGCGCTCTGCCGCGCGAACGATATTCCGGAAGCGCGATGGCATGGCAGAGATCAGAAGAGGTCGCGTCGCTGACTCTCCCTGCGTCCGCGGTCATACCGAATCCATGTTCGACACGCCGGAGGCCCGTGATCGAATTGGTGTTCGAATCGGGGTACTCTCCTCCACAGAAGCAGGAACATCTCCGCCTCCACAGAGTTGTTGACGTTCGGTCCGGTTGTCGGGGGTCGGGCGTACCGTCGTATACGTCTCAACGGACTGCTTTACCGCCTTGTCGAAGTCGGTCGTCGCTGTCCTCCGACAGCTTCGGCAGCCGCGGCAGCCTGTAGGCGATATCACTACGAAAACGAGAGCGAGAAGGTTATGCCCAGTTCCTCCGACCGCGAAAAGTCACTCGAGACTGCACTCGCGCAGATCGACCGCCAGTTTGGTAAAGGTGCGGTGATGCGTCTCGGTAGCGATGAGCGAGCTCCGGTCGAGGTGATCCAGACCGGGTCGATCGCTCTGGATGTCGCGCTCGGGATCGGCGGTCTTCCGCGCGGTCGCATCGTTGAGATCTACGGTCCTGAGTCGTCGGGTAAGACGACGCTCACACTGCACGTTATCGCCAACGCTCAGCGCAACGGAGGCATCGCCGCTTTCATCGACGCGGAGCATGCTCTCGATCCCGAATACGCCAAGAAGCTCGGCGTGGACATCGATTCTCTCCTCGTTTCGCAGCCCGACACGGGAGAACAGGCACTTGAGATCGCAGACATGCTTGTGCGCTCTGGTTCGATCGATCTGATCGTGGTCGATTCAGTTGCTGCGCTCGTGCCGCGCGCCGAAATTGAGGGCGAAATGGGCGACTCGCATGTGGGCCTCCAGGCTCGCCTGATGTCGCAGGCGCTTCGCAAGCTCACCGGTGGCTTGAACGCGACTAACACCACGATGATCTTTATCAATCAGCTGCGTGAAAAAATCGGTGTTTTCTTCGGTAGTCCCGAGACCACCGCGGGCGGTAAAGCGCTCAAGTTCTACGCTTCGGTACGGCTTGATATTCGCCGTATCGAGACGCTCAAGGACGGCACCGACGCTGTCGGCAACCGCACCCGTGTCAAGGTCGTCAAGAATAAGATGGCGCCGCCGTTCAAGCAGGCTGAGTTCGACATCCTCTACGGGGTAGGAATTTCCCGCGAGGGCAGCCTGATTGACTTCGGTGTCGAGCATGAGATCGTTCGCAAGTCAGGCGCGTGGTACACCTATGACGGCGACCAGCTCGGCCAGGGCAAAGAAAAGGCGCGGCAATTTCTCATCGATAATCCCGATGTTGCCGCCGAGATCGAAAAGCGTATCCTGCTCAAGCTTGGTGTTATCGTCGATCCCAACCCGGTGGCACACGTTGCTCCGGTTGCTCTCGAGACCAAGCCGCCCGTTCGCAAAGGTGCATAGCTCGTGAGAGAAAAGGCCACCGAGGGGAGCACGGGTCGTCCTGTGGTTTTTTTGCCCTCGGCAGACTCTCGTGTGCCGAACTCTGATTCGGTATCGGCTGTCGCCGCTGATCGGGGAATCGATAGTCCTATGACCGGGTTTTCTGCGTCTGCCGGGGTAACAACGGGCACGTTCGGAACCGCGGCGATTTCCGAAGAGGCTGCCGATCGCATTGTGAGAAGCCTTTCCCGCGGGAGCTTGTCCATTGCTGAAGTCGAGGATCGATTGCTCGCCTCGAGTGTTCCGGAAAAAAAGGCGCGAGAAATTGTTACTCGTTTTATTCGTATCGGGTACCTCGATGACTTTCGGATGGCGGAGGAACTTGTTAATGTGCTGAGTGAACGCAAAAGACTCGGTCGATCCTTCATTCAGCACGCACTCCGTGCTCGTCAGCTTGACCCCGAGGCAATTGTGGCAGCCCTTGACGGGCTTGACGGTGACGACGAATACCGCCGGGCTCTGGAGCTCGCGCACAAGCGCCTGCCCAGCCTCCGCTCGATCTCTCGCGAGATCGCGGAGCGCCGACTCGCGGGCTTCCTTACTCGCCGGGGCTACGACGGTGTTCTCGTTCAACGGGTTGTCCGCGAGAGCATCTGCAGTCCAGATCGAGTATCCGCTTTAGCTGACGCCGCGGCTGACGGTGTGCCGCCCGGCACGTAGAATCATGATCCATGAGTAAGCCCGGCCCTGTCCCATTGCCCACCGTCAGCAGTCGGCCACGGACCTACGAGGTGCGAACTTTCGGCTGTCAAATGAACGTGCATGACTCCGAGCGCCTCAGCGGTTCACTCGAGGCGGCCGGCTATGTCCCCGCTGACGGCATTGAGCCCGACGTCGTGGTAATCAACACGTGCGCAGTTCGCGAGAATGCCGATAACAAGCTGTATGGAAACCTGGGTTATCTCGCTTCGGTCAAGCGGCGGCACAGGGGCATGCAGATTGCGGTCGGTGGTTGTCTTGCGCAAAAAGACAAGAACGTCATCCTTGATCGGGCACCGTGGGTCGATGTCGTCTTTGGGACCCACAATATGGGTGCCGTGCCGCGCCTGCTCGAGCGAGCTCGGCACAACCAGGAGGCGCAACTTGAAATCCTCGAGTCTCTTGAGGTTTTCCCCTCGACCCTTCCGACCAAGCGCGACTCCACCTACAGCGGCTGGGTGTCGATTTCGGTTGGATGCAATAACACCTGCACTTTTTGCATTGTTCCGTCTTTGCGTGGCAAAGAAAAGGACCGTCGGCCGGGCGACATTCTTGCCGAGATTCAGGCACTGGTCGACGATGGCGTGATCGAGGTCACTCTCCTCGGGCAAAACGTGAATTCGTACGGTGTCGAATTCGGTGACCGTTACGCGTTCTCGAAACTTTTGCGCACTGCAGGGTCTCTTGAGGGGCTGGAACGCCTCCGCTTTACAAGCCCGCATCCTGCGGCCTTCACCGATGACGTCATCGACGCAATGGCCGAGACTCCCGCGGTGATGCCGCAGTTGCACATGCCGCTCCAGTCCGGCTCCGATCGCATTCTGCGGGCGATGCGTCGGTCCTACCGCTCCGAAAAGTTTTTGGGGATTCTGGATCGGGTGCGGGCACGCGTTCCGCACGCCGCGATCACCACCGACATCATCGTGGGTTTTCCCGGAGAGACCGAGGAGGATTTTGCCGAAACGTTGCGAGTGGTCGAGGAGGCGTGCTTCGCGTCCGCCTTCACCTTCCAGTACTCGATCCGCCCAGGAACACCCGCGGCAACACTCCCGAGTCAGATCCCCAAGGCGGTCGTTCAGGAACGTTACGAGCGACTTGTTGCCCTGCAAGATGCCATCAGCGAGCGCGAAAATCTTGCGCTGGTCGGTCGCGAAGTCGAGGTTCTTGTGGCCACGAATGAGGGCCGCCGCGATAGCCAGACGCAGCGTCTCAGCGGTCGAGCCGAGGATAACCGTCTCGTGCACTTTGACGTGCCGACCGGCTCAGCGCGACCGCGTCCGGGCGACGTTGTCTCGGTGGTGGTCACCAAGGCAGCCCCTTTCTACCTGATCGCCGACTCGATGAATGCTGCGCCGCTGCGCATTCGTCCTACCCGGGCGGGCGACGCGTGGGACCGCTCGCAGGCGCAGTCGTGTGGCACCACCTCCGACTCGCAGCGTGTCGCGCTAGGACTGCCGTCATTGCGGGTCAGCGCGACGACAAAAACGACTCCGAGCCGCCCATGATGGCGAACACAGAACCGCGTGCAGGTGGATCCGACCTGATTGCCATCGTCGGTGCCACCGGTACCGGAAAATCTGCGCTGTCGATCGCGCTCGCTGAATCTATCTGTGCCGACGGTGGTCGAGCCGAAATCGTCAACACCGATGCCACCCAGCTGTATCGCGGTATGGATATCGGTACCGCAAAGCTCTCCGTGGCCGAGCGTCGGGGCGTGCCACATCACTTGCTCGACGTGCTCGACGTCACCGAAGACACATCCGTGGCGTGCTACCAGGCCGAGGCGCGGGTGGCGGTTGACGAGATTCTTGCCCGGGGGGCCACGCCGATCCTGGTGGGCGGCTCGGGACTCTATGTATCCAGCGTCCTTTTCGAGTTCTCCTTTGCGGGGACGGACCCCCTTATTCGGCGTCATTTCGAACAGATCGCCGAGCGAGAAGGTGCTGCGGTCCTCTTCGCCCGTCTTCGCGCGATCAACGCTGAGGTCGCCGAGCGTATCGGGCGCTACAATGTCCGCCGTCTCGTCCGAGCTCTCGAGATTGCAGAACTTACCGGGGCGCCCCACGATGCGCTGATGTCCGATACTCCCGCGCCCTGGCGCCCAGCGCGAGTCCTCGCTCTGGAAGCGCCGCGCGAGGAATTGGTCGCCCGTCTCAACCGGCGGGTTGAGCGGATCTGGGCCGAGGGAATGCTCGACGAGATTGAGCGCCTCATTCCGCTAGGCCTTGAACAAGGGGTTACCGCACGCCGCGCCATCGGTTACGAGCAGGCTTTGGCTCAGCGTGCGGGCACGATTACCCAGGAGGAGGCGATCGCTGCCACCCAGGCGCTTAACCGCCGCTACGCCCGGCGGCAGAACAGCTGGTTCCGGCGCTACCGCTCGGCGCACTGGTTGCCCTATGACGCCCCCGACCTACTGGAGCGCGCCTGCGCCGTCGTTCAGCCCGTCGTCCCGATGCCTCGCTAGGCTGTCCGCCATGACCATCGAGTTGCACTTCACCAAGGGCCAGGGCACGGGTAACGACTTTGTGCTCTTTAGCGACCCGGACGGTGCGGTGGAACTCTCCTCCGCGCAGATCGCGATGATCTGTGACCGCCACTTCGGTGTCGGAGCCGACGGTGTCATCCGCGCGGTTCGCTCGCGTGCGATCTCGGAGGGTGCCGCTGCGCTCGCGCAGGAGCCGGAGGCAGAGTGGTTTTTGGACTACCATAACGCGGACGGTTCCGTCGCCGAACTGTGCGGAAACGGCATCCGTGTGTACGCGGCGTTTTTACTCGCCGGTGGCCTCGCCTCCCTCGACCCGGGCGATACCCTACCGATCGGCACCAGGGTCGGGGTTCGCGACATCACTCGTAGCGGAGCCGGTTTCCAGGTAGACCTTGGCCGGTGGAAAATCGCGGGCGGTGAGCCGCTCGTGCGGGCGAAGGAACTCAAGGTGGCGCGCCCCGGTCTTGGTATCGACCTCGGTAATCCGCATGTCGTGGTAGCGCTGAGCAACGACGAGGAGCTTGAATCGGCCGACCTCGCTTTCCTGCCGCAGCTTGAGCCCGAGCCTGTTGACGGTGCCAATGTCGAGTTCGTGGTCCCTGGTGAGCCCCTCGTGCACGATGGCATCGGTCGCATCCGAATGCGGGTGCATGAGCGTGGCAGCGGGGAGACACTGAGCTGCGGCACCGGGGCCGCAGCGGCTGCCCTCGCGGTGCGTCACTGGGCTGGTCCGCGTGCGCCGCAGTCGTGGCGGGTCGAGGTGGCTGGCGGCACCCTCGGCGTGACCATGTTTGCGACGGAAGAGGGCGAACACGTTGGTCTTTCCGGCCCGGCCGATCTCGTCTTCACCGGTACCATCCGGCTTGAGTGAGTCGGTGGGGTCAATCGCGGGGAACGCGGGTGGCCCGCAGGACGCGGAAACCTTTGCTAGAGGACACTCGCTTGACCGTGAGCTGCTTGGACAAGGTGCTGTCGAGCCAGGCTTGGAGGGAATCCGAGCCAAGATTGCGCTGCACAACTAGCCATGCATCGGCGTTGTCCTCGAGCCAGGGGAGCCACCGCTCGAGAAGTTCGTGCAGCGCCTCCTTTCCTATGCGGATCGGCGGATTTGACCAGACGCCACGAAAGCGGAGCCCTTGGGGAACATCCTCGGGAAGTACCGCGTTGACGGAGGCAATGCCCAATTCTGCACAGTTATGCCGGACAAGTTCGAGCGCACGCTGGTTCACATCGACCGCCCACACGCGGGCGCCGGGAGATTTAAGAGCGAGCGCGAGGGCGATCGGCCCCCACCCGCATCCGAGGTCAAGCAGATCGCCACTCGCGGGGACGTCGGCCGCCGTGTCCAGCAGGACGTGTGTGCCGAGGTCTACATGCCCCGGGCTAAATACTCCGCCGGCGGTGGTGACGGTGAGGTTGCGACCGGCCAGTTGGACCGGAATAGTGCGTGGCCGGAAATCGCTGTCGGGAATGCTGGAGAAATAATGCTCGTCCGCCACGAGAAGCGAACCTATCAACACTCGAGGAGTTAGTGTTACCCGGATGACGGAAGACCGCAAGGAGACCACCACGAACGATGACGTCGATGTTGTTTCGAGGATTCTTGCCTCTACTCAATCCCCATCGGCGAAATATTCGAGGTTCGTTGCAGGCGAAGCGCAGGCGCTGCACAGCACCGGATACGCGGAGGAGGGCCAGGTCGGTGACGGTGATCAACGTGACCGAGAGGACCGACAAGCTCTTCGCCGTGTGGCCGGTCTCTCGACCGAACTCGAGGATGTCACCGAGGTCGAGTACCGCCAGTTACGCCTGGAAAATGTGGTCCTGATCGGCGTTTATTCGCAGTATTCGCTTGCGGATGCCGAAAACTCGCTGCATGAACTCGCCGCCCTCGCCGAGACGGCGGGAGCGACGGTGCTCGACGGAATGCTACAGCGCCGTTCTCACCCCGACCCGAGCACCTACCTAGGCAAGGGTAAAGCCGAGGAACTCGCCGGTCTCGTTGCTGCGCTTGGAGCTGACACCGTCGTCGCCGACACGGAACTAGCGCCGAGCCAACGTCGCGCGCTGGAAGACATCGTGAAGGTTAAAGTGATTGATCGCACAGCGGTGATCCTTGACATCTTCAGTCAGCATGCGACAAGCCGCGAAGGAAAAGCGCAGGTCGAGTTGGCCCAGCTCGAATATTTGCTTCCCCGCCTCCGCGGTTGGGGCGAGTCGATGTCCCGACAGGCCGGTGGTCAGGTCGGAGCGGGAGCGGGGATGGGGTCGCGCGGACCCGGCGAGACCAAGATCGAACTCGACCGGCGACGAATCCACACGCGCATGGCTCGGCTGCGCAAGCAGATCGCCGCTATGAAACCTGCTCGGGCGGCTAAGCGCGCTCAGCGTAGACGCAATGCGGTCCCTTCGGTGGCCATCGCCGGGTATACCAACGCGGGCAAATCGAGCCTCCTGAACCGGATGACCCACGCCGGAGTGCTGGTCGAGAACGCCCTGTTTGCAACGCTTGACGCGACAGTGCGCAAAGCGCAGACGCCCGACGGTCGCGGATACACCCTGACGGATACCGTCGGCTTCGTGCGTGCGCTGCCGCATCAACTCGTGGAGGCGTTCCGTTCCACTCTCGAGGAGGTTGCCGACGCCGAGGTCATTGTGCACGTTGTCGATGCCTCCCATTCCGACCCTGCGAGTCAAATCGCCACCGTGCATGACGTCATCGGTGAGCTTGGCGCGCGCGACATCCCCGAGATTATCGTTTTCAACAAATCCGACCTGGTCGACGACGGTACTCGCCTTGTGCTTCGCGGGCTCGCTCCTGGTGCCGTATTCGTCTCTGCACGCCGCGGTGAGGGGATCGGTGAACTGGAGGCGCGTATTGCGCAGCTGCTGCCCGAACCCGAGATCGAGATCGACCTCCTGGTGCCGTATGACCGTGGTGACGTGGTTTCGCAGCTGCATCGCGGTGGGCGCATCCTGACGACGCACTATGTCGAGGGCGGTACCCGTATCAGAGCGCTCGTGCACGCCGATCTCGCGGGATCGCTCCGTGCATTCGCGTCACCGCACACTACTGCGGAGAGGTAGAGTGCAGTGCCTGTGACGGGTTGCCGCGGTTGGGGCCGCGCGTGTGCACGACACACGGCGTCACGGGACTACACACGGCGTCACGTAACTCGACGCGGCGGCGTACGGTTCCTACTCTTGTTCGCGAGGCGCCGCTCGGAGCCGTCGCGTGGTTCGCCGTACATCGACAGGGAGGGGATCCGTCGTGACAGCGCAATGTTCGGAGACCGGCCCGGAGGCGGACTGTCCACGCGTCCCTTTTTCGTTTGAGGTGTATCCGCCGCGCACCGCAGCGGCTACGACGGCGCTGCTGGGTACAGTCGACCGATTGGCGGCGTCCGGCCCCGACTTCATCTCGGTGACGTATGGCGTCGGCGGTTCCTCGCGCACAGCCTCTCTCGATATTCTGCGCTACCTGCAGGAGCACACCGAGACAGAGGCGCTTGCCCACCTCACCTGCGTCGGTTCCACTGGTGCAGAGGCCAGCCGTCTGGTGCATGAGTTTTTCGATGCCGGGGTGACCCGCTTTCTCGCTTTGCGTGGGGATCTTGCGGAGGGGGAGTGTTTTCAGGGCGAGCTCGGCAGTGCCGCGGAGCTGGTTCAGCTCATCCATCGCGTCCAGGCCGAGCGCGAGCCCTACAGCGCGGTTGCAGTACCGGGAATACCGAACGCTCAGCGCGTCGAGGTCACTGCCCGTCCTCGTGCGCAGGTCGCGGTCGCGGCGTTCCCCAACGGTCACCCGCGTTCGCGTTCGGCGGCGCAGGATATCGATGCGCTTCTCGCCAAGGAAGCGGCCGGTGCTGATTTCGCGATCACTCAACTCTTCTTTCACGCCTCCGACTACCTGCGTTTCGTTGACCGCGCTCGGAGTGCGGGGGTGCGAATGCCTATCATCCCGGGGGTGATGCCGGTTACCACTCCTGCCCGTTTGCGCCGAATGCTCGAACTCAGCGGTGAGGACGTGCCCGTAGACCTCGCCATCGCCCTTGACGTTGAGCCCGACGATGAGGCCAGGACCAGGATCGGCATTGAGTATGCCGCGCGTCTGGTGCGCACCCTCGTGGACGCCGGTGCACCAGCCACCCATCTTTACGCCTTTAACCGCCATGAGGCGGCATTGGGCGTGCTATCTGTGGCAGGGCTCCTGCCCTCCACCTTCGCCCCCTTCCTTTCGGAGAGAATCACATGAGCGTTACTGCGCCCGCTTTCCCCACCGGCACTGTCCTCGGCTATCCCCGGATCGGCCGTCGCCGTGAGCTCAAGCGAGCCATCGAATCCTTCTGGGCCGGTGAGAGTGACGCCGTGCAGCTCGAAGCCACTGCTGCTGCGCTGCGTGCCGCGACCAGGGAGCGCCTGCACGCGCTTGGCCTCGGCCGCGACGACTCATCGATCCCGGAGGCGCACTCCTTATATGACCAGATACTGGACACGACACTGATGGTGGGTGCTGTGCCCACGCGCTTCGCCGATTTGGTGACGAAGGGTTCCATCGATCTGGCCGGTGCTTTTACTCTCGCGCGCGGTGCAGGTGCGAGGGCGCCTCTCGAAATGACCAAGTGGTTCGACTCCAATTACCACTACCTTGTGCCCGAGATTGGACCAGAGACGGTCTTTTCGCTGGTCGATACCCGACGAGTGCGTGAGGTCGAGGAGGCGCGAGCCGCAGGCTTCACTACGCGCCCGGTTCTGGTTGGGCCGGTGACCTACCTCCTCCTCGCTAAGCCGAGCGAGGAGGCGCCGACCGGTTTCGCGCCGCTCTCGCGCTTGTCTGACTTGGTGCCTGTCTATGTGGCCATGCTCGCTCAGCTCCGTGCCGCCGGGGCGGAGTGGGTGCAGCTCGACGAGCCGGCCCTGGTGTCGGACTCGCTGGGCATCGACCGCGAAACGGTGCTGCGGGCGACGGCCGAGGCATACCGGCTGCTCAGCCAGGTGCAGGAACGTCCGAGTCTTTTCGTTGCTGCTCCCTACGGTGATCTTGGTGATGCCGTCCCCCTACTCGCGGAGGCGGGAGTGGAAGCGGTGGGAATCGACCTGGTCAAGGGCTCGGCACCCGCCGCGGCAGTGCCTGAAACTGTCCTGGTTGCCGGAGTGATCGATGGGCACAATGTGTGGCGGGGTGATCTGGATGCCGCGTTTGCGAAGGTGGAGGCGTTGCGTTCCATAGGGACACAGGTTGCAGTCTCCAGTTCCACCTCCCTCTTCCACGTCCCGCACGATGTCACCGACGAGCCGGAACTTGACGCGCGTCTCGCCTCCTGGCTCGCCTTCGCCGATCAAAAGGTGCAGCAGGTGGCGACCCTTGCCCGCGGCGTGCGTGAGGGACGTGAGGCGATTGCGGCGTCGCTGCGCGCTGCAACCGATGCGCTCGAGGATCGCCGTTCGGCTCCCGGCGTTCGCGACGGTTCTGTGCGCTCACGAATCGCTGCACTGCGCCCGAGTGATTACCAGCGCGTGCCTGCCGACGAGAGGCGGGTGATCCAGGAGGCCGAACTCGGACTTCCCCAGCTGCCGACGACCACGATCGGCTCGTTTCCCCAGACTAGAGAAATTCGCTCGGCGCGAGCGGCTGTCGGACGAGGCGATCTCTCACCGCAGGAATATCTCGAGCGGATGCGTGCCGAGATCGAACGTGTCGTACGTCTCCAGGAGGACATTGGGCTTGACGTGCTCGTCCATGGCGAGCCCGAACGTAACGACATGGTGCAGTACTTCGCTGAGCACCTCGACGGTTTCGCGGTAACCCGCAACGGCTGGGTGCAGTCGTACGGGAGTCGTTGTACCCGCCCCTCGCTGCTCTGGGGCGATGTTTCTCGCCCGTCTCCCATCACCGTGGAGTGGTCGCGGTATGCCCAATCGCTTACCGAGCGACCGGTGAAGGGGATGCTGACGGGTCCGGTCACCATCCTCGCCTGGTCATTTGTGCGTGATGATCAACCGCTCGCCGAGACCGCCGCGCAGGTGGCGCTGAGTCTGCGCGACGAGATCGCCGATCTTGAGCGGGCGGGTATCCGGTTGGTACAGGTCGATGAACCTGCACTGCGTGAGCTATTGCCCCTCGAGACGGCGGCGCAACCGGCGTACCTCCGCTGGTCGGTCGATGCTTTCCGGCTGGCGACGGCGGGTGCCGCCTCGGCGACGCAGATCCACACCCACCTTTGTTACTCCGAATTCGGCTCTGTTATCGATGCTATTGATCAGCTTGACGCCGACGTCACCAGTATTGAAGCGGCCCGCTCTCGGATGGAGGTTGTCGCTGATCTGGAACGATCCGGCTTTGCGCGGGGCATCGGACCCGGTGTGTATGACATTCATTCGCCGCGGGTACCGAGTGAGGACGAGCTGGCCGAACTCGTGGACACTGCGTTGGACTCCATCCCGGCGGGGCAGCTCTGGATCAATCCGGATTGTGGTTTGAAGACCCGCGGTTATGAAGAAACCGTGGCGTCCCTGCGTGCGATGGTGGTGGCAGCGACGACGGCACGTGGTTCGCTGGAGGATACGGTCGCGGTCTGATAATGGTGAGCAGGGGCGAACGGCTGATGTCGTTCGCCCCTGCTGCTATACGGCGCGGAGAACCGTAACGATTTTACCGAGAATCTCGGCCTCATCGCCCAGGATCGGTTCAAAGTTGGAATTGCGCGGCAGTAGCCAGGTGTGACCGTCGCGCTGACGAAATACCTTAACGGTTGCCTCTCCGTCGAGCATCGCCGCGACAATTTCGCCGTTCTCGGCCGTGCGTTGTGCGCGCACGACAACCCAGTCGCCATCGCAGATGGCAGCGTCAATCATGGACTCTCCAACGACCTTCAGCATGAACAGTTCGCCTTTGCCGACGAGCTGGCGGGGGAGAGAGAATACCTCGTCGATCTGCTGCTCAGCCGTGATGGGAATTCCTGCGGCGATGTGCCCCACCAGCGGAACCATTGCGGCCTCGCCGACCGTTGCGGTGGACTCAAAGGCGTTATCGTCCTCTGCCGCCTGGGGCACGTCGATGAGAATCTCGAGTGCGCGGGGACGGTTCGGGTCACGGCGAAGGTAGCCGCCGAGTTCGAGTTGATTGAGCTGGTGGGTCACGCTCGAGAGTGAAGCCAGCCCTACAGCGTCGCCGATCTCGCGCATGCTGGGCGGATAGCCGCGGCTTGACACCGAGCGTTGGATTGCCTCGAGGATTGCGAGTTGTTTGGCGCTGAGGTCTTTGCGACGGCGTCCCGAAGTAGGTGCGGCCGCCGCCTCCTGGGCCGGTATGCCGGTCTGGTTTGCTGATACCCGCGAGGGGACCTTGCGTGTCTTCGTCGCCGGAGCTCTGCCCGTCTGCGCGTCGTTCACGATTGTCCTCATCTCTGTGTGCACGCCGGTATCTGCCCTCGCTGCGTCGAGCTCACGCGAATGTCGGTGGTCGCTGCTCTAGTGAGCTTCGGGCTCTCGAAACTCTATCCTTCGAGGCAGCTGTTCGAAACATCTGTTCGAGCGTGTCCTCTGGATTGCTGAGCCTCTCGGTACAGCGGTGCGCTTGCCACGCCGATAAATAGAAGATACGTTCGAAACAAAGATTCGTTCTGGCCTCCCGTCGGGTCGGCGAGTCGCTACTGAAAGGAGCACCTTCATGACCGCACAGCGCGCTCTGTTAGAGCGGCACATCCTCCCTGTGCACCACGGGGCCGGAGTCGTGGCTGGGCTCGGTGTGGCCCCGAAGAGTCGCCAGGCCGTGGGCTCTTCGTTGCGACTTACCCGCCGCGGGCGTGCTGTTCTCACGGCGTTCTGCGCGTTGCCGATCGTCGCCGGTGCTTTTGTCTTCGGTCTCAATGGCGAAGGAGCGGTCGCCTCGAGTGATCTGGTCGGTGTCGATTTCCGCTATATCACGGTGCATGCGGGCCAGTCGCTGTGGACTCTCGCCGAAGAGCTGGCACCGCAGTCCGATCCGCGTGATGTGGTTGATGCCATCGTCGCCCTCAATCAGCTGCCCGGTGCCGGTCTTGAACCGGGCCAGCGTTTGGCCATCCCGGCTCGTTATGAGGCTGCACGTTGACGGCGACTGCGATCGGAGCGACTTCGGCGGTGGCGGGGAAAGTCTCGGCGACCTGCGTCGCTACCATGTCGGGGTGACGACCCTCGATGACCTCCCGCTCCGTGCGGACCTCCGCGGCACGCAGCCCTATGGTGCACCACGGCTGACTGCGCCGGTCACCCTCAACGTCAATGAGAACACGCATCCTCTGCCCGATGACGTCTTTACCGACCTCGTCGAGAAAGTGTCCGCTGCGCTTCGGACGGTGAATCGCTATCCGGATCGTGAGTTCGTCGAGTTGCGCGAAGCGCTCGCCCGCTATCTCGGCCATGACCTTGCTGCGGACAACATCTGGGCGGCTAATGGGTCCAACGAGGTGCTGCAGCAGGTACTCCAGGCGTGTGGTGGCCCCGCCCGCTCGCTGCTGGGATTTGTGCCCACCTATTCGATGTACCCGCTCCTCGCCTCCGGCACCGGTACTCGATGGATCCCGATCGAGCGGGAGGCCGATTTTACGGTGAGTGCGGAGTATGCGGCCGAGCATGTCCGTCGTACCCAGCCCGACCTGGTCTTTCTGTGCACGCCAAACAACCCGACCGGCACTCCACTCTCTCTCGACGTTGTTGCTGCTGTGTGTGATGCCACCGAAGGAATCGTGGTTGTCGATGAGGCATATGTCGAATTTGGAGGCGCTGACGCGCCCACGGCGCTGAGCCTCCTCCCGGGGCGGCCCCGTCTCCTGGTGTCACGCACCATGAGCAAGGCTTTTGCCTTCGCGGGCGTGCGCCTTGGTTACGTGGCGGCTGACCCCGCCATGATCGATGCATTGCGGTTGGTACGCCTCCCGTATCACCTGTCAGCGCTGACCCAGGCGGCGGCGACCACAGCGCTCGCGCATTCTGGCACGATGCTCGCCACAGTTGATGACATCGTCGTGCAGCGCAATCGGATGATGGCGGGGCTGCGCGAGTTGGGATATCGGCCGCACCCGACCAGCAGCAATTTCGTGCTTTTCGGCGGCGTCACAGACCCCCAGGTCACCTTCGAAGGGCTTTTTGCTCGCGGTGTGCTCATTCGTGACGTGGGTATCCCCGGGCACCTGCGAGTCACCGCTGGGACCGAGTCTGAGACGACGGCTTTCCTTGAGGCTCTGGCCGATCTGCCCCAGCGGTAACGCTGGACCCCTGCACGTTCACGGCGATACGAGGAGGCACTGTTCTCGGCGCGAATACAATGGCTGCATGTCTTTACCGAGCGTTGCTCCCGGGCGCACCGCCTCACTCCGCCGTACCACTAGCGAATCGGATATTGATCTCTCGCTTGACCTCGACGGCACGGGGGTTGCACACATTGATACCGGAGTGCCCTTCTTTGACCATGTGCTGACGGCTTTCGCAAAGCACTCGTTGACCGACCTCACCGTTCGGGCATCCGGTGACGTCGAGATCGATATCCACCACACCGTGGAAGACGTCGGCATTGTGCTGGGCAGCGCCATCGGCCAGAGCTTGGGTGACAAAGCTGGCATTTCGCGGTTCGGTGACGCGCTGGTTCCGCTTGATGAGGCACTTGTGCAGGCCGTTGTCGACATCTCGGGCCGCCCGTATCTTGTGCACGACGGCGAGCCGGACGGCTTCGCGCTGCACCTGATCGGCGGCCACTTTACGGGGTCGATGGTGCGCCATATCTTTGAGGCGATTGTCGTTAACGCTGCTCTGACGGTGCATATCACCGTGCTCGGCGGGCGGGATCCACACCACATTGCGGAGGCGGAGTTTAAAGCGTTCGCTCGCGCGTTCCGTGAGGCGAAGGCTTTCGACCCCCTCGTGGTGGGCATTCCCTCAACCAAGGGTTCGCTATGAGCCGAGGGCGCCCCTCCGTCGTTGTGTACGACTACGGTTCGGGCAATGTGCACTCCGCTGTGAAAGCACTCGAGCGTGTCGGAGCTGAAGTCGAACTCACCGCTGATCGCCAGCGCGCCCTTAACGCCGATGGCCTTCTCGTTCCGGGAGTCGGAGCCTTTGATTCCGTCATGACTGCCCTGACGAGAGTTGGCGGCGGCGAGATCATCGACACGCGCCTGGCCGGCGGACGAGCGGTGCTGGGAATCTGCGTCGGGATGCAGGTGCTCTTCGAGCGCGGCGTAGAGCGCGGCGTAGAAAGCGAGGGGTTGGCGCAGTGGCCGGGAACCATCGATCTGCTGCCCGCCGATGTGCTCCCGCACATGGGGTGGAATACTGTCTCGGCGCCTGCCGATTCGGTTCTGTTTGAGGGGATATCCGACGAGCGTTTTTACTTCGTCCATTCTTACGGCGCTGGTCAGTGGTCGCTTGAGGGAATGCCGCCGTTCCCTCAGCCCCTGGTGACGTGGGCTGAGCACGGCGGCCCTTTCGTTGCGGCGGTCGAGAACGGCCCGTTGTCGGCGACGCAGTTTCACCCCGAGAAGTCGGGAGCGGCGGGGCTTCGCTTGCTGGCGAATTGGCTGGGTAGCCTCCGTAAGAACTAGGATCGGCCGATGATCGGCAGCTGGCCTGCGACGACGAGGCTTCGAGACTGAGGATGACGATGAGCGAGTTCACCACGGCCCCTGCCTTGGTCCTTCTCCCCGCGATTGATGTGGCCGACGGTAAGGCCGTTCGATTGACGCAGGGCGAGGTAGGCACCGAGACCCACTACGGCGATCCTCGTGATGCGGCTGACGACTGGGGCGACCAGGGAGCAGAGTGGATACACCTTGTCGATCTCGACGCGGCGTTCGGCCGTGGTGACAATCGAACCATTATCGAGACGGTCATCCGTCAGCTGAAGGGGGTCAAGGTTGAGCTCTCCGGTGGAATCCGTGATGACCGCAGCCTTGAGTCGGCGCTGAACGCGGGTGCTGAACGGATCAATCTCGGCACCGCTGCGCTCGAAGATCCGGAGTGGGCGGCGAACGTCATTGCCCAGTACGGTGACCGGATCGCGGTCGGTCTTGACGTTCGCGGTACCACGCTTGCTGCGCGCGGCTGGACGAGAGAGGGCGGTGACCTCTGGCAGGTCCTTGACCGTCTGGAGGAGGCAGGCTGTGCTCGTTATGTGGTCACTGACGTCACCAAGGACGGCACTCTGAAAGGCCCTAATCTCGAGCTGCTTGAGCAGGTGCTGGCGCGCACGCAGCGCCCTGTTGTCGCCTCCGGCGGTATCTCCAACCTCGACGACATCGCCCGGCTACGGACCCTGGTGCATCAGGGGCTTGAGGGTGCAATCGTGGGTAAGGCGTTGTATGCGGGTTCCTTTACGCTCGCGGAGGCGCTGGATGTCGCCTCCGCGTGACGATCGCGCTCTGTCGGCGCACCTGACTGACTCCGCCGGCACGCCGTGGGCCGGTCGGCGCTTTGAACCGAACAGTGCGAGCGCTGACGACGGTAGTGCTCCAGTGACGCTTGTGCGCGCCCTTGCGGAGTTCGCGTCTGGTGCCGCCGGAGCCGAGCAGGTGGTTGACGTGCTTCGCGAGTGTCGGCTGTTGATTCCGTTGGTGACCCGGCTCGCCGCCGAGGGTGAGGGAACCGGCAGGCTCGTTAGTGACGCAACGCAGGAACTCGCCGTGGTGACGGTCGCCGGTCCGGATGGTCGTGCCGTGCTCCCGATCTTCAGTAGCGTCGATGCGCTGCGACGCTGGGATGCCTCCGCCCGCCCGATTCCCATCGACGCACGCAGAGCAGCTTTGGCGGCCGTGACGGAGGCGACGGAAGTGATGGTGCTGGATCCTGCCTCCGAGCATGAATTTGTCGTACGACGCCCCGCGCTTTGGGCTATCGCCGAGGCAACGCCGTGGCGGTCAAGCGTGAGGGATTCCGAGGTCGCGGCGGCGTTGCAGGCTGGTGCCTGGCGGGAACCTGCGGTTGCCTCCGTCGCGGTCCGGGCCGGAGACGAGCGTCAACGGTTGACCGGACCTGAGCTTGTGGTTGTGGTTGAGCTTCGTCCCGGGCTTGATCGTGACGCGCTTGACGCCCTCGTGGCGAGGCTAGGGGAGCGGTGGGCAGCCAGCGCGGTTATCGCCGCGCGGGTTGATTCGATGACGGTGCAGCTCGTGGCAGCGCGCGACGTCTGAGCTGCGGGAGGGCTCGGTGACGCGAGGTTCAGGTGACAGGTCCTGTCCATTTTTCTCCCGGACCCTTACCCACAGGGTCGGCCAGAGGTGACGCTTCTCGGAAGGCAAGCTGTAGTGTGCGGAGGCCATCTCGCAGACTTCGTGCGTGCACATCGCTGATGTCGGGAGCGCCCGCGGTCACCAGTCCGGCGAGGGCATTGATCAGTTTGCGCGCTTCGTCCAGATCGCGTTGGGTGCCGACCTCATCTGCCAGCCCGCACTTCACCGCCGCAGCGCTCATCAGGTGCACGGCAGCGGTGGTAATGATCTCGACCGCCGGAACCTCGGCGATGTCGCGGGCGGCATTGACATCGGAAGTGTCAGCACTGTTGCCGAAGCGGCGGGCATAGTCGTCATCGTACTGGGCCATGAGGCTCCGTTTCAGGGGACCGGTGAGGGAATCTCCAGCGTCCTGCGAACGGACGGTGACGCGGAGGTGACCGTACGCTGTTGTTCCGGCCGGGATTCTGCTATCGTAGTGCGAGCTCCGAGGTACGTCCTCGGTTTCGAAAGTGGAGACTCTCCCACCCGCGCTTGACCGCTTCACTAGGTTACCGGGTCACAAGCACTCCGCCCCTTACGGTCGTTACACACTCAGCGGGGGTAGGGCTGCGATTCTCGAGGTGTACCTCAAGGCTCGCGCCGAAGGGTGTAGGCGTCGTGTGGAGCACGACGCTCGCGGGAAATCGGGAAGTCACCTCTCTCGGAATGCGCCGGGTAATACTCCGGTCGCACAGCTAAACGCCACCGAGATCAGAGGAGAAACGCAATCAGCGATCCCCGTACCAACGACCGAATTCGCGTTCCCGAGGTCCGCCTTGTGGGTCCCGCGGGAGAACAGGTCGGCGTCGTGAAAATCGAGGTCGCTCTGCGACTTGCACAGGACGCAGACCTGGATCTGGTCGAGGTTGCTCCCAACTCCAAGCCACCCGTAGCCAAGATCATGGATTACGGGAAGTTCAAGTATGAGCAGGCGCAAAAGCTTAAAGAAGCCCGCCGGAATCAGGCGAATACGATCCTCAAGGAGGTCCGTTTTCGTCTCAAAATCGATAAGCACGACTACGAGACAAAGCGCAAGCGTGCCGAGGGTTTTCTTAAGTCAGGCGACAAGGTCAAGGCCATGATTCTGTTTCGTGGTCGTGAGCAGTCTCGCCCAGAGATGGGCGTGCGACTTCTGCAGCGTTTCGCGGAAGATGTTGCCGAGTTTGGTCAGGTCGAATCCACGCCGACTATTGATGGCCGAAACATGGTAATGGTCATCGGTCCGCTCAAAAACAAGTCTGAGGCAAAGGCTGAGGCTAACGCTGTTCGTGCCGCGCGTCGAGAAGCGCATGCCTCCGAGGAGACGGCTCCGCCCGAATCCGCCTAACACTTCGCCGCCCCGGTCATGGGGTAGGTGGATGCCCGCTTGCGGGAACCAGTTTCGCCCCGCAGTGTGCGGGTGTGACGTCGACAAGGAGAGAACATGCCCAAGATGAAGACACACTCGGGTGCAAAAAAGCGTTTTAAGGTCACGGGCTCCGGCAAGCTGATGAAGCAGCAGGCCGGTATGCGTCACAACTTGGAGTCCAAGTCCAGCATCCGCACTCGCCGCCTCAACCAGGACCAGGTCCTTGCCCCGCAGGACGCGAAGGTCGCCCGAAAGCTTCTCGGCAAGTAGCCCGCTACGCCGCCGATCAGGATCGATAGGAACAAAAGCAATGGCAAGAGTGAAGAGGGCTGTCAACGCCCATAAGAAACGTCGCGTCATCCTCGAGCGAGCCTCGGGCTACCGCGGTCAGCGTTCACGCCTCTACCGCAAGGCAAAAGAGCAGGTCACCCACTCCCTCGTCTACTCGTACCGTGACCGCCGAGCCAAGAAGGGCGAGTTCCGCCGCCTCTGGATTCAGCGCATCAACGCTGCCGCGCGTGCGAACGGCCTGACCTACAACCGATTCATTCAGGGTCTCGCTCTGGCCGGGGTTCAGGTCGATCGCCGCATTCTTGCGGATCTCGCCGTGACCGAGCCCGAGACTTTTGCTGCCCTCGTGGCGACGGCAAAAGACGCTCTGCCCGCCGATACCTCGGCAGCCAAGGCCGCTTAGTCCTGGTCATCGAAGGGGGTCACGATCCAGGTCGTGACCCCCTTTTTTTGTTGTTCTGGTCCGGGCGCCGCGACGTGTCCGTCCTGCGCAGTTCACGGGCACAGATAAGCTCAGGTTATGCTCGGCAACCCCCGTTCCCCGCGCGCGCGTTCTGTCGCCAAGCTTGCCCGGCGCCCAGCGCGGCAAGAGACGGGGTTCTTTCTGCTCGAGGGCCCGCAGGCGATCACCGAGGCTCTTCGTTACCGCCCGGAGCTGCTCGTGGAATCGTTTGCGACGCCGACTGCGGCGGAACGCCATCCTGAGATCGCGGCTTTGGCCGAGGACGCGGGGGTGATGTTTGACTACGTCACCGAGGACGTCCTCGACGTGATGGCAGATACTGTTACTCCGCAGGGATTTGTCGCAGTCTGCCGCCAATTCCCCACGTCCTTAAAGGACGTTGTCGCTTCCGGTCCGCGCCTGGTCGCAGTGCTCGAAGAGGTCAGGGACCCGGGCAACCTGGGCACCATTGTCCGTGCGGCGGATGCCGCGGGCGCTGACGCCGTTGTGCTCACCGGGCGTTCGGTCGATCTCTATAATCCGAAGGTGATTCGTTCGACCACCGGTTCGCTGTTCCATCTGCCGGTCGCGGTGGGAGCGGAACTCTCTGACGTGCTGCAGCGTTTGAGTTCGGTGGGCTTGCGTCCGATTGCCGCCGATGTGAAGGGGGAGGATCTGCTCAAGGTCCGTCGTCGTGGTGATCTCGCCCGACCGACGGCGTGGGTATTTGGTAATGAGGCGCGCGGTCTCGACTCCGTGTCGTTGCAGCTGGTGGATGGTGTGGTGTCGGTGCCCATCTACGGGGCGGCGGAATCGCTTAATCTGGCGACTGCAGCCTCCGTCTGTCTGTATGAGAGTGCCTTTGCACTGCGCTCGTGAAACGGTAAATCCTTGGCGGAGTTTTTCTGGGACTGTGTGATTCAGAGGACCACGCTGCATTCGTCGTGCTGTTCGGCAATTGAAACGGCGTGAAGTGGTATACGGTCCGCCTAGACTGAGGGATCGTGTCTGACAGCAACCCGATCACTGACGACGCCGTCCAGACGGTTGTCGCCGACGCTCTCGCCGCGATCAGCGCGGCAGACCACGCCGCGGCGCTCAAAGCCGTCCGCACCGCCCACCTGGGGGAGGGTTCGCCGCTTGCCCGACTGAACGCGCAGATGCGCCACGTTCCGGCCGAGCACAAAGCAGCCTCCGGCAAGCTGATCGGCGGAGCCCGCACAAAGGTCGGCGATGCATACGCGGCGCGTGAAGCCGAACTGGTGGCGGCAGAAGAGGCAGCGGCACTGGAGGCAGAACGCGTCGATGTGACCGCCGGCGCCAGTTTCCTCCGCCAGGGTGCTCGCCATCCGCTCTCTTTGCTCCAGGAGTCGATCGCCGACGTGTTCGTCGGTATGGGGTGGGAGATTGCTGAAGGACCAGAACTCGAGAACGAGTGGTTCAACTTCGACGCGCTGAATTTTGACCAGGACCATCCTGCTCGCGCGATGCAGGACACCTTCTTCATTGAGCCTGTCGATGCGCACCTGGTGCTGCGCACTCATACCTCGCCGGTGCAGATCCGCTCGATGCTCCAGCGTCCCGTCCCGCTCTATGTCATTGCCCCGGGGCGGGTGTACCGCACTGACGAACTTGACGCCACGCATACTCCCGTCTTCACGCAGTTTGAAGGCCTTGCCGTTGATCGCGGTCTGACCATGGCGCACCTTCGTGGCACGCTCGAGCACGTTGCGCGGATTTTGTTCGGCGAAGACGCAAAGATTCGTCTGCGCCCCAATTATTTCCCCTTTACTGAACCCAGTGCCGAACTTGATATCTGGCATCCCACATTTGTTGGTGGTGCTCGCTGGATTGAGTGGGGTGGCTGTGGAATGGTGAACCCGAACGTTTTGCGTGCGGCCGGTATCGACTCGGATGAATATTCCGGCTTTGCCTTTGGTATGGGAATAGAGCGGACTCTCATGTTCCGCAATGATGTTACGGACATGCGCGATATGGTCGAGGGCGATGTCCGCTTTAGCGCACAATACGGGATGGTGATGTAATGCGTATCCCGCTGAGCTGGTTGGGCGAGTATGTCGATCTGGAGCCAGGTGTCACTCCAGAGGATGTGCACGCCGCCCTTGTCTCCGTCGGATTCGAAGAAGAAGATATCCACCGTTTCGACGTCACCGGCCCGGTCGTTGTCGGACAGGTTCTCGATCTGGTTCCCGAGCCGCACAAAAACGGAAAAACAATTAACTGGTGTACCGTCCGTGTCGCGCCGGAGGGCGATTGTGCGGCTGATGGCGGCGGTGACGTGCGGGGAGTCGTCTGCGGCGCACACAACTTCACCGTTGGCGACAAGGTCGTGGTGGCGCTTCCCGGCGCTTCGCTTCCGGGTCCTTTCCCTATCTCGGCGCGGAAGACCTACGGTCACCTTTCCGACGGGATGATTGCCTCCCGCCGCGAACTCGGTCTTGGTGATGACCATGAGGGCATTCTGCGACTGGCGAGCCTTGGCCTTGATCCTGAGGTCGGCGCCGATGCGATCGCCCTGCTGGGTCTCGACGATGTTGCGGTGGAGGTTAATGTGACTCCTGATCGCGGCTATGCGTTCTCGGTCCGCGGCATCGCTCGGGAGTATGCGCATGCCACCGGTGCTGCCTTCCGCGATCCGGCGCTCGCCGTCTCCGTCCCGGCTCGCGCGGATAATGCGGCGGAGTTTCCGGTGTCGATTGAGGATGCTGAACCACTTCGTGGGCGCGTAGGGGCCACCGTTTTTGTCACGCGGGTGGTGCGCGGGCTGGACGTCTCCCGGCCGACGCCGCCCTGGATGCTCGCGCGTCTATGCCTGGCCGGTGTGCGTTCGATCTCGCTCGTGGTGGATATCACCAACTACGTGATGCTCGAGCTGGGCCAGCCGCTGCACGGATACGATCTCGACGCCCTGCGCGGAGGCATCGTCGTGCGTCGCGCGATGCCGGGCGAGACGCTGGAGACGCTGGACGGGCAGACTCGGCGTCTGCATACGGAGGACCTTGTCATCGCCGACAACGACGGAGCAATTGGTCTGGCCGGAGTAATGGGAGGCGCCCGTACCGAGATCTCGAGTACCACCACCGACGTGCTTCTCGAGGCCGCCAACTTCGATCCGGTGTCGGTCGCGCGCTCGGCCCGTCGGCATAAGCTGCCGAGTGAAGCCTCGCGGCGGTTCGAGCGCGGCGTCGATCCGTCGGTAGCAAACGTGGCTCTGGGACGTGCGGTCCAGCTTCTGATCGACCTCGCCGGAGGCGTCGCTGACCAGCTCGGTTCGATGCTGGTCGATGTTCGCGCAGCTGAGCCGATTGAGCTGCCTGACGGCTATGTCGCGGGTCTGATCGGTGTCCCGTACCTGCCGGAGGAGATTCATAGCGCCCTGGTCGAGATCGGCGCGAGTGTCGAGGTGGGGGAGACCGGACTGTTGGTGACTGCGCCGAGCTGGCGTCCTGATGTGGTCGACCGCGCTGCTCTGGCGGAGGAAGTCGCTCGGATCACCGGCTACGACCGCATCCCGTCGATCGTGCCCGTGGCGCCTCCGGGACGAGGCCTCACTCCACGCCAACGCCTGCGGCGAACCGTCGCCCACACGCTTGCGGCCTCGGGCCTCACCGAGGTGCTGTCTGCCCCCTTCCTCTCGCGCGCGCTCAACGACCGGTTCGGTTCGGTACATGATCAGCAGCAGGAGCAGATCACTCTGGCCAATCCGCTCGATGCTACTGCCGGGCAGCTGCGGATCTCCCTTCTGCCCGGGCTCGTGCAGGTCGCGGCGCGTAACCGCTCCCGAGGCCTGGTCGACCTCGCGATCTACGAGCTGGGCTCGGTGTTCTTCGCCGAGAAGGGGCGTCCATTCGGTTCGGCGACGTTGCCCGTCGGCGGCGTACGGCCCTCGGACGAGGTTGTGGCGGCGCTGGACGCCGGCGTACCGTGCCAGCCGCTGCACCTGGGGGCATTGCTGGTGGGAGCTGCTGTTCAGCGGCAGCCGGGAGTCGCTGTGCGCGAGTTCGACTGGCGTGATGCGCTCGATGTCGTCCGTCGAGTGGCGTTTGCTACCGGGGTCGAGCTGACGTGGCGTCAGGGTGAGCACCCCGCACTGCATCCGGGCCGGACTGCCACCATCGTGCTGGGCGAGAGTGTCGTGGGGTATGCAGGCGAGCTACTGCCCGCCCTCGCCGAGGAGTTGGATCTGCCGCGTCGCGTGGCGGTAGTCGAACTAGACCTTGATGCTGTCATTGCCCGCGCGGGAGGCGTCGTGGCCGCCAGACCGGTCGGAGCACTCCCGGCCGCCACCCAGGACGTGTCGCTCGTCGTTCCCGCTGAGGTTCCTGCAGGCGACGTTCAGACCGCTCTCCTCCAGGGTGCAGGGGAGCTGCTGGAAGACATTCGTGTAACTGATGATTACCGTGGTCCGGGCGTTGCTGTCGGCGCGAAGTCGCTCACTTTTGCGCTCCGTTTTCGTGCTGCCGACCGCACCCTTACAGCGGCGGAGGCGACTGCGGCCAAGGAAGATGGGGTCGCTGTTGCTCGGCAACGGTTCGGCGCCGTGCTGCGCGAATGACCCAGCTGTTGTGCCATCGGAGAGCGGTGGAGGTGCCGCGAATTTCCCGTGGCTGCTCAGCACACGCCGAGGACATTAGGTGGGCACATGCGTTGCCGTGACGGGATCGTCGGCAGAAGCTGACACCTCCGCGCGCCATCTTCGTTGCGTGGAGGTCGCCAATCCTTTCTCTGGCAGCGGCTAGGCTCTCGGGCATGACTTTTTCCGTGGCGGTAGCCGGAGCGAGCGGCTATGCCGGAGGCGAGCTGCTGCGACTTATTGCCCAGCACCCCGAGTTCGAGCTACGAACGGTGACTGCGCACGCGAACGCCGGTCAGCCGCTCGTAGCGGTGCATCCGCACCTGCGTTCGCTTCGTGAATTTGTCCTTGTTGACACCACGACCGAGAATCTGGCGGGGCACGACGTGGTTTTTCTCGCCCTGCCGCACGGAAAATCCGGTGCCCTCGCGGCCACGCTTCCCGAGAGCGTTCTGATTGTTGACTGTGGTGCTGACCATCGACTCACCGACGAGCGGGACTGGGCCGAGTATTACGGTGGCGCGTTCGCCGGTGCCTGGCCTTACGGTTTGCCCGAACTCTCGCTCGGTCTGGGCAAGCAGCGGCAGCGACTCGAGGGTGTCCGGCGGATCGCCGTCCCCGGTTGCAACGTCACCGCGATCACGCTGAGTCTCGCGCCTGGGCTGCATGCTGGAGTGATCGAGTCCACTGATCTGGTGTCGGTGTTGGCGGTCGGACCCTCCGGTGCGGGCAAAAGCTTGCGCACGGATCTTTTGGCGAGCGAGCTGCTCGGCTCCGCTCATGCCTACGGTCTTGGCGGTGAGCACCGTCACAACCCTGAAATTCGTCAGAACCTGTTCGCGGCCGGTGGTGCCCCCGTGTCGCTGTCCTTCACTCCGGTTTTGGTGCCGATGGCGCGAGGCATTCTTGCCACCTCGACCGCCAAACTTGCTCCCGGCATTTCTGCACAGGATGTCCGCGCCGCGTGGGAGAGCGCCTATGCGGACGAGAATTTTGTGCACTTGCTCCCGCAGGATTCGTTTCCGCGTGTGGCTGATGTCATCGGCGCGAATACCGCATTGATCGGTTTGCGAGTTGATGAGCGGGCTCACCGGGTCGTGGTCGTGACTGCCCTCGATAACCTCGTCAAGGGCACGGCAGGCGCCGCAATTCAATCGACCAACCTTGCCCTGGGCCTTCCGGAAACCCTCGGTCTCAGTGTGAACGGAGTCGCTCCGTGAGTATCACAGCGGCAGCAGGATTCACCGCGGCCGGTGTCGTCGCGGGGTTAAAAACGACCGGAGCGCTCGATCTTGCTGTGGTCTGCAACCGTGGTCCTGTGCACAATGCCGCCGCCGTGTTCACCACAAATCGTTGCAAGGCCAACCCGGTGCTGTGGAGCGAGCAGGTGATCGCTGACGGCACCGTGTCGGCGGTTGTTCTCAATTCCGGTGGCGCCAACTGCTACACCGGTGCGTCGGGGTTCCAGGTCAGTCACCGTACGGCTGAACTCGTCGCCGAACGGCTCGGGGTGTCTGCGGGTGATGTTTTGGTCTGCTCGACCGGCTTGATCGGCGTTCCGCTCGATGTCACTGCACTCTCGCGCGGAATCAGCGAGGCCTCGGCTGAGTTGGCCGGTGATGCTGCCGCCGGTGAGGCTGCCGCGCGCGCCATTATGACCACCGACACGGTGCCTAAGCAGGCGAGTGTTCGCTCCGATCAGGGGTGGACCATCGGTGGGATGGCCAAGGGTGCTGGAATGCTAGCGCCGGGCTTAGCGACGATGCTCGTGCTGATCACCACCGACGCGGTGCTCGATTCCGCGGAGCTGGACCACGCCCTCCGCGCCGCCACCCGGGTGAGCTTTGACCGCCTCGATTCCGATGGCTGTATGTCCACTAATGACACCGTCGCCCTGCTGGCGAGCGGCGCGAGCGAGGTTCGCCCCGCGCTTGAGGACTTCACCGCCGCGCTGACCACGGTCTGCCTCACCCTTACCGCGCAGCTGAATACCGATGCGGAGGGTGCTTCGCATGACGTGGCAATTCGGGTGCTGAACGCTGCGACCGAGGAGGAGGCTGTTGTTATCGCTCGCGCCGTCTCGCGGAGCACTCTGTTCAAGGCCGCGATTTTCGGCAACGATCCCAACTGGGGTCGTGTGCTCGCGGCTGTAGGCACGACTGATGCGCAGTTTGACCCGTATCGAATTGATGTTGCGATGAACGGCGTGCAGCTGTGCCGTGCGGGTGAGCCGGATCAGAGTCGCGACCTGGTTGATCTTGCTCCGCGTCAGGTCACCGTCGATATTGACGTGCATGCTGGTGCGGCTACCGCGACGGTGTGGACGAACGATCTCACGCACGACTATGTGCACGAGAATTCCGTTTATTCGAGTTGAGGCGACGATGAGCGACCGCACTCTGACCGAGGCTGAAAGCCTCGCCCTTCGCGCTGAAGCAGCAAAGAAGGCGACGACTTTAATCGAGGCGCTGCCGTGGTTGCAGCGGTTTCACGGCCGCACAATGGTGATTAAGTTTGGCGGCAATGCCATGGTGTCGGAGGAGTTACAGCGGGCCTTCGCGCAGGACATCGTCTATTTGCGCTATGCCGGAATTCGTCCGGTCGTCGTTCACGGTGGTGGGCCGCAAATCTCGACGATGCTCGCCCGACTCGGAATCACCAGTGAATTTCGTGGCGGCTATCGGGTGACCAGCCAGGAGGCCATGGAAGTCGTGCGGATGGTGCTCACCGGCAAGATCAGCCGCGATATCGTCCGGCGCATTAATGAGTATGGGCCGCTGGCCGCTGGCCTTTCCGGTGAGGATGCTGGGCTCTTCGTCGGACGTCGCCGCGGTGTGGTTGTCGACGGCGTCGAGCATGATCTCGGACTTGTCGGAGACGTGATCGCGGTCGACCCCGCGGCGGTTGTAGCGCAGCTGGGGGCGGGACGTATCCCTGTTGTCTCGTCGATCGCCCCCGATTCCGACGATCCGACGCAGTCACTCAATGTCAACGCCGATGCTGCCGCTGCGGCACTCGCGGTGGCCTTGGGAGCCGAGAAGTTGGTTGTCTTGACTGATGTGGCTGGCCTCTACGCTGACTGGCCGAATCCTGACTCGCTGGTTTCACGCATCACTTCTGATGACCTTGCCACCTTGCTGCCCACGCTGCAGTCGGGCATGATCCCGAAAATGACTGCGTGCCTGGATGCGGTACGTGGGGGAGTACCGAAAGCGGCGATCATCGATGGTCGCATCCCACATTCGATTTTGCTCGAGGTGTTTACCTCGGCGGGGATCGGCACCGAAGTGGTTGTCTCGGCTGACTCCCCTGAGGGGGAGCGAATGCGGGGTCGCTGATCGGCAGCGGCCCCTTCTCCCCGTGTCACTCCTGCGAGGTGGGCGCACCGGCTGCTGTCGTGGCAGGTCCGCTCTGAATGAAAGGCCTTTATGTCCACCGAAGACACTCCGGTATCCCCGTCCGACCTCGCCCGCGATCGTTACCGCGCTGCGATGATGCAGAACTTTGCCCCGCCGCTCGCCGTGCTTGCGCGGGGCGAGGGATGCCACGTCTGGGATGTGGAGGGTCGCGAGTACCTTGATTTCCTCGGTGGTATTGCCGTGAATTCTCTCGGGCACGCGCATCCGGCGTTTGTGGCGGCCGTCAGTAGACAGGCCGGTATTCTCGCGCACGTGTCGAACTATTTCGCCACGACGCCGCAAATTGAGTTGGCAGAGACCCTCCGCGAACTCACTGGCGCCGGTGCTGCCGGCCGGGTGTATTTCGCTAATTCGGGGACGGAGGCAAACGAGGCGGCCTTCAAGCTAGCCCGCTTGAACTCTCGCGGCGGCAGATACCGGATTCTTGCGCTGCATGGCGCATTCCACGGTCGTACCATGGGGTCGCTTGCGCTTACCGGCAAGCCTGCATTACGCGCGCCTTTTGAACCGATGCTCGCAGGCGTCGAACACTGTGACGCGACCATTGCGGCGCTCGAGGCCACGCTCGACGACTCTTGTGCCGCCGTGATCGTCGAGCCGATCCAGGGGGAGGCGGGCGTGATTCCGCTTCCCGAGGGCTACCTCGAGCAAGCCCGGATCCTTACCCGTGAGCGTGGCGCGCTCTTGATCGTCGATGAAATCCAGACCGGTATCGGCCGCACCGGGAGCTGGTTCGCTTACCAGCAGGCTGGCATCCTTCCCGATGCCGTCACTCTGGCGAAGGGTCTTGGTGGAGGCTTCCCCATCGGTGCGCTGGTGACGTTCGGTGCAGCGTCCGATCTGATGCAGCCGGGGCACCATGGCAGCACTTTCGGCGGCAACCCGCTTGCCACCGCTGTCGCCGGGGCGGTGATCGCCGAGATCGAGCGTGCGGATCTCCTGAGCAATGCCCGCGAGCGGGGCGAGCAGATTAGGGCCGCCGTTGCCGCTTGTGACTCCCCGCTGATGGCTGGTGTGCGTGGCAGTGGTCTGCTGCTCGGGATCGCCCTGAGGGAGCCGGTTGCCGGAGCACTCGCCGCGGCGGCATTGGCGGAGGGAGTCATCGTCAACGCCGCGAACGATTCAACCCTCCGTCTTGCCCCGCCGCTCGTGGTGACGGCCGACGAGGTCGATGACTTCGCTCGGCGACTGAGTCGAGCCTTTGAGAGGTTGAACGCCTGATCCCTCACCCGCTCCTGTGTGGATTTACCCGCTCCTCATTGAAAGGGACACTGTGACCCGTCACTTCCTCCGCGACGACGACATCACTCCAGCCGAACAGGCGGAGATCCTCGATCTCGCTCTCGACCTCAAACATGTTCGCTTCGCGCGCAAGCCACTCCTTGGTCCGCAGACGGTCGCTGTGATATTCGATAAATCCTCCACCCGCACCCGGGTCTCGTTCGCGGTTGGCATCGCCGATCTCGGCGGCAGCCCGCTCATCATCTCGACGGCGAACAGCCAGCTCGGCGGTAAAGAGACCGCTTCCGATACCGCGCGCGTCCTCGAACGTCAGGTCGCCGCAATTATCTGGCGCACTTTCGCGCAGTCGGGACTCGAAGAAATGGCGCGCGGCACCAGAGTGCCGGTCATCAATGCGCTTTCTGATGACTTCCACCCCTGCCAGCTGCTTGCCGATTTGCTGACAATTCGTGAACATCGTGGTCACCTTGCCGGGCTCACGCTGGTCTTTTTAGGGGACGGTGCGAGCAATATGGCGCATTCCTACCTCCTGGCTGGAACGATGGCAGGAATGCACGTTCGCATTGCGTCCCCTGAGGCGTACGCTCCCGCCGCCACTGTTCTGTCTGACGCGCAGCGCATTGCCGCTACTACCGGCGGTTCCGCTCTGACCACGACTGATGCTCGTGAGGGCGCGTGCGGCGCTGACGTTGTCGTCACGGACACGTGGGTGTCAATGGGCAAGGAGGAGGAGAAAGCCGCGCGTGTCGAGACGTTCGGCGCCTATCGGGTCGACGCGGCCACGATGGCGGTTGCCGCCTCCGACGCGCTCTTTCTGCACTGCCTCCCGGCCGACCGTGGCTACGAGGTTACCGCCGAGGTGATCGACGGACCGCAGAGCGTGATTTGGGATGAAGCCGAGAACCGTGTGCATGCACAGAAGGCTCTGCTCGTGTGGTTGCTCGAGCGAGCCAATACCGCCGTTCAGTAGACTCGACAGCCGATACCGAGGAGAACGATGACGGAACGACCCTCCGCCCGCGCGGGCGAGGCCGGCGCGCTCTGGGGCGGCCGTTTCGACGGCGGCCCGTCGCCTGAACTCGCCGCGCTGTCACAGTCCACGCATTTCGATTGGCAACTTGCGCCCTACGATCTTGCCGGTTCACGCGCCCACGCACGAGCTCTCGCCGTAGCCGGCTACCTCGACGCCGGGGAGTTGACGGCGATGCTCGCCGCGCTGGACCGTCTCGGCGAGGCCGTCGCCGAGGGGCGTTTTGTGGCGGCGGACTCCGACGAGGACGTGCACGGAGCACTTGAACGCGGACTGATGCTCGAAGCAGGCCCGGAACTCGGTGGCAAGCTGCGTGCCGGCCGTTCTCGCAACGACCAGATTGCCACTTTCGTGCGGATGTATCTCCGTGACCACGCTGCTGTCATCGCCGAACGTGTGGTGCAGCTCATTGATGCGATTGCCGCACAGGCTTCGGTGCATCCGACGGCGATCATGCCGGGGCGTACGCATCTGCAGCACGCGCAGCCCGTCTTGCTCGCCCATCACCTGCTTGCGCACGCGTGGGCGTTGTTGCGCGACCTCGAACGTCTCCGTGACTGGGCTGTGCGCAACGATGTCTCGCCCTATGGGTCGGGTGCGCTCGCCGGGTCCACCCTCGGCCTTGATGCGGAGGCTGTTGCCCGCGACCTGGGCTTTGCCACCAGTGCACCGAATTCGATTGATGGCACGGCTGCTCGTGATCTCGTCGCCGAGTTTGCCTTTGTCAGTGCACTCATTGGGGTCGATATCTCGCGGATCGCCGAGGAGATTATTCTGTGGAACACTCGCGAGTTCGGCTTCGTCACGCTGGACGATGGCTATTCGACAGGATCGTCGATTATGCCGCAGAAGAAAAATCCTGACATTGCGGAACTTGCTCGGGGCAAAGCAGGGCGCCTCCTGGGCAATCTCACCGGTCTACTCGCCACTCTTAAGGCTCTTCCGCTTGCCTATAACCGCGATCTACAGGAGGATAAAGAACCGATTTTTGACTCGGTGACCACGTTGGAGGTAGTACTGCCCGCTTTCAGCGGCATGGTCGCTACTCTCACCTTTCACACGGAACGCATGGCACAACTCGCGCCCCAGGGCTTCTCGCTCGCGACAGATGTCGCGGAGTGGCTGGTGAAGAAGCACGTGCCGTTCCGTGATGCTCACGAGATCACCGGGAAACTTGTCAAGCTCGCGGAGTCGCGCGGGGTAGGTCTGGACGATCTTGATGACCAAGCTCTCGCTGCTGTCTCGCCGGCTCTCACGCCTGATGTCCGCTCCGTGCTCAGCATCGAGGGTTCGGTCGCCAGTCGCGACGGGATCGGAGGCACGGCCCCGCGCCGGGTAGCGGAACAGCGTGCCCAGTTGACCGAGCGGGTGCGGGTCGTCTACGGCTCGCTGAGGGGAGAGCGGCAGTGAACCTCCATCGCGACGATGACGGACGCTCGTCACTGCGACCGTGGCAGCAGCGGACTCTCGCGATCGCTGCTGCTGTGGTGATCAGCGCCGTGGTACTGATCACGATGCTCTCGGGGCATAGCTTCTTTTAGCGTGTCCGTCTCCATCCCGATAGACCTCAGCCGTTCTGCGCTGGAGGTTGGTCCCGATGTGCTCGGTTGCACCCTTATTCATCGGACAGCGGAGGGGGCAGTTGGTGTGCGTCTCACCGAGGTGGAGGCGTATCTCGGTGTGGGGGAGGATCCGGGTTCCCACGCTTTCCGTCGGCGCTCCGAGCGGACCGCGCCGATGTTCGCAGCTCCGGGGACGATCTATGCATACTTCAGCTACGGGATGCACACCTGCGTCAATCTCGTCTGCTCACCGGAGGGTATCGCCTCGGCTGTTTTGCTGCGCGCGGGAGAAATTGTACTGGGGGCCGAACTCGCGCGGTCCCGTCGCGGTGAGGTTCGGGAGCGCGATCTGGCACGGGGTCCAGCGCGCCTAGCAAAGGCGCTTGGCGTCCGGCTCGAGCAGTCGGGTGAGCCTTGTGAGAAGGCTTTTCAGCTCATCCCTCGTTCCGTTCCGGTCGATATCGTGACTTCGGCGAGGACGGGCGTTGCCGGTCCCGGGGGTGGCGACGAGTATCTGTGGCGGTTTTCCCTTCGAGGCGATCCCACGGTGTCGCCATACCGCCCAGGCGTTGCCCGTCGCAGGCCGGGCAGCTCTCAGCCCACGAGGTAGAGTCGCGCGAACTCGCCGAGCATCGCCGACCAGACCAGGCTCCCGAGCGTTCCGATGATGAAGCGCTCCGCGCCTCGGGACGGACACGTTCGCTGAAGCGTCCGACGCTTTTAATGGCAGCGACCACGGCGATTCCTTCAGGAAATCGGAGATCAGCGCGCCCGTTGTCGCAAAGCGTTCCAGTATGCCGGTGGTGGTTTCTCCCCGGAGAACGTCGACGGTGTGGCTGCCGGGCTCGTCGATCCGGGCGCTCGCTTCCCGAACCTGCAGCAGCGGGGTGAAGAGAGCCTGGGCGTCGTGACGGACGGAAACGGCTCGGTTCGTGCGTCGGGATCGAGTGAGAAGCGACTTGGACGACTCTTTGCTGCCTCGATTGCACGTCGCGCCGCAACGTACATCTCGCCGCGCCCGGCTCGTGTGGTCGCGGGAAATTGCCACCTCTTACGCAAGTCCCTCTGCGTGATATTCGAAATATCACGCCTAAGCACTTAACCCAACTCCGCTCGGTCCACGTAGCGGCGGTAGCCTGGGTCGGTGACCGACCAGGACTCTCATCGCTCTGTGACGACCCCGCTGTTGGACCCCTCCTTTGCCACGGTCTGGGATGAATGTGTCTGGCGCGGTTCCATCCATGTCTCGACCGATCGTGAGGCTCTGCGCGAGCTGCTTGCGGGTGGCCCGATTACCTTCTATTGCGGTTTTGACCCCACTGCGCCCAGCTTGCACTTAGGCAATCTCGTCCAGCTGATTGTCATGCGGAGGCTCCAACTTGCTGGACACCGGCCACTCGGACTGGTGGGCGGGTCAACCGGGCTGATCGGTGATCCACGTCCCACATCAGAGCGCACCTTAAACTCGCGTGCGACCGTCCTCGAATGGGTGGAGAGGCTGCAATCACAAGTCTCGCGTTTTCTCCCGGTGACCGGCGAGAACGGAATGCGGCTGGTGAATAACCTTGACTGGACCGAGTCGCTGTCGGCAATCGATTTCCTCCGGGAGATTGGCCAGCACTTTCGGGTCGGAACGATGCTCAAGAAGGACGCGGTGAGTGCGCGCCTGAATTCGGAGGCGGGCATCAGTTACACGGAATTCAGCTACCAAATTCTTCAGGGTCTGGATTACCTAGAGCTGTACCGCCAGTACGGGTGTGTGTTGCAGACCGGAGGCAGCGATCAGTGGGGCAATCTGACCAGCGGTACCGATCTCATTCATCGTGTTGAGGCAGCATCAGTGCATGCCTTCGGTACGCCGTTGGTGATGAACTCCGACGGTACAAAGTTCGGCAAGAGCGAGGGCAATGCCGTCTGGCTCGATGCCGAACTTACTAGTCCTTACGCCTTTTACCAGTTCTGGCTTAATACCGACGATCGCGATGTTATCGATCGCCTCAAGATCTTTACTTTCTTGCCGCGCGCTGACATTGAGCGCCTCGAGCGTGCGAGTGGCGATGAGCCGTTTCGTCGGGAGGCTCAGCGCACCCTGGCCTGGGAGGTCACCTCTTTCGTGCACGGGCGCGCCATCGCCTCATCAGTCGTCGCGGCATCGTCCGCGCTCTTTGGTAAAGGATCGCTGCAGGCCATCGATCCGGCGGTGCTTCGTGGCGCGTTGGATGCGGTCCCCACAATCGAGGCTGCCGCCTCGACACCGGTCCTCCAGGCGTTCCTCGAGACGGGACTGGTCGCGAGCCTGGGGGAGGCGCGTCGCGCGCTCGCTCAAAACGGTCTTTCGGTGAATAACACCCCGGTGCCGGCTGAGGTCTCTGTGCTCGGTGATCTTCCCCTGATCGACGGGATTGCTGTGTTGCGACGGGGCAAGAAGAGCTTCGCCGGTGCTTTCGTTTCTCCCTGATCACCCGCCCGTCATCTCACCGGCAATCGCGACACGCCCGGGCTGTCAACGATTTGCTACGACCGTGAGCGCGGTCGTAGGGTAATCACTTGTCACCCCAAAGGAGCGGCAAGCGAGATTCCGGTGCTGGGCACCGAAGAACGCTAGCCCCCTCAAGTGGGGACAATATTCCTTGTTTTTACTTCTTACGATGGTTTGCCTCGTCAAGAGTTGTAAATGAGGTGTATAATGACATGAAGTGTTCGCGGAGTCTTGCTCCCGGCTTTTGCTTTACCACTGTGCATTGGTCATCAATGCGAAGTCACGGTCCGTGATCGTTATTATAGTGTTAAATAGAAAGCCGGATCTGTCACAGGTTCGCGAATGTTTTTACGGCTTGCTATTTATGTCGGTTACATCGTAGATGTGTTTCCGGAATAAGTGGTAGATGCTGTGGATGATCACTCTCGTTGGTAGCGCTTTTGTGGGCGTGGTGGCGGGGTGTGTCCGTTTCTTGAGAACTCAACAGCGTGCACTATGTTCAATGCCAATTTATGGTCTTGGCTATTGTTTTTTGATGATGGTTAAGATTTTTTTGGAAGTTGATGTCAGTTTCTGATTTATTTTGGGGCTGATGTTTTATTTGCTAGAGGTCAAACTTGATGATCATTCTTTGGGGTGGTTGTCGCTTTTTTATGGAGAGTTTGATCCTGGCTCAGGACGAACGCTGGCGGCGTGCTTAACACATGCAAGTCGAACGATGAAGCCTGGCTTGCTGGGTGGATTAGTGGCGAACGGGTGAGTAACACGTGAGTAACCTGCCCTTGACTCTGGGATAAGCGCTGGAAACGGTGTCTAATACTGGATATTACCTTGCCTGGCATCGGGTGGGGTGGAAAGTTTTTCGGTTGGGGATGGACTCGCGGCCTATCAGCTTGTTGGTGAGGTAATGGCTTACCAAGGCGACGACGGGTAGCCGGCCTGAGAGGGTGACCGGCCACACTGGGACTGAGACACGGCCCAGACTCCTACGGGAGGCAGCAGTGGGGAATATTGCACAATGGGCGCAAGCCTGATGCAGCAACGCCGCGTGGGGGATGACGGCCTTCGGGTTGTAAACCTCTTTTAGTAGGGAAGAAGGGCTTCGGCTTGACGGTACCTGCAGAAAAAGCACCGGCTAACTACGTGCCAGCAGCCGCGGTAATACGTAGGGTGCAAGCGTTGTCCGGAATTATTGGGCGTAAAGAGCTCGTAGGCGGTTTGTCGCGTCTGCTGTGAAATCCTGAGGCTTAACTTCGGGCTTGCAGTGGGTACGGGCAGACTAGAGTGCGGTAGGGGAGAATGGAATTCCTGGTGTAGCGGTGGAATGCGCAGATATCAGGAGGAACACCGATGGCGAAGGCAGTTCTCTGGGCCGTAACTGACGCTGAGGAGCGAAAGCGTGGGGAGCGAACAGGATTAGATACCCTGGTAGTCCACGCCGTAAACGTTGGGCGCTAGATGTGGGGACCTTTCCACGGTTTCCGTGTCGCAGCTAACGCATTAAGCGCCCCGCCTGGGGAGTACGGCCGCAAGGCTAAAACTCAAAGGAATTGACGGGGGCCCGCACAAGCGGCGGAGCATGCGGATTAATTCGATGCAACGCGAAGAACCTTACCAAGGCTTGACATATACCGGAAACTTCCAGAGATGGTTGCCCCGTAAGGTCGGTATACAGGTGGTGCATGGTTGTCGTCAGCTCGTGTCGTGAGATGTTGGGTTAAGTCCCGCAACGAGCGCAACCCTCGTTCTATGTTGCCAGCACGTAATGGTGGGAACTCATGGGAGACTGCCGGGGTCAACTCGGAGGAAGGTGGGGATGACGTCAAATCATCATGCCCCTTATGTCTTGGGCTTCACGCATGCTACAATGGCCGGTACAAAGGGCTGCGATACCGTAAGGTGGAGCGAATCCCAAAAAGCCGGTCTCAGTTCGGATTGAGGTCTGCAACTCGACCTCATGAAGTCGGAGTCGCTAGTAATCGCAGATCAGCAACGCTGCGGTGAATACGTTCCCGGGCCTTGTACACACCGCCCGTCAAGTCATGAAAGTCGGTAACACCCGAAGCCAGTGGCCTAACCGTAAGGAGGGAGCTGTCGAAGGTGGGATCGGTGATTAGGACTAAGTCGTAACAAGGTAGCCGTACCGGAAGGTGCGGCTGGATCACCTCCTTTCTAAGGAGCATCTGGATACGGCGTTCTTCGGAGCGTGTCGGTTTCAGGCGCCAGATCAAAGCGAATGTCTTTGCTGGTTGCTCATGGGTGGAACGTTGAACTAGGTGCTCGATGAGATTCGTCTCGTGTTAGTACGGCCTTCGGGTTGGGAATGCATGGGTGGGTGGAGTTGGGTGCATGCACGCTGTTGGGTCCTGAGGGACCGGGCTGGTTGTTTCTTTGGAGGCATGCTGGATCTCGACTCTCTGGGCCTTTTTCTCATGCTTGGGTGTGTGGGGGAGGGGTACTGCCCGTATTTTGAGAACTACACAGTGGACGCGAGCATCTTAGACGCGGGAGCCTTTGCGGGTTTTCGTGTCGACAAGATATGGCGAGCAGCAGCCTTTCGGGGGTGGTGTTCGTCGATCATTGGATCTGCAACTTTTCGAGTTGTGGTTTCTTAAACTCATGTGATTAGCAAGTTTTTAAGAGCAAACGGTGAATGCCTTGGCATCTGGAGCCGAAGAAGGACGTCGTAATCTGCGATAAGCCTCGGGGAGCTGATAAACGAGCTGTGATCCGAGGATTTCCGAATGGGGAAACCCCGTCAGGCCCTTTGTGGTGACCTGGTGACTCCCGCCTGAATATATAGGGCGGGTAGAGGGAACGTGGGGAAGTGAAACATCTCAGTACCCACAGGAAGAGAAAACAATAGTGATTCCGTTAGTAGTGGCGAGCGAACGCGGAAGAGGCTAAACCGGTCATGTGTGATACCCGGCAGGGGTTGCATGGTCGGGGTTGTGGGACTTTTTGTTGTGTTCTGCCGGGCACGGAGCGTTACAGCGCATCATAGACGAACAGGTTTGAATGCTTGGCCGGAGTGGGTGTGAGCCCCGTAGTCGAAATGGTGTTATGGCGTGAAGAGTATCCCAAGTAGCACGGGGCCCGAGAAATCCCGTGTGAATCTGTCAGGACCACCTGATAAGCCTAAATACTCCCAGATGACCGATAGCGGACAAGTACCGTGAGGGAAAGGTGAAAAGTACCCCGGGAGGGGAGTGAAAGAGTACCTGAAACCGTTTGCTTACAAACCGTCGGAGCCTCCTTGTTGGGGTGACGGCGTGCCTTTTGAAGAATGAGCCTGCGAGTTAGTGCTCTGTGGCGAGGTTAACCCGTGTGGGGCAGCCGTAGCGAAAGCGAGTCCGAATAGGGCGATTTAGTCGCAGGGTCTAGACCCGAAGCGAAGTGATCTATCCATGGCCAGGTTGAAGCGACGGTAAGACGTCGTGGAGGACCGAACCCACTTCAGTTGAAAATGGAGGGGATGAGCTGTGGATAGGGGTGAAAGGCCAATCAAACTTCGTGATAGCTGGTTCTCTCCGAAATGCATTTAGGTGCAGCGTTGCGTGTTTCTTGCCGGAGGTAGAGCTACTGGATGGCCGATGGGGCCTAAAAGCTTACTGACGTCAGCCAAACTCCGAATGCCGGTAAGTGAGAGCGCAGCAGTGAGACTGTGGGGGATAAGCTTCATAGTCGAGAGGGAAACAACCCAGACCACCAACTAAGGTCCCTAAGCGCGTGCTAAGTGGGAAAGGATGTGGAGTTGCACAGACAACCAGGAGGTTGGCTTAGAAGCAGCCACCCTTGAAAGAGTGCGTAATAGCTCACTGGTCAAGTGATTCCGCGCCGACAATGTAACGGGGCTCAAGCACGCCACCGAAGTTGTGGCATTGACATTAGTGGTAGGCCTTTGTGGTCCAGCCGTGTTGATGGGTAGGAGAGCGTCGTGTGGCGAGTGAAGCGGCGGTGTGAACCAGTCGTGGATGCCACACGAGTGAGAATGCAGGCATGAGTAGCGAAAGACGGGTGAGAAACCCGTCCTCCGGAAGACCAAGGGTTCCAGGGTCAAGCTAATCTTCCCTGGGTAAGTCGGGACCTAAGGCGAGGCCGACAGGCGTAGTCGATGGACAACGGGTTGATATTCCCGTACCGGCGAAGAACCGCCCAAGATAATCCAGTAGTGCTAAGTATCTGAATCCCTGTGATGGATCCCTTCGGGGTGAAGTTGAGGGCCTAGCGTACGAACCCGTGCTGGTGCGTTTAGCGTGTTAACAGGTGTGACGCAGGAAGGTAGCCGAGCCGGGCGATGGTTGTCCCGGTCTAAGGATGTAGGGCGAATGATAGGTAAATCCGTTGTTCATATAGCCTGAGATCTGATGGGTAGACGCAAGTCGAAATCGGTGATCCTCTGCTGCCAAGAAAAGCATCGACGCGAGGTTCTAGCTGCCCGTACCCCAAACCGACTCAGGTGGTCAGGTAGAGAATACTAAGGAGATCGAGAAAATCGTGGTTAAGGAACTCGGCAAAATGCCCCCGTAACTTCGGGAGAAGGGGGGCCTGAGGCGTGAACGGACTTGCTCCGGGAGCGTTCGATGGCCGCAGAGACCAGTGGGAAGCGACTGTTTACTAAAAACACAGGTCCGTGCTAAGTCGCAAGACGATGTATACGGACTGACGCCTGCCCGGTGCTGGAAGGTTAAGAGGAACGGTGAGCCGTGAGGCGAAGCTGTGAATTTAAGCCCCAGTAAACGGCGGTGGTAACTATAACCATCCTAAGGTAGCGAAATTCCTTGTCGGGTAAGTTCCGACCTGCACGAATGGCGTAACGACTTCCCAGCTGTCTCAACCGCGAACTCGGCGAAATTGCATTACGAGTAAAGATGCTCGTTACGCGCAGCAGGACGGAAAGACCCCGTGACCTTTACTATAGTTTGGTATTGGTGTTCGGTGTGGCTTGTGTAGGATAGGTGGGAGACTGTGAAGCGGGCACGCTAGTGTTTGTGGAGTCATTGTTGAAATACCACTCTGGTCACTCTGGATATCTAACTTAGAACCCTGATCGGGTTCAGGGACAGTGCCTGATGGGTAGTTTAACTGGGGCGGTTGCCTCCTAAAGAGTAACGGAGGCGCCCAAAGGTTCCCTCAACCTGGTTGGCAATCAGGTGGCGAGTGTAAGTGCACAAGGGAGCTTGACTGTGAGACTGACAAGTCGAGCAGGGACGAAAGTCGGGACTAGTGATCCGGCAGTGGCTTGTGGAAGCGCTGTCGCTCAACGGATAAAAGGTACCTCGGGGATAACAGGCTGATCTTGCCCAAGAGTCCATATCGACGGCATGGTTTGGCACCTCGATGTCGGCTCGTCGCATCCTGGGGCTGGAGTAGGTCCCAAGGGTTGGGCTGTTCGCCCATTAAAGCGGTACGCGAGCTGGGTTTAGAACGTCGTGAGACAGTTCGGTCCCTATCCGCTGCGCGCGTAGGAAATTTGAGAAGATCTATCCCTAGTACGAGAGGACCGGGATGGACGAACCTCTGGTGTGTCAGTTGTTCCGCCAGGAGCACCGCTGATTAGCTACGTTCGGAACGGATAACCGCTGAAAGCATCTAAGCGGGAAGCCAGCTTCGAGATGAGATTTCCATCCCTTCGGGGGAGAGGCTCCCAGCCAGACGACTGGGTTGATAGGCCGGATGTGGAAGACAGGACTAAAGACTGTTGAAGCTGACCGGTACTAATAAGCCGATAACTTGATAATCACTACACTCATACTGTTGTAAAGGCTGGTAGGAGTGGCTTAGGATTGTTCGCGTCCACTTTGTGGTTCCCAGAAAACGGGCGCCCATTCCCCCCGCCACAGGGGTGGATGCTAATTGAATACACGCATGACGTGTAACCCCAAGATTTGGCCACTATCCCTGACGGGGTGTGTGTGTCTCCACGGGTTACGGCGGCTATAGCGAGAGGGAAACGCCCGGTCACATTCCGAACCCGGAAGCTAAGACTCTCAGCGCCGATGGTACTGCAGGGGAGACCCTGTGGGAGAGTAGGACACCGCCGGACACTTTTCATGATGGCCATCCAGACACACTGGATGGCCATCACACGTTAACCA
>NZ_AUDF01000012.1 GCF_000425325.1 Rathayibacter toxicus DSM 7488
GGGAAGAACGGGAAAATCCTTCCCACCGGCTACCGGGGACGGTTCACAGACCCCACCTCATCCACGCCGTCACCCGCCTCGAACTGTACCGACTCGGCTGGTAAAGGATTTACGAATAACGCACTGAGACAAGGGCAACCGAGAGCAGGATTCCCGCCCCCAGACCGAGTAGCGACCCTGCCGTGTCCGGTGACCTCGTCTGCTCGTACGCGTCCTGAACGCAGTGACGAGAGTGCTTGCGCGGTGCCTGCGAAGGACGTCGCGAGTGGTACCAGACAGTCGGACCCTGCGCCCCATTCTGTGAATTTGCTGAAATTTTTCTCCGCCAGAACCAGGCGAACGGCCAAGCGGGACCTGATGGGCTTTGCTGTGGATGTGTGCTCCCCGGAACGGCGCATCAGGTGGCGTGGCGACCCTACCTCTTTTCCCGGACCAGGTTGGCCCTGGAAACTTCCCGTGACGACGGAATCGTTCGCGTGCAGGAGTAGGGGGTCCGATTGGATGAGAAGTGATGCAGAGCATCAGGAGCGTCGTCCAGTCTTCGTTGCCTAGCGTGACGACGCCGTGCCGTGACTGAGCAGGCGGTTAGTGTCACTCGTCAAGAAAGGGAACTCCCATTATGACCCTTCGTATCACCGCTCTGCCTCTGCGGATTGTCGCGCTTTCTAGCACTTTCCTGGTGGGATCCTTTGTGCTCTCGGGCTGCTCATCCGATCCGAATACACCCACGGCTGATGTAGCTGAGGCGTCGTCTGTTTCTTCTTCCTCTCCATTGCACGATCAGTACGTGATCATGAACGCGTTTGAGAGCCAGAAGATGGAGTATCAGCAGAAGTTCGACACGTGCCTCGGCGGAAAAATGAACGGAGATTCTCCTGACCAGAAGATCTCCGACTCTCAGCGAGAGGCGGCCAAGGCGGCCTGCGCCGCTGAGGTTGGTGAGGAGCCGCAGCCCACGCCAGAGCAGGTCTCCGCGCGGCGCACCGTGTTTCAGGGGCTCATCGATTGCGTCAAGGGTAAGGGGCACAAAATGCCGGATCTTGACCCCTCGGGAAATCTTCCGTCCGACGAGATAATGAACGAATACTCCAAGAATGACCCTACGCTTGAGAAAGATGCCAAGGCCTGTATAGCCGACCTGGTGGGTGTTTCGGATACGGAGGGGAATGGGGCGGATTCTGACGGCGCTGTCCCGGAGGGAGCAGTCCCTGACGGAGCGGATCAGCGCGCTCCGGACGGAGCCGTCCAGGGCGGAGCGGGCTCGAAGTGACCACACCTGACCTGAGCGCTCCCGGGCCCCGCTCCACACGGTTCTGGATTACCGGAGGTGTTTGTAGCATGGCACTGGTTGTCGTGATCGTCGGTGTTCTTGTGTGGTCGCCGTGGTCTGCTCACAACTCGAGCGCGGCAACCACTGCCGCGCCTTCTCTGCGGACGGTGGAAGTAACAACCGGCACTGTCGCAAAGACGCTCACCCAGGCGGGGAACCTGCGGTACCCCACCTTAAAGACGGTTACCTCGCACGCCACCGGAACCATCACCGCCGTCCCCGAGGTGGGAACCACGATTTCCCGAGGAGACACCCTGTACGAGGTTGACACGGCGCCGACGGTGTTGTTCACCGGCTCTTTTCCTGTCTGGCGCGATCTTTCGGTCGGCATGAAGGGAAAGGATGTGCTCCAACTCGAAAAGAATCTGTCGGCGCTCGGCTATTTTTCGCGAGTGCCCGATGAAGAATTCCACGAGCAGACGACGGAGGCGGTGAAGAAGTGGCAGAAGGCCATCGGAGTACCCGAGACCGGAACCGTCGCGCAGTCGGCTATCGCGCTCGCTCCTGACGAGGGGAAGATCGGCGCTACTCAGCTATCGGTCGGGTCCGCCGTGACCGACGGGGCGACCGTGCTCACGCTGACAGCCAGCACGCCGTCTGTTCAGGTCATGCTGCCACTCGAGCAGCAGAATTTCGCTGCGAAGGATGCCGCGGTGAGGGTGACCCTTCCCGATGGCTCCTCTGCCAAGGGCAAGGTCACCTCGGTCGGTCAAGCACAGGGCGGCAGTAATCAGGCGGGAAACCAGAGCGCCGGCAGCCAAGGTCAAGATTCCGCACAGCCTGCGGAACGCAGCATTCCGGTTGAGATTGCGCTCTCGGAAACCTCCTCCGCCGGTTCGCAGGAGGCTGCCGTACAGGTGGCGTTTGTGGGCGAGCGGCATGAGGGCGTGCTCACGGTTCCGGTGGATGCACTGCTCGCGCACCCGGGCGGTGGATGTGATCTCGAGGTGATTGACGACGCGAATGCTCGCCGCACAGTGCCGGTAAAACTAGGGCTTGTCGCCGACGGTGTCGTCGAAATCTCTGGAGACGGTGTGCGCGACGGAACGACAGTCGTGGCGGCCAAGGAATGAGCCTGCTTGAGCTGGAAAATGTGGTGCGCGACCACGGTGCTCCGCCTGTTCGAGTCGTCGATGACGTCTCCGTTAGCATCGACCGAGGCGAATTACTTGCCATTGTGGGGCGGAGCGGCTCCGGTAAATCCAGCCTGCTCAATATCATGGGCCTGCTCGATCGGCCGACCGGGGGAACGGTGCGGATCAACGGTGTGGATGTCAGCACCCTCAGTGATCGTCGGCTCTCGAGCGTGCGTGCCGCCACTCTGGGCTTCGTGTTTCAGCAGTTCCATCTCGACGAGAGCCGGACGGCTCTGGACAATGTGGCTGATGGAGCGCTTTACACCGGCACCGTGCAACGTCACCGTCGAGCGTCGGCTCGCGAGGCGCTCACGCAGGTTGGCCTGGCCCACCGCCTTAGTCACCGCCCGCACCAGCTCTCGGGGGGTGAAAAGCAGCGTGTGGCAATTGCTCGCGCGCTCGTATCGGATGCTCCGCTTCTTCTCGCCGACGAACCAACCGGAGCACTCGACTCCGTTTCGGGAGCCGAGATCATCGCCTTACTGATGGACCTGCATCAGCGGGGAACCAGCATCGTCGTTATCACCCATGATCATGCGCTGGCAAAAAGTTTTCCCCGAGTTGTTACCCTCTGCGATGGGCGTATTGAGTCGGATGTTTTCTCGACGGAGAGCGTCGCATGAGCCGATCCCGCCTTCGTGTCAGCGATCTGCTTCGTATTGGTGGTAGTGGCCTGCGGCTTCGACCGCTGCGGGTGGTTCTCTCCGCTTTAGGAATAGCTGTCGGTATTGCCGCCATGATTTCGGTGGTCGGTATTTCATCCACCAGCCAGGCGAAACTCGAGAAACAGTTGCATGCGCTCGGGACTAATTTGCTCACGGCGGGACCGGCCTCCAGCATGATGGGCAGCCCCTCGGTACCGATGGCGGCCAACGCCGTCGAACGGGTCTTGCGGATCGATGGCGTGGAGTCGGCGGCATCACTGGCCACTTTGCCGCTGGGTGTGTACCGTAACCAGCTTGTCGAGAAAGGAAACACTAACGGGCTGACGGTCGCCGTCGCCGATGCGAGGCTCCTCGGTCTCACCGAGACGACCCTGGACAAGGGGCGTTGGTACGATGAGATGAGCGGTGAACTGCCGACGGTTGTGCTCGGCAGCACGGCAGCGTCTCATCTGGGTATCAGCACTCTCGGCTCCCTAGTCCGCGTCGGCACACAAAACGTGACGGTGATCGGGATTCTCCACCCCTCGTCCCTGGCACCGGAGCTTGATAATGCAGCGCTGGTCCCCGGCGCTGTCGCGCGGAATCTGCTCAAGTGGAACGGGCGTCCCACCACGGTTTACGAGAGATCATCCGACGCCGCCGTTCCCCGCGTGCGAAAGCTAATCGCGCCGACGATTGACCCGGTGAGGCCGCTTAATGTCGCGGTGACGCGGCCTTCCGATGCCCTCAATGCCAAGAATGCTGTCGATTCCTCGCTCAATGGATTGCTGCTAGGTGTCGGCTCGGTGGCGCTCGTGGTCGGAGGCATCGGGATTGCTAACACGATGGTGATCTCGGTGCTCGAACGTCGACGCGAGATTGGTCTCCGCCGTGCCTTGGGCGCAACTCGAGGACATATTCGCTTGCAATTCCTTGTCGAAGCTTTCTTACTGTCGCTTCTCGGTGGCGTTGGTGGTGCCGTTCTCGGGGTGACGGCAGTGGGAGTATTTGCTGTGGCGAACGAGGCGCCGCTCACGGTGCCGATCGGAATAGTTGCCGCCGGAGTTGGGGTGACGGTGCTTATCGGAGTGATTGCGGGACTGTACCCGGCGATCAGGGCGGCACGGACGTCTCCCGCCATCGCTTTGACTACCTAGTGGGTGTTGAGAAGGCATATGCCGCGATGCAGTTCGCCTTGACTCTTGACTCGGCATTGCGGAAGACCGCGAAAGTCGCGATCTCGTGCGGACTAAATAGTTTCCCCCGGTGCGGGGGATCCTCGGTGCACAGATTAGCGGTGTGTTGTTGAGTTATCGATCGTCGCTGAGTATCGACGTCACGACGCTCGGCTTAATCCCTCGCCACGACGGAAAACCGAGAACGCTGATCAGATGCGTGGCGAGGTCGTTGGCGATTGCTACCGGCTGGGATGGACCTGCTTCATTTTCTTTGCATAAGCGTCATCATTATTAATAGTTTCTTAACTGATGGTAATCGCATGTTTCGGTAGCCATCTTGGACGGCATCATTGTCGTGGCGCTGGATCGGTCCCTCCGCTGGATTTTTGGTTGTTTTCCTGGCCTGCCAGCACGTTGCTAGTACGCTAGGCTAGCGTACTATTTGTTGTTCACGCACAGTGCGTCTTACACAAGAAATGAGGATTGTCGATGACTGAACAGGGAACCCCCGCCGCTCCGTCTCTCGCTCAGCAGTCGGAGGTTATCACTGTCCCACTCGGGCGGGTTGCTTACGCGCAAGCATTGCGCTATACGGCAATGTTCGGTCCGAAGCCATTTCCCGAGGCTCTACTGATCTATTTCGATAACGGCTCCTACAAGATTCTCTCGCTCGGTGAGGAACACTACGGTAGCTATGTCTCCGCTAGCGATGTCACGGCAGCTCCCCACCATGTTGCCTTCTTATCATGGCCGTCGGACGATTGGGATCGTAACGTTGCTTCGCACACGCTCACTTTTGAGGCTCAGACTCAGGCTTTCATTCAGGCCCTTGTCCTCCCGGCGCATCCCATTCCTCGCGCGCAGCATGGTTATTTCGCACCCATCGAAAAACCTGAGCTGATCGATCTGACTGCGTCGTGGGAGCAGCTCCGCGAGACCTACGCAGCCGTTTTTGAGCGCCTCCGTGAGCACGCTGAGAACAACTAACTAGCACACCGTTTTGTGATTCTCGCGTCAGAGAAAAACAGTTCTCGCGCGACTCGTGGAAAATGTGTGGTGGGAGGCACAATAATTCGGTCGTATACCGCGTTGCTTGCTCCTCACTGTCGCAGGTGATACGAGGGAACAGCTCTGGTCATTTGTGCTTCGGCTCGGGGTGTTGTTGGCGACAGGGCGGGTGAACTTCTCCGGAAAGCGCACTGACTCGGTCGGTTAACACCTTGATGAACAATGCCCTACGATGAGTTCGGTACTTTGTGCCTTTCTCCGCTTCGTCTATCAGAAATTTTTCCCCGTTGTTTGCGGCGCAGTGGGCGGACCTGCGGATGCGTTGTCGACATCCTTGCCGAAATGGTCGCTGCCGCTCATATAATTCGGGCCACAGTTTTTCGAGACACCAGAACCGAGCGTGGTATTTCCGCGACCGCCAACGAGAAGCCGCGGTGCTCAGGTGCGACCAACGGACCACCCAGGTCAACCCGCCGGATGACGCGAAGAAAGCTCTATCGTGATGAACATTGATGACTATGAGTGACAACCACGCCCCGATCATCCGACTCCAGCACGTTTCCAAACGCTTTGGAGACTCCGCGCAACAGGTGACCGCGCTCGATGACATCACCGTCGATATCGGCAGAGGGCAATTCACTGCGGTGATGGGCCCCTCCGGTTCCGGAAAATCGACGCTGATGCACCTCGTGGCCGGCCTTGACGTAGCCTCCACCGGCACCATCCATGTCGACGGCATCGACATTACCCACATGGGCGATGCGCAGCTCACCGAATTCCGTCGCAGCCGCCTTGGCTTTGTCTTCCAATCGTTCAACCTGGTGCCCACGCTTGACATTCGCGAGAATATCTACCTCCCCTTCCTTCTCGGTCGCCGTCAACCTCGCCGCGAGGAGGCGCGGTGGATCGAGGACCTTGTCGATATGCTCGGCCTCAGTAACCGACTCTCGCATCGCCCTCACCAGCTGTCTGGTGGACAGCAGCAGCGCGTTGCTATTGCCCGTGCGCTTGCCGCGCGTCCGGCGGTTATTGTCGCCGACGAGCCGACCGGTGCGCTCGATTCCCGCACAGGACGCGATGTGCTCAGCATTTTGCGTGGCGCGGTCGCCGAATGGGGACAAACCGTGGTGATGGTGACTCACGATCCGACGGCGGCGGCACACGCTGACCGCATCCTCTTCCTCGCCGACGGCAAGGTGGTCGGTGACTGCCCAGCGATGTCAGCAGCCGATATTTCCACCACCATGTTGGGTATGGAGGCGGCAGCATGAATAGAGTCCGCGAGTTTTCCCCGACCATTCTTGTTGCGGCACTGAGTACCGTCTACGGTTCTGTGCTGGTTATTGCCCCCGGCGTAGTCAGCGATGCGATTGCGATGACAGATTTCAGAGAATCGCAAACCGCCAGGGACATCCTGAATGTCGCTGCAGTGTTGTTTATCGCCGTCGCGCTTTATGTTGGCGCGATCGTCACTGCGAACACGTGCACCACGATCATCACCGGGCAGACCCGAGTGATTGCTCTTCAACGGTTGCTGGGTGCGACCGGCGCGTCGCTTCGAGCGAGAGTGACCCGGGTAGGTCTGACCGTGGGCCTTTTCGGTGCCGTGATTGGCGCGCTAATCGGTGTGGCTCTCTCTTTAGCTGCCGTCACGATTTTCCGCGGCACAGGGTTGCTACCCGACACCAGCTATACCGTGTTGCCACCGACACTTCTGCTTCCGATTATCGCCGTGCCGGTGACCACGTGGGCCGCTTTCGCGGTCGGATCGAGTCGGGTGCTCAGCGTCACGCCATTGGAGGCGCTGTCGTCGACGGTAGAGCCGAGCCACGGTGATCTCCGAGCCAGCACCGGACGACGGGTGGGAGCCATCGTTCTGCTCGGGATTGGCGGCGCGCTCATCGGCCTGGGCCTGCTATTGAGCCTGACTACACCTCTCGCCGCGGTAGTGGCTGCTCTCGGTGCCTTTATCTCGTTCGCTGGCGTGGCAATTGGATCGGTTTTCATTGTTCCGCCGATGCTGCACATTCTTTCGCGAATAGGGAGACGGGATCCGGTGGTGTTGCTCGCAGGACGGAATGCACTGCGAGCGCCTGCCCGTGTCTCCCGAGCCACTATTGGACTCGTCATTGGAATTACGTTGCTGATAACGGTCGCGGTCGCGCTCGGCACGATGCAACAGTACCTGGAGGGAGTCTTCTTTTCGCCCCGTTTCGCCGAAGCGCAGACCTCCGGCTCGTTCTCGGCGGAAAGCGAGGTGCAGATGATGCGCGACTTATTCCTCCAGATCAATTCTGTGGTCAGCGTCCTCATTGGCTTCACCGCCATTGTTGCCGGAACCGGCGTCGTCAACGCGCTTGCCCTCGGAGTATTGCAGCGGCGCCGTGAGTTCGGCCTTCTGCGAGCGCTCGGGCTGACCGGGTCGCAGGTACGGCGGATGATCGTGACCGAGGCCGTGCAGATGGTGGTCGCGGCGGTGCTCGCCGGTGTCGCGCTCGGCTCGTTCTACGGCTGGCTCGGCGCCCAAACGCTGTTCGGAGGCGCCAGCCACAAATTCCTCGTTCCCGTCATTCCGCCGCTCACTATTGCGATTATCATCTTCGGCACGATCATTCTGACCGCGGTGGCGACAATCGCGCCGGTCCGCACGGTGTTGCGGGTGGCTCCGACCGAGGCGTTGAGCGTGAGCTGATTCGCTCGTCAAGTCTGCAGAAGGACGCCAGGTGCGGGGGATTCTTTCCCACGAGGGATCCCCCACCGCGAAAGAGCAGCAAGAACCTGGCCACATCGTTTTCTCGTGCTTTTCCCCTTTTTAGAAGTCACTCACTGCGATGGCGTCACAGAGTGAAAAAGCGACGCTGGCAACCGTCTCAGGATAGTGGGGGCAACGGCTGCGCAAGCAGGCGTCGTGCGTCGGTAATAAGCTCGCGCACTTCGGTTTCACCCAGGACCGGGCCAGCGACCAAGCGGCCATTAAGCCCAAGCAGTACTGCGCCGGGGGTCTTGGCGATGTCGAGTTTCTCGGTGGCGGACGCGATTCCGTAGACGACGCGGTCGGCTAGCTGCGGGTATTGCTCTTCAAAGATGAAACGCGCCACGCTGACCGCGAAGACGAGAAGCGGGCCGTCGTCGCCGAGGATCGCGTCGAGTTCAGCGGTGTCGTTGAGTAAGTTGTCGCAGGAGCCACAGCCAGGGCGCACAAACACCATCAGGTGCGGGCGCAGAGCGACCAGCATGCGCGAGTCCACGGCGTCACCTGTGTGGCGGGTGACTTCGAACGTCGGCGCCATCCCGGGGGGAGTGGCAGTCGGCGTGGGAAGTGTGGCGCGAGCCTCCTCCGCGGCGGCTCGAACTCGGTCTTTCGCGGTCAGTCGCTGGACAGCGAGTCCGCTGGCGGCCAGGATCGCGGCGACGACCACCCAGGCTCGCCCGGAGGAATCGCCGAGTACTTCAAGCGGAGTTGGCGAGCCGAGCGCGGCGGCGAGCAGCCCACCGAGTGCGGCGGCGAGCAGGGCGGCGTTGCGGGCGACGAGCCCCGGGCCGACGCGGGTGTTACCGCGAGCGCCGAAGCATCCGCAATCGAAGGTGTCACCACGTCGCCACGACCGCACGGCCACGGTGAGAAAACCGGCGAGCACCAAAGCGGCTGTCGCCAGCGCGAGCGGTGACCAGGGACCGGGAGTCGCAACGATCACGGCTCCGACCACAATCTCGAGCGCGATAAAGGCGCGGCCCCAGCCGAGCGTCGCGAACACGGCCGGGATACGGAAACGCTGCGCTGCCTCCGCTAATCGCCTGGCGCCGCCGAGCTTGGCCAGGCCTGAGCTGAGGAACGCGGCGGCTACGGCGAAGGGGAGGAGTACGAGCGCGGTCATCAGGGCCTCCGAAAGTGACGGCTGCGCGGGCCCGGTCCCGCGATGAGACGGCAGTCGTCTCAGCCTGACAGGCTAGCAACGCATGATTGGCGCGGAACAGAGGGAGCTAGGCGAAATGGCACGGGCGTTATCCGTCCGCTCGGCTCCGTCCTGGTAACTGGCGAACAGGTTCGTGCCTCTGGCCGTTGGTGAAGCGAGCACTCACGGCCGCCGCGGCGGGGTGTTTCTCGTGGGACCAGTACCGTTGCAGCATGGCGTCTACTGATACACCCGTTCCCGCAGCCGAGACTAACACCGCGTCCGATACGGCTCCGCCGATCACTTTCTCCGATTTAGGGCTCGGCGAGCCCGTTCTCAAGGCACTCAAGGACGTCGGTTACGAGACTCCGTCTGCCATTCAGGCCGCAACAATCCCTTCCCTGCTCTCTGGCCGCGATGTGCTCGGCGTTGCTCAGACAGGTACCGGTAAGACGGCGGCATTCGCGCTGCCGATCCTCTCGCGCCTCGACGTCTCGCAGAAGACGCCGCAGGCTCTGGTTCTTGCGCCGACTCGTGAGCTGGCATTGCAGGTGTGTGAGGCCTTCGAGCGTTATGCGTCATACCTGCGTGGCGTCAGCGTGCTGCCCGTGTACGGCGGGCAGGGGTACGGTACCCAGCTGTCGGCACTGCGTCGTGGTGTTCACGTGGTTGTGGGCACGCCTGGCCGTATCATCGACCATCTCGAAAAGGGCACCCTTGACCTTTCAGAGCTTCACTACCTCGTGCTCGATGAGGCAGACGAAATGCTCAAAATGGGCTTCGCGGAGGATGTCGAGACAATCCTCGCCGAGACGCCTGCCTCGAAGCAGATTGCGCTCTTTTCCGCGACAATGCCGCCGCAAATTCGCCGCATTTCGCAGAGATATCTGAAAGATCCCGAAGAGATCACGGTCACGAGTAAGACCACGACCTCCGTCAATATCAGCCAGCGTTATCTGATGGTGTCCCACCCGCAGAAGGTGGACGCGCTAACCCGTATTCTCGAGGTGGAGAATTTCGAAGGCATGATTGTCTTTGTCCGCACTAAGAGTGAGACGGAGACTCTGGCTGAGAAATTGCGAGCCCGTGGCTACACCGCCGCGGCGATCAGTGGAGACATCGCCCAGGCCCAGCGCGAACGCACGGTCGAACAACTCAAAGCGGGTAAACTCGACATCCTTGTCGCAACCGATGTCGCGGCGCGTGGACTGGATGTAGACCGCATTAGCCATGTCGTCAATTACGACATTCCTACCGATACCGAGTCATATGTGCATCGTGTCGGCCGTACCGGTCGGGCGGGGCGCAGCGGAGCGGCGATCAGCTTTGTCACCCCACGTGAGCGTCGCCTCCTCACCGCGATTGAAAAGGCGACTCGGCAGCCGTTGACCGAGATGCGAATGCCGAGTTTTGAAGACGTTAACGTCACTCGACTTTCACGCTTCGATGACGCCATCACAACCGCTCTGCAGGATCGTGAGAAGTTAGAGAGATTCCGCGAGATTATCGGTCATTATGTCGAGCATCATGATGTGGTGGAGTCGGATGTAGCGGCCGCACTGGCGATTGTCGCGCAGGGCGGGGAACCGCTTCTCCTGGAAGCTGACGATCCGCGCTTTGCGCGCCCCGAGCGGGAGGCGCGGCCCGAGCGCGGGGATCGCGCCAGCCGGGGTGACCGGCCTGAGCGTGGGGCTCGCCCGGAGCGCCGTCAGCGCTCGTCGGACGCGGCCCTCGCTGCCTACCGGATTGACGTCGGTCGCCGCCAGCGCGTAGAACCGCGGCAGATTGTCGGGGCACTTGCAAATGAGGGCGGTCTTCAACGCAGCGATTTCGGGCGTATCGATATTCGCCCGGATTTCTCGATCGTCGAATTGCCCGCGGATTTGCCACGGGACGTCCTCGATCGGCTGGCTGACACCCGTATCAGCGGTCAGCTGATCAACCTCACCCCCGACCGCCGTCGGCCCCGTGACTCGAATCGCTCCTCCGACCGCCCGCCCCGCAAGCCGCGCTCCTGAAGCGGAGGCGGTGATTGTGGTGGCAGCGAGAAGGCAGCTAGGAGTTAGTGGCTGCTTCTTTCGCTTCCTGGCGTGCGCGCTGCTGGGCTAGAGCGTCGCGTTCCGCGCGCAGGGAGGCAATTGTGGGTTGGTCCAGACGAGGATCCGCTAAATCGGCGAAGGGGCTCGCGGTGCCGGTTCGGGCCGCGACCAGGGCGGCGTAAACCTTGATCGCCGCGCGAAGTTCGGCTCCTGCGCGCTCGACCTTACGGGGTTTGGAGGATTTGTTCGAGACGAGTCGCGCGTGCTCATTGAGTGCATTTACCAGGGCGCGATGCGCCGCGTCAATCTTCTTGCTCATACCTGCATTATGTCGTGACGTCTGGTCACATGTCAGTCGGTGCGGTGCGGGACTGCTCAGTGGGCTCAGAAGTGCGGCACTCGCCGTGTCAGCTGGCCGGTGATCCATTCGATGGGACCGAGACCGCCATAACGCCACCAGAGCACCCCTGCTGCCCAGACTCCGCCGACGAAGAGGAAGAATGCGGCGGGCAAATCCACCCCGTATCCCAGCTTGGCTTTGGCGAAGACGGCGACAACCGCCACCTGTAACACATAGACCGAGAGTGCGAGTGACCCGACGGCGCGAAAAGGCAGTATCGCGGCCGCGATCACGGGCACCGCCGAAGGCGTGCTGACCGTGGTGAGGAGCACCACCGCCACATAGACCGCCAGGACGAGACCGAGGTCGTGCAGCGTGTCGGGATAGCTGCCGGATCCGCCCTCACTACCTGTCAGCTGCTCCAGAATGGGCCGCACCGGATACGCCAGCACGCAGACCATGGCCGATACCGCTAAGAGGCGGTCACGGCGGAAACCGTGCCGCAACAAGAGCGCGCCGAAGAGAAAGAAGGGCAGCAGATTAGTCACTCGATAGGTGCCGCCAGTAAAAAACCATTGCAGGAGCAGCTCCGTTGGCAGCGGCGGATAGCTGGTTGTCACGCCAACGAGGGAGACAACCCACTCGTTTAACGGCGTGCTCACTAAGGTGAACAGCACAGTGAGAACGGCAACTGCTCGTGAGTGCAACAGGAGTAGCGGCGTCCCCAACGCCAGCACGATCCCCAGATAGGCCAGCACAATGGCGATCCAACTGCCCCAGGTTGCCAGCCAGAGTCCGAGCACGATCAATATCGCCGCGCGAATCAGGTTCTGCACGATGACACGAGTTCCTGAGGCGCCCGGTCGTGCCAGGACGATTGTGGCTGACATCCCCATGACCAGGGCGAAGAGCGGTGACGCCACATCGCTAATGTTCCCGGCAATGAAACCGATGACGCCTTTGCGGAGGCTGGGGATCAGCGGCATCGCGTGAGCAATCAGCATCGCCACGATGGCGACGCCGCGCAGAACATCCGGAACCAGAAGTCGATCAGGTTGCAGGCGGGGTGCGAGCGCGGCGGTGGTCGGGACGGTGGTGGTCGCAGTCATGCTGCGAGGTTATTGGTGGTGGCGCTCTTCTGCATCCGCGGTGCCCGTGCTGCGAGATCCAGAGTGCGGTCGAATGAACCGTGGTCTGGGCGGCTCCGGATAGGCCTAAAATTAGGCGGTCCGACCAATTTTCTGCAGACTGTGTAGCCCAGGTGGCGCTGTGCTGTCCGCACAACGGACCCGGCGGTGCTGTTCGGTCTGCTCGCTTTCCTGCTTCCGCGCCGTGACCGACCGCACCACCAGAGAGGTTCGACCGTGGCCCACTCCGCCGATACCGCGAGCCGTCTCTGGTTGCTGCCACTTGCGCGCGCTGCGGTCGCTGGGGTGATCGGTTGTGTTGTCACTTTCTCGCCCGATCACGGTCCTGCGATGGGACTCCTCGTCTGCGGAGCCTTTGCCATCTCAGGTGGCGCTGTCTCGGTAATAACTGCACTACTCACCCTCACGGCTCGTGCTCGTTTGTTTGCCTTCTGTGCCGCTGCCGTCACCCTTCTTGTCGGCGTTGCCGCGTTTATTGCTCTACCGGTCGCAAATCTGCTGTCCTTTGTCGCACTTCTTGCGGGCTGGGCGCTTGTCGCCGGGGCGTTGGAGTTCTCGAGTGGCTGTTATGGGCAGGGAATCGCCGCTCGTGACCGGCGGGTCGTAGGAGTGGGCACGATGCTTTTCGGTGCCGCGTTCGCGCTGCTCCCTGCTCAACCGGTCGCCGCCGTTGGCCTGTTCGGTGCCTACGCCGTCATGCTGGCGGTGTATCTCGCTATTGCCGCATTTTCGCTGAAGTGGGTCGGTGCCGCCGCTGCCGTTGCTCGCTCGACCCCTACCCCCAGAGGAAACCAATGAGCGTCGAAGACCAGAACCCCCAGGGTGGTGAGAAGACCGGAAACTCCACTCCCCACACGTTCCAACCTACCCGGAAGGACCGCCTCCGCCCGCTAGAGCTCATCGGCTTTTCGGTTGTTTTAGCTCTGTTTGTCGGACTCGTCGTACTGTTGTCCACACGTGAGCTGGTCGTTGCGCTCATCGCTTTCGGCGTTACTTTTATCGTCGTACTCGTCGCGATTGCGATGTTTTCCCTGACATTTAAACCTGATGACGCAGAGATTGCTGATATTGACGAACAGGATGCGTCCGGCTAGGCAATCTGTTCTCGCGGGAGGCATCGCAACCGTGCGGCGCAAATGACTCCCGCGGATGACTGCGGAGCCTGATTAGCCCAGTCGGTCAACCAGCGCCGACGCGAGCCCGGTATAGCCGGCCGGAGTCAGTGCGAGGAGCCGCTGCTGTGCCGCCTCGCCGACGTCAAGGCTGCCGACAAACATGGCCAGGTCGGCCGCTTCGAGACGTTTGCCGCGGGTGAGGTCCTTCAGCAGTGCGTACGGATCGGTGATCTGAGAGCGACCGGCCGCCACCTCGGCGCGGATCACGGTCTGGATTGCCTCGGCGAGTACCTCCCAGTTGCCGTCGAGGTCGGCGGCGAGCGCGGCGGGGTCGAGGTCGATCTCAAGCAGGCCGCGCGCGATGTTGTCGAGGGCGAGCAGGGAGTGGCCGAACGCGACGCCGATATTGCGCTGTGTGGTGGAGTCGGTGAGGTCGCGTTGCAGCCTCGAGGTCACGAGGGTCTGCGAGAGTGAGTCCAGGAGGGCGCTTGAGAGCTCCAGGTTGGCCTCGGCGTTCTCGAATCTGATGGGGTTGATCTTGTGTGGCATCGTCGACGAACCTGTTGTGCCGGCCTGCGGGATTTGACGGAAGTAGCCGAGCGAGATGTAGGTCCAGATGTCGGTGCAGACGTTGTGCAGGATCCGGTTGGCGTGGGCAGCCCGAGAGTAGAGCTCGGCCTGCCAGTCGTGTGACTCGATCTGCGTAGTGAGCGGGTTGAAGACCAGGCCTAGCGAGGTGACAAACTCCTCCGCGAGTGTCGGCCAGTCGATGTCCGGGTCAGCAGCGACGTGCGCGGCGAAGGTGCCGGTTGCTCCGCTGAACTTGCCCAGGTACTCGGTGTTCTCGATGCGCGCGATCACCCGCTCGAGCCGGTACGCGTAGACGGCAAACTCCTTGCCCATCGTGGTGGGAGTTGCCGGTTGGCCGTGAGTGCGGCTCAACATGGCCTCATCGCGGTAGCGCAGCGCCAGGTCGCGGAGGGAATCGACGACCGAGCGTAGCTTCGGGAGCCAGATCTCGGTGACGGCCTGGCGTATGACGATGGCGTAGGAAAGGTTGTTGATGTCCTCGCTGGTGGCGGCGAAGTGGGTGAGTTCGGCGATCCGGTCGAGTCCGAGGTCGGTCAGCCAGCGGCGGAGAAGGTACTCGACGGCCTTCACGTCGTGGCGGGTGCGCGCCTCGAGAGTAGCCAGCTCCTCGATCTCGGCCTGACCGAAGTCGCGGACCCGACGGCGCAGCTCCTGTGCAGCCTCAGCCTGGACGGGTTCGGAGCCGAACAGGCGCCGGTCGGTCACGGCGAGCAACCACTCCACCTCTACTTGGAGGCGTGCTCGGTTGAGTCCTGCCTCCGACAGGTGCTCGCTGAGCGAGGAGACGGCGCTGCGGTAGCGGCCATCGAGCGGACTCAATGGTTGGAGGGGGAGTGAGGTCATTGCGAGGTGCCTTCCGGTTAATCCGGCGGAGGGCCGGTGATGTGGCGCATGTCGGAGGGGTTGGTGTGGGATGCGCCGTTGCGGTGCAGTCCCGGTGCGATGTGGGCGAAGAGCGCTTCGCATGCGCGCTCAATGAGCGTTAGCACCGAATCGAATTCGGCCGCATCGGCATAGTACGGGTCGGGGACATCGCCCTGAGGCGAGAGAGAGGGGTCGAAATCGAGCAGCCGACGGATCTTGTGTCGATCGGTTGCTGTTCGTGCCCAGGAGCGCAGCGCCCGCTCGTGGTTGTGATCGAGCGCTACCACAAGATCGAGGTTGCCAAAATTGCTCGGATCAAACAGGTGCGCGCGATGGCGCTCGCCGCTTAAGCCGCGCCGTTCAAGGGCGGCACGAGCGCGCTGGTCGGCGTGCTCGCCGAGGTGCCATTCGCTGATTCCCGCTGAGCTGATCGTGATGGCGTCGGCAAGGCCTGCGCGTTCGGCACGCGAACGCAGCACCACTTCAGCCATTGGCGATCGACAGATGTTTCCGGTACACACGAAACACACAGCGAACCCTGAAGGCGGGGAATAATCGGGAAGCATTCGCCCATTCTGGCGCATACGAGGCGTTATGGAATGGGGGTGTTCGTCACCTGCTGAGCCATCTGCTTTTCTGCGTTCCGCAGCATCTCGCGGGTGGAGGAGGCGGTCGGTTTTTCTGACAACGACGGCACTGGTCCAGGTGGCGGGCCAGCTCATTCCGCGTGCTACCGCAGCAGGCGGAGGAAGAAACCGATCACTGCGTTCCCTATCGCGAGTACGAGCGCCCCGAGGACGCCCCACCAGAAGCCGTCAACGACTAGCCCGAAGCCGAACAGTCCGCTGATCCACGCCGTCAGGAGCAGGAGTAGCCCGTTCACTACGAACGACATCAGCCCCAGTGTTAGCAGATACAGCGGGAATGTCAGCACGCGCAACACGGTGCCTATCACCGTGTTGACCAGACCGAAAAGCACCGCGACAAGCAGATAGGTCAGGATCGCCGCGATGGTCCCCCGTTCATAAGGGGTGACGCGCACGCCCACCACCACCAGACTCGTGAGCCATAATGCGACGGCATTGGTCACCAGGCTCAGGAGGCTGCGCATGTTTCCACTATCGCGCGCTTCACCGTGCCGGGGGAGAGCCAGGCCGCTTCGGCTCGTCATTCGCGCGAGAATGTCCGGTCTCGCCGCCCTAACATAGGGCGGTGACTGACCAGCAGGAACTTCCCGTCCGCCTCCGTCCGGAGATCGTGGCCCTTCGGGCCTACCGGCAGGGTCGCGTGTGTGCAGTGGACACCTTCAAACTCTCGTCGAACGAGAATCCTTTTCACCCGTTGCCGTCGGTGCTCGAACGAGTGCGTGCTGTCGGCGACATTAATCGCTATCCCGATGCTTCTGCCGCCGAACTCTGCGCTGCTCTCGCGGAGGTGTACGTCATGCGCTTCGACGAGGTGATTGTCGGAGCCGGCGCAGTGGCCATTCTCGCTCAGCTCATCAGTGCGGCGGCCGGGGTGGGTGATGAGGTCGTCTACGCTTGGCGATCTTTTGAGGCCTACCCCCTGCTCATCACCACGGCGGGAGCAACCGGGGTTCCGGTGCCGCTGCGCCTCGACGCGACTCACGACCTCACCGCAATGGCACAGGCGATAACGGAACGTACGCGTGTGGTCATCGTGTGTAATCCCAACAATCCGACGGGCACCGTTGTCACAGCTGACGACGTGCAGGCGTTCCTCGCAAGGGTGCCGAGCGAGGTGCTGGTGATTCTTGATGAGGCGTACATCGAATTTGTGGGCGATGAGTGCGCTGTCGACGGCAGGCGTTTACTCAGTCGCCACCCCAACCTGGTTGTTGTCCGCACCTTCTCTAAAGCTTTCGGGCTCGCTGGATTGCGCGTCGGCTTCGCGCTTGGTCATCCGCGCATCCTCGATGCCGCTCGCGCGACCGCTCTGCCGCTGTCAGTGACCCGCTTTGCGGAGACGGCGGCGCTGGCTTCTCTCGATCACCGTGAGGAATTGTTTGAGCGTGTGCGACGGATCACCGAGCGTCGCGATATGGTGCGGGGCGCGCTGCTCGATCAGGGATGGAGTACGCCGAAGTCCGAGGCCAACTTTCTCTGGTTCGACACTCATGAGCACACCGAGTCGGCGGCGGGAATTTTCGAGCGGACCGGAGTTATTGTCCGTGCGCTCCCGCCCGACGGTGTCCGAGTATCGGTGGGGGAGGCGGGATCTGTTGACAAGCTCCTTATCGCAGCGGCCGAAATTATGGGGTGCCTCCCGGAGGGACATCCCGCGAGACGACTAGGTTAATTGGGTGGCAGCCATCAGCACCGAGTCACCAACGGTTCAGTTCCTTACCCCGGACGGCCGTTTCGCGCCGACCCCCGCGGCCGAAGAGTATGCCTCCTTCCTCGACAGGGTTGATGAGCAGCAACACCGTGCGTTTTACCGCGAGATGGCGATCATCCGTCGCTTTGATAGTGAGTCGGCCAATCTCCAACGCCAAGGCCAGTTGGGTCTCTGGGCTCCCAGTCACGGTCAGGAGGCGGCGCAGGTGGGTTCCGCCTTCGCGCTGCGACCGCAGGATCACGTGTTCCCGTCCTACCGCGAGCATGTCGTAGGCAAGATTCGCGGCATCGATCTGCTGGGCATCCTCGCGCTGCTGCGCGGCACAACGCACGGTGGCTGGGATCCTCAGGATCCGACCAACGGCAACTTCCACCTCTACACGCTCGTTTTAGGTTCGCAGGTGTTGCACGCCACGGGGTATGCGATGGGGTTGACTTTCGACGGGTCGAGCGAGAACAGCGACCCGGAGCAGAATCCGGCGGTGATTGTCTATTTCGGTGACGGCGCCTCCAGCCAGGGGGATGTCAGTGAGGCGCTTGTCTTCGCCGCGAGCTATCAGACGCCACAGGTCTTCTTTTTGCAAAATAATCACTATGCGATTTCTGTGCCCGTGCGGACGCAATCACGGAGCCCGCTGTACCGCCGCTCCTCCGGATTTGGGATTCCCGGTGTGCAAATCGATGGCAATGACGTGCTCGCGAGCTACGCCGTCACTGCGAAGCATCTGCAGGACACGCGGTCCGGAGGTGGGCCGCAGTTCATTGAGGCGCTCACCTACCGCGTCGGTGCGCACACCTCAAGCGATGACCCCACCAAGTACCGCAGCGACGAGGAACTCGCCTCCTGGGTAGCGAAGGATCCGATTACTCGGTTCGCCGCTTTTCTGCGGGCACAGGGCGCGCCGCAATCGTTCTTCGATGAGGTTGATGAGGAGGCGCACGACTTCGCGGCGGATATCCGTCGTCGGCTTACCACCCTCGGGTCTCCGTCGGCTGAGGTGATCTTCGACCACGTTTACTCGGAGCCGCACCCGCAGCTCGCCGAACAGAAGATGTGGCTGCATCGTTATGAAGAATCGTTCGGAGGCGAGGGATGACTATCGACACCACCACGACCGAGGCCCAGTCGTCTGTCGCCGGTGCCCAGCAGCAATCGATGTCGATGGCCAAAGCACTCAACGCCGGACTCCGCCGCGCGATGACGGAGAACGACCGGGTTCTGCTGATGGGCGAGGACATCGGCTCGCTCGGCGGTGTGTTCCGGATCACGGAGGGCCTCCACGCCGAGTTCGGTGCACGGCGCGTTCTCGATACTCCCCTGGCCGAATCCGGGATCGTTGGTACCGCAATTGGGCTGGCGATGCGGGGCTTCCGCCCTGTCTGCGAAATCCAGTTTGATGGTTTTGTCTATCCTGCGTTCGACCAAATCACCTCGCAGTTGGCTAAGATCACCAATCGCCATGAGGGGGGTGTGACGATGCCGGTGGTGATCCGGATTCCTTATGGCGGACATATCGGTGCTATCGAGCACCATCAGGAGAGCAACGAGGCCTATTTTGCGCATACCGCGGGGCTGCGGGTCGTCAGTCCTTCAATGCCGAACGACGCCTATTGGATGATTCAGGAGGCGATTGCCTCCGATGATCCGGTGATTTTTTTTGAGCCTAAAAGTCGCTATTGGTCCAAGGGTGAGGTTGACCTCACCGCCTCCGCTGCCCCCCTCCATGCGAGTCGAGTGGTTCGTCAGGGCACTGATGTCACGGTCGTCGGTTGGGGTCCCACGGTGGCCATGCTGCTGCAAGCGTCCGAACTCGCTCGCGAGGAGGGCACGAGCCTCGAGGTGATTGATCTGCGCTCGCTTTCGCCGATTGACTGGGATCCGCTGCTGTCCTCCGTGCGTAAGACCGGTCGGCTCGTGGTCGTGCAGGAAGCGCCGGCGAATGTGAGTCTTGGCTCCGAGATCGCGGCTACCGTGATGGAGCGCGCGTTCTACTCCCTTGAAGCGCCGGTCCTGCGGGTGGCCGGATTTGATGCTCCCTTCCCTCCCGCTAAGGTCGAAAAGCTTTTTCTTCCCGACGTTGACCGGGTGCTTGAGGCTGTCGACCGCTCGCTTGCGTACTGACGCGACCGACCACCCCTTTGTATGCCCCAGGAGTTCCTGCGATGACCCAACAGTTTCTTCTTCCCGATGTGGGCGAGGGCCTTACCGAGGCTGAGATCGTGGCCTGGAAGGTCGCGGTCGGTGACGAGATCGCCGTGAACCAGGTTCTCGTCGAGATTGAGACGGCTAAGTCGCTCGTCGAGCTTCCCTCTCCCTTTAGCGGTATCGTCGTCGAACTCCTCGTCGAGGAAGGACAGACCGTTCAGGTGGGTGTTCCCCTCATTGCCGTCGAGGCGGGCGGGGGAGCGGGCGGGCCGGAGATTCCGGCGATGCCAGCGCAGGCGACTCCCGTCGCTGCGCCCTCGACAACTGAGCCCGGTGAGGGTTCAGGAGCCGCGCTGGTTGGCTACGGCACGGCGGGCGGACACGTGACGACGCGTCGCAGGCGTGCCTCCGTTACGGTTCCTGCCGAGCGGACGGTCGGGACTCCGCCGCCGTCCGTTCCTGCTGCCGCAGCGCTGCCGGTGATTGCCAAGCCGCCGATTCGCAAGCTTGCGAAAGACCTTGGCGTTGACCTGCTCGAGGTGCAGGCGACCGGTCTGGCGGGAGAGGTCACTCGCGATGACGTCATTCGCCATGCGTCGCAGGCCAGCGTCTTCCGCAATATTCAGACTCCCGACTGGGCTGACTCCCGTGAGGAACGGATTCCGGTTCGTGGTGTGCGTAAGGCTATTGCTGCGGCTATGTCGGACAGTGCCTTTACCGCTCCTCATGTGAGTGTTTTTGTTGACGTGGATGCGACTCGCACGATGGAATTCGTCAAGCGGCTTAAAAATTCGCCCGATTTTGCCGGGGTGAAGGTGTCACCATTGCTGATTATGGCGAAAGCTATTATCTGGGCGGTGCGGAGAAACCCCACGGTCAACTCTGCCTGGACTGACAGTGAGATCATCGTTCGCCACTATGTCAATCTCGGTATTGCGGCAGCGACTCCGCGCGGGCTTCTCGTTCCCAATGTCAAAGATGCGCAATCGATGAGTCTTCTTGAACTCGCCCAAGCCCTCGAAAAGCTCACTCTTGATGCACGCGATGGCAAGACCACGCCCGCCGAGATGCAGAACGGGACCATTACCCTCACCAATATCGGCGTCTTCGGTATGGATACCGGTACTCCGATCCTTAACCCCGGTGAAGTCGCGATCATTGCTCTCGGCACTATCAAGCAGAAGCCGTGGGTTGTCGATGGCGAGGTTCGTCCCCGTTACGTGACGACGGTCGGCGGTTCTTTCGATCATCGGGTTGTTGACGGTGATGTGGTCAGTCGTTTCGTTGCCGACGTTGCCAGTGTGTTGGAGGAACCGGCGCTGCTGCTGGACTGAGCCATTCGTTCTCGCCGACTGTGCCGCCGCAGGGTCGGCTTGCGGTGGAACGTCTTATGACGTGTCGGGAGAAGGTGGGGCACACGGAACGGTTGTGATTTTGACAACCGTTATCAATAGCAGCTACCGTGGCAGCACCCCCACGAACGTGATTGGCTCGTCGTGAAAATTAGTTTCCTTGCTCTCACCGCCTTTCTGTGCACGTCTGCGTTGACGCTGAGTGCCTGCTCGGCCTCGGACTCGTCGGCCTCGGCTCACGGTCCCGTGAAGGTTGTCGCCTCCACCAACGTCTATGGCGACCTGGTTGACCACATTGGCGGTGACCGCGTCGAGGTGACGAGCCTGATCGATAGTCCTGATAAGGATCCCCATGAATACCAGGCCACTGCTCGCGATCAGCTCGCTATCTCGAGCGCTGCCCTGATTGTCGAGAACGGCGGAGGCTACGACCCCTTCATCGACACTATGCGTGCTGCCAGCTCCTCCTCCGTCCCTGTCGTGATGGCGACGGTCGTCGCCGATGGTCCACACGCTGATATCAACGAGCACGTGTGGTATGACTTCGGGGTGATCCGTTCCGTGGTGACGACGATTGCCGACAAGCTGTCGACGATTGACCCGAGCAACTCTTCAACCTACTCGGCGAATGCGGCGACCCTCACCGGGGACATTGGTGGTCTCATCGAGCGTGAGAAGCAGCTGAAGAGCTCCTTGGCTGGCCGTTCCATCGCCATTACGGAGCCGGTCCCGCTCTACCTCACCGATGCGCTAGGTCTTACCAATCTCACCCCGGAGGCAGTGAGCGAGGCAATCGAACAGGGTACTGACATCCCTGCCGCACTGATGCAGCAGACTCGTGCGCTTTTTTCCGACCGAAAAGTTGCTGCCCTGATTTACAACCAGCAAACGGAGGGCGCGCAGACCACGGCGATGCTGGACGCGGCGAAAGCTGCCGGAATTCCCGCGGTTGGCGTGACAGAAACGTTGCCAGACGGTACCAACTATGTTGGTTGGATGACGGCAAACCTCAACGCTATTCAGGCCGCTCTGTCCCAGTGACTGAATTGTCCCCCCCTCGGCCCGCTTCGACGGAGGCGGGCCATTCGGTCGTGCTTACCTTGCGCGGCGCGGGGCTTAGGTTCGGTCATCGCGAACTGTGGAGCACTGTTGATCTCGACCTGCAGGCGGATGAATTCGTGGCCGTTTTGGGAGCAAACGGTTCTGGCAAGACGAGTCTTCTCAAAGCGGTCCTCGGCCAGCAGCGGCTTAGCGCGGGCGAAATACGTGTACTTGGCGCTCCGGTCCGCCGCGGTAACCGGCGCATCGGTTACATACCGCAGCAGAAGCTTGCCGATGAGGGCACCCCACTGCGCGCCCGTGATCTGCTCGGCCTCGGCATCGATGGACATCGTTATGGGCTACCACTACCCTCGCGCTCCCGCCGGGCCGCCGTGGAGACTCTGCTTGATGCGGTCGGCGCGACCTCGTTCGCTGACGCTCCCATCGGCACTCTCTCGGGCGGTGAGCAGCAGCGGGTTCGCGTCGGTCAGGCGCTTGCGGGCAACCCCGCCCTGCTCCTGTGCGATGAGCCTTTGATCGCGCTCGACCTTGCCCACCAGCGCGCGGTGAGTGAGTTGATTGACCGGCACCGTCGCGAGCGTGAACTCGGTGTGCTTTTTGTCACGCACGACGTGAATCCGATTTTGGGGATGGTGGACCGCGTGCTCTACCTTGCCAACGGCCGATTCCGTATCGGCACCCCGGATGAGGTCCTCCGCTCGGAGGTGCTGAGCGAGCTGTATGACGCGCCAGTGGATGTGATTCGCGCGCGCGGGCGCATCATTGTGGTCGGCGCTCCCGACCACTCTCATCTGCACGAGGAGGAGCGCTGATGAGTGGCGTGTGGTCGCAGATTGTCGACTTTTCTGACTACGGCGCACTGCTCGTGCTGCTGAAGAACTCGGTGATTGCCGGCGCCGTGCTCGGCGTGGTTGGAGGCCTGATCGGAGTTTTCGTGATGTCCCGCGATATGGCTTTTGCCGTACACGGGATTAGCGAGCTCTCGTTCGCCGGTGCCTCCGCGGGACTCCTGCTTGGCGTGGGCGTCGTGCAAGGTTCGATCGTCGGTTCGTTGGTGGCCGCGCTGCTGATCGGAGTGTTGGGCTCCCGGGCGCGTGACCGCAACTCCATCATCGCGGTGCTGATGCCCTTTGGTCTGGGTGTGGGTATCCTCTGTCTCACTCTGTATCCGGGGCGTAGTGCCAACAAGTTCGGCCTGCTGACCGGGCAGATTGTCGCTGTGGATGACCCGCAGCTTGGCTCGCTGATAGGTCTCTCGGCAGTGGTGCTGGTCGGTCTCCTGTTGATCTGGCGGCCGCTGACCTTTGCGAGTGTGGACGCCGATGTTGCGGCGGCGCGGGGTATTCCGACCCGTGGGCTCTCCGTTGTCTTCATGCTTTTGCTTGGCCTGACCGTCGCGGTCTCGGTTCAGATTGTTGGCTCGCTGCTGGTGCTAGCAATTCTGGTGACTCCTGCTGCCGCAGCGCTGCGGATCTCGGCCTCGCCGGTCGTTGTTCCCGTGCTGAGTGTTGTGTTCGCGGTTGGCTCGCTGGTTGGCGGGATTCTGTTGGCACTCGGCAGCGCGATCCCGATCAGTCCTTTCGTGACTACGATCTCGTTCGTCATCTACGTGGTGTGCCGCCTCACCGGCCGAAACGGTGTGAGGACGCGACGCTCTCGCCTGGCCGTCGGGACGGCCAGGTAGCGTGACGGGGTCATTCGAAACGGAGGTCGTCCCGTGGTGAAGCGCAATACGTGGCAGCGTGAGGCGGTGCGCCAGGCGTTGGCCCGGCGTGATGATTTTGTCAGCGCTCAGGGTCTGCACAGTGCGCTGCACGATTCCGGAGCGACCATGGGGCTGGCGACGGTCTACCGGGCTCTTTCCGACCTGGCAGCCTTCGGTGAGGCTGACTCGTTGCATTCGCCTGAGGGCGAAAGTCTCTACCGGGCCTGTACGTCAGAGACTCATCACCATCATCTGATCTGCCGTCGTTGCGGCCTGACCGTCGAAATTGCTGCGGATGAGGTCGAGAAGTGGGCACGTTCTGTGGCGAGGCAGCACGGTTTTACCGACGCTCATCACGTCGTTGACATGTTCGGTCTCTGTGCAGAGTGCACGATCGATGGAGTCGACGACACGGCCCGCCCGGCCCAGCACGACTAATGCGTGTGACGGTGTGAGGAGACGGGTATTACCTCGGCAGGAAGATCCCGATGTCCCTGTTTTTGACGACGGCGCCGGCGGGCAAGACGCGTCCGCTCATGGCCAGGTAGACGCCCGGTGGCAGTAGCTGAACAGCGGCTATGGCGGTACCGAGGTTAAAGGAGGCGTCGCTGTCTCGCATTCGTGCCGGTTGCATCGCGCCGGTCAACACGATCACGCGATCGCTGACGGCACCGATCGCCTCGGCTGTCTCCGTCATGGTGTCGGTGCCGTGAGTAATGACGATGCGGTCCTCCTCTGCCGAGAGCACCCGTTGTTTGAGAAGCGCTCGATCAGACGCGTCGAGATCGAGGCTGTCTTTACGCAGGACCTGCTCACTGCGGAACTCGAGAGTGGTCAGGACCGGTTCGAGCAGTCGCGAGACGGTGGGCTCACCGATCTCAAGTTCGCCTGCGAGCGAGTACTCCTTATCAATGGTGCCGCCGGTGGTGAGGAGGAGGATACGGTCTGTCACGGGACAAGGCTAGGTGCACTCGTCTGGGAGAGCGCCCAAGTAGGTTGCGCGCGCGTGCGGTGGTGCGCGGAGGAGGCGGAGTGATCAGTGACCATAAACGCCCCGATCCCCTGAGAGAACGTGTCGATGTCGTCTCGTGCTTATGACGCGGGAACCAGTTTCCAGCGTGCCGTGAGCAGTTCGAGACCCTTATGGAGCGTGGCGGACCAGGCGGCGACGTCGTGCGCGCTGTGAGGGACCTCGAAATATGTGGTATCTATTCCGGCGGCTTTCGCTGCGGCAGCCATTTTCTTCGTCCCCGGAAGAAAAGCTGTGTCTTCAGCGCCGACGCCGAAGATAGCAAAGCTCTCTTTATAGGGAGCTTTTCTGGCGAGAATGTTTGCGGGTTTTGCGGCCTCGTAGGCTTTGGCATTACCGTGAAAACCGCGAGCAATTGTTTTCGCCTCACCGCCGATGTTTGGTGCCTGTTCACCGGAGGCATCCACAATATTGCCGAAGAGTTCCGGGAACTCTGCACCGAACTGAAGCGCACAAGTACCGCCTTGCGAGAGTCCGCCGATTGCCCAATTGCGGGCGTCGTTGAGCACGGGTAGGTTGGCGCGGATCCAATTCGGAACGTCGACGGTGAGATAGGTCGCCGACTTACCCATCGAAGAATCGATGCACAGTGGATTCGTCGTTGGATCACCGAGCTGGTCCGGCGAGACGACGATCGGTGCCAGTCCGGCGTGTGCCGCGGCGTAGTCGTCGAGAGCCTGCTGAAGCTTTTCGGTTGACAGTGGGTCGGAGGGTGAGCCGGGCTGCCCTGACAGCATTACCATCACCGGCAACAAAGGTGGTCGAGCAGTGAGGGCAGCGGGAGGCATGTACAGCACGGCGTCTCGGGCGGGGAATGCGGAGGCCGTTGCCGGTATCGTCACTGTCGAGACGGTACCGACTGTCGGCAAGTCTGATGGGGCCTTCCAGGTGGCGATTTCAGAGTGCGGGTTGCCGGCTGCGTAGACCGGGATGGGATTACTGGAGTAGGCACTGATCCCGAGCATGCTGCGCACAGTGGGGTATTGTCCGAAGTCGATATTAATCGCCATTGCCGCCGTCGTGATCACGAGCGCCACGACTCCGAGGGCAGCGAGTGCACCACGCAAGCGCTTTCTGGTCACCGAGTGGATCAGCACGGTCAGGGCGACCGCGGTGCCGCCGAAACCAAGACCGATCCACGTACGGGTCGTTGGCGTGAAATTGATACCGAAGGGGCCATCTGGGCCCTCGGTGAGGGTGGCGAGATAGATCCCGCCCATAACCCCGAGTACGAGCACGATCACCGCCAGGGTAAAGCGACGGACGCGACCTCGTTGACGAGCCCGGACGTATGCCGTTGTGAGCAGTAGCATGGCAACACTGGCAATAATGTATTGTGCGACCACAATCGGCCCTGAGGTGATGCTGAGATCGAGGAGTGTCGTCATATTTCTATTCGGTCGTGACGCAGCGGCGCCAGAATTGGCGATGAATCTCAGTATGGCCTTGATATCTGAATGAATTCTGAGATTTTAGGGGGGGGTGATTCTGGTGGCAAGAATCTTTTCTTGTGTGGATTCAGGTGCCCCAACGCTAATGCATGGTCGATGCGCATCCTGAACGGGTATGGGTGCATCTTGTGTTCGATCGAGTGCAACCCCGCGCGCACGGTCTGCTTGTGTGCTTAGGGTGGGAAAACCCGACCGACTCCATACGCTCACTAAGGAGCCCGACGATGACGCAGAATATCCGCGCTTCTCTCTCGGTTTACGGGCTGTGCATGAGCCCCGATGTCGCCCTCGTTGCCGGAGGAATCGCCGGTAACGAGGGGGCTCTCTCAACCCGGCGGAGGAGATAACGGTGGTCGACGCCATTGTCATCGGTGCCGGGCCCAATGGTCTTGCCGCCGCAGTGACCCTCGCGAGGGCCGGGCTCTCGGTCACGGTGATGGAGCGTAACGAGACCATCGGCGGCGGCGCCCGCACTGCCGAACTCACTCTGCCGGGTTTTCGCCATGACGTCTGCTCGGCTGTGCACCCGACGGCCCTCGCTTCCGGATTTTTTCGCGCCTTTGGGCTTGAGCACAAGATTGATCTCAGGGTCCCTGAAATCTCTTATGGGCACCCACTCGACGGCGGGAGGGCGGGCATTGCCTACCACGACATCGAACGTACCGTCGGGTTACTCGGCCGCGACGGAGCGGCCTGGCGATCACTGCTGGGTCCGCTCACCGAGCGCGCCGACCGGGTTGCCCAGTTCACGAACAACACACTGGTGCGTTTTCCGACCGATCTGGGGATCCTGCTTCGCTTCGGAATCCGAGTTCTTGAACAGGGGTCGCTGACCTGGAACCTGCGCTTTCGCGACGACCTCGCTCCTGCGATGCTCGCAGGCATCGCAGCGCACTCCATCCGGCCGCTACCGAGCCTCTCGACGGCCGCCGCGGCGCTCGCCCTCGGTGCCTACGCTCACGGGCGCGGCTGGCCGGTACCGATCGGCGGCAGCCAAGCGATTATTACCGCCCTCGCCGATGATGTGCGCGCACACGGAGGAACGATCGAAACCGGGGTCGAGGTGACCTCGCTCGCACAGCTGCCGAGTGCCCGCGTCACCCTCTTCGACCTCACCCCTCGCGCTGTGCGTCAGCTTGCCGGAAAACTCCTCCCGGCCGCATATGCGAGGGCACTCGGGCGATTTCGGTATGGAAACGGAGTCGCCAAGGTCGACTTTGCGCTCGACGGCCCAGTGCCGTGGACGCATCCCGAGCTGGCCGCCGCGGGTACGGTGCACCTCGGGGGTACACGCGCCGAAATCACTGCTGCGGAGCGTGACGTTGCCCACGGTAGGCACAGCGAGAATCCGTATGTCCTTCTCGCACAGCCCTCCGTCATCGATCCGAGTCGGGCGCCAGACGGTAAGCACGTGCTCTGGGCCTACACTCATGTGCCGCGCTACTCGCCTCTCCATCAGCGCGAGGCGATCACGACGCAGATCGAGCGTTTTGCTCCGGGCTTTCGTGACCGCATCCTCGCCACCTCGTCGATGACGGCTCGCGATATTGAGGAGTACAACCCCAACTACCTGGGCGGTGACATCGGCGCGGGAGCAGCGAGCCTCGTGCAACTACTGTCGCGACCCGTTCTCTCTGCCGACCCGTGGCGTATGCCGGTCAAGGGTTTTTATCTCTGCTCCTCATCGACCCCTCCCGGCCCCGGAGTGCACGGTATGGCGGGATGGCACGCGGCTCGGAGTGCTTTGCGGCACGAGTTCGGCAACCGCAGTAGCCCCGCGCTGTCACCGTGACCGCCGTCGCCTCGCCACCCGTCGCAGGGATGCCCCTACGCGGGAACGAGACGACGGCATGATCCCGTCCCGCACAGAGTCAAGGAGTCCGCTATGTCTCACACGACCCGCATCGTCGCCTGCTCACCCGAGTCTGTTTTTGCCGTCTTCGCCTCAGGATGGCTTGTCCCGGCCTGGGTAGTGGGTGCCTCCAGGATGCGCGCGGTTGATCCGGATTATCCGCATGTCGGTTCGCAGCTGCATCACTCCTTCGGGGTCTGGCCGTTTGTCATCAATGACCGCACGACCGTAGTGGAATGGGTTCCTTCGCGACGTTTCAGCATCCAGGCGGCGGGTTGGCCGATGGGGGAGGCTCGGGTGCGCTTCACGGTGGAGCCGCATCCGCGGGGCTGTCGCCTCCGCATGAAGGAGACACCGGTGAAAGGCCCTGGTGTGCTCATCCCCGCTCCGCTGCTCCACCCCGTTCTCTGGATCAGAAATGTTGAGACGCTTCGCCGTCTAGCGCACCTTGCTGAGCCCGGTGCCTGCGGCAGGGTTCTGCCTCCCTCTGCAGTGCCGTCGCCCCGCGACCGACACGGGCTCGATCGTCAGAGGCGGCTCCTGCCTCGGTTCCTCGGGGCGGTCAGCTTGGTCGCGTGTGGTGCCCTCGGAGCGCGTCTGGTAGTTGCCGCTCGCACACGGTCACGACAGTGAGGCGGCGCGGAGTGAGACGACGAGAGGCCCCGGTGTGCGCTGAGTAATGCGCATACCGGGGCCTCTCAGGGACAGCGTTAGAGCAGGTTGTCCGTCAGATGGTTGGCTGTGCCAAAGCGGTGCGCGGTAATGGACACCGACTGTTCGCGGACGAAGGGCAAGAGCTCCAATCGGCCCGACTCTGTTGCCTCGCCCGCGTAGACCGCGAGATCAGGACGTCCCTCGATGAGCGTGGTGACGCGAGAAGCGGGAGCGCCAAGTAGCCGCAGCCGCCCGGCACCGTGGGCGCGTAACCGTGCGGCCCACGCCTGCTCATTTTCGATCGCGACGGGAGCAAACGCCTGGAGAGCAGACGCAAGCTGCGGAGGCAGCACTCTCCCACTGGAGATGATGATCGGTGCGTTCGCAGTCACTGCCGCCGCGGCGATCCGCGCGAGCGAGCCGAGCGGCGCGCCGTCAGCTAGTCGCACCAGCACCGGCGAGCCATAGGGCCGATGCCGGAAAATGTTGCGCTCAGCCCACAGGCCCGTGACATCGGCGGCGCTCGCGAAGTGCTCGGCCCACGCCGCCGCGAGACTGCGGGCCGTACGTTCCAGTGCTTGTGCCTCCTCGCTCGGCAGCTCCGCATGCGCCGCGGCAATCAGGGGGGTCACCCGCGGCGACACAGGCGTCGAGGCAGTCGAAGGAACCGATGTCCACGAGCCGAGACCGAGCAGATAGTCGGGCCCGCCCGCCTTCGTCCCCGGGCCCACCGCCGATTTCTTCCAGCCGCCAAACGGCTGACGCTGCACAATCGCCCCGGTGATGCCGCGGTTGACGTAGAGATTGCCGGCCGTGATGCGATCGAGCCAGATGCCAATCTCGGATGAATCGAGCGAGTGCAGGCCCGAAGTGAGCCCGTACTCGATCTCGTTGACCACCGCGATGGCTTCGTCGAGGGTTGACGCAGTCATGATGCCGAGGATCGGCCCAAAGTACTCGGTGTGGTGATATTCGGAGCCCCGACGCACTCCGTCCCGCACTCCGGGACTCCACAGCCGACCGGTCCCGTCCAGTGCGCGCGGTTCGAGTAACCATTTCTCGCCGACACCGAGTGTGGTAAATCCGCGCAGCAGTTTGCCCGCCGCCGGTTCGATGATCGGACCCATTCGGGTCGCGGGATCGCTCGGGTAGCCCACGGTGAGGGAGGAGACCGCGTCGAGCAACTGCATCCGGAATCGCCGTGAACGCGCCACCGAACCCACCAACACCACCAACGAGGCCGCGGAACATTTTTGCCCGCCATGGCCGAAGGCGCTTGCCACGATGTCCTTGACTGCGAGGTCGAAATCAGCCGAGGGCGTCACGATGATCGCGTTCTTGCCACTCGTCTCCGCCAGCAGCGGCAGGTCGTGGCGGAACGAGCGGAACAGTTGGGCCGTCTCGTAGGCGCCGGTCAGGATCACCCGATCGATCGCGGGATGCGCGATAAGCTGACGCCCCAGCTCCCGTTCCGGCAGGCGCAGCAGCAACAGTGCCTCGCGGGGCACCCCAGCGGCCCAGAGTGCCTCGGCCACGACCGCGCCACAGCGGGCGGTCGAGCTGGCCGGTTTGAGCACCACGGCTGAGCCTGCGGCGAGCGCCGCGAGCACGCCTCCGGCCGGGATCGCGACCGGAAAGTTCCATGGCGGAGCGACCAGCGTGACGGATGCTGGATGGAATCGCGCCCCGTCCATCCCGTCGAGTTCGCGGGCGCGCTCGGCGTAATAGTGGGCGAAGTCGATCGCCTCCGAAACCTCTGGGTCGCTTTGGTCGAGGGTTTTACCGCCCTCGGCGGCCATGACCTCCAACAGTTCGGCGCGGCGAGCCTCCAGTTCCTCGCCGGCACGGTGCAGGATGCGGGCACGGTCGTCGGCGGGGATGCGCCCCCAGGCCTCCCCTGCGGCGCGGGTGGCGGCGAGGGCTGCCTCCAGAGCGTCACCGGTGCTGATGGTGGCGTCTTCGATGCTGTCGATTCCCCGTCGAGAGCCGGGCACCTGCTCAAGAATTGCCCGCGCCCAGTCGCGGTTCTCGGCGACCGAGGGGTCGGTGTCCGGAGTATTGCGGAATGCGTCCCAGCCCGGTCGCTTGGAGACGGCGAAACGGTCGGCGACGCGGTAAGCGTTCGGCACCTTCCCGTCGAGCGCGGCGACGGAGGCGCGGAACCGTTCCTCCTCGCGCGTGAACAGTGCCGGGTTGGAGTCGAGTTCGAAGACCGCCGACATGAAGTTGTCGCTGGAGGCGCCTTCTTCGAGTCGGCGGATCAGGTAGGCGATGGCCACATCGAATTCGGTGGGCGCGACGACCGGTGTGTAGAGCAGGAGGGAGCCGACTGTGCGACGCACCGCCTCCGCCTGGCCCTGGGCCATGCCGAGCAGCATCTCGTATTCGATGCCCTCGCGTACTCCGCGCTCGCCTGCGAGCAGCCAGGAGTAGGCGATGTCGAAAAGGTTGTGGCCGGCGATGCCGAGCCGCACATTGCGGATCCGTTCCGGGCGTAGCGCGTAATTAATGACACGTTTGTAGTTGGTGTCGGATTCTTGCTTAGTGCCCCAGGTTGCTAACGGCCAGCCGTGTACCGAAGCCTCAACCTGTTCCATCGGCAGGTTCGCGCCTTTGACCAAGCGAACCTTAATTCCTGCGCCTCCGCGGGCGCGACGGGCGGCGCTCCACTCCTGTAGCCGCGTCATCGCGGCAAGCGCATCAGGGAGGTAAGCCTGCAGGACAATACCCGCCTCGAGTCTCGTGAATTCGGGACGGTCGAGGAGACGGGTGAAGACCGCGATCGTGAGGTCGAGATCTTTGTATTCCTCCATGTCGAGGTTGATAAATTTCTGCGGCGTAGCGGCAGCGGCGAGGGTGAAGAGCGGAACAAGTTCTCTGACGATGTCCTCCACGGCCTCGTCGAAAGCCCAGGGATTGTGCGGGGCGACCGTGGAGGAGACCTTGATCGACACGTAATCCACATCCGCCCGAGTGAGGAGACGGTACGTACCCTCGAGGCGGCGCTGCGCCTCCGCCCGGCCGAGAACGGCCTCGCCGAGCAGGTTCATATTCAGTCGCACACCGTTGCGGCGGAGTGTGGCAATCGCGGGGCCGAGGCGCGAGTCGGTCGCGTCGATGATCAGGTGGCTCACCATCTTCCGCAGCACGCGGCGGGCGATCGGTACGACGATAGAGGGGAGCAGGGGGGCTATAGTCCCGCCGAGGGAGACGGCACCGCGCATCGGGGCGGGGAGAAAACGTGGCACGTCGCCGGCGATCGAGCGCAGGGCGGCAGCGGCGACCCGGGTGTCCTCCGGGCGCACCACGCCGTCAACGAAACCGACCGTGAAATCCAGCCCGGTTGGATCCTTGAGCACACCGGCGAGTCGAGCGCCGGAGGCGTCGGTGGGGATACTCGCTGCGTCCTCTAACCAGCGCCGCACCAGTGCGACGCTGTAGTCGATCAGGTGTGGGTCGATGGAGTCGTGGGAGGCACCGGTGACGCTGGCGGGTTCGGCGGACGGCACGGTCCCTGAGGAGGGTGTGGAGTAGGAGCGGTCGGTCATGGTGCGGTCCTTGTGAGAGGTGGGCAGGGCTGCGCGGCGGGCGGGTCCTCAGGTGAGTATTCGCTCGAGTACCCTTGAGTAAAAGCGATCATTCCTTACTGATACCGGTCACGTCTGCTTATGAATTGAGGTGTGTCGTGCTCGACGTCCGCCGTCTAGTTTTACTGCGCGAGGTCGCCATCCGGGGCACGCTTGCTGCCGCGGCGGAGGCACTGGCCTATAGCCCCTCCGCTGTCTCACAACAGCTTGCTGTGCTGGAGCGAGAGACTGGCGCGGTGCTATTGCGCAAGGTGGGCAGGAGGGTGCAGCTGACACCACAGGCCGAGATTCTGGTCGAGGCCGCGGGCGAAGTTCTGACTCTGCTTGAACGAGCGGAGGCGGCGCTTGCGGCGTCGGGTGAATCGGTCACGGGACGGGTGCGCGTCGCGGTGTTCCAGTCGGCTGCACTTGCTCTCATGCCCGGCGCCTTGCGTGCGGTTGCTAAGCGCTTTCCGGAAGTGCGGGTGGAAATGGTGCAGAGGGAACCGGAGGGGGCCTTGCACGAGACCTCGTGGGCGCGGGAGTTCGATCTCGTTGTCGCGGAGCAGTACCCGGGCCATTCGACATCGTGGCTGCCCGGCCTGGTGCGGACCGAGTTGATGGCGGATGCTATTCGGCTTGCGGTGAGTAGCGAGTCTGCCGTGACCGGGCTGGCCGAGGCCGCTAATGAAGCCTGGGTGATGGAGCCGCCAGGCACGGCGAGTCGTCATTTTGCGGAGCAGATCTGCCGCATCGCCGGTTTTGAGCCCGATGTTCGCTTTGAGACTGCCGATTTGCAGGCGCAGATCCGTCTTGCTGCTTCGGGACACGCGGTCGCCCTGATGCCTGACCTGGTCTGGGCGGGCGCAGACCCTGATTGCCGTCTCCTGGACCTGCCCGGGTTGCCGTGTCGCACTATTTTCACGGCGCAACGGGAGGCGCAGCTCGTGTCGCCCGCTGTCCAGGTCTTTCGGGAGTGCCTGGCTGAAGTAGCGGGCGGGTACTCCTGATCCGGTGCGCGGACGGCTCCCTGCATCCCTCCGGACGGAGGCAGCTGGATTCGCAGCGTTTTTCCGCCCCTTCCGGATCACAGTTTCCTGGGAATCGAGCTCGGTCGCCTTTCAGGATCGTCGCCGTTCCTGTCGTATGACGACGTCTCATGAGAGAAAAGCGCTTTTCCCTGATCGTCTTGCGGCTCCTCCTGCGAAAGTCCTCCCTTGAGGATGATGAGTTTTTCAGAATGGCGATCCGGACTTGCGAAAGCAAGGCCTTTTCTTCTTGTTGGTGTGCTGTCAAGTTTGCCCGGGGTGTCGAGTAGTGAGGGGATTCACCATGCCTAGAGGGGGAGCGAGGGTTTTCGCGTTGTCTCGTCTGGGTGCGGCGGTCGTTGCCGGAGCGTCTGCACGAGTCGCAGCCGACGGAACAATCACGGTGATCCCATGGTGGCAATCCTCCCGATTCGTGATTCTCATTCGTCTCAATGACCGCTTGACAGAGGGCTACGTGTGAAAAATTGGCTTAAGAAGTTCATCATGTGCGGGGTACTGTCCGCGGCGGCAATTGCCTCGAGTACGTCGGCGAATGCTGTGATGCTCAGCCGAACAAATCATGTTCTTATCGGTGGTTCCTACATCGAGGGAAGCAGGGGGTGCACGTTAGGGGTGGTGCTCAAGAAGGACGGCTGGTGGCGCCATCTCCTCCGTTATCAGCTCACCACGAGGTATGGAATCACCGCCGGGTCGTGTACCCAAACGGGGCAGGTTATCAAGGGCGAGAACCATTTGCCCATTGGAAGGACCATTGCTGTTGACAGAGATCACGACACTGCCTTGATCGAGATTTACCCTCTCTCTTCTCCGGATTGCCGGTGGGTGTACCACCACGGTTCTGGCGCCGGCAGGCATTGCGTACCAACCAGCACGTGGCGACCGCGAGCCCTGGGTCGAGTGTTTATGATGCGCAGCGGTACGGAGGCACAAGTTCCAGTATCTGGGTCCGGATCACCGGCCGACGGCGCAGAGATTTGCACGTCAGGAATGGGAACCGGCGTGAACTGTTATTTCTCTTCGATGCCTGCTTCCAATGTGTGGCCATTAGGTCCCGGGAGACGGCTTGCTCGAACTAACGGTTCCTACTCTGTTCATTTAGATCCTGGCGATTTAGGTGGACCTATCACCAACTCCGAAGGCACATTCTTTGGAATCCACAACACGATACGTGGTCGTGGTACAGCGACGACTCTCATCGGTTGGATTCCGGCGCACACGCTCTTCGAGAGGTACCACGGCTACTCGTTGGCGCCGAGCTGAATCTCAGCACACTCGGGTGCCGCCTACCGGTGCGAGCCCTGGCGTTCTTCGTGTCGCGGATGCCGTGCGACGTTGCGGTACTACTCTCGTCGCCTATACTGGTTCGAATGCGCGCGTCTGCGCGTATTTGCGTGCTGCCTGGCGTATCGAGAGTTGTGGCCCTCGGAGCGGACTTTGTGGCGCGTCGACAAGTGACCTTGGGTGGGTCATACGCTCAGGCGCCTGCCCCACGGTAACCACATCTGGAGGAAAAATGGCAGCAGTCTGCCAGGTGACCGGAGCCGTTCCTGGTTTCGGTCATGCTATTTCGCATTCGCATCGGCGCACCAAGCGCCGCTTTGACCCCAACGTGCAGAAGAAGACCTACTACGTGCCGTCGCTTCGCCGTAAAGTCACGCTCACCCTGTCGGCGAAGGGTATCAAGGTCATTGATTCCCGCGGCATCGAATCCGTTATCAAAGATCTTCTTGCTCGCGGGGTGAAAATCTAGTGGCAAAGCAACAGGACGTCCGACCCATCATTAAGCTCCGTTCCACCGCCGGTACCGGGTACACCTATGTGACCAAGAAGAACCGACGCAATGACCCCGATCGTCTCGTGCTTAAGAAGTACGACCCTGTAGTGCGTAAGCATGTCGACTTCCGCGAGGAGCGCTAAGAATGGCTAAGAAGAGCAAGATTGCCCGTAATGAGCAGCGCAAGGTGGTGGTGGATCGCTACGCAGCGAAGCGCCGCGAGCTGAAGAAGGCTCTCGTTGACCCGGCCGGGACTGATGAGTCTCGTGAAACCGCCCGCATCGGGCTGCAAAAGCTTCCCCGTAACGCTTCACCGGTCCGTGTTCGCTCCCGCGATGCCATCGATGGACGCCCCCGTGGCAACCTGACAAAATTCGGTGTTTCGCGTGTTCGTTTTCGTGACATGGCACATCGCGGAGAGCTGCCCGGCATCACCAAGTCAAGCTGGTAGTCCGCAGCCTAGAGGAGTAGTGAGGGAAGGCCCGGATATCTTGGGATGTTCGGGCCTTTCGTGTTTGCGCGGTGAGACGTGTTCCCGTAGGGAGGGAATGTGTCGAGAGAGACCTCAAGAACTATCCGCTTAGCCTCTCGCCAGTGTATTCGACCAGAAAAAGCTTCCGTCACACGGCGCTCGCGTCTGCGAAATTCTCTCCGAGAAAGAAATCTGCGATGGTTGAAGAAGGGGACACTACCCGTCGTAAGAAATCGGAAAGTTGAAATATGTGTCGGGGTAGGGCTCGTCAGCGAGAGTGTAGTGCCACCACTCACATTCGTAGGCGATAAAACCGCAGTCCTCCATCAGTGTGCGCAGACGTAGCCGGTTCTCGGCGAGATGTTCCTCAATCCCGGCTGCTCCGTGGTGCGACACCTCGTCCATGAGGTCGTGATCGCCCCCCATCGGCACCAGCAAGCCGGTTGCCCGGTCGTCAACCGTCAGATCGACGGTGCTACCGCGGCTGTGCCCGGATCGAGACGCCACATATCCCAACTCGAACATCGCCCGCCGATCAATGCGGGGGTAATGGCGCTTTTTCTTTTTCCCGTCTTCCGGTTGTTCGGACCAGCGCAAAAAGTTATCGACAGCGCGCTGCGGGCGGTAGCCGTCCCATAGCACGAGACCGAGGCCACGGGAGATCGCCATTTCTTGGGTATTGCGTAGGGCGAGGCACAGAGCGGTGGTCCCGAGAATACGATTGACGTCATAACCGTCGACTGGCTTACCGGTGAAGTTATCCCACGTGGCATATTTTGCGTCCCAACGAATGCCGGGAACTATCTCGTCGACGAAGGCGAAATCGTCTTTCATGCCACTGTCTCCGACAGGGCTAGGGTTATCGCTCGCGTGAGCACGTCACGAAGAGAAACCCCTGCCGCGGCCATCATGCGCGGGTATCTGCTGTAGGATGTCAGTCCGGGCAAGGTGTTGACCTCGTTGAGGACCGGAGTACCGTCCTCGGTCAAGAACATATCGACCCGGGCAATCCCCCGACAGCCGAAAGCGACATACACGGCCTTTGCCGCCTCGTGAACAACAGCTCGGGCGCTCGGAGATATATCGGCTGGCACGATAAAGATGGAATTCTCGGAGCCGGTTTCTGGTGTTGCCTCCTGATGAATGCGGAAAAAACCGTGACTCAGCGCGACTCGGTCGGATTCGCCGATGAACAGGTCGGGGGCTACCCCGAGAATCGAGCAGCCGATTTCACTGCCGACGACAGCCTGCTCGATGAGGACTTTCACGTCGTACTTGCGTGCAGTGTCGATGGCATCCTGGAGTCCGTCTGGACCATCTACCTTGCTCACGCCAAAAGACGAGCCCGAACGGGCTGGTTTGACATACACGGGGTAGTCGAATTTCGACCCATCAATCTGCTCTCCCTGGTGGAGGATGTGGAATGCGGGAGTCGCGATCCCGGCGCTTGAGGCGACGGTGTAGGCAAGCGACTTATCCATGCAGATCACCGAGCTCTGAATATCGCAGCCCACGTAAGGAATACCGGCCAGTTCGAACAGGCCCTGGACCGCGCCGTCTTCGCCAAGAGTGCCGTGGAGCACCGGCAGAATGACATCGAGGCGGATCGTCTCAACCCCGCCCTCGTCTATCACGAGCAGCCCGCGCACATCGCGATCTGGCGACACCACGGCTCGCTTCTGCGTGCGAGTCTCCCAGTCGCCCTCCGGCCCGTCGCACAGCAGCCAGTTCCCGTTGCTGGTGATACCGATCCAGACCGGTTCATATCGCTCGAGGTCGAGGTTCTTCGCAACCTCTCTCGCCGACTTAACGGAGACATTGTGTTCTTCTGAGATCCCGCCAAAGAGAATCCCTACGGTCAGTGTGTTCATGTCAGTTCCCTTTGTCGAAAGCAATACATCGAGCAAGACCATTGCGCACGGTATCAGCCAGTGCATGGTCGGTGAAGAAAGCAATGTGCGGAGTGATAATCACGTTGGGCATTTTTTGCAGACGGAACAGTAATCCGTCTTCTGGTACGTGCGTTTCATGATCGCCGTGAAAATAACGGCCCTCGCCTTCGAGGACATCGAGTGCAGCGCCGCTCACATGACCGCTCTCCAGCGCCGAAAGTAGAGCTTCGGTATCGATCAGCGCGCCCCTGCCGGTATTGACGATGAGGGCGCCGGACGGCAATTGCGCGATCCGTTCCCGATTTAACAGATGGTGGGTTTCGGCGTTCAACGGCGTATGCAGGGTAACGACGTCGCTGCGCCGGAGAATCTCGTCGAGAGAGACGTGACGCTCGTCGGTGACAGGTTGACGAGTGTGAATGAGGATGCGGCAGCCGAAGCCCTCCAGTCGATCAACCACAGCCGATCCGATACGGCCGGTGCCGATGACGCCGACCGTGAGGTCACGCAGTTCCCGCCCTCGGGGCGAAGTCATGTTAAAATCATGGGCTTCTGCGCGCAGTAAAACCGGCTTTGCATGCCGCAGAACCATGAGAATCAGCATGAGAGTGTAATCGGCGACGCTCGCCGGAGAGTAGGGAACATTCTCTACGCAGATTCCCACCTGTGCCGCGTAATCAACGTCAATGTGATCGAAGCCCACGCTGCGGGTTGAAATGTAGATGACGCCGACTTTGCTCAGCTCATGTAGCGTCTGATTCGAGATGCGGTTCCGGTGTCCGACGCTGACGCAGCGTCTCCCGTAAGCCTGTGCCGCAGTAGCTTCAGTGAGTGGGTCCGCGGTAAGAAGGACAGGAATTCCCCTCCGCGCGGACTCTTCGCGGAATTCCCTCGCCTCGCTCTCCGTGCAGTCGAACACCATGATGGGGTTTGCGATGGGCCGGGGAGTGGTCATAGGTGCGGCGTCGGGTGTGACCGTGGGGCAGGGTTCTGTCATGGGTATCAGCTCACTTTAGCGCCCGTCACCGGCTCGTCATGGTGGGGGCGGAGCCGTGCGGGCGTAGGGTCGGCGCGTCGGTGGCGGGGCAGGTGCGAGGTTGGCGACGGTGAGAATTCTGACATCAGTTCTTCGGAATAGCTCGATGTTGTCCACGCTACCGTCACGATGACTCGTGAACCCGTTACATGAACCGTGCCGCCGTATCGTCGGAACGCGAGGCGTGGCCGGGTCACCGCCCACTCGCCTGCGACGGCCAGAGCCCCCGCTCCTAGACTTTGATGATGAGTGAGAACACCCAGAGCTTTCCGAGCGTCCCTGAGATCGCAGCGCTGATCGACCACGCAGTCCTCAGGCCCGAGTTAAGCCGCGCCGACGTCGATGCACAGCTCGACGAGGCACGCACACTCGGTGTTTTCAGTGCGTGCGTGCGTCCCTGCGATGTCGCCCACGCGGCGCGCCGCCTCGAAGACTCCGGTACCGCGGTCGGTACCGTCATCGGTTTTCCGCACGGCACGACCTCGACGGCGGCCAAAGTCGCGGAGGCGCGTCAGGCCCTCGCTGACGGTGCGGTCGAACTCGACATGGTCGTCAACATTGGTGGACTCCGGAGCGGAGCCTTTCAGGAGGAAGTGGAGGACGACATTCGCGCTGTGGTGGCGGCGGCCGACGGGCACGTGCTCAAGGTCATCCTGGAAACCAGCTACCTGAACGACGACCAGATTGTTGCCGGCTGCACAGCCGCTGAACGCGCCGGTGCCGAGTTCGTCAAAACTGCGACCGGTTTCGGCCCCGGCGGCGCCACCGAGCACGCCCTGCGCGTGATGCGCGCTGCTGTTTCTGATGCCGTCCAGATCAAAGCATCGGGAGGCGTGCGCGACCTCGACACTCTCCTCGCTTACCGTGCGCTGGGGGTTACCCGCTTCGGCACCAGCGGCTCCGCCACGATCCTCCGCGATGTGGCCGCGCGGCTCAGGGGCGACTCCGTCGCGGTGCGCATCGACTCCGCCTCCTACTGACCCGTTACCGCAGCGGAGCGACGAGAAAAGCGCGAATTCTGGCACACACCCCTTCCGCCTGTGCCCGTCACGGCCCGCTACGGTCCGATCGCCGCGCATAAGCGCAAGTTTAAACTGCCCAGAGCGACCCCGACTTCACTACGGTCCGCCCGGGCGAGTGCGGCGTGGCCCTGGGCAAGGGCGTGATGGAGGGGACTGATTTGCTCGGGGGTGAGCCGGTTTCCCAACACGAGGGCTTCGAGGGCAGCAAGAATTCCGACGACGGCGATGGCATCGTCAACCTCGAGTGGTCTAGTGCAGAGATGCTCCATAATGGGCTCCTGTTCGGCCGGGTAAGGATTCAATCGAGAGGAACGCTGGTGCGCGGGCAAGCGCATCCGGATGCTGCCATGAACCGCCTTCACGGGAAAGTGGCAACGGAGCACGCCTGCGGCGCCGTTTCGACTGCATCACCTAAGGGAGGACTGTGCCACGGTTACTCTCACCAGTGAAGCACTCATGACGACGGTTCTCCGAGCCATGATGTCCTCCTTTCTTCACTAGTCGAACGCGTGACGGTGTGAGGTAAAAAAAGACGGTACGAAGCGCGTGGGTGTCATGATCATTCCTTGGCTGCTCAGACGATTGCCAGCGTCCGCGGCGATTCGCCCGGCAGGGGACGCTGTGGTGGTATGGACGGATGACAGACGAGGCGATCGCGCAGCGCTCGGGCGCCCGAACCCTGATGTTGGCGCTGATCGGAGCTGTCGGCGGCATACTCTCCGGTACTTGTGGGGTCGGCGGCGGCATCCTGATGGTTCCAATGCTGATTGGGTGGTACGGGATGGATCAGCGCCGCGCCTCCGCGACGTCACTCCTCGCTATCGTCCCGACCTCCGTTGTCGGCGCGACCGGTTATGCGTTTTCCGGTCAAGTGGCCTGGCTGCCTGCCGTCGTTATCGGTGTTGTTGCCATGTTTGGAGTATCGATTGGTTCATGGTTGTTGGTGCGGCTACCGCTCGGAGTGCTGCGGAATTTGTTCATTGCGCTCTTGCTCGTGGCAGCGGTGCGGATGGCCCTGTTCGGCTCTAACGAGGTTGGCGATGTTGCGGAGGGTTGGGGTGTCTGGCCGGGCTTCGCAGGTCTGGGGCTTCTGATGGGCGTCGCTTCTGGGCTGTTCGGTATCGGTGGTGGCGCGATTGCCGTGCCGGTCCTGGTCGGCGTATTTGGACTGGCTGATCTGCTCGCGAAGGGAACATCTCTGGCCGCGATGATTCCGACGGCGGTCAGCGGTTCGATTGCGAATGCGCGTCGCGGGGTGCTTGACATCCGGGCCGGACTGCTGGTGGGGCTCAGCGCCACGATCTTTTCGGTTGTCGGGGTTGCGCTCTCGTTTCTTGTGCCTGCGCGAGTGTCAGGGATCCTCTTCGCTATCGTGCTTCTGCTCGCCGTCGTCCAGCTCGTGCGGCGCGGACGTCGGTCCTGACATCAGACTGGTTGATGCGACGAACGGGTTGTCGCCGTGTCGGACTCCCGCCGAGCTACCGGGCCAGTACTCGACCGGCCGCGGGCCCCTCTGAACGATCAGACCGTGGTGCCAGTGAAGGCCCCGGTGCTCGGGCCAGAGAGTTTGGTGAGCAGGCAGCTGACTGTCCGCTCACCCATCGCCCAGCCGTCTGCATTCGGGTACAGGTCGTCGACGTCATACCCTGGGGTGGAGCCGACAAAGCTGGTGAAGGCGGACTCACAGAGGGCATAGGCCTGCTCGCTGGCGGAATCGTCGCCTGGATACTTGTCTGCGTTGTCCAGTGTCGCCGTGTGGAAGACCTGGTAATCGTGCGGTTCGGTGCACGGCACAGTGGGCACGGAGGCGACATCTGTGGTCTTGTCGGGGAGATCGTTGAAACAGTCACCGTTTCGCAACTCGAGCGCGTCGGTATTCCCGCCCTTGATAATTTCTCCCGACTTGCCATCGCGCGTCTCGCCGCCCATCAGGCTGCCGAGTTCCGAGCAGCTGGTGAGACCCAGCATGAGCAGGACCGCTGCAGTGACAGCGAAAAAGAGTCGATTCATTCTGGCTCCAAAGAAGTGTGATGGCCGAGAGGTGTGCAGGAGAAGACTATGGGCGCTTTGCGCTCGTAACGCTGTCGTCATAGGAGGGTCCCTGTCGCCGCAGAATCGGAGCGACTGCCCGCTTGGATACCGCCGCGCACTTCGACGCGTCGACAAAGAGAAAAAGCGCGAGGATCACCTCGGCAAACCCGAGAGTGACCTTTGACTGTAGGAAAAATGGTTCTTGTTGGGCAAGCAGCACGCCTCCGATGAGTCCCAGACCTGTCGTCACGATCGGACCGTGAGTAGCAACACGGGCATCATGGCGTTCCTCCTTCGTCACCTGGACGTGAAGACCGGCGAGCCGGAACGAGAGTCCGCTCGGTAATTATTCTCGTGAGAGCTATCAGTGCGACTGTGGTGATGAAGCAGGCGTCAGGATTATCCCACTCCTCGCCGTCGGCCACAGCCAGTGTTACCGTGACGGCCATGAGCGCAGGCGAGAACACGATGGCTGACGAGAGTCGTGATCCTGATCATGGCGACGATTCCAGGAGCGAGAGCGGCACCGAGAACCCCGCCGAGGAGGAGGTTACGCCCGCCGAGGACGCGACGGTTTTACGTGCTCCCGGCAGTACCGCAGAGGGCTCCGGCACGTCCCTCGGTGCCGTGCCGGACGAAGCCCGTCGCGGGGCCGCCCCGCTGGGCGGACACGGCGGCACTGGCGCCCCCGGTCAACTTGCCGATGAACGCTGGCGCAGAAACGGCGAGAATCCGCTCGGTTAAGGGGAAGTCCGTCCGGCCGAGCGCTCGTCGGGTGAGCTTCCGTCTGGCTCCGGAATGATGTTCATCTCGCCGGTGTTGTTGGCGCCCGCCATGAACTGTTCAATCCACGCCCGGTTAAGGCTGGGTCGCTTGCTGCCGGAAAAACGGAAGTGCAGGGGCGTTGTGGGATGTACCCACACCGAGCTGCGACCATGTCCGCTCGACTCCGGTTCGGTCCACGACAAGCTAAACGACTCGTTACGCCGCATCTTCGCAAGCATCGCCACTTTCAGGTGCGCGAGTAGTCGGTCATCGAGTTCGATCTCGAGTGATTGCGGTCCGTAGATCAGTCGTCCCATGTCTCCACCTGTGGTTCTAGCGGCTACCCGGTGTGGTCGGGTAACCACAGATTCCACAAACGCCAGGAGTCGCTCTCAGGAGGATACCCACCCGCGGTGCGCGCTGCGGAGGCACATCCGCAGAGACAATGAGCGCCCCGCCGACCGGATCTTTCGATCACGGCAGACGAGGCGCTCAAGTTCTCTGAACTGCGGTCGGAGGTTACTCGCCGACGCCGCGGATGTTCGCGGCCTGCGGACCCTTGCGGCCCTGCTCGACGTCGTATTCAACGTGCTGGTTCTCGATGAGCTCGCGGTAGCCCTGCTTTGCGATGGCGGAGAAGTGCGCGAACACGTCGGCGCCTCCGTCGTCGGGAGCGATGAAGCCAAAGCCCTTTTCGGAGTTGAACCACTTAACGGTGCCAGTAGGCATTTCTTTTCCTTACGTGATGGTGACGTCAGCCGAAGCTGACGTCGTTAGCGTCCGCACGAGTGTGCGGTACCCGAGCAACTCCTCCTCCGCGCGGATAACACACGCATCGTCTGGGAGTCATTCGGGTCGTCTTGGGGCAAAGGTCATGATCTCTGCGGGAGGCGGCCTATGCCGGGGAGAACGTCCCGCTCACCGGCGAATGCGGTGGGGCGGGGGTCGTACGAGGAACGGCGCGGCTTCCGCGACGTCCTATGGAGGGCGGTACCCGCGGGCGAGGCGGGCGTGTCAACCGCATGATCGGGGTCGCTGCCGTCGATCCGTGCGGTTTCTATCAGGGGCCGAGTCTCTTCGTCGTGGTGTGCGACTTCTCGGCCGTGGAATTCGGGCAAGTGCCCTGGAGATATCTAAACTCTACGGGATCGGAGCCCGTGCGTGCGACCGGACTGTGTAACGTGGCGAAACTTGACGGAACATGCGCGGGAATCCCGCAGTGGACGGCGCGGACTCTCGCAGGTCAGACCGTCTCGGTGCGCTTACGTCTGATCGGTTCGGCTGGTTGGTTCGGTCCATTCCAGATGGAGGCAATGCCCCAGACCACGGCTGCGATGGGCACTGCCAGGACGGCGCCGATGATTCCGGCGAGCACTGTACCCACGGTCAGGGCGATCAGAATGATCAGCGGATGCAGTTTCAGCGAGCGGGCCATCACCACCGGCTGCAGGAGGTTCCCCTCGAGCTGGTTGACCGCGATCACGACCAGGATCACGATCAGCGCGGCGATCGGGCCATTCGCTACCAGGGCTACCAGTGCCGCCACGATGCCTGCTGCCGTCGCTCCGACAATGGGAATGAAGGCGGTGACGAACACGATGACCGCGAGTGGGATCGCCAGTGGTACCTGAATGATCGCCAGTGCGACCCCGATGCCGATCGCATCGACCGCCGCCACGATAGCCGTACCGCGGACGTAACCACCCAGTACGGCGACTGTCTTGGTGCCGATGCGTCGGGCCCGCTCGTAGCCGGAGTCCGTGAAGGGGCGCAGAAAGAATTCCCATATTTTCGGTCCGTCCTTCATGAAGAAAAACAGCACCACCAGCATTAACACGAGCCCGGTGAGGAGATTGGCCGCCGCCGATACTCCTGCAACCGCGCCAGTGCCGAAAGCTCCGGAGGTGAAGAAGTCGCCGACCGACTGTCGCGCACTCTCGATCTGTTCCTGGCTGACGGTGACCGGCAGCTGTTGCAGCGAACTCTGCAGTGAAGCGACGCCCTCGGACGCACGACTCATCAGCTCGTCCCACTGGTCGCTCACCGCCACAACGATGAGCCAGACGACCGCGCCGAGAAGGACGAGGAGTCCGATCAGCGCCAGCCAGGTCGCGAGGATCGAGGGCACGCCCCGTCGGCGCAGCCACGCGAGCAACGGGTGAATTGCCGAGGCGAGAATGAGCGCAATCATGACCGGAATCAGTACCAGGGAGAGCTGCGTCACCGCGAAGACCACCACCGCGGCGAGCGCGAGGATGATCAGTACTTGGAGGCAACGGAATGCACGCCGACCCAGGGCGTCATTCCACACTCTGTCGTTCTGCTCGGGGTCGACGGTCGCGGGGTTGTTGCGGTCACGGAGGCCCATGAGGGGACCGTACGTGATGGACCGACATCACTGTGCCTGCTTGACATCGGTCCCGTCTCGGGCGCCGCCTCTTGTGTTGAGCGGGGATGCCGACTAGGGTCGCCAATGTTCATGCAAGCGCATGGGGTGCGGTACCCGAAGCCGTGCTGCACCTCGTCTCCCTGCTTCAGATCCGGTCCCGTACCCGGAGCACGAGTGACACGACGGCCGTCGCGACGATCAACCACCCGAGCAGAACGCAGCCCGCGATCGGTGCGGTCAGTCCGGTGCGCAGGAGCCCCGCGGCGGCGAGCTGTGCTCGCAACGGCAGGACATCCGCGATGGCCGGAACGACATGGGCGAGGACAAGCGCGGGCATCAGGGTGGCGGGCACCACAAAGAGCACGAGCAGAGGATCACGCAGGAGCGCTCCCACAAGGAATCCCCACAGGCCGGCGGAGCCGAGCACCGCCATCGTGACAAGAGCTTCTCGAGGCGAGAACAACGAGCGTTCTGAAATCGCCACGAATGTCAGGTCGAGCACCGCAACGCTGAAAATGCCGAACAGCAGGGCGAAGACCACGCTGAGCGCGGCGCGGGCCCCGAACACCACGGCGGCGGAACCGAAGACAAGTTCCCGGGCCAGCACGCCCGTCCGGTAGGCGAGCGTGACGCTCAGGGCTCCCATGATCGCGCTGATGACGAGAAGGTTCGACACCAGGGAGACCGCGACATCGGTACCGAGTTCGGCGACGACGTTCGGGGGTGCTGTGCGGAGATCGTGGGGGAGGGACACCACGAGCGCAAGAGCCACAAGAAGCGCGACCGGAAAGAACGACCAGACGACGACATCCCCGCTAGCGCGCCGAAGCTGCGCCAGGAATACCCGTGCAGAACGTCTGCGATCCGGTGAGGCTGCCTGCGCCGGAGGAGAACTCACTCCTCGCTCCTTCGCAGGACCACAACCGCCGCGCCGGTCGCTACGAGGGACCAGCCGACGAGCACTAGGGCGCTACCCCACCACGGCAAAAGACCGGTGACAGGCAATTGCGCAAGGCCAGCGACCGCCCCCATCGGCAGGAAGCGCTCGAAAGCGGGAGCGTCGAGTAGCAGAGGTAGCTCAATCATGAGTGGTACGAGAATGACGACTCCCGTTACGGCATAGTAATTTTTGACAATCCGACCGAGTGCGACTCCGATGGTTCCGCAGCACACCACAGCGAACAGCGATCCGGCAACGATGGCCCAGAATGCTCCATTGACCTGTAATTCTTTGCCGTACGAGTGCAGAACGGTGATCGTGACGCCGGTCCAGACGACCATTCCGATCAGGCAGATGCCCACATTTGCGAGCGCACTCGCGATAATTTTTGCGGCAAAAACGCGTCCGGGAGATGCCATGACCAGTGACCGTGATATCGAGCGGTAGTAATACTCCCGCGAGAAGGCGTAGCTTCCCAGATACATGGCGGCGATTGCGCTCGAAGCGATGAGGCCGAACAGTATTCGTGTCGCTAATACGTCATCAATTTCGCGTAGGCCGTCGAGAGATGGCCCGACGTTGATCATCGTGAGGGGAATGAGAATCACGAATGATGCGATACCGAGCATGGCGAGGCCGCTCATGCTCCGTACGATCTCGCTTTTCAGGAAATTAACCACGGAGAGCACCGCCTTCTGCCGCATCGATCAAGTCGAAGTATCCCTCTTCGAGTGATGACGCGCCACCGGATGTCAGCGTCGCCAAGGGGCCGGAATAGAGCACTCGACGACGCAGGACAACGACCTCGTCAATTGTCTGCTCTAATTCGGCGAGCTGGTGGCTGGAAATGAGAACGGTTCCTCCGCGCGCGGCAAAGGAGCGGAGAAACCCGCGAAGCCATCGGATCCCACTCGGGTCGAGACCATTGGCCGGCTCATCCAGGACGAGGAGTTCGGGGTCCCCGATCAGCGCTGTCGCGAGCCCCAGCCGCTGACGCATACCGGTGGACAATTTTTTGACGCGTTTGCTCGCATGAGCTGCAAGGTCAACCTGTTCGAGGACCTCGTCGACCCGTGCCCGCGGCATCCCCGCGGCGAGCCGATAGATCTCCAGATGCCTGCGGGCGGTGATTCCCGTCTCGAAGCCGAGGCCATCCATGTGGACACCGACTTTCCTGGCCGGATTAGCTAGGTTCGTGAAAGCTGTGCCGAAGACGGTCGCGGTGCCGCTGCTCGGATGCAGCACACCAACGAGGCCGCGCAGGGTGGTGCTTTTGCCCGCGCCGTTCGGCCCGAGGAGCCCGACGATCGAACCGGACGCCACCGAGAACGAGACATCCGAGACGACGGCGTCGCCGCCATAGCTCTTGCTGAAATTGTTAAAACTGACCGGCGTGGTCATGGGCGTCCTCCTGGGGTGTTGGGTAGTGCGGCGCCAACCGTCGGTCGGCTCGCTCCCAGCTGCACTGAGCTCGTTAGCGAGACCGAAACACGCGAGAGCCGACTCGCTGGTGTGCCTGGCACCGGCCGCGGCATGTGTATGCCCCGGCAGAGTGTTCTGACGGGCAGGTGCGGGCGCTATCCGGCGAAGCCTGTCATGCTGGAGCGGACGGTCGGTCAGCATCCAGCGCCGCTCGGTCGATTTTTCCGCACGATAGCGGCCCGTCGACACCGTCCCGCACACCTCCGCCTGCTCCAGCTGCGTTTGACGCCGATGGAGCGGCACGTCGCCGCGGCCCGCCGGGCGCGCGGTAGGGCCCTGCATGCGGGGTCCACGTCACTCCTCCCCCGAGAAAGCACTGATGAGAACCACGAAACCCGCAAAACCCTCACGTCACCACCTCGAACTCCCACGACCCAAGCCGCTTGAGAAAGACGCACTGCGGATCACTCCGCTCGGCGGTCTCGGTGAGATCGGGCGCAATATGACGATTTTTGAGCACAGGGGCAAGCTACTCATCGTCGACTGCGGTGTGTTGTTTCCTGAGGAAAACCAACCGGGAATCGACGTGATCCTCCCGGATTTCGCCGCCATTCGTTCACGCCTGAAAGACGTTGAAGCGATTGTGCTCACCCACGGTCACGAGGACCACATCGGAGGCGTTCCTTACCTGCTCAAAGAGCGCCCCGACATCCCCATCATTGCCTCCACCTTCACACTGGCGTTGATTACCGCGAAACTCACCGAGCACCGCATTGCCCCGCGTACCCGCCCGGTGAAGGAGGGCGACCGGATCGACGCCGGTGTCTTCGGTCTCGAGTTCCTTGCCGTCAACCACTCCATCCCCGATGGGCTGGCCGTCGCCATCCGCACCGAAGCTGGCCTTGTGCTGCACACGGGCGACTTCAAAATGGACCAGTTTCCCCTCGACGGCCGTACGACTGATTTGCCCGGATTCGCGCGTCTGGGCGACGAAGGAGTTGACCTCTTCCTCGTTGACTCCACCAACGCCGATGTCCCCGGCTTCGCGATTTCGGAGGGTGATCTCGCGCCCGCCATCGACCAAGTGTTCCGCACTGCCCCGCGCCGTATTGTGGTGTCGAGCTTCGCCAGCCACGTGCACCGCATTCAACAGGTTCTTGACGCGGCCCAGCGCCACGGCCGCAAGGTGGCTTTCGTGGGGCGGTCAATGGTGCGCAACATGGGCATTGCCGCCGATCTCGGGTACCTCAAGATCGCGGCCGGGCTCGTCGTCGATATGAAGGTGCTGGAGAAGTTGCCGGCCAACGAGATCGTGCTGATCTGCACCGGCTCGCAAGGTGAGCCTATGGCTGCGCTCTCACGGATGGCCAATAAAGACCACATTATTGATATTGGTCCTGGAGACACAGTCTTGCTTGCCAGCTCCTTGATTCCCGGTAACGAAAATGCGATTTACCGCATTATTAACGCTTTTACTCGGTGGGGTGCGACTGTCGTCCACAAGGGCAACGCCAAGGTGCACGTCTCGGGCCACGCGAGCGCCGGCGAACTCGCCTACTGCTACAACATCCTTCGCCCTACCGCTGTGCTGCCCGTGCACGGTGAGTGGCGTCACCTCACCGCCAACGCGGCTATAGCGGTCCGCACCGGGATCGATGAGAAGAATGTCTTTGTGATCGAGGACGGAGTCTCCATCGATCTGGTCAAAGGCCGTTCCCGCGTGAGCGGACGCATCGAGGCCGACCACATTCTGGTTGATGGCACGACAATGGGCGTCGCGACGGAGGGTGCGATGCTCGATCGGCGCGTCTTGGCGGAGGAAGGGACGATCACCGTTCTCGCGATCGTGGACATCGGCCGTGGCACGTTGAGTGAACCGGTCGAGTTCTTCACCAGGGGATTCGTGGAGGAGCCGGGGTGGCAGGCCACCGCGAGCAAGGCGATTGACGACGCCGTCCTGCAGGCTGCCGGCTCTCCGACTGACCGTGACGCGGTGGAAAAGCTCATCACCCGGACGCTCGGCCGCTGGCTGACGCGTCGTCACCGCCGCAACCCGGTGATCACGACGATCGTCGTCGAGGAGTAGCGGGTCGGCGGTGGTGCCCCGGTTCCCGGGACGGCTGCTGTTCTCTCACGTCGCCTGCCATCCGCGCCACCCCCTGCCGCACAGCGCCAGATGCGGAGCAAGGTGATGAGGTCGTGAGACCGCTGACGTACAGGGGAGAGCATCATGGGCACCGATCGCAGCACGGGCGAGAAGATCGAGCAGACGCAGGAGCTTCCCGACGGTACCGGGACCGATACCTCGTCGGGCGGTGGCGACACCGACACGGTGTCGGGAGGCGAGCCGGAGGAGCCGACACAGTAGTGCAGCGAGCACAGAATCTGGTTCCGGTGTCGTGGACGTGTCTGGCTACGGAGTGGTGTCCCCGTATGCTGGCGGCATGACGGGTTCGGTTCCGGTAATCGGCCATGTCGAGGCGCCCGAGATGCACGTGATGACGTATAACATTCGGCGGCGGATGCCTCGTTTGACAACACGTGTAGTCGATCAGTGGGACCGGCGCATGCCGCTCGTCCGTCGGCTGCTCGAGAGCGAGCGTCCCTCGATCCTTGCGGTGCAGGAAGCGTTACCTGACCAGGCCGCCGATGTCCATGAGGCGCTTGGCGCCTCATTTACAGGTATGGGTTTCGGCCGCGATGCCGATCGCGGCGGTGAACGCGTGATGCTTTATGTCGATCGAAACCGTTTCGTGGTACGCCGGTGGACGCAGATTGCGCTCTCTGACACTCCGGAAGTCCCGGGATCACGCAGTTGGGGCAATCGAATCCCGCGCACCGCCGTGATCGCCGAACTCACCGACCACAGCACGGAACGCGAGTTCACCGTCGTCGCGACACATTTTGACCATGTTTCGCGTCCCTCACGGCGGCGTTCGGCCGAACTGATCGCTCGGCGGATCCTTGACCTCGATCGGCCGGCGATTGTGATGGGTGACACCAATACTGATGTGGAAACCGTGCCCTACCGTACCCTCCTCGACGGCGGTCAGCTGGTCGATTCCTGGGTCGCTGCCGATACTCGCCTGACGCCTGCCTGGAGTACCTATTCCCACTACCGCCCGCCGCAGCCCGGACCGCGCATTGACTGGATCGTGGTCAGCCGGGACGCTTTCGAGGTTGTCTCGGTGGCGATCAACGCGATTCGCTATGAGGGCAACGCTGGCTCCGATCACGAGCCGGTGCAGGCTGTGCTGCGTTTCGCCAGCTCGTGAACGTTTCCGCTCTCGTCGCGACCTTCTTACGGCCGCCTAGTACCCGCGGCGAATGGTTCGCCGATGGCGTGCGTTTTCTCGGCATCCTCAGTATTCTCGCGGCTGCGATCGGCTGGAGACTCGTCGATGTCGCGGTGCTCGCGCTCGCCGCTATCGGTCTCGTGCTGGCGCGGTCCCTCAACCTGCGCCCAGCCCTCGACGCCCTGTGTGGAATCGCCTTACTGGTCGCCGCGTGGAGTAGTGTGCTCGGCCTCTACCGCGCATGGGCCGCTTGGGACCTTGTGGTGCACTTCGTGCTGAACGGAGTCGTTGCCGCGGTCGTCTACCTCAGCGCCGTGCGCGCGGGGAGTGTTCCGGCTGTGGTTACGAAGCACGATCCGATACTGCCCGCTCTCATACTCTGCGCCTGTTTCGGTATCACGGCCGGAGTGCTGTGGGAGTGGAGCGAGTGGGCCGGCCACCGTTTCATTGACTCCTCAATCTTCGTCGGGTACGAGGACACCCTGAGTGACCTCGCGGCCGGCGCACTCGGGTCACTCCTCTCGGGTGCGCTGCTGCGGTTCTGGTCCGTGCCGCGGCGGTGACAGCGGAGGGAGGCAGTAAGTCGGGTCCCTACCTCGTTCTCGTGTCAGTATCTCTCGTGTCTACTCGTCGTTCCTGCGACGCTCGAGTTGCGTGAGTCTGATCTCAAATTCGCTGAGAATTCCTACCAGATCGGTGATCAGGTATTCGGATCTGAACCCCTTCTCTCCGCGCGCACGAAGCGCCGTGTTTCGGCACATTTCTCATCGAATTCCTCCGGAGATGTCTGCTCGCTCATCGTCCTTTTCTTCTTGTCAGAAAAGCGATCTCGTGGCTACGAGCGGTGGTCGCAGACAGCAGGCGCCGTCTGCTGCGCCCAGGGCCAGTGAAATCCCCAGGCACAGTGTCAATGCCACAGCACAACTGTTCTTCAGTGCCCGTATGCGCGCTTCCCCCTGAGGCGACAACACGCCACGGCGTGCTCAGCCTCAGCAGCTGCTCGGGTATGCGCGTCACGCCGAAAAGAAGGTCACGTGTTATGTAACAGTCGACCGCGAAATGCAGGAGTGAGGTATGAGCATAGTCGCACGTGGTTTCTCACTGCGCGATATTTTCGTCAATGGTGCCGAAATAGCGTGAAGGGGTGCAATGCCATGGCTAAAGATATTCGCGCGTCAGATCCGAGTGCTGTTTATAACCCTGTTTCTTTGCAGAAAATGGTTCGCGGTGGGGAGGTATCTCTTTTTGATGAGGACGGGAGGTTATATCTTTACTGCGTGTCCGCGACTGTCAATTTGAGTCTCGGCTATTCTCATCCGGCGTAGTAAACGCCATTAAAGAGCAGGCTGGAGAGCCGATTCATGTCACGAGCATTTTTCAGACCTCTCAGATCAATGAACTTTCTCATCGTCTGGTCACTCTTGCTCCGCAATCGATCACCAAGGCGCATCTGAAGGTTTCCGGTGGATCAGAGGCGAACGAGGGTTCGATCAAGATGACCAGTATGTCTGGTAATGCTTTCCGGCGCGAGCCTTTCGCTGCCCTCTTTCGGCATGCGCTCCACGTGCCCGATCCTTACTGCCGCCGCTGCTTCTACGGGCAACAGTGGGTACCTGTGGATCGCTGTACACAGAGCGTCTGTATGACTTTATGGAATATTCCAGTAGTGGAAGCGTGGCTGCTTTTCTGGTGGAGCCAATTTCGGAAAACGGCGGAAATATCGTGCCGCCGGAGGGCTATTTTCACAAGCTTCGGAATTTCTGTAACGACATGGGTATGAAGTTGATTCTCGATGAAATACAAACCGGGATCGGCCGCACCGGATACATGTTTGCGGCGGAGTATTTCGGTATTGAACCAGATGCGATCACGCTGGCGAAAGGGCTTGGTGGGTCTGGTGCTCAAGTTGCGGCCATTCTCGCTAGCGACGCACTATCGGGGATGCCGAGCGATGAGCACGCCTTTACCTACGGCTCAGATGTTCTGGCCGCCGCTGCCGCCCTCGCGACGCTTGACGTGAGTGGCGGTCCACCTCGAAGCGCTTATTTCGTGCCAGCGTGACCGGGGAAGGGTTTTCCGTTCAATGACACTTCGCCTGGGTCAACCTCGACATCGCCGACATCATCCGGTCCGCCGGTGCCGGGGACGGTCTTGACCGTGGCCGAACCGGAGACGCCGGGAGGGTGCTCCGGCAAATCCTGCTCTTGTTTTGCCCTTGTCTCGCGTTCGCTACCCGGAGACTCCGTCCTCTCCTTCTCGACGATCGCGCTCTCGGAGGAGGCAGGGGGAACCGTCCCGTCCGGAGCGCCAGTTGTTGATCCGTGGTTGTCGTGTTCCGCGCGATCCTTGTTCATGTCGTCGCCTCCACTCGATCTCGCTATTCGTCGCGGTCCGTATATTCGCCGCGGCCCTCGGCCTCAGCGTCTGTGCCCTCGGCATCGATGTAGCTGCCCTTCACCGAACTGGCGTGGTCATGTTCGAAATCATCAACATAACTACCCTCCTCCTCACCTGCGGTGTGCGTGACGCCATCAGCGAGTGTGTAGCTGCCGTCCGTGGTGTGCCGAGCATGTCGGCCCGAACTGGCGGCGTGCGTGTCGTGGTCCTCGGGCTTCTCATGGTGTGTCATCTGGGGCTCCTCGCTTCGTTGCGGTCGGTGGCGCAAATCGATTACCCGCGCTTCTGTGACACTCCTGCATCACACCCGGCTGCGCAAGAGATTGCGTCGGCAGACCCGCGCCGATGGCTTCCGCGCAACTCCTTACTGGACGGCGGTGTCCGCTTTAGCGTTCACGGCATGAACACTTACACTCGCTGGATCGTCAGTGGCCAACTTGGGCCCGATTTCGACGATGGCGGCCCGATGCTCCTCGTGGAGGCCCGGGAGGCTTTTGGCCGTCGTCCGATGCACCGTGCAAAAGCCCACCTTCTTCTCTCCGCGTTGCGACACCGCGCAGAGGAGCTCGGCGATCGGGTCGACTACCGTCGCGCCGAGAGCTTCGCCGCGGCGTTTAAAGGACGTGACGATCTGGAGGTGATTGACCCGCCGACCCGCGGCGCCCGCCGCTTTGCCCGCCGTCGTGGAATGAGAATTCTCCCCAGCCGCGGTTTCATCACCCAGGAGAAAGATTTTCATGAGTGGGTGTTGACGCGGTCGGGGAAACGACTGCTCCTCGAGGACTTTTATCGCTGGAGTCGGGAGCGCACGGGCGTCCTGATGCGTGGCGACCAGCCCGAAGGTGGCCACTGGAACTTCGATCGCGACAACCGTCAGCCACCACCCCGCGGCGCCACCCGTCTCGGCCTACCCGAGCCGTGGTGGCCCCAGGAAGACGAGATCGACGAGGAGGTGCGCGTCGATCTTGCCCGCTGGGAAGCGGAGGGTGCGATTCGGCTTGTCGGCGCCGACGGCCCGCGTCGCTTCGCTGTGACGGCGAGCGAGGCGGAGGCAGCGCTCGCCGATTTCATCTCGTCGCGCTTGTCGGACTTCGGACCTTACGAGGACGCCATGCTTTCTGGTGACTGGACGATGGCCCACTCGTTACTGAGTGTTCCGCTGAACTTGGGTCTGCTCGATCCTCGTGCCGTAATTGCAGCGGTGGAGGCCGAATATGCTGCGCAGCGGGTGCCGTTGTCGAGTGCCGAAGGCTTTATTCGACAGATCCTGGGTTGGCGTGACTACGTGTGGAATCTTTACTGGTTCCTCGGGCCCGATTATCGGGGTCGAAGCCGCGCAGGAGGTTCCACTGTCCCGATTCCTCCGGCCGTGCTTAGTCTCGATTCGACCGAGATTGAGGCGAACTGTCTCCGCGAAGCGCTGGATGGCGTCCGCCGTCATGGCTGGGCGCATCACAGTCAGCGTTTGATGGTGCTGGGCAATTGGGCTCTGCAGCGCGGTTGGGATCCGAATCAGCTCACTGACTGGTTCGTCGATGTTTTTGTTGATGGGACCGAGTGGGTAATGCCCGCCAATGTAATAGGCATGTCGCAATACGCCGACGGAGGCATAGTGGCGACTAAGCCCTATGTTTCTGGTGGCGCCTATATCAATCGAATGTCCGATTATTGTCGGGGTTGTCGGTTCACGCCCACAGTACGTCTTGGTGAAAAAGCGTGCCCGGTGACGGCCGGTTATTGGGCCTTTCTTGACCGTGCTGAGCCACTGCTCCGGGGTAATCATCGGATGGCGCAGCCCCTGGCAGGGTTGCGCAGTCTCGCCGACCGGGAGGCTGTTGTCGATCAGGAGCGGCGGCGAGAGTCGTGGTGAATTCAGCGGTCACCGGCGGGTGACCGCATCGCGCTGACCGCAGAATAGACAGTGGCGATCGTCGGTACTGCGAACAGTGCCCCGGCGAGGCCGGCAACCTCCAGTCCGCCCGCCACTCCGAGCACAACCGCGAGCGGATGTACCTGGACAGCGTTGCCCAAGATCAGCGGTTGCAGCACGTGTCCCTCGAGCAAGTGGACCAGCACGACCACGCCGATCATGATCAGCGCCGCCACCGGTCCGCCGAAGAGCAGGGCAACAAGGGCTGCGAGAGCTCCCGTCGCAATGGCGCCCAAGATCGGAACGAAGGAGCCGAGAAACACGACGATCATGATCGGAAGCGCCAGCGGTAGCTGGAGTACGAGTGCGCCGATCCCGATACCGACAGCATTGATCGCGGCCACACCGAGCTGCGCCCGCACGAAATGGCTGAGCGTACGCCAACCCGCCGCGCCGCCGCGCTCCACCGCGGGACGGGCGTTCGAGGGCAGCAATCGAAGGATCCACCGCCAGATTCGCCGTCCGTCTCGCAGCAGAAAGATCAGTGAGAAGAGGGTCAGCAGTGCTCCCGTAAGCAGTTCGACGAGCCGCGAGCCGACCACGAATGCTCCGGAGGCGAGAGTCGCGGTGTGGGTCGTGATCCAGGTGATCGCGCGTTGTGCCCCGTCGCTCAACTGGAGGTCGCTGAGCGAGAGAGGTGGGCCCTGCAACCAGGCCTCAATATCGTGGATGGAGGCGAGGGCGCGCTGGTCGCTCCCCCTGAAGCCGGAGCGCGACTGTGCGATCACCAGCCAGATCAGCCCGGCAAAAACCAGGAGCATCACGAGGATCGAGGTCAGTACTGCCAATCCGCGGGGCCATCGCAACCGCTCGAGACCGTTACAGAGCGGAGAGAGCAACGCCGTGAGCAGCAGCGCGATCAGCGTCGGTATGACAATCACAGGCAGAAGCGAGATGAGCCACACCACGAGACCGACGACTCCCGCGACCGCAAGAAAGCGCCAGCTCCACGCTGCGGCGATGCGTATCCCGGCGGGAATATCGTGACCGGTTCGTCCCGCAGCATCCGGGGGAGCCGTACGGCGTCTGGTGATCGGGTGGGTCACTTTTCGATCATGCCGTACGCGCAGCGAGTGCGTGAGCGGTGGCGTCGGTGGGCTTCGCGGCGCCAGCTGCTGTGGCCCACAGCTTTTCGAGGTGCGAGAGTGTCATGTTCGGCTATAGTGATGCGTTCTCGCCGATCGGGCTGTGGTCGTGGCGGGCGTCAAGGAAGGAATGGGCGCATGGTGGTGCGTTTCAATGCGGAAATTGCGACAACGTTAGCGGCGCGGGCGCGGAACACCGCTGATGAGTTACGTGGTCAGGGTGTTCTTCGTCAGAGATGCCTGATCCGAATGGTGCTGAATTTCAAGGGCGTTGCCGCCAGGTTGTTTGGTAAGGCGACCATGGCGGAGGAGTGGGATCGGTCGGCGCTAGCGGGCGTATTGGACGACCTAGTGCGCCAGGTGGAGAAGGTAACGACGGAAGCGAAGATGGAGAATCACCGGCAGCGGGAACTAGAGGAGTGGCGATGTGAGGAGGAGCGGTTGCAGCGGCTGGGAGCGTTGGCGGCCGCTGATCCGCTGAAGGCGCTTCAGGACTGGGGTTCAACAGCGCAGACGCTTTCTTCGCTACTGCACGAGCTCCTGACTCTGAAACCGTCGGAGCAGGAGATTCGTCCGACTCCGATCCGAGCGGAGTTTTCTGCCGCGGCGAGAGTGCGGGCGACAACGGACGCGAATCCGTCGGGACTCAGTTCCGCCGATCCGGTGTTGTTACGAGAGTATGTGGGGGTGATCCGGGCGCAGGATATGGACCTGACCGATTATTTCTATCAGCTGCAGGGGGCGTGGCTGGATTTTCAGGACCAGTGTCCGTGGGCAGTGATCGAGGAAGCCACCTTCATTGGCGGGTTCTCGGTTTTTGTGCACGAGAACGGGGCAGACACGGACTGGTTAGAGCGGGTGGCGGAGGCGTTTGAGCGCGCCGGAGGCGGCGAGCTGTCGAACGTGGCGCTGCAGGCCGTGTCCGGGTCACGCTTATCGACCCCGTTGCAGCACCTGCTCGATCCGCTACTGGACTCGGTGGATGTTGTTGCCGCATGGAATGCGACCGGGCTGACTAAAGACGATATTCCTGCTCTACCGCTCTCGATTCGTCTGAAACTAGCGAACCTCAATGGTCTGCCCGCGACGCTTCGCGACGTCGCGTCCCGCAGCGTCCTCAGTACCGCAGTCGGGACACCGACCACACCGGCGGATGCCCTCAGCGTCTATCGTGCGCTCGGGCTCACTAATGGTTCTCTGAGTTTTGATGACTTCAAAGAACAGGTGAAGGGGCTCGCCGACGGCCTTCGAACAGCAGAAGAAAAAGCTAAGGATTTTCTTGGTGACAAGACTGAGAAGGTGGTGCAACTTGTGGGATTCGGCGTGGATGACGGTGGGCTTGTCGCAGCCGTATCGCTCGGGAACCTTGATACTGCCGATAATGTGACGGTTAATGTTCCCGGAATGGACACCACCCTTAAATCTACGGCGGGCAATGTTCAAGCCGCTAACGACCTTCTTAATGCGGCGTACGCGGTCAATAAAAAGGCATCGTCCGCGGTGGTGGCATGGTTGGGTTATCGTGCGCCGGGGTTTTTGGAAGTGGGGGCAGGTGAACGGTCCACATCCGGGGGCATTCGGTTGGCGAGTTTTATCGACGGTGTGTATGACAGTCGTCGCGACGCAGCACCGAAAGAGTTTACGGTCGCGGCCCATTCCTACGGGTCGCCGACAGTTGCGGACGCGTTGCGCAGCACTCGGCACCGAATCAGCAACTTCATCAGTTATGGTTCGGCCGGTTTTGAAAGCCATGAGACCCCCGCGACCCTCCATGTCGACCATGTCTTCGCTACTGAAGCCAATGCAGACTTCATTGCCGACATCGGTCGCTTGGCAAGCGGGCGCAGCCGCACCGATCCCCGAGCTATTTCCGGCGTCACCACCTTCTCTTCCGAAGCGGGCGATGGCACCAAAGCCGTCACCGGTCACGATATGTCCCCCGATGAATCCGGCGGGGACGTCGGTTACCTTTCTCCAGACTCGACATCCCTGCAGCATATTGCGCGTATTCTCATAACAGGGGCACCGTAATGCCTACAATATTCACATTTGCCAGAAAAAAGAAAGTCTTTCAAAGACTACTGATAGTCGCACTGTTATCTCCGCTATTGACGGGATGCAGCGAGGGAGGAGACGGCGCCATGTTCGGTCAGAAAGATGCTGGGGGGCTGACTCGGGATGAGGTGAGTAAGTTGACGTTGCAGCAGGAGTTTGAGTTGAATGCGCAGCGTTACGTGCATTTTGAGGAGGTTTTGCGGGATGCG
>NZ_AUDF01000013.1 GCF_000425325.1 Rathayibacter toxicus DSM 7488
GGCCTCCTGCTCGGTGTATCCGATACTATTCCCGGCGCTCAACACGACTGAACAGCCACAAAGTAATGCTGAGGGGAACCTTTTCTCGACCGCACTGAGCGGAGAGCAGACCCAGCCTCTACCCCCACGAGCGCCGTCACTCCGCGGAAAAACCTATCTCGGCACAACATGACGGCAACACTCACGCAGCCAACCGATATATCTCCTCCACCCGCTCAAATGTCGAAAGATGCATCGCCCAAGGGAAGAACGGGAAAATCCTTCCCACCGGCTACCGGGGACGGTTCACAGACCCCACCTCATCCACGCCGTCACCCGCCTCGAACTGTACCGACTCGGCTGGTAAAGGACTTATGAATAACACACTTTATATAGAAATTAATCTTTATCTACTTTATTTTCTATTTTGATCACTACAAGCAAGAAAATGAAAATTACAACCGTCGAAACGATCGAAAAAACTTCATACAAGTCACCCAAAACACCCAACAACCCGGGAATTAAAATGGCCGCCAACAGCAGAACGCCATAAAATATCGCTACGAAAAGATCGGCCCCATCAAATTTTTCTCGTAGTGATTTTTTTATTCCGGACCATATGCTAGCTCTGGTTAATTTTTGATGCTGGCGTTTTTTCACCACTTTAACGCCTCCAATGATATCTCAGCCACTGAGAAGTTCTGAAAATAAATTTACCTAGGCCACAGTAGGCGACTTTTTTATTCCCCGGAACACGCCTCACCGTATTTCGAAAAATATTTTCTCGCATCCGCCCAACACTTGTTCGTGAGAGAATCTTCCCCAAGAGTGCTCCTCTAAGACCCATAGTAAAACCTTGTTTAGCACCGCTAATCATATGGTATGCAAGCGACTCCCTCCGATGATTAATTGACCAGTTTGCCGCACCCAAACCAGCACCAACAGGCGCGCCGATAACTATACAACTGATCGGATTCCAGCACGTTGCGGCGAGAACTAGACCGATTGCGACCCCTCGAACTGTCGGGTTATCTAATAGCCCCTTCGCAAAGTTACCGACATCGGACCAAGAAAATCGACCGCTGAGATCATAAACATTGATCGGTTCGCATGGGTAAACGTAATCATTGTCAACACCCCCTTCCACCGGATCAATTTCCAGGAATCGCCCTAGAGCCGCGACATACTGTCGCGCTCCCATCTCGATCGTGGCAATAGAACCAACATGCTCGGTCAGCTTCTGATGCTGACCCAACCAGCCATAATCAGCATCCGATCCCGCCCTGTTCTTCACCACCGAGTCATCGGCCGCGACCGTTCCCGCCAGGAACGTCACCGGATCAATGCTCTGACCAAACGGGTCATACAAAGCAACACCGAGTTGCGCACCAGACGAATTCTTCGCCCGCACCCCGTCACCATCAGCAGTAACAATCACGTCACCATGCAAATTCGGATAGGACCACGTTTCGGCACCGCTCACCGGCACAGACACGACAACCCCGCCCGGAAGAGAAAAGATGCTCTCCTTCACCGTATTCCCATCATCCAGAATAACGGCGGAAAACACAGCTTTGGGCATAGGCGTGGGATCGTAAACGACCCTCTTGTGTACTGAAAAATTAGTGTCGCAAAAAGAGGCGGTTTCTTCCTCCCGCCATAGGAGAAACAAAAATGCAGCTAATGAAGAAGGGGAAATTCATGGAATTTAATCAACCTCACGGCTTAACGAAATTAACCAAACGAAAAAACAACGTTAACTTTTCCGAACCATACAGAATCGGAAGATTTTTTGTAGTCTCCATCCCACTCTAATTGAAACCCATCGTGCGTCTCCACCCACGAAGCCAGCCTTATTCGCCAACAACGCCATTCAACGAGAAAGAATGGGTTTCGGTCTAGGTTCGAAATAATGTGCTCGATCCCGCGTGAGCCCTTCCATAGTTCAAGAATTTCAATCCGTTCATCTCGACTTAAGCCGACCTCCCAGTAATCTTTACCAGAATCCCATATCTGGCAATATATTTTCTTTCCTTGCAGCTCCCAACAAGGCTCCCCTGCATCATGCGTAATAGATTCCGAAACAGTAGGAGCAAGAGCAGGTAGATTTTTTTTCCTCAGCTCCTCTAACTCCTTCATTAAACTCTCTATCTGATTCATCGAATTCCCCACGGTATACTAGAAGGATGATTCTAGTCATAAGGACGACCAGATTCATGTTTCCCAGGGCCGCGAAGCCTCCATTGAGTTATGGTCGGCTTTCCGCGAGCTTTTGACCACCCCATCCGCAATCTACCGTGATTGATTCTTCTGTCAAACGTTGTTCCCTTACCAAGAAATCGACCATTCACTCCAATAAACCTATTTCGTGCCTGAAAGTTCATCAGGCGGGTGCCGAAACGTGTTTTTGCCACAAATTGAGCAATTTTTGCTCCGGGAATGAAGCCAACAGCCGCCGAAACAGCACCACCCCAGTTTCCATTCGCGGCGAAAGCGAGAACAGACACGGCAGTTCCTATCATCCCTACCGGGCCAGGAATTATTGACGCGAACCCGGCAACAACACCGACAGTGTTCAGTAGATTACTTGTGTCACCCGCGGTCCATTGCCCACTCAGGTCGAACTGGTTGATCGGATCGTATGGGTAAACGTAATCGTTTGCGACACCCCCTTCCACCGGGTCACTCTCCAAGAATCGCCCCAGCGCCGCGACATACTGTCGCGCGCCCATCTCGATCGTGGCAATAGAACCAACATGCTCGGTCAGCTTCTGATGCTGACCCAACCAGCCATAATCAGCATCCGCCCTAGCTGACGCTTCTCAACAACCAGTCATCACACCCGATGCTGCGAACATATCCGCTGCACGGCAATAGTTCGTTTATTGGCGCCTTTTCCGAGTTCCGACGTGTCACATTCAGTCTGATCTCAATCAGACTTATCGGGATCGCACCTTGCTCCACCAGCCGACATAGGATCAGCTTTCCAAGGGTCCACATTATGGACCTGGTTGCGAAAACAGCCGGAATCAATAATTGCGAAACAGAATTGTGTTCTCACAAGCAACACGCTCAACCCCACAAGACCCGACGCTTCGAAAGCGTTCCTCGGTTGTTTGCGCCACCGTTGCGGATCAGAACACTGATCCACTTCACGGACAAGCCGGTCCACCTCACGACGCAGCTCGCCCTCGCTCCAGTCGCCGCGCACAGTCGCCTTATCCGAGCGGACGAGCACTCCCTTTCGCGGTACGATCACTAACCGAAGACCTCGGGCAGTCAGAGCATCGATAACCTGCGGCACGGCAGGATCCCAGCGGAAAAGCCGCCGAACAGAACGAAACTCGTGCTCATCTAGGTTGAGAAGATCCCGGACAAAACTCGCGGTGTACCGCACGGTATGAAGCTTGCGGAACGCGACCGGCCACTTTCCCTCCGTCACAGCATTGTCGGCCATATCACGGTCCATCAGCTCAAGAGGGGCCGACCGCCCCCACGATGAATCCCTCTCGGCTACATCCCAGGGGTACGTATCAAAGAAAAATGGGTCGGCATCAAAAGAAAAAGAAGACCACTTTACCCGCCACGAAGCTAAAAGCTCACATCCATCTTTCCTGGTAAGGACATACTCCCTTTCAGCAATATCATCAACCTCAGGCGGCTCAATCCACCACGTAAACGAAAACCCATCTTCTTCACGCTCTCCCGGAGATTTATCTTCTTCCCGAAGTAAAGGTCCGCTAATGTAGCTTCCTGTAAACGGGCCAGCGGTGCAATAACCCAGGATTACGTCAGTCGACTCTGGGTCGGTGTTCATCATATCCTTCATAAAGCATGATAATTTAACATAAATTTAATAGTGCGGTGAAAAATTAATTAATTAAGTATTTGCGCGAAAAATACATACCCATAAAATACTACAAATTACTTTTTTCTTTTAACTACAAGGAACCAAACCACTGCAACTACAGCCGTCGATCCTATCGAATAAACAAGGTACCAGCTTTGCCATATATCCATGAGGCCGGGTACTAACATGACGCCCAGTATCGCGACGATGGGAACGGTGACCAATAAAATGCGTTCCTCAGTGAACTGACCTTTTAATAACTGCTTTATTCTCGGCCATCCACCAACTTCGTTCGGCTTTCTACGACGACCCCTTTCCAACTTTAAGGCCTCCAATAATGTCTAGTCCGCTGTGCGCCTCTGAGAGAGGCCATCTACAGCACCTCGCTATAGCGTGGGGCGCAAATGACTGCCTTCGATGATTAATCGACCAGTTGACCGTACCCAAACCAGCTCCAACGGCAGCGCCGATTCAGCAGCTTCCCGCTCCTTATCGTGATGGAGCCAACCTACTCACTGCGGTCTCTCGCATGGGCGCCACCGACCCGTTATCACGCCACCTGCGACCTCACCCGAGCAGTCACACGAGGCTTCTTCCAACCACACCGCGTCTGAACCGGCACGCAATGCCGGATCCTGGTTCACAAAAGATCGCGGATCTACACCTCGTGGTGAGGTCTGCGACCTCTCGAAAAGAATCAACCCGTCGAAAATTTGACCGCATGATGTTTGATAAACATCAACACTAGGTGGAAGATCAATTTGGGTTTTTTCTAAGATGAGAGCTACCTGTGCCGCAGCGTCATTCGGTGACGAGGCGAAGACAACATAAAGCGACTCGGCAGCTCCCGTTCCGTCCACACAGTAGGCTCGAACGCCAAACAGTTCATCGCCGTGAGGAGTGTCTTGAATTTCGGCGGAAAAAGTATTCGGCACTAGACCAGAAATCCTGGGGAGATGTTGCTTCACGTCATCCGAATCACCTGAAGTCGCCGCCGATTCTAATGGCAAAGGAATGCGCTGAATTGCCGTAGTTCGAGAACCAACACGAATGCTCGCTAACAGCGACTCTGGAGAAGCATCAAGCTGACGTCGAGACACCTCAACCGGACCTCGCTTGTCCTTATCGACATTAAACTGGCTGACCTCCCCGAAAAGGGCATTCTTCACCTGAAAACCAGTGAATTGCTCCGCCGTTTCGCGAATAGTGAACAAAATATATGCTTCACGAATACGGGAACCCACCGCCCCGACGGCCCGCTGAGTCCAACCAATCGTCATGGTTTCACCATCAAAACCCGAATCCCGGATGCGCCTCAGACGCAGTAATTCTTTATCCATGTTAACCTCTCTAAGTTACGAAGAAATCTGACCATAGGGCGCATTGTACTAATTATTCTTATCAGAAAGACTCACGAGAATCTCGGCGATCGAACGGGCGGTACCAATTCGGGCTAGATCGGGGGGACACGACAGAAAACGGCTGGCGGAAGCTTTTTCTCGTCGATGCGGGGTCTATTCGTCCGAAGTCAGACGCGCCGACGGCTGCTCTCGATCTCGCCGTGCCCTGTCTCCAGATACGACCAAATTGACGCGAATTTTTTGCACCAAAATCAATTTACTGTCGTAGCCCTCACCAGAGGCAACGGATCGATCACTGGCTGGGACTCGGCACCATACATCAGTTCAACCACATGGCATCTGGCGCCGGCCGCAACGCAGGATCCTGCTCCACAAAAGAGCGCGCATCCAGTCCTTTCGGAACAGTCCGCGACCGCGCAAAAAGAACCGTTCCACAGCCGATATTGCTCCAAAATGTGGGGTAGACATCCACACTCGGCGGCAGAAGAATTTGGGCCTTTTCTAGCACAAGACCCACCTCCGCCGCGGCTTCGGTCTCCGATGACGCAAAAACCGCATAGGACAACTCAATAACTCCAGAATCTTCCGGAATATACGCTCGAACACCGAACAGCGAATCTTGATAACAAGTATCTTGAATTTCGGCAGAGAAAGTATTGGGCACCAAATGAGAAACCCGAGGCAAAGACGGCAGACTGCTGTCCAAATAAATCGGTGTTACCACCGGGTCCTGGGGCAAAGGTATGCGCTGCGTTCCACTCGGGCGAGAGGCCACGCGAATGTGCGTTAACAATGTCTCGAGAGAATTATCTATTCGACGTCGAAATACCTCAACAGGACCCCACCTTTCAGGCCTAACATCAAACTGATGCACCTCCGTGAACAGCGGAAGTTTTACATGATTTTCAGCATATTCCTTCGCCAGTTCTGGATCAGTGAGAAAAATATATCCCTCCCGAATTCGGGAGCCCGCTATTCCCACCACCCGTTGAGTCCAACCGGTCGTGAAAGTATCACCATCAAAACCCACAGCCAGAATGCGCCTCAAGCGCTTCGTTTCTTCATTCATCGACAACTCACTCTCTGTCCCGGCGGGCAATGACCATGCCGACTGCGATAGCTGTTAATGTAACCCGCCTCCCAGGCTCGTGCCCAAAAATATCCTCTAGTTTCACGCATTTTTCTATGTTCGCACGGTGAACCATAGTACCTCGCGCATGCCCCGAGCTGCGAATTAGGCCGCTCGTCGCCGCGCCGAGTTATCCCATACTTCCACGTGGCACCTTTATTATATATTTGATACACAATATACTTTGTGTCTTTGTATTTCTTTGCGGTCTTTGTGGTGTGGGACGGAAACGGTACACTCCTCGCCTGTGCAATGGCCATCGTAAGAAGGGCGCCAGCAGCGAGTACACCAACAGTTATTAATATTGCCCAACCCACCGGGTTCCAGGAATTACCAGCACCAACAGCGACGCCGATAGCGAGGAACTGCGCAAAAGTTCCACCGAGATCGAGAACATTGATCGGATCGGATGGATATCCGTAATCATTGTCAACACCCCCTTCAACGGGATCAATTTCCAAGAACCGCCCCAGCGCCGCGACATACTGTCGCGCGCCCATCTCGATCGTGGCAATAGAACCAACATGCTCGGTCAGCTTCTGATGTTGACCCAACCAGCCATAATCAGCATCCGCTCCCGCCCTGTTCTTCACCACCGAGTCATCGGCCGCGACCGTTCCCACCAGGAACGTCACCGGATCAATGCTTTGACCAAACGGGTCATACAAAGCAACACCGAGTTGCGCACCAGACGAATTCTTCGCCCGCACACCGTCACCATCAGCAGTAACAATCACGTCACCATGCAGATTCGGATAGGACCACGTTTCCGCGCCGCTTACCGGCACAGACACCACAACCCCACCCGGAAGAGAAAAAATGCTTTCCTTCACGGTATTCGCATCATCCAAAATGACATCCGGAGTATCCGACCCACCGGTAAACCCAAACCGAACCACACCACTCTTCCCCGCCACCGTCTGCGTCCGAGACACCACCCGATCAAAAGCATCCCGAAGATAAGAAACACTTCCCGACGGAGTCACCGTCGACAGATGACGATCCGCCGAATCATAGGTGATCGTCTCATCACCCAACCGCGTGGTATTACCGCCAGTGTCATACGCCACCTCAGACCCCACAAGACCATCAGCAACCGCATTCGAACCAGGAGCAGCCGCCCCACTCGTGATCGTTGAACCAAGTAGCCGATCAGCAGCGTCATAGCAATATGCCGTCGAGGTTGTCGTCGTTCCGCTGGGTAGAGCGGCAACGTCGGTGTAACTCGTGCGATTACTGTTCTTTCCTGCCCGAACGACAGCTCCGGGATATGCCGCAGTATCGCAGCTCGAATCGCCATAACCATAAGTGAGGGTGTGGTGCGGAATGACAGCATTCGTCAGACGCCCGGCGGCATCGAAGGAATAATCCGACTGATAAACGGCACCCGCATCGGTCGTTTTATCCTGCACAATTCGCCCGGACTGCGACCGGAGCACCGCATCAGATACGGTCGCGCTCGACCCTGCTGGGAATTTCCAGGTCAACCCAGTTTGCGCGCCAGTCCTCGTGTTACGGGTAATTCCGGCCAGACTCGTACCGTTCCCCGCACCCGCGGCCGGATACGTCACGCCTGTCACTTGACCGCGCTCCAGCACCGTCGCGGAGGTCGCCGAACCATAGCTCACCCGAGCCATATCGGCGCCGTTGAGTTTTACCGCGGTGACCTTACTATCCAGGTCATACTCGAAAGTCTGGGTCGAAAGAACCGACGCGTCTTTCATGGTCCGGATCTGCGCAACATTGCCGGTGAGGTCATATGTCGTTTCGGTCACCACATTCCAGACGTCGGTGTACTTGGTGGTACGTCCGAGAAGGTCAGTAACGGTGGTGACTGTGCCGTCCGTCGGTGAACCTGTCACCGACGAATCGGCAACAACCACCACCCTCGGATCGCCGCCAGAGGTGCCATCGCTGGTGTACCTGTGGGTGACAGTTCGGGCCGCGACCGTGTCGGTTGCCGGATAGGTAACGCTGACGCTACGCCCACGACTGTCATATGTCGTGCAGGTCCAATCACTGTCCCCCGACTGCTTAGCACCCACGACACGACCCATTAGGTCGTAGACATACTGGGTCATCACGGCAGTGTCAGTGCCACCCGTTTTTGCTCCGGTGGTCTGTTTCAGCATCCCGTATTGCGGAGTAGTGAGCGGAAGACCGCAGACCGCATTAGTCAGACCGAGCGCGCTGCCGTAACCCTCCTTTTCGCTGTAATACGACCACGATGTCCCCGCAGTTTCTGCCGTGGCATCCGCCGCAGTCGCCGCCGGAAGCGTCTTTCCGGTCCGCCGGTTATAGCCACCCTTTTCATACGTGGTTTTCGTCGTGAGATTCAGTCCACCAGGATCCACGGTCGATGTATTCAGCAACCCCAGCCACGGCTCAGAACCGTAGTCAGACCCCACTGTTGATGAAGTAACAGCTGTTGTCGCCGTCGCAGCGCCGTTCGGCGCTAACGTCACGCCGTCCTCGGTCGTCGTGGAGGTGGTGAGGCTGTAATCAGGCTTCATCTGGCTTCCCGGAACCCAGGTGAAGTCACTGTTCGGGTCACGAGACCAGTTCAGCTCGAGATGCGCATCCCCACCGTTCTCGAGGTAATCAAGACGAATCGGTAAAACGGTGTTATCGGCGTCCACGTGAATGTGGCCAGGAAGCGACCAGTGACGCGACTGCGATACCCAGTCGTCGATCCGCATCACATTGTCGATCCACAGGCGTGTCCCGTCATCGGCAATGGTCTTGAAATACCAGTCTCCGGCCTGAGGAATCACAATGCTGCCGGTGTATCGCGCCGAGAATTGATCGGAGGTTATCCCGGCCGGCGCTCCCGCACCCCAATCCATCGCAATTTTTCCGGTTGATTCTTCACCGAGACCGTAGGCCACTGGCACACCGGACAGCTGGTTATTCGCGAAATAGCTCGCCGATAACCCCTTCATCCCGCCGTCATAGGTGGTGGTGGAATGACCGGTACCCGGGCAGGCGGCGGTGGGCCTGTTGTTCTCAAAACATGCCGTCGGAGCCGGACCAAATTTTTCGTACGGCCGATCAGCATGATCGTAAAAGACTGTCGACTTCAGCCCCTGCGGCGATGTCGCCGACAATTGCAGGTCGCTGCTGGTCCACTCCGTGTGTGTTTCTAACCCCGATGCGGTTGCCGTGCTGAGAGTGCGGTACGCAGAGTCATAACTGACGGTGACCGCATGGCCGCGTGACGGCTCGGTGGCGGGCACAGTGAGCCCGGCAACATCAACCGTCGTGACCAGGTTGCCGTCGGTGGGCCACTGATACGTCTTGCGCGGGCGTGCCTGGTCGGTTGCCCCGTCCGGAGCAGGCAGCGTCACCGACGACGGGCGCCCCGCAGCGTCATAGGCAATCTCGGTTCGGGTCAACGCGAGACCGCTACTGGCCGGAGAGACAGCGGTAATCCACTCATTAGCCAGGCTATTGCGGACACCGGTGACCCTGCCTGCTCCGTCATACACGAAGGTTGTGACCTCATTGCCTGGATCATTGATGCGAACCAGATTTCCCGAGGCGTCATAGAGCAACGTGGTGTCAGTGAGGAAGGAATTGACAGTGTGATTCGGATAGAGAATACGACACAGCATTCCCGTCGGTGCCGGAACATAGGCAGGACTAGTGGTCGAATCCGTCGGGCACAGATTCGAGGTACCCGGCCAATTCTCACCAGCATCGAGACCAAGACTCGAAGCCGTATCTCCCTGATAGACAAAACGCATGCTCCGGGAATACGTGGTAGTCGAGCCGGAGGACGTTCCGGAAAGTCGATCAGAAATACGATCGACCAACCCGTTGGGACGGTAAGAGACGACGGGAGAAGTCGGCTTCTTCACCTCATCCGGGCTCGTCAACGCAGCGACAGTTCCGTCACGGTTGAAAACTGTCACGACACCGCCGCCATCGGTCAGCGACGCGGCACCATCATTATCAATCGCTGCGACACCGGATTCTCCGGCAGGTGGTGAATATCCACCGGCGGATTTCTTTGTATAGGTGTGCGTGTCTCCACTCACATCGGTGAAGACAATGGAGCCTTCCTTCACTTCAGCTTTCGCGAAGGCGTGCAGATCGCCCGCAAGCGGCGACGAGCTGCTCCAGCCGCCGGGCAGAATTGACCGCGATGACGTCACCCAGTCCGCCGGGATGAGAGAAGCCGTTGTCGTACCGACTTTACGAATCCAGAGTTTCATTCCGGCATCGGTCGCCCGCTCAAAATACTTCACGTCGATTGGCACAGCGCCGTTGATGGTGACGCTCGGACCGTTCCATACCGGATCCTCATGCGCCAGATTCCACTGGTCAATCACCTTGGTGCCCGCGTTATCGCCGTTCGCGCCGATGGTGACAATAACGCCGTCATCACGGGTCGCTGCAAATTCCCACGGCCCCGGTTCGGGAACCCGGAGGAACCCGGTCCATCGCGCCATAAAGTTGTCAGAGTTCACACCCTCGCCGGGCGAACCAGCACCCCAGTCAAAATTGAGCTGAGAATCGGTGCGCTGAAGAATTTGCTTGATATTCGTGCCCGAGAAATCAGAAGGAGGATTATCCGACCCACTGTAATTGTAATAGCGCCCGAGAAAACCAGTATTAACGGCTTTCTTAGAGTTGTAGGTAAATTTCATCCCGATTTCGCCGCCGACCGTCGTCAGCGATGGCGAATTAAAACCCATGCTGACGTTGCCATTAGCAAGATTCACCGTGACGGGTCCGGCCGAATCCGTCGGTGCCGGCCCAGCGCTGGTAATCCGCTCATTCACGGTGAGCCGGTTGACCCAGAACGGGCCCCACTCGTTGTTCTGCTTATCGCGAGTCAGCACTGTCCAGGTGTAGGTCGAACCGTCCTGAAGAATCGACGCCGGAACGTCCCACCACGGGTCGGTCCGCCAGCCGGAGACCGCAACCTGGCCGGTGGTCGCATCCGTACCGGTCGCAATGCGGAAGGCATATTCCTTCAAGTTGGAATTACCGATGGGCCCAACCTGGAGCCGCGGAGTCGTCGAGACAATAACCGATTTATCGGCCGGGCTCGTTGTATTCTGCGCCGGGAGGGGTGGATCGGTTGTCTTGAAACTAAATACCTGACTTTCCCTGATCGTGCTTGTGCCGTAATAATTATTGGCATTGTCGTGCACCCACACTCGCCAGTAATACCAGGTATTAGGCTCCAGATAGTTCGCGGGAATCTTTTGCTCACTACCGGCACCCCAGCCAGAATCGTATCGCGTGTCGATATCAGGGTTGGGGTTTTTGCTCACCCGATAGAGGTGATTCAGCCCTGCGCCGGTCGGATCATATTCGGCATCCGCATGCAGCGTCGGCGTGAGAGTCTGATTCTCGAGACGATCCGCCGGAAGGGGATTCCATCCCGCCCGAGGGAACTCTTTCGTCGCCAACCAGAGATGCAGATCGACCCAACGATAGGAGTACACCCCTCCGCGTTCGTCCCCACCGACGAGAAGGTTGCCGCCTGACACGCCATTACGGGCCCACTCGGCAAATTTCTCCCCCAGCCGATCATCCCAGCCGGTATTGCCACCTTGCTCAGAAACGGTCAGCGAGGCCAGTTGCGCGCCTGCTCCATTAAATCCATACGAATTAACATCGTGCACCCCGCCGGTATAGGTTCCGTTCGTGCCGTCATGAATATAGGTGACACCAATATTTGCACCGACAACCTGTTTGCCAGCAACAGCAGACTCGTAATCAAAGTGTGCGATGGAACGCCATACTCCGCTGGTATTCGTGTTCCCCACCTGGGTCATTCCGTGACTGGTCTTGCCATTCGATTTGAACGCCGTCACATCCTTGACCGTCGTCTCCGTCGTCGGATCGACATACACCGGGTACACCCGCTGCGGATCCTCCAACCACCCCTGGGGAGCCGACACCTGAAGGAGGGTTTTCCCTCCGTCATTGACCAGAGAAACCGAACCGTCGGCGTCCGCTCGAGCCTTATTCTCGGTTCCGGAGGAATCCCAGAGAATCGGCGCGGGCATCGCGAAGACGGTGGACCCTTGATCGTCGCGGAAGACGATATTGCCGTTGGCATCCTTCTCGACGCTAAGCCCGGGGGCATTAACCTCCCACGTCCATGACGCTTCGCCCTTCTGAGGAGCATGAAGCAGACGCAAATTTTCTTTGACATTAGATTTCTCGACGTCATACACAAGATCGACGCCATCAAAAACATTCTTGTATTCGAGATGACTTTTTGTTTTCTTATCCGCCCACGGCGACAGGTCACGCTCCAGCACGCTATGGCCTGCGCCGCGAAGAGCGAAACCCACCGAATGCCCCTCGCGAGACAGAGACATAACCGCGGCATCATCGGCATGCTCAGCGAAAACCGGTTCCAGGGGATGCTGCTCGACTTCAGCGCCACCCAGTCCCAGCCATGCGGCGGGACCGGTGGTCTTCAGCTCCGTCTCTACCGGAACCCAGTCACCGGCGTCGTTTTTCACCGCGGAGGGGGTTAGGGACACGTCCGAAACTTTTTTGTCACCAAAGGTGTAGGTGGTAGTGAACTCATCCCGACCGATGACCTTCGCGGTCGCCGCATCGAAGGCGCCAATATCGTCTGACTTCTCCATGTCAGGAGAGGGCGCTGGCGAGTGCTGAGCAGGCGCAGCGGCCTCACCGACCGGCACATGGGGATCCGTCGGTGTCAGCGGAGAGAGCTCAGGGAGGGCCGCAGGATCCGAGGCTTCCAGCGGCACCTTCTGGAGGCTATCGGCTCCGGCCGCTTCCGCATGAGCCACGTGCTCAGCGCGCAGCGTCGACGACGCACGATTTAACGCCTGGGCAGAAGCGCCGTCAATGACGCTGACGGCCAGGGCCGAGCTGAGCACCGCGGCGAGAGTAGGAATGATGAGCGCGCGCGCACGACGAAAGGCCACGGGTCTCCCTGGAGGTGGTGAAGCAACCTCCGAGCTGAGGAGCCGGACAACTTTCTCACAGAGCGACCCTCACAAAGATAACGAGAAGATAACATCTTCGTTTCTGAGTGAACGTCAGAGTGCGGAGCGGCTCCGGCCGCAATCGACGCAAAAGATTTTTACTCGACACAGCGCAGAGTCGGCATCGATTTCACACGCCCTCTGATCGCGACACCTCTCCGTATATCTGCGTCGATTTATCGGCACAGAACGTTCTTTCGTCCGTGACTACACGGCATCATCGTCCGCGAAACGTTGTACCCTTTTTCAGCCGCCACGACACAGAGGCACAACATGCCACTGCCACGGACCGTCACTCCTGTTTTGTCGCCCCTTTTCCCTTGCAGCCACTGATGCGACACTGAATACATCATCACGCCCCTGACCTCGGTGCATTCACGTTGACGATGGGCATTCACGATGGGACTTTTGAATTACAACGATCGTACGTTTGACTTTGAGGATAGAATCCTCGCCCACCTCCAAGTGGTGATGGCCGTCAAGCTCAAACGATGTGAACCCTTTTTCCTCTCGTGGGCTCTCGGTCGCGAGACGGGATCCGGCCGCCAAGCCATCTGGATCGCCGCCTCGCTCCCCCTCCATTTTGAATATTTCGGTGGCCGCCCTCCGTCACTTAACCGGGCATGGATCGAACGTCTGCTCTGCTCGGCGAGCAGCGCAAGCGGTCTCAATCTCTCTGATGAACGCAATCGCGAACCGGATGCCGATAGCCTGCGGCCCGAGACCCTCCAGCGCTCAATGAGCGGGACCAGTAAGTGAGCCCCGTCACTCGCGAGAAGCGAATCCTTGAGACGCTGGTCACCCTCGCAGATACCCTCGTCGATGATTTCGACGTGGCATCCCTTTTCGATGATCTTGTGCAGCGATGCACGACCGTGATCGATGCGGCTGATGTGGGCATCGTGCTCGGCGACTCCCACGGAGAGTTGATGATGATGGCGGCAAGTAGCCCACGCCTGCTCTCGGCGGAAGAAATCCAATTATCGAAGAATAGCGGGCCGTGCATTGATGCAATCCACTCCGGCCAGGTCATCAGAGCTGGATCGCTTGACGAAATCGCTCAGCGCTGGCCCGCCTTCGCGACGGTCATGCGCGGCTCTGGCTACCACTCCCTGCACACGGTGCCGCTTCGCCTCCGCAGCACAGTGCTCGGTGCGATGAACTTTTTTCGCGATTCGGACGGCGAACTCGGCAACTCTGACGCTCAAGTGGCCCACGCTATCGCCGACATCGCGGCAATCGGTCTCATGCAGGAGCGGTCCGTCCGCGAATCCGCCATCGCCCGCAAACAGCTCGAACATGCCCTCGCCTCCCGCATCGTTGTTGAACAGGCCAAGGGCATCGTCTCGAATTCGTACGACGTCACCATGGAGGTGGCCTGGGCCTTGCTCCGCCAACGGGCCCGGTCACACCAGGCTCGCGTCACCGATGTCGCGCGCGGAGTAATTAACGGCGCTATTAAGATTTGAGTAGATGCTCATCATTCTAGGAAGTGCGCAAAGGTTCCGACCAACTCACCGCGGGTCGATTCTTTGCACACTAAAAACACTTTTCTGTGTCAGAGCAATCGTGTCATTTTCGGGCAAAGAAAGCCGCTCCGTGATCAGGACCCCCGACAGGACGCCCGGTTCGCCGCTACGTGCGTGAGCAGACCTTCTGACCAGCCTGCTACCGAAATGGACGCTGCCTCCCGACGTCAGCAGTACCCTCGCAACGCGCTGTCGTTACCGCGCCCGGCACCTTTCGAGAGGACCCCGTGACCCGTCTCGCGCTCGCTCAGATCATCAGTACCGGCGACCCCGCCAGTAACCTCACGCTGGTGCGTGACGGCATCGCCGATGCTGCCGAACAGGGGGCAGAGATCGTGGTCTTCCCGGAAGCGACACAGTGCGCGTTCGGCAACGACCTCGTGGCCATTGCCGAACCGCTCGACGGGCCATGGGCCTGCGCTGTCACCGCCACCGCCCGGGAGTACGGCGTCACCGCCGTCGTCGGCATGTTCACGCCGAGCGAAACGGGTCGCCTCCGCAACACCCTCCTGATCACCGGGCCCAACGGGGTCACCTCATATGACAAAATCCATCTTTTCGATGCGTTCGGCTCTCGCGAATCGGACACAATCGACGCCGGCGATACGCTGTCCCCGCGCCCCCTCGCCGACACCACCATCGGCTTCGCCACCTGCTACGACATCCGCTTTCCGGCGCTGTTCACCGCGCAGGCCCACCACGGAGCCACCATCATCATCGTCTGCGCCTCCTGGCGTGCGGGCCCGGGCAAAGCGGACCAGTGGGAACTTCTCGCCCGCGCCCGTGCCCTCGACAGCACAAGCTTCATTATCGCCGTGGGGCAGGGCGACCCACGCTCGCTCGGTATCGAGCCCACGACCCGAGCCCCGACGGGCATCGGCAGGAGCCTGGTGATCTCGCCGCTCGGAACGGTCCTGCGCCGGCTCGGCGCCGCGCCGGAACTGCTGCTGGTCCAGCTTGACCCGGCGGAGGCAACCGCAGCCAGACAGGCTCTACCGGTCCTCGCAAATCAGCGCACCGAATTGCTCCCTCGGTAAAGCCCACTGCCCCGGCCCACCACGGTATGCAAGGACAAAGTACCGTCACCGCTTCGACGGTCCGAGAAGCATGCGCAGGACCTGTGGGCGGCGACGAACGACCCGCAGTCACCAGCTACGGCGAGGGCGCGACAGCATCCGCCGCACCCGCAGCACCCTGACGCCACTATCCACGCCTTTCGACGCCCTCTAAACTGCCACAGACCCAACGTTGTCGTACTCGCCGCCGACTGCGACACCGCGGAGGAAGTCGAGCGTGCTAAAGCCTGGAGGATCAGACTCATCAACGGATTGAAGGCCGCATCCGCGGCGAAGTGGAGCGGCGTCTCGGCCGTGGTTATGGCCCTCTCGCAGTTGTTAGTCAACGGCGTGCTGGCGCGGATCGTCGATCCGCACCAAATGGGTCTGGTCGTCATCGTCAATTATTTCTATCTCTTCGTCGATGTCTTCGTCGGCCTCGGCCTCACCGCAGCGCTCATCCAGCGTCGGCAGGTCACCTCACGCGAACTCGCCTCCGTACACTGGGCCAACGTTCTCCTGGTGCTGATCGCCTTCGTGCTCGCGTCCGGCCTGAGTGCACCGATCGCGGAGGCTCTCGGCGCGCCCGACGCACAGCCGCTGTTGGTAGTCAGCGCGCTCGCCTTCGTCTTCACGGCCTGCGGTCAGGCCTCACGCGCAGTACTCGAAAAACGCCTCGATTTTAGGCCGCTGGGCATCGCAGACACACTCTTCGGCGCCACGCTGCTCGTGGTCGCGGTGGTTCTGGCTCTGCTCGGCGTGGGCGCGATGAGCGCCGCGATTGCGCTCGTAGCCGCCGCCGCCATGCGCAGCCTCATCTTCCTCCTAGCCGCTCGCCACATCGTGCGCCTCCGCTGGCATTTCCGAATCTCCGACACCCGCCGGTTCTTCAGCTACGGCGTCTGGCAGGCACTCGACGGCGTGCTCAACTACACGAGCAACACGCTCGCCGGACTCTCGACCTCCCGTGTCGTCAGCACCGCCGCGCTCGGAGGCTTCGGCAACGCGTCCAATATCGGGATCAGCATCCCCAGTCGGCTTGGCCCGATTCTGACGCGGGTGCTCTTTCCGTACTTCTCGTTGATCCAGCACGATCGTCGCCGCATTGAGCAGGATTACCTGAAAATGCTCACCCTTTTCGGTGTCACGATGGGGCCGTTGCTGGCCTGCATCGCGGCAACCGCCTCCGATGTCATGACGGTGATTTACGGACCGAACTGGACCTCCTTCGGCCCGGTGCTCGCCATCCTCTGCCTCGCCGGCTGGATCCGTTCCCTCGGTTACCCGGTGGGATCTCTGCTTGCCGCGACCGACAATCTCCGACTCGGGGTCGCACTCAACATCGGACTGACCGCCCTCAACGTTCCGCTGATTCTCGCCTGCACTCTTTTAGGTGGTGTTCAGGGAGCAGCATGGTCGATGGTCGCCATGGGAGTCATCAGCTATATTGCGGGCTACTGGTGCCTCCGTCGAGTGACGGGCGCGCGGGTCAGTTCCTACCTGCGGGCGACGGCACCGGCCTTCATTCTGCCGATCACGCCCGCGCTCGTGGTGCTGGTGCTCGGTGTGTTTCTGGCGGAGGCGCCCCTTCCGCTCCGGCTGGCACTCCAGATCGTGGCCGCCGTGGTGACCCTTGCTGTCGCCGCAAGCATGTCTCGTCACGAAAGCGTGCGCTTTTTCACCGGGGTTGTCCGGGGGCTGATCGTGCGCGCGCCGCGTTACCGTATCGCGGTGCTCCTGCCCGCGAATGAGCGTTTCGACGGCACAGGAGGCGCCATCGCCAGCTGGGTCCGCAATACCTACTCGGTGCCGGAGGCTCCTCGCGACCACGCAGTGTTCTGTCCAGCGGGAGGAGGCACCTTCGCGGCCGGTACGCAGCGGGTCCGGTTGCCGCTCATCGACCGGATCGACGCACTCGTGCGCGCCTTAGCCCGACCGGTCGGACGCGCGGTAAAAAGAAACCCCAACGGCATTTTTCGGATACTCAGCTGCGGCGGGCGTCTGTGGATTTGGGCGGTATACCCTCGGGTCGCCGGGGCGGAAAGCATCCACTTACACAACGAACCGTCCTATGCCGTGCAGCTACGCCGACTGGGCTACACCGGCCGGATCGTGATGCACATGCACAACGACGCCGTGGCGCCGGTACGGGTGCTCACCGGCCGGAAGATGCAGACGTCCGACGTCGTCGGCAGCATTGACGCCTGGCTGTTTTGCAGCGAATACCTGGCCGAGACCGCCCGGCGCGAACTGAGCCTGGACGCACCGATCACGGTCGTACACAACGGGGCAACGCTCCCTGGCGCGACACCGTCATTCCACTCCCGCCCTGGGACACCTGCTCGGCTGAGCTTTGCCGGTCGCCTCATCGAAGACAAGGGCGTCCTGGAGGCGGTGCTCGCCGTCGGGGCCCTCGCACAACGGATGCCGGTCACCTTCGACATCTTCGGCGGCAAAGCCACCGGCAATTCACACGGCGAATCGCCCTACATTCGGCAGGTGCGCGCGGCCGCCGCCGAGATCACCGCTGCGCACCCACAGAGCTCGATCCGTCTGCGCGGTTTTGTCTCGCCCGAGACGCTCGCTGAGGAGCTGGCCGCAAGCGATCTGTTTCTCTACCCCTGTCGCTGGGAGGAACCGTTCGGCATGGTCCTCCTCGACGCGATGAACGTCGGTACACCCGCCGTCGCCGTCCGACGCGGCGGTATCCCCGAGATCGTCACTACCGATTCCGGCGGGATGCTGGTCGGCGCATCGGCGACAGCGGAGGAACTCGCCACAGCAATGGAGGCGGTGCTCACCGATCCCGAATACGCGGCGCGACGCTCGGCCGCCTTCACCGTCGCACGGCAGCGGTTCTCCTGGGAACAGGTGGCCGGCACGCTCAGCGAGGCCTTCGACGCGCTCGATGCCTCCTATGCAGAGACAGGATCTTCTCGGATCATCGCGAGGTCTGCTGCGCTGTAAACGGCAGCGAACTGCGTGTCGTTGCCGTGGACGACATTGGTGCTCATCAGGGACGTCTTTTGCGACCCCGGCACGCTGGGATGGTGCACCTGCGCTGCCCTCAGCTGACTCGGGGCGAATCCGGCGCGTAATGAGGCCCGGTGCAACCAGAGGTCGTCGGCTTTCGGGCAAGACTGCATGAATTCGGTGCCGTAGGCTCGCGCTTCTTCGAGCACCGGGATCGGATAGAGAACACCGCCGATGCCGTTGAGGACTAGCCGGTAGCTTGGCGCTGTTGATTCGGCTCCACACCACTGCCGGTAGGGGCGAGGCTGCCCCGCTTCATCGAGTGCGATCAGCTCACCGCGGTAGCCGACAGTGGAGCGTGGGCGCTCACGGTGCGCCTCCATCAGAGCCTCAAGCCAGGTCCGTGGGTAGAGGACGTCATCGTCGGCGGTGACGAGCGGGCGAGGAATAGCGGAGTGCTCGATGGCATAGGGATAGTACTTCTTGTGCGAGAGCAGATCTTCGCTGGGCAAGATCTCGAGGCCCCGGCGGGCGAGTTCGCGCACGGTCGCCGGTAAGCCCCGTTGGATCTCATCATGCGCCAGAGCGAGCACCAGCCGCTCCGGGCGGACGCTCCCCGCGCCAATCGACTCAATCGTGGCGAAAACGGAGGAGAGCCGGTGTCCGTAGGAGGTCAGCGAGACAACCACGGGAGCATCACCGGTCAGACGGCCGCGGCGCAGGGGGGATGCAGCCCGCCACCCCGCAATTCGCAGTCTCTTCGTGGCGGCGCGGGTGTACTTACGAAGGCGCATGAGGTGATTCTAACCAGGGGTGCGGCGGAGAGCAGCGGCACCGTCAGAGACCGTCATCGACACCGCGCTTCCAGGAGCAATCGCCCTGGCGAGAGCGCTCTCAAGACCGGAATCACACCGGGCAACGAGCCGGACCGCAAGCCGATCGGGCGCGTCCCCCTCCGGGTGAATGTCTGTCAGGGGCTGAGTGCTTGCGGAGGGTGCAGGCGGCTTCTCAGAAATCTTCTCGGCTGCGGTGACACTGTCCGCGAGCGCCGACCAGTCGGATCCGCTCGCGAGCAAAGATTGTTCGCCGTGCGTGGCTGGCATCGGCAGCCGCACCTCGATGGCCCGCGAGCGCCGTGTGGCGTGGCTGAGGGCAAGCATCCGGAACACGGCGTGCCGCACCGGACGCAAACCCCACTTTCGCGACCACTGCGAGGCACGACTAAACGGTTGCAGCACATAGGGCAGCCACCGCGGTGGACAGACTCGGGAGCCGAGCGCCCGCCAGCATAGCTCGTCCCATGCGCCGCCGCCATGGGAGAAGAACAGGTGCATCGCTGCGTCCTTGCGGAATGCTTTTCCGGTGACCGCGAAGCTCGAGGTGCTGGTATCAACCGCAGCCCAGCCTCCGTGTAGTGGTCCGGTGGCAAAGTTCTCGTCTTCTGGTACGTAAAGGAGCCGGTAGTCGGCCGTACCGTCGAGGAGGCGGAGAAGCGCCTCGGGATGATGCAGGTAGTCGTCCTCGATAAAGTAGAGCAGGTCGTCATCGTCGAAGGGGACACTCGCGCGCACGGTCCGCACGACCGGTCGCCACGACTTCGCGGCCGTGCCCCCATACAGGGGCATGATGGCGTCGGCATCGCTCAGCAGCTGCGCCACCCCTGGACTCAATTGTCGACCGGAAGAAACGTCGATGAAGACTAAGAACTCGACAGAAAAACCGGCCTCGCGTGCGGTCCGCACTGCCGCGAGCAGTGAACGAAGACAGGTTTGTTTCGAGTACCACGCGGGGCGGTTTTTGAGGTTCTCGCTCGGGGTCAGCCGCAAGATCACACGGAGCGTCACGACTCCGCGCCCGAGTCGGAACAATCGGGTCCGGAACAGATCTGCGCCGAATCAGGACGCAGCTTAAGACGGACACCGGATAAAGACGAGAGGTTTCCCATACGCATGATAGTAGGCAAAGTTATCCAAACAGCAGAGCCAGTTGAGACGACTGGCACACTCGGCACCACCGCAGACACTGAGGGTACGCACACTTTTCTCGAAGAGAAACCCCTGGACCCGGCGAGCCGCCTCACAACCGATCCTTTCTCAGTCCACCCAAGAAGCAGCGCCGCTTTGTTGCGGGCTACATCGCGCAGTGTCTACCCCACGTGTACGCCCGGGCGACGGTCGGGCCGCGGCTCGGCACGGCGAAGCACCTCGCGTGTGACGGGAGCAACCTCGCCCGTACCCGTGACGAGAAAGCGGAACATGTTCGCGAGCGGACCGCCCTCCGTCCACTCGAAGTAGACGTCGGGTTTCACGCCCGTCACATCGCGGATTTTCAGGAGTACGGCGGCGATCGTGTTCGGGATGTTGCCGCTGGTCACGGTAAGCACCCGGAAACCGTGCCGCACGACTCCTTGCACAAACAAGTCTTCCTCAAAATCGGAGGAGTCGGTCGTCTGCACCTCGAGGAACAGCACCGGGCCGCGCACCGGCAGGTTGCTCTCGCGCTGCTCCTCGGCGAGCTTGGCGCGGTATTCCGCTTCCGAACCGTCATCAGGCTCGTTAGCGAGGATACGGATCACACCGAAATCGTCGGCGTCACCGGTGAGGAACCCGAGAGCAGTGTCGTCACAACGTACTGAGGTGGCCCGTAGCTCGAAGGAACGGCGTATTCGCGAGATCAACGACACGACGAGGATCCCCACGATGAAAACCGCTGCAATGCGTACACCATCTGGCCGCTCGATCACATTGGCAGTCGTGGTATAGACGAAAACCAACACAATGAACCCGAACCCCACCGCACGCTTGCGCTGCTTCATCCGCAGAGTGGAGAGAAATACCGCGACGGAGGCTGAGGTGATCAGTACCAGCACGCCCGTCGCGTAAGCGCCACCCTGCGCGTCCACGTCGGCGCCGAACTGAATCGTGATGAAAAAGGCGACCAGAGTGAAAACCAGCACAAGCGGACGCACGGCGGCGGCCCACTGCGGAGCCATCCCGTAGCGCGGTAAATAGCGCGGCACGATGTTCAACAACCCAGCCAGCGCGGAAGCACCCGCGAACCAGAGGATGCAGATCGTCGCCACATCGTAGAGGGTGCCAAAACCGTCACCGAGAAAGGCGTGAGCGAGGTAGGCGAGCGCTCGACCATTGGCTTGACCAGTCGGCTGGAATTCGGCCTGCGGGATCAGCAACGTCGTCACCACACTCGACGTAATGAGAAACGCCGACATCGTGACCGCCGCCACCAGCAGCAATTTCTTGGTACCACGGATGCGACCGACCGGGGCCAGCTCGGTATCGCCTACTCCGCCCCGAATTTGGGGCATCACGGCGACCCCGGTCTCAAAACCCGAGAGGCCCAGGGCGAGTTTCGGGAACACGATCAGGGCGATACCGACCATGACCAGCGGATTCCCGTGCTGCGCGGTCAACGCCGACCACCAGTTGTCAATCACCATCGGGTTCTCGACCACATGGCCAATAGAGACGGCGATCACAATGGCGTTAAGCAGGAGGAACACCGCGACAAGAGCCACCGCGATCGAGATCGCATCACGGAAACCGCGCAAAAATACCGCACCGAGCAGAGAGATCAGCGCCAGTGTGATCGGCACCTCCGCCCCATGAAACCACGACGGAGCGAGCGGATTTTCGATCGCATGCGCCGCAGCGTCAGCCGCCGAGAGAGTGATCGTGATCATGAAATCGGTTGCCGCAAAACCGAGTAGGACCAGCACAAAAAGCTTGCCGCCCCACCAGGGAAGGAGGCGTTCGAGCATCGCGATCGAACCCTCACCGCGGAAGCTCTCGCGAGCAACCCGGTAGTAGACCGGGACCGCACCCAACAGCGTCAGCAACACCAGCACGATCGTGGCCAGTGGGGAAACGAGACCGGCGGCGAGCGCCGCGATTGCCGGTTGGTAACCGAGGGTCGAGAAGTAGTCGACGCCAGTCAGGCACATGACCCGCCACCAGGGGTGTGTTCTGTTGGCGTTCGAGTGCGGCCCAGGATGAGCGCCCGAGTCATTACGAAGACCTTCGAGCAGCCACGCCTTCAGCTTCGTGGAGCGTGCAGCAGACGCGGCATCGGAATCATCGGGAATAACAGAAGTATTCACCCCATGTTTCTACTAGCCTCACGCACGTCCTGGGCCCTGATTGAGCGAATGCCCACGTTTTTTCGCCCCTCGGACACCGGGGGCGCCGAAACAACCAGCGCACCCCACCATCGAGCGCATGGCCCTCGGTCCTCGGGCACGAGAGCCGCTCGTTGCCCCTTACTGGACGGAGGTCCGGTTCGACACGGCGTGCCTCATGGCGGCATAGGCGCGCTGTGGCCCGGAGTGGCGGGCAAGACTCCTGCTCAATTTCGTCAGAGCGGATCGAGTCTCGATGTCAAGGGCAAGCATTCGCCGCACAGCGTCCTCCAGTTCGGTCGGCGAAGCGACATTTGGGTCGAGCACCGCCGCGAATCCTGCGCGCTCGAGCGCCGCCGCCCCGGCAAACTGATCGGTCGCGAAAGGCACAACAACAAGGGGAACCCCTGCCGTCATCGACTCCGTGACACTGTTATTGCCGCCGTGGCTGATCGCAAGCACCGCGTGGTCAAGCAGGGTGACCTGCGGCAAAAAGGCCCGCACCAGCCAGCCGGGCGGGATCGGGCCGAGCGCGGCAGGATCCGTCGCTCCAACGGCAAGCGCAACCCGCACCTGACGGCCATCGACTCTCACCCCCGTCAGCGCCGCCACAACCCGCGCAAGTACGTCATCCCGTACCGAGAGAAAGCTGCCGAAGCTGACATACACCAGCGGGTCATCGGAAGCAGCCAGCCACTCCTCCACCTCGGCAGCGAGCGGTTCGTGACGCACTGCCGAGCCGAGAAACACGTGCGGAGGCAGCTGCGCAGTCCGGGTGTCATCGTGCAATTCGGCCGGATAATTTAGCAGCAGCACCTCGCCGCTTTCGGCGAAAGCGTCACTGCTGGAGGAAGCAGCGGGGGCAAGCGCGGTGAGGGCGGCGTTCCACTCCGCTGTGAAGGAGTCGCGAACCTGCTCACAGAGCTCCCGCAGCGCGCCCAGCTCCTCCGGGGTGGGCGCGAACGCCCGAGGCCACAGGGGCGGAAAACCGTACACTTCGCCAGAAACCGTCAGCGCACTCGGATGCCCGAGTACGACATCACCGTAGGGAACGTCGAGCGCGTGCAGCGCTAACCGTGCAGGAAAGGCGAGGTGGTCGACAAGAATGACGTCGGGCTGCACCTCGTCAAGAATTTCGGCCAAGCGCCGAGCGACTCCGGCCGGATCCCAGAGCAGGTCGGTGAGCCGCTGCCGGGCCTGATAGGCGAGCGTCGGCACCATCCCGCGACGAGTCGCGTCGAAAAAGCCCCGCAGCGACACAGCCTCATCAGGGACCTGCTCCTCCGGCCGAATCGTGCCCGGGTTCGAGCCTCGCCCCAGACGGAGGGGGAGATGGTCGAAACCGATGTCGCTGACGATCGACCTGGTCGCCTCGCCGGTGGCCACAACCACACGTTCACCGGCGTCATACCAGGCGGTACCGAGCGTCGCGAGCGGTAACAAGTGCGAGGCATAGTCGGGGCTGACAATCAGGAGGCTCATCACGCTCCCGACACAAAAGCAGGCAGGAGAGGGCGTTCTTGCGCCGCCACCGCACGCTCGTAGACATCCGCGAGAGCACGAGCCATGGCCTGGATCGTATATCGTTCGGTGACCATCGCCCGCGCACGAGAGGCGGCAATCACGCCACGTTGCCCACCCGCCAGGTCCAGTGCAGCGCACACCGCCGCCGAGAGCGCAGGAGCATCGGAGGTGTTTACCAGAAACCCGGTCACTCCCTGCTCCACATAGGTGGCTGGCCCGCCCGTCGTCGGAGCGACGACAACAAGGCCCGCCGCGAGCGCCTCCAACACAGCAATACCGAACTCCTCTTTGAGGCTCGCACACACGTAGACGCCGCCGGGAGCCGCCCCTCCGGGCCGTCCGTGACGGACCGCGCCGAGCCACCGGGTCACCGTCCCGTTCGGCCGATGACCGGCCAGGAGCAGCCCCTCGCATGCAATGGCCTCGATCCGGTCAAGTTGCTCACGCTCCTGCGAATTGGGCTCGCTCAGTCGTCCGCCCACAAGAAGGAGATTCGCCCGCGAGTGCAATACCGGATCGGCCGCCCACGCCTCCGCGAGAGTCGCCATTCCTTTAACCGGGTGCAGCCGTCCCACGCTGAGGACCAGGGGCAACCGCCGTCGCTCCGACGGGAGTTCGGCCAGCAGCAAGTCGAGCGCGACGAAGTCGCCACCCTCGTCCGTAGCTACCGGCTTACCGGCAATGGAGACGCGAGCGGCCTCCTCACCCCGTTCGACCAACTGCACATCGATCCCCTCCGCTACGACGGTGTGGCGCTCGGGATGTGCAGTAATATCAACGCCGATCAGCGCGCGAACCGTCGCGGCAAGTTCCGCCCGCGGAAACAGCACGGTATGCGCAGCGTCAGCGGCAAGACGCTGTACCAGCCGCACCCGGAACCAGAAGTGCTCGATCGTGTCGAGCTCGCCGAAGTCGGAGCGAGAGAGGGCGCCAGAAGCATCCAGCCCCGCGATCACGGCGTGCGGGTCAGGAGCGAGGGTAAAGACCGTCGGGATCTCGAGTTCCCGAGCCACGGCTGCCCCGGCGAGCGAGCCCACATCGGCCAGCCGTAGATGCAGCACATCAACCCGACCGGCGGCGCGGAGGACCCGACGGATGCCTCGCTCGGCGGCAATCCGACGATCCCAGGCCTCCGGTAGCGACGCGGGGGGTCCACTGAAGGGCACAGGAGCGAAGACCTGTCCCGAGACGGGCATCGTGGCAAGCGCCCGCTCGGCATCAGCGGCGGCGCCTCGCGACATCGTCAGTACGCGGTCGAGACCCTCGATCTCAGTCAGTGCGTCGCCCAGGCGCACGAGCAAGGTGGCGATCCCGCCGTTATCGCCAGCTCCGACCTGGGTGAGGGTGCCATCGATGTCAGCATGCAAGAAAAGCTGGGCGATGGTGGGCCCGGTTTCCATCGGGCGCGCGGGCGCAAGATCGCCAAGCGCGAGCCGGGCGACGGGACCAAGCTGGCCCTCCTCCTGGGCAAGCCTCGAGAGCAGTCCCTCCGCGTCACTCGCGCCGCGTTCGCCCAATCCCGCGATAGCGGCGACACGCGCCTGACAGCACTCCCCCTCGTCGGCGGCTGTGCGCAGAAGCAAGCGCTCGGCAATAACTCCTGGCACACGACTGGCCGTCTCAACGTTGCGCGCACGCGCCTCCGGGTTGTTTTCACCCAGCAGCGCGGCCTCCAGGGCGACGGCAAGCAGCTCGGAGGCTGACGGCGCCCACAGCAGTAGCGTTCGCTGCGCGAGCATTCCCGCGAAACCTCCCGCACGCACCATACGCAACAACGGCCCGACAGCAGCGGGACGGGGCAGCCTGCCGCCGCATGCCCATGCGGCATGCTCACGGAGGTAGGTACTCTCGTGCGAGAGCAGGCGCACGAGAACACTGTCCGCCTCCTCATCGAAAACCTGGGCCAGCGAGTGCACTGCCGCGATGGCGGTGAGTTGATCCGAAGGCTCGAGCGCGGCCCGGGCAAGCAGGCGCACCGCGCGACCGCCACCGTCACTGACGGCAGCGATCGTCAACTCGTCAGCCGCCCGGATCGCCTCAAGCAGAGTGGGAGCGGCGCGGACGGCGTCGAGTGCGGTCTGCGTAGCCATAATTCACCTGGTCTGTTGGAGCGGCGGGATCGATGCGGCTGACCGCCTTACCCCGGAAACGCTGTGCAGCAGCGGAACCGAGAGAACGGATGATCCGAACGGTATCGAGTGTTCCGCGGTGATAGCTGATATTTCGCCGCTTGCGGAGGTCGAATTCCCGCGGTAATTGCGAAGGGGAGAGCGAGCGCGGCTATGCGAGCGCCTCATGAATGTCTCGGGCTTTGGTCACGAGGGCGGGGTCGACAGGATTCATTCCCAACACGATTTTGCCCCGCGAGTGCCGCTTCTCGAGATCATCGAACGCATCCTGCACATAGCCGTAGGGATAAAAACCCGATACCAACACCCGGAGCTTGCGATCGCGAACCAGCGTGACCAGCTCAGCGAGGATCCTCGTGTCACGTCGGGACGTGTCGGGGTCCGGCCACACCGCGCGCAGTTCGCTCTCTTTGCGGTCGTCACTGGAATGGAAACGGCCGGGCTCAATGCCCAGCTCGGTGGCAAGTTCGGGATTCGTTCCGCCAAAGTTGTCGAGGAATACGGTCGCTCCGGTCGGCGCCGCGGCACGGATCCGTTCGGCAATTCCGTCACCGTAAATGATCGGTTTCACCCCAATCTGACGCAGATAGTCGAAGTTGCGCTCACCGCAGGTACCAATCACGGTGGCACCACGTAGCTTGGCAAGCTGGATTTCGAGGCTACCGACACCCCCAGCCGCGGCCGAAACCACGACAGTGTCACCCGGGCCAACGTGGGTTGCCTCCACTGCGCGCCAGGCAGTAACGCCCGCGAGGAACAGCGCACCGCCGACTTCCCAGCTCACCGAGACTGGCTTGGGCACGAGGTTCTCGCGCGGCACGACAACGTGGGTAGCGTGCGAGCCGACGAGCGCGTGGCCTACCACCTCGCTGCGGAGCTTCAGGTCGTTAACCCCTTCGCCAAGCCCTACGACGGCTCCGGAAAAGTCGGTGCCCTGACGCATCGGGAAGACAGCGGAGTGCTGAGTGTCAAACAGGCCCTGCCGGATGAAGGCTTCCATGTGATTGATGCCAGCGGCCATCACCTCCACCAAAACCTCGCCCTTCCCCGGCCTCGGACACTCCACCTCAGCGATCTCCAGCACCTCCACGCCGCCAAAGCGGGAGTACTGGACGGCACGGCAGACATCGGGAAGAAGACGGGACATGTTTCATCCTCCCCCTACACGTAGCGGCCGTAATGACCCTCGAAAGGGGGCATGTTGCGATCAGGGTGCTATCTCCGCTGAGAAAGCGGCACCCATTCGAAAGTAACCAGGTGCCAGGCATGAGGAGCGTCCACCGCTTTCACCGCTCCCCAGCAGTTGGACGCCCATCCGGTACAGAGTAGTGTCGTCGCTCGTGACACACGACGTCCCCCTGACCGGGGTAGAGGAAGTGCCCAGCGACGCAAACGAGCTACGGACCGCAAAGCACTTCTTTATCGGTGAACCGCTGCCGAGCGACAAGCTCGAGGGACAGCTCCTACAGAAAAGGCTCGCTCTGCCCATTTTCGCCAGCGATCCACTGTCCTCCGTGGCCTATGCGCCGCAGGAACTGCTGATGATCCTGTTGCTGGGCGGTCTCTCCTTTCTCACTTTCGCGCCGTGGGTCGCGGGCTGCGTCGTGGTTCTTCTGGCTGTAGTCGTGCTCAGCTATCGGCAACTCATTCGCGCCTATCCCTCCGGAGGAGGCGATTACGAAGTGGCGCGCACCAACCTCGGCGAAGTTGCGGGGCTGACGGTCGCTTCCGCGCTGCTCGTCGACTACGTGCTCACTGTTGCGGTGTCGGTCGCCTCCGGGGTTGACAACATCATCTCGGCGATTCCGGAGCTGGCTCCGCTACGGGTCGAACTCGCACTCCTCTTCATAGTCGTACTCGCTGCGGTCAACCTCCGCGGTGTCTCGGAGTCAAGTCGCGCCTTCGCCCTCCCGACGTACCTCTTCGTCGTGAGCGTCTTGGTGATGGTGGTGGTGGGGCTTACGCGCGCTGCTCTGGGAGATGTGCCAGTAGCAGAATCTGCAGGCTTCACTGTGCAGGGGGAGCAGCTCAGCCAGGCCGCCGCCGTCCTCCTTTTGTTACGCTCGTTCGCCTCCGGTTGCGCAGCGCTGACCGGAGTCGAGGCCATTTCGAACGGTGTCCCCGCGTTCCGCGCCCCCAAAGTTAAGAACGCGCAGCGCACCCTGGTGGCGATGGGTACCATCGCGATCACGCTCTTCGTCGGACTCGTCGCCCTGGCCCTGCTCTCGAACGTGCACTACGCCGAAAACGCTTGCCACTTGGTCGGCTTCGCGAACTGCGACACCACTCCGCAACGCTCGGTAATCGCTCAGGTCGCGGCCGCCACCTTCGGTAACAACACCGTTGTGTTCTTCGTCATCCAGGCCGCCACAGCATCCGTACTCCTGCTTGCCGCCAATACAGCGTTCAATGGTTTCCCGCTACTGGGATCGGTTCTCGCCCGAGACGGTTACGCGCCGAAATCGCTGAACACGCGCGGCGACCGCCTGATCTACTCGAACGGTGTGATCCTCCTCGGCCTGATCGCGGCGATCATCCTGCTCGTCTACCAGGCCTCGCTGACCAGCCTGGTGCAGCTCTATATCATCGGCGTCTTCGTTTCCTTCACCCTCGGACAGTCGGGCATGGTGAAGCACTGGGTACGGACGATAAAAAACGGCAACGGCTCCCGCACCGTATACACCAGCCTCAGCATCAATCTCTTTGGTGCGACGCTGACCTTCGCGGTCCTCGTCGTGGTGACCATCACCAAGTTCACCCATGGCGCCTGGCTGGTGTACGTGGTGATGCCGATCCTCGGCGTCCTGATGGCTGGCGTGTACCGCTACTACCGCGACGTGGAAAAAGAAATCGAGGTCGATCCGACGACCACCTTCGGCGCGAACCGCGATCACGCCATCGTCTTGGTCGGACGGATGAATAAGCCAACGCTCAAAGCGCTTGACTATGCGATCGCAGCCCGGCACGAGACCTTGGAGGCAGTGCACGCCTCCATCGACGACGCGCACACCGCACAGCTGAGGGAGGATTGGGCGCAGATGAACATCCAGGTGCCGCTGCGCTGCGTCGCCTCGCCCTACCGCGATATTTCGTACCCACTGATCAAGTACATCAAGGCGCACCGTCTTGAGCACGGCTCCGAGATCACCACCGTCTACATGCCGCAATACATCGTCGGGCACTGGTGGGAGGCATTCCTGCACAACCATAAGTCACGGCGCATTCGACAAAAGCTGCTGCTCGTGCACGGCGTCACCGTGGCCCTGGTGCCCTGGCTCCTGGACTCCTCCGAGCTGATCTATGGGCGCCGCTCGCGGCCGATCCCCGGCCAAAGCCGTCGGGGTGAACCGATTCGTCCCGTCACCCGCCGACCGATGCCTCCCGCCTCCGTTCTGCCCAAGGGTGCTGCTGGAGAGGGCGCACCACGCGCGTCCCCGCAGCGGCCGTCGTCTGCCGCCAGGGCGCGCGCCAAACGGCACTAGCCGAGGCCAACTCGCTCACTCCTGCACGGGGCTTCACTCGTGTTCTGTGGGTGCGAGGGTGAAGAAAAAACAGGTAGAGGGCTCGCGGTTGTGAGACCGCGAGCCCTCGATTTCCCCTTGTGCCTTCCCCCGAAGGCGGCCCGCCCCAACGGGCCTTTTCGAGGCTATCGACGGGCTCGACGACTCGGCATCCCCCTCACGACGGATCCTGTCCGGCCGCCTCAGGGTACTTATGCTCCTTCGTCCTGTTGCAGGACGCCGTGTCGGACGCCCGATTGACCACTATCGCCATCCTCGCTACCGCCTCTGCCAATACCTCCGGCGCACACGCCAGGTTCATTCGGACGAAACCACGCCCCTCACGACCGAAATCAGTACCCGGTGACAGCGCCACCCTCCCTTCCGCTAAAAAACTCGCCGCCGGGTCATCGCCAAGCCCTGCGTCACGCAAGTCGACCCAGGCCAGGTAGCTTGCGCTCGGCCGTCGATACCGGGCGGCAGGAATATGCTCAGCCAGCAGCTCTGACAGCAGGTCTGCACTGTCCTCGACCGCGGTAATGACGCCATCGAGCCAGTCCTCCGCCTCCGCGAAAGCCGCGACGCTCGCGTGCAGCCCAAGCAAGCTCGTGCGATAGGCAACCTCCTCGGGGAGGCGCTCCAGCGCCGAGTGCAGATGAGCATCAGCCGTCACCATCACGGCACACTTGAGTCCGGCCAAGTTCCAGCCCTTGCTTGCCGAGGTGACGCAGACACCGACCCGCGCAGCTACCTCGGACACCGTCAGAAACGGCGTGAAAACGCCCTCGGTATGCACGAGCGGGGCGTGGATCTCGTCTGAGATGACGAGCGCGCCATACCGCTCGGCGAGCGCCGCCAACTCGGCAAGTTCCCGGCGCGGGTGCGGGAGCCCGAGCGGGTTATGTGGGTTGCACAGCAGGAGGCCCGACGCGCCCGACGCGAACGCCGCCTCAATGCCGACGAGATCGAGCCGGTACACACCATCGTCCTCGAGCAGCGGCACCTCGGTGACCTGGAGCCCCGCTTCCGGGATGAGTTCGAAGAAGGGCTGGTACACCGGCGGCGTCATGACGATGCGGCTGCCGGAAGGAACGAGCACTCGCAATGTCTCCACGATCGCAACGCTCACATCAGTAGTACTGCGCACCTGCGCCGGATCAACATTCCAGCCCCAGCGGCGGGCAGCAAACCCGGCGAACGCCTGAGCCAACGGGCCGGGTCCGAAAGCGTAACCCGTGTCAGAGGCGCGCACTCGTTCAATGACCCGCTCGGCGATCACTGGAGCGATCGGATAGTCAGTTTCGGCAATGAAAAGCGGCAGCACATCGTGCGGATAGAGACGCCACTTGGCACTTGTACGGCGTCGCAGGATCTCAAGCGGTTCGGGCGAGACAGGGTTCATGCCCCCACGGTAAGCCGAAGGCAAGGGCAGGCGGATCACGTCAGTCGCGTGATAGGACTGGCGGATGAGCATTGATATCCCCGCTTTCGACGTCGGCGAGAGCTATCTCGCTCTTTTCCAGGGCGGGCCATTCGATGGCCAGGCCGAGACCCGCATCAGCGTTGAGGGAGGTTACGAAAAAGAGATTGACGTTTATGCGGCAGTCGACGGCCAGGAGACGCATCTCGTGTACACCGCTGTCGCCGCGAAGAAGGTCGGGAATTCGGTCCACGTGACCTATTCATTGGATGCGACAGACTCCGATCCGATTGATGATCCGGAGGATCGCAGAGGCGGCGTTTACCTATAAGTAACAACCTCCAACGACGATCGTGACCAGACCGCCCTACTACCGCCGCCGCCGCCGCCGCCGCAAGGAATACTGGATCAATGACGGACATCACTGCACGCCACGGTCTTATCAAAGACTTCCACCTCCATGTCGATGACACGGGCGGATCCGGTAGACCCGTCGTCTTCCTCCACGGTTGGCCTCTCTCCGGCGAGTTGTGGAAGGAGCAGGTTCCTGCCTTCACTGAAGTCGGCTATCGGGTTATCACCTACGACCGCCGCGGCTTCGGTCGCAGCGACAAGCCACTGACCGGTTACAGCTATGACACTCTTACCGATGATCTGCACGCCTTGCTCACCGGACTCGACCTCCGCAACGTCACTCTCGTGGGATTCTCGATGGGCGGAGGTGAGGTGGCCCGCTATTTCTCGAAGTACGGCACCGAACGCCTTCACAGTGTCGTCTTCGCCTCAGCGGTCCCGCCCTACCTGTTGAGGACGTCGGACAACCCAGACGGTCCGTGGGAGCAATCGCAGGCAACCGAGATGATAGCCAGACTGACCGCGAACGACGACGCTTTCTACAGACAGTTCGAGATCGATTTCTTTTCGGCAGAGGGCACGCTCGCGGGCACGCCGACGAAACGCCAGGAGGTCCTCGCGCTCACGAAGCACGCAGCGAAGCACGCCGCACTCGCCTGCATCACCACATTCGTCAACACCGACTTCCGCGAGGACCTCGCAAAGATAACCGTGCCGACGCTCGTCATTCACGGAGATAGCGACGGACCAGTGCCACTCGAGGGCTCGGGTGCACGTACCCACGCGGCCATTCCCGGCTCCACGCTGTATGTCATCTCTGGCGGTCCACACGGAGTGAACGTCAGCCACGCTGACGAGTGGAACCGCGCCGTCCTCGAGTTCCTCGCGGTTGCCCCGCGCTAGGAGAGCCTCGCCACGACCGCCCGCGCGAGCATCCGGCCCGAACGGTTGGCCCCAATGGTCGATGCGGTCGGCCCGTAACCGGCAAAAAAGATCCGTGGGTCGGTCAGGGAGGTGCCGTCAGTGACGGCGACGCCTCCCTCCCGCTCGCGCAAACCGAGCGGTGCCAGATACCGCAGCTCCGGACGGAAGCCGGTGGCCCAAATGATGGCGTCCGCCCTGCCGAAACTTCCGTCCGGCCAGCGCGCTCCCTGCTCCTCAAGCGAGGCGAACATGCCACGCTCGCGCAGTACCCCCCGCTCGATGCCCGCGAGAATCCTCCTCGTGCGTTGCACCCCGGTACCGCCGACAATGCTGGGGAGGGCGCGGCCAGCCCGTGCAGCATCGTCCTGTTCGGCCACCGCCGCCACTGCTGACTCCAGAGCCAGCTGCTCGCCGTCGCCATACACCACCGGTCGCCTCGTCACCCAAGTCACGGAGCGCACAACTCGCTCGAGTTCCAGAACAAAACCGATCGCCGAGGTGCCACCACCGACAACGATCACCTGTTGACCAGCAAAATCTTCAGCCCGCACATATTCGGTGGTGTCGAGCTGCCTCCCGACGAAGCGGTGACGTCCCGGGTAATACGGTACGAAGGGCGAGCCCCAGGTACCGGTGGCATTAACGAGGATCCGAGAACGTACGGTGGCGCGGTCGGTGTCGAGGACGAGAGCGGAGGAGGTGTCCTCGGGCGTCGCGCTCGTGACACGCTGCACCGCCTCCGGCCGCCGCACGGCGAGCTCGAAGGCCTCCTCGTAACGGCCGTAATACTCCGAGACGACCTCCCTAGCGGGCCGGCGACGGTCAGCGGAGCTAAAAGACAGACCAATCCTGTCCATCCCGGGAAGGTCATGCACGCGGTGAGCCGAGCCGAGCCGCAGCGTCTCCCAGCGAAATTGCCATGCGCCTCCTGGACGCGGCGACCGATCGAGTACGACGAAGTCAGTGCCGGGAACGAGCCCCAGACGACGAAGAAAATAAGCCACCGAGAGACCAGCCTGGCCCGCACCGACAACAACGACGGAATACGGAGCACCTACGCTGTTCACGGTGCTCCTGACGTGGTCGGCGGCGTGTTTGCTTCCAGTTGAAGCAAGCCCAGGGCGGCCGGTGCCCCGTCTGCTAAGCTACCGCCTAGATTTCATCTTTCCCTGTCAGCTCTTTTCCCCAGTCGGCGCCCTGTCCGTCTGGCCTGTCATCGTGAGGGGGTCACCCATGGGGCGCGGCCGTCAAAAGGCGAAAAATACCAAGATTGCCCGCGAGCTGAAGTCATTCAGCCCGGCGGTTGATTACAGCGCGCTTGAGCGCGAACTCAGCCATCCGGACGAGCCGGACTACTCGAAATGGATCGACGTTGACGACGAGGGCGACGACTCCAGCCTCGTCGAAGAGCCACACCACAAGCGGGCGTGAGCAAGCGAGCGTCAAAGCGGCGTTCGCTGCACTATTTGCTTACGCGGCATACGCGCCAACAAGACGCACTGCGCCCCCGTCAACGCCTTTAGTGCCCTGCTCGAATCCGTCACCGGGTCTCGCTTCGGTCGACACCCGGCCCGCCACCCAGGACGGCACTCCGAAGCCTGCCAACCTCGCAATTATCGCGGACACAGCATCGTCGGCAACTACCGCGAACATCCCGATCCCCAGATTCCAGGTTCCCTCTGTGCTCTCGAGGGAGGCGCCCGACAGCGCGGCAAGCACTCGGAAGATCTCGGATGGACTCCAGCTCGCGCGATCGATCTCGACCCAGGCGCCTCGGGGCAGTACCCGCGCGAGATTCGCCGCGATGCCGCCTCCGGTGACATGGCTAATCGAGTGCACTGCCGAGCCCAGGACCGGATCCTCCAACACATCAAGCAGCGGCCGGGTATAGAGCCGGGTCGGCTCGAGCAATACCTCACCGACCACACCACCCAGCTCGACGGAATGGTCGGTCAAGGCGATGCCACGCTCGGCGAGGATGTGCCGCACCAGCGAGTAACCGTTCGAGTGCAGCCCCGAGGAGGCCATCGCGATCACGAGATCACCGTCGAGTACCTGTTCGGCACCGCGCACTCGGTCGGATTCAACGGCACCCACTGCGGCCCCCGCCAAGTCGTAGTCATCGGGTCCGAGCAGGCCAGGATGCTCGGCAGTTTCGCCTCCGACGAGCGCAGTCCCCGTGGCCGAACATGCTCGCGCAATACCGGCCACAATGTCGGCAATCCGCGTGGGAATTACCGTGCCGCACGCAATGTAATCGGTCATGAAAAGGGGCCGAGCGCCCACTACGACAATGTCGTCGACGACCATGCCCACGAGATCCTGGCCAATAGTGTCATGTTTGTCGACGGCCTGTGCTAAAGCAACCTTGGTACCAACACCATCGGTCGACGTTGCCAACAGGGGCGCACGGAAGTTCTTAAGGAACGACACGTCATACAGTCCCGCGAAGCCACCAACACCGCCACGCACGTGGCGATCATGCGTTGCCGACACTGCCGACTTCATTAACTCGACGGCACGATCACCTGCCGCTGTATTGACTCCTGCGCGGGCGTAACTATCTGCCGTCTCGTTCGTCACAGGATACGACCCTACCGACTGCCCGCACCGTGCGGCGGTGACGCACCACAGAACCGCCCCGTTAGCGGATGTACCTTCCGCATGACAGGATGGAACGTCATCCCCCCTCTGCGATCCCCTTGGGAGCTCTCCGGCATGTGCGGAATCGTTGGAATCGTCTCCTCCGGACCGGTTAACCAGTCCATCTATGACAGTCTCTCGCTTCTCCAGCATCGCGGCCAAGACTCGACTGGTATCGCCACCGCCGACGGCAGCACGCTGCACCTTAAGAAGGCAACGGGCCAGGTGAGAGAGGCCTTCCGCACCCGGGACATGCGTTCACTCCTCGGCACTGTAGGTCTCGGCCACGTCCGTTACGCCACCAAGGGCAACGCCGAGCGCGAGGAGGAGGCGCAGCCGTTCTACGTGAACGCGCCCTACGGGATCATCCTCGTCCATAACGGCAATCTCACGAACACTCGAGAACTCACCGAAGAGCTTTTCACGGTTGACCGGCGTCATCTCAACACCACCTCCGACACAGAGCTGTTGGTCAACGTGCTTGCTAATGAACTGCAGGCTTCCCTTTCCGGCCGTGACCTCGACGCTGACGAAGTCTTCGACGCGGTCGCCAAGGTGCACGAGCGCGTCGAAGGCTCCTACGCGGCTATCGCGGTGATCGCCGGGCACGGGCTACTCGCGTTCCGCGACCCGTTCGGCATCCGCCCGTTGATCGTCGGGCGTCGCAGCACGGTCGGCGCGCCGGACGAGTGGATAGTCGCCTCTGAATCGCTCGTGCTGGAGGCGCAAGGCTTCGAAATCGTCCGGGACGTCGCGCCCGGTGAGGCGATCTTCATCACTCCTGATGGGCGCATGGCAAGTCGCCAGTGCGCGAAGCAACCTCGGCTCGTGCCGTGCTCCTTTGAATACGTCTATCTCGCCCGGCCCGACTCCATCATGTCGGGGATCTCGGTTTACGACGCACGCTTACGCTTGGGCGACCGCTTGGCGGGCGCTATAGCGCACCATACCCCCAGCGGCGCAATCGATGTCGTGATGCCCATCCCCGACTCCTCCCGCCCCGCCGCGATGCAGGTCGCGCAGAAACTGGGGATCGAGTACCGCGAGGGCTTTTATAAAAACCGTTATGTCGGACGAACCTTCATCATGCCGGGGCAGGCGGTCCGCAAAAAGTCGGTGCGGCAAAAGCTCAATGCCATGTCGAGTGAGTTCGCGGGCAAAAACGTCTTGATTGTCGACGACTCGATCGTCCGTGGCACGACCTCACAAGAGATCGTGGACATGGCCCGTGCTGCCGGCGCAAACACGGTGACCTTTGCCTCCGCCGCACCACCGGTACGTTATCCGCACGTGTACGGGATCAATATGCCCTCGCGGAAGGAACTCGTCGCTCACGGTCGGCGCATCCCCGACATCGCAGACGTCATCGGCGCCGACCACCTGATCTACCAAAAAGTCGACGATATGAAAGCGGCAATTCTGGAGGGGTCAGACATCACCGATCTCGAGATGAGCTGCTTCACCGGCGACTACATCACGGGCACGGTGACACCGGAGTATCTCGACTGGGTCGAGCGCACGCAGCTGAGCTGATCGACTAGCGCTCAGCGTCGCGAGTATCGATACCCGGCTCCTGCTGATCGCCGGACGAACCCGCGTCTGCACCCTCCCGCGACACGATGCGCTCAGCCGTCGTCCGCACCACGCGGTGACCGACCAGACGCTCAAGTATGACGACGACAAGGGCGGCCGATCCGCCGCACAGTGTGACACACACCAGAAAACTCACACCGAAAATCTGTCCCTGCGAGAGACCGTCCGTTGCGGGCAGCGCGAAAGCTAACACCCACGCGATAATCGCGCCAATGCCGCAGCCCAGCGCAAGGATGCGCCACACCCGCGGCGACCGGCGCAGCTGGACTTCCTCGCGGTGAATCTCGACGTCATCAAGGCGCGGCGAGGAGTCGAGCGGATCGGTCATGCCTCTATTCTCTCCCGGTCTCGCGCGACGTCGCGCCGGAGAAGCTTCTCCGATCGAGCAAAGAGTCACACCGAACTCAGCTCGAAGCTCTCGAGGGTAATCCGTGACAGCGAGCTACTTCGAGCCGACCCGACGGAGCAGACCTGCCGCCGCCATACCCGCTCCGAGTACAAGCGCGACACCCCCAGCGAGAAAAGTCGGCGTCGCGTCGATACCGGTTGCCGCGAGCTTATCCGCCGCGCCGCCAACGGCCATCGTCGGAGTCGTCGTGATCACAAGCGGGATCGTCCGCAGAGCGGGATTTGCCCCATTATTCTCCGCAACCGTCACCGTCGAGTGCACCGAAACTCCGGTAGTGGGCAACAAGAATTCGAGCTTGTGATCGCCGGGGGTGAGATCGCCAAGGGAAGCAATCACCCTTGCTCGACCCTGCTCATCGGTGTTGTCGACAATGCTGTGGTCGATCGGGACGGTGGCAACCTGCTGATCGTCGATCAGCATCCGCACTTCGTCGTCGTGAACAGGCGAGTTGTTGACGTCAAGGGAGGACAGCTCATAGGAGAGCGTCGCTGACCCCGCTGAGCTGGTCGTGGTGATGCCGATCGAACGAGAAGCAGGATTGGGTGAGACCGGCGAGAACGCAGCCAGGTAGTCCGTCACGGCGGTGAGATCTCGACGACCGGAGTCAGCTTTGTCGGTTCCGGCATGCAGCACCGTGAAGTTGTCGCCGCCGGCGCTGAGGAAGGCGTTGGTGACAACCCGCAGATTCTGCGCATCGCCGATCGGTTCACCGTCGAGATAGATACCCGTGATGTGCGGCCCTGCCGCCGCCGGGTCATAGGTGTAGGAGAGACCGCTTGAGATACCGAGATGCAGCTGCGGGCGAGACGTGCCCGGCTGCCACTGTTCCTCCAGTAGCGTCCTGACCTGGGCACCGGTGAGCGTTTCGACGACAAGAGAATTGGCAAAAGGCTGCACCACTGCGGCCTCGCGGTAGGTGACTGTCCCGGGAGGGTCGTCGTCGGAGCTCGAGGCGAAAGTGATGTCATCGCGGATGCTGCCAGGGTTGCTGAAAGCAATCCGGGTACCGAGATCTCGGGTCGCCCACAGCTGCGCGTCGGCAACAAGGTTGCCGAGGGTGGACTCCGCGCCGCGATTTTCCTGCCCGGACGATTGTGAGGCGCGCCGAATGTCCGCGGTGACGGTGCCCACAGGGACGGCTCCCCTGACGCGTGCAAAAGAGACCGCGTCTTTCACCAGCGCAGCAACCTTACGGCCAACTGACGTCGAATCAGCGGGATAAATTGGCTGATAGCTGGTCGAAACAACACCTTTCGAATCGTTCGCCTGAACCGGCTTGAGCAGATCGACGAGGTCTGAGGTGATAGCGGTGAGGCGTCGCGTCGCCGGGTCAACGGTGAGTTCGAGGTGACCGAGATAAGTGCCATAGCTACCGGTCTGGACAACAGGCAGCGTCTTCCCACCCACTGTTACCGTCTTGTTGTACGCCTGGTGGGTGTGACCGGAGACGACCGCATCGACGCGAGAACCGACTCCGTTCACAATTCTCCCGAACACCGAGGCCGGGTTGGTGAAACTCACGTCGGGCGAGATCGCACCCTCGTGCACGACGACAATAACCACATCGGCTTCAAGGTTCTTCTGATTTTCTGGCACGGAGGCATCGGTTCTTTCATCGACGCCGTCGTGCAAGCGGGCGGCTTCGGCGGTGACCGATTCGACAATCGGCGCGACATCCAGCGTCGCAATGCCGGCGGGGCTCATGAGAGAGGGAAGGTCCTCGGTTACGGCGCCGACAAAACCAACCCTGACACCATCGAAGTCCTGGACGTAAGAGGGCGCGTAGGCGTGACCGTGCGTCTTCTTCTCGAGCAGGTTCGCCGAAATGTGCCGGTAATTGGCGTGCGGAATGATTCTCTCATCGAGATCCTTGCGGCCTTTGTCAAACTCGTGGTTGCCGATAGCGGTCGCGCTCAGCCCGATCTCATTGAGGGCGTCGATGGTCGGTAGGTCGTCCTGAGCCGCCGAGGTGAAGGTCGAGGCGCCTACATTGTCGCCAGCCGAGACGAGGATCGAATGCTCGGGATTGTGTTCCTTAAGTGTTGCGAACGCTGAGGCAAGCGAGGCGGCACCGGCGGTGCTCTGTGCGATCGAAGGCCCGGCGGTCGCCTCCAGACGACCGTGGAAGTCATTCATCGTGTAGACGTCGATAACCGTTTTCTCGGCGGCCACGGCAGGCACGGACGCCAAAAGAGCCGCTCCGGCGACGGCCGCGACCGCCGCGGCCGAGAAGACTCGGGACAAGCCGGATCGTTGGGGAGCAGGGCTGCGCATCCGGGGATAACTCCAAGCGTCGAGCGTTGACCCGGAAACAACTCCGGCCGCATGAGGGGAATACTCACAGCAAACCTCATGCCGACCACAAGGTCAATGTTTCCCCAGAACTGCTCCGTCTCGCTTCACGAGACGTTTACCTGCCCGCTGTCGCGCTCGCCCAGGATCGGCAGAACGGCGCTGAGATCGGCGCGGACACCAGAAGCATGAATCTGCCCGCTGGCGATGCCTTCGCTCCAGGAGAGTTTTCCGGTCGCAAGGAGCAACCAGGTCGCCGCTTCCATCTCGATGACATTGGGAGGCGTCCCGCGGGTGTGACCAGGTCCACCACAGCATTGCGCAGCCCCAAACGGTGGAACTCGCACCTCGACGCTCCTGCCTGGGACACGCGCTGCCATGATCTGCAAAAGAAATCGCACGGCTGTCGCCACCGTGCTGCGGTCGGTATCGTCGGCGAGCGCCACGCGTACCGCCTCCCGACCGCTCGTCTCGTCGATCGTGCTCTTCACCATATTTCTCTCCTGCCCCACCGCAGCCGACACGAGGGACGCCAAACCTCCGCCGAGACAGATGCCGAGGCAGGCGGCATCCTTGCTCAGGGAGGGCGGGTCCCGCCCTGAGCTCGACACGTCAGGCCTATTCTGTCAGGATGAAAATCCTCGTTCTCGGTTCGGGTGCCCGTGAGCACGCCATCGTCAGCGCTCTCCTTGCGGAGCACGAGCAGCACGAGATTATCGTCGCCCCCGGGAATGCCGGTATTGCCCAGGATGTCGACGTCATCCACTTCGACACCAACAGTCCCCGCTTAGTCACCGACTTCGCCGTGGAACAGGGCATCGAGCTGGTCGTCATCGGTCCGGAGGCACCGCTGGTCGCCGGCGTGGCCGACGCACTGCGCCACCGCGGGGTCGCTACCTTCGGCCCGAACCGCGCCGCCGCCGCTCTCGAGGGTTCCAAAACTTTTGCCAAACGTGTGATGGATATGGCCCGCGTCCCCACCGGCCGGGCTACCCGAGTCTCCACACTCGTGGACGCTACCCGCGTGATTGACGAGTTCGGCGCCCCCTACGTTGTCAAGGCAGACGGTCTCGCAGCCGGTAAAGGGGTACTCGTGACCGAATCGCGCAGCGCCGCAATCGCACACGCCGAATTTTGGCTTCAATCGGGCGACGTCCTCATTGAGGAGTTCCTTACGGGTCGCGAGGTATCACTCTTTCTTCTCTCCGACGGGCACAACGTTGTCCCTCTCGCCCCGGCTCACGATTTCAAACGCCTCAACGACGACGACGAGGGCCCGAATACCGGCGGTATGGGCGCCTACTCGCCTTTGCCCTGGCTGGCGGAACGCTGGCCCAGTGAGCGTGCCTTCGTCGATGAAGTCGTTGACACGGTCGCCATCCCCACCATCCGCCAGCTCGAACGCGAGCGGACACCATTCGTCGGGCTCCTATACTGCGGTCTCATCGTCACGGAAGCGGGACTGCGCGTCATCGAGTTCAATGCACGCTTCGGAGACCCCGAGACGCAGGTCGTGCTGCCGCGCCTCACCTGCCCGCTTTCAGTGCTGCTGCACGCGGCGGCAACCGGATCCCTCGCCGCCGTGCCGTGGCCCACCTTCGCCGAGGAGGTGGCGGTAACCGTCGTGCTCGCCAGCGAGGGGTATCCCGAAAACGTGGTCACCGGTCGAGCAATCACCGGTCTGGAGGCAGCACGCGAAATTCCCGGAGTCACGATCGCCCACGCTGCGACCCAGCTGGTCGATGGTCGCTTTATCGCCACAGGAGGACGGGTACTGAACGTGGTTGCGCGGGGGGTCACCTTCGCTCAGGCGCGGGAGAGGGCCTACCGGGCGCTGGATCTCATCCACCTGGAACGCGGACACTATCGACGCGACATCGCTGAGGTAGTCGCGCGCTAGGTGGTCTGATCTGGGCCGTCGTTGATTCGGTTGATGAGCGTCGTGACTCCGATGCTGAGATGGGCGAAGCCTGCGCTGACCTACTTCATGATCCCGAAGGCGCTCCCGCGCTCATCGTCGAGCCCTCGGGATGCACTGCGAAACGCGCGCAGCGATCGGAAGCCGGCCAACCGGACCGCCTCCTCTTGTGCCCTAGCCGACGAGGAGCCCCCCCCCCCCCCGGAGTAGGCGTTTCGCGGTCTCGAGTCGATATCGTCGCAGTTCGGTCAGTGGCGTCGTGCCGAGCACGGCAAAGGAACGATGCAGCAGCGCAGGCGAGACGGCGAGAAGTGCCGTCAGGGAGGCGACGTTAAACTCCTGATCGGAGGAGCGAGCGGCGATGACACGGCGAGCACGATCAACCAAGAGATTGCTCGGCCGTCGGAAGTTGTCAGACCTCGCGACATCGTCAAACACACCGGCCACTGCTGCACGGAGCACGTCACCCGTCGAAGCCCAGCCGTCCTCTGGCACTGATCCGGCGACGTTGAGGATCACGCTGCTGACCGCCAGCAACAGACGCAAGGAGGCGCTTTCCGCGACGATCGGGACCAGCGAGATTCCGTCGCGAATCACAACTCCCCTGTGAGGACTTAGTCGCAGCTCGACCAATCCATAAGGGTTTCCGCTCAACAGCCTGATTGGCCGCCCTCCCCGGAGCACGAGCCCATGCCCTTTCCCGACTCTCACTGTGGCTGCCTCGTCCACCACATCGACCTCGCCATCGAGAACGATGAGCACGGCTCCCCCCTCGTCAGAACCAGCATGCCGCACCACTTCTCGAGCATTGTGATAAAAGCGGCCGAGGGAGAGACCGTCGAGGAACAAGACGTCGGAAAAAAGACGCAGCCCTTCCTGCGCTGCTACGACTTCACACCCTTTTTCCCTCATCCATTCGGCAGCCGGAATTCCGACAAGCGCAATACCACTCTCTAGCTTAGGTTCGGAGAATGCGCGCATCGTAATTACTTTCACGAAAGAGAGTTCAGAACGGCCGGATAATCCTTGTCGACCGTTGGAATGTATACCAGGTCATTCGACTCGCCCTAACATCCGCCATCGAAGCGCTCGATTGTCTACCACTTATGACCGAAATCTCTACGGTTCGGCGTCTGATGCTTCTCCAGAGCCCACGAGCCGAGTGGAATGTAAGCCGTCCACGATATCTCTGAAGGAGACGCCGATGAAGAATCAGCTCAACCCGATCACCCGCTTAATCCCAGCCGACGACGAATGGTCCATTCCCCACGAGAGCGGCGTCGGTCGGCGGACGCTCGTGCAGGGCGCGGCCTGGTCCGTTCCTGCCGTTACAGCGACGTTCGCGACCGCGGCGCACGCTGCGTCACCCGCCTTCACCTGCCCGACTGTTCCGCCCGACTCAGACTGGACGGCACCGGCAGGCTTCAACGGCGATACGAGTGGAACCGGCTCATACGGTTGGTCAACAGACGACACCGAATGGCAGAACACGAAGGACGCGACCCAAAGTGGTTCGCTCAGCTATTACCTCGAATTCCCCGTGAAGGTCGTCGCCGGACACACTTATACCTTCAATTGGAGTGCCTATGCTAACGGAGCGGCTAGCGGCGTCTCCTACGTGGCTTATGACGTCTCGATCGCTGGGACGCGGGTCTACACCGCCTCCACAGACGGCAACGCCGGAGGCGACGCTAAGTACCTCGACCCCAACACCGGAACGTCGACCGCGGCCAACTCCAGCTATACGGCGTCCCAGGACGGGACGATTTATTTCCGTTACACAATCCGGCTGTCACGACTGACGTCAGAGCAAGTCTCAAATCACAATATCGTCATCAAGAAGCCGACAATTAGCTGCTCGTGATCTCGAAATAGAGATCCTCTATATCGGAGCATGGCATGGCCGGAGGAGCGTCGCTGCGGCGCTCCTCCGGCCATACGCTTTTACAAAAAGAGTTCTCCTGGAGGGCCGACTTCGCACGCGTCGGCGCATCGACTATCGGTAGGACCGGCGCTCCCGCTTGGAGTCCTCTGCCCGTCAACCCCCTGCATCCACCACGGGCGACCCGCTTGCATGGAGTCACCGCGACGAGAGGGACAATCATGACGCCGGAGTCACCCCAGCAGACCCCGCCTGGCACCGAGACGGCACTGACCCCGAAAGCGGATCATGGCGAGACCAGCTACCGAGGCGCCAACCGCCTCAACGGAAAAGTGGCCCTTATCACCGGCGCCGATAGCGGCATCGGCAAAGCCGTTGCCCTCGCCTTCGCTCGCGAGGGCGCCGACGTCGCAATCTCGTACCTTTGTGAACACGAAGACGCCGAGGACACGGCTAGGTGGGTACGGGATGCAGGGCGCGAAGCACTGCTGCTCCCCGGCGATCTGCGCGATCCCAGGCACTGTCGCTCACTTATCACTGAGACGGTCAACGCGCTCGGCCACCTCGAAGTGATCGTCAGTAACGCCGCATTTCAGATGACCTATCAGGAGGTCACCGACATCCCCGACGAGGAGTGGGACCGCACCATCGCAACCAATCTCAGCGCCTACTTTCATCTCGTCAAAGCCGCCCTACCGCATCTGGAGGCGGGCGCCTCCATCATCGCAACGAGTTCAGTACAGTCCGACCAGCCGAGTTCTCAGCTGCTTCCCTATGCGGCGACGAAAGCGGCGATCCTCAACCTCACCGGCTCGTTCGCGCAGGTGCTCGGCGAAAAGGGCATCCGCGCCAACGCGGTAGCCCCCGGACCAATCTGGACACCGCTGATACCCTCCACCATGCAACCGGAGGCTGTCGCGACATTCGGCGAGCAAGTTCCGCTCGGTCGCCCCGGCCAGCCCGCCGAAGTCGCCCACGCCTACGTGCTCCTCGCCTCCGATGACGCAAGCTACATGAGTGGATCCACGATCGCCGTTACCGGCGGAAAGCCGATCCTCTGACCCCCCTCCGGGGTGTGGCATACCCCCACGAACCAGTGACAGGATCCGGCGGATGAGGACACATATCCGCAGTATCGAGACTGCCATGCCGGGCACCCTCCTGCGCCAGTCGGAGATACGCGATCTGTTTGCGAATCAGCCCGGTATTACTCGTCTCGGTTCCCGCCTCATCGGGGCGGCATTTGACGCGTCCGGTATCACTAGCCGCGCCACGGTCGTCGACGAACTGGATTGCCGCAAACATGAAGGGGTAAGCATTTTTTATGATGCCGCGACGCAGCGCGTCCTCGATCCGGGTACGGCCGCACGCAACGCGGTGTATACCGCTTGTGCTCCCGAACTCTTCACCACAGCGGCACGGCTGGCGCTTGATGCCGCGTCTCTGACCGCTGCCGAGGTCACTCATGTCGTCACCGTCTCCTGTACCGGCTTTTACGCCCCGGGTCCGGACTATCAGCTCGTACGCCACCTCGGTCTCGCTCACTCAACCCAGCGTCTTCACGTCGGTTTCATGGGCTGCTATGGAGCCTTCCCCGCTCTGCGCGCAGCCCGCCAATTCTGCGAGGCCGACCATGAAGCGGTCGTCCTTGTCGTGGCCGTTGAACTCTGCACCATCCACCTGACCAGCTCGAATGACCCCGAGCAAATCGTTGCCACCTCCGTCTTTGCCGACGGCGGCGCGGCCGCCGTCGTGACGGCCCGTGAGCCTGTACCGGGAACCCCGGTACTCGAGTTCGATGCGCTCACCTCAACGCTCATCGATGAAGGCGAAAACGACATGGCCTGGACGATCGGTGACCACGGCTTCACTATGCGATTGAGTACCTACGTTCCCTCCCTCATTGGCGTGAACATCGGCGGGGCACTCGACCAGCTTCTCGCCACGACCTCCCTCGGTGTCGGCGATATCGCACGCTGGGCGATCCATCCTGGCGGCAGGAGCATCCTGGACAAGGTGCAGGTCGCCCTAGGTCTCGACGACGAGCAGCTGCACCCCTCCAGGGAGGTGCTGCGGAACCACGGCAACATGTCGAGTGCGACCATCCTGTTCATCCTGCGAAACCTACTGCGCGGTGCAGCACGCGACGGCGAACGGATCGGTGCCATGGCGTTCGGCCCTGGGCTCACGGTTGAGCTGGCGCTGTTGACTCAACGAGGCGAAGGATGAGTCGGCGGGCGCCGCTTTTCCCCGACCTCCGCCACCGCGAGTTGTCGCTGCGTGAGTTCATGGACGACCCGGAGTGTGATCGCACCTTGCTCAACGCAACCTACGCTCGTTTCGCCGTTATCAACCGTCTCGTCTCAGGCTGGCGCGGCCTTTATCGTGAGCGACTGCGCCCGCTGCTGACAACCCAGTCGCTTCGGTTGCTCGATATCGGCTCAGGAGGCGGTGATCTCGCCCGTTCGCTTGCAGGCTGGGCGCACGACGACGGCTTACAGCTCACTATCACCGCCATCGATCCCGACGATCGCGCCCTGACGTTTGCGAGTGCGACGCCCGCTCCGCCCGGCGTCGAGTTCCGCAGCGCGAGCAGCACGGAACTGGTCACCGAAGGAGCGCAGTTCGATCTTGTCGTCTCTAACCACCTGCTGCACCACCTCTCGGCACCGGCGTTGCATTCCCTCCTTCACGACAGTGAGCAGCTTGCTCCGCGCGCTCTTCACAACGATATTGAGCGCTCGCGGCTGGCCTATACCGCGTTCTTGATTGCAACGCGGCCCATCGCAGCTAGCTCGTTCCTGCATCACGACGGCTTACTTTCGGTGCGGAGGAGCTACACGGCAGCTGAGCTACGCGCGGTGTCGCCTGCGAGCTGGCGAGTCGAGCGAGCCGGGCTATACCGGCTTGTGCTCACCCATGGAGCGTGGTGAGTGCGCTTCTCAGCGCTCGGCGGATCCGCTCGAGAGCGCGCAATTGCACATGCCGGATGAGTCCGATCACCTCAGCGCGTGGACATTCCGTTTCGTCAAGGCAAAGAGAATATCTCGCAGTTGTCCGATCCGAGGTGAAGAAAGGCGACGGAAAGCAAACCCCTATCGAGGATCGTTCCCGCGTGCGGAATGAGTCACTCTCTCTCGTGGCAGATTTTTTCTCTGCCTCCCGCTGAGGTATTCTGTACTCCGTCCTGTTTCATTGGGAGAGCATTTTTCATCGCGATCCGAGGATCCGGATTTCTCGCCGAGAGTGTCCAGGAATTAAGGCAGAAACGGTCCTCACAATCCGCCCAGCCGGGGCGGCCCGCAGAACAAAGGAGGCTCGTGGCCACGCTCGTTTACGGACCGCACAACCTCGAGATCAACTTCGAGGAGCGCGTCCTCGCCCACCTTAAAGTCGCCGTCCTCTCGAAGCTTCGCCGCAATGAATCTTTTTCGTTGTCCTGGGTGGAAGATGCCTCCACCGGGCACGGCCGCAGTTCTCTCTGGATGCATCCGGCGGTGCCGCTGCACTTCCGTTTCGCTGAGTCACACCAGCCCAAACTTAATCGAGCGTGGATCGAGCAAATGTTGAGCCTGGCGAGTATGCACGGCGAACTCGTCATCCTTCCCGAACCCGAGGAACAGCGTCAGGATGTCTGAATACGATGAGTAGTTCCCGGTCTCCTCTCGCTATGGCCCAAGCCACGCTCCGCCGTTTCCGGGTCATCGCGGTGATTCTCGTAGCCGTCACGCTGTTCCTCGGAGTGGTGGCCCTCGGGCAGGGAACTTCGGGAGGCGGTGCCGCCGAGCCACAGGCGTCACCCTCCACCGTCACCAAGCCCGTTCTCGAGCGCCGCGACCCCCAGGACCCTGCCGCAGTCGGACCCGTGGATGCGCCGCTCGTCCTCATCGAGTGGGCCGACCTGCGCTGCCCATTCTGCGCTCAATTCGGGCGCGAGACGCTACCGACGATCGAACGGGAATACATCGACAGCGGCAAGATACGTACTGAAATGCACGATGTGGCGTTCTTTGGGGAGCAGTCCGAGCAAGCGTCAGTCGCCGCTCGCGCTGCCGGCCGACAGGGCAAATACCCCGACTATCTCCGCACCGTCTTCGCGGCAGCGCCACCGTCAGGCCATCCCGATCTGCCGCGCGAGAAGCTGGTCGCCTTCGCCCGCGCCGCGGGCGTTCCCGACCTCGCCCGGTTCGAGGCCGACCTCACCGACCCGGAACTGCTCGCCGCAGTGAAAACCGATACTCTCGCCGCCCACAACCTCGGCGTGAACAGCGTGCCGTTCTTCGTCGCCGGTGGCACTGCCGTTTCGGGAGCGCCACCTGTCGACCGCTTCCGCGCATACCTTGACGCCGCTCTCGCCAAAAAATAGCTCAAAACATGGTCTTTTCGGAGGCTTCGTCTGCGGCGCGCTCATCGCTGCGCACTATTTAATGGCACTACATCGTGCACGTCCTTACTACACGCACTGGCTATTCATAGCTTGGCACCATGCCTTCATTTCTCCAGCGAACTAGAAAATGAATACAGTCAATCATCGAGTTGACCGAGACCGCGAGAAAGAGAGGAAAAACAAGAGTAGTCGATAACTCAGATGAGACACGCTCGCCCGAAAAAAGGGGCGCCAACAATGAAAAAATCTTTCGGGCGCCCTTCGATAATTAGCTTCGTGATATTGATGTTTGCGGCTGCGAAAGGATCTCAATCAGGTCTTCGACGCTGTCTAGGCGCTTCGTGGAATTCGGTGTCCCGGGTACACATGAACGATAGCAAGGCGGATCAGTGGGCAGAATGTATCCGATGGGCTGGCCTTTTTCCCACACGGTCAAAAGCACGGTGCCGTCCTGCTCATCAGGAGTGCCAATTTCGAAAACCCGCCCCCGCACGACCGCGCACTGCGGCTCCTTTCGGGCCCGCCGCACCCAAAATGGATGATTACAGCCCATTGCGCACCGTCCCCTCCGATGCCATCGAGCCAATCTTCCTTCGGCTTAGACTGCACGACATCGTTATTTCACAGTACATACTTAATCGCGGTATAATCAGGGGGTTTACCGACGACACGGCCGGTGCTACCCGCCCTGTTTTAAGCCGAAAACCGCGTCTTCCCATCACCCTACGGAGCCGTTTCTTGTGTCTGCGCTTCCCCGGAGGACACCGACCGACCGCAATCGGCGCGGTGGAGAGTGACTGGTGGCGAACACCCGGCCCATCCTGCGGTTCGAGCACCACGCTGCGTGAAGATACCTCTCACACATTCCGATGTGACGGTGGTCATCACAATCACGGGAACTCCACGGCCGGTGGAATGTAGGGGAACCGGCTCGTTTTCTGTCGTGGGTCTGCATCGATCCGAGAGAATAGGCGGGTGAACCGCGACGACTCTCTGTCCTTCAACACCACAGCGGCACTCCCCGGCTGGCAACATGCCTATTCCGGCAAAGTCCGTGACCTGTACACCCCCGACCATGTCAACTCTGCGCTGGGCGCGGATCGGATCCTCATCGTCGCCAGCGATCGAGTGAGCGCCTACGACCACGTTCTTGAACCCGGTATCCCCGGCAAAGGCGAGCTGTTGACGACCCTCTCGCTGTGGTGGTTCGGGCAGCTTGCCGATATACCTCATCACCTCATCGACGGCGAGATCCCGGAGGCGGTGCGTGGACGTGCCATGCTCGTCAAACCGCTCGATATGTTCCCTATCGAATGCGTTGTCCGCGGTTATCTGTCGGGGAGCGGCTGGAAGGAGTACCGCACAACCGGCTCAGTCTGCGGCCTTGCTCTGCCCAAGGGCCTCGCCGACGGTGATCGTCTGCCCAAGCCGATCTACACGCCCGCCTGGAAGGCTCCCCAGGGCGATCACGACGAGAACATCAGCTTCGAACGTACGATCGAGATCATTGGGCATGAAGCAGCGGAAGCGTTGCGCACCCTGTCGCTACGGGTGTACACCGAGGCCGCCACCATCGCTCGTGACCGCGGGGTTCTCCTTGCCGACACCAAGTTCGAGTTCGGCATCGACCCCGCAAGCGGAGCAATCACTCTCGGCGACGAAGCGCTCACCAGCGACTCCTCGCGCTACTGGGATGCGGAGGCATATAACGTCGGCAATCGTGGCCAGTCCTTCGACAAGCAGATCGTGCGCGACTGGCTCGCCGACAACTGGGACGGTCATGGCGTACCGCCCACCCTCCCGCCTGAGATCGTCGAACGCACCGCGGGACGTTACCGCAAGCTGATTGAGCGCCTCACGTACTGAATTCGACCCGGCGTTCGCGCGCGATTTTCTCGCCACCGATTTTTCATGGTAACGGCAGTGTCCGCGTGACTGGGCTGCTTCAGCTCAGGAGCAGCCCACGGGCTCCGGTCCAGACACGGGACACCGTGCGGGCCTATCCCAAAAACGCAATGTACCCCTCTTCTATTAGCTCGTCGGCTGACCGATTACGTAGAGTCAAGCCATCGGCTGCCCCGAGGAGCAGCGCGATGTGTCGAGGGAGGGTGTGATGGGACGATTGCTCTACGGCGGGCCCGAAAGTGTGCACCGTTTTGATGACCGCGCGCTTGCCCATCTTCACGCTGTGATCACCTCGCGGTTCCGGCGAGGCGAGGGTTTTCTCTTGACGATCGACGATGAAGACGGTCGCGGACCAAACTGTGGCTGCATCCTCGCATCTTCTCCCCGACCCCAAGCCCGACCCCGAGCAACGAGGATTTCCGCATGAGCGATCACAATGGCACCTTGTTCCGCCGGGGTGGAATCGTCCGCTTCATCCGTTGGATTTCCTCGCGCGACGGAAGCTGGGCACCCGAGATTGTCCAGGGACGCTACCTCAAGCGCGACGATGCAGGCTGGTTGGTCGATATCGAGGGGACCCCCACAGTCCTCGCAAAAAACGAATGGGCCGTCTACCGCTGACGAAAAACATGCTGTAGGAACAGCATTTCTCTGGTCTGCACGCTCTCGAACAAGCTGTATCGCCTTCTCTTGCCTGCCTTCGCGGCCTCGCCATATGCCTCGAATGGCGCTATTACCGCAAGAACCGGCCGAGCACATCACGGCCGATCGAGGTAGAGCAACTCCGGCACCGTGAGACCGTAGATAGCGCGCCCCGAACTCCAGATCACCGAGCAGGCGGCACGGAGCAGATCGGTCTCGTCATCGCCGGTCTGAAGGATGACCACAGTGTTCCCCTCGAGCCGCACCCTGGCTGAACGTACGGAGTGCGTCCCGTTTTTCGCGACCGTCGTCGCTGGGTAGGGAAGGTGCAGATCACGCAAATCGCGGAAGATATATCGCGGACGTTGCTTCGCGTCGGCTGCAAGTAGCTGCTTGGCGCGATCAACGCCGGTGAGAACGTGGGCGCTGTCAAGACCTGCAGCGAGAGCACCGGCAATATCCGTGTCGAGGCGGTCACCAAGGACCAAAGGATTCGTCGAGCCAAAACGCGCGGTCGCCGTGTCGAAAATAGCGCGCTCCGGTTTACCCGCTACGACCGGGAGGCGGCCAACCGCGGTGTGCACCGCTGATACAAGTGTGCCGTTACCCGGTGCAATCCCACGTTCCACCGGGATCGTCCAGTCGGTGTTGGTCGCGATCCACGGGATGCCCGTGTGCAGCGCAAAGGACGCTTCGGCGAGCTGCTCCCACCCGACAGTGGGAGCGAAACCCTGAACGACGGCCGCCGGTGAATCCTCCGCACTGCGCGTTACCCTGAAACCACCCCGTTCAAGTTCCCTGCTCAGCCCCTCACCGCCGACGACCAGCACGGTCGAGCCGGCCGACACCATATCGGCGAGCAGAACGGCGGCCGCCTGCGGCGAGGTGACCACGTCCTCGGGTCTGGCCGCAAGACCGAGCGTCGTGAGGTGACCCGCCACGGAAATATCGGTACGGGAGGCGTTATTCGTAATGTAACCGACTCGGAGCGATTCGCTCGCGCACACAAGACTCTTCACCGCGAACGGGATAGCCTCGGCACCTCGATAGACAACGCCGTCAAGGTCGACGAGAAGAGCGTCGCGACCATCGAGCGGAGTGGGTTCAGCTTTCGTGCTGCTGCGCCGCAACATCAGCGTCCTCCGGTGAGGCCGGGGTCTGCGGGGAGGCAGAGGTACCGTGGACAACCTCCTGCGCGGAGGCTTCTCGTGGGTCGAGCGCAAGAGCGGAACGCGGCTGCGCATACTCCTCTTCGAGGACTTCGATGATCTCATCGGCATCCTCGGCCGCCACCGCAGAAACCGCGCTCTCGGCGATATCGGCACGGCGTTGCCACTGGGCAGCCTCCTCTCCTCGTCCAAGTTCTTCGAGCACCAGCGCATACGCGGAGAACAGGGCCGAGGAGTACGAAAAAGCGCGATCGGGATTCAGCTGCGGAATCTCCAGTTCCATCAGGGCGAGTTCACTCTGCCCTAGATCGAGCCGCGCCCCTGACATGGCAATAGCGAGCGACACCCGGGAGCCTACGCTGAGAGTGCCGCGGTCAACTGACCGACCGAGTTCAAGCGCCTTATCTGGTCTACCGATTCCACGTTCACTGTCCACCATGAGCGGAACATATTCGTCCGATCCGGAGATGCGACGGAACGTGCGCAGTTCGCGAAGCGCCAATGCGAAGTCGCCGACTGCATAGGCCGAGATGGCAAGCGACTCCCGCACGACCGCGATCCGTCCGGCACGACGGGCCGCCGACAACACATGACGGTGGGCCAGCTGCGGGTCCTCGTCAAGCAAGCGACCGGCCATCACAAGATGCCGCGCCACCCACTCGGCATTGTCTTTGGAAAGTGTGCGCAGCTCGTTACGGGAGACACGGTCAAGATCTTTTGCCTGTACGTCATCCGGAAGGTCGGGGTCGTCGTGACGAGGACGCACCGAGTGGAGGGAGCGCCGTTCTTGCTCCTGGGCCGACAACTCGGGCTCGACCCTCCCTTTACCACGACCAGAAAAACGCTCACGGGAACTAGCGCGCTGGCTACCAACGCTTGTGCTCTCGGAACGTGGACGCTCACGCGGCATGCGGTCGCGACGCTGACCATCATTCTGTTCATGTGACGAGCGCCAATCGCCGGTGCCCGTCGCTCCGCGTTCAGTCTCCCGACTCACCCTACGGTCGGTGCGATGCGGTCTCGAATAACGGTCGCGAGGACCAGCACTGCGCCCATGATCTCCTTGAGAGGGACTTGAAGGACCGGAATTTCCGCTATCACGAGACCGAGAATTACGCTGCTCAGGCCGCTGGCCGTTGCGGTCGGATGCTGCGTCGTCCATGCGTTCTTCGCCTATCGTGATGATGTGTGTCGTACTGCACTGTGGAGTTAACCCGACCGTATGTCGGGGGTGGGTTCGGGTGTTGCATTACCCTAACCCGGTTTGGGCAGTAAATCGCGGGAGTTCGGGATTCGTGGTTGGTGGTTAACGTGTGATGGCCATCCAGTGTGTCTGGATGGCCATCATGAAAAGTGTCCGGCGGTGTCCTACTCTCCCACAGGGTCTCCCCTGCAGTACCATCGGCGCTGAGAGTCTTAGCTTCCGGGTTCGGAATGTGACCGGGCGTTTCCCTCTCGCTATAGCCGCCGTAACCCGTGGAGACACACACACCCCGTCAGGGATAGTGGCCAAATCTTGGGGTTACACGTCATGCGTGTATTCAATTAGCATCCACCCCTGTGGCGGGGGGAATGGGCGCCCGTTTTCTGGGAACCACAAAGTGGACGCGAACAATCCTAAGCCACTCCTACCAGCCTTTACAACAGTATGAGTGTAGTGATTATCAAGTTATCGGCTTATTAGTACCGGTCAGCTTCAACAGTCTTTAGTCCTGTCTTCCACATCCGGCCTATCAACCCAGTCGTCTGGCTGGGAGCCTCTCCCCCGAAGGGATGGAAATCTCATCTCGAAGCTGG
>NZ_AUDF01000014.1 GCF_000425325.1 Rathayibacter toxicus DSM 7488
AAACTTCTCCGCCGCAGCGAACTCACAACTATCGTCGAAGGCGAGAACGCCACCCTCAGCACAAACTGGGAACTCGCCACCCCACTCCGCGGAGCACGCTGGGCACTCGCACTCCAACCAGACGCCAACGACACCCCCAGCCTCTTCACCACCCCCTTCACCCACGCCACACGCGCCGAATACCCGCCCGGCCGCGGCTTCCTCATCCAAAACGGACGCATCACCGGCATCCACATCGGCACACCAACAACGAACTAACACCCCCAGGCAACCGCCCGCCATGTCATCACAAATCTACGGAGATGGGCTTACGGCCGCCTCTGCCTCGTAGCTCTCGTCCATCGCCCACAACCACGTTCCGTTATGTCGTCAAGCCAACCGCTGAGCCAGCATGACACGCGCCTCTTCCTCCCACTCTTCACTCCTGCCATGACAAGAAATATCGGGAGTATCAGACCACTACGGCACACACTTCACACCAACATCCGCCTTACCCGTCGCCACCACACAACGGAGCCTTACCTCCATAAGAATCGGATTCTTCAACTGTTCACAAAAAAACAGTCGGAGGTCAGCATGGGCGCGCTTCGGCGGAAAGACCTACGAAAGCAACAGGCACAGTAAAGCAGGTAACCCTTTTTCACGACGTCGCCGACCGGAAGGCGATCAACAGCCGACATCACCAGCACGACTTCTGTCTTCGCTGATTGACGAACAGCCGGCGAAAACGAATCGCACCTGAGGAGAACGAACAAATCGTCTCGCCACGCGGCAGTGTGACTCCCACCATCCATGGGTTGCGGCGCAAATAAAAAATTGCATGCCATCACGCCACTTATCATTTCGCGAAACGAGCATCCGAAAGGACGAGATTCCTTGCCGCAGCGAGAATCTCGTCCTTTCAGAGAACCTCACAGAATTTTACGACTGGGCGGAGTCATTCGACGACGTTCACCATCCACTTGGGGCGAGTACATACTCGGGGTATTCTTTGAAAATTATTTGGGCAGGAGTATAAGCCATCATATTAACCACCGGACTACCTGGCAGGCTCATACCTGTGATAATTCCATAAAAGAGGCCGTTTACATTAGTGACTGGGCCACCTGAATCACCTTGTTGAATACTTGCACGCTTAGTATGACCCGCCTTACTGTCCCCTAGGGTAGGGCGCCATATCTCCGGCAGTGGCGCATCAGAGTAAGAACAATTGAGTCCCGTCATCATCCCAGAAACACAAAGCTGCGAGCCTCGGGCGGGAGATCCTGGCCCCACCATCGGAACCGTCTTATCAGCGCCCTCTCGCTTTAAGTAAACTCGACCGGCCGCTCGCGGCCGATAATTCGTGACGGGAACACAGTGCGGCCCTCCGCCGGTGATCGGACTTATCCAGTCACACGAGCTCGACGAGATTGGGTAAAGCTCGATCAAGGCTGTGTCGTAGGGATGTTCGATTGCGATGGTCTTGCCTATAGGCGATCGGTTCTCTCCGAGAATCACCGCTCCATTTTCTGTGCAGTGCGCAGCCGTGACTGCATAACGCATATTTTTTTGGTATTCACTGAATTCTAGAAAAGAACGTTTTTTCTCAAGAACCACACCGATAGTACACGCCAAGCCTTTCGAACTAATATAGGAGCCGGCAACCAGAACATGGTTGATGCGATCCGGGACAACTGCTTGCGCCGACGTGCTCGACGCGATTGCCGCCGCAATCAAAGCACCACATGCAGTGGCTTTTTTTAGCCAATTTTTCATCAAACATCCTTCAATAAAAAGAACTCATTTATGAACGCACATCTAGTCACAGAGAAAAATACATTTTTTCTCCTGACTGCCAGGCTAAATACCCGTCATCCCCCTCACACCCAGATTCTCTCGCGATCCTGCTCGCTTAACCGAGCACACCGTGACCGCGCAGAAAAACTCTGCCACTGACGCAAGGAAATACACCTGATATTCCACCTAAGAATCGGTCAATAAGCTGAATTTACACACAGGGCGGTTTCTGGCGGGGAGCGCCTCATCGTGAGTTAGGCACGTCACGCTAGTCGGATGTTGCGCGAGACTGTGGTGAATGTGAGGGTGCGGGAAGAAAAATTGCGGTGGCTGGTCGGGGCGTGGGACCGCTGCTGGGTTGGGGAGTGACGCGTTGGTCACACATCGCGAGATCGCTCGTCATGGTGGTCATGACGGCTACCGGGACATGACAGCAAAAGTCGCCATGTTTTAGGCGGCGACCGGCTCCGGATCATCCCGGCGACGCCAACGACAGCGCCGTATCCGGGCAGAGGGAAGACGACCTGATCATGGGCGCCGGGAACCGAACCGAGATCCCCATGTTCTTCACCCAAAATCGCCCAGGCTCATGCGTGTTCCTCCAGGAGAGACGCGATCGACAGCGGATTCAGCAGAAACAGCTTCATGCAAAGAAATGACGTCCACCCCATGCAGACCAGTCATTCTTGCGACCCTTTTCTCCGCCATTTCGCCACATCGCACCCAATAACGCCTGATTCGCGCGCGTCATTATCGGGGTATGGACTTCTCGTGCGGGAGAATAAGGGAATCTTTAATGTGGCTATTTTCGGAACGCGAAACTGATGCGTTTCGTCTTTACTCTGGGTGCGGATTCGGGGTGGGCGACGGAATCGCCCTACCTGACCGGAAATCTGACGACAACAGAACGGATAGCCTTTCCGGGAAGCGTCCACCACTATGGGTCCAAACTTGCACAACGCCAATCGCTGCGACATCGGCGCCGCCACCACTACACCACAGCGACGAAGCAACCACGACACCCACACCGAGAACGCCATTACGATAGAATAAAAAACTTCACGAACCCACTCCACGCTTCGCGCCAACTCAGCAAATCGTCATTCCTCCCCTTAAAAAATCGTCTCCCCTATTCGGCGCTCACAGCCCCCGGAAGGACCGCCATGTTCACTCACGCAGCAGCTGACCGCTGCCTTTTGTCAGGGCGGCGCTCCCCTGCTACCACCAACCTGATCGCGTCGCAACGAACATCATCGGCGCTACCGCTCGCCGTCCCGCACGCGTGAACATCGGCGGACGTCCCGGCGTCGCGCTCGCACGTCTGATGGCTCGCTTCAATCCACGCCTTGTACTCACTATCATCACCAGCGGAGTGCGTGCCCATCCCTTCGCCATCGCGATCTGCGCACTCACCGTGACCATCAGTCTGGCCGCCTTTATTGAGACGAGTTCCGACTGGGGCTGGGACATACTGACCAGCGATGACGAACAGCTGTTTCAGCAAGGGCGTTGGTGGACTCCCGTCACCTCACTGCTGGCCGTGAACGATGGAGCCGAGCTCGCCCTCTTAGTACCCCTGCTCCTGATCGTCGTCGGCAGCGCCGAGCACCTGATGGGCAGTGTCCGCACCGCCATCGCCTACCTCGGTGGTGGCGCAGCCGCCTCGATCGCAGGAGTGTCGGTCAGTTTTCTCGAGCAGCGTTACCTGCCGACGTTTACCGTCACGGCGGAGGCGTATTACACCCTCGCGCCCATGGCCGCCGTTTTCTGCACAGCAATGACGATGAGTTCTTTCACCGGAACGCTGTGGCGACGACGAATGCGCGTCTCCGCCACGTTTTTTACGCTCCTGCTCGTGCTGTACACCGGTCGGGCTGAAGACCTGATCTTCCTATTCGGAGTATTGATCGGATTAGCACTGGGCCCTTTGCTCGGTGGCAAACGCCCAGGGTTTACTGTGATCCGCAGTTCACATCACGAAATCAGGGTTCTTCTGGCCGCAATCGTCGCAGCGGGCTCAGTTGGCCCCGCCATTTTGTCGCAATTTGGATCCAAAGAAGGGCTACTTTCTCTGAGTTTTATCTTCAGCAGGAATGATATTTATTTGACCGACGGTGGACTGCCCTGCATATCGACATACTCCACCGCTCTCGGATGCACGGAGTTAGAAGGGCTCGTCAGGCAGACTTCGGCGACCGATTTTGTCGATCTCGCGCCGATTGCTGTTGCCCTCCTGGCAGCCTGGGGTATCTGGCGAGGACGGCGGGCCGGACTCTGGATCGCTATTGCCCTGAATATGCTGATGCTGGTCGGGGTAGTCGCCACTGTGGCGAATTCGGTCTCCCTGACCAACCTGGAAGCTCTTGACGAAGCTGTCGTAAGTTCTCTCCCGGGAAAGCACATTGTTAGGCTCGTTCTCAGCTCGATCATTCCTCTCGCGACCGCGCTGACACTATTTCTTCTGCGAGGGCACGTTCGCGTCTCTTCAGCGCACAGGTCTCGTCGCCGCTACCTCGCCACGCTCGCAACGACTGCAATCGGGGTGCTGATCTTCACTGCCGCAGGCCAGCTTCTCGCGGCGCAGCAATTTAGTCCGCGTCCTTCCCCGAGCGCTATTCTCGCGGAGCTGCCTTTTCGACTTATCCCCTCGAACTATGTTCCCCCTGACATCTTCACCTTCTTGCCGGACGGGCCGTGGGCGCAAATATTCTGGTATCTGCCGTCGACCGTGTTTGCGCTGGCAGTGCTCTGGGCTACTGCGCGACTACTTTTAAGCCACTCCTCGGTCTCTGGGGCGGCGCAGCGTCAGCGTGCCCGACAGGTTCTCGAACAGGGGGGAGGCGACACCTTCTCCTTTATGACAACGTGGGCCGGTAATTTGTACTGGTTCGCACCCAACCTAGACGCCGGAATCGCCTTTCGCGTGGAAGCAGGGGTCGCGGTGACGATCGGAGGGCCCTTTGGCCGCGACCGCAATCGCCCGGAGGTGACGACAGGGTTCCTCCGCTACTGCGGGGACAACGGGTGGACGCCGCTGTTCTATAGCGTCGATGACCGCCTCCGCCTCGAACTGGAGGGACACGGTTGGGGCGCCGCGCAGGTGGCGTCCGAAGCGCTGCTTCGCCCCGCCGAGTGGACGCCGTCCGGTAAAAAACGCCAAGACATCCGCACGGCGACCAATCGCGCCGCGCGAGAAGGGCTCACCGCGCTCTGGACATCGTGGGCGGATCTCAGCCTGATTCAGCGGGAACAAGTACGTAATGTTTCGGAGTCGTGGGTCAGCGGCAAAAAATTCCCGGAGATGGGTTTCACCCTCGGCGGCATGGACGAACTGACCGATCCCGCGGTGCGACTGATGCTCGCGGTGGAGGAGAGCGGTCGAGTCCAGGCGGTGACGAGTTGGCTCCCCATCTATGGAGCAGACGGTCTCGAGGGGTACATTCTCGATTTCATGCGGCGCGATGATCCAGCGATGAACGGCATTATCGAATTTCTGCTGGGCGAGGCCGCCGAACACATGAAACGCGACGGTCTCGCTGTGATGAGTCTGTCTGGCGCGCCGCTCGCGGTCACGGATTCCTCTTCCGGTAACGCGACGGCCCGCCTTCTCGACCGCATCGGTTCAGCCCTCGAACCGGCCTATGGATTCCGTTCGCTACACGCCTTCAAACGCAAATTCCAACCCGAATTCGAGCCGCGGTGGCTTCTCTACCCCGACGCGACAGCTCTCCCCATTGCCGGGATTGCGCTCACGCGGTGCTACCTGCCACAGCTGACACTGCGCGGCGCAGCACGGCTGATTCGAGAGTTGCGCCAGCCGGAGAGCTAGCAGGCGCGAGCCAGATTGTGGATGACCTCTGGGAGAGAGTTGACGGGTAATCGGAGATCGCGTGTCCAGCGTTGCACCGACTTCCGCAGCACACGGTTAAGGCGCCTACCCCGACGATCATGAGATCTGATAATAGAGATCGCCATGTGGGGCCGCACAGAAACCTGAACTACCGGCCGGTGAACCAGAGGGAATCGAGTTTAATACTTCGCCACCTCGTTCGACACTGATCCCCCCTTCCCCTGCACCTTCATGTTGGGAAGAGTCATAAACTCACTCGCATGGGTGGCACCGGAGTAACTAGTGGATCCACTGGAGAACATGTAGCCATTAGCGAGCGGGAAAGTAACAGTCCTACCCGGGTCGGGAGCCGTGCAATCGCACGATAGTGCGGCGCCCCATCCCGCTTTCATCGAAAATCAACCCTCCCGAATGAGTAATAATGGTCCGATTCAGATTCGCGGACGATTCACACCATGCACAACTCGTGCTTGTCGACGCGAGCACCAAAGGCGACATCTTCGTCCACCCGAGCACTACCTCCGCTGCATATTAACAACACCGACAGTTATGGAATCATCGAAATCGGATTGAGCGCCGAATTTCCGGACCGGTTCGGGCGGGAAACAGCCAGTGGTCTCGTTGCCGTGCCCGATGCTGTCGGAGCGGTCCGCATTCTGCTCGCCCAGTGGTGACCACGCGGGCCGCCGCGCCTGTCGCTCAGCCCTGCTCCGAACTGAGCGGCAGCAGCGCGTGCCGACCTGCGCCATCAACTGCACGCAAGCCCGTTTGTCTACTAGAGACCGTCGCAACTCCGCAATCGGGTTAGCCTGGCTGCGGCGGTGCATCCCTCCCCGCCGAGCAACAGTGGAGGTCGCGGCGATGACGATCGTTCCTCTCATTGGCGCCTGGCTCGCGGGCAGCGTCCTCATCGCCAGCGGTGTGCTCAAACTGGGACGGACCGAGCGGTTCCGCGCCGGGCTGCCTGCCCTCGGTATGCCGAGTTTTCTGGCCCGCTCACGATGGTTCGCCCGCGGCTTTCCCGCGGCAGAGGCGGTGCTCGGCCTCGTCGTGATCGCCACACCCAACCCGTGGAGCCGCCTCGCCCTCGGCCTGACGACCGCGCTCTTCGGCGTCTTCGTGGTCATCGCCATTCGCGCGAGCCAACGCGTCGAAAAGGTAGAGTGCGAGTGCTTCGGTGGGCTCAGCAACGGAACAATCACCGGGGTGACGGTGCTGCGCAACAGTGTGTTCCTCGCTGCGGCTGGCGCTGGACTCGCCTCGGCGCAGTCTCCCGCCTCCGCTCTCCCTTCACCCTGGTTGCCTCTCGCTGCCACAGCTGTCGTGGTAACGATTCTCGTGCTCCTCCGCAATGCCCGCGCCTCTCGTACCCCGGCTCCCGCCAGGGCCTCGACTCCCGCCCCGTTTCCCGACGAGCCGCTTGTGCTCACCACCTTTGACGGTGTCGACATCGCACTCGCTGAATTCCACGACCCGCCGACGCATTTGGTGTTCTTCTCGGCCGATTGCTCCTCCTGCCGCACACTCGTCGCTCGTTTTCGCTGGTGGCCACACGGGTTACTCGAGGGCGACGACCTGCAGCCAGTTCTGCTCGGCGCGGCGGAGGACTTTCGACTCCACGACGAATTCGCACCGCTCGTACCGCACGCTCTCTACGACCCACAGCGGGTGGTCGCCAGGCACCTGGGCATGACGGCCACACCTGGCCACGCCTATCTCACCCGCGAGCATCCGCTTGGCACCGGCTGGACCGCAGGCGAGGCAGCCATTGAGGCGGCCGTCGTGCGCCCCGGGTTTTTCACGGAAACACACGGAGGCATTACCGAGCACTGAGCACCACCTCCGCCCTCACAGCAGACACGCTCAGAAATACCCCAACACGCACGACGCGCACCCTTACCGGCAATAGCCGCCAATTCGGCCCTATAAGACTTTCTCCCTGTTGACAGCAGTGCCGAATTTATTACTAATCATTTTTTCTGAGTATGCGGGGAGAACTAATCCTTTTCGACCAACTTCGGTTCTCCGCTCCTCGTTCTTGCCACTATTGCGATGACCAGCATTTCAGCCGGTCGAGGGCCTAGTGCCCTGCTTCCCACGAGAAGGGCATCGACATGCACGACATCGTCTCGCGAAGTGAGCATGACGCCGTGGCGTCCCGAGGCCGCCGCAGCCTCCTCACGGGAGCAGCATGGTCAGTCCCCGTCGCTGCTCTCAGCGCAGCCACTCCCGCCGCAGCCGCCTCTCCCACCATCCCTACCGTCCTGGACACGGTGAAGGCGGCGACGCTAGTGAACGTTCTGACTACCCAAGCAGTCGTCGTCAACGGACGCGGTCCGCTAGCAATGGCTGGCGTATTTGGCATCGACGCCCGTGGCACAGATCTGAATATTTTCCAGCCCGCCTACACAGTGAAGGTGACGGCGGCGACGCTAACGATGAGCAACGGAACCACCTACAGTGGAACCGGTCTCGCCACTGGTACGGGCGTTCTCAATCTGATCGGCGCGCTACCGGGGACGCTCGTGTTCTCCAACATCGCGTTTCCCAGGGGCGTGTACACCGGCACCTCCAACCCGGTGCGGCCCACTCGTTTCAGCGTTAAAGCCGACATGATTCTGGTCAGCCTGCGTGACCTGGTCACCCGCACCTATCCGGTGACGTTGGCATGGAACCTCAACGTGTTCGGCATCGGCACGGTGGTTGGCCTGAGCGACGCTCTCGGCGTCGGCACCATTAACTACAGCGGCGCAGTGTTGCCAATCCTCTAAATCGGTGGGAAGGCCGAGCGACGTGGGTGCCGCACTCGCTCGTGCCGCCGTCAGCGCAGCTCCAGCCAACCGCGTTCCTCCAGCGCTCCACGCAGCGCGACCCGATTGCGCGAGTCGACGTCGCCGAGGCGTCGACGCACGTTCGCTACATGCACTTTGACCGTGTTGACGCTGATACCCAGCCGCTCGGCGACGGTCGCTGTGGCGGGCTCATCAGCCGACAGGAACAACTCCAAAACGGCGAGTTCACGCGCGGTCAACTGTTGCGATCGGGGTTTACTCGGCATCGACCCAGCATCGCCGAGCGACACAGTGCGAGGACGCGCGCCGAGGAGGCAGCTCTCGACAGCGGCCACCACCTCCTCGACCGAAACACGGTCAGACACCACCGCGGAAGCACCGGCATAACGGGCGGCCTCCGCGACTGGAGCGGCCACCTCCCGCACCAGCACAACAACCTTTGACCCTTGCCGCACGAGGGCGGCAACAGCCGCCGGGATGAGGGAGGCAGATTCCACTTTCTCATCGAGAACGACAACCGATCCGCGAGCGGACTGCCAGACATAACGCCCCCAACCGGCCCTCACCCGCGGTTCCGAACACACTCGAGAACCAGCGCGGAGGCACAGCGCAAGACATTCCCCCTCTAATCGAGAAGAATGCACAATAGTTACGACTTCTGCCCGAGGTGGTGGAACAACAGCTGAGGAGGCGAATTCTCCGGGCAGCGACTTAAGTCCGGGAGGCATGGCGTGATAGTAGACATAGTTGATGGTTCGTGTTCGGTGCGAAAGGCACTCTCACTCGCCCTCCCCCGGATATCGGCGCAGAATGCTGTACGCCTGGCGGTAGCGAACTGGATCGATTACTCCTCATCACTTCGAGCATTCCCCGACAGCACTGTTTTTCGTGCAGAATTGGCCGATCATGTACCGGCCGCACTCAAAGTACGGGCACTTTCCCGACTCGATATCGCACCAGTGATTGTGCTCGAGACGCACTCTGCGGTCCATGAGGCGAGGCTCCTGCGCGCTGGAGCCTCCGCAATCGTCACTGCCCAGGACGGGCTGGCGACCCTCATCGAGCGGATCACCGAAAAATCGCATCCTGCGGATCCGTCCCCCGCGCCCAGCGCCGTTGAGCTAACCGACCGCGAGTTGCAGATCGCCTGCCTGTACTGCGGCAAGAATGCGCCGTCGGCCGCGAATCTCGGCGCGTATCTCCGGTTGCGCGAGCACACCATTCGACGCCACCTCTCGCGCACACGCGAGCTGTTTCGTGCGGTCGGGCAAGACGTGTCGACACGGATGAAATTGCGGGCGGCGCTGATCGACGACGGTTGGCTCTTTCCGCAGCTATGACGCGGGCGACCCTGCGACAAGAATTCTCTGGCGGCGCGGAGTATGCACTCCCGCTGCGCGGTTTAGCTCCCGCCCAGCGCTCCGGTCACGGCTACTCCCAGCGTCGCCGCGAAGAGCGCCGCCGCCCACATTCCCAGCCCGTAACCAAGCCCCGCGGCCCAACGGCCCTCGAGCAGCATCCGCGCAGTCTCCACGCTCGCCGCACTGAAGGTCGTGAAGCCGCCCAGCGCGCCAACGCCGATCACAGCGCGCCACGAGGGATCGACCACTCCCGTGAGCGCGAAGCCGGTGACAAGTCCTAGCAGCAGCGACCCCACCACGTTGATCAGAGCACTACCGATGGGCCAGCTCACCGGGATCACAGCGCGTGCAAGCTGATCGACGACCAGCCGGGCGGCAGAACCGATGCCGCCCGCGAGCGCAACAGCGAAAAATAGCGCCACGCTCACTCGACCTCTCCGAGAGGCGCCCGCCCACCCGAGACGACCACGATCCCCAGGAGCGCAGCGAGAACGCCCAGCAGCAGTGTTCCCGCGGTGGCGACGACCGCCTCGGCGATCCGTCCCGTCTCAATCAGCGTGACCGTGTCCAGCGAGAAGGTGCTATACGTGGTGAAACCGCCCAGCACACCGGTGCCCACGAGGAGCCGCAGGGTGCGGCGTGGACCGTCGTCCGGCCCCCGCGCTGCCAGGAATTCAGCGAGGACCCCGAGCAAGAAGGCCCCAAGGAGGTTCACGACAATCGTGGCGATCGGTAAACCACTCCAAGCAGGCACCGCCAGGGCGACCGCGTAGCGCGCCGCCGTCCCCACCGCGCCTCCGACAGCAACCACCCCCATTTCGGTCGCCCCGAGCGACACCCCCGTCCCCTTACTTCCCCGCGAGATGCCACTTAAGCGCATGACACGCCGATAAAACTCGTCATAAGTGGCATCTCGCGGGGCGGGGGACAACGAGGACCGGCCGCTGCTGATGATGCGCCAAGTGGGCGGCCACGCTACCGGCAAGAAACTCGGCGATACTCGCCAACACTCCGGGGTCACGCGTGCCGACCACGATCATCCGCGCATCAGTCTCTTCTGCGATCGCGGCGAGCGTAGGCGCAGGCTCGCCCTGGGCAGCACGCAGACTCCACGCCACATCGACTCCCACGAGCTGCTCTTCGAGCGTCTGTCGCAGTTGCTCGGAGACTGTCAGTCGCTCGTCCTCGCCGCGCCGGGGAAGAAGCCCCAGGGGAATACCGCCCGTCATCGGGTCAACGTATTCGCCGACAAAGTAGGGGTCACCCTCCACCGAGACCAGCAACAGCGACGTACCAAGCCCGGAGGCGATACTGACCGCAGTGTGCAGAACCTCGGGGTGCTGCCCGTCGACAACACCGACGAGCACGGGACCAGCGGGGATGGGGGTGGCTGCGGTCATGATGGGCTCCTTTCCCGATGCCCTCATCCTGGCATCACGACCGGCACCGACGCCCGCAACCAGGGCCGATTCCGTGGTAACCCTTTTGTTATCTCCGCTGAGCAAGCTAGACTCGCTCGTCGTCAGGGCCTGCCCGGCTCGTTATGAAGTCCATCAAGCCCAGGAGATCCCACGCGTGTCGAAGCCAGACATTCCCGCACCCAAGGAGTGTCCCGGCACGTCGTCCCCCCACGCTCCCGCTCCGGTGTATCTCACACGACGGGAGGCGCGAGCGGCGGAGGCGCGAGCAATCGCCCAGGCGGACGCCGCTACCAGCCGCGCTGAGCCGACCCCTCCCTCCCCGATTTCCCTCCCGGCGGCCACCTCTACGGGCGCCAACTCCGGACCCTTGGTCGATTCAGCCCCTCGGACCACCTCGGAACCCACCCGCTCGCGCTCACTCAGTCGGCGAGCCCTGGGCTTGGCCACTTTTTCCGTGGTCGGTGGCCTCTTTGCCACTACCGCCATCCCCGCCTATGGAGCGCGCGGAGACGCAGGCGTCGCGAAGGGCACGGCACGCCGGAACGAGCTGCAAAACCTCACCGTGTCCGCCGACGCCTCTGCCAAGACCGCAGTGCGCGATGCCTTTGCCGCGCCCACCCAAGCGCAACTCGACGAGGCCAGTCGTCAAGCAGCTGTGCTCTCTGGTTCTCGGGGCGGCCAGTTCTCGACCGTGCAGACCCGCGCCACTGGCGACGACTACCCGTGGCCCTACGAGAAGACCGACACGGACGGCGGCGGACTCTCACCTCTCGGCTACTACTACCGCGAATGCGTCGATTTCGTCGCCTGGCGGTTGAACCGTGATGCCGGCCGCACCTCCGGACCGTGGAAATACACCTGGAGCGTTATCACGCCGCACGGTGGTAGCGCCTATGAGTGGCCAGATAATTGGGCGGCGAAGGGCTGGGCGACCAGCAGCGTCCCGATTGTCGGCTGCGTCGCATGGTGGCGCTACAACCACGTGTCATATGTCCAAAAGGTCAATAACGACGGCACTGTGTTACTCGAGGAGTACAACTACGGCGGCAAGCACAGCTACGTCACCCGGACGTTCCCCACTGCGCAAGTTCCCCTGTTTTTGTACCCACCCGCCCTCTAGAGACCAGCGCAGGCAAGCAACTCTGAGCTGAGAGCGGCAGCGCACGAACGTTTTTAGGTCACCCGGACGAGAGTCCGCTGCCAACCACTCGAACCATCGGGGGCGACAGGCGCGCGGTCCTGGATTTGCAGCTTTCCGTTCTTGTCGGTCGCCCGGACAGTGAGATAGTGCGATCCGCTCTCAGCCTGCCAATCGATGTACCACTGCACCCAGGTATCTACATTGACGGGAACCGACAGAGTCGCCTGCTGCCAATCACCGTCATCAATTTTCACCTCCACCTTGCTGATCCCTACCGCCTGCGCCCAAGCCATTCCGGCGATCTTCGTTGCGCCCGCGGCAATCGGGGCACCGATGCGCGGAGTATCGATCCGCGAGGACATCTTGATCGGAGCCTCGGCAGAATACCCACGCGGAGTCCAATAGGCCTGATCGGCAGCGAAAGTGGTCACCTTCAACTCAGTCAACCATTTAGTGGCCGACACGTAGCCGTAGAGGCCTGGCACTACCAACCGCACCGGGAACCCGTGCTCGAACGGCAACGGCTCGCCATTCATCCCTACCGCGAGGATCGCGTCGAGTTTCGGGTCAGTGAGCGAAGCGAGCGGCGTGCCGGCAGTAAAGCCGTCAATACTGCGGGAAAGCACCATATCGGCGCCGCTGCGTACACCGGCCATCGCGAGCACATCACGGACCGGTACCCCCAGCCACTTTGCGTTGCCCAGCAGTTCACCGCCGACCTCGTTGGACACGCAAGTCAAGGTCAACCCGTACTCATTGACACCCATATCGAACAGCTGCTGGAGAGACAGCGTCACCTCATGGTCGACCATGCCGGTGATTTTCAGCGACCAGCTCGAAGGATCGATATTGGGCACAACGAGCGCGGTGTCTACCCGGTAGAAATCGGCGTTCGAGGTGAAAAACGGCGAAAGCCCGGCGATATCAAATTCGGCGCCCGGAGGGACTGCCAGAGTGGCTCGCGGAGTTGGGAGCCGCAGCGCCGCTCGCAAGCCCGCCAGCGACGAGGTCGCCACGTTGACGATCCGCGCCCCGGTACCCACGATGACAGCGCCCACTGCCGAGACAACGGCGATACGGAAGAATCCGCGACGCTCCAGAGCTGGGCGGACATCAGGGTCGGCACCCTGCGTCTGGGCAATTCGGGCCCGGCGCCACGCACGCAACCGGGAAAAAAGCATGTGCATAACAATCATCGCCACGATGAGACCAGCCAGCGTCGGCACTGCCGAGAGTGGCGTCGCCCCGGCCCGGGTGACGATTGCGGCAATCGAGAGAACACCGGCAATGACGAGCAGAATCTGCCCCAACGGGGGGCGCAGCAGTTGGAGCACTCCCGCCAGCGCGGCAGCCACAACTACCGCCGCGCCGACGCTGGAGAGCAAAAAGACCTTGTCGTTATCACCGAACGTCCTGATCGCGAATTCTTTAAGCGGACGCGGCACAATGTCAACGATGAAGGATCCGAGAGCAAGCACGGGACTGGCGGACCGAGCGACCACGAGCGCGACCAGCTCGGCAACGGCCAGCAGGACGCCTCCGGTGATGAGTCCAGCGAGTGCACCGAGGACGATGAAACGCGCCCGGTGCACGCCTTCGCGGCGCACGGATCTCGTTTTTTCAGTCATGATCGGCATTTTTCGCCTCTGACCTGCTGGTTCGCAGGGTGATGCTAGTTTGGTCGAAATGTGCAAAATTGAATAACGAATAGGTAACGATTTCGGCGCGAATTCTTCCGCGACGGGCATCACACCAGTTCACGGCGCATCACCGCAACTCCCTCGTCGATCACTATCGCGCAGAGGAGGATGAACATCATGAGCGCCGACATCGGCACGACATCACAGCGCACCACCTGCGTCATCGTCGGCGGCGGTCCAGCCGGTCTTGTCCTCGGTCTACTTATGGCCCGCGCGGGTATCGAGGTCACCGTGCTCGAAAAACACGCGGACTTCCTCCGCGATTTTCGCGGCGATACCGTTCACCCCTCCACCCTCCGGCTCCTGGATGACCTGGGGCTATTCGACCGTTTCGAGCGACTCCCGCAGTCACGCATCGACCGCGTTATGTTTCCGACGGCATCGGGTTCCGACGCTGTTCTCGCCGACTTCACCCGCCTGCCACTGCGTCATCGCTACATCGCTATGGTCCCACAGTGGGATCTACTCGATCTCCTCGCCACCGCCGCAGTCGAAGAACCGACCTTCACGCTCCAGATGGAGTGTGAAGTCACCGGCATACTTCGCGGCGGCGGACGAGTGACCGGCGTCGAATATACGACACCGACCGGATCCGATCACCTTCTCGCCGACCTCACCGTCGCCTGCGACGGCCGCTGGTCCGTCATCAGTCGAGCCGCCGGATTGCCCCTCCGGGAATTTCCGGTGGGATTTGATGTCTGGTGGTATCGCGTTGCGACCACGCGCCACCTCGGCACGGCTCTCCTGCCCCGGCTGAAAAACGGATACGGGACGATCACGATTCCCCGCGAAGGCTATCTACAGGTCGCCACTCTCGGCATCAAAGGCACGGACGAGCGCATCCGAGCGGCAGGCATCGACGCGTTCCGAGCCCAGACTGCCGCCCTCCTGCCCGAGCTTGCTGACGATGTCGTCAGCATCGCGTCACTCAACGACGTCGCGCATCTGGACGTGCGGCTCTCTCGCCTCCAACGCTGGCATACGAAGGGCGTGCTCTGCATCGGCGACGCAGCCCACGCCATGTCCCCGGTCGGAGGGATCGGCATCAACCTCGCGGTTCAAGATGCAGTGGCCACCGCTCGGCTCCTCGCCGAACCGCTACGCCGCGGCGATCTGGCACGCCCCGGTTCACGCAGAATCCTTGCCCGGGTGCAGAGGCGTCGCCGCTTACCCACCATCGTCCTTCAGGGGCTGCAACGCGTCGTGCACGCCCACGTCATCATGCCTGCACTTCTCAACGAGAACAATTTTCGACTCCACCGGAGCATCAGCGCACTACTGCGGCGGCTGCCCTGGCTAAGCGTTATCCCGGCGTTCCTTATCGGTGTCGGTCCTCGCCCCGAACGAGCGCCCGATTGGGCACGACGATCCGGCGATTCCCGCACAGTGTGACGTCGACGACAGGTAGCTCAGACGCTGCCGCACGTACCCCTCCCGTCACCACCTTTATTACTCTCTAGAGCACCCGGACATTTTTGCCAGATAACAACACGCGCCGCAAGGTCGCCTGCCGGGCATCTTCAGGCCATGATGGAGACTCACGTCAACGATCGGAGCCTCTTTATGTCTGCCCCTGGGTCCGCCCGCTTGTCTCGCCGCCGACCGCGGCTCCTTACTGCCGCGCTGATCCTGGTCGCGGTGAGCGCGGTGACGGCGGGCGCGCTCGCTGTTACCGCGCCGAACATCATTACCGGGGGAGGCGGTGCGGACGCGGGAACTGCTGCAGCGGCCACTAACCTCTCTCCCGAACCGCAGAGCGAACCCTCCGCTGGGGGCAACGCACAGCTCGCTGAAACAGGAGCGCTCGTCGTGCAGCGCCTGGCGCTCGCCGATACCGTCGCACAGTCCAAATGGTTGAGCGGTAAACCAATTGACGACTCCGAACGTGAGCAAGCAGTCATCGACTCCGCCGTTGCTGCCGCGCAGAAGCAAGGAGTCGACACCGCGCTCGTGACCCGGTTCTTCCGCGCCCAGATGGACGCGAACAAAGTTGTCCAGCACGGACTCTTCGCGCGATGGATGCAAGAACCCGGCAGCGCCCCCACGACAGCTCCCGACCTCGCCGCTATCAGACCGCAGCTGGACGCGATTGGCAAAGCCATGGTCACCGCGCTCGGCAAGGTCACGAAGGTGACAACAGCACCCGAGTGCCACACGGTGGTCAACACTGAGCGGACGAAATCCGCCGCATCCCTCGATGCCCTGCACGGCGCAGGCGTCGACGCAGCATGGGCGACGTTCTGTGCCACATAATCACGACAGAGCTGCGGGGCAGTGTCCTTAAGTGAAAATTCGTTTGCTGCCTGAGGATAGCTACGGGGCGCAGCCACCTCGGAGCAGTGTCCCCTACGACGCGTCGTATCTGTCGTCTGACCCATCCGACGGAGCGTTGTTGCCTACGAGAGGAACGGAATTATGGATGTCGGAGTGAACTTCTTTCCTGATGTAGAACCGGATTTCAAGACAGGCGAGCAGTATTTTGGCGAGTGTCTAGAGATAGTTGGCTCCCTGGAGCAGCTCGGGTTCAGCCACGTTCGCATCGTCGAGCACTATTTCCGAGGATACGGAGGCTACTCACCGAACCCGTTGCTGTTCTTGACCGCGGCAGCGATGGTATCCCTAAACCTTCGACTCATCACAGGAGCCGTTCTCCCTGCCTTCAACCATCCCCTCAAGCTCGCAGGAGAAATCGGAATGCTAGACGCAATCTCCAAAGGAAGGTTAGAGGTTGGATTTGCGCGCGCTTTCCTTCCACACGAATTTGAGCGATTTGGCGTCGACATGGACTCGAGTCGCGAGCGGTTTGAGGAGGGAGTCGACGCGGTCGTCAGACTGCTGACCGAGGAGTCAGTATCTGTCAGCGGAAAGTTCCACAGCTTTCCAGCAACCACGTCACTCCCTAGACCGACTCAGTCTCCACGTCCGCCCATGTGGGTCGCCGCGTTGAGTAGTCCGGAGAGTTTTCGGCGAGCAGGTGAACGCGGGTTCGGTGTAATGGTGAACCCCATTGCCCCGGAATCTCTGCGCGAAAACATCCTCGCCTATCGAAACGCCTGGAAGGAGTCCGGACATCAAGGTAATGGCATGGTCATGCTTGCATTCCATATGTACTGTCATGAGGATGTTGAGCAGGCTTTGCGCGACGCACGGGGGCCTATTGATTCATATCTAGATAGCCTGGTATCAGCTGCGTCAGAGTGGACCACAGGTAGCTCTAGCGCGGCCTACCCTGGCTACGAAAGAATGATTCGCTCGATGGCCGAGGACAACTGTGAATCTTTGATTGCCCGAGACGCCGCTCTTGTTGGCGATCCTCGCTCAATCATCGAACAGATCGAGAGGTTCTACCTTCGGTGTGGTGGCTTCGACGTAGCTAGCCTCCAGGTGAATTTCTCGAGTTTGGATCCACGAAAATCTCGCGCGTCTCTAGAACTTTTCGCTCGTAAAGTAATTCCAAATATTCTATCACTCGGAGCCCCCGCGTGTCGGTGAACCCAAACCTAGACTCATCTACACAGGACTATCGCCGCTCGCTTGAAAGAGCTCGACTCCGTCGCCCCTCGGCTGATTCTCTCAAGTTTTCCCTTGCAAGTGATGAATGGTGGCTACTTGACGAGGTATTCAACCCTTCATTTTCCCCTTCAACTTTGGCCTTCTTGAATATGCTCGAACTGCCAGTCGGTGGATCGCTACTTGAAGTAGGCTGCGGAGCGGGCATTATCTCAGTTAAGGCAGCATTGGGGGGAGTCGATAGGGTGGTTGCTATCGATCTCAACCCGCAGGCTGTAAAAAACACCGAGCTGAATTCGACGCTTCATCATGTTGAGGGAAGGGTCGAATCTAGAGTGAGCAATATGTTCGAGGAGATTGCAAATGATGAGACATTTGACCTGGTCTTCTGGCACTCGAACTTCGTAAAAGCGCCGGCAGATATCGAAGGCCTTAGCTTATACGATCAAGCTTTTGTAGATCCTGGGTACCAAGCGCACTCTGCATTCTTGCGTCAGGCACTTGCCCACGTGAACCCTGGAGGCGCGGCTCAGCTTGGATTCAGCAGCCGAGGAGACTACGAGTCTCTCTACACTATCGCAGGCGAGTGTGGGGTTGCGTTGAATCAGAAGGTGGCTACTACCTTGGCTGAGCCGGACGGTCAGATTATTTACGAGATACTAGAAGTTGTGCGTGCCGAAAGCGAGAAAACATGAGAGCGACCTTGATGGGGAAGGATCCCGCGCGCCCGAAGAGCGAAAGGTTCTCATATATCGCACTAATGACTATCCTATTCACCGGTCAATTCATTGCGATATTCGACATATCAGTAGCGAATGTGTTGCTTCCAACCATCCAAGGGCAATTCGATGTGACAAGTGCTTTGGGTGGTCTCGTGGTAACTGCATACAGCGCGACCTACGCGGGTACCGTTATTCTAGCCGGCCGACTGTCTGACTCCTACGGGTTTTCAAGGATATATTTATGGGGCGTTGGAATATTTGGCGTAGCATCCTTAGGCTGCGCATTTGCGCCGGGCTTTTCTTCCCTAGTCATATTCAGAGCAATTCAGGGGGTAGGTGCCGGGCTTCTATTTCCCCAAGTTTTGGCCGGCGTCCAGGGTTCAATTCCTCCTTCGTGGAGGGGGGTTGCGACGGGGATATTTGGCGTAATTCTCGGAGCCGGTTCGACTCTTGGACAGCTCGGCGGTGCACTACTCAGTGAAGTTGACTTCCTCGGCTCCGGCTGGAGGCTGGCTTTTTTGATAAATGGACCTACATGCGCAGCGATCCTAGTAGCAGGATATTTTCTGTTTGCAAAGCCCACAAAGGAAAAGTTGCGCTTTTTGGATATCCGGGGGGCAATTCTCTCTTGCGTGAGCCTCGGGTCTTTTGTTCTCGCGATCGCATTCCTCGGAGCTAAGCAAGAACCGTGGCTCTGGATTTCATTGCTTTTTTCGAGTCTTGTTCTCGCGATTCTGTTCTGGTGCCATGAAAATCATGTTTGGATGCGCGGAAAGGATTCGATTATACGCAAGGAACTTTTACGGAACCGCATGTTTATTCGCGGAATATGCATCACTTTCGCCTTCTTTGTAACTCAGGTTCCGTTTTATGTGGTGCTAACACAAGCAATACAGGTCGGAACAAATTCGTCCCCCCTGGAGTCAGCTGCTCTCTACGCCCCGCTCGGGATCGCATTCATTGTCGCTTCATCAGTCGCCGGTAGAGTACGCAGTTCACTGAACGCTCTACTATCGTTCTTCGCAGCAAGCGTCCTGGCCTTGACGTTCTTGTGCCTGACAGCGATTCCAATCAAAGATATCAGTGCAGCCAACCTGAATTGTGTTGCGCTAATGACCATAATCGGATTGGCCGGAGGATGTATCGCCCCATCGATCGTCAGGCTCACCCTTAGCGGTATTGAATCGGAATATGCGGGCAGTGCCTCTGGGCTCGTTGCAATGACCCAGCAACTTGCAAATTCTGTAGGGACGGCCACAATGGCCTTGCTATTTGCACTAAATTTTGGGAGTGTAGGTCCTCTCGGTGATCTACGTGGAAATCTGATAACACTTGCGCTGACCGCTCTAGGGGTAGCAGTGCTGGTCGGGTTCACACATTTGGCCATTCGTCGTGCCGGGGCCTGACACGACCATTCAGCTTATTGTTGGCGGTTCATCTATTTTAGATATGAAGACATAATCATGGTTCGGACACTACTTATAGACAACTACGACTCCTTCACCTTCAACCTCTATCACTACCTAGTAAGTCAACGGTCAACCTCCCGTTGTGGTCCCAAACGATTGGAGCGGATGGGACCTGAAGGTGCTGGAAGGATATGACAATGTCGTTATATCTCCCGGTCCGGGAACACCAGAGCGGGGCTCTGGCTTTGGCATATGCAGCGAAGTGATTGCCGATGCGACGATTCCGGTGCTTGGAATATGCTTTGGGCATCAAGGACTCGCTTACGTCCACGGCGGGCAAGTCGTTTACGCGCCTGAACCTGTTCACGGTCGTCTGTCAAAGGTAGAGCACTTTGGAGATGCCCTATTTCGTGATATCCCTCCTTGCTTTAATGTGGTTCGTTATCACTCGCTGGCTGTCGCTGGCCTGCCCCCGCAACTAAGAATTACTGCGTTGACCCAAGATGGTGTCATCATGGGACTCAAACATGCTGAGTTGCCCCAGTGGTCCGCTCAGTTTCATCCGGAGTCGATTTCGAGCGAATTCGGTACTCAACTTTTGAAGAACTTCCGAGATATTACTATTGCCGCGAGGGGCATTAGACTATCGATGGCTGATTCTCAAAGGTCTCCTGACGGTTGTTCGTCTTCGGGATGGCCGTCTCCCGCTTCACTGTCAAAGAGTGAATACACATTGCACGTCCGCACCCTACCATTAGAGGGAACTAGCGTTTCACTCTTCGAAAATGCTTTCGGTGACGAGAGTCATGCCGTCTGGTTAGACGGAAATCAGGTGGGGCAGAGCTCATCCCGATTCTCAATCATGGGCACGCCGAACGGACCCATGGCGCGAGTAATAACTGCCTCCGTTGACACTGGTGAAATTACGATTGAGTCCAGGGAGGGTACTCAGACTGTCGTACGAGCCGAGCTCTTTCGATGGCTTGATGAAGAAACCCGACGGCATCAAATTGATGGACCTGAGCTTCCTTTTGAGTTTTCTCTAGGATGGGTAGGTTACTTGGGGTATGAACTCAAAGCAGAAGTCGGTGCCCCTAATGAATACGTCTCGGATCTACCGGACTTCGTGATGTTCTTCCTGGATCGAGCCATTGTGGTTGACCATGAGATGTCAGAAGCATATCTCTTGGCCCTTTCGGACGGTTCAGGCTCGCACGCCGAAGCGTTTCACTGGTTCGATGAGCAGGAAGCGAACGTTAAACGTGGAGGTCTTTCCGGGGAAGCTATTTGGACAACACCAAATTTCAAGTTGCATGCGAGGCACTCAAAGGACCACTATCTGGGTCTTATTGAAGAATGTAAAAGACAGATTTTCGAGGGTGAGTCCTACGAGATTTGCCTCGCCAACGTCCTCACCGCTGAAGTTGAGTTGGAACACTTGCCTAGCTATTTGAAACTGCGTGAGTCGAATCCGACGCCATTCGGTGCCTTCTTCCGTTTTGGCAATAACAGTATTCTGAGTACTTCACCCGAGCGGTTTCTCAAGATTTCGAGCTCAGGTGATGTTGAGTCGAAGCCAATTAAGGGAACCCGGCCTCGCGGTGGCTCGCCTGACGAAGACGAGATGATCATTCGCGATCTGAGGTCCTCCGAAAAAGATCGCTCGGAAAATCTGATGATTGTCGACCTTGTGCGGCATGACCTCGGCCGAACCGCGGAGCTTGGATCTGTGAATGTTCCCAAGCTGTTTGATGTGGAGACATACGCAACTGTTCATCAGATGGTTAGTACTGTCATTTCAAAGCTCAGACCAGACGCAAGTCCGGTATCATGTGTCCGAGCGGCCTTCCCCCTGGTTCAATGACAGGTGCGCCTAAACACCGTACGATGCAAATTCTCGATCGGCTCGAGTCAGGACCACGGGGAATCTATAGCGGTGCGATCGGCTATTTTTCTCTCAGCGGATCCGTGGATCTAAGTGTCCTAATACGCACTCTCATTGTGTCTCCCGGAAGGGTTCGCTACGGTGTCGGTGGCGCTATCGTCATGCTTTCAGAACCGGAAGATGAATATCAAGAGACCATTACAAAGGCGACTCCGTTGCTACGGCTTTTGTATGACTCTCAAGCTCCTCATATTCGGTCACGGATGCAGTCGTGATCTCGTCTGATTTTGGGAATTTGAGTATCTCGTCCGGTATGCGGATATGTCTGCAATTGTTTCGCTTGAAGATGCAAATTTTGGCGCCCCTTGTCTGGAATTCCTATGCCAAGTAGGCTGATTGTGAGTTGGCCAGGGGAGTAGTCGTTTTGTATCTTACCAACTGCTGTTCACGCGGTATGTTGTTTACCCAGGAGAAAATGTGAAGCCTCTCTCTTTAAAGGTGTGTATCGTAGGCGCAGGACCTGCAGGTTTGGTCGTCGCCAATGCCCTGGAACAGCACGGTATTAGCTATGTAATTTTGGAGTCGCGTTCTCAAGAATATTTACGTAACCGTACGCGAGCCGGGCTGATTGAACCCGGCGTCGTTCGCGGTCTCGGAGAGCTGGGGGTCACTGACAGACTTCTCAGTTCGGCGGTCTTTCACGAAGGGTTCCTTCTGAGACTTCATGACGAAGAGTTCAGGATCGAGTTTGCCGGAGTTAGTGGTAGCCCGATTTACATGTATCCACAGCAGCGTCTAGTTGGAGACCTAATTGACCTGCTTCCGTCTTCGAAGATTGTCTTCGACGTAGCGGATGTCTCCATCGATAGGAATGAGTCGTCGGGGGCCACTGTAAGTTTTGAGTACGCCGATGGACATCGTCGCGACGTATTGTGTGACTTCATAGTGGGTGCTGACGGTGCCCGAGGGATTTCTCGTGAGTTCCTGGCCCGCAAAGGAATTGGGAGTGTGAGCCACGACTTTGGGTGTGACTGGCTCGGAATCCTTGTCGATATGCCATCGCCATTTGCAGAATTGGTGTATGCCGTGTCTCGGAGAGGCTTCGCGCTACACAGTATGAGAGGTACATCGCAAAGTAGGATCTATCTCCAAGTTCCTCGAGGAAGCGGTGCGTCATGGACCGCTAATCAGATTTGGGATGAGCTGAATTTTCGCCTTGGACTTGAACGTTCCTATTGGGAGTCCTCCATGATTAGCCAACAGATGACGGTTCAACTTAGGTCCTTTCAACTGGATCAAATGCGGCATCAACGGCTATTTGTTTTGGGCGATGCTGCTCACATAGTTCCACCTAGCGCGGCGAAGGGACTAAATCTTGCGGTTGATGACGCTTTGCACCTCACTCGGGGATTGCTGAGTTGGTATCTTCATCGGAATGAAGGCGACCTTGAGGTATTTGAGGAGCAGGCACTGCGTCGTGCCTGGGCGGGTCAAGAGTTCTCATCGTCTATGACCTCGTTGCTGCATTACATGCCCGATGAGGGAGCTTTTTCTTCAACCCTCCGCGACGTACGGTGGAGAACGATTCTCTCGAGGCCGCACTCTCTGAAAGAATTTTCGGACAACTACACTGGCTTGGCTCGCCATGACTAGATTTTTAGGAGTAGATCCCATGATGTCCAGCAGTACAGTCATGACGAAGAATATTCATAGATACTTTCGATCTTATCCATCTGGCGTCTGCGTATTGAGTGCAGTTGTTGGCGAAGAGATTCATGCTATGGTCGTGTCTCCGCTCTCGTTGGATCCACCGCTCGTCTCAATTAGCATTTCTGACGAGTCGGCTAGTTGGACAGGGTTTAGGCATGCCCGCCATATCGGAGTTAGCGTTTTAACCGTTGCCCACCGTGGTTTAGCTACAACTATTCCCGATGGAACTGGTAAGTTGGGACTCCAATTACTTTTGTGAAGTTGCGGATTCTGGAGCGGTATTTGTAAAAAATGCGGCTCTCCAATTTGGTTGTGTTCAGAGGCAGGCCGTCCGCGCCGGTGATCATGAGCTAGTTATCCTCGAAATTTGCCAAGCGTATGATGGGCCATCAGATAGCCCGCTGATCTTTCAGTCTGGTCGATTCCTCACTCTGGCAGAGATAAGTTCGGATGAATCGAGCTGCTTCCGATGAGGCCTGATGTCTTTACGGACAGTTCTTTGATCCAGCGCTGATGTCGTCGTGCTGATGCTAGTTGAATTGGAAAAGTGGAAAGTCCTATCAGGTGGCCTATAAAGAACTCACGGCGACGCTCAGCCACGATCCCTAGCGCGGATCCTAGGAACGTAATGATCAGAGCTAGGTTGTAAGCTGGTAGAACATCGTCTGGTAATCCTTCGGCTTGTTCAATCACAGGGATACCTTTCCGAAATTTCCAAGGCCAGTCGACGTAATGCTGCAGTGCAAGCGCTTGAAATGCACCATTCAGCATCCCCAATAGTGCGTGACGTGCCTTTCCCCGTTGGAAAACTAGGTAGAGATCCGTGCCGACCGCACCAGCCCAAGTGATGGCTGCTCGGCGTCGCCCTAAGTCCGGCTCTCCAGGCAGGCCAATTCCTGCGATAGTTTCGATGGTATGGTGCGCGACAATCCCACTAATGGTTAGTAGGTGAACTTTTCTTGACACGAAGGCGACCTCATGGTTCGGTTTTCGGTTCGGCTGGAATAGTCCTGCTTGGATAGTACTCTGTTCGGTGTTCCGATGGCCCAAGAGTGCCTGGTGTAGATCGGTGGATGGTAGTAGCCGCGCAGAGGTGCTGTGCAGTGTGTCCTTGGTGCAGGTGCAGCAGGTCATGTACCGGCCGGCGCTGCCCACTACACCCCCGACCACCGCCAGAATTCGCGCGCGTTGAGGGCACCGCGGGGAGTACCAGGTCTGTTTCTCAGTGCCCGGGAACTGCCGAGTCCGTGACTTCGGCCGAGCGTTGGGTGATCCCTCGACGCGCTCTTGTATTGGGAGCGTTGCGTCCCTGAGCACACCCGCCCGTGGCTCGTCGGGCCCGGCTCTGACAATCATTTGTAGAGGTACTGGCGCAGCTAGCCCTGTCTTGGACATGCACGGCCTAGGAGATCGTTTCGTGGCTGATCTGCATGCGTTAATCGTGGCTGAAGTCTTAGGCCAGCCACAATGAGATCAGTTCCGGGGACTGTCCATTATCCTCCAAGTCGTCATCACTTCCGCGGGACGTGGATGGTCCAACCGGTATGGTTTCGGGCGTCTGGCCCCTGTGCGGCCTGGATAACGGAGATACTTGTCCGATAGCCGTCCTCGTCACGGTTTCGGCAGATAGCCAGTCAGATCACCGACCGGTCCCGTCCCATTTCCGGATAATTGAGCGCCCACGAGGCCTCCTGGCGAACGAGCATGGTCCTGATCCGCTCATCAGAATTCGGTCACCCAGACTCTCCCCGCAACCCTTCTCGGATCGTAGACCGAGCTCCTGCCTCGCCGGACCATTGCAATAGCCGCACCCAGAGTCTTGGCCACACGCTTCGTCGCCTGCTTCTTCGACACGCCCGCGACCCGGGAGCCGTCATGACCGGCACTTCCCGGACCAAGCCACGAACAAACGCCACTTCGGCGTCATTCCCACATACCAAGACGCGAGGTCTTCCGATCACCACTTAACCTGTTGCAATGACCGTATGGGTCCACTGGTATCAGTTAACTCGTATGGATCTGGAAAGCTGCGGGCTCGGTGGAGGGACCACTGATGAAAGCGGTCGGCTCTCCCGGCTGATGGCACATTAGGCGATGTGCTATCGGTTTACCTGTAGATGCTTGGGTACAGGTCCATGTTGGGATCGGAAATTAGCAACTGCCACGGTCGACCCAACCTAAAGTAGTCCGGCTTAGGTTGATTCGCTGTGCATCTGATTCGAGGCGACGCGGTAATCTGCAATACGACTCCTTCTCAGTGCTTCATTACGTCTCTGGGCGTTGTCTTTTCACGAGTATGGAAACAATCAAGGCTAAGGAGCATGTCACCAATGGCACCACGAACGCATCGAGGATCCCCGTTGTCTGGGCAATTAGACCGATTAAAAATGGAAAGAGGACAACCGATAAGCCCGTCGAGAGCGAAATCCGCGACATCGCGATGGTCGAAAGCGATTTGGGAAGAGCCAGAGCCGCTGAGGTTCCTAGCTGGCTTGTGCCTGATATTCCAATGCCGAAGATCATCAGCGAAACGACCGCAACAACGGGTGCCCCGCTGAGATGTGTCGACAGCATCATGCATAAAATTCCTACGAGTCCGATGAAGATGCCTACTATCATAAGGCGAACCGTCGAAAAGCGATGACTGAAGAAAGACCAAAGCGCCTTACCTAGAATCTCAACCCCAAGAAATGTTCCTAGGATGACGCTAGCCAGGTCGACAGGGACTCCAAGAGCTTGATGAAGAAACGCCGCTCCCCAATAGATCACGGCCCACTCTGTTGCGCTACACAAAAAAAGAAGTAAAACCCATGTCCAGAAGATTGTAGGCAGGCTTTTTCTCGTTCGCTTTGAATTCGCTTGTGACTCTAAATGTGGGTATTCAGGTATGCGCGTCCTTCGTACTAGTGGAACCAGACACAGGAGCAAGACGAGAGGCACAATAAGGCCTGCTCTCCAACCAACGACCGGAACACGGGCACACGCAGCGATCACGAACGGTGCTGCCGCCCCGAAGAGGCTGCTGACCACTGCAGCTTCTCCGAGAGCGATCCTGCGATTCTTCCCGTGTTCGTCGGACAGCGCCGACTGAAGTGTGATGTTCAGAACACTACCTGAGGCCCCCAGTAGAAATGCGGACGCAAAACTTAAGGGGATATACGTCGAGCCAAGACCCAAAGCGCCGACGGCCAGTAATGTAGACGCGTAGAAAACAACCACTTTCCTGGACGCAATGCCTGCGATTCGGGCCCAGAACAGTCCGGCCGCAATGATCCCCAGCGCCGAAATCATCACATGGGCACCTAAAATCCCCGTAATTCCCTGGTTCTCTGCTGTACGATAGGTGATGAATGGGGCCAGCACTGATCGGCTGAACATGAAGAATCCGAGAATCACATACGCAGTAACTGTAAATTGGTCTCTGAACCATTGCTTTTGTTCTGTGACCGGTTCAAAACTCAGAGGGAAACCCACCCTTCACTATTAGTAGCTGGAATTATAGCAGACGCCCCTTCAGGTGATGCGACTGAGCGCCAATCCGGTGTCATATCAGCAAAGAACTCCCACACCTCCCAGAGCGAGGAGGGCGCTTCCCAAGGCTTCGGTTTCCAAACGAAATGAAGCACAGCGATGGAGCCACCAACGCCATTCAACCGAACCTTGTGCCAGGGGTTCTCACGAGCTATTGCGAGGTTCGTCAATACACGGGGTGAGGCAATTCGATATCCACTGGCGCTGAAGTGGTCATTAAAGTATGAATACTCCGCTCTGCTGTTGAATCGTGATCCAACTTCTCTGAAGGGCTCCTCCTGATTAGCATAGAAGGCTGCGATGTTCAGCATTGCCTGCTCCAGTCCCCATATTTCGCGATGGTAGTCTTTGATGAAGTTCAAAACAGGGCGCATGCGATCAGCGTAATAATTTCGGCGTGTTGCCCAGATGCCTGAATTGAACGTGATGCTCTCCTCGTCAAGAGGCCCGAAACGTTCCGTGATCGCCTGATAGGCGGACGTCTGGTCTGCTCGTTCAACATCCCGGAGGGCGCGACCAGTAACCTCCGGCATCCCCCAGAAGTGTGTCTTCATGTTGGAGGGTGGGATTTCACCTGTCGCCGCAAATCCGTGCTCAACTGCAGCTTGAATCAGCGGATCGAGGGAGTCGAGAACAACCGCGTCTGCGTCAAGATGAACAATCACTTCGTGATCAGGGAAGGTAATTTCAAGACCTGCGAATACTGTTGTGTTGTATCGGGATGCTTTGGAAGTGTCAAGGGAGTAGTGGTCGAACTTAGGCCTTGTGACTCGCGCATCTCCTAGCTTTGCAATGAATTTCAGTTGATCTTCAGTTAGTCCAGTATCGACGAGATAAATGGGGAAGTGGTGTCCTGTTCTCTGCAAGCTGTTAATTAGGGAGACCAGTCCTGGAAAGTACTTACTGTCACACCGCGTGTAGATTCCGACGTCTGAAGTCATTTTGTTCCGTTTCTTGATAAACAGTCAGTGAAGAATAGTGCCTGAAAAATAAGCTGAAGCACCTCGGTCAATTATGACCATATCGGCCCCTCCGGCTGATGCAAGCGCATTGACCCAAAGCTCGGTGAGGCGGGCGCGCGCGATTGCTGTGCCTTCGCTTCTCGCGAATGCGCCCAGAAGCTGGGTCGTTCCTGACACGGTGTAAGCGGCTAACCCGACGGCAGATGCTTTTTTCGAAAATTCTGCATCGTCTGTCAGGATGGCATCAAGCCCCTCTCGTTCGTAGTCGCGATCCTTCAGCATTCCAGATTCCAGCATCGATGCGATAAATTCACGCCTGGCTGCCGTGTCTCTCAAGATGATTCTGCTCTCTACAATTGAGTGGTAGTTCTCAATCGGTTTAGTGACAAGAACATCGGTTCCGCGGTGCACATCGAGAAGAGTCCACACCAGCATGTCCGCGATGTTGCCTGGAAGAATCTTCTGATTTGTTACAGCATGAGCTGGATTGCCGGCGTACGCCGCGCTCGTTTCGCTGTTGGTAGAAAAAGAGTAAATTTTTAGAGCTGCGCCTGCGACGCTTTTCGTTGCTTCCACCTCTCGCGGAACACGGCCCAGAGTCACAATTCCCTGAGCGCCGGTGGCAACAATTACCTCCGTAAGATCTTTGATGAGCTCGATAGTCCCACCACCGGAGATCTCGGCATCGGCAAACAGGCCCCATTGGCCTGTTGGCTGAAGGGCGGCGCTAAATGGATCAACTACGACCTCGAGATTCCGAGCGGTAGCCTCCGCGATGAGAACCTGGAGTGACGACGCCCACTTGTCCCTTCGGCGAGACCACTCTAGACGATCAGTCACGGGGCGGTCTATGACTCGAATAACGGTTCCCTTGAGCCCGAGCTCACTGACAACATCCAATCGGGCAGTAGCTGCACTCAGTCCGAGGGTTTCATAGCCGGGAATGCTTCGATGCGGCACGACTGAGGCCCCATCGGCAGTGATGTCGACGTCCATTGCCTGAACAAAATAGTTCGGCGAGACAGACACTTCTGCGTGTTCTGTCAGTCGTCGACTCAGGCCTGCACGTACAAGAGCTTCCAATGATTTCAACGATCGATCTCCTCGAGACCCATGATTGGTGCCTTTGACAAGGAAAATGTTGCACTCTCTGACGGAGAGCTCAAGTCAATACGCAAAAATTGTCAAATCTATTTGTGGCAAGTCGCAACGGTCTGTGCACCGCTTGACAAGCAGGGCGCATTCGGGGCGCGTAGCACGGGTCGGCAGCCACGGGACCCTCGTCCGTGCAACTCAGGCACGGTTCCGCTCGTGGCCATAGGCGTTGAGGGCGCGGGAGAAGAGCCCCGGCTCTTCGTTCACGTTGACGTAGATCGCATCGAAGGTGCGAACCTTCGTCGGGCGAGGTTCGATAAGGTTCAGGTCCGCCATATGGCGGCGGTATTGTCCAGGCTTCCCTCGGAGGGTGAAATTCTCCGTGCGGCCTAAAGCCCCTCGGAACCTCTTTACATTGGGTGCCTGGTCAGCCGATTCGGACTCGTCTGCCCCCAAGAACGGCGCTGATCGAGAGCTCGAAGCCGAGCGACTTGGCGTGGGCTCGGAGAGCGCCGATCTTGATGTCATCGATCTCAGCGCCTTCGATGCGGCGGATCTCTTTCGCGCTGACGCCGATACATTCGGCCAACTGTTCGGGCGTGACCCCGAGATCCTCGCGGAGGCTTCGGCTCCGGTTTCTGTGCCTTGCTCTTTCAGGGCTCATGACCAATGATCTTCTTCCAAGTGGCTGCTTGTCTCGGGCAGGCTGTGCTTCGTTGTTCGAGGGGGGGCGCGGGTAGCCGAGACAGTTCGACAAGACCGCACCAGCCGGCGGCGACCTTCCGTAGATGCCCGCCTTCGGTCTCATCAAACGTCTTCATAGTGTTTCGCCGCGTGACAAGGTCAGGCACACTGCGCCCCCGGTCGGTCGACGAGAGTGGCCCGGTCTGGCGACTCGTGTCACGGCATTTCTTCCAGTGTTCTAGCGCGGTGTTGGTCAGGTAGCGATCGACCATCTTGATGTTCACACGGCCTTGGTCAGCATCGCGGGACTGGAATGACCGGCTTGTCGTAGGCCCCGCGATGGTAGCTCAAGGGGCGGTTGGGGATTCCTCGCATTCCGCTCGAGTGCCCAGAAAACTTCGGCAGCGAGGACTGCGGCGGCTAGTGCTCCAGCCGCTGCAGCGGCAGGGGGGGATCGGGCGGAGCGAGACCGCTATCTGGGCGGCAATTCGTGAGCACATGCGCTCCACGTTGGCCAGACTGGCGGCATTCGTCCCTGCATGCACGAGGCAACTTTGACTCGTACATGAGTAGATACCGTCAGTTGTACTGGAAGTGATAACTACCTGGAAGTCATAGCTTCTGGAAGAAATCCTGAATAGGTGGTGAATTTCCTCAAGACGGTCCTTGGTGCGCAGTTGCGCGACCTCCGTCGTTCCCGGGGGATGACTCAGGAGCGGCTCGCTGAAGAGCTGGGCATGACCCCTCGCTACTTGGCGGGTATTGAACGCGGGGAACGCAACTTCACGTTGGACTCGGTGGATGTGCTTGCGAAGCAGCTGAGCGTGGAATCTCTCGACTTGCTGGACACGAGCCGGAGTGTCGGTTCAGGGTCCTAGTCGACTTTCACTGCTCTTCGGCGGGGGTGACAGCGGAGACGTAGCTACCACGTGACGTGGGAGCGTGGCCACCGCTGGTAGACACCTGCGCAGCATCGTGTGGCGGGAGGGAACCGCCCTGTGTAGCGTTGCGTAGTTGCAGGTACTCGCCGAGCGTTCCAGATGCGCAGTTGAATATTCGGGTGCTGCGAGCTGGTTCCTGGCACGACGTCAGGCCCGGGAGTGTCAGCATCCTGAGGGCCTGGTCATAGTGTCTGAATGTTGAGCATGTTCGTCCCGCCCCGGCACTCCTAGGAATTGGCTGACTTCACATCCAAACGGGGAGCCTGATGTACATGTGGTAATCGCACCGTTTCGCCTGGTATTGCAGGGATCGCAGCGCCTCGCATTACAGTGTTTTTCGCACACCCCCGGGCAGTAGCAGAGCGATGTGACGATCACGTCGGCGACGGGGCGGGGCGCCGCGGAGCAACCGAGACGGCGAATAGGCAAGAGTGTCGGGATGACCATCACCTCCCCCGAGGCCCCCGTCCGCCGTCTCGGTTTCATCGCACTCATCGCGACCCTCGGCGGACTCCTCTTCGGCTATGACACTGGCGTGATCAACGGTGCGCTGGATCCGATGGCGGTGGAGCTCGGGCTGACCCCATTCACGGAAGGAGTCGTCACCAGCTCACTGCTATTCGCTGCTGCCGTGGGCGCACTCAGCGGCGGTCGGCTCGCGGACGCGTGGGGTCGGCGCCCGACGATCGTGCTGCTGGCGGTCCTGTTTTTTGTCGGTGCACTGGTCTGCGTCGTGGCAGCGGATCTCACCGTCATGGTGGTCGGGCGGGCGACACTGGGGCTCGCGGTGGGCGGCGCCTCCGTGGTGGTCCCCGTCTTCCTCGCTGAAATCTCCTCCACCGATACCCGCGGCGCGCTCGCCGGACGCAACGAACTGATGATCGTCATCGGCCAACTTGCCGCTTTCGTCGTCAACGCGGTGATTGGCACGCACTGGGGTGAACAGCCCGGCGTCTGGCGCCTCATGCTCGCCGTCGCCGCGCTGCCGGCCGCGGCGCTCCTGCTGGGGATGCTGCGCGTACCGGAGTCTCCGCGCTGGCTGCTCGCCAGAGGCAGGCGTGAGGAGGCGCTGCGCATCCTCACAACAATCCGGCTGCCGGAACAGGCCCGGGCGGAAGCGGGCGATCTCGCCCGCGCGAGCACCCTGTCCGCCCCGCCCCGTCAGCACCCACTGGCGTTGTTACGGGAGCGGTGGGCAATCCGGATCCTACTGGTCGGCATTGGCGTCGGCGTCGGCCAGCAGCTCACCGGCATCAACGCGATCATGTATTACGGCCAGTCAGTTCTGAGAGAGGCGGGCTTCGACCGAGACGGCGCCCTGATCGCCAACGTCGCTCCCGGCGTCATTGCGGTGCTCGGCGGTCTGATCGGGCTGCGGCTGATGCACACACTGAATCGGCGCACGACCCTCCTACTCGGCTATTCGCTCACAACGAGCCTGCACCTCGTGATCGGCGCCACCTCGCTGACCCTGCCGGTCGGGAATCCGGCGCGTCCCATCGTGATTCTGTTGCTGGTGGTGGCTTTTGTCGGCAGTATGCAGACTTTCCTCAATATCGTGACGTGGGTAATGCTGTCTGAGATCTTTCCGCAGCGGATTCGCGGGCTCGGCGCCGGCATCGCAATCTTTTGCCACTGGATCACGAATGCTCTACTTGGGCTGTTTTTCCCCTCCCTTGTCGCCGGCGCGGGTATCGCCGGCACATTCTTCCTTTTCGGGGCACTAGGCATGGTCGCACTCGTTGTCATCGCGCGCTGGGTACCCGAGACGCGCGGTCGCGCCCTCGAAGAGGTCGAGGAGGCCGTCGTCTCGGGCGAGCTGCTGCGCCGCTAATGCCGCCCTCTCCCGCGAGATGCCACTTATGACGCCGACACGCCGGAGTAGGGCGTCATAAGTGGCATCTCGCGGGAGGGGAGGGGAGGGAGGCTACTGGTAGGTGATGAGGTTGGGGAGGGGGCGCACCTGAGCCATCGTCTCGGCGGGAGTGAGCATGGGGCTGTCCTCGTCGTAGAAGTTCTTCCAGCCCCAGGCAATTCCCTCCGGAGCATCCGTGTGCAGCGCATCCCAGGTGGACCGTTTATCAGGCTGCGAACCCTGGCCGTCGACGTGAATGAGGAACTCGAGTTCTGGCCGGTCGCGGCGAATACTCGACCGGTCCTGCAGCATCAACAACCGGAACTGGTGCAGCACAAACATCTTCGGCGGCAGCCCCTCTCGCTGCACGAGATCGGCAAGCCACGACGAGACGCTATTCACCTCCTCCGCAGACACCTGACCAATCTGTTTCAGCGGCAGCTGATCGGGCGCAAGCCGCCATTCCGGGTCGAGAGCAAGTCCTACGTGGGGCAGACGGAGTAACGCCTCATATTCGCGCGCCTGCGTCAGAAAATCAGTACGTCCGGGCTGCAGATCGAGCACGACATACATCCCGGCCTTCGCAGCCGCGTCAAGGTAGGGGCGGAGGTCATCAGCGTCACGCTCGTTCGAGTAGTTGCCGTCGGAGCCTGGCTCGCCCGCCGCCACCGTGGTGATGATCTCGAGGCTCGGCACGACCGTCTTATCCGTGAGCGTTCGGTACGGATCAGCGACAGCCTTCGCTCGAGTGATGGTCTCCGCCACCCCCTGCTCACCGAGGACACCGAGCACCGGAGCACCTGGCGTGCCATAGATTGCGACGAAAAAATGTCCCTCGAAGAAACGCTGCCCACCGCCGGGCAGCTGCCAGCCCGACGCCGCGGCACGCACCGCCCACTCTGGCCTGGCCTGCGCGGCGAGCGCCGGACCCAGCAGCAGGGTGCAGTCGGGGCGGGCGCCGGTGATCGCAGTGAGGGCGGAGGCCGACGCGAGCAGGTCATCGCCGGTGATGACGGTGACGGGTACACCCGCTGCGCGCGCGGTCGCGACAGCGGGCACATCAGCGTCGCTCGCGCGAGCTACGGCGAGGACACCGGTGAGTGGCGTCGGAGGGGTCGGCAGAGCACCGAAGGACGGGGGCTGAGTTGCACCGGGCGAAAAGGAAGCGAGTTCGCTAGAGGAGAGGTCAGTAACGTTCACTCCGGTGACAGCGGCGAGGGAGGCGATGTCGGAAGACGAGGCGACGACGTCAACTCCGCTCGGCGCGGTCACGTCTCCGATGGCGAGGACCCGCTGGACACCAAGGCGCGCACACTCGCGGCCGAGGTCAGCCGTCACGGAGTCGCTAGTCGCGTCACTCGCGGCCGGTTTCGGGGTACTCCGGAGGGAGCCCACAAAAAGCGGGACGCCCCACGCGATACTCACGTGCGCGGCACGTCGCAGCGACTCCGGCACGTTCTCGACCACTATCGCAAGAGGCGCCTGCTGAAACAGAGCCGCGCTCACGGCAATCGAGTCGGCAGCGACGACCGCCGACCCATTTGGCACCGCGGTGCGTGTGGCTGCCGTGTCGGTGACCTTACCGAGCGCCGTGGAGTCGAACGCGCATCCGCTCAGGAGCGGCACAACTCCCAGAGCACCGGCGACAACGCTGCGACGGGAGACTGCGTCGGGCGATGCCCTTCGGGAGGAAGGGGTGTCTCGGGGGCTCGACGACACAGGGCACACCTCCTCCCCAGAAGACGGAAACCATCGGGATCGCGCGCCACCTTAGCGTCTGGCACACAGCGGCGCCACCTCCTCTAGGTAGCGCCGCGGTCAGATAGTGCGCGGAGCCTTGGCGAGGTTGGCCTCGAGTTCCTCGCGATCCTGACGGATGACATAGGCGGGACGGTCCCGCTCCACCCGCCACGACTCACTCAACGCAGTGATGGCGACAGTGTCGAAGCCGAGTCGGTCATAGAGATCGGTGACAAATTCGATCGCCTCGGGAAAATTGCTGGAGGTGGCCAACGCGCGACGGTGGGGGGTGCCCGCCGATGTGCCATCGTGGGTGATGTCCGCGGCCATGATGTGGTTAAAGGCTTTGACAACTTTTGACTGCGGCAGGTGCTGTTGCAGCAACTCGCTCGTGGTGGTCTCGCCGCGGTCGAGCGCGTCGATATGACCGTCACGTTCGAAGTAGTAATTGTTGGTGTCGAGAACGATCTTGCCCGCGAGAGGCTCGACCGGAATCTGCTCGAGCGCCGTGAGCGGGACCGTCACGACGGCAACTTCGGCCGCCTCCGCTGTCTCCTGTGCCGTAGCCGCTCGCGCCCGAGGACCGAGTTCCGCGATCAGGTCGGCAAGCGTTTCTGGTCCGCGGGAGTTAGCGATAACTACCTCGTCGCCGAGAGCGATCACCGCGCGGGCGATCTGACTGCCAATGTTTCCTGCTCCGATGATTCCGTATGTCGTCATACGGAGGGCAACGCCTCCGCTGCGTCAGCATTCCCGGCGGGCACCACGTCGGACCTGATAAGAAACGGGCAAGCATCTCGACGCCACGAGCGACGAGATGCTTGCCCTAGCTCGGAGCCGCCGGTCAGCTCTCGAAGGTCGCGTCGAGGCTGATCTCGACTCCGGTCAACGCTTTGCTGACGGGGCAGGTGCGTTTTGCTTCGTCGGCTGCCGCGAGGAACGCTTTGTCGCCGATGCCGCTGACCTCGCCGCTGACGGTGAGGGTGATCTTCGTGAGTGCGAAGCCTCCGGCCGGGTCGGCACCGAGCGAAACATCGGCACGCACGTCAAGCGCCTCGATGGTGCCGCCGGCCTCGCCGAGAAGAGCCGAGAACTGCATGGCGTAACAGGCGGAGTGCGCCGCGGCGAGAAGTTCCTCGGGGCTGGTTGTGCCATTGGCGTCGTCGGCGGCGCGGCGGGGGAACGAGACGTTGTACGTACCGAGCTTCGAACTCGACAGCTCAACCTGGCCCTCCCCGGTCTCGAGCGAGCCGTTCCAGGCGGTGCGTGCGGTACGAGTGGGCATAGATCCTCCTTGGCAGACCGGCAGAACGATCGTTCTCCTGCGGTCATCCGAGCCTAGGAGGAGCGAGTAGCACCCCGCAAGCGACGCGTCACACGCTAATCACAACTGCTCTCATACAGAACGGCTTTTGCGAGCGAAGCAGAGATCGCGCACTTCCGGATTCTTCAGGCTGGATTTAGCCCGCGACGTGCTCGTTTCCAACGACGACGCTTCCGGGACCCCAGACCGACCTGGCGGTCGCCGTCTCCTGAATGACCGCGCCCGACCCGAGTCTCGATAGCGCCGGAGCGTTACCGAGGCTCGGGCTCACGGGCTCACTTTTCCGAACGAGGTGCGGTAAGTCGATGAGTGATGTTTCGAACCCGCCGACTGACCCACGCTTCAAGTGGTCCGCGGCGATTCGTCAACGCGAGGTACAACCCGATGCAGACCGCGGCCGCGGTGTGCACAAGGATCGCCCACGGACCTATGGCCCACCATGGCATCGCACCTTCTTGCACAAACATAAAGCCGGTAAAAATGAGCAATGAAAAGCCTAAGAAATGCCCGACATAGATTGTCAGCGGCGCGGACCCGGCTCGTACAATTACCCGCAGTAGCAGCGGCAGCCGTGACGGGAAATGCGCCGAAATCACCAGCAACACGGCAATAACAACAAGTGCAACACCACTCGTGCGGAGGATATCAGCAGTGGTCCCCGTGTGCGGCGTGGCATTCACTAAAGCAATCCAGCCACCACCGATCGGTGTTCCGAATCCGGGGCCCGCCACCGCTTTTTCGGCACCTGAGTCGCTTGCGCCTCCGGCCACGAGGGCATGAACGACGGCGCTTTTGCTAAGGACATCACTCACGATACCGACAACGGCAACGGCACCGCCCACGAGCGCGAGCAGAGCTCCCGCTGCAACGGGACGACGGGTGATGATCACACGGCCAACACACACCCCGATCAGGAGGTACACCACCCAGGTAATCACCGGGTAGTACCCGGTGAAGAACAGACTCTGCGCAAATGCCGCCGGGCTATCCAACGACGGGGTCGATATATCGTACTGGGAGCCTGTCTGCCGCACCCAGAGAATCATCTGCGGACCAACAACAGCGAGGACAGCAGCGATACTCAGCAGCACCCAGGTACGCATCCAGAGCATCATTGCTATCACAATCAACGTCACACCGAAATAGGCGAGAACCATTGCAATGACGGTCGGGACGAAGCCGAGAATGAGACCGATAGCGGTCAGCAGCGCACCTCGGGTCGCCACCGCAATACAGGCCGCTCCAGGACGGTTTTCTGCGAGATACCGACGAGTAGAAACAACGGCGCTGATACCGCCAAGAACGGCAAACAGCGTGGAGGGGAAGCCGGTGACCACGGTAAGAAACCAGTCCTCACCTTTCCCCACCAGCAGATGTTCACTGAACATCCCGATCAGGGCAAGAAAGCGAGCTATATCAAGGGCAATGATTCGATTCGCTGCCCCTGGCGCAGCAGCGATATGACGACGCTGTAAGTCGTCAGCAAGATTGATTGTCATTTATCAAATTCTCGCCGACCCACCCGACCCACACGTCATGCAGAAGAGTGATGATGGTCCGTCCAGCGAATGATCTGGGCCGCGCATTGGCAGGAGTTGTGGCGGGTGCCGCGGAGGAAGGATGGCGACCATCGACTTAAAAAGTTCTTTTTTTGCGACCAGCACAGCACCGTTTCTCAACTACTCGCGACAAAAGACCGACTATGCCCGCGCGCACCAACAAACGATAAGTACGGTGGGGACATTTTCTTCGCAAGAACACCGCTGTCGAAAAATAAGCACGTCGAGCTACACACCCTCTCAACCGAGTCAACAGCCGCCGAGAAATCGGGGCCATCTGGATAAACCAACAGGTTCAGGAAACCCAGATAGATCCCGGGTCTCGGAGCGAGCAAGATGGTGTCTTGCGAAACCACCCTTTTGAGAAAAAACCATCCGAGACACCGGAGTCTGCTTTATCTCGGATAGCGCGTGGCCTACGGTCCGTTACTCGGTCGACGACGACCGCGAACGGATCTTTGACCAGCGCGATCGCTCGAACATGGATCCGACCAACGCCACGATGCTGCCATCGGGAGCGTGCTGACCGCCGACCCCGCTGCGGGCGTCCGGCTCAGATAGCCCAGCTCGCCCGCAGACGTCGTTGACGGGTTCTGACGGGAGGCCGAGGCTCCGGCGCAGTAACCTTGCGCCACGAAAATGGTGATCCTCGCCAGCGACCGAATGTCGGACTTCACGACGCGGAGCCAAGGACGCAGATCCCGGTGGCGGAGGCTCCCCATTCCACTACTGCCGTTGACGCCACGAGATACGCGGCCTTCCGCCCTCATGCGGCCCTTCTCAGCCCCCTCACGCCGCCGCCAATACTGGGACTTAGCTGAGTAAGAAACCTTTCCGACCTGGGCACGAGCCGTGCTTCAGGTGACAAGGTTCGCTCTCGGACTACGCCGACTACCCCCCGAACGGGTTACAAGCCTCCTGGTTTGCCGAACGTAATCTTCGTGTCATCTCATCGGAAGCATCCGATCGAGCCTTCCACAACCAGCCAGGGGGTGAGTCATGCCGGATGCGCGAGCGCTGCCGCGAACCACGGCCGCTGCCCTGGTCGTTGTGCTCCTCGCCGCGGTGCTCGTCGTCGTCACCGCTGCGACAAAGGCCGAGGCCGCAACGTCTCTGGTGCAGGAGAGTTTCGGCGGTACCAGCGTCGCCGACTCAGCCTGGCAACCGCTCGATAGCGCCTGCATCACGAGGGCCACCACCGCACCGCCCACCGGATCCTCCGCCCTGGGGGTGTGCGCCAACCGTGTCTCGGCTCCGGCCGCAACCACGAACCCCGGATTCCTCCAGCTCACCGACACTCGCACCAACGCAAAGGGTGGGGCGGTCTACAACCGGCCCATTCCGGCCACAGGCGGGATCGACGTGCAGTTCGACCAATACCAGTATCAGAGTGTCCTCGGTGCCACCGGTGCCGACGGCATCGGCTTCTTCCTCACCGACGGCTCCAAAAACCTCACGGCTGTCGGCGCCCCCGGCGGCTCACTCGGTTACGGACAATCCACCACGATCGACGGTGTCAACGGCGGTTACCTCGGGATCGGGCTCGACGCCTTTGGCAACTTTTCGAACGCTTCCGTCGGACTCGGCGCCGGCTGCGCCACTCCGCCGACGCCCCCCGGTCTGGTGAGCAACCGTATCGTTGCCCGTGGCCCCGGGCAGGGCAAAACCGGCTACTGCTACATCAACGGTGCTACCCCTCCTGGCCTGCTGGCCTCGCTGCGCAACACCCTCAACCTCGGCAACCCCGGTAACCCGCCCGCCACCACTGGCCGCACCATCCGTGTCACCGTCTCCCCGGCAACCTTCCCCGTGGTCACCGTCTACTACGGCGCCTCGGCCGGCATGGACGCCTCGGCCCTGACCCAGGCCCTGCAGTTCACCATGACCACCGCGGCTCCGCTCACCTACAAGCTCGGCTTCACCGCCTCCACCGGGGGCTCCACCGACACCCACCTGGTCCGCAACGTGTCCGTCTCCTCCATCAATACCCTTCCGGACCTCACCCTCGTCAAACAGCTCGACCGCACCACCACTCAGCCGGCCAGCTACGCCGAAGGCTCGGTCATCCCCTACGAGTTCGTCGTCACCAATGGATCGGTCAACGGCACGCTCTCGGCCATCAGCGTCAACGATCCGTTGGTCTCACCCGTCAGCTGTCCCAGTACCACCCTGGCGCCCTTAACGACGATGACCTGTACCGGCTCGCATACCGTCACGGCGGCGGAGGCGCTCGCGAGCACGCTCTTCAATACCGCGACCGCCTCGGCAACGAAAACAGTCGCCGGAGTCTCCACAAGCGTCACAAGCGCGCCCTCCTCGACCACCGTCGCCATAACGACTCCGGCCCCTGCCATCACGCTGACGAAAACTGGCGCGCTTACCGACAGCAATGGCAACAGCCAGGCCGACGTCGGCGAGAAGATCACCTACAGCTTCGTCGCACTCAACACCGGCAATGTCACCCTGCAAAATGTTGCCATCACCGACACGAGGGTGACGGGGATTACCCCGACCTCAGCCACCGTGGCACCAGGTGCCTCCGCGACCTTCACCTCGGCCGTCTATACCGTCACCCAGGCGGATATCAACAGCGGCACCGCACTGACCAACACCGCCACCGTCACCGGCCGCACCGGCACCAATACCACCGTCACCGCCTCCTCAAGCACGAGCACCGCTATTCGCTATGCTCCGGGGCTCACCCTGACCAAAAATGGAGCCCTCACCGCAGGCTCCACCGTCGGCGCGACCATCGCGTACACCTTCACTCTTGCCAACACCGGGAACGTTCCGCTGACCGCGGTGGCGATCACGGACCCCCGAGTCACCATCGCCTACGGCACCTGGCCGGGCACTGCCGGTCAGCTCGGCGTCGGCCAATCCGTCAACGCTACCGCCAGCTACGCCCTCACCCAAGCCGACATCGACGCCGGTGCGGTCACCAACACCGCCACGGCGACCGGCACCCCACCCACCGGTGCGGCCGTCACCTCCTCGGCCTCACGCACGGTTACGCTCACCCCCACCAACGACCTCACGCTCACCAAAACGGCAAACCCGGCCTTTGTCGGAGCGGCCGGGACTGTGATCACCTACACTCTGCGGGCCACGAACACCGGCAACACCACCCTGACCGGAGTCAGCATCAGTGACCCCAAGAGCGGCCTGTCCAGCCTGAGCTACACCTGGCCGGGGACGGCTGGACGTCTTACCCCGGGGCAGATCGTTACTGCGACCGCGACGTACACGACAACGGCGGCCGACGTCTCCGCAGGCACGATTTCGAACACATCGACCGCGACCGCGACGCCACCGAGCGGCACCGCCTTCACCCGTACCGCCTCCGCCACCATCTCGGTCGTCCCCGACCCGGTCGCCGACTCGGCGACGGTCGCCCAGGGCGGCTCGGTCGTGGTCAATGTGCTTGCCAACGACGGTCAAGCAGCTAATGGGGCAACTTTCTCCCGGGCGCAACTCTCGACGACACCGAAGTCCATCGGAGGCGCTGCCTCACCGGCGCCAGCGACCCCGGTTCAGGGATCCGTCACCTGCGTCGATTCCGGTAGCACTCGAGGCCAGTGCACCTACAGCCCCGTGATCGGATTCGCAGGCACCGACGTTTTCGACTACGCACTCTCTGGCACCGCCGGCACCTGGAACGTGCGCGTCACCATCACCGTGACCGCCGTGAACCACGCGCCCGTCGCTCGGCCCGACCGCGTCGTCGCAACAACGGGAGGCTCGGCCGTCAGCGTCTCCCCCCTCGCGAACGACACCGACCAGGACGCAGGCACCACCCTGAGCCTCACGTCGACGACGGTGCCCCCCGGCATCCACGGCAGCTTCGCCTGCACCGGAACCACCTGCACCTACATTCCTGCCGCCGACAGCTGGACCGGCTCGATCGCCATTTCCTACACCACGAGCGATGGAGCGTTGACCGCGAACAGCACAATCACCGTCACCGTCGATCCGATCCCACTCACGGGCAGCGGCTTCACCGACGCCGAGACAACAACCGGCGTTATCGACCTCGGCACCTGGACACAATCCTCCGTCGTCGCCACACCGGTCGCCAGTTGCACAACAGGACGGCCCAGCACCGTCGTGAGTTGGGCAGCTGCTCCGGGCGCCACTGCCTGGACGGTGGAGCGTCGACTCGGGAGCACTAGCACCTGGACCGTAGTGGCGACCCTCGACGGCTCCACCACTTCCTTCACCGACGACCGCGTCGGCGAAGGCCGCAGCTACCAGTGGCGGGTCCGGCCCGATCTGCAGCGCTGGCTCGGAGTCGCCTCACCAGCCTCAACAGCCGTCGCGCAACCCGCGGTCACTACCGCGAGGGGCTGCTAATGCGCCCGCGCTCTCAAGACCTCCCCCGCCATCCTGCACGTGCCCGAGTGAGGGAGACCGCGCCCACTTCGGGCACCCATCAGAAAGGAACTGTCACCATGACAACCACCGCACCCCGCCCCTCTCGTGCTACCCCGTGGAAGAAAATCGCTCTCACCGGCGGTGTTCTTCTTGCTGCGGGGTCACTTGTTGGCTCCGGCGCTTTCGCTGTCTTCACGGATGTCGGCACCGCGGTCGGCAACGTCGATGCGGGCCAGATCGGCATCGTCGCTACCGGAGGCTTCACCGTCAGCGATATCGCGCCCGGCGACACGGTGCAGCGCCAGCTGCTCCTCCAACTGCCGAACGCGACGAATGATGGCGACCTCGTCTCATCCGTGCGCTTCTACCAGGATGTGACCGCAGAAACCCTCGGCACCGACTCGCCCCTCACCCCCGGTGGCGGCGAATCGCTGGTGTCCGGCAGCGACGGGCTCACGTACCGAGTCCTCACCTGCTCCACGTCCTGGACACCAGCCAACGCGGCAACAGGGCCCTACACCTGTGGTGGCACCCAAACCCTGACGGGCAGCGGCAAGCTGTCCACTATTGGCGGAGTAGCGAACGCGGTCGATTTCACCCCGACAAGCTTTGGCATTACTCCGACGTCGACCGGCACCTTCCCGTCGGATGCGGGCGACGTCAACCTGAACACGCTGATTGAGCTGGTTCTGCCTAGCAGCGCGGATAACGACTACGAGAACGCTTCGGCGCAACTCACCTTTACCGCGGCTGCGATCCAGCGCGGCGGCATCCAGAAGTAGTCACTCGCGCCTCCGCCCTGCATCGCGCGGGGCGGAGGCGTCCCTCCCCCAGCTCTGGAGCTGCCATGATCCTCACCCGCGCACTCGGCGCTGTCCTCACGGTGGCAGTGCTCGCACCCTCGGCGAGCGCCGCTACCGCGCAGGATTCCGGCGATCTGCTTGACGTGCGCGAACTGTCGACGCCAGTCGCACTCAGTGAGCTGGCGCCGGGCGACTCCACCGAGTGGGCAGCGGAGGCAATCAACACAGGCACTTCGCCGCATGAGTTCTCCGTTACTTTCGCGGTGGAGGGCACAGATCCGCTCGCTACTGACCCTGACGAAGGTCTGCAACTCGCCGTCGATCTCTGCCCCTCGGCGCTTTCCCTCTCCGAGCAGCGGACCCCCGACGGCCGTACCTTCACCCGCTATCTCTGCCCCGAGAAGGAAATACCGCTCGGAGTCGGTCCGGCGAAGACGGTGAGGCAGCTGGCGGGTGTCCACACAGTCGATGGCGGGGCGACTCTCGGGGTGCGCGTTCGGGCTCTCTTCCCGAAGTCTGCGGGCAACACGTTGGAGAACACTGCGGCCGTCCTGCGCGTCATCGTCACCGCAACGGAACCGGGTGCAGCGCCCGTGCCCGAACCGGGTCATGACGGCCTCGCTGCGACCGGCCGTGACCTCGGCGCGGCGTTGCTTGGCGGCCTGCTCACGCTCGGCCTCGGCGCAGTGTTCTTCGCTGCTGGAGGCCGCCGTCGCCGCCGGGAAGAGCGCTCATGAGGTTCTTCCGCATCACCCTCGGTGCTACCGTTGCCCTGCTTGTGGTCGTAGGGGTTACCTGCTTCGTCCTCTCCTCGCTCGGTGTGGTCCGCCTGGTTCCGGTGCTGTCCAACTCGATGGCGCCTGGACTGCCTATCGGCTCGCTGGCAGTGGCTCTGCCTGTTGCGCCTGCCGACGTGCACGTGGGCGACGTCATCATTTTCAATGACCCTGATGATCCCGGTCGTCGTGTCATCCATCGCGTCACTTTTGTGTATTCCGAGGAGGAGGCGGTGACGCTCCGCGGTCGCACTCCTGGCGAACTCGCACTGACGACGAAAGGAGACAACAATGCCGCAGCGGATCCCTGGATTGTCACGATCGCCGACCAGCACATTTGGCGCGAGAGTGCTGCCCTACCCGTTCTCGGCTGGCCGAGCATTGCGCTATTGCGCCCGGAGGCTCGCCTCGTCCTGTTCGCGTTGGGCGGTGCCGTACTCGTCGGCGCCGTGCTCGTCGTGATGTGGCGACGAACTGAGGAGCAGCACTCGTGACCGAGCAGCACAGCACACCGCAGACGGATCCCCTGCGACCGGTGAAGGGACATGCTGTCGCCCGCCACACCCAACGCGGATCGATGACACACCGCTCCTTATTCCGCGCCGGACTCGCGCTGATCGCCGCGGTCGCTCTGGCACTCGGCGTAGGAGTTGGTGCTTCAGCGCTGTTCGGGGACAACGCCTCCCGGGGCGCAGGCGTGGGCGCAGGCAAGGTGGTGGCTGCCTTCACTGCCACCGGAGCGACGACAGTGAACGTTTCCGTGAGCGGGCTTGTTCCCGGAGGCACGGCACGTAGGCTGCTCGACCTCAGCAACGTCGGCACCATCGCGATCGCGGCGCTACAGCTTCAAACCTCGGCCGACGGCACAAGTTCCTCGGACTGGGTCCAGTTGACGCTCGAGCGCTGCTCTCAGCCCTGGTCGAGCGACGCCTCCACCTGCGCAGGCTCTGTCACAACGGTCTCTAATGAGCGGCCGATCGCGGCAGCGCGTATCAACCTCCCCGGCTCTCCGGCGCTCGCTGTCGGCGCGACCGATCACCTCCGACTCACTCTGCGCCTGCCTGAGTCGTCGCCTATCGACGCGCAGGGCAGCGCGGGAACGGTGTCGATCACCGCCATAGGAGTCCAGCGAACAGGCCGCCAGCTGTAGCGCGGAGGCGCCCCGCAGGTACAACCGCCCCGCTCAGGCTTCTGCACCCGGGTCGAAAAAGACATGCGGGCGCCGCGTCTTCTCATCCGTAACAACGCGCGCCATCACTCCATAAACCTCCGCGATTAACGCCGGAGTAAGGGCTTCCTGCGCGCTGCCGCCCGCCACCACCCGTCCCTCGCGCAACACCAGCAACTCGTCGCAGAAAAGCGCGGCGAGATTGAGATCGTGAAGTGCCACGATCGTGGTCACCGGTAACGAGCGCACGAGCGCAAGCAGCTCCAATTGATGCCGAATATCGAGATGGTTCGTCGGCTCGTCCAGGAGCAATTCGCGCGGCTCCTGGGCGAGCGCCCGGGCAATGTGAACGCGTTGCCGTTCGCCGCCGGAGAGGGTGTGCCAGAAGTGGTCAGCTTTGGCGCTGAGGCCCACCTGATCGATCGCCTGATCGATCGCCTGCAGATCCCCCGCGCTGTCACCACCCCACAGCGTGCGGTGCGGGGTACGACCGAGTCGCACGACGTCGCGGACCACCAGGTCGGCCTCCGTCTCGGCCTGCTGGGTCACCGTGGCAACCGCTCGGGCTATCTCGCGACGGTGCAGACTCGCAAGCGGCACGCCGTCCAGGGTGACAACGCCGGCCTCCGGCCTCGCGATGCCCTGCAACAACCGCAACAACGAGGATTTACCTGAACCGTTCGGGCCTAGCAAGCCCACTGTTGAGCCCGGCCGCGGACGCACACTCACTCCATCGACCACGAGCCGTCCACCACGCCGCCAGGACACACGGTTTGCGGCAAGCGTCATACGTGCCGCCTTCGCCGAATCAGCAGCAGCATGAATACGGGCACGCCGACCAGCGCAGTACCCACCCCTACGGGCAACGGAGTCGGCGCGAAGATCACCCGGGAGCCCGCGTCAACCCAGACCATAAACACGGCACCCAGAAGGATGGTCGCAGGAATCACCCGCGAGTGCCGCTGCCCGAACATGAGCCGCGCCGCGTGCGGCAACACTAGTCCGACGAATCCGATCGCGCCGGCGATGCTCACCAGTGTCGCGGTCAGCAGTGCAGTGATCACCAGCATCACTACTCGGGTACGTCCCACATGGATGCCGAGGGAGGCGGCAACATCCTCACCGAACGCGAACGCGTCGAGCCTGCGCGCGAGCCCAAGGCAGACCAGCGAGCCGAGCGACACTACCGACATGCTCAATCCGACATCTGGCCAGCGCATCCCTTCGAGCGAGCCGAGGAGCCAAAACATCACACCGCGGGTCTCGTCGGAGTTAGCCAACGCAAAAACCACGAGCGAAGTGAAGGCAGAAAACAGGTGTGTGCCGGCAACTCCCGCCAAGATCACGCCAGCGGTCCCGCCCGTCGAGAAGCGGCTCAGCAACAGCACGAAGCCGAACGCTATCAACGCACCGATGAACGCACCCGTCGAGAGTCCGACCGCACCACCACCTACCCCCAGCACCGCCACCACCACCGCACCGGTAGAGGCGCCGGACGACACACCGAGAACGAAAGGATCAGCTAACGGATTTCGCAGTAGCGATTGGAGAATCACCCCGCAAATACCGAGCCCCGAGCCGCAGGCCGCTGCCACCAGTGCGCGGGGGAGGCGCTCCTGCCACACGATCGCATCTGCGGAGGCACGCACAGGGATCTGCGCGAGCCCGAGATGAGTGAGCACGATGTCCCGGACCGTGGCCAGGGACACCTCGGCCGGTCCGAGCGTCACCGCCACACCCACTGACAGCGTCAGGGCAGCGAGACCAGCGAGAATAAGCGCGGTCACGAGAGGCTTCCGCTGTGGCCGGAGGACGAGTGTCCGCACGAGCGCGTTGATCAGAGCGTGGCCCGGTTGGCGTCCCACCAGGCTCGGATCTTCTCGAGCCCGTCAACGAAACGGATCGACGGATTGAGTTCGGCGCCGTGCAGTGCGATAAAACGCTGGTCACGCACCGCTGCCAGCTGGTTGGTGAGCGGGTCACCGCGGAGGAAGGCGATCTTGTCCCCTAGCCGGTCGCCGGGGAAACGGTCCCGCTGTAGGTCACCGAGGACAAAGATATCGGGGGCAGCGGCAACGACACTCTCCCAGCCGGTTGCGACCCAATCCTCGGAACGATTGGCGAAAATATTCCGCATTCCCGTAGTACTGGCAAGGAGGGATGCGAAGTTATCTCCGCCAGAAATGTAGGGCGACTTCGTGTCGGCAAACCAGATGGCGACAGAGCGACCGCCGAAGTCGACGCCATCTGTTGCCGTTGCGGTGCGTTTCTGCAGCTGTGAGACGAGGGCTTCGCCGCGTTGCTTCACATCGAAAATCTCGGCCAGCTCGCGGATCTCGTGGTAGAGCACATCAATCGTCAATGGCGTGGTGCGGACACCGCTGCCACCGTTGACACTGACCCCGTTATCGCAGTCGGAAGGAGCGAGGTAGGAGGCGATCCCGGTCTCGGTTAGGCGGTCGCGAGTGGCAACGCCCTGCGGGGCAAAGTGGCGCCCAAACGAAGCGGTGACGATATCCGGGTTGGCGTTCAGTAACACCTCATAGCTCGGGGCATTGTCGGCTAGCCGTGGCACCGAGGCGTTCGCCGTGGCAAGGGAGTCGAGTACCGGGTCGGTCCAGGAGGCCGTGCCCACCATCCGGTCCTGAAGTCCCAGCGAAAGCACAATCTCGGTCGAGTCCTGGTCGAGCGAGACTATGCGCTGCGGAGGCGCTGCCACCGTCGTCTTCCGGCCGCAATTATCGAGGGTGAGTGGATAGCGGGTGGCACCCTCTCCAGCTCCGGCGGTACTGGTCGTTGCGGGAGGCGTCGAGGCGCCACAGCCGGTGAGCGCGGCAAGAGCGAGCGCCGCAAGGGCAAGAACAAGAGGGCGCCGTGGGCGTGTCAGCATGGGGTCTCCGGGGGGTCATGAGTAGACGTGGCTGCGCGGGGCGCTGACGCTCCACACAACCGGAGTAAGCATAGCCTTACCTTGTTTTCTTCTCTTCTTTCGCGCCACGTCCTGAACGAAAAACTCCACCAGTTCCCCGCGAGAGGACAACACCGTTGAGGCGGAGGGCATCACTCACACCTCGCGTCATCTCTTAACGCATGCGAGAATTTGCATACGTTGAGACGATGAGGGGCAAGCATGGGACACCACCACGGTCACGGCGTCGCTACCACCACCGGCTCCTACATCACCCGCCGCCGCCCACTCGCCGCCGCTTTCGCGCTCACCGCAGCCTTCATGATCATCGAATTCGCGGTCGGTGCCAGCACCGGCTCTCTCGCTCTCCTCTCGGACGCAGCCCACATGGGCACCGACGTTCTCGCCCTCGGCATGTCTCTGGCCGCCGTCTCGCTCGCCGCACGCCCCGCCACGAAAGCTCGCACCTACGGCTCCTACCGCCTCGAAGTGCTCGCTGCCCTCGCCAACGGTCTTGTGCTGTTCGCCGTTGCTGGCTTCGTCATCGCGGAGGCGGTGCGACGCTTCGCCGCGCCGCCGACGATCCCCGGAAGCCCCCTGCTGATCACCGCGACACTCGGGCTCATGGTGAATCTGATCAGCCTCCGCCTGCTCTCAGCTGGCGCAAAAGAGAGCATCCTCCTCCGCGGCGCATCGCTCGAAGTACTCGGTGATGCGCTCGGCTCCATCGGAGTGATCGTCGCGGCACTCCTTCTCCTCGTCACAGGCTGGGCGTGGGCCGATCCGATCGTCGGCGTGCTGATCGGAATACTGATCCTCCCCCGCACGTGGTCACTGACCAGGCAGGCATTAGCCATCCTGATGGAGTCGGCGCCTGCTCACATAGACCTCGCCGCGATCGAACAGGATCTCTGCGCCGTTTCGGGCGTGCTGGCGCTGCACGATCTGCACGTCTGGACCATCACCTCCGGCAGAGAGAGCGCGAGTGGCCATATAGTCATGGCACCCGACGCTGACTACCACGCCGCCCTCGGCGAGGTGCTCATGATTCTTCGTGAACGCCACGGCATCGATCACGCCACCATTCAATGCGAGCCCGAGGAGTTTCCGGAAACGACGCATGCCTGCCGCGACACCCCAGGCCACGCGTCAGCCTGACCGCTGACCAACACAGTCAGCCCTCTCAGACAGAATGGTGCCGCCGCTTTCCCCGGAGGCGCCCAGAGAACCCCACCAGAACGGCGACAATCACCAGCCCCAGAAGGAGCCCAGTCGCCGCCGAGACCACGGTATCGCCCAGCCACTCGACGATCGGTCCCGCTGTAGCTAGAGCGTGCGTGACAGCGAGCACGAGATCGTGCGGAGCACGCCACAACGTCTCGGCAAGGTTCGCGATCACCAGATGCCCTCCGACCCAGAGCATCGCGAGCGTGCCGATGACACTGATCACGCGAAACACTATCGGCATCGAAGCGACCAGCCGCGCACCGGAACGGCGCGCTCTGCGGGACCTGCTCGTCATCAGTCGGAGGCCCAGGTCATCGATCTTCACGAGTAGCGCGACAGCGCCATACACCAGCGCTGTCATCCCCACTCCGACCACCGCAAGCACGCCAAGGGTAGACCAGATGCTCAGGCCCGGATCAAGCGCGTCAAGTCCAATCAGCATGATCTCGGTGCTCAAGATCAGGTCGGTCCGGATCGCGGCAAAGACCAGCTTCTTCTCATCACGCGCCTGCGCCCCCTTCTGGGCAGCGTGCACACCGAACCACTCCAGAACTTTCTCCGCGCCCTCGAAACAGAGGAAACCGCCGCCGAGAATCAGGAGGTAGGGCAGAACCCCCGGCGCAAAAGCCGACAACAGCAACGCCAACGGGATAATGATGATGAATTTGTTGAACAGGCTGCCGAGCGAGATCCACCCGATCACCGGCAGCTCCCGCGCCGGGGTCAGCCCCTGCACATAGTGCGGCGTGACGGCCGCGTCGTCGATGACGACCCCTGCCGTCTTTGCGCTTGCCTTTAACGCAGCGCTGAGGATGTCATCGACAACCGCGAGCAGGCCGACCGACATGTGCGTCTCCTTGGGTTCCCTCCCGCCATCGGGGCGGCAGTCAGTTCACCGTATCGTCCGCACTCAGCCCGCCGGGCGCACCGAATGCTCTCGGGGTCACGGAGAGATAGGCAAGAGAAACCGCACCCGCTAAGGTGAGCAGATACCCAGTCTTTTCGGAGAAACATTCGGAGGAAACCGTGCTTGACGCCATGATCACCTATACCGTTGCTGACGTTCCCAGCGGCATTAACGCTGCTACCTCGGTCGGCAGCTTCGTCGGCGGAGTGATCGGCTATGTCATCGCCGTTATAGCGCTCTGGCCGGTTTTCACTAAGGCTGGCCGCCCGGGCTGGGGTGCAATCGTCCCGATCTATAACACCTACCTGTTGACCAAGATCGCCGGCTACCACGGCGCAACCGTGTTGCTCTTCTTTATCCCCTTCGTCAATGTGATCTGGGGAATATTTATCGCCTACGGAGTAGGCAAAGCATTCGGCAACAGCCTCCTCTTCAGCATCGTGGGACTCTGGTTGTTCGCCCTCATCGGCTACCTCATCGTCGGCTATGGCGCTTCTCGTTACGTCGGCGACGGAGGCGACCCCAGCAAACGGAACACCTCCGCAGGATTGCCTGCCTAGCAGTCATCGCGCCATCTGCCTGCGCACCGCCGTCCCGATGGCGTCCACTCAGCGCTCCAACTCTGGAGGATGATCTCCGTGGCGATGCACAATGCACCAGCCTCGACCCTCGATTCGACGGTAAATGTGGGTCACCCGAATCATGATCGGCTTCGGCTCGGCGCCGTCAAGTTGTGCCGTGCCCACTTCGCGAGCCACCGTGTAGGCCAGATCTCCGTAGGCGTGTATTACGTCATAGTGCGGCGCTAGTTCACCGTTGGCGAATCGTCCCGCGACCCAGCCGAGTGTCTCATCAATTGATTCACGCCCACGCTCGATAGTGCCGAAAGCGCCATAAAGAGTGGAATCATTCGTGTCGGCCCAACAGCGACGATAGGGTTCCGGGTCGCCGACGGCCATCGCACTAAGAGCTTCTGCCACTTCCTCAAGGGTGTGGAGGAGGTCGGGCGCTAAGTCTGCGGCATCGCTCATGGCCGGTGACTTTACCCGGAGGTGGATCGGGCCGTCGTGTCGTGGCGGGATATCACACCGCTGTGAGCGCTCGTGGTAGCCGCCACGTCACCAACAATCGTCGGAGTGAGGAGCGGGTCCCGATCGGTCGATTTTCGGGCGTTTCTGACCACAGCGGCCGCCGTCGGCCGCCGAGATCCGCCCCCGAGCGAGCGGACTGCACAGTCCACGAGCCGCAGCCCGTTTCGCATAATGGATAGCCACCCGCGGAAGCCCTCATAAGGAGCGTACCTTCAGAGAGCAGCCAGGGGACGGTGCGCCGCGCGACCCGCAGATAACGTGGCAAGCGGCAAGGGCGACAGGGGACATGGGCTGGTCGCCTTCGAGTCAGTAATGACGTGCCCGGGTCTCGCTCCTCAACCGGCGATACCACCGGCGGCCGTACGAGTAATGGCAACCACCGCAACACCCTCACAGAACGGCGGCTACCACATGGGCGCACTTCTTTATGGCACTCCGGCCAGCGCACACGAGATTGACGATCGCGCACTCGCGCACTTACAAATCGTCATGATCAACAAGTTCCGTCGCAACGAGGCCTTCGCCTTCCAACTCGAAGCATCCAGCTCACACGGAGCGGGACGCCAGACCCTCTGGCTGCATCCATCGATTCCCCTCCAGTTCTCCTTTCACGGCAGCCGGGTGCCCGCCATCAACACTGCCTGGGTTCACGCGCTGATGGAAGAGGCGAACAGTGGGCGCGGCCTGCGGATCATCGCAGAGCCGGCTCAACAGAAGGAGCCTGCCGGGCTCACCACCGCGGCGTGAATGCATGCACACGACAAGCGAAAGGGTGGACCATATACCTCACCCGAGTGGGGAGGTTTTGTCCGAGCGGGATCATTTCACGAAAAAGTATGAAACACATCGACGCTACTGACACCGACGTTCGTGGAAATGCCGACCAGGGTTTTCTACGAGGGAGACACCCCGGGCGACCCACGTCTCTGCGCCGACCGATCTATTTTTCACGGCCGATTTCGGTGACGACCGGTCACGCGCGACGATGCACCGACACAGCGCAGACTCGAGACCGACAATGCTGTCACACGCACGATCAACACGGCTACGGGTCGAACGGCACCGTCTGCGGACATGACGGGGTGCCGAGCAGTAGGGGGAGCGCGCGACGTAAACCCCGCAGCGGTCCATTTAACGCACGGCGATCCCTCTCTCTCGACGTCACAGCTCGACGATAGGACGCTGGCCATGATGGACGGGCACAACAGCGAAGTAAGACGATCCGAAATCGGTGGCCAGGATATCGATGAGGCCCGCGACTTCTTCGAAGGTACCTACAACGGTCACCGTTTCGTGGTGGAACCGAGCGCGGATTTCTCCTACCGTTACACCACGATCGGTGACGAGGACGTCACGTTGCGCCGGAGTCAATTCGCCGGTTCGGTAAGCGGACGCATCCAGACCGAAGGGGAATATGTCGTCTCCTGGCTATCCGCCGGTGAAGGAGTCGCCGACCTAGATGGCAACCCGGTTCGAGTGGGCCACGGGCAACCCAAGATGTTTATCAACGGTCGTCCCAACCTGTTTGAACTGCACGGCTATCGACAAAACCTGATCCACTTTAACGGCAGCTACCTCGAGAGTATTGCTGCTGAACTCGAGGGCGCTCCACAGCGACGACTTGTTTTCGAGACCACTGCGCATCCACACGGAGAGGCCCTCCGTCGCTGGTCAGCGACGGTCGCGGCAGTCGCCCGCGTGATCTATGAACCGAGCAGCAGCCCGTTGCTGCGCCGCGAGGCGAACCGCGCGTTGGCCGTCGCCCTGCTGGAAACATTCCCCCATACGGCGGTGGAGGTGCCCGCATCGCCCACGGTTCCGCGCAGTGGACGCCTCCGTCAAGCGATCGAGTTCATGTACGCGAGCGCCCACCAGCCGCTACGGAGTGAAGCCATCGCAGAAGCAGCCGGAGTGAGTCTGCGCACGCTGCAGAGCGGATTCCGCCGCGAATTCGGGCTCACTCCCGTCGGCTACCTGCGACAGATCCGCCTCGATGCCGTGCGCCGTGATCTGCAAGCGGCAGAACCGGGCATCGCCACCGTCTCGGAGGTGGCACGGCGCTGGGGCTTTGCACACCTCGGTCGCTTTTCGGCGGCGTACGCTCAACGTTTTGGCGAGCATCCGAGCACAACGCTGGAAAGTTGAGCGGACGGAGGGCGCTTCAGGTGTATTTTCATCCGGAGTGATGGACGAGCTGCTCGAGAAAGAGGTACGCATATAAAAACACCCGTACCCTCCATGTCGACACCGGGATGACCCCATTTCTTACTCAGTGCGTTATTCATAAGTCCTTTACCAGCCGAGTCGGCACAATTCGAGGCGGGTGACGGCGCGGATAAGGTTAGGGAACTCTGTGAGGCGTTTCCGGTAGCCGGTGGCAAAAATTTTCCCGTGGAGAGTGACGGCGCTTGTGCTGATAGAGGCCGGATCGGCTATCCAATCAGTAGTGTCATGAATGTGCTCCCAGCCACATAACGTTATGGCTGCTCGATCGTGCCGAGCGCCTTGGACGGAATCGGATACGCAGAGCAGGAGGCCATTCAGATCGGACGCAATCTACACGTTTACTACCTTGTCCGTATCTCTTCCCGAAGTAGTTCTCCCGCCCTGCCACGGAACCGTTTACCGCGGGAACGTCGGTGCCGTCGACCAGAAGAACCACCCTGCCTTGGATTGCCGTGTCTAGCGCCACACCAGACAAGCAATAGGCTTGCTCAATCAAGGGAACTACTCGCCGGTAGACACGAGAGATCATGGCGTGAGGCACACCGAACATGTCCGCAATAGTCGCCTGGTTCACGTTGTGCCGCACCACAATCAGGGTCGCCACGACCTGCTCGCGAATAGTCAGCCGAACCGGTCTTCCCGACAGTCCACTCCTCCCCGAGACAATCTGCGATATCCGGGAAAACAGCTCCATCAATTGTTCCGAACTCACCCTGTAGTAAAGTCATAACGCAGGGTGCCGCCGCCGATGAGCATGGCGGTGTTGGCGAGGTATTCCCAGTTGTGGGCGAGGCTGATCGGTGCCGAGATAGTTTTT
>NZ_AUDF01000015.1 GCF_000425325.1 Rathayibacter toxicus DSM 7488
GGATCGTTTAGCCATCGCGTTTTTGGCGTGCTGCGGCCCGGTACCGGCTGGCGTTGCTCCACCCTTTCCGTAAGGCTGGGGTGGGCTGCTCAGAGGGCTTCGCTGGCCGGAGCATGAGCTGCACTCCGTCGAAGTCGGTCGGTTGCCAGTCATGCCGGTGAACCTTAAAAGCCAGGCGTTGCTCGCCCTTCGTCGAGTGAATGAGGATGGCGCGCCCGTCCTTCGCCAGCTCCAGAACCCGCTCCCAGAGTAAGTCGCGCACCCGTGCGGAGATGTGACCAACGAATACTCCAGGGCTAATCTCGAGAAGCCACCGCGAAAGATGGCCCCGAAGTCCAGAAGGGCAAGCGGTGAGGACAAGCACAATCATAGGAGGTCCTCCGGGGGCTCCTCGTCGTCGATTTCCCCATAGCTTCGTCCCGAAGCCACGGTCCGCTCCGCACCGTCCCAAAGCGAGACAACACCCGCTGTGCCCCAGGGCAGATCCGACTCGGGATCCGAGAGTTCTTCTGGAAGAAGGAGCTTTTTAATGTCACGCGCACATCGCGCGAGAAGGTGGCCGTCTGAAACTGAATCACGGAAAGCGTGCCGTGTCTCCGCTTCAATGTCAACCGGCCCGGCGGCCACAATATCAAAGGCGGTCGGGATGGTGAGTTCGGCCTTATATAAATCAGCGACGTCGAAAACGAAAGAGCGTGCGTGACCGGTATGGACGAAACCCAGAGACGGCGAGCATCCTAGCGCGACAATCACCGCGTGAACAACTCCGTAGAGGCACTGATTTGCTGCCGTCAGAGCCTGATTGACAGCGTCACCGGAGTCCGGGTCGTCTGGTTTATAACTGCGGCTCTTCCAGGTAATACCCGTGCGCTCGGCGTTCTCGCGATAGGTGCGGCGAACTCTTTGGCCTTCTCTCCCCCGCAGCTGTTCCATCGTCAGCCGGTCAACGACCTCGCCGACGAACCGCATCGAGTACATCGCGCGCGCGACACGGAGACGAGAAGACTGATTCGAAACCAATCGGGCCTGGGCCTCAATGAGCCTACTTGAACGAGCCAGGCTACGGCCGTGTGCATAATATCTCACTCCATGTTCTCCTACCCACACCGCTGTGGATCCGCTATCAGCCAAGAGCATCATTGCCTGATGACTAACCCGTGTTCCTGGGCCGAGTAACAGCGCCCCCAAAGTTGCGGCGGGGATGTGAACGGTTCCCCGTTCATCAGTAGCGATAATCGCGTTCTGGTCACGGTGGATAATCGAACGTTCGATGTACACAAACGACAACCGATCCTCCGCTCGGAGCAATTCCGGGAGGTCAGGTTTCGGTGTTCCGGGGCGCTGCGTCATGAGTTGGGTAATTTCGAGAGAAGGAGGAGACCGCACCCATAGCCTTTTGCGCGACCGATTCCGTGGCGGAGAGTATTCTGAAAGAGTTTTTCGTCACTAATTCGGAGTCGTCCAATAAATGTAGCAATACCGAGAGTGACTGAGGCTGTCTGGCGAGTAAAAGTCTGTGTTGCTCGTTCGCGGACTTCGAGATCTGCGTCGCCCACGCTGTTTTGGGTGATGGTGAATCCCTGGGTGGCCGATTTTGCTCGGAACCAGTCTCGCTGTTGAGTGACTGTGACGTGCGCCAGCCGTTTCTTGAGCCCCTGATCGTCGGTGACGGTTCGTGTTGGATTAGCGGTCACGGTAAATGCCCACTCCTGTCCTGTCGCGATTCGTGTAATGAAGTCGCCGTAGGGTTTGCTCTCGCCGAGATGTTGTGTCGGCCATCCAGCCTGTTCCGCGATGTGCAGCAGTTCGGGCTCGTTCGGACTGACCACAATGAGCCAGGTCGATTCGCCGTAGCCGCGATCTATTCGCCAGAGAACTCGCCCTGACTCGCCATCGAGGGTTGTTCCTGGTGGGAACGAGGACATTACTGCCGCATGCATTGCCTGCGGGGACCGGAGCAGAAAACGTGCCTCTCGTCGCCGCGGGTTGAGTGGGACTCTGCTGATAAACATTTAGACCTCCACTGCAGACCAGGAGTCAAGGTCGCCAAAACGTCTGGGCACTGAGATGGACGAGACGAACTCGTTATCTACTTCAGTTTCATAACTGATGACATCGCGCCACAAATATTCACGCCGTTCTTCGTTGAAACTAACTGGGATATCTCTCACGCTGATGCTTGAAGCATTAGAACCGTCGATCGATATGAGGAGACGCGCCGTAGGGGTTCGGGCGCGACGTTTGCACCACTCGGAGGCTATCCACGGCTCTTTTTCGAGAGCGTCGGCGAGCGTCCCGTCCCGGAGCCCGAACGAGACCGGGCGACTGGGCGGGCAGGAACGGCGTCCAAGATACAGCGGAAATTGCGGACTTTTTACAGATTTATCAATACCTTCCAGTAGTGATATTTCTGCCTCAATAGCAGCGAGAAAGACAGCGTCGCTCAGATAATACCGAGTAGAGAGTGCCGCATTTTTCCATAGCGGATGGCGAGCGGTTTGGTAATCGCGGATAAGGTGACCGGGCTGGTCGCTGCGGACGCCGATTTTCAGACCGACAAGATCTTCAATGGGATCGGTCCGGCGCCGCCCCTGCGCCGCCGCGATCATCCCAATGATGCCGCTTTTCGATGGTTCTCGGCCGGAATCGCGCCGCGCATAACGGCTCGATGTGCCCCACGATTGCAAAGGACCTGCCAGTTGGAGCATGAGCACGGTCATGAGACGCCACCGAGGTACTCAGATACGAGTGCACGTACTCGATGAAGAAGTTCGTCGAATTCAACGACATCACCGCTCTTATCCAACGCTGCCGTCGCGTCACCTACTCGAACGACAAAGGAAGCAACGGGGCTTTGGTCGAAAGCGTTTTCACTGCTCTGTTTATGTGCGGCGAGGCGCTCAGCGGCAACCTGGAGTCGGCTCCGGTTGGCGTCGGCGCTCACGGCGTTCTCGAAGGCACCAGAAAGGTTCAGTGGTTGCCTGTTGCGCAGAGTAACAATGAGCGCGTCGGGAAGAGTGCGATTCGCAAAAGTATTCTGCTTGCCGGTGGGCATACTCAGGGCGAAGGCACGGATGAACTCGGTGAGAGCGGCGACTGTCGCCACGTTTGACCCCAGCGAGGTTGCCAGCGCTGCAATATTTACGGTCGCATAACGGTAAAGAGTGGCGGAGTTGAACTCAACGGTTCCGATCATGCCGGCTCCCGCAGAATCTTCCGGAGCCCTATCGTCGACAGCAGTGAAGTAGTCGAACTCGTTGTCTACCGCATGGACGCTGATCGCGTGCGCAACTTGAGCACTAGCATCGACATTCAGGTCGGGCGCTTCGGCAACCATCCGACCGAACAGAGCGAGGTCGATGCTGTGATCTGTGTCGGCCGCCTGTTTCGCCTCCTGCTTAGTCACCTCTTCCCCGGTGCGTGCTGACGTGATGGCGAGGGAGGCAAGATGGTTGACTTGCAGCGCGCTAAAGAATACTAACGAACCGGTTTCCGGGACACCCGCTTTATTATTTTTCGGGGGTGCCGATTTGATGTTTGCAGTGCCTAATACGGCAACAGCGAGTTCTTGGGCAGACTCCTCGAACTCTGGTGCTTGTGCTGCGATTCGTTCGGCAATCATTTCGACCGATTTCTTAGTGCGGATTCCCAGTGTCGCTGGATCCAGAGTTGCACGGAAGGCGTCGCGCGTCGCCTTTTTCCAGGCCTGACTAGAGACCCTGGCGCGCCGTTCACCGCCGTAAATAGCTGTTTTGGGGCTCCCGGTGTCGTCCCGGTTGAGGTTCGAGGGCGGAACGGTCTGCAATATATCAATATCGACATACATGGGAGGTTCTCCGTTTCACTGTGTAATCGTGTCGTTTGTGAGGGAAGAGGCGCTCGAGGGCGCTTTATCGGTCGTGTCATCAGAGGTGAAAAAGTAATAGTCGCGACCCCAGTCGAGGCGGACACCGTCGGCGTAGCTGGGACGCTGTAATCTCGCGAGATGATAGGCGAGCAGTCCATAGTCGAGGGGAATGGACGCTCCTCTGAGCTGAGTGATCAGGCCACGGGCATGATGAAGCGTCTCGTGGAATGAGGTTGCGGTTCCGAGGGCCAGAAAGCGACGTAAAACCGGAGATTGCTTATCGGAATCGTGAGCGTCGGTAGCCGGATTGCGGTGGGCGAGTCTCGCCACAGCGCGCCCGAGTGAGACATCTCGTTGGTGCATCCCTATCGCTTTAGACTGCTGATGCACGGCGTATAGGGTGATGGCCGCGTGGGCGGCGTGTTCTGCGGGAGTCGCCTCGCCGTCGCTTCCCTGATATTCAATGGGCAAACCCTCGAGGGTTTCGGCCCAGACGAAGGGGTCCGCTCCGGGAGCGCTCGCTACGGCGCGGCGTAATCGGGCGAGAGACGCGACTGTCGTCGATCGTCCGTGGCCTCCGTGCGGGGAAAGGTAACTCCACTGCAATTTTTCAACCCGGTGCGTGACGAAACCGGCGAGAGCTGAGGGCCAGCCGCGCGAGCGAGTTCGGGATGTCGGCGTGTCAGTCATGAGGGACTCCTTCTGTTCTCACGGCGGGAGAGACGGTCTTGTTAACTCGGTATGCACCGGGGAGCGCAGAGCGCAGCGAACGCCGAAACCACTCCCGCGCCTGTGATGAACTTGCGTGCCCACCGGTGCGGCGGTGACGTCCCACCCATGCGCTGGGCCCTGCTGCGGCGAGGAGGTCGCGCGCCACCTCCTCGAGAGCGCGACGGGCAGTGCTCTGCCAGCTGGATAACGTGCCCTCGGTGGGCCCTGTGCCGAGAGCGCTAATCCAGGTGCGGAAGAGTGGATCAAGGGCAAAATAGGCATTTTCTCGCGCTCGAGATCGAGCGCCGTCGGGTTCGCCTCCGCGAGCAATTTCGAGGTCGCCGGCTAAACGGGCGAGGGCTGTGACCGCTTCTTCTGTTGTCGTGAGCGCATCGAGGGCAAGATCGGCCATCGAGCCGTCTCGTGCGCTGAGCAGGAGCGCACGAATTGTGATCGAATCATCAATGATTTCGTCAATCACGGCACTCTGCGTCCCATAACTTGCCCCGATGGCCCTGAGGTTGAAGGAGGCAGTCAGAGGAAGCGCGTTCTCGTCCGCAAGAAGTCCGATCCATTCGACCAGCCATGCCGACGGCGCAGAGTGCCGCGCATTCGGAAGAAGGGATGCCAGCCCCCGCCACAAACGACGATCAGGCTGATGGGTTGCTGGCATAAAAACTTGCCGCCCCATTTTTTTGGACTGGGGTTCGCTGTGACGCCACGTCGTGAGAGGTTCGAAGACATGAGCGTTCTGTGGGAGAAGTGGATCCCCGTATGCCAGGATGACTCCCGTCACCGCGCCCTCGTGCTCAATCAGTCGGATTCGACGACCCGGCCAGGTGTACAAATCGGCTACCCCGTCCGGCCTCTCGCGTCCGTTATCGCCATTGTGTTCGTCGTTGCTCAGGCGCTCGATCCCCGGCCCAAGAGGCCGACGATCCCATACCGGCACACCAACACGTACCGGGGCATCGTTGTGAACGAGTATGAAGTTGAGTAGGAGGGATTCGCGGAGGGTCTTGCCCACCGCGAGGAGACCACCGATCTCTCCGGCCCAGCCTGTTCCTAATGGATATCCTTTGCCGCCCTTTACCCGGATGTCGTCGACGGCACCCGACTTAATGCCGGAGGTGTCAAAAGCATGCGCGTGGACAAGCCATCGAGCGGCCTCCGCCGACGAAATGCGTGCGACGCCACTGCCGTGGCGCATCGTAAAATATGGCGAGCCATTGGGGACGTCGGCAATGAGTCGCTTAAGCCCCGATACTTCGTCTTGTGCCGTATGTAGGCCCGCCACTTGCATGAAGGGAGCATGGGCATCGAAGAGATCAAAACGAGAGTCGCGCACCGGATCATGCAGGTAAGCCTCAATTTTATCCAGAGGCAGCGCCTCCTGCTGCCATAGCTCATTCCACAACGTGAGAGCCGAATTTGCGGACGGCACGGAGGGCGCGAGTGCGGCGTGCAGTATCGCTAAGAGCATCCGATGGAGTGCAAAAACCTGCGTAGGCAAATCGCCCACCAGTGAGTCGAGGTGGTGTGCTTTACTGAAAAGTTCGAGAAGCGAGTACTCTCGGGTGTCGCCGGTAAGGGAGCGGGCGAGAATCCACGGCTGAGTCCGAAGATCGAAGGTACTCATATCTGATCCCGTCGGGTATTGTGCGGAAAGATGACCAGGCCATCCTCGCGGTCATAACGGAGTAAAAAGCGGCCGACTTCGGCCTCTAAATTGTCATCGAGTACGAGCACCAGTTGTCCTTTCAGGAGGTGTGATTGCTGCCAGCCCTCAAATCCATTGATTTCGAGGGCGCCTATGGTTTTTTCGATCTCGTACCATTGGCACAGTTGCCGCGGGAGGCGCAGTGCCGAGGTCGCTAATGTCCACGCAGCATCCTCGGAAGGCCGCGATTGGGTCGGTATGGCACTCTCCGAGCCCGGTAGCCACGCCAATACGTGAATATCGTCGCCACGGCGTTGTGCGACCAGTACCTCAATCGCCTCGTCGGAGTCGCGCACTTCTTGCTGTCCGCGCGGCGATTCCTCGTTGGTGTCGAACGGCATGTCTTTCAGCCAATCGACCAGTGAGGAGCCCATCTCGTTCGGATGACGCAGAAGAAAGGTGGCGGCGCGGTGTTTTTTTGTGCGTAGGAAAGAGTTCCATTCGGCTTCAGCGTCGTCCCACGCTTCTTCCCAGTCGGCAGGAGGCGGGGGTACGTCGTCATAAACCGTGCGGACCAGTTCGCTGACGTCGGCGGGCAAACACACCGTTGTGCGTAGTGCCTGCTGTCTCGCCAGCTGTGCCACTGTTCGCAGCAGAAGGGCTCGCCCATACACTGCGAGTGCCCCGGAGTCGAATTCCGGCGGAGCCGCAGAGCTCACTGTCACGCCGGTAATAAGCAGTCGCGCCGTGGCGCAGGAGGCAGGTCTCCCCGCGCGGTCGTGGCGGTGCAGTCTTCCGGCGCGCTGTAAGAGTAAATCCATCGGAGCGATGTCACTCACCATGAGATCGACGTCGATGTCGAGACTCTGCTCTAGTACCTGGGTGCCGACCACAATGAAGGGTCCGCGAGTGCGCGACTGTGGTCCCAGCCGCTCGCGCAGGAGCATCTCGCGCTCCACCCGGTCCACAGCGATCATGCGTGAGTGGACAAGCAGAACTCGATCGGCTCCGAAAGCCTCCCGTAGCGCTTGCGCTGTTTCCTGTGCCCGAGCGACGGTGTTGCGGATGACGGCGACCGCGGCGCCCTGTTCAACGGCCGGGCGGAGGTGGTCGATCAGCGTGTGCAGGTCGTCATTGACCGAATCGACCGTAATACGGGTTGATCGGGATGACTTTTCCACGGCGGTCACCGACGCTCGACCAGTGTGTGCCGAGACTGCGGTAATCAGCGGGTAGCTTGTGTTCTCGCTCACTGCGGCGCTGTCATCAACGGTAAGCGAATGGTAGGCAGAAGCCAGGCGCGTGCGAGCGGAGGGAGCGAGTGTGGCCGAAAGGAGTATGACCGGTACCCGATAGGCGCCGAGCCACGCCAAAGCCCGCTCGAGATACACCGACATATACGCGTCTGCGGTGTGTACCTCATCAATAACGACGACCTTGGCCGCGAGACCGAGTTGTCGCAGTACTAGGTGCTTCATCTTGAGGGCGCTGAAGAGTATCTGGTCGATGGTGCCCACCACGAAGTTTGCCAGCACCCCCTTTTTTCTCCCGACCAGCCACTGATGTGCTTCGGCTGCTGACCCATCACTGATACCTTGGATACCGCGAATTCGGTTGAAGTCGGCATTCAGATGCGCCTTGGAATGTGCGAGGAACATTGATTGGGGAAGTGTTCTCCCTTTGTTATCGGGAAGATGATCGACCCATGACAGTATTCGGCCGAAGAGCGCATCGCTTGTGGCCATTGTCGGGAGGGCAAAAAAGCACCCCCCTGCGCCAGTGGAGGCGGCCAGAATTTCTGCCGCGAGTAATGCCGCCTCCGTCTTACCTTCGCCCATTGGCGCTTCGATAATAAGCAACCCGTTTTCGAGGGCACGAGCCGCTTCGACCGCTGCGCGCTGCACCGGACGTGCTCGGGCAGCGGAGCCCAGCGAAAATCTCTGAATGACGAGCGTATCGGTGTGCTCGTCAGGTGCGGTGGCCTGCCAGGGCGGGGGTAATTCGAGGCGCTGCCACGCTTCAGCAGCGCGAGCCTTACTGTCTCGAGGGTCGTTGTAGGCGAAATAGTCGGAATTGCTCGCGAGCCAGTCCGCAACGATGACGAAGCCGGTGAGAAGAGCCTGCGCGGGGATTCCCAGCGGTATGTCCTGCAGTGAGGACAGGGCGTTTTCGGCAGTGCAATAGCGAGTGACGTAGTGAAAAAGTTCTCTTCTTACCTCGTCCCAGGCAGAGACGGAGCCGAGAAGAACGCCGCGGCCTCTCTGCACCGCTCGTAGATCGTCGCGATTGGGCGGCACGCCGTGATGCCCACCGGCGACGCTGGCCACGCTGTCGGCGACGCGCGGCGAATACTGGAACGAGTCGATCAGCCACTCTTTTATGAGGGAGAACCCCAGGACTGAATGCTGGACTTTCCCGCTAGTTCCTTTTCCGAAGGTATTGGCTGGGATGAGAAGCCCTGCGTCGCGCATTCTTCCGGTGAGCGGTTCAACCTGGAATGCAAAACCGGGGCTCGCTTTTCCGATGTCGTGAGTGGCGGCTAACCAGATTGCGAGGCTCCTCGCGACCGAGGGGTCACGCCCGTCGGTGATCTGCTCGCGGGTGTGCTGAGAAATCCAGCTGTCCCACAGAATTTCGGCGATGGCGGCGGAATCCGTCAGATGGCGATGCAGCGGCAGCCACACGTCGGCTTTGTGGTCATACTTCGCCCACACCGACCGCGCGGCGTCGCTCAGCGACGTCATCGTCACCTCATCCATGGGCGAAGGCTGACAGGGCACTGCTGGCAGGGCAAGAGCCCTGTTCTTGTGATTGCTTTGCGGTTCCAAATCGGGTACACGCAGTCGTCAGAAAACTCTGGGTGGCGCAGAGCGCACTGGCTTCACCCCGCCCGTTACACTGGTCCGGCTGGTCGTCCCCCGACGCGACGTGTGAGTCGCTCGACCGGCCCGGCTCTCCGGAGGCCGATTCGCCCAGCGAAGGACACCCCATGCCAGCAATCGTCATCATCGGCGCCCAATGGGGCGACGAAGGTAAGGGACGCGCGACCGACCTCCTCGGTAGCCGTGTTGATTACGTCGTCAAATTCAACGGGGGCAACAACGCTGGTCACACGGTTGTCGTGGGTGACGAAAAGTATGCGTTGCACTTGCTCCCGTCCGGCATTCTCACGCCCGAGGTTGTCCCCGTGATTGCGAATGGTGTCGTGGTCGATATCGAGGTGCTCTTCGCCGAACTGGAGGCGCTTGACGCTCGCGGCGTCGATGTGTCCAAGCTTCTTATCAGCGCCAACGCCCACGTCATCACGAGCTATCACCGCACGCTCGACAAAGTGACGGAACGTTTCCTCGGCAAGCGCCAGATCGGCACCACCGGCCGCGGCATTGGTCCCGCCTACGCCGACAAAATCAACCGGGTTGGCATCCGTATTCAAGATCTCTTCGACCAGAACATTCTCCGCCAAAAGGTCGAGGGCGCCCTTGACCAGAAGAACCATTTGCTGGTGAAGGTGTACAACCGTCGCGCCATCCTGGTGGAGCAGGTGCTGGAGGATCTACTCCAGTACACCGAGCGCCTCCGCCCCATGGTCGCCGACACCTCGCTGGTGCTGACTGAGGCGCTCGATGCCGGTAAAACGGTCCTCTTTGAGGCTGGCCAGGCCACGATGCTCGATGTCGACCACGGCACGTATCCATTTGTCACGTCCTCGAATGCGACCTCGGGAGGCGCGGCCACCGGCTCCGGAGTCGCCCCCAACCGCATCGACCGGGTTATCGCCGTCATCAAGGCCTACACGACCCGTGTTGGCGCCGGCCCGTTTCCGACCGAACTGTTCGACGAAGGGGGTGAGTATCTCCGCAAGTACGGTTTCGAGTTCGGCACCACCACGGGACGTCCGCGTCGCTGTGGATGGTATGACGCTCCGATTGCGCGCTATGCGGCACGGATCAACGGTGTGACGGACTTTGTACTGACCAAGCTTGACGTGCTCTCGGGCCTCGAGACGATCCCGGTCTGTGTTGCGTATGACGTCGATGGTGTCCGCCATGATGAGATCCCCGTCTCGCAGAGCGATTTCCATCACGCGAAGCCGATTTATCGCGAGTTCCCGGGTTGGCAGGAAGACATTTCGGGCTGTCGCGAGTTCGCGGACCTGCCGCAGACCGCGCAGGCATACGTGCGCGCGTTGGAGGAGATAAGCGGCGCCCGCTTGTCGGCGATCGGTGTCGGTCCGGAGCGTGAGCAGGTTGTGGTCCTGCACGATCTGCTCGACTGAAGCGCGGAGTGTCCGTCGTGAGGATGAGGCACGAGGATCCTCCGAATGATGACCGCGACGGAGCCAGCTTCTTAGCGTGGGTGACTATGCAGAACCGAAACTCCTCAGTTGTCGCCCGGGTCGAAGGCGTGCGTAAGTTTTACGGTGGAACTCCACCCGTTGTCGCTCTCGACAATATTTCCCTCGCTATCGAGCGGGGTGAGTTCACGGCCATTATGGGTCCGAGCGGGTCTGGCAAATCGACGTTGATGCATGTGCTCGCGGGTCTGGACTCCGCATCAGAGGGCCGTGTGTTCCTCGGCGATATCGAGATCACCGCGATGAACGACGCTGAACTCACGAAGCTGCGCCGCCGCGGCGTCGGTTTCGTGTTCCAAGCGTTTAATCTTGTGCCCACCCTCGACGTGCTGGGCAATATCCGCCTCCCCTTTGAACTCGACGGCCGTAAAGTCACCTCCGAGGAGGAGGAATGGATCGCGCGTCTTCTCGTCTCTCTGGGGCTTCGCGAGCGGCTGACGCACCGTCCACACGAACTTTCCGGCGGGCAACAGCAGCGAGTAGCGATAGCGCGAGCGCTTGCAACACGCCCGCAGTTGATCTTCGCCGATGAACCTACCGGCAACCTCGATTCCCGTACTGGTCGTGAGGTGCTGACGTTACTGAGGGCATCGACTCGCGAGTACGGCCAGTCGATCGCGATGGTGACACACGATCCGCTTGCCGCCGCCTACGCAGACCGAATCATCTTCCTCCGGGACGGTGCCGTGGTCGAGGACCGTCGGGGAATGGCTGCCGACGAGATCTCCCGCGCCATGCTCACGATGGCGGACGCAGCATGAGCGGCGCACCCACTCTTTCTCGTCGGGGCGGAGGCGCGATCGTTACCGTGGCCGCTCTCTCCGCCATGTTCGGAGCGCTTCTGGTGCAGACCATCGCCGATGTTGCGGCTGCGCTCCAGGCTCTCGGGCAAGGCGATGCCGGGATACTTCAGGTCATGCTGATGTCGATAGCGATGCTTTTCTTCGGCATCTCCATCTACGTCGGCGGTATTGTCACAGCTAATTCCGTCTCCACGGTGATCGCCGGACGCACCCGGGAGATCGCTCTGTTACGACTTTTGGGAGCCTCCGGCAGTTCCCTCCGACGGGGCATCGTCCGCTCGGGGCTGGTACAGGGCGTTCTCGGCGGATTGATCGGTCTTGTCGCCGCTGTTGCGCTCACTGCGGGAGGCGTTGAACTGCTCCTGCACGTTTACTCTCTGCCACGTTTCGATTACCCCGTCGTTTCCGCAGGGCTCCTCTTCCCGGTTGTCACGGTTGTCGCCTCAACAGTCATTGCGTCCTGGACCGGGTCACGGTGTGTCCTCACGGTCACACCATCACAGGCCGTCGGCTCCTCGGCTGAACCACGGTATGACGAGTTGCGGAATCGGCGTTCTCGCAATGTTTTCGCCGTCATTTTCGTGTGTGGTGGCTTCGGTTTGCTCGCTCTCGCGGTGCTCGTCGGCATGATTACCCCCTTTGGACTGGTCATCGCGTTGTGTGGTGGTATGGCCTCCTTTTCGGGGGTTGTTCTCGGGGCGTCTTCCGTTTTGCCTCCGCTGACTGCGCTGATCGGACGGGCGTTCGGTCGTGGACAGGTGGCTCGCTTAGCGACCGCGAATGCGATCCGTCATCCGGTAAGGAGCGCACGGGCGGTCATCGGTCTGGTTATCGGAGTGACGCTGGTCACCATGTTCGCGGTCGGCATCGCCACGGTTTTCGGTGCCCTCAACCCCTTAGCCTCCGGTATCGATGAGAGCCATGATGTGCTCGTTGAGCAGGTGATATCGGTCAGTACTGCTATCGCGAGCGTGTTGTTGGGCTTTTCGGTTGTTCTTGCGGCAGTCGGGATGGTCAATACGCTGTCGCTGAGTGTGATGCAGCGCCGACGTGAGCTCGGTCTTCTGCGTTCCCTTGGTTTCACCGGCTCGCAGGTGCGCGCCCTGGTGATTCTGGAGGCTGCACAGATGATCATCACTGCCACACTGATCGGTCTCGTGCTCGGTGTCCTCTACGGCTGGAGCGGGGCAGTATCGCTGCTTGGTTCGCTACCGGGCGTCGGAGTGGTGCCGCCGACGATTCCGGTGCCGATTCTGGTCTCGGTGTTGTTGGTGGCGACCGTGATCACGGTGGTTTCAGCGGTGCTGCCTGCCCGCCGAGCAACCCGTGTGTCGCCGGTCGAGGCGCTTGCCGTCTCCTAAGTGGGAGCCTCACGGGTTGCCTGCTTCGGATGCTCGGTCATCGTGTCGGGTGCGGGAGCCACGGTGGTGGACATAGTTATACAGGTCGAGTCGCCACGTGTCACCCACTCGCGCGAGCCGCGTCAGCGAAGCGTTCGCAACCGGCGCCACTTCGCTGATATCGAGTAGCTCGCGCTCCGACAGCCCTTCGCAGAGATAACGGATGATCAGCACGATCGCGTCGTGGCAGAACAGCGCGACAGGGCCGACCGGGGCGACGGAGTCGAGATGCTCGAGTAACGAGCGCACCCGGAGCGCCAGGTCGGTCCACGCCTCGCCACCGGGAGGTCGATAGTAGAAGTTGCCGAGCCAGGCCCGCCGCCGCGCCTCCTCAGGAAAACGCGCGAGGAGACCCGCGGGGGTAAACCCATCGGTGATGCCGAGGTCACGGTCTCGCAGCCGCTCATCCTGCGTCACCGGTATGTCGAGGCCGGCTGTGGCGAGGGCATGTCGTGCGGTGGCGGTGGCGCGTAGATAGGGAGAACTCCAGGCCGCCAGCGGAGGTCTCTGCTGGCCAAGCCAGTCGCCCAGCGCGCGTGCTTGCTCTTCACCTGTGGAGGAGAGTTCGCAGTCGGGGTCGCGATGCTCGACCTCGATCTCCAGGGCGCCGGATGCTTCAGCGGCGCTCGCCGCAACATTGGCGCGACTCTCGGCGTGCCGTATCAGGAGTAGTTCGGTCGGTCCGGTGGGTGTAAAGCGGGGCATTCCCTTATCCTCCGTTGTGGCGCGGACGGGGAGAAGGGTGTGCGCGGTGACGACACTGATTGCTACCGCCGGTGCTCGTTCATCGCTCGCGTGAGAGAGCTTTATCTAGTTGAGTTCCCACGTTTTCTTGTCATTCCAATACAGCTGGAAATCGCAGTGTGCGGCGGTTGACTCATCGCCCTTCGCAACACCGGATATTTTCACCACGATCAAGCGAGGACTATCGCCTTCGGATGCATCGGTGCGACGTCCGGTGCTCGAGATAGCCGAACAGGCATGGTAGATCGACTGAAGATGTTCAGTGGTATGCGAGGGGAACAGTGCATCGAGTGCGCTCTCGTCTGCCGCATCGAAGGCTGCCATTACCGAGCTGAGCTGAGACCGCCAGGCCTCAGGCGCTGGTGTTGTGGTCGGATCAGAGACAGTCCCGCTACACGCTGTCAGTGCGGACGCTGCGGTGAGAAGAATACCTACGACAGCGCCTCCCCGGAGAAGTCGATAGCTCATGGTGCCCAGTTCGATCGGATGGCGCCAGGATTGTCAGCCATGCTGGAGGCCAGCGACTTATTGACATGATCGTTGGTGTGCTCTGTATAGTATGGCTGCCCCGTGGCATCGACATAAGTCACGATTGTTGTGTGGTCAAAGGTGTAACTCCCCTTCCATATCCAGAAGGTGATATCGCCGGGTGTTGGTTCCGTGGTGTATGTGAAATTATTTGTCACGTGGAAGCCGTAGTCGAAGAGTGGTTGCGCCCGAGACCAGGTGTTAGACACGATAATATTATTGCCAAACCAGGCTGTCTCATCGTTCGGGGAACCGATCATTTGTTTCCAGCCGCCGGCGAACAAAGCCTGAGAAACAAAGTTGGTGCAGTCATCGTCGAGTGACTTATATGACTCCGTGTTGCGATGCAAGGAGTACTTGAGGGCGTAGTTTACGATCGCGGTTCGGTTCGGACCGTCACCGTAGTATGCGGCTGGCAGGCTCACTGATCGCTGGTTCGAGCTCGTCACGTGAAGTTCGATCTGTGGCATCTGTTGTTGAAGCTTCCGCTTGATGTCATTGAACATCGGGAGCGTACTCATTTCGGGACTCTGGGCGAACTGTTTATTGGCAAATACTTGCTTCATCTCCGATGAGACCGCTCCGCTCTTACGGGTCGTGATTATGTCGTCGGCTGGAAGAACGGTCTCAGGGAGATCGATGGACTGCACCGAATCTGCGTGCGATATCGACTCCACCTGCCAGTTCGATCCGAGCTTGGTTAGGGAGGCGGCCTGTGGGAACCTATAACCGTATTCGGGTAGTTGCTGCCCGTTAGTGTCCTTACCGCGTTTCACTGTCGTTGCCTCGGTGAACTTCACCGTAACTCTAGCGCCTGAGATGGCGAGCGAATCAAATGTGACATCAGTGGAGAAATCGGTGAAAGATTCGCCGAACTCCGCATACAGTCGACGTTGTATTTGCAGATTCGCGTCGTCCTTTTTAATATCTGCGATACGTCGCGATGTTGCGGCGGCACTAGGAATAGGATTTTCTTTGGCTTGTTTTTGAGACGGATCAAGCGATTGCGCATTTCTCTGGTTGAGATCAGCGAGAATCGCCAACCGCACAGCATTCTCGTCATCCAAAACGCCGACGGAGGCCGGGGCGGCTGGCGCTAAAGAAACTACCCCACCACCACGAGGCCAATAGCGAGAAACTTCTCCATCCTCATACGGATCCTCTCGATGCCCCCACGCAGATCATTCTGCGGACTCAACGAAATATACGCATGCCCTATGGGTAAGTCAAGAATCCTTCTCACGAAATTGTGAAGAATCTCAGCTATAGTCACCGAGAAGAAGTGCAGTGACTGAGGGAAACGCTTTCGGAGGTAAAATGTTCCGTCATTTTGGGTAAGAGATTGCTCTATTGATCCTTTTTCATAAAATGCACACGCGGATGCCGACTGCCAATTTCACGAGTTGTTCGCAATTGAGAAGGTGGCTGTACGGGGGCGACTGTGACAAGTCGGAGTGTGGAGCGAGGCTGGTGGATGATCGGGGTTCTTGCGCTGTCTGTAGGCGAAAACCTCCACGTTGTGTGCCGTCTTTGCAGTTGTGTGATGTACAGCGACCGAGTTAGCTAGTTCAGTAGCCAAAAATTTTTGCGATCCGACAGCGTCCCGAACCGAGCGCCACCCTTTCGGGCCGCAGAAGTTATCACGTGTCTGCCCAGGCAGCGCAGCGGTGCTCAGGGTCCAGGAAGGCTGTGCGTGTCGTCCGTGAAGGGAGAACGTGATGCGGATCGCGGTCGTCGGAGCGTCGGGCAATCTGGGCACTGCGTTGCTGCGGAGGTTGCAGCACGAGGAGTCGGTTGACGGCATCGTGGGGATCAGCCGCCGAGCGCCGCACCGACTACGCGACGTTTTTGCTGGTATGGACGCCGTGGTGCACCTGGCGTGGGCGTTGCAGCCCAGCCACAGTGAGCCCTTTCAACGGTGGGTGAGGGTATCCGTAGTGCCAAACCAGTCCATGCTTCCTTATCCGGAGGTCGGTAATGTCGAGATCGCGGTCGCGGACGTGCTCGTCCTCTTTCAGAGGGTATGTCGAGGCGGCTTCGGCGAGGGCAAGTCGCGTGGTGGCGATCGCATGTACGTAAGGGGAGGTCCAGGCGGCTACCGGAGTTCTCTCGAGGGGGGAGCCAGCCGCCTAGCGCGCATGCCTGATCCTCACCGACAGGCGAGAGTTCACATCGTTGGGGTCGCGGCGCTCGACCTCGATCTTCTAACGCGCCGGAGGCCTCGGCGGCGCTCGCAGCACGGTCGGCGAGGCTCTCGGCGTGCCGCACGAAAAGAACTTCGGTCGGTCCAGCGGCTCGGAAAACGGACATTTTTTACGCCCCGTCTTGGCGGTGAGTGGGGAGCGGGTTTTGCTTGGCGGTGACGGTGATTGATGTGCCGTGACGATACTTCGGTCCGACGGGGCAGGAGCGGCGTCGGTGGGAGTCGCGTTCTTGGCGCATCGTCCGCGGTAACCGCGGTAACAGAGTCGGCGAGCCCTATTCGGTTTCTCGAGAATTCGTTCGCGGCGACTGCTCGTGCTGGCTGTGCTCATTGGCGGAGCAGGCTCGCAGACTGTGCTTGGAAACGTGTGGTCAGGCCCGCCTAATTTATCGCATGACGTGCCAATTTTGCCGCGGCCACAATCGCAGCACATTTAATGAATAACGCTCGTATCTTGCCTGATATTGTCCAATTATTTATAGTAGGTATTGAGGCCATTTTGGCCGAAACGACAAACAGGAGATACCGAGATGCCCATCATTACCATCACTCAAACACCAGGAAAAGACCGGCCTGTAAAGGAGGAAATCCTTAAGCAGGTTACGGATGCGTACGTCGCGGCAAGTGGAGCAACGCCCTCAAGCGTGTGGGTAACGATAACTGAAGTCGACGGCGAGAGTTGGTCGATCGGAGGAGAGACGCTGGCTCAGCGCGCAGCCTCACGATAGGTGGCAGCAGCGGCCTGCTTCCGCTTAAAATAAGGGAGGCAGGCCACTGTTCAACGAAGAAACTCTACGCCCGTGAACATGTGCAAAAACTGAGTCCCTTGTTCATAAGGTCTGATTCCTGCGTGTCGCGGTAAGACATCGGCTCCTTATATGAGTAAATAGAAGTTACCGATACTGCCTATTTTTCGAAATGAAAAGCGGATTCGGTATGACTCTACTGTAGGGGTGAACTCGGAATAATTGATGGAGCTGGTTTCCCGGATAGGGCAGAGTGTTTCAGGAGGGGGATGCTGGGAAGATCGGTTAAGTTGACTATTCGCGAGTAAATCGTTGCGACTGTGATTCTGTGACGACAGAACGCGAGTTGGGCGACTATCGCGGACATGTTTAGCGTGTCTCATCCCACCATGTCTCGTGTCTACCGGAGAATCATTCCGTTGAGCGGACGGGCCTGTTGCCTGTCCGGGCTGGCGTTGGAGGCGGCCGTTCGAGGACGGGTGGTTCTGGTCGACGGCACCGACGTTCCCACGGGAAACTGTGCCGTGGGAGGGTGGTAGAACTACTCCGGGAAGGCGAGACGGACAAGGAGTAAACGTACCGATCGCGTCCGATCTGAACGGCATCCTGCTCTGCGTGTCTGATCCCGTTCCCGGCGTTCGGCACGATCGATCAGCCATAACGTTATGTGGCTGGGAGCCTATTCTTGACACTACTGATTGGATAGCCGCCCCAGCGTCTATCAGCACAAGCGCCCTCACTCCGCGGAAAAACCTTGCCACGGCTACCGGGGAGGACTTACAGAACCCCTCAACCTTATCCGCGCCGTCATCCGCATTGAATCGTCCCGACTCGGCTGGCAAACCACTTATGAATAACGCACTACGTCTTTAAAAATCGGTCGCAATTTCAAGTGAATTGAATTAATGTGGCTACAGCATTTAAATTTAATTTTCAGTTTCTCGCATTAATAAGGTAGAAGCGTTTAAGAGAGTTATCTCTCTCTCCCTTTGCTTAGTAATCATCGCGTCAAGAAACCAGTTTTTGCAAATTTGGCGCCACTCTTGGACGTTTGGAGATTGAATCTGACCGAAATCGGAGGAGTAGATTAAAGAAGGTATTTCAGAAATAATTGAGAGATGTTTTTCTGACGTGATTCTCTTAAGGTTTACTGTAAGTTCGGTATGTTCAAAATAAACTCCGAAATTTTCATAGAGTTCCTGGATAACAGGATCAGCATTAACCATCGGATGAAAGGCGTGAGTAACGAGAATTTTCCCAAAAGAGCGCTTATCCGCGACGTTTGGCAATATATTCATTAATATCCGCGCAGGCACGTGTCCAGTGGCGATCACGGCCCCGTTATCTATCACCGTCGCAAAAACCTTTTGAAGAAGCCTTTTTCCTGTTTTTGATTGCACGGTTTCAACAAAATCTTCAACGTCTTGTGTGGGAAGTGACACAATTGGCCTCGGGCGAAAAGTTTCTTCCTTCAAAACAAGTGCAAGAGGCTGCGGATCAGCAAGGTCGCTCTGCCGAAGGACGGCCGTGCCGCCTACCAGTGAACCAGCTATTCTCAGCTTTCGAGATGACGAAAGTGTTTGGCCGTTGTGGCGTTTTAGCCAAAACGCTCCGCCTTGCGCTTCATATTCCGATACTGCCTTTTCGTAAGTTACCCTTCGCGGAACGATATCTTTTCCCGCGTGAAAATGTGTATCAATGAAAGAAGGAACAAATTTCTTCATTGAGAAGCGCGACTCCACGGCGTTGCGTAACCGTAACGTTCTCTCGCCGAACGAAGCGAAGAGCCATTTTGCACCGCGCGGGCAATATCGTTTTCAACTTCTTCGACCGAAAGAGATCTACCCAGAACTTTCGTCGAAACTGTGCTTTCAATAACCATCGCTCCGTTATCGTCGGCTATGACAATATCGCCTGGACTGACGGTCACGCCGTCTATCTCAACTGGAACTTGAACGGCCTCCATAGAAATTCTATTTTTAGCACTAACCATTGAAACCCCTGAGCTAAACAGCGAAAAATTCATTCTACGAATAGGTGATATATCACGAGCATAGCCAGAAATTATCGCACCTGAGACCCCTCGTTTCATAGCCGCAATGGTAACTAGATCTCCCCAGGTTGTGCAGGAAATACCTGTAGAATTTACCGAAACAATCACTGATCCTGACGGCACGGAGTCGATAAAATTCGCCGCATTGCGGAAGCCAGCCGACAGTTCGGTGATTGGGCTGTATCTGACCGTGTATGCAGGCCCTAGGAGACGAGTTCCGGGAACTCTCGGACTGATGCTGGGCAGCCAGGAGCTTTTGAGGCCCAAGCCGTCCATTGCATCTGAAACCGAGGCTGTATCAATTCCGTCAAAATCGGCCAAAGAAAGATTCATTTATTTGCTCCGATAGTTACTGCTTCGAGGACGGCATCCGCAACCTGGCTGGTTGAGGATTCTCCTCCGAGATCATATGTAAGGATTTTTCCGTTTCGTAAAACAGCTTGAACGGCGTTGCGGATAAGATTAGCTTTGTCTGTTTCCTTCAAGTAGTCTAGTAGAGCGGCGATCGTTAGGAACATAGCCATAGGATTTGCCTTGCCTTGCCCGGCCATGTGAGGCGCGCTGCCATGTACAGGCTCAAAATAAGCGTGTTGAAGGCCAATATTGCCACTCGGCGCAAGCCCAAGCCCTCCCATCACGCCGGCGCCAACATCTGAGAGGATATCTCCAAACATATTTTCAGCAACTATTACATCAAATCGAGAAGGTCGAGTAACCATCCACATTGCCACGGCATCGACATTCAGAATCTCCACGTCAACCTCAGGATAATCCGTGCTTATTTTTTCGACGACCTCCCTGATTAACTGTGAACTTTGACGAAGAACATTAGGCTTATCAGCAATCGTGAGCAATTTTTTGCGATTTTTTGCGAGGATAAAACCTTTTTCGATTACAGTACTTAACGCGGTCCACGTTTGTAGTCTTATGCTTACTGATACCCCGTGGCGAGAAGAAGCTACGACGTTAGGGTGTTGACTAATTACTGGCCAAAGCGCATCAGAGACCGGAAATTCGTCGATCCCCGAATATAATCCTTCGGTGTTTTCTCGTATAACGACGAAATCAAATAAAGACCTGCGAAGATCAAATACTGGTCGGTAGTTGGCAGTCAAAGATAGTTTTTGTCGAAGTTGCACCACAGGTGAAACATATTTGAGTGAATTTGAACGAAATTGTGGCGGAAGTTCCTCTTCCGCTTCGCGGGCTGGTTTGCTAGTTATTGCTCCAAGAAGCGTTGCGTCTGATTCTCTTATTATCTTCCAAGTAGCTTCGGGAACGGGATTTGCTTGTTCTTGCCAACATTTCCAACCAATTTCGCCGAATTTTAAGTCTAATTTTATTCCTACCGTGTTTAATACCGGAAGAGCTTCTGATATAACTTCCGGACCGATCCCGTCTCCGGGAAGTACGGCTATTGAACGAGCTTTCGTATTGTTCATGCTGAAATCTCCATAAGAAAATAGTCTATGTTTCTCGCTACTTCTTTTGCTCGGTCTAAGTGTGGGCACATACCAGACCGAGAAATATTGATAATCGTCGGGCTATCGCACCGGCAGACATCCGCTAAACAAGCCAAACGTGAAGCCTGTCCTGTGAAAGATAGGTGTTGTCGTCCTTTTTTTCTACCATCGCAATTGTAGCCAACCAAAGAATTTAATCCATTTATTATTCGTTTTTCAACCTTGTCAATTGGTTGAAGATTGCGTGAGGATTGCGGGTTGCGATCGTTTACAAAGCGTTTGAGAAGAAGAAACCCCGATTCAGCGCCTTTAGATCGTGTTTGCTCGATTATTGTGGAGAAAATAGATTTCAGATTTTTTGTAGGTCTGCTAGGTGTGGATATTGTTAACAGCGCAGCTTTCGGTGACAGCAAATGGGATATTTCATGAAGTACTACACCTCCCAATGCGTAACCGATAGCTATGTCTGCCTGAGTTATCTCGGGATGGACGCGAAGCCAAAAGTTACTGATCTCCTCCACTGTATTGGCGCCTTCTTCGCAAGCCGCAGAGGTATCGATACGTAAAAGATTGGGAGCAAACTTCTGAAGGGTCGGCTCGAGCGGACCAGGAAAGGATGTTGGCTGGCGCTCAAGGTGAAGTGGTTCAAATACAACTGCCTGACGCTTCATGATTTAACGTCCACAATATCACTTGCAGCGCGAACACGCTCAGCACTGCTATCTATGTTCGCGAAGTGATTTGCATATTCAAAAGGAAGATTAAAGTATCCAAGTAGAATATCTGTCGGATCGAGACGCGGTGCGGCTTCGCCGACGGATTTCGAAAGCAGGGCAGATAATTCGAGAAGCGGCGCAAATTTGGCGCGATCACTGACTTCGTTGGATCGTGCACAATATGCCAGCCACTGTTCCGAAATGAGATTGCCTGCACCTTTCCCCATCCCCAGTACAGCAGAATCGACCCATGTTGCTCCTGCGTCGACGGCACGAATGGAGTTTGTTAACGCTAGGCCGAGATGATTATGGGCGTGAATTCCTACATCTATAGGCGCACTTTCTCGGGCTGTTTCGATAAGCCTAGCGACGTCATCCGGAAGAAGGCTGCCGTTTGAATCGGCGAGGTATACTGCGTTGACCCCTAGATCGTCGGCCGTCGAGCAAATTTTTTGTAAAGTTTCATCATCGAGATTACTGATTCGAGTAATATTTATACATACGTTATATCCGAGATTTTTTGCTTTTTTCGCGCACTCGAGTCCAGGCTGAGGATTCTGAGGAGAGAGACAAACGCGAAGAAGCCTCGCGCCAGCAACCCAGGCATCTTCAAGATCTGTTTCGCTAAGATTGGAAGGATGCGCCATAATGCCAACGTATTGAGTTCCGGTTGCTTCAGCTATTGCTCGAATATAATTATCATTGCATTGGCTAGTTAGCCCGGTGCCCGCAGATTTTCCTAAAGATCCTGCTCGGTATCCAATTTCGATCCAGTCAAACCCTGCAGCTACGCTAAGGCGGGCATGAGCAATTGCGTATTCTTGTGGGAAGCTAAATGAGTTACGATATCCGCCGTCGCGAAGTGTGACGTCTATGTTCGTGATCATGAGTAGTATCTCCGTTGGGCGATGGCACAGGTGTGATTTTGGGAAAAAGTATGTTCTCGGCGGGGGTGTGTGTCATTGATGCCTGTTTAAACGTTGCATTGATAACGCTTAGATAGTCTTGCTGCTATCGTGCTCTACGAAGCTACTGTTCTCGTTTTGTTGGAACCGCGTCATTGAGATTATCTAAAGAATCATTAATTTTTTGTTCGGCGTCCTCGTGCGAGTAAACAGATTAGTAAGCCTAAATTAATTTGACTTTTTGCACACTTCTCTTTTTGTTCCGTCCTTGCTCTTGCTTGCTGAATTGAGGAAGCACGTTTCTCGGTTTTTATTGAACTTGAGGTTGAGGTCTGAGGAGTAGGAAACTCGCTGTCGCGCAGAGGACAAACACAGTGACTGCAAAAGTAACAAATGCTGCAATCTGACCAATTAATTCTGCGAGCAGATTCACTCCCAGGGCAGGAATTGAGAGCGCAGCATACGCGACGACGAAGTAGGCAGCCATGGCGTCACTTCGATGTTCGGCAGGTGCAGCGAGGGAGATGAGGCGAGTGCCGAGCATGAAGGCTAGGCCGAAGCCGCAGCCGCTCACAAGTGCGCCGACGATGGCCAGGAGCGGGCTGGTGAGGAGAACGCCGACGGCTGTCGTCATAATTCCGATCGAGAGCGCGAAAACGGCGAGAACGATCGGCCGTTGGACTGAATCCCCGCGCTGCGTCTTAATCCAGACAAACTGAACCCCCGCGCCGACCCCCTGCACCGCAAGAATCACGGTTCCAGCAACGAGATGCCCCTCTACTCCGAGCAGAGAGTGCGCAAGGCGGCCACCGAGCGCGAGATAGAGGCCGCCGACTGACCAGGCGGCTGCTACACAGAGAGAGGCAACGGCGAACTCTCGCCGCATGCTTCGGGGGACGTAAAGACGCTGAAAAATCACTACCGGCCCGCGCTGGTGCGATGCTTGCTGCGGCATCACGAGGAAAATAATGATCGCTACCACAGCGCTTGCCGCGGAAAGCGAGGCAAAGGGCAGCCAGAGGGGAGTGCCTAAATCGAGTAAAGCGCCGGAAAAGAGCGCGCCCAGGGCAATGGCAAGAGAGGTTGCCAGGCTGTTTACCGCGGCGGCAGAGGTGAGGTCCGAGCGCGGATGCGTCTCTGCGAGAGCCGCACCGGCTGCGCCCGTCAGCGCACCGGTCGCGACGCCCTGAAGAATGCGACCACCGATGAGCGCGCCCAGATCTGTCGCATATCCCAGCCAGAGCATTGCTCCGGCCAACAGAATGAGACTCGATATGAGCACCGGTCGGCGACCGACGCGGTCGGATACTCCGCCTACCGTGAGCAGGGCTACGAGAACGCCTCCGCCATAGACTGCGTACGCCAGGGTGAGGGCTGTGCTAGGTAGTGACCACTCCTGTTGAAATACCGAGTATGCCGGAGAGGGCACTCCGCTCGCCGCGAGAGTCACTGACAGGGCCGCAACTACTGCGCAATACGGCCCCCAGGACGAGGTACGACCGGTAGTGACTGCTGGGCCCACGTCTCACCTTGCTGATGTCGGATCGAACCTTCACGACGACATGAGCGAAGGGCATTTGTATCCTAGCACTTAAGTTGAGTCTAGGTCAACCAGATGATGCTCGTGAAGCCACCCCTCGATGGATCGTGACCTACGCCGTCGCCTCAGCAACGCGGATGAGCACTTTGCCGGTTGTGCCGCGCTGGACCGCGTCATGGGCCGCGGCTGTCTCCTCGAGCGGGAACCAGGTCAGCGGGAGGCCCGCCTCCTCGCCCACAGCGAGTGCTCCGTCGGTGAGGGCGGCAGTGATGTCGTCAGCGGCAGCCTGTAGCGCCTCCTCGCCCACGGTGTAGAGCAACAGCCCCTGCCAGCGGGCGTTCTTCGCGAAGCTTGCCACGATCGGCGCGGTGAATTCGTCGCCGTTGTTGTTCGCGTAATAGGCGATACTGCCGTGGTTCGCGAGCACCGCCACGTCGAGGGCGGCGTTCTGTGCGGGTGCGACCTCAACCACGTGCTCGATCCCGTGAGGGGCGAGCTCATGGATGCGGTCCGCGAGCGCGCTGTCCGGGTAGTGCAGCACGTTCTGCGCGCCCGCTGCGCGAGCCAGCTCGGCTTTGGCGTCACTGCTCACCGTGGCGATGACGGTAGCGCCGGCCCACACTGCGAGCTGGATTGCAGCGTGTCCGACGGCTCCAGCTCCGCCCTGCACCAGCACGGTACGCCCGGCGAGTGCTCCAGGGGAGAGATGTGCGGGTCCGTGCTCGTGCACGGTCAGCGCACGATGCGCGGTCATCGCGGGCACGCCCAGGCTCGCGCCCACCTCGTAGCTGACATCCGCGGGGAGGCGCACCACATGCCGAGCGGGTACCACCGTCAGCTCCTGCGCGGTGCCGGTCGGACGCTGGTGCGCCGCCAGGTACAGCCAGACGCGGTCGCCAGGCTCCAGGTTGTCGACGCCAATGCCCACCTCCTCGATAACTCCTGCCCCGTCCTGGTTCGGTACGACTTCGGCGAAGGCGAGCGTGCCGTCCGCGCGTGTTTTCCAGTCAGTCGGATTCACGCCAGAGACGAGTATGCGCACTCGCACCTCGTCAACCCCGGGCGCTGCCGGTTCCCGATCGACAAGGGAGAGGACGGAGGAGTCACCGGCACGGGAGTACATAATCGATCGCATACTTACCGCCAAGTCATCGCGCTGGATCGGTATTCCCGGTGTGCGTTTCGGTCCAGATCCCAGCAGTACTCTTCGAATCGGTATCGCGATGACGTCAAGCCCCTTCTGGCTCGCGAATGAGGCTGCTTACCGTCGTAACTCGACACAGGTCGACGTCTCGATGTCGTCGCGGGTGACCCGAAAGGCACAGCAGTATGTTTTTCCACCGTCAAGAACTTCAGTTCACCTCCACACCGCACCACCCCGATGCCGTTTTTGCGCGCCGTTTTCAGGAGGTGCTCGGTGGGCAGTACGGCGAGATCACCGTTGCCATGCAGTACGGTTTTCAGGCATGGAATGCGCATAAACCGGGAAAATATCGCGATCTGATTTTTGGTGTTGGTGCGGAGGAATTCGGCCACGTCGAAATGATCGCGGTGATGATCGCACAGCTGCTCGAGAAGGCTCCTGTCGAGCAGTCGGAGGCAGCCGTCGCTGCGGACCCGGTGCTCGGCGCGGTGATCGGCGGTACCGATATTCAGGCGGCAGTCGTCGCCGGGGCCGGTGCGCGTCCGGTCGATAGCATGGGCAATCCGTGGCAGGGCTCCTATATCACTGCGAGCGGCAATTTGCTTGCGGATTTCATGGCCAATGCGAATGCCGAAATGCAGGGCCGCCTCCAGGTGGCGCGGTTGTACAACATGACGGACGACCACGGCGTGCGTGATCTGCTCTCGTTCCTCCTGGCCCGTGACACCATGCACCAGAACCAGTGGCTCGCGGCCGCAGCCGAGTTGCGCGCCGAGGGCACCGAAGAGTTTCCGGTGCCCTCGAACTTCCCCCAGTCGAAGGAAGAGCGTTCGGCGTCGTACGAGTACCTCAATTTTTCGAATGGTTCGGCGGCAGGCGAGGGCAGCTGGGCGTCCGGCCCGACTCCCGATGGGAAGGGCACATTCACTTACCGCACTGCCGAACCGGGCAGTGGAGTGACGATGCCACCACCCACCCATCCTGACGAGCGTCTGTACAGCACCTCGCCGACGCCAAACATCGTGGACAAGGTTGTGGGGGCGGTCAAGGACGCCGCGGCGAGCCACTGAACCGGCTACTCATGAAGGGTCCCGGAACCACGGGGCGAATAGTGGCAGTTCTCCGGACCTGCGGGCAAGCCCCTCCCCGCTTTCAGGGGACAGGCAGTTTCGGATTCTACGGTCGGTTGATCGATCAATGAAGGAGGTCACCACCATGGGGCTCGATGACAAGATCAAGAATGCCGCCCAAGATATCGTCGGCAAGGCGAAAGAAGTTTTAGGCGAGCACAAGAACGACGAAAAACTCGAAGCTGAAGGTAAGAAGGACCAGGCGGCAGCCTCGGCCAAAAAGGTCGGCGAAGACGTCAAAGACGCCTTCAAGTAGGTTTTCGCGACGAAGGTCTTCCGCGAGGGAGGCGGTATTCCCGTTGGGAAATCGCCTCCCTCGTTTTCACTAAGTTGTGCGAACATCTCGACGTGTTGACGCTGCCATTTTTATAGCAGACGATTACGGTTGCAAAACAACCTTAATGCAGCCGTTTCTTTTTTTCTGGAAGGTCTCGTAAAGACCGGGAGCATCCTCCAGTCGGCCCCGATGGGTCACGAGGTCCAGCACACCCAGCGGGTCGGCCGGATCTTCGACCAGCGGCAGCAGCTCGTCTATCCAGCGCTTCACGTTGCACTGACCCATCCGCACCGTCACCTGTTTGTCGAACATCGACTTGAGCGGGAGCGGATCGGCCTCGCCGCCGTAGACGCCGCTCAGCGACACGGTGCCGCCGCGCCGTACGAGGTCAAGGGAGGCGGTGACCGCGGCCAGGCGGTCGACCCCGACGGTATCCATCGCCTTACGGGCAAGCGGATCGGGCAGCAGCCCGACCACCGACTGAGCGACGGAGCCGAGCGGCGAGCCGTGCGCTTCCATGCCGACCGCGTCGATGACGGAGTCGGGGCCGCGCCCCTCGGTGCGGTCGCGCAGCCGGTCGACAACGTCGTCCGAGAGGTCGACAACATCGACACCGTGCCGCGCGGCCATTGCTCGGCGTTCGGGGACCGGATCAACCGCAAATACGCGATAACCCTTGTGCACGCCAATGCGGGCCGCGAACTGGCCGACCGGGCCAAGCCCGAACACAACGAGCGAGCCGCCGTCAGGCACCTGCGCATAGTCGACGCCCTGCCACGCCGTCGGCACGATGTCGCTGAGAAAGAGGTAGCGCTCGTCGGGTAGCTCCGTGCCGACGACGATGCTGTTGTAGTCAGCGAGCGGCACTCGGAGGAGTTCGGCCTGTCCGCCGGGCACCTGGCCGTACATTTTCGTGTAGCCGAACAGCGAGGCGCCCGAGCCGTACTCGGTGACCTGCGTGGTCTCACACTGCGATTGCAGGCCGCGGAGGCACATAAAGCATTCGCCGCAGGAAATGTTAAACGGAACGACGACGCGGTCGCCGACCGTGAGCGTTGTGACGGCTGAGCCGACCTCCTCCACGACACCCATCGGTTCGTGTCCGAGCACGTCGCCCTTGTCGAGGTAGGGGCCGAGGAGGCGGTACAGGTGCAGATCGGAGCCACAAATGGCGGTTGACGTAATCCGCACTATCGCGTCGGTGGGCTGCTGAATGCGGGGATCGGGGACGGTCTCGACCGACACCTTCTCGATGCCCTGCCAGGTGAGTGCACGCATGCTTTCTCCGTTTCTTCCATACTCGCGCTGGGGTGGTGTCGTTCCAGCGCACACCTCATCCATGCCGTCGGGGAGGGATTGACGCTTGCGAGAGATAGCTCCGAGATGAGGGGTTACCACCAAAGCAACACCCGAACCCGCGCGCCGACCCGATAAGCGACGGAGCAGTGGTGGGATGGAGGAATGGAACCTCTCTACACTGCTATCGCCCATGCCTCAGGGGGAGGACGAGACGGTCACGTCTACACGGAGGATGACCGTCTCGATCTCGACATCCGTCCGCCGCGCGAACTGGGTGGCTCTGGCGACGGCACCAACCCCGAGCAGCTCTTTGCCGCCGGATACTCGGCCTGCTTTCTCAGTGCCCTCCACGGCGCGGGCAAGCAGCTCGTGATCGACACCACTGGCGCGGCGGTGTCCGCGAGTGTCTCGATCGATAAGAACGATGAGGGCGGCTATGGCTTGGCCGTCGAACTCGACATCTCTGTGCCCAGGGTGAGTGCAGAAGAGGCACGTGCCGTTGCTGACCAAGCGCACCTGCTCTGTCCGTACTCGGCTGCAACGCGCGGCAATATTCCGGTTGCGTTGAACCTCGTCGATGAGGGTCGAACTCATGAGTGAAGACCAGTCGAGTACGGCGGCCCGCGCGCAGGAGGAACTCGAGCAGATCCGCTTGAGCATCGACAACATTGATGCCGCGCTCATTCATTTGCTGGCTGAACGCTTCAAGTTCACCCAAAAGGTCGGTCGTCTGAAGGCGGCGCACGGCCTTCCTCCGGCCGATCTCGCGCGCGAGTCTCGGCAGATTGCGCGACTGCGGGCCTTAGCTGAGCAATCGCACCTCGATCCTGCGTTCGCCGAAAAGTTTTTGGGCTTTATCATCGCTGAGGTTATTCACCACCACGAGCGCATCGCTAAGGCGGGACACGACTGAGTTCTGCTTGATAACGCGAGAGAAACGCAGGCGCGGGATCGTTGGCATCGGAGATATTTTGACCCACGTGAGAGTCGTGGGTAGCCAGGACAACGACCCCGCGTCTCGTGGTTGCGTTTCTGCGTCAGTGCCGACTATCTCGACGCTCTTCACTCGTGCGGCATAACGGGGTGAGTGGGCAGTCAGCCCCCGACTCCTCCACGGACGTGTTCCAGCAGGCGCAGGCCAAGTTCGTCGACCGAGAGCGCCGTATTGCCGTTGACGAACACGGCGATCCCATGCTCGCGGTCGAGCGCGAGCATGGTCGAGTAGCCGGCCGTGCCTCCGTTATGCCAGGTTGTTGTGCCGCCCGCTGCGCTGGAGGTGAACCAGGCGAGGCCAGTGCGGCTCTCGCCTGCGTCGAATCGGGGATCGAGGACGGTGGCGGCGCTGACACCCAAAGCCGGACTGCTGCTGAGGAGAGCCTGTGCATAGCGGGCCATATCGGCGGCGGTCGAGCGCGCGCCTCCGGCGGGCGCATAGCCGCCAAGCGTCCACGGGGCGACGGGGCGACCGCGCGCGGAATAACCGGTGGGAGCATCGGGGCGCAGAGCATCCGCCGTCACCGGGAGGAACGTGTCGACCATCCCTAGCGGGAGGAAGAGGCGGTCGCGGAAAAGGCCGCTGAGGTCCTGCCCTTCGACACGGGCGAGGATCTGACCGAGTACGGCGGCGCCCAGGTTGGAATAGGACACCGTGCCACGTTCACTGAGAGCCGCGTGAGCTGCGTGACTCACGACATCGTCTGGTGAGAATGTGGCATAGGGGTCCTTTCCCCTCAGCTGCGCGAATAACATCACCGCCGCGTCGCGGGGGTCAGACGAGAGCCGCGGCAGACCCGAGCGATGGCTGGCCAGCTCTTCGAGCGTGCCAGGGAAATCTCCGAGAGCGGCGTAGTCGCTTGCGCGGTCGTCGAGAGCAACCGTTCCCCGCGCGACGCTCTGAGCAAGAAGCAGCGCGGTCATAGTCTTGGTGACGGACCCGATCTCGACCTCGGTCTGCTCGTCTGCGCCGAGGCCGCCGAAACGCACACTCCCCGGGGTGACTACGGCGGCGGTGAGCTGGTGACGGATGCCCTCGCCAGCATTCTCGTGCAGCCACCGCGCAATCTCGGCGTCTCCCGTGCGTTCCTCTGCCAGGTGCGGGGTGGAAGGAAACAACAGCCTTCCACCGAGAAGAATCAGGATTCCAGCGGTGGAGGCAAGGGCTACCACGCGGCCGCGCTTCATCTCGGTCCTCCTGCGGCGAGCAGTATGACGAGCAGCGGCACGAGACGTTCCGGTGGAATGCCGTAGCGGCCGCGGCCTCGCGTCTCCAGCCAGCCCGCCGCGACGAGTTGGTTGATGTGGTGGTAGATCTGGCCGGTCGTGCCGGCGCCCTCGCTTTCGGCGAGCTGGGCGACTGTTTCTTTTCCGTTAGCGATGGCCTGCACAAACCGCAGTCTCACCGAGCTGCCTAGTGCTGCGAGTGCGGTCGGGCCCGGATTCGCGCCCCAATCGCGCTCAACGAGAACGTCGGCGGTCAGGCCGTACTGCCATTCGATCGGGCCCGCGGGTGAGTTGACAGCGCCGGCGAAGACGACTCCGCCGTGCGGCGAGAGCCGCTCCTTGAGCGCGCTGAGCGCCCAGAACGGGTCGTCGCGAATGCTCGGGTGGTGGCTGGGAAGCGGCGTCTGCGTACGCATGGCAGCTTCTAGTCGCGCCAGCCGCTCCCGGATGTCGTCGAGCTCACGGACAATTTCTTTCTCTGCGGAGGTCATACTCCACTATTGCAAATAGTCCGTAAAAGTTGAATAGACCCGCGGCGGGGCAGCCGAGTGTTCGAGAAGCCTCCGCTGCGAAGTGTTAGCCGAAGTGGCGCGGCAGCACGTCCGAGTTCACGGCACGTAGTTCCTCGAGCGGCAGCGTGAACAGCCCCTGCACCTCGACCGCCGCCATCGCCGCGTCCGTCACACCGATGCGCAGTACCGGGTAGCCTCGACCGTCGCACAGGCCACGAAACTTGACGTCGTCCTCGCGCGGCACCGACACCAGTACGCGGCCCGTCGACTCCGAGAACAGCGCGGCAGTAGCGTCGACGCCGTCGCGCTCCATCAGTTCGTCCAGCCAGATACGCGCACCCACTCCGCAGCGCAGTGCCGATTCGGCCAACGCCACCACGAGCCCGCCGTCGGCGAGGTCGTGGGCGGAGGCGATCAACGACTCGGTTGCGCCTGCCGCGATCAGCTCGGCCAAGCTCTTCTCTGCAGCGAGGTCCAGCTGCGGCGGCAGCCCGCCCAGGTGATCGTGTACGGTCCCGGCCCACGCGGATCCGTCGAGTTCGTTGCGCGTCGTGCCGAGCAGGTAGAGATTGTCGCCCTCGTCTTGCCAGCCCGAAGGGATGCGCCGTGCCACGTCGTCGATCACGCCGAGCACGCCGACAACGGGCGTCGGAAAAATCGGAACGTCGCCGGTCTGGTTGTAGAACGAGACATTGCCTCCCGTGACGGGAATCTCGAGTTCGAGACAGGCATCGGCGAGCGCGCCCACCGCCTCCCGGAACTGCCACATCACCTCGGGATTCTCGGGGCTGCCGAAGTTGAGGCAGTCCGAGACAGCGACCGGAGTCGCACCCGTCACGGCCACGTTGCGGTACGCCTCGGCGAGCGCGAGGCGCGCGCCTCGCGCAGGGTCGAGCTGGCACCAGCGCCCGTTGGCGTCGGTTGCGACCGCGAAACCTAGGCCGGACTCCTCATCGATGCGGACCATGCCTGCGTCATCAGGGAAGCTGAGAGCCGTATTGCCAAGGACATAGCGGTCGTACTGGGAAGTGATCCAACTCTTGTCGGCGAGGTTGGCCGAGCCCAGCAGGGCTAGGGTCTCGGCCCGCAGCGCCTCAGCCGAGGTCGAGCGGGGCAGGCGTGAGGCCGAGTCGGCCTGCAGAGCGTCGAGCCACACCGGGTACTCGATCGGCCTCTCGTAGACCGGCCCATTGACGGCGACTGTGCTCGGGTCAACATTGACGATCTCCTCACCACGCCAATTGATGATGAGGCGGCCGGAGTTGGTGACCTCGCCGAGCACGCTGGTCTCGACGTCCCACTTGCTGACGACCTCGAGGAAAGCATCGAGTTTCTCGGGGCGCACGACGGCCATCATCCGCTCCTGCGACTCCGACATCAGGATCTCCTCGGCCGTGAGCGAGGGGTCGCGCAGCAGCACCGAGTCGAGCTCGATCACCATGCCGCCGTCGCCGTTCGAGGCCAGCTCGGACGTGGCACACGAGATGCCTGCGGCGCCGAGGTCTTGAATGCCCTCGACAAGGTTCGTGCGGAACAGCTCGAGGCAGCACTCGATCAGCACCTTCTCGGCAAAGGGGTCGCCAACTTGTACGGCCGGCCGCTTGGTCGGGCCGCCGTCGGCGAAGGTGTCGGAGGCGAGGATCGACGCGCCGCCGATGCCGTCGCCTCCCGTGCGTGCCCCGAACAGGACCACCTTGTTGCCCACTCCACGGGCGTTCGCGAGGTGCAGGTCTTCGTGGCGGAGGACGCCGACCGCGAGCGCATTCACGAGCGGGTTGCCCTGGTAGACGGAGTCGAAGAAGGTCTCGCCGCCGATGTTCGGCAGGCCTAGGCAGTTGCCGTAGGAAGAGATACCGGCGATCACGCCGTGTACAACGCGGGCCGTGTCGGGGTCGTCGATGTGTCCGAAGCGCAGCGCGTCCATAACGGCGACCGGTCGCGCACCCATCGAGATGATGTCCCGGACGATACCGCCGACCCCGGTCGCGGCGCCCTGAAACGGTTCGATGTAGCTGGGGTGGTTGTGGCTCTCGATCTTGAAGGTGACAGCCCAGCCTTCGCCAACATCGATGACTCCCGCGTTCTCGCCCATGCCGACCATGAGATTTTTTTTCATCGTCGGTGAGACCTTCTGCCCGAACTGGCGGAGGTAGATTTTGGATGACTTATAGGAGCAGTGCTCGCTCCACATCACCGAGTACATGGCCAGCTCGCCGCTGGTGGGGCGCCGTCCGAGGATCTCGCGGATGCGCTCGTACTCGTCTGTGGTGAGCCCGAGCGTCGCATACGGTTGTTCCCGCTCGGGCGTCGCTTGCGCGTTCGCAGTGGTGTCGGAAACGGCGATGCGGCTGTCTGCCATGTGCTGCGGGCTCCAGGGGAGGGGACGGGATGCGCGTCGATCCTACCCGTCACCGATCCGCGCGAGACGTCGGTTCAGGAGGCGCGGCAGGACCCGGAGCCGACGGTGGTTTTCAGCGCCGACGCTCGTGCCATCACCGGCGCCAGCGTCGACAGGGGGATCGCATAGCCGACGTTGTCCACCGATGCGGCCTTGCCGAAGACGACTCCCTTGACCGTGCCGTCGAGCGAGAGCAGCGGGCCACCGGAGTTGCCCTGGTTTACTACCGCAGCCAGCGTCAGCACCTCGCGTGAGCGGGGCGCTCCGTCGACCAGCAACGAGATCGTGGCGTCGGAGAAGACCTGTGCCGAGCCGAGCGTCAGCGGGCCACCGAAGGGATACCCGGCCACGACAGCGTCACGCTCGGCGGAGGTTGCGTTGTCCAGGGTGAGCGGAGCCGCGTCCAGGTGATCGACCGCGATGACCGCGAGGTCGGCGTCAGTGTCGAGGTAGACCACCCGGCCGGTGTGCGGTGTCTCGCCGGGAGCCTCGATGACCGGCTCCGAGACTCCGGCCACCACATGCGCGTTGGTGATGACCCGGTCATCGGCGGCCACAAAGCCGCTTCCCGTTACTCCGATCGTGCACGCCCACGCCGTGCCGGAGACTCGCACCACCGAGCGGGAAGCAGCGATTACTCGGGGATCGTTGCTGGCCACCGCTGCGATCGATGGCACCTGACTGGGGGCGTTAATCGCAGTGACCAGCCACGAGGCTCCCTGGTCCGTGAGTGACGATTGCAGCCGCGCAACCGACTCGCGAACCGGCGCCGGGGTGATGCCGTCGAGAGCGCGGATGACGCTGGAACCGGCGACTGCGGTGGTGATGGGCGGTACGCCAAGTAAGGAGACGGCCGAGGTGATCATGAGCCAGACGAGAGTCGTGATGGCCAGGCCAGCTGCGCCTCCTGCCAGTCGATCGAGCGGGCCAAGCGCGATCAGTTCGGCACCGCGCCCGAAGAGCCCGCCCACGGCCGCCCCGATCGCATAACAGACACCGACCGTGAGGATGGCGGTGCCGATCACCGCGGGTAGGCGCCATTCGCTGCCGGATGCCCATGCCGAAACGGCCGGGACGGCGACGGAGGCTCCGACCGCGCCGAGCACAATACCCGCCAGTCCGCCGATCGTGCGCAGCAGCCCCCGTCTCAGCCCGTCGGCGAGCGCGACGAGGAGGTGGAGCACGACGATCACGTCGACGAATAGGGACGCACTCACGCGGGTCTCCTCAGAGTAGTCGGGTTTCTCAGCATGGTCGGCACTGCATCGGTGGAAGCTATGAGGAAGCTGGCAGTCGGCCGATCACGCTTCCGTTGCGCTACTGTGCGGGTGGGGTGCACGAAACAGAGCAACAGCGAGCCCAGATCGGCCACATCCAGTTCCAGCTAGTCAGCTCCGCTTTTCCGGTCGCCGTTTCCAGGGACCGACATGCCCGAATCCACCCCTTTCTGCGCGCTCTCCGCTCGCGCTACCGTCGGTCCTATGACACGGTTCGTTGCTCTCCTGCGTGGAGTGAATGTCAACGGTCGTACCGTGCGCAGCGGTGACTTGGCAGAGACTGTGCGCGGTGTAGGTATGGAGCGGGTGCGTACGGTGCTTGCCAGTGGCAACGTGGTCTTCGACTCCGATCGCTCGCCGTCCGAGCTCACGCCCAGTCTCGAGGCAGCGTTGAGCGAGCGTTTCGGTTACGACGCCTGGATCGTGCTCCTGACGCAGGAGGCGCTCGCCGATGCCGCCTCGGGCTATCCCTTCCCGCGCTGTGATGAGCGGGCACATCCTTATGTCGTCTTCGCATCGACTGATGTCGCTCTCGATACACTCCTGGTAGCGGTCGGCGAGCCGGATCCCGCGGTCGAACAGGTTGCACCAGGAAGCGGAGTCCTTTACTGGCAGTGCCCGCGAGGCTTGTCTACTGACACTCCCGTTGCGAAGGTGCTGGCGCGTGGCGCGTACCGTTCAACGACCACGACGCGCAACCTCCGCACCGTCGAGAAGCTGGCTGTCGCGTGAATTCTGGTGTGCTCGTGCAGCGCTCTCTCGCTGTGCGCTGTTTCTGTGGGCTGGTAGATATCAGCGTTCTCCACACTTTCGCAGCACGCCCACCGGGCGTATATGCTACCTGTCAGTCCACGGCGGGCGCCCGACGTCGGCGAGCCGCCGAATGCTTACGCCCACTGAAGGTCTTCCGCCGTGACCGCTTTCTTGACGCCGCCCGATGCGTCCGCTTTCCGTGAGATTCGTGCTCTTCTCTGCGACCTCGACGGGGTGCTGACTCCCACCGCTGACGTACATATGCACGCATGGGCTTGCCTGTTCACGCCCTATCTCGAGGCGCGGGGGGTGGCAGAGCACTACACCGACGCCGACTATTTTCGCTATATCGATGGTCGACCGCGCTACGAGGGCGTTCGTGATCTCCTCGCCTCTCGAGGCATCACCCTGCCCGAGGGGGATCCGGCCGATGACCCGTCGCTCGAGACCGTCTGCGGACTAGGCAACCGGAAGAACGCTCTTTTCACAAACAGTCTCGCCGAGGAGGGTGTCGCCCCATACCCCGGTTCGTTGGCCTTGATTGACGCGGCGACCAGCGCGGGGGTGCAGGTTGCGGTGGTCACCTCCTCTCGTAACGGCGTGCCCGTGCTTGTCGCTGCCGGTCTGCGCGACCGATTCGAGGTCATCGTTGACGGGCTCCTCGCGGTCGAGCGCTCGCTCGCCGGTAAGCCGGCACCCGACACCTACCTGCATGCCGCTGCGCTGCTCGGTCGTGCCGCCACCGAGTGCGCGGTGATCGAGGATGCACATTCTGGAGTGGCTGCCGGCCGCGCGGGCGGTTTCGGTCTCGTTGTCGGCGTTGATCGTGGAGTGGGTGCTGAGAGCCTGCGCGAGCAGGGGGCCGACATCGTCGTCGATGACCTGGCCGAGTTGATTCCCTTTCTCCCTCTTTCTCCTGCTCCCGAGGACTCCTTATGAATCCCATCACCGCGGATCCGCTCGACCGTAATCGCTTTCCTCTGGACGAGTGGGCTCTCGTCGAAACGGAGTTTGCCGCTGAGTTGCAGGGTCGCACCGAGACCCTGTTCGTCACCGGCAATGGTTATCTGGGTCTCCGCGGCAACGTTGAGGAGGGGCGCGACGGCTATGCCTACGGCACCTTCATCAACGGCTTCCACGAGACCTGGCCGATCCGTCACGCAGAGGAGGCATTCGGCTTTGCCCGCGTGGGCCAGACCATCGTGAATGTCCCCGACGCCAAGATCATTCGCCTCTATGTCGACGATGAGCCGTTTGTGCTGAGTGAAGCAGATATCCTTTCCTATTCGCGGCGCCTTGATTTCGCGAACGGTGTGCTCAGTCGAGAGCTGGAGTGGCGTACCCCCTCCGGTAAGCGCGTCAGGATTCGTTCACACCGCCTGGTGTCCTTCACGGACCGTCACCTCGCAATCCTCGACTACGAAGTTGAGATGCTCGACGAGGATGCCTCGGTGCTGATTTCTAGCCAGATCCTTAACCGTCAGGATGGCGTTGACGAATATCACGCTCCATCCGGCAGTGAAGTTGCCAGCTTTGACCCGCGCAAGGCGGAATCGTTCCAGGACAGAGTGCTCCAGCCGCGTCTCAAGCGGGTCAGCGGCACCCGGTATCTCCTTGGCTACCGGACGACGAACTCCAAAATGACCATCGCGTGCGGTGCTGAGCACCTGCTCGACACCGAGAACGAGTGGGACCAGACCGCTCAGATTGATGACGATCTTGCTAAGCACGTGTACCGGGTGTCGGCGAAAGCCGGTCAGCCAGTGCGTCTTATCAAGACGCTGAGCTACCACACTTCCCGTGGTGTCCCAGTGCGGGAACTGGCCGACCGGTGTGACCGCACCCTTGACCGCGCACGGGAGACTCCGATCGAGGAGCAGTTCGCCAAACAGCGCGAATGGCTCGATGACTTTTGGACTCGTTCGGATGTGCAGATTGGCGGCCAGCCCGCGATTCAACAGGCGACTCGCTGGAATCTTTTCCAGCTCGCGCAGGCCACCGCGCGCACGGACGGCGGAGGTGTCGCCGCCAAGGGAGTCTCTGGTTCCGGTTATGGTGGGCACTACTTCTGGGACACCGAAGTGTATGTGCTTCCGTTCCTGAGCTATACAGCCCCGCTGGTCGCGCGCAACGCGCTACGGTTCCGGCAAAATATGCTCGATGCGGCGCGGATGCGTGCAACGGAGCTTAACCAGCGCGGCGCGCTTTTCCCGTGGCGCACAATTAATGGTCAGGAGTCGTCGGCCTACTACGCGGCCGGTACTGCGCAGTATCACATCGACGCCGATATCTCCTACGCGCTCATGCAATATGTGGGCGCGACCGGCGACGATGATTTTCTTGCTCGCGGCGCGATCGATATCCTTGTCGAGACTGCGCGGATGTGGGCCGATCTGGGCTTTTGGCGCAGCAACGGTGATGACCATTTCCACATTCACGGCGTGACGGGCCCCGACGAGTACACGACCGTCGTCAACGACAACCTGTATACGAATGTGATGGCCCGGGCAAATCTCCGTTCCGCGGCGCGCGCGGCTGAGCTACTCAAAGCCGTCCAGCCGGCCGCCTACGAGCGGATGGCGGATCGCCTGGCGTTGGATGAAGCGGAAGTACTCGAGTGGTCCTGTGCCGCCGAAAAAATGTTTATTCCCTTTGATGAGCGCGCGGGTATTCACCCGCAAGATGCTGCCTTCCTGGAGAAGGAGCTGTGGGACCTGGAAAACACTCCGGCCAGTAAGCGCCCGCTGCTGTTGCATTTCCATCCGCTGGTGATATATCGCTTTCAGGTGCTCAAGCAGGCCGATGTTGTGCTTGCCCTGCTGCTGCAGGGCAATGAATTCACGGACGTGCAGAAGCGTGCCGATTTCGAGTACTACGACGCCTTGACCACAGGCGATTCCACTCTCTCGGCGGTTGTGCAGTCGATTATTGCCGCGGAGGTGGGCTACAGCGAACTCGCCCGGCACTATTTCTTGTCGGCGCTCTTCGTTGACCTGGCCGATCTGCACCGTAATGCTGCCGACGGCATCCATGTCGCCTCGACCGGAGGCGTCTGGAGCGCTCTGGTTTACGGCTTCGGTGGTATGCGTGACCACGGCGGCCGGATCACGCTCGACCCGCGTCTTCCCAACGACTGGGAGCGTCTGACCTTCCGAATCACCCTGCATGGTGCCCGCGTGCGCATTGAGGTGACGCAGGATGCGGTGCTGCTGACGATCGAGACCGGCGAGTCGGCTGTCATTACCATTCGCGATGAACGTGTGCAGGTCAGGGCCGGCAACCCGATGCGCGTCGTGCTCAGTCACCAGGGTTGCCGTCTGCACGGCGCGCCCTCCACCTCCGACATTGAGGGCACTCGCCGCTCTGATGGCACGGTCATCACCGCTTCCATCCCGACCGTCTCGATGAACCCCGAGCCCGAGGTGCTGACTGGCCCGTGACCTTCGCGGCGGAGGATGGTGTAGGTGCTTCCCCTCGCCGTCCTCCGACGTTCCAGAACGGCGGTTCCCCGCGTGGCGCTTTCGATGATGAGCGTGGCGTATGAGTTCGATAGGTGCGTATTCACCGTCGACTTCGAGATCCTCCTGACGAGAGAGGGGGAACACACCGGGCATCTTCCTTGAGTGCGCTTTTCGAGGAAGAACCCCATCCGCCTACGCAGATCTTTGCGGTTCGCGCCCTTCGTCAGGCAGAGGCCACCAGCGTACGCAGAACCGAGGTGAAGAACCCGAGCCCGTCGACCCCCGACCGCATTGCCGTCGCGGTGTCGGGGCCGAAACCCGGCTCGACCGCGTGCTCAGGATGCGGCATCAGACCGACCACATTGCCCCGCCGGTTGCTGATCCCTGCGATGTCGTTCATCGATCCGTTCGGGTTGTGCCCGCGGTAGCGAACTACCACGCGTCCCTCCGCCTCGAGTTCGAGCAGCGTCTCGGCTGAAGCGACGTAGCCGCCCTCGCCGTTCTTCAGCGGGATGGTGATTTCTTGACCTGGCTCGAAGGCGTTGGTCCAAGCCGTGGCAGTGCTCGTGACGAGGAGGCGCTGGTCGCGGCAGACGAACGACCCCACGTCGTTGCGGATCAGGCCGCCGGGCAGCAGGCGCGCCTCCGTCAGCATCTGGAAGCCGTTGCAAATGCCGAGCACGGGCACGCCCGCGTTAGCCGCGTCGATCACCTCGCGCATGATGGGCGAGTGGGAGGCGATGGCGCCGCAGCGCAGATAGTCGCCGTAGGAGAAGCCGCCTGGTAGCACGATCGCGTCCACGCCATCGAGGTCATGGTCGCCGTGCCAGAGAGCGACCGGCTCTTCGCCAGCGAAGCGCACCGCGCGCTGGGCGTCCCGGTCGTCGAGCGAGCCGGGAAAGGTAATGACGCCTATCCTCATCGGGCCACTTCCTCTGGGTAGTGGATGCCGACGACGTCCTCGATCACCGAATTCGACAGCATTTCCTCGGCGATGCGCTGTACTGATGTGCGCACCTCATCGGTGACCTCATCGACGGTGATCTCAAAGCGTTTCCCCACGCGAACACTATGCAGGGCGGAGTGTCCGAGGCGAGCGAGGGCACCGGCGACGGCTTTTCCCTGCGGGTCGAGCAACTCGGCCTTGGGCATGACTTCAACGACGATCGTGGGCACCGTGTTCTCCGGAGTGTCAGGGGCGTGCGGTTTTCCGCGCCTTCATCGTACTCGCCGGAAAAATCGGAGGTTCGTCGCCTGACTGAGGCAGCGCCGGGATGTTTCAGAGCCCGCCAGGTGGCACGTGACATGCCCGAGTCCGTTGCGGTGTCACAAGACCAAGATAGACTTGTCTTTATAAAACCAAAACAACGGTAGCGTGGAGATCATGGTGACGATGGACGAACGCCTCCGAGCCTCTGGGCTCAAGGTCACCGCCACTCGGCGGGCCGTCCTGATGGCGCTCGACAAGCATCCGCACTCGGGAGTCGAGGAGATTCTCGAGCACACGTGCACAGAACTCCCCGACACCTCTGCTCAAGCGGTCTACGGAGTCCTTTCGGCCTTCGTCGAGGCGGGCCTTGCCCGGCGAATTGAACCGGAGGGGCACCCGCGACGGTTCGAGTTGCGCGTTGGCGATAACCATCATCACGTCGTCTGCCGCGGGTGTGACGCTATTGCCGATGTCGATTGTGTCCTCGGCGACGCGCCCTGCCTGCACCCGTCCGCGTCGAACGGCTTCGCTATTGATACCGCCGACGTCACGTTTTGGGGCACCTGCCCCAGCTGTCTCCCTGAAGGGACGAGTTGACGGGCACCTGAAGGGGACCCCCGCGGCGACAATTCGTTCGCCATCAACAAAAGGATGATCATGACCGAGGACCGATTCACCACCACGAACGCTGGGGCGCCGGTCGCCAGCGACGAGCATTCCCTGAGCGTCGGAGCTGACGGGCCGCTGGTTTTACACGACCACTACCTTGTCGAAAAGCTTGCACAGTTTAACCGCGAACGCATTCCCGAGCGGGTCGTACATGCGAAGGGTGGTGGAGCCTTCGGTCGTTTTAAGACCACGAACGACGTGAGCGCCTACACTCGCGCTGCGCTCTTTCAGCCGGGAGCCGAAACCGAGATGCTCGCCCGTTTTTCGACCGTTGCCGGTGAGCAGGGGTCTCCTGACACGTGGCGCGACCCGCGCGGCTTCGCACTGAAGTTTTATACCAGTGAAGGCAATTATGACCTGGTGGGCAACAACACCCCGGTGTTTTTCCTCCGCGACGGCATCAAGTTCCCCGACTTCATCCGTTCGCAGAAGCGGTTGCCCGGCAGCCATCTGCGCGACCACGACATGCAGTGGGATTTTTGGACCCTGTCGCCGGAGTCGGCACATCAGGTGACCTGGTTAATGGGTGATCGTGGTCTCCCTGCCTCGTGGCGTCATATGGACGGCTTCGGTTCGCACACCTACCAATGGATCAATGCTTCGGGCGAGCGTTTCTGGGTGAAATACCATTTCAAAACTGATCAGGGGATCGAGATCCTCACCCAGGATCAGGCTGACCAGATTGCGGGAGAGGACGCTGATTTCCACCTCCGTGATCTCTCGTCGGCAATCGATCGAGGCGAGTTCCCGTCGTGGACTCTTTCCGTGCAGATCATGCCCTATGAGGACGCGAAGACATACCGCTTTAACCCCTTCGATCTCACGAAGATCTGGCCGCACGCTGACTATCCCTTGATCGAGGTCGGCACGATGACCCTTGATCGAAACCCCGAAAACTATTTCGCGCAGATCGAACAGGCTGCCTTTGCCCCCTCGAACTTTGTGCCCGGCATTGCGGCGAGTCCCGACAAGATGCTGCTCGCCCGCATTTTTAGCTACGCCGATGCGCATCGTTACCGTGTGGGAGCCAACCACGCGCAGCTGCCGGTCAATGCTCCCAAATCGCCCGTCCACTCGTATTCGAAGGATGGCCCGATGCGTTTCGACTTCCAGAAAGCCGAGGTTCCGGTCTACGCCCCCAATACCCTGGGCGGTGCCCACGCCGACCCAGCGCGTGCGGCCGAGCCGACCGGCTGGGAGAGCGACGGCGAGCTGATTCGCGCCGCAGCGACGCTACACCCGGACGACGACGATTTCGGCCAGGCGGGAGCTCTCTACCGGGATGTTCTTGACGATGACGCGAGAACCCGACTCGTCGCAAACATCGCTGGCCACATGTCGAAAGTGACCCGGCCTGAGCTGCGCGATCGCGTTCTCCAGTATTGGGCGAACGTCGACAGCTCGCTTTCGCATCGCGTTGCCGACGCGCTCGAGCCTTCTGCCCCTGGTGCGAATGTCGCGCCAGAGAAAGTCGGAGTCTGACCGCTGTCGCTCGTCTGCCGTGCGGTGCTGCGCGTGAACCAGCAACGCACGGCAGTTTTGACGGGGGAGGGTCATTCTGGGGAAACGATTTTGCCGCGGTCGTGGCGAGTCCCACCGCCGTCGATTTCCCGTCCGAGGATGCGCCGTCAGCTCGTTATGCGGCGGAGTCCTCTCGGTTGCGACACGCCCGGGATGCTGAATTTTGACCCCCCGTTTGACAGTGCTGCGATTGTTGCGTATCTTTTTCCGAGTCGCCACAAAGGCCGCAGGGAAACGAAAGAGCAAACCTCCTACGTCCCGGTCTCAATAGGCATCATCTGACCAGCAAAAAGTGCTTGATGTTCTTTTTGTTATATGATGTAAAAATCCCGTAGGGATTTCATAAGATTCATTTCTTTCTCGTTGGCGAAATTTCGCATACTTTAGCCGAAGAGCGAAAAGCATGGATTTATGTTTCTTTGCGGATATTTTTTAATTCGATCACTCTCGTTGGTAGCGCTTTTGTGGGCGTGGTGGCGGGGTGTGTCCGTTTCTTGAGAACTCAACAGCGTGCACTATGTTCAATGCCAATTTATGGTCTTGGCTATTGTTTTTTGATGATGGTTAAGATTTTTTTGGAAGTTGATGTCAGTTTCTGATTTATTTTGGGGCTGATGTTTTATTTGCTAGAGGTCAAACTTGATGATCATTCTTTGGGGTGGTTGTCGCTTTTTTATGGAGAGTTTGATCCTGGCTCAGGACGAACGCTGGCGGCGTGCTTAACACATGCAAGTCGAACGATGAAGCCTGGCTTGCTGGGTGGATTAGTGGCGAACGGGTGAGTAACACGTGAGTAACCTGCCCTTGACTCTGGGATAAGCGCTGGAAACGGTGTCTAATACTGGATATTACCTTGCCTGGCATCGGGTGGGGTGGAAAGTTTTTCGGTTGGGGATGGACTCGCGGCCTATCAGCTTGTTGGTGAGGTAATGGCTTACCAAGGCGACGACGGGTAGCCGGCCTGAGAGGGTGACCGGCCACACTGGGACTGAGACACGGCCCAGACTCCTACGGGAGGCAGCAGTGGGGAATATTGCACAATGGGCGCAAGCCTGATGCAGCAACGCCGCGTGGGGGATGACGGCCTTCGGGTTGTAAACCTCTTTTAGTAGGGAAGAAGGGCTTCGGCTTGACGGTACCTGCAGAAAAAGCACCGGCTAACTACGTGCCAGCAGCCGCGGTAATACGTAGGGTGCAAGCGTTGTCCGGAATTATTGGGCGTAAAGAGCTCGTAGGCGGTTTGTCGCGTCTGCTGTGAAATCCTGAGGCTTAACTTCGGGCTTGCAGTGGGTACGGGCAGACTAGAGTGCGGTAGGGGAGAATGGAATTCCTGGTGTAGCGGTGGAATGCGCAGATATCAGGAGGAACACCGATGGCGAAGGCAGTTCTCTGGGCCGTAACTGACGCTGAGGAGCGAAAGCGTGGGGAGCGAACAGGATTAGATACCCTGGTAGTCCACGCCGTAAACGTTGGGCGCTAGATGTGGGGACCTTTCCACGGTTTCCGTGTCGCAGCTAACGCATTAAGCGCCCCGCCTGGGGAGTACGGCCGCAAGGCTAAAACTCAAAGGAATTGACGGGGGCCCGCACAAGCGGCGGAGCATGCGGATTAATTCGATGCAACGCGAAGAACCTTACCAAGGCTTGACATATACCGGAAACTTCCAGAGATGGTTGCCCCGTAAGGTCGGTATACAGGTGGTGCATGGTTGTCGTCAGCTCGTGTCGTGAGATGTTGGGTTAAGTCCCGCAACGAGCGCAACCCTCGTTCTATGTTGCCAGCACGTAATGGTGGGAACTCATGGGAGACTGCCGGGGTCAACTCGGAGGAAGGTGGGGATGACGTCAAATCATCATGCCCCTTATGTCTTGGGCTTCACGCATGCTACAATGGCCGGTACAAAGGGCTGCGATACCGTAAGGTGGAGCGAATCCCAAAAAGCCGGTCTCAGTTCGGATTGAGGTCTGCAACTCGACCTCATGAAGTCGGAGTCGCTAGTAATCGCAGATCAGCAACGCTGCGGTGAATACGTTCCCGGGCCTTGTACACACCGCCCGTCAAGTCATGAAAGTCGGTAACACCCGAAGCCAGTGGCCTAACCGTAAGGAGGGAGCTGTCGAAGGTGGGATCGGTGATTAGGACTAAGTCGTAACAAGGTAGCCGTACCGGAAGGTGCGGCTGGATCACCTCCTTTCTAAGGAGCATCTGGATACGGCGTTCTTCGGAGCGTGTCGGTTTCAGGCGCCAGATCAAAGCGAATGTCTTTGCTGGTTGCTCATGGGTGGAACGTTGAACTAGGTGCTCGATGAGATTCGTCTCGTGTTAGTACGGCCTTCGGGTTGGGAATGCATGGGTGGGTGGAGTTGGGTGCATGCACGCTGTTGGGTCCTGAGGGACCGGGCTGGTTGTTTCTTTGGAGGCATGCTGGATCTCGACTCTCTGGGCCTTTTTCTCATGCTTGGGTGTGTGGGGGAGGGGTACTGCCCGTATTTTGAGAACTACACAGTGGACGCGAGCATCTTAGACGCGGGAGCCTTTGCGGGTTTTCGTGTCGACAAGATATGGCGAGCAGCAGCCTTTCGGGGGTGGTGTTCGTCGATCATTGGATCTGCAACTTTTCGAGTTGTGGTTTCTTAAACTCATGTGATTAGCAAGTTTTTAAGAGCAAACGGTGAATGCCTTGGCATCTGGAGCCGAAGAAGGACGTCGTAATCTGCGATAAGCCTCGGGGAGCTGATAAACGAGCTGTGATCCGAGGATTTCCGAATGGGGAAACCCCGTCAGGCCCTTTGTGGTGACCTGGTGACTCCCGCCTGAATATATAGGGCGGGTAGAGGGAACGTGGGGAAGTGAAACATCTCAGTACCCACAGGAAGAGAAAACAATAGTGATTCCGTTAGTAGTGGCGAGCGAACGCGGAAGAGGCTAAACCGGTCATGTGTGATACCCGGCAGGGGTTGCATGGTCGGGGTTGTGGGACTTTTTGTTGTGTTCTGCCGGGCACGGAGCGTTACAGCGCATCATAGACGAACAGGTTTGAATGCTTGGCCGGAGTGGGTGTGAGCCCCGTAGTCGAAATGGTGTTATGGCGTGAAGAGTATCCCAAGTAGCACGGGGCCCGAGAAATCCCGTGTGAATCTGTCAGGACCACCTGATAAGCCTAAATACTCCCAGATGACCGATAGCGGACAAGTACCGTGAGGGAAAGGTGAAAAGTACCCCGGGAGGGGAGTGAAAGAGTACCTGAAACCGTTTGCTTACAAACCGTCGGAGCCTCCTTGTTGGGGTGACGGCGTGCCTTTTGAAGAATGAGCCTGCGAGTTAGTGCTCTGTGGCGAGGTTAACCCGTGTGGGGCAGCCGTAGCGAAAGCGAGTCCGAATAGGGCGATTTAGTCGCAGGGTCTAGACCCGAAGCGAAGTGATCTATCCATGGCCAGGTTGAAGCGACGGTAAGACGTCGTGGAGGACCGAACCCACTTCAGTTGAAAATGGAGGGGATGAGCTGTGGATAGGGGTGAAAGGCCAATCAAACTTCGTGATAGCTGGTTCTCTCCGAAATGCATTTAGGTGCAGCGTTGCGTGTTTCTTGCCGGAGGTAGAGCTACTGGATGGCCGATGGGGCCTAAAAGCTTACTGACGTCAGCCAAACTCCGAATGCCGGTAAGTGAGAGCGCAGCAGTGAGACTGTGGGGGATAAGCTTCATAGTCGAGAGGGAAACAACCCAGACCACCAACTAAGGTCCCTAAGCGCGTGCTAAGTGGGAAAGGATGTGGAGTTGCACAGACAACCAGGAGGTTGGCTTAGAAGCAGCCACCCTTGAAAGAGTGCGTAATAGCTCACTGGTCAAGTGATTCCGCGCCGACAATGTAACGGGGCTCAAGCACGCCACCGAAGTTGTGGCATTGACATTAGTGGTAGGCCTTTGTGGTCCAGCCGTGTTGATGGGTAGGAGAGCGTCGTGTGGCGAGTGAAGCGGCGGTGTGAACCAGTCGTGGATGCCACACGAGTGAGAATGCAGGCATGAGTAGCGAAAGACGGGTGAGAAACCCGTCCTCCGGAAGACCAAGGGTTCCAGGGTCAAGCTAATCTTCCCTGGGTAAGTCGGGACCTAAGGCGAGGCCGACAGGCGTAGTCGATGGACAACGGGTTGATATTCCCGTACCGGCGAAGAACCGCCCAAGATAATCCAGTAGTGCTAAGTATCTGAATCCCTGTGATGGATCCCTTCGGGGTGAAGTTGAGGGCCTAGCGTACGAACCCGTGCTGGTGCGTTTAGCGTGTTAACAGGTGTGACGCAGGAAGGTAGCCGAGCCGGGCGATGGTTGTCCCGGTCTAAGGATGTAGGGCGAATGATAGGTAAATCCGTTGTTCATATAGCCTGAGATCTGATGGGTAGACGCAAGTCGAAATCGGTGATCCTCTGCTGCCAAGAAAAGCATCGACGCGAGGTTCTAGCTGCCCGTACCCCAAACCGACTCAGGTGGTCAGGTAGAGAATACTAAGGAGATCGAGAAAATCGTGGTTAAGGAACTCGGCAAAATGCCCCCGTAACTTCGGGAGAAGGGGGGCCTGAGGCGTGAACGGACTTGCTCCGGGAGCGTTCGATGGCCGCAGAGACCAGTGGGAAGCGACTGTTTACTAAAAACACAGGTCCGTGCTAAGTCGCAAGACGATGTATACGGACTGACGCCTGCCCGGTGCTGGAAGGTTAAGAGGAACGGTGAGCCGTGAGGCGAAGCTGTGAATTTAAGCCCCAGTAAACGGCGGTGGTAACTATAACCATCCTAAGGTAGCGAAATTCCTTGTCGGGTAAGTTCCGACCTGCACGAATGGCGTAACGACTTCCCAGCTGTCTCAACCGCGAACTCGGCGAAATTGCATTACGAGTAAAGATGCTCGTTACGCGCAGCAGGACGGAAAGACCCCGTGACCTTTACTATAGTTTGGTATTGGTGTTCGGTGTGGCTTGTGTAGGATAGGTGGGAGACTGTGAAGCGGGCACGCTAGTGTTTGTGGAGTCATTGTTGAAATACCACTCTGGTCACTCTGGATATCTAACTTAGAACCCTGATCGGGTTCAGGGACAGTGCCTGATGGGTAGTTTAACTGGGGCGGTTGCCTCCTAAAGAGTAACGGAGGCGCCCAAAGGTTCCCTCAACCTGGTTGGCAATCAGGTGGCGAGTGTAAGTGCACAAGGGAGCTTGACTGTGAGACTGACAAGTCGAGCAGGGACGAAAGTCGGGACTAGTGATCCGGCAGTGGCTTGTGGAAGCGCTGTCGCTCAACGGATAAAAGGTACCTCGGGGATAACAGGCTGATCTTGCCCAAGAGTCCATATCGACGGCATGGTTTGGCACCTCGATGTCGGCTCGTCGCATCCTGGGGCTGGAGTAGGTCCCAAGGGTTGGGCTGTTCGCCCATTAAAGCGGTACGCGAGCTGGGTTTAGAACGTCGTGAGACAGTTCGGTCCCTATCCGCTGCGCGCGTAGGAAATTTGAGAAGATCTATCCCTAGTACGAGAGGACCGGGATGGACGAACCTCTGGTGTGTCAGTTGTTCCGCCAGGAGCACCGCTGATTAGCTACGTTCGGAACGGATAACCGCTGAAAGCATCTAAGCGGGAAGCCAGCTTCGAGATGAGATTTCCATCCCTTCGGGGGAGAGGCTCCCAGCCAGACGACTGGGTTGATAGGCCGGATGTGGAAGACAGGACTAAAGACTGTTGAAGCTGACCGGTACTAATAAGCCGATAACTTGATAATCACTACACTCATACTGTTGTAAAGGCTGGTAGGAGTGGCTTAGGATTGTTCGCGTCCACTTTGTGGTTCCCAGAAAACGGGCGCCCATTCCCCCCGCCACAGGGGTGGATGCTAATTGAATACACGCATGACGTGTAACCCCAAGATTTGGCCACTATCCCTGACGGGGTGTGTGTGTCTCCACGGGTTACGGCGGCTATAGCGAGAGGGAAACGCCCGGTCACATTCCGAACCCGGAAGCTAAGACTCTCAGCGCCGATGGTACTGCAGGGGAGACCCTGTGGGAGAGTAGGACACCGCCGGACACTTTTCATGATGGCCATCCAGACACACTGGATGGCCATCACACGTTAACCA
>NZ_AUDF01000016.1 GCF_000425325.1 Rathayibacter toxicus DSM 7488
AAACTTCTCCGCCGCAGCGAACTCACAACTATCGTCGAAGGCGAGAACGCCACCCTCAGCACAAACTGGGAACTCGCCACCCCACTCCGCGGAGCACGCTGGGCACTCGCACTCCAACCAGACGCCAACGACACCCCCAGCCTCTTCACCACCCCCTTCACCCACGCCACACGCGCCGAATACCCGCCCGGCCGCGGCTTCCTCATCCAAAACGGACGCATCACCGGCATCCACATCGGCACACCAACAACGAACTAACACCCCCAGGCAACCGCCCGCCATGTCATCACAAATCTACGGAGATGGGCTTACGGCCGCCTCTGCCTCGTAGCTCTCGTCCATCGCCCACAACCACGTTCCGTTATGTCGTCAAGCCAACCGCTGAGCCAGCATGACACGCGCCTCTTCCTCCCACTCTTCACTCCTGCCATGACAAGAAATATCGGGAGTATCAGACCACTACGGCACACACTTCACACCAACATCCGCCTTACCCGTCGCCACCACACAACGGAGCCTTACCTCCATAAGAATCGGATTCTTCAACGTCGCGCACTCTTTCACAAATTGCGAAAGTTGCGTCGTGCCATAGCCCACGAGTATTTGCTGCCGATCAATCGACGTATCCACCCCGGGCAGTTTGTCACGGGGCAACACCTCAGTTATGTAGTAGCAACAGGTAAGACGGACGTTGATGTGAAGTATGTGCCGCTTCTTATGCGTGGCAGAGGCGCTCTGGCTGGGCAGGCTAACTCGGTCAGTGAGGAAGAGACTATCGGCGTGGAGTTTCTCCGCGATCCGGTGCTTCGCGGAACGACGCTACTCACCCTCCGCGAACGGCACCGTCGCCCACCCGTCACACCGACCGGCGTTTCTGATTATCACAGGCCACTCGGCGGCGCAAGAAAAAGGCGGACTTCCGAGAAGAATCTAGCGATGTAGTGCTGGGGTACCTGGACTCGAACCAAGAACAACTGAACCAGAATCAGCCGTGTTGCCAATTACACCATACCCCAATGGCCATTCAGAGGTGAGGCTGAGGCCATGCGTCAGCGATAACGTTCTGGCGCCGAGGTATGACAGTACCCTACCGACAGACACCACTCAAATCGGGGCGGAAGACGGCCAGCCTTCCGGGGCAGCCTCGCCGAGACGAGCACGCACGAGATCACGGTTCACCGCGGAGGCCACCTGCGCGCCAGAACCCGCAGCCACGATGAGCTGCTGCGGGCCCGGAGCGGCGATGTCACCGGCCGCATACAGTCCAGGCACGGAGGTTCGGCCGACGGAGTCAACGCGCACAAATCCGTCGCTGTCAAGTTCCGGGGCAACCGGGGCGAGGTAATCCAGCACGGGAGTCCACAAGGGCCGCACGAATCCTCCGCTGCGGGCGACAACCTCGCCGTCGGCCAGAGCAACTCCTGTCATCGTGTCGCGCTCGCCCACAAGGTCGGCAATGACCCGACGTTCCACGCGCACGCCGAGCGAGCCGAGGAGGGTTTCATCGGCGTCACTGACGACTCCGACACCGTTGGTGAAGATGATCAGATCGGTCGACCATTGCGACAGCAGCAGGGCTCTCTCGGCGAGGTCGTCGGTCTCGCCAATCAGGGCGAGCGCCTGGCCTGACTTCTCGAAACCGTCGCACTCCATACAACTGTGCATCGCCGTGCCGTAGTGCACGCGCAGGCTCGGCAGCGGCGGTAGCGTTTCGGACAGCCCGCCAGCCACTACAACAGCGGTGGCAATCACCTCACGATCGGCACTACCGCGCACCCCCCGCGCTGAGACCACGAATTCGCCTCCGGAGCGCTCAAGTGAGGTGACGACAGCCGAACCTACCTCAGCACTCTCATACCGCTCGAGTTCTTCGCGGCCAAGGCGACGCAGCTCGAGTGGCGAGATGCCGTCGCGGGTGAGAAAGCCGTGCGAATGCAAGGTGGCCGCGTTGCGCGGACGATTGCTGTCCAGCAGCAACACGCTTCGGCGCGCGCGAACCAGGTTGAGCCCGGCGGAGAGTCCAGCCGGGCCTGCACCGATCACGACGATGTCGTAGTGGCCTCCGATCGCGTCGGTCATGCTCACGCTGACCGAGCAGCGGCGAGATGAACAGCGAGACGCTCGAGGCGAGCGAGCGACTCGGTCTTGCCGAGGATCGCCATCGATTCAAAGAGCGGAGGAGACACCCGGCGCCCTGAGATCGCGACGCGCAGCGGACCATAGGCGAGACGTGGTTTGAGACCGAGACCCTCGATCAGCACCGTGGCCAGAGCCTCCTGCACGGACGGCGCCAGCCACGCGCTCTCGGGCACAAGCTCGAGTGCACCGATGGCGGCCGCGAGTACCTCACTCGCGTTCACCGGCAGAGCAGCCAGCGCATCCTCGTCGTAGCCGAGCGCATCGGCGGTCGTGAAGAAAAAGCCGAGCATCCCGGGGGCTTCGCTGAGCAGTCCGATGCGCGCCTGCACGAGACCCGCGGCGGCATCGAGCACGGCACGCTGCGCCGGAGTCGGCTCGCCCTCGAAAACACCGGCCGCCACAAGGTACGGCACGGTGCGCTCAGTGAAATCTTCGACAGTTAACAGGCGAATGTGGTCGCCATTGATGGACTCCGCCTTTTTGAGATCAAAGCGGGCCGGATTGGGGTTGACATGGGCAACATCAAATGCCGCCACCATTTCATCGATCGAGAAGACATCACGGTCGTGGGTCAGCGACCAGCCCAGCAGCGCCAGATAGTTGACCAGCCCCTCGGGAATAAAACCGCGGTCGCGGTGATGAAAAAGATTGGAGAAAGGGTCGCGCTTAGACAGCTTCTTATTACCCTCACCCAGCACATAAGGCAAATGGCCAAAGCGCGGCACAAAGGTAGTGACTCCGATATCGATAAGCGCGTGATAGAGCGCGATTTGACGGGCAGTGGAGGGCAGAATGTCCTCGCCGCGGAGCACATGGGTGATCTGCATCATCGCGTCATCCACCGGGTTCACTAGCGTGTACAGCGGCTGGCCATTGGGACGAACGACGACGAAGTCGCTCACGGAACCGGCGGGAAACGTTATCGGTCCTCGGACGAGGTCATCGAAGGAGAAATCCGCGTCGGGAACTCGCAACCGCAGCGCCGGTTGCCGACCTTCGGCAGAGAATGCAGCGCGCTGCTCCGGGGTTAGCGAACGGTCGAAATTGTCATAGCCGTGCTGCTTGGGGCGGCCAGCCGCCTCGTTACGAGCATCAATTTCCTCGGCGGTGGAATAACTCTCGTAGAGGTGCCCGGAATCACTCAGGCGCGCAATGACATCGCGGTAGATGTCGCTGCGCTGGGACTGCCGGTAGGGGCCGTGCGGGCCACCGACGTTAATGCCCTCGTCCCAGTCGAGCCTGAGCCAACGCAGCGCAGCGATGATCTGTTCGTAACTTTCCTCGCTATCACGGGCGGCATCTGTGTCCTCAATACGGAAGACAAAAGTGCCCCCGGTGTGCCGAGCGTAGGCCCAATTAAACAGGGCAGTGCGGATGAGGCCGACGTGCGGGGTTCCCGTCGGGGACGGGCAAAAGCGAACGCGGACCTCACTCCCGGTCGCAGTGGTGAACGGGTGCGCGTCAGACGCGCGAACCAGAGGCGGAGTGGGCTCAGACATACTCGCCCGATCCTACCGGCAAAGCGCCGAACACGGCACGCTGAAGCAGCCCCATACGGAGCAGTACCTCTACCGCGAAGCGCTGCTCCTCGTCAACCGATTCCCCAGACAGCAGAAGCAGTGGTGCGCTAATCGCGGGGTTTCCCCCGAGCCGAACGCGGGGCTGCGTCCCGCATCTGGCCCGGGCTGGAGCGCGCCCGGAAGGAGCACGCCCGGAAGGAGCACGGATGCGCACGATCGAGATCAGCACAGAGCAGGCCACGACCGACACAGCCCACGACGAGAAAGATGCACACACGCTTTCTCTCTTCCACAAAGCGGCCGCCGCCGAGAGCGCCGAAAGCAATCGGATCCGGGAACGCATTGTGCTCGACCACCTCGGTCTGGCCGAAGCCATGGCCCGTCGCGTCTCCCACGGAGGCGGTGCCTCGGGGAGCAACCATCCGGGAGGTGACTGGGCCGATCTGCGCCAGGTCGCCTACCTGGGGCTGATCAAAGCATCCCGACGCTTTACTCCCGAGCGCGGTGCGAGCTTCGCTGCATTCGCGGTGCCTACCATTATCGGCGAACTCAAGCGGCACCTGCGTGACCTGGGATGGACGATCCGTCCGCCACGCGGTCTACAGGAGTTGCACCGTCGCTGTACTGCCGTCGCAGAGGAACTTACGCAGGAACTCCGCCGCCAACCCACCGAACTCGAGATCGCGCGGCGACTCGGCGTCGAGGCATCGGAGGTTGCCGAGGCGCTTTCCCTCGGGCATCCCCTCTCTCTTGACGAACCGGTCAGCGCGACCGGGACGCGGCTGGTCGACACTCTAGGCGGCGATGACGACGAGCGTCTCCTCGAGATCGATCGTCGATACGGGCTCGCTGACGCGCTGGCCGAGCTAGAGGAGGGAGAGCGCGAGCTGCTCCGGCTGCGTTTTGTCGAGGAACGGACGCAAAAGCACATTGCCGACGCACTCGGGACAACACAGATGCAGATCTCACGACTACAGCGGAGAATCCTCGCACAGCTCGCCGTTCGGCTGGGCTCCCCCGCGCATCACCCCCAACCGGGCACTTCTCGAGACCGCGTTGTCGCTGTCACTCCTGTCGGCTCGATTGAGCGGCTGCGGTCCGCCTAAGCTGCACGTCTGCTCGGGAAGGAAGGGAGATGAGGGCCTCGAGAACATCCTCAACCTGCACGGCGAGCAGAGCCGGATCGGGCTGGTCCGAAAAGGCATCGCCTCGGCGCAGTGACGGATCGGTGAGCACCACGTGGGGACCGGAGACGGGCGGACCCCACTCCTCTGGCGGCGCAGATCCGAAGAGAACGACCGAGGGAATGCGGTAAGCCGAGGCAAGGTGTGCGGCACCGGTATCGACGGTCACGACAGTCTCGGCCGCGGCCACGACAGCGGCGAACTCACGGAGATCGAGTACACCGGCCAGGACCTCACCGACACCAGCCAGCTCGGCGACGCGGTGGGCGCGATCGGCCTCTTTTGCGCCTCCGGTATAGACCACGCGATGCCCTTGACGGGCGAGGAACAGCGCGACCGCGGCGAAACGTTCCTCCGGCCACTTGCGCGAGCCGTAGAAAGCACCAACATGGACGACGGCAGCGCTCGCAAGATGAGGCAGCACCTCGGGCACAACGATGGCCACATCCTCCGGATCGGCCTCAAGGCCCAGCGTGTTGACAAGCCGAGCCCACCGTGCGCGTTCGAGTTCACCGTCACGCCACAGTGGTCGCAGATCATCGGAAGTCGCGTCCGGATCGAGAGTGGGCACCCGGAACTCCAGGGTGTGCTCTGGATCCAGTTCACGGAGGCGATCGCGCGACAAGATGCCGTTGCCGTGCACATTGATGGCCAGCTCAATCCGCCCCGGCTCGACGGGCAGGGGGTCGTCGAGCCCGTGCGGAGTCGGTACCAGCGCGTCGATGCCTCCGATCAGGTCGACGATTGGCTCAAGCCAGGGCGTGGTGGCCAGAATCAACCGGTGCTCGGGATATCCGCTGCGCAGGGCATGCAGAGCGGGAACGGCGACGAGGAGGTCGCCGAGTTTGAGTGCCCGCAGCGCGAGGATTTCGCGCGTGCCGTCTGCTGCGGGAAGTGCCTGCATGCCACCTTCTTTCTCTCGCTTTTCCCGTACCCCGCAAGAGAAATTTCAATCACAATCGGAGGATCTCTGGCGAGCATGCTTCTGGTCCGATTGCGCGAGCGAACCTTCTGCAGCAGCGTTTCTTGCTCAAGCGAAATCTTCACGCTCTTATCGACGCTTTCAGAGATCCGGGTCTATGCCCCTATTCCTGTTCTGCGGGTTCTATAACCAGATCAGATGACGCCGGTGAAGGGGTTCGCGGTGCTGCCCTGCTGCCGACTCGGATCAGCTTCGTCACAGCAGAAAAAAGTGCTCTATTTCTTTTCGAAAAACGCAACAAGGCATGAAAAATTCACGAACACTCCAGCTACGGAGAACCCTCACCATAATTGCTCCGTAGGTTTTCCTCGGACTATGAACACCACGCTGCGTGAGTGACATCCCACTCATCAACCATCCACGCGAAGGAGAGATCGCGCGGGCGAGTCCACACCGACACCCGGTAGTGCGCAACAGCGTCCCCGTAACGGCGCGGTTATTGAGAAGTTTTTTCACGGTTTCGCGGAGTGAATCAGAGATCGCTCACCGGAGTTCACCCGGCCGGGTTTACGACCAGAGCCAGGGGGTACCGGGAGTGCGTGAACAACACGACCCTCCACCGCGCCGCGACCACGCTCACCGCTCGCACAGCGGTGAGGCGAGTACGTGGGATCCTCTTCGACCGCGACGCGACGCTAGTGGTGGACATGCCGTACAACGGCGACCCGGCTCGCGTGGAGCCGATGCCGACCGCCCTCGAAGCAGTAGCGCGAGCCCGGGAAGCGGGGATGGCGCTGGGAGTCGTGACCAACCAGTCCGGCATTGCGCGCGGCCTCCTCGACCGAGCCCAGGTGGAGGCGGTCAACGCGAGGATCGATGACCTTTTCGGCGGTTTCGACGTCTGGATAGTGTGCCCTCACGCTCCAGACGACGGCTGCCGCTGCCGCAAGCCTGCGCCGGGGATGGTATATGACGCGGCAGAGACGTTGAGGCTCCCCGCCGACTCCCTGGCCGTGATCGGCGATATCGGTACCGATCTGGGCGCCGCGACCGCCGCCGGATCCCGGTCAGTACTGGTGCCGACTCCCCTGACCCGCGCCGAGGAGACGGCCGCCGCCACGCTGACAGCACCCACGCTGCTCGCGGCAGTCGAGCTGCTCATCCCGATGCCGCCAGCCCCGGAGGCGCAGTGACCAGGCGCGTCCTCGTCGCGCGACTCGACAGCGTCGGCGACGTCCTCCTCAGCGGACCGGCGGTTCGGGCCATTGCCGCCGATTCGCAAGTGCTGCTGATGAGCGGACCCCAGGGGGCTCCGGCCGCAGCGCTGCTTCCCGGACCGGTCGCCGTGCGCACCTGGTCCTGCCCGTGGATCGGTGACGCCTCCCGAGCAGTGGACGAGCTGTTGCTGACCCAGTTGCGTGAGATCGTCGAGGAGTTCGCACCAGACGAGGCCGTGATCCTCACCTCCTTCCACCAATCACCGCTGCCACTGGCCCTGCTGCTGCGCCTGTACGGCGTCCGGCGTCTTTCGGGCGCCTCCATCGACTTTGCCGGCGCCCTACTCGACGTTCGCCTTGTGCCTGGTGAGACGCTTGACGAGGATCAGCCGGAGCCCGAGCGAGCGCTTGCCATCGCCGCAGCCGCCGGATTCACACTCCCACCGGGGGACGACGGGCGCCTTCTGGTGCGCCGCGAGGGACCCCTCCCCGCGGTGTTGGCGGGAGTCGGACCGTATCTGGTCGTGCATCCGGGCGCCGCGGTCCCCGCGCGCGCCTGGCCACCCGAGAACGCTGCGCGGGCGGTCGAGCTACTCGCCGAAGAAGGCCTCGCGGTCGTGGTGACGGGAAGATCCGGCGAACGAGCACTCACCGCCGCGGTCGCGGGCAGCCGGGGCATCGACCTGGGCGGCATGACCGACTTCGCGGGCCTGGCTGAGGTGCTCGCGCAGGCGGAGGTGGTGATCAGCGGCAACACCGGCCCCGCGCATCTGGCGGCAGCGGTCGGCACGCCAGTCGTCAGCCTCTTCGCGCCGGTCGTCCCCGCACTCCGCTGGGCACCCTACGGAGTTCCCCTCGCGCTCCTCGGCAATCAACAGGCGCCCTGTGCAGACTCCCGAGCTCGAATGTGCCCGATCCCCGGACATCCGTGCTTGGCGGAGGTGAGCGCCGAGGAGGCGGTCACCGCCGCCCTCAGCCTGCGCGCCCCGCAGACCGCGTTGGTCCCTTCGGGGGCACGGGCATGAGAATCCTGCTCTGGCATGTGCACGGTGGCTGGACCGATGCCTTCGTCCGCGGCGCACATGACTATCTGCTGCCCACGACTCCCACCCGTGACAGCTGGGGATTGGGCGCCGGCGGCCGCGACTGGCCGAATGCGCTCGAAATTGCGCCGGAGCAGGTGCGCGATGCGGACGTGGACGCAGTACTCCTGCAACGCCCCGAAGAGATCGCGGAGTCACGGCGCCTCCTCGGCTGTCGGATCGGCCGCGATATGCCCGCGGTATATGTCGAGCACAATGTTCCGCGCGGCGACGTGCCCCACTCACGGCATCCGCTAGCTGACCGGGACGACCTCATCATCGTGCACGTCACCCACTTCAACGCGCTGATGTGGGACACCGGCTCGACCGCAACGACCGTAATCGAGCACGGTATCCCCGATCCGGGTCTTCTCTATACCGGCGAGCTGGCGCACTGCGGCGTCGTCGTCAATGAGCCGGTGCGTCGCGGCCGGGTAGTGGGTACCGATCTGCTGGGAAGCTTCGCCGTGACCGCTCCGCTGGATGTCTTCGGGATCAAGACCGACCTCCTCACCGAGCTGTCCGCGCTCGACACAGACCGCATAAGGGTGCAGGGCGATCTGCCGACTCATGCTCTGCATGCCGCGCTGGCGCGCCGCCGGGTCTACCTGCATCCCTTTCGCTGGACCTCGCTCGGCCTCGCCCTGCTCGAAGCGATGCACTTGGGGATGCCTATCGTTGCGCTGGATGTCACGGAGGCACGCCGCGCCGTGCCTCCCGAGGCCGGCGCGCTCTCGAACGACCTGGTCGCCCTCACCGCCGCCCTGCGCAACTTGATAGAGGACCCAGAGCGAGCCGCCGCAGCCGGGGCGATCGCCCGGGAGGCGGCGCTCGCCCACTACAACCTCACCCGCTTCCAGCATGACTGGGACGAACTGCTCGCCGACCTCCCCCGCCGCTCCTCCCGCTGCCTGCCACCATCACCGCCCTGGAAGGGAGCACCCGATGAAGCAGCACCTTTGCGCCCGACCGTTGGCGATCGCGATGGTCTCCGAGCACGCTAGCCCGCTGGCGGCGCTCGGAGGCGTTGACGCAGGCGGGCAAAACGTTCACGTCGCAGCTCTCGCCGATGCCCTTGCCCGACGCGGCCACCAGATCACGGTCTACACCCGGCGGGATGATCCGTCGCTGCCCCGGCGGATGCCCTTCACCTCAGGAGTGGAGGTCGTGCATCTCGAGGCTGGTCCGGCCGCGGCGGTACCCAAGGACGAACTGCTGCCCTTCATGGGCGATTTTGCGGTGGATCTTGCCGAGGACTGGCAGCAGCAGCGGCCGGACCTGGTGCACAGCCACTTCTGGATGTCCGGGGTGGCGGCGCTGGATGCCTCCGAGCGGATGGCGCGAACCAGCGGCTACCGGGTCCCCGTGTTCCACACGTTCCATGCTCTCGGAGTCGTCAAACGCCGTCACCAGGGTGCCCTCGACACCAGCCCCGAAGAGCGGGCATGGCTCGAACCGGGGGTCGGTCAGCGCGTCGACGGCGTTGTCGCCACCTGCTCCGACGAAGCGTTCGAATTGAAAAACTTGGGCGTGCCCACCGGGGGCATTACAGTCGTTCCCTGCGGAGTACACCTTGACCGTTTTTCGCCCTGGGGGCCGATGGCGCCGCGCGGCAAACGCCTCAGGGTGATGAGTATCGGCCGTCTGGTGCCCCGCAAAGGGATGGGCATCGCAATCGAAGCACTGGCCCGCTTGATCGCGGACGGTCACGACGCCGAGCTCGTCATCGTCGGCGGTTCCGGCTCCGGCGACTCTCTCACCGCGGACCCCGAGTATCAGCGCCTACACGCCATCGCCGAAAACCGTGCCGTGACTGACCGGGTGATCTTCGCCGGTCGGCTTTCACAGACCGAGATGCCGGCAATGCTTCGCTCGGCCGACATCGTGGTCTGCGCACCCTGGTATGAGCCATTTGGCATCACGCCGCTCGAGGCGATGGCGTGCGGAGTACCTGTCGTCGCCTCCTCCGTCGGTGGGCTGATCGACACGGTCGTCGAGGACGTCACCGGGGTGCATGTGCCGCCGCGCGACCCCGAGGCACTTGCTCGCGCTCTGGCTGCGTTGATCACCGACCCTGAGCGCGCCCGCGCCTATGGAGCGGCTGGCCGGGCGCGGGTCGAGTCGCGCTATTCCTGGGATCGCGTCGCTGCGGAGACCGAGCGCGCCTACATCGCGACCCTGGCCGACCGGCTGGCCCAACCCTCCGTTCCCACCACCAGAAAGTCGACACCGCGATGACTATCGACACTCTGGTGGACACCGCCACCGACTCGGCCCGGCACCTCGTCGACACTCACCTCGCCCACTCGCTCGAGGTCGTGGCGCAACTTGAACGGCACTCCGAACGGATCGCAGCCTGGGGAGCGGAGCTGGCCGAACGACTGCATTCGGGGGCTCGCGTGCTTGCAGCCGGCAATGGCGGATCAGCGGCGGAGGCGCAGCACCTCACGGCTGAGCTGGTGGGCCGTTTCGACGGCGATCGCATCCCCTTCTCGGCGATCTCGCTGCACGCCGAAACCTCGACCCTGACCGCTATCGGCAACGATTACGGCTTCGAGCACGTCTTCTCACGCCAGGTCACGGCGCACGGCCGAGCCGGTGACGTCGTGGTGCTGCTGTCCACCAGTGGCCGCAGCGCAAACCTGCTGCACGCGGCTCATGCGGCGCGGGCGGCGGGCGCGCGCGCCTGGGCGTTGACCGGCGAGGGTCCTAACCCACTCACGGAGGCCTGCGACGAGTCGATCGCTCTCCACGGTCACAGCGCGAATGTGCAAGAGGCGCAGCTTGTGTTGGTGCACGCCCTCTGCCATGCCTTCGAGCACAACCTCCGCGCACGGATGAGGGCTGCCTCGTGAACAGGCTGCGGGTCGCCGTGGTCGGCGATGTGCTCCTCGATGTCGATCTCTCCGGCCCGGCTGAGCGGCTCAGCCCCGACGCTCCAGTACCCGTTATCGATGTCGCAGCACGGTCAGTCCGTGCGGGCGGCGCCGGCCTGGTGGCACGGATGCTCGCCCGCGACGGGCACGACGTCACCCTGGTGACGGCGCTCGCTGATTCCGCTGATCCCGATGTCGGCGAGTTGTGCTCCGCGCTCGATGGCATTCGCGTTGTCGCCGGACCCTCGGAAACGGCCACTCCTGTGAAAACCCGTATCGCCGCCTCCGGGCAACCTGTAGTCCGGGTTGACCGCGGCTGCGAGCGGCCGCCGTTGCCGCAGGTCACGGAGCAGATGCTCGCTGCTCTGGACACAGTCGATGTCGTCATCGTCGCCGATTACGGTCGTCGGCTCACCGAGGATGAATCATTGCGCGCGGCCCTGAACACACTCACGGTACCGCTGGTCTGGGATCCGCACCCGCACGGATCCGTTCCAGTCGCGGGCACCACTCTCAGCGCACCGAACCTCGCCGAGGCGAGCGCCTGTGCCGGTATGCAGGGCCGCGGAGTGACTCTGGCGCAAGCCGCCGCAGACATGCTGCTAGAGCGGTGGGGCTGCGACGCTGTGGTCGTCACCATGGGCGATGCCGGTGCTCTGGTGCGCTCTCGCCGTGCCCCCGCGCCCGTGGTCGTGCCCGCCGTCGCCGTGCCGCCGGGCGATACGTGCGGCGCGGGAGACCGGTTTACCGCCTCCGCCGCCGTGGCACTAGCTCGCGGTGCCGACCCTGCGGAGGCGGTGGGCGCGGCAGTCGCAGACGCAGGAAGCTACCTGCTTGCCGGCGGTGTCGCCTCCCTCGCCTTGCGCTGTGACGCAGCTCCCCTGCGCGGGGGCGGAGTGGATGCAGTGCGGGTCGCCACGGCGGTGCGCGCCGCGGGGGGCACCATCGTGGCGACCGGGGGCTGCTTCGACCTGCTGCACGCCGGACACGCCCGCACCCTGTCGGCAGCACGAGCACTGGGCGACTGCTTGATTGTCTGTCTTAACTCGGACGCCTCCGTCACCAGGCTGAAGGGCGCCACTCGGCCGATCATCCCCGAGGCTGATCGGGTCGATCTACTGCTCGCGCTCGAGTGCGTGGATGCGGTGCTGGTGTTCGGCGAGGACACTCCGGACGACGCGCTGTGCCGCATCCGGCCCGATGTCTGGGTGAAGGGCGGCGACTACTCCGCTCAGTCCTTACCCGAGGCAGCGACCCTTGCCCGCTGGGGCGGGCGGGTACTGACCGTCCCGTATCACCCTGGACGCTCGACGACTCATCTTGCCGCAGCGTTGGCGCGCGTGAGGTGACCACAGATCCCGTGGAAGGAAACGCATGAGTATCACCCCTACACCTGTTGGCCGTGTCCTGATCACCGGAGGTGCCTCCGGCCTCGGTGCCGCAGTGGCCGCCGCCGTCACCGAGGCCGGAGGCACCCCGATCGTGCTCGACCGCGACGTGTCGTCCGTTGCTGAAGGCGTCGCTGCCTACCGGGTGGATGTTGCCCAGACCCGCGACGCCGAGCAGGCCGTCGCACAGATCGCACACGAGCACGGCGGACTCGAGGCGGTGGTCACCGCGGCCGGTATCGACCGCTGCGGTCGCCTGACCGATGTCGCAGCGCAGGAGTGGGAGCGAGTGATCGCGGTCAACCTCCTCGGCACCGCGGCGGTCGTGCGGGCGGCGTTGCCGTTTCTGGTCGCCACGCACGGGCGTGTCGTCACCGTCGCCTCCTCGCTCGCCTTGAAGGCAGTTTCGGATGCCACCGCCTATTGCGCCTCAAAATTTGGCGTCCTCGGCTTCAGCCGGGCGCTAGCCGCCGAAACCAAGGGCGAGATCGGCGTGACAACCCTCATTCCCGCCGGAATGAAAACGCGCTTTTTCGATGACCGTGACGCACAGTACCGGCCCGGCCCCGACGCGCTGCTCAACGACCCCGAGAACGTCGCGAACGCCGTCGTCTTCATCCTCCGCCAGCCGCCGGGCTGCGAAGTACGCGAGCTCGTCATCACCCACGCTCAAGAACCCTCCTGGCCCTAACCCCCTCCCGCGAGATGCCACTTATGACGAGTTTTATCGGAGTGTCGTGCGCATAAGTGGCATCTCGCGGGAGGGGAGAGAGCGGGGTTAGTTGCGGGGCGGGCGGGCGGCGTGGATGAGTCCGTGGATTCCTACTGTGGTGAGGCTGAGGCCGAGTACCGATATTTGCCACGGAGTTCCTACTGCGATGATGCTGAGCGCAACGATCACCCCACCAATAAAAGAAACGAATGCTGATCGCCGGGATTGCATGTAAACCTTTCTGAGAGAAGAGTGCCGCGGGTGCCTCGCTCCCTATCGAGGCACCCGCGGATAAATTTAATAGATAAAATCAAACGGCTGCGATGACTTCTGTAATTCGAGGTTCGACCCCGAAGTGCTCACGGAGAAGTTCCCCCACGAAGCGGAAACATTGCCAACGGAACCATTTTCGACTGCATGGTAAACAAAAGCCGCCTGGCCTTCATAGTGATTGAGGGGACATGCGTCAGCGTTCAACCATACCAGCGCCGCTCCAGAGTCGGCCAGATTGCGGAAGCCGCTAACCTTATCCTCGATATTCCAGATTGGCGCATTTGCACCTAGGTTTGCATCACGTAGTGAACCCAAGTTAGTACGATTACCATCGACATCATAGGTTGTTATTTCTAAATTCTGCAACTTTGCACATTTGTCTATATTAAACTCCATGGTTGCCACATCGTCTGGATCGGTCTGTCCCGCAAAGAAATCTGCAAAATCCCAATGACCACCGAATTCCCATCCATAAATTGTATTAACCTTGATCACCCACACAGTAAAGACGTCGTTGTTTAGTGAATCCATCGGGACCACCTTGGCCTTCTCGATGGCCGTATCCTTCTCACGTTGCGCCACCAGACCGTCGACAAAGTCCTTCCGTCCCTCAAAACGCACTTGAACGTGTGAACCAAACAAGCGCATTGCTTCGGCATCCTGCCCAGCGAGATCGTCCGGATGATCTATCTGGAACTGCGTGAACTCACGAACCGCGGCAGGAGCCTGGGCAGAGATAGTCGGTACTGCTGACTGACCCCAAGCCACAGAATTAGTGACCAGAGCTGGAGCCAGAAGCCCGGTGATTGCGGCCGCGGCAAGTAGAGTCATCTTTTTTTCGCAATTTTCTCTTCTTTCTCCTGTGAGGCTTATATAAACGGCTCACATGAATATTTATTTCGCAGTGTGTTGCTAATACGTGAACACCGGCAACTCTCCGAGAAATGAAGAATACCTATTCACAAGATTCTTCACGAAGAAGCGGCCGGTGCGGGTTCAGGATACAACAGGATTAACGACAGAGCAATGTGCGGAGTTGTGCCGTCTTGTCGAGGCGGAATTTGTGTGGACGAAACCGGGGACGAGGACTCGCACGCTCTCACTGGAGTCTGCATTGTTTCTCACGTTGGCGTATTTTCGGCATAACGTGACCGAAAAATTCCTTGCCACTTTCTTTGGAGTGAGCCAAGCGACCGTGTCGCGCACTATTGCTGATACCGAAGTGATGATTGATGTTGTTCTCGACAGCTGCGCACCTGAGCTTAGGGCTGCGGCGAACGAGACCACAACCATCGTGGAGGGCACCCTTCTGCCTGCTGATCCTGGAAGTAGGCGCCAGGACTGTACTCCGGGAAGCACTACACTACCGGGCACAAAACATCCAGGTTGCGCCCGATCCCAAGGGCCGTATTCTCGCGATCTCAGATCCCCTTACGGGGAGCACTCACTATAAGAAGGCGTAAAAAGAAACCGGTTATAACGATCTCCTCGACCCAACGAACATGCTCGCGGACCGCGGAAACCAAGGAACTCAACTCATGATTCCCACGAAGAAAAAACCCGGACAGAAAAACCTCGGCAAGAAAACCAAAAAACACAACACCTTCATCAACACCCACCGCTATGTCATTGAAAACGCCATCGCACACGTCACAACCTAGCGGATACTCCACACCAACTACCGGCGCCCCTCCGCACCCACCTACGCGCTTTCACCACCATGAAAAAATCATATTCTTCACACAAAACTATCAACTTTTTGCATAAGCCTCTCGGTGGAAAACTATTTGTAGGTTTAGTATGATATGTCAATTAGAAACATTCTTTTCTCATATGAATGAGAAGACGCTACCGCCGCAGCATGTCTACCGATGGGCGAGAAAAAGAAGATTTACAGTCGGGGAAAGTGGGGCGAGAAAAATTGGCTGCGGGGTGACTAGCCCCTTCGATATTAGCAATCAGGTCGTAAAAATTCCGGACGAGTGGCAGTTCTAGCTAGGCCAAACCAGGATCGTAAAGTTATTACGGAAATATCAAAATCCCAGATATTCTGGGCCAACGTTGCGCCGCCTTGACGACCGCGTTGACTTATTAGCTATCCAGGGTTCCATTGAAAAGTGCAGCATGTGGTCACAGGGTTTTTGTTGATGGTAATCAAATTTGCACCAGAAACAGCACCGCAACGGTTTTGCACAGTTTGTGAAGTAAATAAAATGAAGGATACGCCAATATTCACATTGCCCCCGATGCGGCTTATATCCTGCTCGACTAATCAGGTTCCGCTATCAGCACCTGCCTTGATCAAGCAACAATAACTCTATCTGGCCGGAAAAACTTTCTTGGCCACGCCTAGTGAATAGCCGAACCGACCTTCAGCACACCTAAAGCCATGTCAGAAAAAGAATCGCCGTGAAAGACAAGGAGAATAGACATAAAGCACCCACATGCATCTCTCATCCGCTCACCGAGCGCGAAATGGTGCCAACCAGAAGAAGAAGATAATTTTCGCCCACCGCCCCACAAGCCCTTGACCCGCGTTTGAAACACCCCAGCCGGAACTCTATCAGCCCGAATGGTAAATGGCTCACAAATAACTTTCCGGGAAAGGGGACCATGGATACCTGAAGCTCCACAAGGAACAAGGCCAGACTTTTATCTGTGAGTAATTTCATTACAACCATGCGACACGAAAGTCAACTTACATCCTTGCTCATCATATGGATAATGGCCGCCTCTTCAGAGATGAGGAAGTGCATCACCCGCTGACAATCGGCGTATGGCTCTCCCGAGAGAGGATTGCGGATATTAAGACCATCACACCACGGCGGCGAGCAGGCTACGGATATCCGCCACTACCGCGGCGACCGGAACGTCGGCGACGAACGACGGGTCGTGCTCGCAGCGCGACGCGGTCCAGCCGACCTGGGTGACATCGACGCCGCAAACGGGGCACCTGGTGGTCCAACTCAACTGCACGCGGTGACGCTCCCGACCAAGCGGAGCCGCGTTGATGGCGTTTCCGACCCAGAAGATCCCCACCGTCGGCACGCCCACCGCCGCGGCCAGGTGCCGCGGCCCACTGTCGTTACCGAGCACAACATCCGCCAACGAGAGCAACGCCGGAAGATCAGCCAATTCCACGGCACCCGCCCACGAGAGAGCCCCCGGCGCTGCGGCAACAATCTCCTCGGCAACGGGCGCATCGGAGGCGTCGCCCACCACGAGCACCCGCACCCCGTCGGCCACAAGCTGCATCACCACCTCCGCAAACCCGCTGGCGGGCCAGCGCCGACGCGGATCGCTCGCACCCGGATGAATCATCACCAGCGGTCCGTCAGCGGGCAACGCGGCGGCGAGACGGTCCCGCCGCTGCGGATCCACGGCGAGAGCCGGTTCCAGACGCACGGCCGGTGCTCCTGCGAGCCCCACAATTTCGAGCGCCCGCAGCATTTCGTGCTGGTAATAGAGGTAGGGAATGCTGCGCTCCAGCGGCTCGGCATCGTGCGTTCGCGAGCCCACCGTATGCTGGGCGCCCAAACGCAAAAGGAACGGATTGGAGTAGCGACCGCCGCCGTGCACCTGCACGGCAAGGTCAAACCGACGCTGACGCATCCGCTCGACAAACTCAGCGAAGCCGTGCGGGTCCTCGTCGCCGCCGTCGTGAACGCCCTGCGCAACCGGGAGAACCTCGACGCCGCTGACCGGCGAGCTGGCCCCGTCAAGCAGCATCCGATGCTCGGGCGTACCGAGCAGGGTGATCTCCGCATCCCGGTAGGCAGCGGCCAGCGCCTCGATCGCCGGCAGGGTGAACAACAGGTCGCCGAGGCCGCCGCCGCGGAGCACGGCGATCCTTTCGACTGCATCGAAACGCTCATGGAGTGGAGCGATGGCGACCACGAGGTTCCTTTCGGTGGCTGAGCCGATCGGCGGCTCATCGGGAAGTAGCTACACTCCTTTCTTTTCCCCGAAGTCAGCGAGCCGAAACGTCGCGCCCAGAGCGCATACGGAGGCACCGGCCTTCCTCCTCCTCGCCGTCGAAGCTGAGAGAGGCTTAGCTCTATGCTCGTGGCATGAGTCACTTCAACCTTTCTACCCCGGTGATCGCCCTTGCCATCACGGCCGTCGTCTCCACTTTCATCGTCACTACTGTCCGGTTCGTCGACAAGCGCCGAAACCCACACCGTCTTGCCGCTTACAATCGGGCTCCCGGTGCCCTCTTCGTCGTCAAAAATCGGCAGTGGCAAGCGTGGTTCCTCCGTATTGGAGGAATTGTCACCTCCGCTGTCAGCGGACTGCTTTTTCTCTCCGGATTGGCGATGCCGAAGATGATGCTCTCGGCGGGATTCCTCGTGTGGACCGTCGTCCTTATGCTCGTCGGGCCGAGCCTCATCATTCTCTCGGTAGGCGTCAAACGCGCCCGGGTCGATGTCTTCGTCGACAGACTTATTGTTCGTCCATGGTTTAAGGAGGAGCGGACAATCTCTTTAGATGAGATCGGATTTATTGTCCCCAGTGTCAACAATTTGGGTGGTATTGACGTCAAAGACACTCGCCGCAAAATGCTTTTCACGGCCACGAGAGTCAGCATCGGTTACGACGACATCGTGTCGTTCCTCCGCGAGAGAACACCCCGGCAGTGGGATGAGTTCATCAAAAAATACCGGGGCAACGATCCCGTGATCCTCAGGGAGGCCAACGCACAACAGCTTTTCTAGGGCTGCCGCTGACGAAGCGACCGCTTCGCCGGGCCTGCTCCCGATCTCGCAATTCCTCCGACAAAGTCCTGTTGTCCGTGTCTCAGCTCCGGGCACGCGGGTACCGGAAGGGGTGTCTGCGTGTCCGCAACTCGTCGGGCATGTGATCGGGAGGTGACCGTGACCATCGACGCCGCAACCGGTGCTGCCCGTGCCACAAACGACGCCCTCCACCTCGCTCGCGCAGCGTTCCCGGCGTGGTCGCAGACGCCGCCCGCCGAGCGCGGAGCCCTGCTTCGCGCCGCAGCGCACCGGGTCGCTGCGCGGGAACAGGAGCTTGCTGCGCTCACCACGACGGAGACGGGGAAACCCGCCGATGCTGCTCTCGGCGGGGTTCGCGCCGGGGTCAACACCCTGCTGCAATACGCCGAGCTCGGGCCGCTGCACCGCGGTACGTCACTGCGCGGAAACCCCTGCAACGTAGATCTCTCGCTCCCGCATCCGCGCGGAGTGGTTCTCGCGCTGACGCCCTGGAATGATCCGGTCGCCGTCGCCGCCGGCCTGCTCGGCGCAGCGATCGTCTCGGGCAACGTCGTCGTGCATAAGCCCAGCGAACGCAGCCCTGACACGGGCGCCCGCTTTACCCAACTCCTCGCCCAGACCTTACCCGCGGACGTGCTCACCCTGGTCAGCGGCGATGGCGCTGTCGGCGCCGAGCTCGCCCGCGCCGACGGCATCGCGGTCCTCGCCCACGTTGGCTCCTCCGCTACCGGCCGCTCCCTGGCCCGAATCGCCGCGATCACCGACGCACACACCATCCTCGAAAACGGCGGCAACGACGCACTCATCGTTGATCGCGACGTCGACCCCGTGTGGGCTGCCGAGCAGGCGGCCCTCGGAGCGTTCGCGAACGCCGGACAGATCTGCACCTCCGTCGAACGCATTTATCTGCATCGCGATATCGCCAACCCCTTCACGGCCGCGCTGGTGACGGCGGCCACGGAATGGAATTCTGGCCCCCTCCCCCGCCTGGTCGACGAGCGGATGCGCGACAGCGTGCACGAGCACGTGAGCCAAGCCCTCCGTGCCGGTGCTCGCGCTCTCACCGGAGGAACCCCGGGCGCGGGCACCTGGTACCCCGCGACCGTTCTGGCCGACTGCACCGACAACATGCTGGTCATGACGGAGGAGACGTTCGGCCCTGTCGCTCCGATCCTGGTTGTGGACAGCTTCGACGAGGCGCTCCTGCGCACCGCCGCAAGTCCCTACGGCCTCGCCGCCACCGTCCTGACCTCCGACATGACTCACGCGCACCGCGCCGCAGCACAACTCCCGGTGGGCACCGTGAAAATCAACAACGTCTTCGGAGGCGCCCCCGGCGGCAGCGCCCAACCCCGCGGAGCCAGCGGCACCGGCTTCGGCTACGGCCCCGAATTGCTCACCGAGATGACCACCACGACAGTTGTGCACTTCGGTCTTCCCGGCGGTGCGCCATGACTCTGGAAGGCTCGGCCCTACAGCGGGCGAGCGCGCTGATCGCGCACGTGCACGAGCGGCCCCCGCAGATCGCGGTGATCGGTGATCTGATCCTCGACTCCTGGTGGTTGGGCAGCGCCGAGGGGGTCACGCGTGAAGCGCCGGCCCCGGTCATCCGGCTCGATGACGTCATCGACGTTGCTGGGGGCGCAGCCAATTCCGCTGCCAACCTCCGCGCTCTGGGAGCGGAGGTGCGTGCCGTGGGGGTGATCGGGCGTGATTCGCAGGGCGAGCGCCTCCTCGCTGCCGTTGAGCGAGCCGGACTCGACACTGCCGCGATCATCCGCACCACCGCGGAAACCACGATCAAGACCCGTGTGGTCGCGGGCGACAGCGTGATGCTGCGCATCGACTCCGGTTTCCACCGTCCCTCTGACAACGAGCTCGAGCAGCTCGCTGCAGCTGCTGTGCGCGCCGCCGAGGGCGCTGACGCCGTGCTGGTCTGCGACTACGGATCAGGGATTCTCCGGCAGGCAGTAGAGCACATACTTGCCCTCGCCCGTCCCGGGCTGCTGGTGATCGACGCACACAAACTTGCCAACTGGGCCTTCGCGCGCGCCGAACTGGTCACACCCAACGCGCAGGAGGCTGAGCGTCTGCTCGGCTCGTCCCTCGGCCGTGGCGGTGCGCGTGTCGCTGCTGTGCGAGCGGCTGCCGCGACGCTGCGGGAGCGCTCGGGTGCCCGCCAGATCGTGATCACCCTCGACAGCGACGGCGCAATGGCGCTCGACGCTGACGACTCCCTTACTCGCACCTTTGCCCAGCCGGCGGAGGAAAAACAGGCGTCGGGAGCGGGCGACACCTTCACCGCGACCGCCACCCTCGCTCTCGCCGCGGGCCGTTCGCTTGCGACGGCCGTCGACCTCGCTCAGGCCGCTGCTGACGTGGTCGTGCAACGACCGGGAACCTCCGTCTGCACCGCCGACGATCTGCTCACCTCTCTCGCCGCTCCCGCTGCCGCCGTGCTGGACGAAGACACGCTGGTGGAGGTGTTAGCGGAGCAGTCACACCGCGGTCGCCGCATCGTGTTCACCAACGGCTGCTTCGATGTGCTGCACCGCGGCCACACCTCCTATTTGCGTCAGGCACGCGAGCTGGGCGATGTGCTGGTCGTGGCGGTCAATAACGATAATTCTGTCCGTCAGCTCAAGGGCGAGGGCCGTCCGATTAACCCGGAGGGTGATCGCGCCGGAGTGATCGCCGAGCTGGGATGCGTCGATTACGTCACCCTGTTCGGCGACGACACAGCCATCCCCTTGCTGGAGCGCATCCGACCCGACATTTACGTCAAAGGCGGTGACTATGCGCCCGACATGCTGGCGGAGGCGGCGACCGTGCGCTCCTATGGCGGCACAGTGACGACCGTCGGCTATGTCTCTGAGCACTCCACGACCGACATGGTGCGGCGCATCCGATCGGCCGCGTCATGACCAGTCGTCGCTGGTCCGGCGTCTGGGGAACTGCGCCGACTCTCGAGCCGCCGCAGGTGGATGTGCTTGTCCCCACCGCCGGTCGGCGCACCGAACTCGCGGTCACCCTCGCCGGTCTGGCCGCCCAAGATGACCCGCGCTTCCGGGTGATCGTCAGTGACCAGTCGGATGACGCCGTGACCGAGCGCGATCCGACCGTGCTCGCGATGCTGCGGGTTTTGGCGGCGCAGGGCAGGGCTCCTCTCGTGCGCCGCAATCTGCCCCGCCGCGGTCTGGCCCAGCAGCGACAGTATTTGCTCTCACTCTCCTCGGCGCCGGCCGTGCTGTTTCTCGACGATGATGTCTGGCTGGAACCGGGCACTCTCGCCAGGATGCACGACGCGCTCGACCGCCTGGACTGCGGTTTCGTCGGCTCGGCCGTGCAGGGACTCTCCCACCTTAACGACGTGCGGCCGCACGAGCAGGGGTATGAGCTGTGGGGCGAGCGCGCCACGCCCGAGCGGATCCGGCGTGGCACTGCGCAGTTCGAACGCTGGCGGCTGCACAACGCCGCAAATCTCACCCACGTGGCCGCAGGGCTCGAGCTAGCGGAGGGTGAGTGGCGCGCCTACCGCATCGCCTGGCTCGGCGCGTGCGTTCTTTATCGCCGTGACGCCCTGGTGGCCTCCGGTGGCTTTGACTTCTGGACGCAGCTGCCTCCAGAGCACAGCGGCGAAGACGTCGCCGCACAGTGGCGCGTCATGGAGCGCTTTGGTGGCGCGGGGCTCCTACCCAGCGGCGCCGTGCACCTGGAGACTCCCACCACCGTCACCGACCGCAACATCGACGCCTTCGACCGTCTCTTCGCCGAAGAGCACCGCCAATAGGTATCACCACACGACGAAAGGACCGCGCCATGAACGCACCCACTCCGATCGAGATCCAGAAATACCTCGGCGGGATCGACTATCCCGCGTCGAGAGACACGATCGTCCAGACCGCCGAGAAAGAGGGCGCCGACCAGGCCGTCCTCGATGCCCTCCGCGCCCTCCCCGAGGGCAACTACAACAAGCCGACCGACGTCAGCTCCGCCGTCTCCAAGCCCTAACCCTCCCCGCGAGATGCCACTTATGACGACGACACGCCGACGATTGTGATCACAAGTGGCATCTCGCGGAGGGACGGGCCGACGGACGGAGGGCGCGGGAGTCAGGCGCGCACGGTGACGGAATTGAAGAGGGTTCCGATACCGTCGATGTCGATAGCGACCGTATCCCCGTTGGCGATCGGTGCCGTCCCGGCCGGAGTCCCGGTAAGGATAAGATCACCCGGCAACAGCGTAAACACCCGCGAGACAGACGCAATGATTTCAGGCACGCCGTGAATCATGTCACCGGTGCTGGCTGATTGCTCGGCGCGGCCATTAACCCGTGTCTCCAGCGCGCTCTCGTTCCAGACCAGCTCGGTCTCGATCACCGGCCCCACCGGACAAAAAGTGTCATATCCCTTTGCCCGCGCCCACTGGCCATCGGCACGTTGCAGATCACGCGCCGTGACGTCATTCGCAATCGTGTAGCCGAACACCACGTCCTGGTAGTCCTCCGCGCGCACGTGACGGGCGACCGCGCCGATCACGATCGCCAGCTCACCCTCGCACTCCACCCGCTGGCTGTCCTCGGGCAGCACAATAGCGTCGCCGGGACCAATCACCGCAGTATTGGGCTTGAGGAAGATCAGCGGTTCGCTCGGAATCTCGCCGCCCATTTCGGCGACGTGGTCAGCGTAGTTCTTACCGATAGCCACGACTTTCGAGCGCGGAATAACAGGGGCAAGTAGTTTGGCCTCCGCCAACGGTATCCGTTCGCCAGTGGTGTCCCAACCGGCGAACATCGGGTCACCGACAAGGACAACCAGGTCATCCTCGTCCACGATTCCAAAGTGGATCGCTCCCTCGTTATCTCCTTCGCGCTGCGTGGCGAATCGTGCAACTTTCATGCGTCCAACCTCATCATCCAGCCGTGCTTATCCTCGCGGCGCCCGTACTGGATGCCGGTCAGTTCCTCGCGGAGCGACAGGGTGAGTTCGCCTGCGGGGGCGGCCTCATTTCCAGTCGAAAAACCCTCCCCCGTGATTTCAGCGATCGGCGTGATCACCGCCGCCGTACCACATGCAAACACCTCCGCCACATCGCCCGACGCCACTGCGTCGCGGAGCTCCTCAATCGAAATACGACGCCGCTCGACCCGGTGTCCGCGGTCCTCAGCGAGCTGCAGCACGCTGTCACGGGTAATACCTTCAAGGATCGAGTCGGAGTCGGGCGTCACCAGCGTGCCGTCCTTCGTCACCAGGACGATATTCATGCCACCGAGTTCCTCGATCCACCGTGACTCCTGCGAATCAAGGAACAGTACCTGCGCACAACCGTGACTCGCGGCCTCCTGCTGCGGCAGAAGCGAGGATGCGTAGTTTCCGCCCGTCTTTGCCGCTCCAGTTCCCCCCTTACCGGCGCGAGCATATGACGTGGACAACCAGATCGAGATGGGCGACACGCCATCCGAAAAGTAGGGTCCAGCGGGACTGGCGATGAGATAATAGTCGACCGCCTCGGCTGCGCGCACACCGAGGAACGCCTCTGTCGCGACTATGAATGGACGCAGATAAAGACTCGCCTCAGGCTCCGCGGGAACCCACTCGGCGTCGACTGCGATCAGCTGACGTAATGACTCGACGAAGAGTTCTGTCGGCAGCTCCGGCAGCGCCAGACGGCACGCCGAGCGCTGGAGGCGACGAGCGTTGGCGTCGGGGCGAAAGGTCCAGAGCGAATTGTCCTCGTGGCGGTAGGCCTTCAGCCCCTCAAACACCTCTTGGCCGTAGTGCAAAACCGCCGCCGCAGGGTCGAGGTAGAGCGGACCGTAAGGCTGCACGCGCGGATCATGCCAACCTTCTGCGCGCGACCACCCGATACTGACGAGATGATCGCTGAAATACTGCCCAAAACCGGGATTCGCCAGGATGCGCGCACGCTCCTGTACTGAACGCGCAGCAGAGTTAACGGTCACCGTGAAGGCGAAATCGTTAGAAGCAAGGTCGGTCATCATCGGCTCTTTTCTCAGGGCTGGGTCAGCGAAGGCGGGCGACAACGCTGTCGCCGATCGTGGCCGTCGAGCGAGGGGTGCCGTCGCGCAATTCGATATCGGCGGTGATCGCCGCCGTGACGCGCGCTGCCTCCTCGTTCCGGCCGAGGTGCTCCAGCAGCAGCGCCACCGAGAGGATCGCGGCACTCGGGTCGGCGAGTTGCTTTCCGGCAATGTCGGGCGCGGATCCGTGAACCGGCTCGAACATGCTGGGGAACGTGCCATCGGGGTTGATGTTGCCCGAGGCAGCGAGTCCGATACCGCCGCTGATCGCGCCGGCTAGATCGGTCAGGATGTCACCAAAGAGGTTGTCGGTGACGATGACATCGAACCGCGCAGGGTCCTTGACGAAAAAAATGGTCGCCGCGTCCACATGGAGATAGTCGACAACGACGTCCTCGTAGTCGGCTCCAACCTCCTCCACGATCCGCTTCCACAGCGACCCGGCGAAGACGAGCACATTGGTCTTATGCACCAGGGTCAGGGTTGAGTGGCGCTTGCGGGCCAGTTCGAAGGCGTACCGCACCACGCGCTCAATGCCGTAGGCCGTGTTGACCGAAACCTCGTTGGCAATTTCCTGTGGAGTGCCCGCTCGGATCGCGCCTCCGTTGCCGACATACGGTCCTTCGGTGCCCTCCCGCACGACGACGAAGTCCACCTCGCCGGGAGCGGTGAGCGGCGAGGGCACGCCGGGGTAAAGCCGGGTCGGACGCAGATTGACATAGTGGTCGAGGGCGAAGCGGAGGCGCAGCAGCAGCCCGCGCTCGATGTTCGCGTCCTTGAGTCGGGGGTCGCCCGGAACTCCGCCCACCGCGCCGAGCAGGATCGCGTCGTGCCCTGAGAGTGCGGCCAGATCCCCGTCGGTGAGAACATCGCCGGTCTCGAGGTAACGAGTGACGCCGAGCGAAAACAGCGTCTTCTCGATCACGAAATCGGAATCGACGCTAACCGCGTCGAGAACCTTCACGGCCTCAGCGATTACCTCCGGGCCAATACCGTCTCCGGGGATCACGGCGAGCTTGACGGTGCGGGGCATGGCGGTCCTCAGTCGTGCGGGGGCGGAGTGTTTTCCCAGCGTACTCGCGGACGAGGACTCCCCGGGTCTACGTCCTCCGGCGCGCGAATCGCTGCATTCAGGACGTCACAGTCCTGGCACGAGAAGACATGAGGAAAGTATTAACATATGGCATACTCCTGAGGTGTTTCCCCCGACAACGATGTCCGTTCCTTAAATTCACTGCCGCCACGGCAACGACTGCGGTTACTCGCCGCCCCTCCCCCTGCTCCCCGATTAGCTCAAATCGTATCGGCAGGCCGCTTCCCGATGACGAGAGAACTCAGTAAATTCCCCCTATGCGCACGAAGGGAACCGTGGTGTGATGCCGCTTTCTTTCGACTGTGGAAGGAAGATATTGGTCATGCGGATTACGGTGAAGATGACGCGGCGCACGGTCCGGCTTGTGATTTGATCACTTCGATGAGTATCCGAATCTGATGACTGCGTGTGACGGCGTGCAGATCGCCACACGGACCTACCGAGCGTGGAAAGATGCTCAACCCAGCGATGACGATGCAGCGGATACTGATCGACACAATCCACGCCGTATGGGTGGCGTTTAGTGGTGAACGCAAAACCGAGGCCAGGAAGGATTTCCGGAAAAACGGCACGGGCTTACCGATAACACTTGTAACTCGCGTTGAGGTTCTCTAACGACTTTAACTGCTACACCCTCCCTTGCTCCGATAGCAGCAAAGCGGACTGGCTTGCCTTTCTTTGTGAATTTTTCGGCAACGTTTGTATATTTGGGTTTCCATCGGATTTCCGGGTCAGTGGCCATGTCTGAGATGTGCGAATTTTTTCGTCTGACCAGTTTGGGGGGGAATTCTATTATTCCTGGTGCGGTGGGCACACGGCGGCTATCAGCTCATGTGCCGTCATACCTGAGTTCTCTGTTGAGGACCTGTCTAGTGGTTCTTTGGAGGCGGATCGTATTCAGGGGTCGAGTTTTCTCTCCGGGAGAACGCTGGCAATGGCAGGCAGCCAGCTATCCTTGCTCCGGCCCGGCCTTGATCAACTAGTTGCCTAGACCTGTTCTATCTCTAAGACATAGCTCGTCGACGTCGATCATCGCGCAGGGCTGTCTATCACGTATGGTCATCAGTCTCGTCTCGGAGATCAGAAACATTACTCCTTATGCCCGCCATCGGATATGTTCTCTTTTTATTCTTTTTCATCGAACTTCGGACGAATTATCCACAGGTCCACGATCTTGCCGCCATCTACTCCGATGGCCGCACCGTTGCAAAGTTGAGTCGCAACTTTGCTTTCTGGAACGCAAGGCTGAGCGAAACGTAAATGTTAGCTTCTTTGTTTGCGTAACGCTTTACTCCAGTCTGAGGTTATGCAAATGTCGTTGTCCACGTTCACGCCGGTCACTATACGCTATGAGCTTATTGGGATGTTCGCCGGAATGGGGCGGTCAATCTCCTCCGAATTGTAAATTATGAGCTCCAAACAAATCTCACGCTCGTCATGCTCCACATAGCAAACGGATCAGCACCAGCTGCAGCAGTCCCGGCGCCGGTGGCGTGGTTGGCAGTCCACGGATCACCGTGAACAGTGTCACATTCGCCCCGCCACCCGGGGATATTCCACTGGTCGCCGATGCCGGTCACTCCACCCGGGGTTCGTAGTACTTTTAAGAATCTTGTCTTACACCCAAACCGGCACTTAATTGTTGTAGCGGTGATACGGCTTGGTGCGATGTTTCGCCTGTGAAAACGTGGCTTCAATGAGGCTAATAGATCGATCGTCTATTCTAGATTGTTCCCATTCTGGAGTAAAGTAACAGAACACCGGCCACTTCATTGTGGAGGGGCCTATGTTTTCGTGTTTTTAACACTTCGGCGCATGGCCCATTACTTCAGTATAGCTTCGCAACGTCCTATTCTACTATGAGGTCTTTACATGCATTCTCTCCTAAATGCACGGCCCTACTGTATTCTACTAGCCTGTTGAGAATGTTGGCTGGAATGGGGCGGCCTTCGCTCCTCAGGGCGCGAATTATGTCCTCCACGCAAATCTGATACTCGCCATACTTCACGTCTTCTCTTGCATAGAAGATTACTTCAGGACCTAATCTTCCTTCGAGTTCGGAAATAAGTTGTAATAGCTCGGCATCAAAGGGGTGGATAGTGTTCTCGGTCATCTGCTTTCCTCTTTTTCCTACTTAATAGGGTGTGCCGTAATTATTCCTTCGCCTGCGAGTTCTATAACTACCCTTATTTTTACACTTTCTCGCTCTCCTTCAACAATAAATCTGGCCGGGAGGCCTTCTTTTGTGAAGTTCCCGATATCGGTTTTGTTTTTAGGTTTCAATGCGAGTGTGGGGTCTGTGGCTATGTCTGAGATGTAGTGCATGATTTTTTCGTCTGACCAGTCTTCGGGGAACGGTGTTTTTCCTGGTTTGCCGGGTGCGCGGTGGCCACCACTCCATGTTCCTTTATCGGTGAGTTCTCCGTCGAGGATGTGTTCGGTGCGTTCTGTGGAGGCGAGGTTGACGTATTGCGGGGTGGGGTGGATGTCTTCGAGTGCGGTTGTTGCGGTGTGGGTGGTTTTGGTGCTGAGGACGGATTT
>NZ_AUDF01000017.1 GCF_000425325.1 Rathayibacter toxicus DSM 7488
AGCCGTGGTTCCGAAGTAGAGTGTGCCGTCTTTGAGCCAATATCCCGAGTTGAGCGGTGTTGCGTCGCTGGGACCGTCTGCTTTCGCAGTCGTGTTACTCACTTGTTGTGATTTCGTATTTTTAGGTGCGCTTACAGCGGCGGTAGCTGTGAGTTTGTCGCTAGATGCCGAAAAAGAGCTGTTGCCGCCCTTTGCTGGAACCTTGATATCCGGGAGGGTAATGAGCCCGTTAGCGTCGGTGGTGCCAGAGTAGGTTGTCGAGCCGTTGGCGAACGTGTACCCGTCGGAAAGAGTAACTTTAACCGTTTTTCCAGAGTCGGGTGCCGTCCCATCGACGGTCCGCTTCACCTGCGCCCCAGAAATCGTGCCGCAGGCAGTACCCGAGTACGAGTCCTGCGTGAACTTCAACGTTGGCTGCGGCGACGCTGCAAAGGCCGGCGTGGCCAGCGCGGTCGCCGCGATTGGCACGGTCCAGCTCATCCCCTTCACCAGGGTGCGGCGGTGAACGCCGTCTTCCGCGGGAATGCTCCATCCGGTGCCGGCGATTTCGATGTTGTGCGTTTCGGTAGGTTTTTCGGTCATTTTCTCTGCTCGAATCTCTCGTCTAGGCGGTCAATGTTCAGGGGAAGTATCGGCAGCTCTGCGGCGATACATCCAGGTGATTTCCGGAAGTTGTTACGAAGTTTCCGAAATATGTGGGAAGGTCTTCTGTTGCGGAGTTTTCCGCATGTTAGCTCATGGGATTTTGCGCTCTTTGTTTGGCGTTGCGAGTGTCTCGGTGAAGTTTTGGAGAATATGTGTCACAGGCGTCTGCTCGTAGTAAATACTCTCTCCAGGGGGATGCTGCTACAGAGCGGTGGGTATCGACGAAAGTGTTGTTTTTCTTGGCATGCCTTTTTATCGTGCGTACTCCTCGGAAGGGGATCTGAGATCGCGACAACCCGGATGTTGTGTCCGTTGGTCTTATGTTTCCCGGAGTACAGTCCTGAGGCCTCCTTCCAGGACCAGCACGGCAGAAGGGTCTCCTCCACGTCGATCGTGGTCCCCTTCACCGCGGCCCTGAGTTCGGGTTCACAGCCGTCGAGAACACCATCAATATCACTTCACTATCGGCAAGAGTGCGCGATACCGTCGCTTGGTTCACACCAAAGAAAGGGGCAAGGAATTTTTCGGTCACGTCATGCCGAAAATACGCCACCATGAGAGACCATGCAGACTCCAGGGAAAGAGCATGTAAGGCCTCGTCCCCGGTGTTGACCACACATATTGCTTCAACAAGACGACACAACCCCGCACAGTGATCTGTCATTAATCCTATGGCAGCCTGACCGCGCGCCGGCCGCTTCTCCGTGAAGAATCCTATGGGTTAGGTATTCTTCACTTATCGGAGAGCGGCCGGTGTTTACGTAATATCGACACATCCACGAAACGCATAGACCTGCGAACTTTCGCATAAGCCCCAATGGCTTGATTATTTTCTTCATTTATTGAAATGGAGCTAATTATTTACATGCCTGCAAAAATCGCGGTTATATTCATATATGGGTTTTGCTGAGGTTTTAATAGCGTTACTTATAAAATATTTCCCGTGCCTTGAAAAGGGTTACCAACCTGAGGTTTCGCCTCGTAAATTAGCGCTTATTAATAACGCTCTAGCTTTTTCTGAAGAATTATGCTAATCGCTCAGCAGGATGCGGCTGTTGTGTATGCAACATAATCGCTGGTTTGACCGCGGAGATTGTATCCGGCCGCATTGAAGACATTACTCGCTATTTCCTTGCTCTTGTGGCCTGATGTCTCATCAGGCGCCAAATAGTAGGCTCCAGCCAATGGCGTCGAATTCGCCGAAATACCATCAATAGTATTACCCGGCCCATTATTAGTAGCAAGCCACGCCTTATCTGCAGTCTTCGTCACCTCGACCGCCACTTGAAGCGCCGGTCCCGCGACTTGCAGCTTTGATATTCTTGGTTCCCGAAGTAGAATTTGCCTTGATACCGCTGAGTACGACTTGGCCGTTGCTGTCGGTCGTGAAACTTTTGGTTCCGGTGGTGCCATCAGACCAAATAAGTCCACTCGGCAGAGTCACACTCACCGTAGTACTGGCTGGGGAAGGGGTTGTGCCGTCGGTAGTAGATTGAATGATGACATCTTTTAAAGTCTGGCAGGTGCCGACACTGTACGGGCCGTTAGTGAACTTCAGCGTCGGCTGCGGGGACGCCGCGAAGGCGGGAGTTGCGATCGCGGCCGCAGCTGGGGGACAGTCCATGTCATGCCCTTCACGAGGTTGCGGCGATGCAGCCAGTCAATTTCCGGAACTTGCGCTCAAATTTCCGAAAATAGAGTGTACATTTTCTCCGGCTGAGTTTTCCGCACGATAAATCATGAGGCTTACACTTTTATCCGATGTTGTGGTTTGCCCTGGTGACGTTTTTCCGCATACTGAGTCTTTGTGCCCGCACCTTTATGGCGAGGCTCTGTCGTTTTGGGTAAAATAAATCGGGGGATTTGTGCCACACGTATCTGCTCGTCGTAAGCATTCTCTCCGGGGGGAGGACTCCCAAGCGTGGCTTTCTGCGCGAAATATCTTCGGAAGAATCGACTCTCATTTTGCGCTCGTGTCCGATGAGATTGATTTCGGTAACTTTCGGGCTGCCAGGCTCTGGCACAGTGAGGGGGAGTATTCTATTGCTCGCTCGTCCGTCGTTGTCTCGGTCATCTTCCAAATCGAGGGGAAAGCGACACTGGATTCGTCGACGTGGAGTGCGTCAAAGACGCTCGCTCCTGGCGACGTGGCCATTCTTCCAGGTGGTGACGAGGAATTTCGATTCGCAGCTCATCAGCCCGTTGCGCGTTATGAATTCGAATGCGATCTCGCGGGACTTCCTTCTGTGGCGCGCGAAGAATTTCACGGTGGCAGAGTGTTCCACAGTCCGGCGAAGGAGTATCGAGAAGCGGTCGCGGCATCCGTTAACATCGCGCTCAACTCGAAGATGAGCCGGGAGGAAGTAGGTTTTGTTGACTTCGGCGTCGGAGTCAAGCATTTAATGAATGCTTTTCTTCTTCAGACTCTCGAGCCCGGCTCCTTTTCTTTGTCGAATGACCTTGACCCTGTTTATCGAGAAGCGCTACGGCTGATAGTCGCGAGGGCGACGGATGGTAATTTCGATGTCGAATCGCTCGCTGAGTCACTGGGCATGACATCCCGAAACCTTCGCTATGTCTTTTCTCGGGAAGGTTGGTCGGCCAAGGCTGCGCTCACTGCAGAGCGGGTGCGGCGGGCTCGCGACTATGCCGCTAAGTCAGAGAATGGGCTCGTCTTCACGGAGGCCGAAATCGCCCGGCTCTCCGGGTTTCGCGACGTTCGTAGTCTCCGCCGCGCACTTGAGAAGCTCGATGAACAAGTCGACAATCGCCCCCGAGCGGGGGGGGGGGCTGACTGCGTGCTGTTGTCACTTGGTCCGGTGTCTTGCTCGTGGGGTCTCACTGAGACGACGTGCGGCTTTCAATGCCGCTCGTCTCACTCACCCCTCGCCGGGCCGTCCTCGCCATACCGTCTCATTTGGCGAGGACCCGGCGGAGTCAGTCCGCGAGGATGCGGTACAGCGCCCGGCGGGTTTCCTCAAGCTGCGTGGAGGCGGCGGCGCGTTGCGCTTCCGTCGCTCCGCGGAACTGCTGGACAACCCCCATCAGCTTGCCGACATTCTCGAGGAACGCGCGGTCGGCGTCACTCGCCCCGGGCGTCGCCTCCCACGCTGCGGTGATCTCGTCGGCGTGTTTGTGGATATAGGCGTCGCCCGCATCGGTGAGCTGATAGTCGGTGCCCCGGCCCTCGCCGACCGAGGTGATGAGGCCTTCATCGACCAGCTGCTGCAGGGTCGGATAGACCGAACCGGAGCTGGGGCGCCACGCGCCGTTGGTCTTCTCGGCGATGGCTTTGATCAGGCCGTAGCCGTTGGCGGTGTTCTCGGAGAGGAGCGAGAGGAGCGCGGCGCGGATGTCGCCGCGTCGTGCGCGGCCGCCGCGGCCAAAGGAACCGCCGAAGCCCGGCCCGAAGCCGTTGCCACCGGGCCCGCGTCGCCCGTGTCCGTGGTGGCCGGAGTGATCGTGGGTGTCGTCAAAAATGTTTCTGGAGTTCATGGTTGTTCTGCTTTCTCTGGGGGACGTCTGTCCTTCTGATCTGATCGCCCGTAGCGAGCTGGTGCGCGCCACTCTCGGACGATCGTCCGCCGATATTTCGACGATGCAATAACGATATATCGCATAATATCGTTCGTCAAGGGGGGTTCTGCTCGGTACCCTGGACTTCACCCCTCCCGAAAGGCCTCTCATGCCGCTGTCCGCTCCCGAGCTTGCCGCCGCTCTCGATCAGGCCCGACTCACCGGTGCCGTACTGACCGACCGAGCAAGCAATCTCGGTAACCTGCGTCGCCTTGCCGCCCGTGAGTCCGCGCACCTTTACGGTGTTGACGTTGCTGAACACTGGACCTTCGAGAGCCTGCTCGCGCTCATGGGCGAGCGCGTGGGCATCAGCACCGACCCGGAATTCGAGTGCGGGCAGGACCACATCGATGCGCGTCTGACCGTGCAGCGTTTGGTCGCCTACCGCGAGCGCTTGGCCTCCGCGGTGCGCAGCGGTGCGCTTCTCCTCTTCGCCACCGCGCATCCCGGGACGCTGATGGATGTGTACCGCCGTTTCGCCACCGTCGCGCGGGAGGCTGGCGCTGCGGTCCTCGACATCAACGCGCTGCCCTTCGCTGCCCCCGACCAGATCCGCGTGCCCTTGGCCGATCCGCACCACAGCCTGTGGTGTACCGGAGGCGTGACCTGTCTCGCTCGCGGTGGCAGCCTCCTGCACACTCACGCGCCCGAGCCGATGAACGCGCTCCTCGATCGCCTCGACGAGTTAGGCATCCGTCCCGACCTGGTCGTGGCCGACCACGGCTGGGCGGGGGCGGCCGGACGCCGCGGTCTGCCGACCATCGCCATTGCCGACTGCAACGATCCGGCGGTGTTCGTCGCGGAGGCGCAGGGATCCATTGAGGTCGTCGTCCCGATGGACGACGGGCTGGCCGTGCATCTGTATGAACCGGTTATCGACTTCGTCGTGGCCCCGATGATGGCACTGGTCCCGCCATCGCCGACCGGCGCATCGTCGGAGCGCTCTGGCATCTTCGGCTCGTAGAATCCCCTTCGGCTCCTTCAGCTGGTCTGATTCGATGAGCCGACCGCGTTCTCGCGCGGCCGAGGTCTGTCCTCATCACCCTCTGCAGACGGAGCATTCGTGACCCAGCCCCAGGACGGCCTCCTTGCGCGTTTTGCCGTCGGCGTCGACATCGGCGGAACCTCAATTAAGGCGTCGTTGGTCGACGTCACCGCAGGTGAACGTGCTGCCCGCCGCTTCGCCGTCGCCAACCCTCTGGGTAAAGAGCCGGAGGACTTCGCCGCTGCCATCGCCGACATTGTCCGTGATGTCTCCCCGATTATCGGTACCCCCGTGGGAGTCGGCTTCCCCGGTATCGTCCGTGGCGGTATCGTGCGCCAGACCACGCACGTCTCGCAGCGCTGGGTGGGGCTTGATGCGCGAGCGCTGCTGTCTGAGGCGACCGGCGTTGATGTCGTTGTAGTCAATGACGCTGACGCGGCGGGAGTGGCTGAGCGCGAGTTCGGCGCGATGCGTGACCGCGACGGGTTACTCCTGCTGACCACCCTGGGCACCGGCATCGGCACGGCTCTTGTTCACGAGGGTGTGGTGATTCCCAACTCTGAGTTAGGTCATCTGCACATCGACGGGCCTGATTTCGAGCCGCGCGTGGGATTCTCCGCAGTGGGCCGCGAGGGCATCACGCTCGAAGAGTGGGCGGGTCGGCTCTCTCGTTACTACCGTCACCTCGAGATGCTGTTGTCGCCGCAGCTTTTCGTCATCGGAGGCGCGGCCGCACATGTCTTCGACCAGTTCATCCGCTTTCTGGATATCGGCACCGAGATCGTGCCCGCTCGCTTCGGTAACGACGCCGGCTTCACCGGTGCGGCAATGGTCGCCGTCTCACCTGAGCGCTTGGCACCCTGGTATCGCTCGACGCGGGGTGCGCACATTGACCCCGGTGCTGCCGCGATTGCCGATTGACTCCTCCGACCACCTCGCTCACTACAGTGGTGCCTCTGCGCCCGCCAGCAGCGTCCGGTAGAGGTGGTCAAGCTGTTCCGCTGCGGTGCGCCACGAATGCCTCGCTGCCCAGACGACACCGCCGCGGCCCAGACGCGCTTGCTCGTGGGGATCGGCGAGGAGCAAGCGGATTCGCGCCGCCCACACCTCCGGTTCGCCGGAATCTATCAGCACCCCCGTTTGGCCATCGCGCACAGCATCCACTAGCCCGGTAGTGCGACGCGCGAGCACCGGTGTCCCACTCGCCGCGGCTTCAAGCGCGACCAGCCCGAAGGTTTCGGCGGCGGAGGGCACCAGCGCCAGGCGAGCGCAGCGGAGGCGCCGCGCAGTGTGGTCGCGGTCCGCCACGCCCTCCAGACGCACTCCTTCGCCCAGCTCAGCTGCCGCCTCCCGCACCTGCTCGAGGTAGCCCTCCTGCCCGGGTGCTGGCCCGCCGAGCAGCCGGAGCACGGGTCGCTCCTCCGGCGGGATCAGCGCGAGTGCCCTCACCGCGAGCAGTTGACCCTTCAGGGGCAGTATCCGACCGACCAGCACGATCTCGTGTGCCCGCGCACCGTCTCCGGGATGGAAGATCGAGGACACCCCGGGCGGTACCGTAACCACTCGCTCGGGCGCGACGGCGTAGCCGTGCACGACGTCATCGCGTTCCGTTGAACCGGCCACCACGATGGCATCAGCCGAGGCGAGTACCGACCTTTCTGCCGACATGCGTTCGGGCGGCTCCGCCTGATCATCCGGCAGGAGCCGCCTATTTTTCGCCACCGAATTCGAGTGCATTGAGTGCACATGCGGCAGTCCGGTGAGCGCTCCGGCGAGCCCGGACACCCAGTAGTGCGAGTGGACCAGATCGGCTCCCGACGCGGCCTGCGCGAAATGGGGCGCGGAGGCGGCAAGCGCGTATTTAGTGTCGCCTGGGGCGGGTACCCCCATCACATCGACGCCCGGCGCGAGAGTGCGCGTGCCCTCGCCACGGGTGAGCACGGTGATCTCCCAGCCCAGCATCGCCAGTTCGGGAAGTATTGCGGCGAGGTACACGTTCATCCCGCCCGCCTCCCCGGTTGACGGCTGGTCGAGAGGGGAGGTGTGCGCCGAAATGACGGACAGGCGGGGCATCCCTCTACCGTACCGAGAGCGTCGGTGCCGATGAGTGGGTGTGACGCCCGGCGAATCGGAGCATTCCTGCTGAAGCGGAATACACTTGAAAATTGTGCTTCTTTCCGGGTGCAGAGAGCGTGAGGTTCATGGTCCGCCGCGGTTGTCTCGACGAGTTGCCGCTCCTGCCCGGTAGCGTCGGAGCAGCGGTGTCGGCCGCTGACCACCACTCCCCGTTGTCGCTGGGGTCTTGGTGACGGCGCCGCGCAACGCCAGCGTTCCAGTGATCGCCGACACAGAGCGTTCGTGTATCGGGGTCCCGCTTGCCCTGCAATTCGAGCTGCTGCCCGGTGAACCTGTTCGTCGTCCGCCTGGCCGCTTCACCAGTTATCGTCCGCCGCCCGAACCGCGTCCGCGTCTGGGGGTGCGTCCGGTTCGCAGGGGGGAACGCGAGCGCTGGGTCCGCACCGGCACCAGCTGGCGCGACCTGAGCTACCTGAACACCGGCCACGACTATGACGAACGTCAGGTTGATGTGGTCCGCGAGGTGCTAGCTCTGCTCTCTGGTCATAGCGCGGCGAATTATTACTCGCCCGACACGTGGCTTTACCTTGACCGGTGCCGGAGTGACTCCCTGTGGGCGACGCTCCACAGCGGAATTCGCGCGGGCCTTGCCCTCGTGATGGGCGACCGTGCACAGACTCCGCTCACCATCCTTGACAGCACCGCCACTGCCGCCATCGATGTGAGCCGTACCGCAGAGGGTCTCGAGCTGCGTTCGCGTGTCGCGATGGAGGGACATCCCGCCCCCGAGGAGTTCGGCTTCATCGGCGATCCCGCGGTCGGTCTTTATCTATGGGGAGAGGGGGAGTCGTTGCGCGAGCGCGCTGTCACGCTGGTGCCTCTCTCCGCGCCGCTGGTTGCCTCCGCCCGCACTTTTCTCTGGAGTCGGGAGTCTCTCCACATTCCGGCTATCGAGGAGGAGGCGTTTCTCACCGAGCATTATCAGCGTTTGCGGCGCATCTTCGACATCTTCTCCAGTGATGCTTCCTTCGAGCCGCCGCCGCTTCCGGCGCCACAGCTCGGTCTCACCCTCGAGCACACATCCCGTGCGGGTCTTCGCGGCACCTGGTGGTGGCGTTACAGCATCGGGGGCACGCGGGGTAGCAAGGCCGAGCGTCTCCCGCTACGGATCGGCGCCGACCCTGGTTACCGTGACCCTGAGGCTGAGCAACGCATCCTTGACTCGCTCGACGAGGTTGGTATTGATCCGGAGTCCACGCCCGCCCTCAGCTCGCCGACGAGCGGAGGGTTGCGCCCTATCTTCGATCTTCGTGGAATGCAGACCATCGCTTTCGTGACTGAACACCTCCCGCGCCTGCGGGCGTTGGGCACGGTCGAGGTTGAGGAGTTCGGCGATCCGGTTGAGTACCGTGAAGCCGATGTGGCGCCTGTCATCGCGGTGCAGACTATCGCGAAGTCCGACAGTCACGACTGGTTCGATCTGGAAATTTCGGTCACTGTCAATAGCGAGGAGGTTCCCCTCGCCGAAGTTTTCCTCGCCCTCGCCCAGGGTGACGGCTACATGGTGCTGCCCAGCGGCGTCTATTTCGCGTTGGAGGGCGAGCGCTTCGGTCGTCTGCGCGAGTTGATCGCTGAAGCGCGTCAGCTCTCAGACGGGCCGGGTGACACTCTCCGGATCAGCCGTTTTCAGTCGTCGCTGTGGGACGAGCTAGTCGAACTCGGTGTGGTGGCGGAGCAGGCTGCCGCCTGGCGTCGCGCGGTCGAGGGGCTTTCCGCGTTGACGACGGGAGCGATAACGCCGTGCGCCTTGCCGTCGGACTTTGCCGTAGAGCTGCGGCCCTACCAGCAGCTCGGCTACGACTGGCTTTCGTTCCTGTATGACAATGAACTCGGCGGCATCCTCGCCGATGACATGGGTCTCGGTAAGACGGTCCAGTCGCTTGCTCTGGTGACCCGAGTGACGCAGGAGCAGCGCCTCTGCGCGAATGCTGTCCCGCCGCGTCCGTTCCTGGTTGTTGCGCCGACGAGCGTGGTTCCGAACTGGGTGGGGGAGGCGCAACGATTTGCGCCGGGCCTGCGCACTGTCGGCATCGCTGAGACATCGAAGAAGAGTGGTCGAGCCCTTGCTGACGTGGTAGGTGAGGCCGAGCTAGTGATTACTTCCTATGCTCTTTTTCGGCTCGATTATGACTCCTATGACGGCATCGAATGGTCGGGACTGCTGCTTGACGAAGCGCAGTTCGTCAAGAATCGGCACGCTGCCACGCACCAGCTCGCGCGGCGATTGCCGGTGCCTTTCAAACTGGCGATCACCGGCACACCAATGGAGAACAATGTGATGGAACTCTGGTCGCTCCTGTCCATTGTCGCTCCCGGGCTTTTTCCCTCTCCTCAGGGTTTCAGCGAGTGCTACCAAAAGCCCATTGAGCGCGAATCCGACACGGACAAGCTTGCTCAGCTGCGTCGGCGCATCCGTCCAGTGATGTTGCGTCGAACTAAAGAGATTGTGGCCACGGAACTGCCGCCGAAGCAGGAGCAGATTATTGAGGTCGAACTCGGGCCGCGCCAGCGCCAGGTATACGATACCTATCTTGCGCGTGAGCGGCAGCGGGTGCTCGGGCTTATCGGTGATTTCGAGAAAAACCGTTTTGCGATTGTCCGCGCGCTGACCGTTCTGCGGCAGGCAGCTCTGGATGCTGTGCTCGTGGACGAGGCGCACAAGGATGTTCCGTCGACCAAGCTCGACCTGCTTGATGATCTACTTGGCGATGCTCTCAGTGAGGGGCATCGCGTGCTGGTATTTAGTCAGTTCACTCGTTTTCTCGGTCGGGTGCGTGCGCGGTTGGACGCGGCGGGGATTGAGTACGCCTATCTCGACGGAACTACGAAAAAGCGCGATGAGGTGATTGAACGATTCCGCTCGGGCGCGGCTGATGTGTTTTTGATTTCGCTGAAGGCGGGTGGTTTTGGCCTTAATCTGACCGAGGCCGATTATTGTATTCTTCTCGACCCATGGTGGAATCCGGCAACGGAGTCTCAGGCAATCGACCGCGCGCATCGTATCGGTCAGACCCGCCCTGTGCTGGTCTATCGGTTGGTCGCAAAGAACACTATTGAAGAAAAAGTCATGGCTTTGCAGGAGGCGAAAGCTGCGCTCTTCGCGGCCGTTATCTCTGACGGTGGCGCGTCCGCCACCGCAGGCATCACTGCCGAGGACGTGCGTGCGCTGCTCGGTTAGCTAGTGCAGCCCCGCATTAATCCTGTCGCCCTCTAGTCATTCAGGTCGCCTTTGAGATCAGCGATATCGGCGCTGTTAACCGGCGTCTTACCGGTACTTACCTGCACGGGAACGATGGCACCGCGGATAACGGCCTGATTGGCGCTCGGAGTCGTGGAGACAATCGATCCTTCGGGGATCGTTGACGAGTCAACCTTCTCGTTCACCCCCACCGTGAAACCAGCCGCGGTCAACACGGAAGTAGCCTCCTCCACCGTCTTGCCCGTCACGTCCGGAACCGTCGCGTTGGCGTCTGTGCGCCCCGAGGAGCCGAGCATCGATGCCGGCGGCGCCGTGAACTTATCCCCACCGTACTTCTGATCGAGTGCGGCCATGATGGGTTTGAAGATCACGTGGCGTGCATCCGACGCCCTCACCGAGCCTTTATTTCCCGTTAGGGTGAGAGAACGAAGGTTGGCTTTGGTGTTGTTGTCGAAGCCGTTAACACTGCCGACCCACACCGCCAGTGACGTCGCCTTGCTGGCTGCGGCTGTCCAGACGTCCGCGTTGCCGTCGGTGGTTCCTGTCTTGCCGATGTGCTCGATCCCGTCGCGGGGGTCGGAGGGGGTGCCTGTTCCGGAGGTCATGACGCGCTTCATTGCGTACTGCATCCCGTGTGCAACCTCTGGCGTGACGGAGGCTGCACAGGACGACGGGCGAACCGGGACGGTCGCCCCGGTGCCGTCCGTGATCTTGTCGATAACAGTGGCCGAGCAGGTTACTCCGTCGTTCGCAATCCCGGCGTAGGCGGTGGCGACGGTCAACGGCGCGATCTCGTTAGTGCCGAGGACGGTGGCTGGCCTGCTGTCGAGTTCGCGATTGTCTGCTCGGTGGATTCCGAAGGACTCCGCTGTGGTACGCACGTCGCAGACATCGAGCTGATGCGCCATGCCCATGAAACCGGTGTTGACCGAGTTGGTGGTAGCGGTGAGGGCGGTCATCGAGGGCGAATTCTCAGAGGTGTCGTCGTTGCGGGGCGCAAACGATCCGCGCCAGGTTCCTTTCATGTCGACATTGCACTTCTGGGGATAGGAGCCAAATCCGGAGGTCGGTGATGCGAACGATTCATTCACCGTGTGTCCCGACATGAGCCATCTGGCCAGGGTGAAGACCTTATAGGTCGAACCGGTCTGCATACCCGACCCACCGCCCATTTTGAGGTCTGCGTTGAGATTAATCGCACTATAGTCGCGATTTTCTTTCAGGAATTCCTCGTCCTGGCTGTACTTGGTGTTCTGCACCATCGACAGCACCCGACCCGTGCCAGCCTGGACGCTCGTCGCGGTCGCTCCGACCTGAAAGCGCGGATCGACCGACGGGACGTAGGCGTTGAGCGAATTTTGCGAAGTTTTTTGGATGTCAAGGTCGAGGGTCGTCACGATGTTGAAGCCGCCCTGCTTGATGTGCTGATAACGCTCGTCGTCGGTCGCACCAAAAGTTTCGTCGTTGCGAAGAACGTTGAGAACATATTCGCAGAAATAGGCTGCGTCGCCCGCTGTCGAGCACCCGAAGGAGGGTTCGGTGATTTTCGGCGTGATCTGTTCTGCGATGGCGGAGTCGTAGGTCGCCTGGTCTATCTGGCCGTATTTGAGTTCCTGCCCCAGGATATAGTCGCGCCGCTCCTTGGTTTCCGCATAGCCGTTTGCTGCCCCGTTTTCTTCATTGCCCGGCTTGTCTAAGCGAAATTTTACCGGATTGTTCACAATTGCCAGCAGGGCGGCTGACTGGGACGCTGAAAGCTGGCTTGCGGGGATGCCGAAATAGTAGTTTGCTGCAGCTTCAATGCCATATACAGTGCCGCCAAAGAGAGCGATATTGAGGTAGCCGAGCAGAATGTCGTTTTTGGAGTATTTTTTCTCGAGTCCAATTGCTAAACGCATTTCTTTGATCTTGCGCGCGGGAGTGGGTGCTGTTGCCTGCTCGTAGGCGGTTTTGCGCGCATTTTTGTCAGTCATCGACTCGGCCTTTTGGACCAGCACGTTCTTGACGTATTGCTGTGTAATCGAGGAGCCGCCTTGGAGGTCGCGGCCCGAGAGGGTCATCACGATTGCGCGGACAGTCCCCTGCAGATCGACGCCGCCGTGTTGGTAAAAGCGTGGGTCTTCGCCGGCAACGGCCGCGTTTTTGGCTGATTGCGCAATGTCGTTCCAACCGACTGCGACGCGGTTTTGGTCGTGGACGGAGGCAAGCAGAGTTGTTCCGTCGCTCGCATAAATATTTGTGCGCTGCATGACATTGCCCACATCGAGGTAGCCGGGCAGATTCTCGAAAACGCCGAGGGTGTTGCTCGCTGCGAGACCGGTAAGGGCGAGCGCTGGTGTGACGCCGACGCTGACGAGCACTCCCGCAACGGCGCTCATTCCCACGAATCCCATGATCGCGCGCAGCAGCACTCCGAGCGGCCGGGCGGAACGACGAGATCCAGGGGGAAGAGCCATAAAGCGGTCGTCCTTTCGGTGCGGTGTGGGGCCGCGACGAGGGGAAGGAAGAAGGGTCATATGCCGTGTGAGCATTCGCGAGACCCTTTCTGCTTATGCTACGTGAAGGGCCGAGGATGCGGGCGTCCTCCGTCAGGAGGACATGCCCGCTGGCGCGTCACCTGACGCTGCGCTATAAAAGCGCTGAGCGGCACGGTAGCGATGACCATGTGGCGAGAGATGCTGTTAGTTGTCGTCCGTGCGTGTCAGAGCGCGGGGGGTATTTTTGACGACCGCGAACGCTTCGAGTGCCCGCGCCCGTGTCTGCTTCAGGTCGACGATGCGCGCGGGATAGCGTGCCGCCTCGGTCGTGAGCGTGTCCTCGAGCAACCATGGCTCGTGGACAGCACTGCCCTCGACGCGGGCAAGTTCCGGCACATTCGCACGGAGATAGTCCCCCTCGGAGTCGAACTTTTTTGACTGAGTAACCGGGTTGAACACCCGAAAAAACGGAGCCGCGTCGGCGCCAGACCCGGCGACCCACTGCCAGTTCGCGGCGTTACTGGCGGGGTCAGCATCTACCAGGGTGTCCCAGAACCAGTGCTCTCCTACCCGCCAATCGACAAGCAAGTTCTTGATCAGGAAGGAGGCGGTCACCATTCGGACCCGGTTATGCATATATCCGGTTCGCCATAACTCGCGCATTCCGGCGTCAACGAGTGGATAGCCGGTGTGTCCCTGTCGCCAGGCATCGATTTTTTCCGCATCGGAGTGACCCCACGGGAAAGAATTGAATCGGGTGTCGAAATTTGCGTGTGCCAGGTTGGGCCAGTGGAAAAGTAGGTGGTAGCAGAATTCTCGCCAGAGCAATTCGTCGAGGAATCGCTGGTGACCTTCGCGGTGATGCGTGCCTGCTCGGTGCGCGTGCTGCACGGCATTCCAGACCTGGAATGGACTGATTTCGCCCCAGCGCAGGTGGGGGGAAAGGTGTGACGTCGCGTCCCAGGCAGGATGGTCACGCCCCTCGGCGTACTCGTCGAGTTGTTCGTCGAGGAACGCACGCAGCCGTGTGCTTGCTGCTCTTTCGCCTGGCGTCCAGCGTTCGCGAAGGCCTCCTGCCCAATCGGGATGTGTCGGCAGCAGCTCCCAGTCGGCGAGGCTGTCGGAGGCGACACGATGCTGGTCGGCCGTCAGCGAGCGCGGGCGTGGTAGGGGAATTCTCGGAGTGCCGCTAGTGCGGCAGGCGCGCGCGAATGGCGTGTAGACCGAGTACGGTCCGCCGGTGCCGCTGCGTACTGTCCACGGCTCATAAAGCAGGCTGCCCTGATGGCTCTCGGCTGTGACGCCCGTGGCCCTGAGCGCCTCCTTGACCGCTGCATCGAGCGAGCGTTCGGCTTGACCGTAGCGGCGGTTCCAGTGCACTGCTCGTGCGCCCAGCTCTTCGGTGAGCTGGAGTACGACGGCTTTGGCTGATCCGCGGCGGAGGATCAGTTGTACGCCGTGCTCGATGAGATCGCTGGCGAGGGCTTTCAGGCTGTTGTGAAGCCACCAGCGTGCGGCACCTCCCAGGGGTCGGATGCCGTCGGACTCCTCATCGAGTACATAACAGATTGCGACGGGTCCGCCGGAGTCAACGGCTGCGCTCAGGGCGGGATTATCGGCCAGGCGAAGGTCGTCGCGGAGCCAGACGAGGGCGGGAGAGATGTCGCTCATAGTGCCCCATAATCTGCGTCGCTAGTGTCGCGGTGAAGAGCTAGTCGGCGTAGGCGGCTCATGCTAACGGAAAGAGCCCGCTAATTCGGGGCGATGCCTTTGCGCAATTTGTTGCAGAGCAGCGTTAGTTGCTCGAGTTCGTCGTCGTCGAGTAAAGATCCCACCTGGGCGGAAATTGTCTCCATATGTGTGAGCGCGACACGGCGAAACAGGGAGTAGCCCTCGTCGGTAATCGCAATAATGGTGCCACGGGCGTCACCAGGATCATCGCTCTTGGTGACGTAGCCGCGTGCGACGAGGCGATCGACCAATCGACTGACGCTCGGCTGGGTGAGCAATACGTGTTTATTCAGGTCGCGCAGTCGTGCTCGGTGTTCAGGACGTCGACTGAGGTTGAAAAGAACGTCGTACTCGTTGAGCGATATCTCTTTGGTGGGAAACTCGCTGTTCAGCGCCCGCATCACGTGTACCTGGGCGCGAAACAGAGATTCCCAGGCGGCTACTGCTCGTCGTGAAACCACGCCTGCTCCTTCTCCTTTTCGTTCAGAATACGGGGTTACCGAGTGGCACCGCCGCCGCTGCAACGGGCGAGTCAGAGCGGATCACGGGAGACATATCAGCTGTTTTCCGCATTTTCTTGCGGGCTCTGCGCTCTGGGTCGGCGCGATACCCTCCTCGTTACAGCGCTGGGCTGTCAGTCGCGGCGGAGCTGTCGAGCTCCGCATAGCTCGTTGCACGGAGTCTCGTGGTACGGTGCATTCATCAGACATCGCCCCCCTCTGAGCTGTAGCTCAAGGGGGCGATTTTCGTTGTCGGTAGAAGTTGAGTTGTGGAATACGCCAAGGAATTCAAGGAGCGCGGCGCTCTGTTGGACCATCTTGTGGAATGCGGGCTCGAGGTTCCAGACCGAGACGCTGCACTACAGTTCCTGACCCGTGTTGGCTACTTCCGCTCCGGAGCATCGCGAGTTTCGTTCCAATCTGATACGTATCAGACGCCATCGCGGCTGCCGCCGAAGATGAGGACTTCATTGCTCACCACGTGCTGAAATACCCGGAGCAGCCGGTCCCGATCTGGGCTGCGGGAGGTTGCGCGTTCTTTCGGTTGTGAGCACCCTCACCCCTTCGGAGCAGTGCCCTGGATGATGGTGGATTTTCGTAAGCGCTTTCTATCGCTCAAGATTCATGAAACCAGAGGGGATCTGCTCGACCACGTCGTACCTGAGGGCTTCACGTTGTCGCCGAAGCCGAGGTAACTTCTCTGCATCGACGCCGTCGTTGTCTCGCGAGAACAGAGCATGGGATTCCCTGAGAGCTGGGACAGTCTGCAGCTCTGGAGTGTTTCTTAGCGCTTTCGGACAACCGCCGCACCCTTTATCGGGTAAACCCCGATCGGGGACCAGGACATCGTCCTGCTTTTTACAGATCAGGACTCGGTGCCTGTGCATGACGGATAACGACGTCCGCGTGCCGGTCAAAGCGATAACCGGTTCCCCGCACGGTGCGCACAATCTCCTCGTATCGACCGAGTTTGGTGCGTAGTCGGCGAATGTGCACGTCAATGGTGCGCTCATTCGGGACGTCCTCGTCGCTCGCGCCCCATAAGGAGGCGATCAGCTCGGCGCGTTTTATTGTGCGCCCCTCGCGGAGGACGAGGTATTGCAGCAGCTCGAATTCCTTATAGGTCAGCGCAATGATGTCGTGGTCGAGGACGACGCGCTTGCGGGAGAGGTCAATAACTACCCCGTTCGGGGACTGGTCTGGGTCAGGTTCGCTGTCGGTGCGGTGGCGGGCAATGGCCGCCGGGTCACGCAGTGCGAGGCGGACAACATCGACGTCGCGACCGCCCGCACCCTGCGGAGCGAGGGCAACGGTGGCGTACGTTTCTGCGTGGGGGGCGAGCTGCGCGGTCACTCGCTTCAATTCCTCCACCAAACGGCCGAGGTTCACCCCGGCGGCATGCGCCGTGCTCTCGTCGATGCCGACGTAGAGAGCGAAGCCGCGGGCTTCTGTGCCCTGGGGGGTGATGGCGCGGAGGCGAGGTTGCGTCGCGACGGCCTGGGGCGTGGGGAACTTGTGCTTGGCGGTGGTGGCGACTGTGGTGGCGTGGAGAAGGGACATGACAAATCCTTGGGTTGACGGGATCCGGGACGAATGTCCATCGGAAGCGGATCCTGGCGTGCATGAGTACACCGGAGCGCACGGTGCGCTACGGCAGAGACGGATGCGAACATCCGAGGGGTACGTCGCGCCTACAAAGCCCGTTCGATCGGCATGATCGGTCTCAGCCGAGAAGCTGAAGAGGGGCAGAGGCTGAGCGAGAACCCGACGGGGTCAGTGCCTCACGCACACATTCGACAGCACATGACGCGACCGGTGGCCATCATCATGCTGGCGCTCCCTAAGGCCTCGAGAGAGGTCAGGGCGTACGCGTTGTCAACCATGGGGAACAGTAAAGCGGACGGCGACGGAGTGCGTCAACTGGCTCTCGTCACCGGTCCTTCCCGGAAGGCCAGTACGGCTGTCACTCGGCCACACCGTAAAGGCGGTCACCGGCATCACCGAGTCCGGGGACGATGTAGCCCAACTCGTTGAGTCGTTCGTCGAGCGAGCCGAGCACAACAGTGACCTCGCGGCCGTTGAAAGCGCGTTCGACTGCCGCGAGTCCTTCTGGCGCGGCGAGCAGGCAGACGGCAGTCACGTCAACGGCACCGCGGTCAAACAGGAATTGGATAGCAGCGATCAGGGAGCCACCCGTCGCCAGCATCGGGTCGAGCACAAAGCACTGGCGATCTGAGAGGTCATCGGGGAGGCGTTCGGCGTAGGTGGTGGGTTCGAGCGTTTCTTCGTTGCGCACCATACCGAGAAAGCCGACTTCGGCTGTCGGAATGAGCTTCACCATGCCCTCCAGCATTCCGAGACCTGCGCGGAGGATGGGGACGACAAGCGGCCGCGGGTTGCTCAACGCGAGCCCGGTGGTTGGCGCGACCGGGGTCTCAACCGTGACGGTGTGGGTCCTTATACCGCGCGTTGCCTCATACGCGAGCAGGATCACCAGCTCTTCTGCGAGCTGCCGGAAGGTAGGCGAGGAGGTGCGCCTGTCGCGCAAGACCGTGAGTTTGTGCCTGATCAGCGGATGGTCGGCGATGTGGACGCGCATAAGCTCAATTTACTTGCCGATGATGACGCTGCCTGGACGCGGCGACTGACCACACGCACGGCACCAGAAGCCCTAAGGAGAACGCGATGCAGGAGAGTGACCTCCGTGCCCCGGTCGGCTCCGACGCGTGGATGGAACTGGCGCTTGACGAGGCCCGCCGATCGGCCCGGTGGGGGGACGTGCCCGTCGGCGCGATCGTGGTGGACGCCTCCGGTGTGGTGATTGGCCGCGGAGGCAATCAACGTGAACTCACTAAAGACCCCACTGCGCACGCCGAGGTGGTGGCCCTGCGTGCGGCCGCTTCCGCCCGAGGCGACTGGCATCTCGGCGGTTGCACCCTTGTGGTCACGCTCGAACCGTGCATTCTCTGCGCAGGAGCGATTCTCGCTGCCCGGATTGAGCGGGTGGTGTTTGGTGCGTGGGATGAAAAGGCGGGGGCATCCGGATCGGTTCATGATTTGCTACGCGACCGTCGGCATAACCACGTGGTGGAGGTGTATCAGGGTGTGCGCGCTGTCGAAGGGGAGCGCCTCCTTGTCGATTTCTTCGCCGAACGGCGCTGAGCCTGAGGCCACGCCAGCTCAGCCCCGGCGTGTAGCGGCTTTTCGTAGGATGTGCGGATGATTGACGCGCCTGTCCAACTCCCCACCATCGCCATTCTCGGACTTGGGTCTATGGGGGGCGCGATTCTGACGGGACTGCTTGCCCCCGGTGTCCAGGTCGACCGCGGGGTCCGCGTGACCAACCGCGATCCGATCAAAGCGGCGGCCTGGGCGGAGCATCCGGTGGTGACGGCGTTCGCCACAGCCGAGGACTCGGAGGCGAATCGCCGGGCCGTTGAGAACGCGACTGTTGTGCTCGTCGCGGTTAAGCCGCACATGGTCGTCGCGCTGCTTGACGAGATCGCCGATGCGCTTGCGCCCGGAACCATCGTCGTCAGCGTCGCTGCCGGAGTGACGGCTGCCACGTGTGAGGGTCACCTGCCGGAGTCGGTCGTGGTAATCCGTTCAATGCCGAACACGCCGGCCGTTGTCGGCCGGGCCGTCACTGGTCTGAGCGCAGGAACTCGTTCTGGCGCGGATCACCTCGCCCTCGTGCGTCGCCTCTTCGAGACTGTAGGTGAAGTGGTAGAGGTGCCGGAGTCGCAGTTGGATGCGCTGTCGACGATTTCGGGCTCTGGCCCCGCCTATGTGTTTCTGCTCATCGAGCAGCTCGTTGCCGCCGCTGTGGCCAAGGGCTTCACGGCTGATCAGGCCAAAATAATGGTTGCCGGTACTTTCCGCGGTGCTGCCGAACTACTCGCGCAGTCGGGAGAGGAGCCGACCGAACTGCGTCGCCGGGTGACCAGTCCTGGGGGCACCACAGAACGCGCGCTCGCGGTGCTTCAGGAGGCGGACCTCGCCTCCCTCTTCAGCCGTGCGACCGACGCGGCCCTCGCCCGCGCTCGGGAACTCGCCGCCTCCTGACTCCCCCTCCCCGCGAGATGCCACTTATGAGCGCGACACGCCGTCTGGAGCCCACCATAAGTGGCATCTCGCGGGAGAGGGAATGGCGTGGTGGCTAGCCTGGGACGATGAGCGATATCTTCGGCGTGATTGCGGACGGCACGCGTCGCGACATTCTCTCCCTTTTGCTGGAGCAGCGATCGGAGGCGCCAGACGCCGAGGGCATGAGTGTGTCACGGATCGTCGCTCGGCTCGAACTCAGCCAGCCCACCGTATCGAAGCACCTCAAGGTGTTGCGCGAAGCAGGACTCGTCACGGTTCGTGAAAGCGGTCAGCACCGCTTCTACGCTCTGACCTACGGCCCTCTTGAGGAACTGGAAGACTGGCTGCTTCCGTTCCTCGAGGCTCAGGACGAGGTAGTTTCGGCGCGCATCGATGCGCCCACCGCGGCCAAGGCGGAGTCGTTCGGCCGCGTGCTTGCGGAGCGCACGCATCAGGTCAGTGTCGTGGTGCACGATATTCAGCGGGGGGTCAGCGAGGGTGCGTTGAAGGTTGCGGAGGCACTCCGCAAGCGCACATGACTGCTGTCATACGGCGCAGTCTCCGGCACCGCGCGTCGTGTAAGCTCGCGGGAGCCAGTTTTTCGTATGGGGTCGTCTGCCGGACGGTCACTCCCTGAACGTTGTGAGGTCTTTGTGGGTTCTGTGATCAAGAAGCGTCGCAAGCGGATGGCGAAGAAGAAGCACCGCAAGCTGCTTCGTAAGACTCGCCACCAGCGTCGCAACAAGAAGTAGGCTTGCGCCTCTTCTCCTCGAGCGTCCGCCCTTCCCGGGCTGGGCGCTCGAAGTGTTTTAGGGCAACCGGTACAGTGCTCGCGGTGCTGTCGGACCGGCTGGCTGCGCGGCCTCCCATACAATGGCGGAGTGGTGGACGTTCGGCTGACTCTCGTAGGAAAGCCCGGCTGTCATTTGTGTGACGATGCCCGAGCGGTCGTACAACAGGTTCTTGCTGAACTTGACTCCGCGGCTGTGGCGGTGTCCTTCGAGGAGGTTTCCCTCCTCGAAAATCCCGAGTTGCAGGAGCGTTTTGCCGAGGAGATCCCGGTCCTTTTGATCGATGGACGTGTCCATACCTACTGGCGTGTAGGCCCTGCGCGCCTCCGTCGAGCCCTTATGGAGCACCCGTGACCATCCGCCATGTTGTCGCTTGGAAACTGAATGCCGTTGATTCTGTGCAACATGCTGAGCATCGTGAACAGATTGCGAAGGCGTTGCTCGACCTTCTTCCCCTCATCCCGGAGATCGAGTCCATGTCAGTGGGAAAGAATTCTCTCTTTCCGAAGGACAACTTCGACCTAGTTCTCATTGCCGACTATCCAGATGTTGAAGCTCTGAACACCTACATCGAGCACCCTGAGCACCGTCGCGTCGCCGGCTTTATTCGCTCGTTGGTGCGCGAGCGTGCCTGCGTCGATTTCGAACTCTAACTCATCGGCGCTGAGGTGCCCTCTGTCGAGGTAAGTTTTGTCGGCCAACTTCGCTCTTCTGAGAAACACCTAACGCCCGAACATAGCGGAAAAGTAGGGTCTAATCTTTCCTGTATGTCGTCGGAAGTTGAGATCGTCGATCCGGGAGTATGTGTGGTAAGGCGCCAGGAAAAAAATACACGAGCAGAAAAGCCGAGACGAGAACCTTAATCACGATAACGGATTCGTGAAAATCTACCGCTCTACCAGCGAACAAATCACCGTGAAAATCATAACTCGGTGAAGTCTCCACGCCGACTTCCGTCGCCATCTCATTCGAATAGTCAGCCCGGTGTGTTGCGATCGAACAAAGTGACTTAACTATCGCCAACGAGTTAGGGATGCTCTATCCTATCCTGATAGTTCCGGTGGTACTGATAAATTTGTTGTTATTTTGCACATAAAGTGCATAGGGATCATTTGGGGAATCGAGATGGATAACGATGGGGTTGTGTGAATAGTCGAAGGTGTTTTTCTCGACGAGGACGTAACCGCCGCTACCTACCTCAATTGTCGCGTACTGACCGGAATGTGGCTGGGTATTGTCGAAAGTGTTACCCACAACGTGAACATTGCCGCGCAAAAGCGGCCGCCCACGAACCAATGGTCCGATGTGGTTATGAGAAAGTGTGACATGCAGTTTATTTGTGTATAAATAGCCGTCAGATCTTCCCTTACCCACTAGGATGCCCAATCGTTCTTCGGCTAAAGGTTGTGGGCCGAATCCCCAGTTCCACCTGATTGAAGGGTTAATATCGGCAAAAGAACGGCTATAAAACAATGTGCAGTTTGAGATAGTGACTTGATCTGCTTGAGAGGTGACGGACATCAGATCATCCGTAGTGTCGTACGCGGTGATGTGGTCGATAAGAACGTTCCGAGCACCCCGAATGGACACCGCTTCATAGTTCGGCCCGGTACCGGGGGCCACAGTATGTGAACCGGAGAGGTTCGTCAGATCGCTGATGTTGCCGTGAAGGGTAAGATTACGGACAATAAGGTCATGTATGGCGCCAGAGTAAGAGTTATCAATAATGCGGATCTGGATATTGATCAACTTCGTCGTACCATTTACACCCTCGATCACCGTATTGCTTCCTTTGGGGTCGCGGAGGGTGATCTGGATCGGCACCGGGCCACCGTAGAGGGACTTGGTAATAACGATGTGGTGCGCGTGCTGCGCGACAGCGTTGGCGAGGGTGTCGACGCTGTTCGCTTCCGTCCGCGGGCTGTCCTCTGAGATGGTCGGAAGTGTGGTTGCTCCAGTTATTTCGTCGGTGGTTTTATTCGACCTCACTTCCTGACTGGACGGGGCATGCGGAACTGCGGTAGCTGGAAATTCTCGAGAGGTAAAATTAATAGCACCGACTAAGACAAATAGGGCGAGGAGAGCAATAGAGCGCAATACGGGATTCATAATTTTCTCATTAAAAATAATTTTCGTGCGTGGGGAAAATAATTTTTCGGATGGGGTTATGGTAGGTACCTTAGGTGATCATGAGGATTGTTTAGGTTGTTGTCTCGGCCGTCGGGAGCCGAATCGATGTTTGTCAGAATGCGACTACTCGGGTAGAAGAAAACCTGGACGTTACGATTGATTTTCTTGTGCTTTTCGGGAGTGCATGTTTGGTATTTCTGTTTATGGGCGAGCAAGCTAAATGTGCTTTATCCAGGGCTGCCATGGCTTTCATGAAAATATTTTTAAGGTCGATTTGGTTCTTTGTGAGGGTGCCTGCAATAACCTCGTGAATCTCGCCGATAATCTGCGATACTGTGACTAGCGCTAAACCTGGCGGTAAGGAATTACTCGGCCCCGTCACCCTGGCAAAACGCCGAAGCTCTATCGCGACACCCCTGCAATTGAGCCCATGCCGGTCGCTTCGTTCGCAAGAGCATTGCGACATATGGTCCTTTGATGGCCCGCAACCACAGACGTGCGTCGACCTGCAACGCACCCTCACCTCATACCCAGGTGAACTTTGTGGGTAAG
>NZ_AUDF01000018.1 GCF_000425325.1 Rathayibacter toxicus DSM 7488
CCCTGACTCCCATGCGCATACGCAGAAAACTCCGCATCCGTCACCGGACTCAAACCCGTCGGATCCACCGAATGCAACGGATCATTACCCGCATACGAATACGGATTCCCAAACCACCCCGCCCCCGCCACCGACTCCTCAGGATCCCGACTCACAAACGAACGCGTCACCGAGTCATAACCACGCGCCCCCAACCACTCCACACCACCAACAAACAAATCCCCCGACGACGACACCGCCAAACCCCCCGGAACATCCACCCCCGGAACCACACCACCCACCCACGGATCCTCCACACGAGTAGCCCGCTGACCACGCCACCCCGCGTCCTGCCAACCATCACCAATACCCGCCACCACCGCAATATCGTCAATCGCCAACAAAGGCGCCCCATAATCAGCAGCACGATCCCACCACAGCTCACTCGACCCCGCCCAAGCCAACTCACCCAACGCATCAACATGCACACTCATAACCCGCGACACCGTGTCAGGACCACTCACGGCCAAAGCCGCCAAATGCCCTTCAGCGCTCCACGCGTAATGACACCGGTCGCCACGCGACGACACACTGGACGTCCGACGACCCACCAAGTCGTAGTCATAATCCGTCGTCACAACCGCCGAATTCGCAGTCTCCAGCGTCGACCTCACCAGCTGCCCAGCAGCGTCATATTCACGCTGACACACCCCCAACGGCGTCATCTCGCCCACCAGACGACCCGCGCGGTCATATCGCCAGGTGCGGTCGCTGCCGTCGCTGCTCCGCGCGGCAATCAGCTGATGAGCACCGTCGTACTCATACGACGTGTGGCGGTCGTCACTGCGAATACCGGTAATACGACCATCAGCATCGCGATCAAGAAGCGTCGTCGATTTCTCCCGATCACGACCGGTTCTATTGTGTCGGGTAAGAAAACCGTTGGTGTACGAAAACGCATGCACCACCCCATCGGCCATAGTTTCTAACAACCGACCGGACGCGTCATAGTGGAACTCCACCCGCCCTAATCGAGGATGCTCAACCGCGCTAATCTGGCCATTTTTCGTGCGTTCATATACCGTTCTGGCGCCATCGGGGCCAATAACCGCACTCCGAGCACCATTCGCGTCATATTCCCACCGCAAACCCCGACCATTACGGGTGCGCTCGACAAGTCGATCGCGACGATCAAACCGCACGACGTGCTCCACCGTGTCACCGCTCGGGAGGCTCTCGGTGACGGTCGCGGTACGTCCGGGCAAATCCCGTACGGTGCTCGAGGACAAACGGCCATTCACGTGCAGGGTCGTTTCCCGACCTGCCCGGTCGTAGGCCCACTCCAGCAGCGCCCCATCCGGCTCCTGCTGTGCGATCAGGCGCCCCGCAGCGTCATACTTTGCCAGCGCGGTACGACCCAGCGGATCCGTTTGCGCAACGACATGATCATTCGCATCGAATTCGCGTCGAGTCACTCCACCCAGCGGATCAACAATCGTCGTATTTCGGCCACGCTCGTCATAGCCGTAACGGGTAACACCACCGACACCATTGATCGCTTCAACGAGTTGCCCGGCCGCGTCATAACGGAACCGCCGTAAACCGTAGACAGAATCCCGCGTCCGGACGACTCGGCCCAGGGGGTCATAACCGAAACGCGAGACCCCCCGGCCAGGAGTGTGCCGGGCAATCACTCGTCCGACCCGGTCGTAATCGATGCGCTCCACATCACCGGTCGGCCCGATCTTTCTGATCTGGCGACCGTCCGCGTCATATTCGAACCGGGTCAGCGCACCGGAAGGCTCGATCACTGCCGAGCGACGCCCGCACGGGTCATACTCCGCCCGAGTGACCGCCCCCGATGGGCTCACCACCTCGACAACGCGGCCGGCCTCGTCACGACGAAGCAGCGTCAAACCACCATCGGGATCAAGAACCTCGACCGGGCGACCGCAGCGGTCGTATACGGTGACCTCGCCGGAACCGTCTGCCTCCTCCACCCGGGTGGGCCGACCCAGCGGGTCCGAAAACACCTTCGTCGAGGCACCCGCATCGGCAACGATCACGCTCGACCCGTCGGAGGTGACGGTGCGCAGTACCTGGGTGGGATCCACCGTCGCGACAAGAGCACCCTCACGGTCATATTCCCGCAACCAGGAATGCCCGCCAGGATCGACGCTCTCCACCAACCGAGAGAGCGCGTCATAGACGAAACTCCACTTTTCACCATCGGGCAATGTCGCTTCCACCACATTGCCGAGATCATCGAATTCCCGGCCAATAGCGCGCCCTAATGGGTCAACAGTGCGGATCACTTCGCCGTGCTCGCCGTATTCCATCTCGGTCCGCGCCCCCAGCGGATCAATAATGGCCACCAGGCGACCGCCCGGGCCGCGCTCATACCGCCAGGTTGCCCCCTCCGCATCACGACGTGACACCAGCGCGCCGGAGTCGTCATAGCGGTACTCCGTCCGCGCGCCCGAGGGCGATATAGCGGCCAGCACCCGGCCTGCGGTGTCCCGCTCCAATCGGGCAACACCGCCGAGGGCATCACGGCATGCCACCAGTTCACCGTGCTGGTCGTACTCGAAACGCAGCGTCACCCCGACCGGATCCACCACCTGCGTGAGCAGACCCTGCGACCAGGTCAATCGGCTCCGGCCACCCTCGGGATCAACAATCACCGACGGATTCCGCTCCTGCGAATCCGCATATTCATAACTGGTAATTGCCCCGGACTCGGCGACCACCGCGGTAACCCGGTCGAATTCGTCGTAGCCGTAACTCACCTCCGCATCGCTGGCGGTCATTGTGCGAATTCGCCGACCACGCTCATCGTAGGAATGAGCGGTCACGGATTTATCCCGTGTCGTTACCGAAATAAGGTTCCCGTGCGCGTCATACGACATTGATTGACGCTGATCGTGGGCATCCACGATCCCCACAATTCGGCCCTTCGCATCAGAAATCCACGAATTCGACCGCGCACCATTCTGATCCGACACCACAGTGATCCGGCCCGGCAAGTAGGCGAAACGCGTTAATCGTCCAAACGCCGAACGCTGCACCGCTACCCGGCCAGATGCGTCATAAATATTCTCGACAGCGAGCACGCCCGAAGCGTCCACTACTGCGTCAATAACCCCGCGGTCATTCCAGCGATACTGGCGAATTCCGGCCGGACCGCGCACCGCACTCAAACGCCCGTAATTGTCGTAGCCGTACTCCACCCGCCGACCATCGGAGGCGAGAAGAACGACAATCCGCTCCCCCACCCACTCGATACTCACACTCCGAGAACGCTCGTGCGTGATTCCGACAAGCCTGCCCACCTCGTCGCGCTCAGCGCGCACCCCGGTACCGGGCCCACGGCGAGAACCCAGCCATCGGCCTGACGTCGAGAATTCCCAGCGCCCACCGGCGTTATCCGAGACCACAAAGATCTCGACGCCCTCGCTCAGTTCACGATTCAGCCACCAGTTCCCGCCAATTGCGCGATCCCAGCCCTCACCGGAACGGGGAAAATGCATGTGCCTGCCGTCAGCGGTCACAAAAATAACTGCCTCATCGCTCAGATGAAGCCGCATCTCGGCCATCGACGCCCAGCCGGGACCAAAACCGCCCACCTCGCCCGAGAGTGAGTTATACATCCGACCGAAAGCAAGCGTGGCAGCGCCGCTACCAAAGGCCAGATCAACTTCTGGCTCAATAAAGTTTCCGGTCGCAGTATTCACCGGGTCATCCGCATATCCCGACGTCGGGGCGGCACCGAAAACTTGTGGCGGGTCAATCGTGAGGTCCTGCCGCGAAACCGACACTCCCGCTGCCGCAAGCGTCGCGGCGAGCGCGCTATCGGACAGCGTGGACACCACTCCCTCCCCGCCGGCCGCTGCGAAGGCATGGGCAAGCGTTCGCGACCAGTTCGCATCGGCCTCATTGGCAGCCAGCCAGGAGTCGAGCGCACCTACAACGCCATCAGCGGACAGCGTTCCCCACCGACACAGCGTGGCGAAATCCGTGAGGCATCCCCGCAACGTTCCCGAGAGGTACTCCAGCACGTGATTGCGTGCCCGGACAGAATCCGCGAAGGTACGCAGGTCATCCGGATCGGCCGAGGAGACACCACCAGCGACGCCGCCACCGGCGAACGGGATCTCGCGGGTGCCACTCGATGTCGGCGCGGGAGTTTCCCAGCCCACCGGGTTCGCAGCAGGCCCGACCGGCGGACTCTCCGTGCCGAACAGAGCCTCAGCGCCCTTCTCCAGCCAGTTGCGCTGCTCCTGCTGCTGCTTCCACTCCCGAGCAACGACGCGACGCCGCTGCTCCTTACGGGCCTCCTCCGCCAACAGGTCAGCACCCTCCGCGACCTTCCGGAGGCTTTCCACCACCTTGGTCGCATCAGCGGACGCGACTTGTGCGTTGGAGCGGAACACGTCCGCAAACCGGCCACTGAAGTGAACCAGTGCCGCAGTAACGGACGCGTCGCGCGACCCCGCCTGACCCTCCACCAGAGATGCCGCTGATGAAAACGCCGCACTCAGCTTCTCCGCGGTTGCCTGATCAAACGACACATCCTCCGCGATTCCGCGCAACACATCAGACACTACTAAGCCCCTTACTTTTCCGACTCTGCATCCCCTAAACCGAGACGCACTCGAATCGAAACGGTAGACCTACCGGGGTGCCGGAACGACGATTTGCGCCACAGAACGGTCGCTGCACGCCACACCACTGGTCGCGATACGACGACAACCCCACCTGACCGGTAAGTTCCTGCGAGGATCACTCAGCCAGACTGGTGATCCATTCCCGCCCAAAAGCCCTGCGGACACGCCTGTCTCAGCGCTGGATCGAGGCGGAGACACGAAAAAACGAGGAGCGAAACGATGCGAACGACAGCGAACCGAAATCGGGTTCTCAGCGTGACATCCGCAACCCTGGTAGTCGGGCTGCTGGTCACCCTCTCCGGCTGCACCGCTGAGAAAGCTCCGATCGAACCGACACGGATGCTCCAGTCGGTCTCCGTGACGGTCGCTCCGAACAACGCGGTGCGCGCCATCGACGCGACCGCCATCGCTGTCGGCTCCGACTCCTCCCAGACCAACACAACCAAGACGTCCTATGACCCGTCAGCAGTGGCGGGAGATCTGCCGATTCGCGTCCGCACCACCTACCGAACAACCGACAGCAGCGGGACCGACCTCTCAGTGCTCAAGGGATACTCGGGGCGGGTCGAGATCACAGTGGCCGTTGAAAACCTCACCGTCAAAGCACAGGACGTCCAGTACGACGTCGCTGGGCAAGCGCGAAGCCAACAAGCCCTCGTCGGAGCACCGCTCACCCTCGCCGCCTCGACTGCACTGTCGGGAGTCTCGCCAAGCCAGGTGGTGACCACCGCCTCCGGATCCGACGGCACCCTCACCAATGGGGTGCTCAGCCGCAACGAGTCAGGCGATGCTGTGGTGCAGTGGGCTTCTCTCTTGGCACCACCCGCAGGAGGAGCAACGGCGACACTGACCTTGGTCGCCAATGTCAACAACTTCACCGTTCCGACCTTTGACCTCGCCGTACAGCCGGGACTCTCTACCGACCCCACTCTGCGTGGCGCGCTCACTGCAGCGTTCGACCAGGATCCGACCTCGCAGTTAGCGCTGGAACGGCGCACCATCGACGTCATCTCGTCCGTGAACGAAATCCTCACCCGCGCCGGTACCACCATCACGCAGGTGCGCAGCTCGCTGGACTCCACCGCCGCGACACTCGGCGTGCGCACGGCGCAGGAGTTGCGCGAGAGCACCGCCTCGACGACAAGCTCGATGCAGAGTCTCAAAAGCCAACTCACCACGCTGCAGAGCGATCTGTCCTCGACCGTCTCGAAGACACGCTCCGACGTAGTGCAGCAGCTCTCCCAGGCACTCGCCGCCGTTGATGCAATGCTCGGTGACACCTCAGCCACCGTTCCACACACCACGGTCTCGGGCACCGGCTGCGCGGTCGCTAGCCAACCGACCAGTTCAGCAACCACCATTTACGCCAACCTGCTGCGTCTCACCTCGGAACTGGACAACTACGCGACCGCCACTGATGCCTGCAAACACCAGGTTGTTAAGGCGGTCCGTGACACGGTAGGGCCCGAAAATCCCAGCACTGAACGCTGCACCAGGACGTCCCTGACCTGCGCACTCTTCACGTCCAATAAGGCGGTCAACGTCGTGCTGGCAAAAATGCTGGAGGACGGTGAGAAGCTGGTCCACTCGCTACAGCCCGAGCTGATGACAGGTGTCAGCTCGGCATTCAACACGCTGTCGGCGCGAGTTGATGACGTAGCAGCGGCGACCAAAGCGCTGGGCACCGCAATACCAGGCAGCACCGTTGCCCAACAAATCGTCACGCTCAACAAATCGCTCGACACCCTCGACACCGAGACCACCACCCTGGATACAGGGTTCACCACCATCGCCAACACAGCAAAAACTGCGACGGCAGAGCTCGGAACGGTGACAACTCCGGGATCGATGGCGGCTCAGAATGAAGAGCTGGCACAGCGCCTCTGCACCTTGCTACCCGGGATGACATCGACCCCGTCGGCGAGCTTGCTTCCCGGAGAGGCTCTGCTGTCGGAAAAATCCGTCGAGCAACTCCGGTCGTACCTCACCGACAAATCCTGCCAAGGCAAAAGTCAACTCACCCCACCGCCGGGCTACCAGGCGCCGATGGCCACTCGCCTCGCCGCACAGGCGACGGCTTGGGGGGCAGTAACCACAACTGCCGGACCCGACGGAGCAGGAAAAGCAATCGCCGCTCTGCGAGTAAGCGCCGCTAACCTCCGCACTACTCTCGCAACGATCGGCACGAATTCAGGCACTCAGGACACGCAAAAGAGCGCCTTGATCACCTCGCTCAACCAACAGGTTGAGGCACTCACCGCACAGCGCAAAGAACTCGGTACTCGCACCGCTGCCCTTGAGGCACAGCAGGAAGCCCTCACTCCCGCAGTGCAGAAAGCATTCGCCTCCGCCGATGCTGCGGCCTCGGCCGCCATCACGGCAGCGCTCGACGAGCAAGCGCGCCGGGTCTCCGAGCAGTCCAAGGACGACGTTGCCGAAATCTCAGCGATGTTCGACCGCTCCGTCTCGGGGCTTCGCCAGACCGCCGACAAAATCACAAGCGACGGAGCGAACACCGTCAACAAAGAACACGCCGATCTCGACAAGGCAGAAAAACGCATCAGCACTGCCGTCTCGGAGCAGACCCAGGCCTCTCTCGCCACGATCGACACGACCATCGGCGCATCCACACGCGACACCGACGCCGCCTCCGCGCTCCTCGTGGCAGACCTGCATAAAGTGCTGCTTGATCTCGGCGACCGCTCGACAAACGGCTCCGGCTTACTCGGTTCGATGACAACAAGCGCTGCGAAAGTCGGTGCGGCCGACGTTCAGCTCGCGCTGGCCTCGCAAAGCGCCCAGGGATACTCGAATGTGCGCTCCGAGGACATCGCCGGGATCCTCCTGGCGCAAGCACAATCCCGTGCTTCTCTCACTGCAGGAGCCGCGCTGCCCGCATTCCACCTCGGCACACCCAACGGGGTTCAGACCCAAACTGTGTACTCCTTTCGCATCGGCGGCCAGTCATGAAACCTCTACCGAGGCGACGCAGACGAGAAGGAGAACAGGGCGTTCATCGGTGGCGAGAACACTTACGCCCCAGCAGTAAACGCACACAGCTCCTGCTCATCGGAGCCGTGTGCGGGGTGATCCTGCTCGGCGGAGGCGCAACCATCTGGGCGTTCTCGCGCCCCAATCAGGTGACGGGCAACTTCGTCGCGGTGCCCGTCGAACTTGCCCGTAGCTCGGCGCCAGAACAGCTCTCGATTGGAGTTGTTGTCTCGCTCAGCTCCGCTCCGGGTGAAGGATCTCAGTGGAAGGAGGCCGCCAACGGTGCCGTCGTTGCCGCCCAACGTTTCGCGGCGAGCGGTGTCACGGTCCAGCTCCTTGCAGCCGATGATCACGGCACCTCCGATGGAGCAACAGCAGCAGTGAACGAGCTCGCCAAGCGCAATGTTTCAGGCTTGGTCATCGCGACGAGCGGGTCCCATGTCGCTGCCGCGACTGCGGCCGCACACACTCATGGATTGGCCTCGATCCTGCCCTACGCCACCAACACCACTGCTCTTAACGAGCACAGCTGGTTGAGCGGTCCGACTGAGCATCAGATCGACTCGGCGCTGGCGTCAACGCTGCATGACGCCTCACGCGTTCTACTCGTCGATGCCGGCGGAGGTACACCCGACGGCATCGACCCCGCGGTGATACTCCACTTCGCTGTCGGCCAGGACATTGGCGCCTTCACCACAGCAGTCACAGCGGAACTCACTGGCGACAAACCGGCCGATCGAATCCTGGTGACCGGCTCGGCAGAGATGCAGGCAGCTGCGGTCGCCGCGCTCCAAGCAGGTAGCGGGACAACGCCGATCGTTCTCACCCCGGAGGCGCAAAGTCCCGCCTTCGCTCCTGCTGTCACCGCCGCGAAAGGCACGCTCTCGAGCCAGATGAGCACGGTCGGTGTCGCCTCGGGCGACGCCAGTGCCCTCGAAAACGGTGAAAACGGCCGCGCCATGTCGGCTTTTCTGGCGGGGTTGAGGATAGCTGCCGATGATGCACACGTGACCGCGCTCTTTGGTGACCGTCCCTTCTCTGAGGTGGCTTCTGCCGCCGACTCTCGCAGCCACGACGCAGTCGTTGCTCTCGTTCGCGGAGCAGGGGCGGCAGGTAGCGCAGAGCCCGCGGCCCTGGCCACGACGCTGTCCACACTGATGCTGAACGCCTCGAACGGACTGGTCGGTCCGCCCCTCGACTTCAGCCGACCGACAGCGCTCACCGGCGCGGTACTCACTCTGCACGCCTCTCGTCAAAACCTCGGTCTTCGCGCCGCAACAGCCACGCCTCCCCTGCTCTGGTTCGCCGGAAACGAAAAAAAACAGGGGGCGTCTCAGTGAGACTGCTGATCGAGATCGATGGCGAGCGACACGACCTCGAGCTGGGCAGGCACCGCGTTGGAGCAACGCTCGGCGACCTGGTGGCTACAGCAACAGGTAACACCCTCGCCGGCGACACATCCCTAACTGTTGATAGCGCGGTACACCGCGCTGACACTCCCCTTGCCGACATACTCCTGCTCGAAGGGACACGCATCGCCCGCTCGGCGCCCGAGCGACCGCAGGTCGTCAGAGGCTGGAGCGCGACCCTCTCCGGCGGTCTGAACGCTGGCCGCATTGTTGGTATCCCGCGGAGTCGTCCGCTCACGGCCGGTCGCGCTCCCCAGGCCGACCTGGTCCTCGAAACGGAGAGCGCCTCTTGGGAACACTTCACCGTGACCCGTGACGGTGACGGGATCCGCGTCGCCGATGCCGGCTCCACCAACGGCACGTTCGTTGACGGCGCACGCGTTGAATCTGAAGGGATCCTCGTCTCGAAGCCTGCCGTCGTGATCGCCGGAGGCACAACGGCACTGCTACGGCCTGCGTTAGATGAGCCGCGGGCGCCAGAACCGGGATCGCTGCGCAACGTCACCGCGGCCGCGACAGTCCCCTTCAACCGTCCCCCACGCCCAGGTCAGCCCGGCTCGGACGACGCCGTTGTGCCGCCGACCCGGGTACAGGTGAGCGCGGCGAACAAGTTCAGCATCATCACCGTCGCCGCCCCGCTCGTGCTGGCCTTCGCCATGGTCCTCATTGTTGGCGATGCCCGCTACGCCCTCTTTGCAGCGCTCAGCCCTCTCGCGGGCGTGGGCATGTGGTTCGAGCAGAAGCACCGCCATGCGCGCTCCGCCCGCGCCGAGGAGGAGCGTTTCACCGCCGCGTTACAGACATTTCAGGATGACCTCGCGTGCTCGGCAGCTGCCGAGCACGAGCGACTGCGCGAGGAAATCCCTGACCCGGCGACGATCCTGCGTCGCGCCGCTCTGCCGACGACAACACTGTGGCAGCGTCGCACGGGAGCGCCCGACATCCTTACCTTGCATGCGGGGACAGGCGACGTGCCGTGGCGCCCACGACTGGATGACCGTGCCGGTCCTCGCCTTGAGAACGAGGTGCGCGAGATCGTCGAGAACAGCGTCATCCCCTCCGCCCCCGTCGCCGTGGATCTCGGTGACGCCGGAGTGGTGGGGATCGTCGGTGACCGCGTCGGCGCTCTCGCGCTCGCACGCAGCCTCACCTGTCAGGCGGCTGTGCACTGCGGACCCGCCGATCTGACCATCGGCGTCTTCTGCGACACCGGCCGCGACACCGACTGGAGCTGGGCGGCCTGGCTACCACACAGCAAACAGCAGGGCGGTGGATCAGGGCAACGCTGGCTTTCGGACCGACGCGAGCGCAGCACCGAACTGTTGCGCGGGCTCCGCGACGGTATCGACGGGCACGCCGCTCCCGGTATGTTGCTCGTCCTTGACTCCGACGTACTCACCGAGGGTCGAGACGCCCCCGCGCGCGAGTTACTCGGCCACGGGCGAGGCGAGCGCACGCCGCGAACACGGGTCGCGGGGATCGTTATTGCCACGTCGGCTGAGCAGCTGCCCGCCTCCTGCACGGTCATTATCACCGTTGATCCCGACGCCGCCGGCTCCCTCGATCGGCCGGGCGAGCGCGTCCGTATCGAGGATGTTGTGCTCGCTGGTCTCAGCGTCCCCGCCGCCGAACAGTGCGCCCGCGACCTCGCCCGCTTCGAGGATCCTGAACTTGTGGTCGTCGGCGGAGCCCTCCCCTCGCTGGTGCGTCTACCGCCGTTGCTGGGCGCAGACCGTCTCACGCCGACACGCGTGCAGGAATGGTGGCGCTCGGCCACCGGGATTCAGACGCCGGTTGGTCTTGGGGAGGGCGGGCAGCTCGTCCTCGATCTCGTCAAGGATGGTCCACACGGATTGGTGGGAGGCACGACCGGTTCGGGCAAGAGTGAGTTCCTCCGCTCCTTTGTCGCTGGACTGGCGGCGAACAATGACCCGACCCGCCTGAGTTTCATTTTGATCGACTTCAAGGGAGGCGCCGCGTTCGCCGCCTGCGAACGGCTGCCGCACACAATCGGCACGGTCAGCAACCTTGACGCGCAACTCGCCGACCGCGCCCTGCGCTCGCTTGAAGCCGAAATGGAGCGACGCCAGCGCGTGTTCCAGGCGGCAGGCGAGGGCATCGACAACATCAACGCTTACTGGGCAACCCGTCCCGCCGAACCGATGCCACGGCTTCTCCTGGTCGTGGACGAGTTCGCGATGCTAGCTAAGGAGTATCCGGAAGTGCTCCGCTCGCTCGTCAGCGTGGGCGCCGTCGGCCGCACGCTCGGAGTGCACATGATCCTCGCCACTCAGCGTCCGGCCGGTGTGGTTAACGATGACATTCTTGCGAACACGAATCTCCGGGTCGCGCTGCGTGTGCAGAGTCGCGACGACTCGAACAACGTCATCGGGGTACCGGACGCGGCCGAAATCGGGCGGGCGCAGACCGGGCGCGCCTACGTCAAACTCGGCCAGAACGACATCACCCCTGTGCAGACCGCGCTGGTCACTGGCCGGGCTGAGGCGGAGGTGCAGTGGGCGGTGGAGGTGCGACCGGTGTCGTTCTCGGGAGCATCCATGGGCGTCTCCGCCCCGGTCGTCGCTGACGAGGATGCTCCCACAGACCTTGATTTGCTGATTGACGCCGTGGTCGAGGCGAATGCCCAGGCCGGTTTCGCGCCTCCTCGCCCGGTCTGGCCGGAACCGCTCGGCGAGCGGGTGGCACTCGGAGGCTTCGGCGATGCCGAGGAGCCGGAACTCGGACGGGTTGTCAATGACGTGGTGCAGATCGCGCTCTCTGACGATCCTGACCGACAGCGACAGATTCCCAGCGGCTGGGATTTGCGCGAAGGAAATCTGCTCCTCATCGGAATTCCCGGTAGCGGGACCAGCACTGGGCTGTCCACGATTGCATTGACTGCCGCTCGGCATTTCTCTCCGGAGGAACTGGACCTCTTCATCCTCGATGCCGCTTCACGCGATGGGGCGCCCCTCGAAGCATTACCGCACACGGTCGCCTACGTGGGGGCCGGAGCGGGAGCCCATGAAAAGCAGACCCGATTCCTTCGGCACCTGCGCGATGAAGTGCGCAGGCGCCGCGCCAGCGCTGATGCCCGTCGCCGCACGCTTGTCCTCATCGACGGACTGGCAACTCTCAAGGATGAATTCCAAGACATTGAGGGCTTGGAACTTCTCGACGGGCTGTATCGCGCGTACGCCGACGGCCCTGAACTGGGTCTGCACTTTGCCGTAACGACCACGCGAGCCAAAGCGATTCCGTCAGTCATGGAGGAGGTAACGACGCAAAAGTGGCTGTTCCGGCTCGCAGACATTCACGACTACGCCATCGTCGGCGTGAAAGCACAGCATGCTCCGGCGGCTGTGCCGGGGCGGTGCGTGCTCGCCAGCTCGTTCTTGCAGACTCATGTTGCGACGCCAACACTTTCCCTGCCAGAAGCCGTCACCGAAGTAAAAACCAACTGGCCGAACACCACGGCCAAGAGCAGTGCAATCGGGACACTGCCCGATCGGGTGGCAGTGAGCGCGCTCGGCGTCAGCGCACGCCTCGGCGGCGAACCCTGGTCAATCCCGATCGGTCTGGCCGAAGCCAACCTCGCCCCCATCTCCTTCGAACTCTATGAGGGCGAACACGTCCTCATCTGCGGAGCGGCCCGTTCAGGAAAATCAACGGTGCTTATGGCGCTGGCGGAGGCGGCGCGAGCTGCGGTGACTGCCGAAAGTCCGGTCGCGATTTGGGGAGTATGTGATCGACGTTCTCCGCTCGTGGAGGCGGGTCTGGACAAAATCGCCGTCGGCGAGGACGAGTTCCGCGGTCTTCTCGCCTCGCTTCGGATGGAATCGAAACCCGTGCTGCTGTTAATCGACGACGCGGAACGCTGGGAGGATCCGGATCAGGCAATGAATAATGTCATCACCTCGGGCAAACCCGGACTCTGCATCATTGCGGCAGGTCGCGCGGCAGAATTGCGTGGCCAGTACTCGCATTGGACGAAAGCGCTCACTAAATCGCGGTGCGGCCTCTTCCTGCAACCGAATCTCGATGTGGACGGCTCACTGTTTAGCACCCAGCTCCCCCGGCGTACACCGGTGCCCGTCACCGTCGGCCGCGGCTTTGCCAGCGTGGCAGGAGAAATGCATTTCGTGCAATCCATTTCGCCGACTCCTGTAGGCCGACGGCAAGCAGAAGTCGGCGGTTGAGATCGACTTCTGTGGCGATGTGAACGCGACAAGCGCAGCTGCCGAACGCCGGTCGCTAGAGAAGGGTCGTTGTGAAGGGGGAACGCTCGACGTCGTTGGTCACAGCCTCCGCGGCGTCTGTGCCGAGAGAGATAACCCGGTTGTTTTCGTCCACATGGACAACGTGAGGCACAAAGTCTTTAGCGGAGACGCTCGGGACCTGCTGGTAGGCGATGACGATGACCAGATCGCCCGGATGCACCAGATGGGCAGCGGCACCGTTGATGCCGACTACTCCGCTACCGCGTTCACCCTCCAGAACATAGGTTTCCAGGCGCGCACCGTTCGTGATGTCAACGATGGTGACCTGCTCACCGGGGAGCAGGTCCGCCGCCTCCATCAGATCACGATCGATCGTGACGGAGCCGACATAGTGCAGGTCGGCGTGGGTGACGGTGAGCCGGTGAATTTTCCCGCTGAGCATGGTGCGGTACATCGTGGTGCCTTTCGGAGGAGGTTTCAGAGGTCTCGGCGGCGCCCGAGGTGCAACAGCGAACCGCAGTGGCACCTGGGCCCGTGCCGGTGGCCTGCCACACCCGTCGCCTCTCGCAAGTCGGCGGTGGCAGCAGCGAGGTCGAACCGGGTGAATGCGGTGAAGCGTACCGCTGTTAGACGGGAAAATCTTGCGGGTCGTGGCCAGGTTTGCTGCGTGTTTCGGTGGCGTTTCAGCGGGAGCTGAGCGCGCATGCTATCGCGCCGGTCAGGACGATGAGGTTGACGAGCGCGAGCGGGATCATCGCGGGCTCACTATGGCCGCTGCGCCAGATCAGCACGACGTAACGGATGAGGGTGATAGCGGTGAGTGCGACGGTGGCAAGAAGCCAGACCGGCGACACTGCCACCGCCAGAATGATGGAGCCGAGGACGGCAGCGATACCGACGACATGGCGCTGAGGGATTGTCGCCGCTGTGCGCATCGGAGAAAACCTCTCGGAAGGTGAGAGGGCGGGTCCCGGTGGAGCCGACCTCTCACACGGCACATAGTTGTCAGCCAAGCCCGCAGCCGGTGTTGCCGCTGATGCCCTGGCCCGTAGATGAACCGGTGTACGACCATCCCAGTGCGGAGGTGCGGCCACCGCCGTCTACAAAGTTGACACTGGTTATCGTGTTTTTGGAGCGGCTTTACCTGTATAAACAGGCATACCGGAAGGGACCTCGGCCTTAAAAATCGAATTGACTATACACGGCGAAGGATCTTTCTTTCACGCGAGCGGGTAGGGATTCCCGCACCTGTGTCAGGCTGCGCGAAGCATCCGTGGACCACCACTGACCCGGATGGTACACGTCAATGTTTCCCGCCTTGCACAGCGTCCGTGACTCCTGCGGGCAACCGGAACGGTAAACCCATTTACCGAAGTTCTTCATATTCTTATGGGACAAGAACCCCGCAGGACCATTCATCCACGCCAAATCATCCGTCACATTCGTGAAAGATGACCCAGGCGTCATCCGCACGAGCAACTCAACGGGACAGCCGTAATCAAACGGTTAATCCCCTTTTTGCGTAGATACCTGATCGCGGGCACAGTGTGGTGGCAGGGCTGATCGGTGTCACTCACGTTGACCACGGGGCACGGAGGTTCGGTACTTCCCGACAAAGAGATTAACGGGAGTAAATCAGCTTTCCGATTGCGACATCACGCAAGATATCAATCCGCTGCGGAAAAGGAAGCTTTACCGGTTTTATCTGAAACGATGCCGACCGCCGGACGAGCTGGAATTGGACGCGGGTCGGCCGGATTCCGCGCTCCTGCGTCTGCCGCGGTTCCGTCGTGCGGTATTGGCGGGGCTGTACGTTCGTCATGCTCGAAACTCCTGACTCTCATTCTCTCCTCAGGTGGACCAGTTGCCTACGTCGATCTGGGGGTGCCCTGCACGTCTTCGCGCTCTTCCCAGGTATCGCGTTTATTTTCGCGCGCGAAGGACACCGTGCTGTCTCCAAGAAATCCGCGCTGCGCGAGACGGCCACGGTCGTGTTCGTTAGTGCGATCTGCGCCGCGGTACTCGGTCTCGTCACCGCGATCGTTGCTGCGTTCTGCCCCGAGTTCAGGAACACGGTAGGAGATCTGCTGGGCGGAAATCTGACCTGGGGGCGCGAAAACTGGCCTATTGCGATCTTCCTCGCGGTCGTGGCGCTCGTCCTGGCTACCCTTCTGGGTCGACTGATGGGATCGAAGTGGGCCTTCAAGAAGGGGCTCAAGAAGATTGGGGAATCGGATATCCCTCGCGACATCTCTCCGTGGACTCAGCTGTTCACGACCGACTCAGAGGAGAGCGTGGTGGAGGTTGCGTTGACTTTGAAATCGGGAGCGTGGGTGTCGGGTCTTCTCTACAGTTTCGACAACGACCCGGACCCACATCCCGTCGGACGATCACCCTGACGATGCCCACCTACCCTCCTCCAGGCGCTAATGAAGCGACACCGCGTGAAGGTACGGACTACCTTGTCATGAGGCGGGCGAAATCGAATTCTCGCAGACCTCGACCAAACTCAAGGATCAGCCGTCCTAGTCGTGATGGTCCGTATCTTTCCTGTCGAGGTAGGGTTCCGTCGTATCGGCTAAGTTTCATGAGAGAAAGCGAATCTTCCAGTATGAATATTTCTGTAGCCGACCCGTTCGATGCTGTTGGGGTACCGCCGGGCTCGGTGGCGACCTATCGTGTTCGTGGCTGGACTAATCGTGGTGACGCGTCCGCGCCAGATTGGGCGGTGGATGAGTGGGATATCTCTGGCGCTGATTCTGTGGAGGACGTGCTGGCATGGGGGCGTGGGCTCGGTCTCGATACGTTCGAGATTTTCGTGCAGTGGGAAGATCACGCCCAGACCGCTACCGGTGAAATGGTAGGTCGACGTAGGCACACTCGTATTCACGGCACGCCCGGTGAAGAGGGGGGAGTCACCGAGACGGTGGTGTTCATCAAAGAGGACTAAAGCCGCACAAAAGGACTTAGGCCGCATCTACGACGAAGTAGATGCGGCCTAAGTCCCCCGAGGGGGGAGGTAGGGGAGGTAATTACTGGGTTGGATGGAATATCACTGTTTCAGTGATGGCTGGTAGCTCGTCTTCCAGCTGGGTGTGAATATCCACGGGAGTGACCGCGTTGGATACTCCACATGCGACGGATTTCCAAATGGAGTAGACCGTGTTTGCGGAATAAGCGGGGCTATATCCAGAAGGGGCGCGAAGAACATAGCTCAGACGCAGCCGGAATACGGCGGGGCCGTTGTTGCACGTTGTGGCAGCGTTGCTCTGTTCGCGATTGACACCGAAATAGTCGTTGGTGTCGCCCTGCCAGGTAGCGCCGTCTGCCCGTTCCAGCACGGTATGGACGTAGATCTCATCCATGGACACTGAGCAGGTCGCGGTGCCGACGCCATTGATACAGCCGTAATCAAACGGTTAAGCCCCTTTTCATGAGACTGCCGTAGCCAGAAAAAGCCACGCTTTCCCTAACATCAGATCAACCACCTCAAAGGAGACAAATACTTCCACACCTCCCGCAAGGCAGATTGGTAAGCGTGATTAGTTTCGCGGTCAACGCTACCGTCAGCATGGATGGCGTACGCTTCTTCTATATTTCCCGTTGTTCCCTCAAAGTTTCCTCGAACTTTAGCGCCGATTTTTCGCACCTGCTTCAAAGAATTCGCTTCTCGCACCATTCGAGCATAAGAAGCAAAGCGCTCAGAAGCCGATTCAAATCTTACAGCCACGAGGAGAACAGAACATTTTTCTAAGACCTTAGCGTATTTCTCTTTACGCTTTTCAATCACGGAGCGAGAGGCCACGAATCCACTACCTTTCCTATATCCTGCCCTCGCCGCAATCCGGAATTCACATCGGCAGCTCTTTAAGGAAAGACATTTCAGCCAATATTTTTCAACGAAAATAAAGCGGCCGACATTCGCGTGGCAAAGAAATACCCAACACCTCTTGCACCGCCTCGTCTCCGGAAGGCGTTCAATCCATCTTAAAAGACGTTATGCTGGGTAATCAACCCAAAAATCATACTGCCCGGCAGCAAAAAGTTTTCCCGCTTCCGAATCACAAGAATATAGATCGTTATTTGAGCCACCGATCTCCTTAACTAATTCAGAGAATGTAACCAACTTTGACGGAGAGTCCCCTATCTTTAGTTCATATATCCTGTCTCTGAAACGCTTCGGTAACCATTTTGACTCACGTAGCCCAACAACCCTAAAATAAACAGGTTGATATTTTTTCGTCATGTTTAAGACTCTTTCATTTCCGGAGATCCCATTGAGACTGCGGATCCTGACGGTACTGGGGATAACCCTTAACCCGCTCTAGCTCCATAGAATAGTAAGCGCTAGGATCTAACGGCTTAAGACCCTGTGGACGGAGCAACTCATCTGGCGCACCAATATCGACGAGATTCTTGCCTTGCTTCATTTGGTAATCAATCCACTTCTTATTGACCCAAACGTGCGCTTTATCATTTAGTTTTTCCTTCAATACTTTTCTACTTGCCTTATAAACAGAATCAGGTAGTGCTTTATAATACCCGTAGTCGTTTTTCAGGGCATACGGTGTGACCCGTTGTGGCATGGATCGTCCCATAGCCATAGTTTCCGCACCAGGATTATGGGCCAGGGCGCCCATCACTTTTTGGCTAGCGAACTGACCGGCGGCACCACCGCCAGCACCAAGCAAAGCACCACTCGCAGTCCCTACCGCAGCAGACTGAAGAGCACCACCAACATCATGCGGACCCGGCCCCGTCATATAGCTCTATACGTGTTCTGCACACCACCACTCACACCACCCGACGCAGCACCCGCCACAACCGCCGCCTTCATCCCGTGAAACCCGCCATCACCGCCACCCCAGCACCGGCCGACCGGCTCAGCACTGAAATCCCAATCAGCAGGTCAGGCGCCCTGGAAACTGCGATCCGGGTCGTAGTGCGCGCGCCCTAGACGAGTCCAGTGGTCCCAAGCTCACACATCAACCCGTCCACCCGCCGTGCTTCGAGACGTTCACACGTCGTCGATACAACAGGGCGGTGAGCTTGCCACGCCACTATAGCGATTACGGAAAGGGCTCCCCTATCTCGTTCACCCGCGCCGGACCGTCCTTCACTATTCGTGAACGATAACCCGGCACCACTACCGCCGTCAGCCCGACGGCACACACGCAATCAAACGGTTAAACCTTTTCTCACAAGGCTGCCGCAGCCAGAAAAAACCAAACTTTCCCTGACATCAGATCAACCACCTCAAAGGACACGAATACTTCCACACCTCCTGCAAAGCAGCGTCGTAAGCATGACTAGCCTCACGATCAATGTCACCGTCAGAACGGATGACATACGCTTCTCTTATACCACCCGTGGTACCCAGAAATTCCTCTCGAACTTCAGCGCAGATTTTTCGCACCTCCCTCAAAGAATTCGCTTCTCTCACCATGCGAGAATAAGAAGCAAAGTGTTCAGAAGTTAGTTTACGTCTTACAGTCACGAGCAGAATGGAAAATTTTTCTAAGACCTACGCATATTCCTCTTTACGCTTTTCTATTACGGGGCGAGGGGCCATGAATCCACTACCTTTCCAAAGTCCCACGGGTTTGGTATATATGTTTGGTTAGTTCCACCAGGATAGTAGTCCCCATCGAACCCCGTCTGCGGTGCGACTTTACCCACATAGACAG
>NZ_AUDF01000019.1 GCF_000425325.1 Rathayibacter toxicus DSM 7488
GGTCTCCCCAAAAGTATGTCGTGCGTCATCGACTCCCTTTTCTCACGTTGCTTAGATCGAGGCTTATGAACAAGCCTGTGAGCAAGAATCTGATTTGGCCGCCCCTGCCCACGACGGCGGCGCCGCGTGCTCTCGAAGCGCGCGCCCTCAGCACAACGTTCCGCCGCGGCAGTCGGGGACCCGAGGTCCCGGTCCTTCACGAGATATCGCTCGCCATCGCGCAAGGTGAGTATGTGACGATTGTCGGGACGCGCGGTTCCGGCAAGTCGGCCCTCCGCTACGGTCTGTCGTCTCTTGAGCAGGCAACATCTGGCTCGGTGCACATTGACGGCGAGGATGTACAGCGCCTCGGTCGTGCCCGGCTTGCGCGGTTTCGCCGGGAGCGGATCGGTTTCATCTTCCCGCAGTTCAACCTCGTGCCATCGCTGAGTGCGCGCGAAATGCCGCGTTGCCACTGCGTCTGGCCGGATGCCGCCACACGCGCGAGCGGAGGAGGCACCCGCCGCGGTCGGGCTCTCGCACCGAACCGGGCACGACCCCCGCAGCCTCTCCTGGGGCGAGCAACAGCGCGTCGCGATTGCTCGGTGCTTGCGGCGCAGCAGGGCACCGTTGTTGCGGATGAGCCGACCGGTTCGCTTGACGCTCACTGCTCCCGCCAGTGCAGAGATCTGGGCTGCTATGACCGCGATGGCCCTTTCCCGAAGCGGAGCGCAGTCATGATCTGGCTGCTGGCTGCCGATCTCCGTACGAACGTCGCGACACGGATCGGCCCGCTTGCTGCGATCGTCGCCACCACAACCGTGGTGCTCAGTATCGGAGCCTCGTTCCTTGAGGGCGGCGCAGTCGCCTTCGGTGGGACGCTGTCGATCGGCTCGACCGCCGCTGCCGCAGGGATGCCACCGCTCGAGATGCTGCGCGAGTCCGCGCCGAAGGAACCGCAGATGAAGCGGCTTCGTTGGGTCACCGCCGGTGGCCTGGTGATCTCGCCAGCGGTGCTCCTGGCGAGAATCTTGAACGGTCAGTGTTCAGACATAGTCGTGTGACTGATCACGCTAATCCGCACGCTTTTGAGCACACCGCGATCATCGGCGGTCAGAGCTTCTTGATGACCCCGTCGGTGCCGTCGTAGAGGTCGAAGTTGCGCTCACCGATCAGTTCGATCATCTCGTCGAGCGCAGAATCCAAGTTAACTTCCGTCTCGCCGTCGTGCACCTCGAAGGCTCGGATCGAGGGGGCGAACGAGTTCGCGTCGAGGAGGATCAGGTAGAACCGTTCGAACTGCTCTTCTCGCCCAGAGGGGTCCGGGCGCCGGGTGAAGAGACGGAGCCGCGGGAAGGCGTTCTCGAAGGTGCTCTTGCGTCGCGCAGTTCCGTCGTGTTCCGCGGCGGCGTCGATGAAGAAGAATGCTGCGAGGACTGCGTAAGGGAAGCGGCGGTGCAGTGTCACCGCCTCCACCAGCAGATCCCCTCGTCGGTTGGTGAGGTTCTTCTGGAAGTTTTTGCTTGAGCCGTCCCGGAACATGATCGATTTAACAGAGACTGCGAAGATCAGGCCGCTCTCTTCGGTCGCCCATGTGACGTCGACCTTCTTCGCCCCGATGCCGCCAGCGAGGCGTCGTTCAGCGCCGCTGGCGCCGACCTCGCCGGGTTCCGCCGGCAACGCGGTGTCCATGCCGCGATCGCGTAGTTCAGCGCCGATGGCCTGCGCAAGGTTGTCGGAGAGCCGCTGGTTCCAGTTCTTCTTGTCGCTCTGACGCCGATCGTCCAATGGCTTCGGCCCGGCTGCTCTGATCGCGGCGAGGAGCCGGTCGTCAAATCTCGACACGACGACCTCGCGCGGTTCGCCGAGCCCACAGCTCGGCATAGGCGTCCCGAAGCGACTTGACCTCGGACCGTGCGATGCCGAGCTCGCCAACGAGAAGGATATCGTCGACGAGCTTCGCCGCCTCAACAAGATTGCCTGCTCGGAGACGTGAGGCCAGCTGCGGCCGAAGAGCTAGGAGAGCGTTGCTGGCTGCGGCAACGACTGCCGGTGCGGGAACCGGGAGGCGGTCCGCCTCCCGCGGCTCAAGTTTGAGCATCCCGCCGCCGTAGGATCGGCCGACCGTCTCCGCCCCAACGAGAGTCATCGAGGTCAGAGCCGCCAACGGAAGCGATGCACGGCCGAGATCTCGGTGTTCTGACTTCAGGTAGATCCCGTGGACACTGTTGAGGTGCAGCGCACCGACAGCGTTGGTGGTGATCCGCGGGGTGTCCGCGTTCATGTAGGTCAGGAAGAGGTCTGCCGGCTTGACGAGCGGGACCCGCCACCATGGTTTGCGGACACGGCATTTGTAGGCCTGGTCCACTCCCGCGACCTCGCCTGCTTCGACGTAGGCAGCTGCTGCGTCGTCGGGCTCGCCCTTCGGGCGGAAGAGGTAGGTCGCGCTCCCGCACTTGCCGAGCGTTCGCCAAGCGTTTTCCGTGAACGTCAGCCCTCGAAGATGACTGCTTCCAGGAGGCGAAAGCCGGATCAGGTCCTTCGACGAGATCCCTAGCTCCTTGACGCGCGCCGGAGACAGGGCAAAGTAGCGGTTGTTCCCGGTCACCATGCCGAGTGTGGTCTCACCCCACGTTTCGAGCGGAGTGAAGGACTCCTCCAGCAGGGCGTTATATGCACCAAGCGCGTCGCTGCTGAGCAGTGACGGCGTCCACTTGTCGGAGGGATTGGTGGGCTTCCAGGTGGTTGCCGCCATCGTTTCGTTGAGCGCCGCTGCATTCTGCGCCTGGTAGATGCTCATGTGATCGGCGTGGCCCTCGTCGTAGCCATCAGCGAGTAGCAGGATCACGTCTTCTTGCGTTTCAGCGAATACGCGTTCGGTGAAGAGGACGAGGTCGATGCGCTTGAAGCGACTGAGCAGGAAGCGTCGGACCTCGGCGGCGTAGTTGACGCTGAGCAGTTCAGCTGGGACGACCAGTCCCATGCGGCCGCTCTTGCGAAGCATCAGCGCGCTGTGCACGGTGAACGCTGCCCATGACGAGGCGAGACCCGAGATGTTCACACCGGCCTGAAGCGCAGCCGTGCGGCTCCGCAGCCGAGCTTCACCAACGAAGTCCTGGTAGCGGATGTAGGGCGGATTTCCGATGACCGCGGCGTATTTCGCGCTCGGCTCGACGAGGAAGAAGTCCGACACGATCACGTTGGCCTCGCCACCCGACGCGGTGACGATTCGCTCGGCCTCTTGAGCGCTGGGTCCGTGGATCTCTACGCCGTCGACCACGGGGACGAGAGCCGGGTCGCCACTGAGCTCACGCAGCCGCGTGACGGCATGTTCCAGGAACGCTGCCTCACCGCACGACGGCTCTAGCACCGTGTCAGTAGCGTCGCGGAGTGCCCAGGTGGTGACGAACGACGCGACGGGTTCCGGTGTGAAGAACGCGCCGCGGGCCTTTCGGAGCTTCGCGGTGTCGTGGACGACGGCGAGGCTCGAATGCACGAGAGCATCATCTCGTGTGCCAATGACATCTGCCTAACGGCACACCGCACGGTCGGTGCCGGCGTCGCGAGCTTGGTTCAGATCGGCCAGCAACGTCCAAGTCGTCGGCCTGATCCAGTTCGCTGCTGGTTCACTGGCAGAAGCCGACCGAGCAGCCCGTGCGGCTGAGAGCGCGGTGCGCGTCCTCCTCGATCCAGTAGAGAGTTAATCCATGCGGAACACACCCCACTTCATCCTCGACTCCGACGAGGAGATCCGGCGCCTGGTCCGCCGTAATCCGTGGGCCACGCTCGTTTCCCACACGGCTGCTGGGCTCGTAGCGAGCCACTACCCCGTCCTACTCGACGAGCGCGACGAGGATGAGATCGTCCTTCTCAGCCATGTCGGACGTCCGGACGAGGTGGCCCTTGAACTCGGAGACCGAGAGCTGCTCGTGATTATCCAGGGACCACATGGGTATATTTCGCCAAGCTGGTACACATCTGGCGCGTTCGTCCCAACGTGGAACCACGCCACGGCCCACCTATGGGGCACGCCAGAGCTCCTCAGCGAGGACGAGAATCTCCGAACTCTCGGTCTGCTCGTGGACACCTTTGAGCAGCACGTCCCTGACCCACGGAGTATCGACATCGATCCGGACCTCGCTCGACGCATCGCCATGGGCACCGTGGGCTTCCGCCTGAGGGTGACCCGCTCCGACGCTCGGACAAAGTACAGCCAGAACAAGCCGTCAGAAGTTATCGACAGCGTGATCGCGCACCTCCGCTCAGATGGCGCATACCAGAACGTCGCCCTCGCTGACGAGATGTCACGTCACTTTGCAGCTGCACGTGCTCATGAAGCGAGCCAGGAGACTAGCCGCGACTCGTAGTCGGGGAGATCGCCGCGGATGAAGGTCTCGGGTGACCACTTTACGAGCCGTGTGTGGTCCTCATCGACGTGCGACAGCGGCGCCGTGGTGTTCGCAGCGTATGTGACAGCGTCGACGCCCTCAATCGTGCGCACCCCGACGAGGTCATAGAAGGGCCCTTCGAACTCGTCCATCGCTGAGCGCTCATCCACGCTGAGGTCAAGGAACAAGATCCCCTCGGTGACGGCCCCGGACCGCGAGACGAGTGCGGGGAACGGCCGGTTGCTGAGCCGGACGGGAACCCAATCGGACACCTGCGCCCGGACGATCTCTGCGCGTCGTCCGAGGACAGCATTGTGAACCATCGGGAACTGCAGCGAGCCGTACGCGAAGAGTGGACGCTGATCGTCGTGGGCCCATCGGCTCATGGACTGCGCTCCACTACCACTGGCGCCACCACGGTCCACTCAGGGAGCGGAGCATTTCTGCGAGGCCGGGTGAGCAATCGCTTCCGACCACGATGCTGATCGCTTCGGTGGACAGACCGAGCTGCTCGGATCGTGTCCGCAGAGCCTTGCCGAGCATGGACAGTGTGTCCAAAGCGCCGGTGAGTGGGCTACTCTGAGCGGCTCCTGCCGACTCAACGCTCCGCTCGACGCCGCCGAGGTCGCTTGCGACGTTGAACTCCAGGAGCTTCCATCCGTTCACGGTCGGATAGATGTCCGCCCGTCAGTACCGTTCCGCTTCCATGTCGGCGACATCGACGAGGAACTCGAGTCGCGCACCCTCGAGGCCCAGGTCCTGCGCGTAGCGGCGGTAGTCCCCGCCGTATCTCCGCCTTGGTAGCGTGACAAGCGCTTTCAGGATTTCCGGAACCGCTCGGTGGAGGAGTTCGGCGTCCGTTTCGTCGATCACCAACGTTCCCGGGAGGCTTCGCTCTCCCCACATCGACCGGTACCCGTCGGCAGAGGCTCCTCCTGCTTCTGGGGCAGCCACCGAATAGTCACAGCCGCTCATACCCTGCCTCGTTGGCGGCGATCCGGTACTGGTACAGGAGCATGTCGATCAACACGCCGTTCTTGACCCCGATGGCCTTCCACTCGCCCGCCGGCGAGTAGCCGATCCGCTCGATCATGCGCCGGGACGCATCGTTGTTGGCGGTGAGCATCCCGAGCACGGTCGTGAAGCCACGACGGACGGCTTCCTCGGTGACAAAACGGGTGAGCTGTCCTCCGACCTGACGGCCCTGGGCGTTCGGCGACACGTACGTCGAGGCCTCGGCGCTGGCGAGGTACCCACCGCGAGGAGCGAACGGGGAGAGCGAGGTGTAGCCGACCACCTCCCCGTCGATCGTTCCCGTGAACGCGCAGTAGCGGCCCCGCCGATGCGCGGCCAGCCACTCGGTCATCTGCTCGATCGACCTCTGTTCCGTATCGAGAGTCGTCAGGGTCTCCCGCACGGCGTGGTTGTACACCTCGACGATCGCCGGGAGGTCCTTCGCCTCGGTCGGTCGGATTTGCAAGCTCATTCGCGTCCCATGCCCATCTCCTCGAAGCGTGTAAGTGCCTGCGGGCTGGTCAGATCGGCGTCCGACTCACGCACGTACTGCAGGGTGAGTCGAGCCGACTCGGCCCGCCGACCACCGCGAGCTGCGTCTGCGGCGATGCCGTCGGCGATGTTGTTTGCTTCGTCTGCCGTGAAACCGTAGAGCTTCAGTTCCTCACGGGCCATGGTGACGTCGGGGGCGAGGAAAGCGTCGATAAGGTCCGGGATCACCGGCGCAACGGCGACGCGCACCGATCCGGGTAGGGCACCCCAGAGTCTGCGGAAGAACTCGGCGAAGTATACGTGGTGTCTTCCCTCATCGCGCGCGTGGTCACGCAAGGATTCGCTGACCGCGGGAGCGACCCGGGAGTCCTGGGCAGCGGTACTTAGCGAACCTGTGATGAGCGTCTCCGACACGAAGACGAACAGGTAGTCGATCAGCTTTCGGAGCGATGGTTCGTTCGCCGCCTTCACCGCGCGGAGCCGCCGCACAAAGTACGGCTCCACCGTGCGATCGTGGGCCACCCCGGTCAGGTTAGTGATCTGTGCCGCGAGTTCGTAGCTGAACTGAGCATGGAATGCTTCGTCCGTGTAGATGCGATGCGCGTCGCGCACCATAACCGGAGGAAGTGTGACACCCGCTCCCAGGAACATGATGTCCCGGACGACATCGTTCACAACTCGGGCTTCGAGTACCGCGGTGAACTCGAGGTACCGCAGTGCCTGCCGGATGGAAGCGGCACGCACGACCTCGCTCCCGAGGCTTCTGACGCGTGTGTCCTGCAGGACCGGCACGAGATCTGGCGAGAACATCACCTGCGTCCGATCAACCGGATCGAGCACCCGCGCCGGCGCGCTCCGGACCGCGCTTCGCTCATACCATGGCTCGAACGGTGAACGGAACTCATCCGGTTCCGCCTGCGGCGCCGACCAGGCGAGGGCTTTGATCGCGCAAGTGTCCGCGATCGGACAATCAGCGAAGAGGCCAAGCGTGCCGCACACTTCAGCGATCCGACCGACGATAGATGCCGACACCCTCGGAACTCGTGGCGAGGACCCGTCGATCGTAATCGCGAGCCAGATGCGCGTCGAATTCCTTGTATTGCTTTCGGTTGTGCGCCACCTTCGCGGCGAAGTACGCGCAGTCGCTGTGGTCGTCCAGGAGCATGTTGTGTGCGATGAGCAGTCCGCCGGGTTTCAGCGTTCGGCTGTTCGCTCGCATGATGGGGGCGTAAATCGCCTTATCACGGAGTTCGGGGTCGGGGTGGTCCTTCGAGCCTTCAGCGTCGAGCACGAAGACATCTACGCTCCGAACGGCAGCGAGTTGGTCGGTCGCGTCCGCCGTGCTGAACCGTGCACCGACCGACGGGAACACCGAGGCGAAGTTGCGCTCGGCAAGCTTCATCACATCGTCGTCGATATCCACGAGCGTCAGCCGCCCCCCATGAGACGCGACACCCGGCGACGCCCAGATCGCCCAAAAGCCGTAGTAGCTGCCGCCGAACAACCAGTTCGGACCCTTGAGGATGTAGCCCAGTGCGAAGAGCAGGCGGGCTTCTTCCGGGAAGATGTAGGTGATGTGGCTGCCGTGGTCCCAGTCCGCTTCGACACGTGCCCGGAACTCTGCGAAATCTGCTCTCGGGTAATCTGTGTGAAGGATCAACCCGCTCGCGTGGAGCTCCGCGAGAGCTTCATCGACGAACTGTTCTTCATCCTGGGGGAAACGCGTCGACAGGCTGAACTGATCGAGATTGAGGCCGAAGGCTTCTGGCTTCTGGCTTTCCACCCAGCGACTGTACGCCGCCGGATTAGCCAGCCGGAGCTGGGCGTACTCGGGCACCCCGCTCAGCGCTCCTGCGATGAGTTGGTAAGCGGTGGCTCCTACTGCTGACAACTTCACTTATCCCCCGTAGCAAACTGTAACTTCCTTAAGAGCCCAGGCGGTCCGGTCCGCTGGACGATTCGCCGACATGGCTGCTGCAGGTCCGATGCCACACTTTCGTAGAACCACTCATCGGATTCATCTTCGGCTTTGTCGCACTGTCCCATTCGAATGTGATCAACTCCGTCGCGCTAGTCACGCCCTCGATCACCGTATTGCTTCCTTCGGGGTCGCGGAGGGTGATCTGGATCGGCACCGGGCCACCGTAGAGGGACTTGGTAATAACGATGTGGTGCTTGTGTTGCGTGACAGTGTTGGCGAGGGCGTTGACGCTGTCCGCTTCCGTCCGCGGGCTGTCCTCTGAGACGGTCGGAAGTGTGGTTGCTCCAGTTATTTCGTCGGTGGTTTTATTCGACCTGACTTCACGACTGGATGAGGCATGCGGAACCGAAATTGATTTTCGGGCGTGGGGAAAATGGTTTTTTAGATGGGGTGGCGTTGGGGTATCTTAGGTGGTTCTGGGATTGTTTATGTTGTTGTCTCGGTTGTCGGGAGCCGAATCGATGTTCGTCAGATTGCGACTACTCGGGTAGAAGAAAACCTGGACGTTACGA
>NZ_AUDF01000020.1 GCF_000425325.1 Rathayibacter toxicus DSM 7488
TGCGTCTGGTGTGTCGGAGGGTGCGGTGAATGGTGCGGCGACGTATTCGTTGACACCTGGCCCGCATACGGTGGAGGGGTTCGTGGGGGCAACGGCCGAGAACGCAGCTATCGGCGGTGTTACCGCGGGAATGACCGCGAAAATGCCGCCGTGGTTGGCTTATAAGAATATGAAGAACTTCAGTAAATGGGTTTACCGTTCCGGATACACGAAAGAATCCCAAACGTTGTATCGGGCGGGAGACATTGATGGGAGACATACGGGTCAGTGGTGGTCCACGGATGCGCCGCAGAGTATAAGCCAGGTTCGTGCAGACAAGGCTCTACCGCTTGCATGGAAGGAAGATGCTTCGTCGTGTATAGTTAATTCCGGTTTTAAGGCCGAGCTTCCTACCGGTGTTCCTGCTTACACGGGTAAAGCGGCACCGCAAACTGGGTTTGACGGGGATTATTACCCCGGTGGCACTAATCAAACATTTATACCAGGTAGTGGTAAATTGGCAAAGGTGGTGGATTCATGGCCTCTCGCTCCGTGATCGAAGAGCGTAAAGAGAAATACGCGCAGGTCTTAGAAAAATGTTCTATTCTCCTCGTGGCTGTAGAGCGTCAATTGACTTCTGAATACTTTGCTTCTTATGCTCGAATGGTGCGAGAAGCGAATTCTTTGAGGGAGGTGCGAAAAATCTGCGCTAGGGTTCGAGGTCACTTTGGGGGGACCACGGGTAGTATAAGCGACCAATATGCTGTCCATGCTGACGGTAGTTATGATGTTGAGACTAGTGATGCTTACGACGCTGCCTTGCAGGAGGTGTGGAAGTATTCGTCTCCTTTGAGGTGGTTGATCTGATGTCAGGGAAAGCGTGGTTTTTCCTTGATTTGGCCTTCTTGTGAGAAGGGGTTTAACCGTTTGATTGCGGGTGTCCCGTCGGGTTGACGGCGGGGTAGTGGCGCCCCGGGTTATCTTTCACGAATGTGACGGGTGGTCTGGCGTGGGTGAGTGGTCCTGCGGGGTTGTTGTCATATAAGACTATTACGAACTTCAGTAAATGGGTTTACCGTTCCGAATACACGAAGGAAATCCAAACTTTGTGTGTTATTCATAAGTGCTCAGCGTCAACACAAAACCCCAGGTCAGGAGGAATTTTCGCGGCACCGGTAAGGACTTATGAATAACGCACTTTGTATAGGGCGGGAGACATTAATGGTGAAAATATGGGTCGATGGTGGTCGGCGGATGCGCCGCAGAGCGTGAGCCGGGTTCGTGCAGACAAAGCTCTACCGCTTGCATGGAGAGAAAAACCATCGCCGTGTATAGTTAATTCCGGTTTTAAGGCTGAGATCCCTTCCGGTGTTTCCGCTTACACGGGTAAAGCTGCACCGCAAACCGGGTTTGACGGAGATTATTACCCCGGCGGAACTAATCAAACATTTATACCAGGTAGTAGTAAATTGGCAAAGGTGGTGGATTCATGGCCTCTCGCTCCGTGATCGAAGAGCGTAAAGAGAAATACGCGCAGGCCTTAGAAAAATGTTCTGTTCTCCTCCTGGCCGTAAGGCGCGAATCGACTTCTGAGCGCTTTGTTTCTTATGCTCGCATGGTGAGAGAAGCGAATTCTTTGAGGGAGATACGAAAAGTCTGCGCTGAAGTTCGAGTGAGCTTTGAGGGGACCACGGGAAGTATAGAAGAAGCGTATGCCGTCCATGCTGACGGTAGTGTTGACCGCGAGACTAGTCACGCTTACAACGCTGCTTTGCAGGACGTGTGGAAGTATTCGTCTCCTTTGAGGTGGTTGATCTGACGTCAGAGAAAGTTTGGCTTTTCCTTGATGCGGCAGCCTTATGAAAAGGGGATTAAGCGCGTGATTACGGCTGTCCGGTTGGGTTGTCTGCGCGGATGGCGAGTGGGTTTACCGTTCCGGTTGCACAAGAATCACAGACGTTGTGCAAGGTCAAAAACATTGACGTGTACCATCCGGGTTAGCGGTGGTCCACGGATGCTTCGCGCAGCGTGACACAGGTGTGGAAATCCCTACCCGCTTGCGTGCAAGAAAAATCCTTCGCCGTGTATAGTCAATTCGAATTTTAAGTCCGAGCTTCCTTACCGGTATGCCTGCTTATTCGGGTAAATCTGCTCCGCAGACGGGGTTCGACGGGGATTATTACCCCGGTGGAACTGATCAAACATTCATAACGGGCAGAAATGAGAGTTGGAAAGCTGGTGGATTCATGGCCTCTCGCCCCGTGATCGAAGAGCGTAAAGAGAAATACGATAAGGCCTTAGAAAAATGTTCTGTTCTCTTCGTGGCCGTAAGGTCTCAATTAGATTCTGAATACTTTGCTTCTTATGTTCGAATGGTGCGAGAAGCGAATTCTTTGAGGGAAGTGCGAAAAATCTGCACTAAAGTTCGAGGGCACTTTGCGGGAACTATGGGAAGCATAGGAGAAGCGTATGCCGTCCATGCTGACGGTAGTCTCGACATTGAGACTAGTGATGCTTACCACGCCGCCTTGCAGGAGGTGTGGAAGTATTCGTCTCCTTTGAGGTGGTTGATCTGATGTCAGGGAAAGCGCGATTTTTTATTGATGCGGCAGCCTTGTGAGAAAAGGTTTGCCCTTTTGATTACGGGTGTGCCGTCGGGCTGACGGCGGTAGTGGCACCCGGTTTATCTTTCACGAATAGTGACGGATTTTCTGGCGTCGGTGAGTGGTCCTGCGGGCGTGTGGCATGCGACTATGACGGGGCGTGTGAAGAGCGATACCGCCATGGTTGTCAGATAAGAATATGAAGAACTTCAGCGCATAGGTTTACCGTTGTTCTGGATATACAAAGGAACCCCGAGTGCTCTACTGGGCGGGAGACATTAATGGTTGGCATACGCGGCGGCGGTGGTCGACGGATGCGCAGCACAGCGTGAGCCAAGTACGTGCAGACAGAGCTCTATCGCTTGTCTGAAGGGACGAACCATCGCTGTGCATAGTTAATTCCGGTTTTAAGGCCAAGTTCTCTTCCGGTATTCCTGCTTACGCCGGTAAGCCGCACCGCAGACGGGGTTCGATGGGGATTATTATCCTGGCGGCACTAATCAAACATTTATACCAGGTAGTGATAAATTGGCAAAGGTGGTGGATTCATGGCCTCTCGCTCCGTGATCGAAGAGCGTAAAGAGAAATACGCTAAGGTCTTAGAAAAATGTTCGATTCTCCTCGTGGCTGTTCAATTTGAATCGGCTCCTGAGCGCTTTGTTTCTTATGCTCGAATGGTGCGAGAAGCGAATTCTTTGAGGGAGGTGCGAAAAATCTGCGCTAAAGTTCGAGGGAGCTTTGGTGGGACTACGGGGGGTCTAGAAGAAGCGTATGCCGTCCATGCTGACGGTAGTTATAATGTTGAGACTAGTGATGCTTACCGTGCTGCATTGCGGGAGGTGTGGAAGTATTCGTCTCCTTTGAGGTGGTTGATCTGATGTCAGGGAAAGCGTGGCTGTTTATTGATACGTTTTCCCTTTAAGAAAGGTTTAACCGTTTGATTGCGGCTGTCCCGTCGGGCTGACGGCGGTAGTGGTGCCGGGTTATCGTTCACGAATAGTGAAGGACGGTCCGGCGCGGGTGAACGAGGTAGGGGAGCCCTTTCTGTAATCTCTATAGGGGCGTGGCAAGCTCACCGCCCTGTTGTATCGAGGACGTGTGAAGGTCTCGAAGCACGGCGGGCGGACCGATTGGTGCGCCAGCTCCGGATCACCTGACTCTTCGAAGGCACGCATGCTAATTCCGGATCGCAGTTTCCAGGGCGCCTGACCTTGCTGATTGCGATTTCAATGCTGAGTCGGCCGCTCCTGGGGTGGCGGTGAAGGCGGGTTTCACGGGGATGAAGGCGGCGGTTGTTACCGGTGCTGGTCGGGTGGTGTGAGTGGTGGTGTGCAGAACACATATAGCTATATGACCTGCCCGGGTCCGCATGATGTTGGTGGTGCTCTTCAGTCTGCTGCGGTAGGGACTGCGAATGGTGCGCTGCTTGGTGCTCGCGGTGGCGCGGCCGTTCAGTTCGCTAGCCAAAAAGTTATGGGCGCTATCACCTATAATCCTGGCGCGGAAACTATGGCTATGGGACGATCCATGGAACAGCAGTTGACACCGTATGCGCTGAAGAACGGTTACGGGTATTACAAAGCACTACCGGCCCCTTTTTATAAGGCAAGTAGAAAAGTATTGAAGGAAAAACTAAATGAGAAAGCGCAGGTTTGGGTCAATAAGAAGTGGATTGATTACCAAATGAAGCAGAGTAAGAATATTGTTGATATTGGTGCGCCGGATGAGTTGCTCCGTCCAGGCGGTCTTGATCCGTTAAGCCTAGCGCTTACTATTCTATGGAGCTAGAGTGGGTTAAGGGCTATCCCCAGTACCGTCAGGATCCGCAGTCTCAATGGGATCTCCGGAAATGAAAGAGAGTAAAAATGTCAGAAAAATATCCTCCTATTCATTTTCGACTTGTTGAGCGACGGGAGCCAAAATGGCTACTAGGTTTTTTCGCAACCAGTATATATGAGATAAAAATCGGAGACTCTCCGTCGAAGTTGGTCACATTCAAGGAACTGGCTCGGGAGGTTGGCTCCGGAAATAATGACCTGTATTCATGCGACATGGAAGCTAACAGGCTCTACGATTCTGGACAGTATGAGCTTTGGGTTAATTATCCTGGTGGAGGTTCCCGTAAAATAAATTGATATACCTCGTGCCTAAGATTTTTAGGCGAGAAAGATATTTGCGTATAGGTTTTTAGTTTTTTGGTGAAATTTGAACACCGGCCGTTTTGTGAGCCGCCCCCGGTAGAGTGTGTCTTGCTTCATGCTCGAAAGGAAGCGAGACCCTACCGGGGGGCATTGTGTGTGATCGCCGCGTGCTGTCTGCTTACTATGACGATGCATTTTTTGCGCCTTCATGTTTGTGTTGCCAGTCAGTCCAGGGTATTGGGGCCAAAGGATCTATATGTAGGCTATTGTGTTGCGCGAATTAATGTCTGTTGAGGGGTGGAGCAGCGCTGCTTTTCTGTCGTCTTGGACGGGTGTGTCGGCGGGGTGTCGGAGGGTGCAGTGAATGGTGCGGCGACGTATTCGTTGACACCTGCCCGTATACGGTAGAGGGGTTCGTGGGGGCAACGGCCGAGAACGCCGCTATCGGCGGTGTTACCGCGGGAATGACCGCGAAAATGCCGCCATGGTTGGCATATAGAATATGAAGAATTTCAGTAAATGGGTTTACCGTTCCGGATACACGAAAGAAACC
>NZ_KE384351.1:0-592 GCF_000425325.1 Rathayibacter toxicus DSM 7488
GCGAAGCGGTGGACCATCCCCGCTTGCGCGGGGAATACGGAGATGCCGTTTCCTGGCGCGCCGAGGTTTTGGGACCATCCCCGCTTGCGCGGGGAATACTCTTTCTGGTCCCTATGCTCAACAAGCCCGGCAGGACCATCCCCGCTTGCGCGGGGAATACCCACTGTTGAGAAGACATCTCAACAAGAACCGAGGACCATCCCCGCTTGCGCGGGGAATACAAAATACGCCCGGGAAGCTGATTGCCCCTAGAGGGACCATCCCCGCTTGCGCGGGGAATACGTCTCTGTTCTACCATTTTACGTAAGCCAACTAGGACCATCCCCGCTTGCGCGGGGAATACGCACCGACCGACCGACGGGGCCTATATTAAGGGGGACCATCCCCGCTTGCGCGGGGAACACCCAGGCCACTATGCGGTGCACACGAAGTGCGTGGGACCATCCCCGCTTGCGCGGGGAATACGCGAATTCACTCGGAGAATAATCTGGCTAACCGGGACCATCCCCGCTTGCGCGGGGAATACCTAATGCCTTCAAAGACTTCACCACCCGGCGAAGGACCATCCCCGCTTGCGCGGGGAATACTTTTT
>NZ_KE384351.1:3320-3536 GCF_000425325.1 Rathayibacter toxicus DSM 7488
AAAGGGACCATCCCCGCTTGCGCGGGGAATACTTTACAAAAGTTTTGAAAGTTTTTCCCAAAATAGGACCATCCCCGCTTGCGCGGGGAATACCCGTTTCCTCCTGGCCCTCCGGCTAGGCCCTGGTGGACCATCCCCGCTTGCGCGGGGAATACGCCCGCAGGATGGTCGCGATTCTGGTGACGCTAGGACCATCCCCGCTTGCGCGGGGAATAC
>NZ_KE384351.1:3546-4436 GCF_000425325.1 Rathayibacter toxicus DSM 7488
CTGGTGGACCATCCCCGCTTGCGCGGGGAATACGCCCGCAGGATGGTCGCGATTCTGGTGACGCTAGGACCATCCCCGCTTGCGCGGGGAATACCGAAAGTGTTAGTCAGATTATTCTCCGCGTGAAGGACCATCCCCGCTTGCGCGGGGAATACTCCCAAAATTCCCCGGCGAAGTGGCCGACACTCGGACCATCCCCGCTTGCGCGGGGAATACGTCGAAGGATAAGTTCGCGGGTCTCGATATTTAGGACCATCCCCGCTTGCGCGGGGAATACCGGCGAACCACCCCCGGCCAATACGCACGGCTAGGACCATCCCCGCTTGCGCGGGGAATACGCCGGTTTAACTGTTTTGTATTCGGGTGTATTGGGACCATCCCCGCTTGCGCGGGGAATACAAATGGTGATTTTGAAGGATAGGGTGCTGCGTAGGACCATCCCCGCTTGCGCGGGGAATACGTGCGGGCGCACCGGCCGAGGTTCTCGCGGCTAGGACCATCCCCGCTTGCGCGGGGAATACTAAGACGACAGCGGGCGACGCTTCGCCTGACGGAGGACCATCCCCGCTTGCGCGGGGAATACCATCTTCTTATGCGCAGGTTATGTCGGTATTCCGGACCATCCCCGCTTGCGCGGGGAATACCAGAATCGCGAGCATCCTGCGGGCCACCATCCTCGGACCATCCCCGCTTGCGCGGGGAATACAACGAGACCCTTTATATCCCATTCTAGATGGGCGGACCATCCCCGCTTGCGCGGGGAATACGGTAGGGGGACGGGACTACTACTACATCCCGTCGGACCATCCCCGCTTGCGCGGGGAATACCTCGCCAGCAAAAAGCTTCAGAAGGCGCTGGAAGGACCATCCCCGCTTGCGCGGGGAATACC
>NZ_AUDF01000023.1 GCF_000425325.1 Rathayibacter toxicus DSM 7488
TATTCCCATCGAGAAATACCGTGCGGGGTGTGGGTTTCACATAACTGTCCGGCTGTGTCGTACCGGTATTCGGTAACATCGGTGGGGCCCTCGATGGCGCTAATACGGTCGTCGTCCCGGCGGATGGTGGTGTGGGTGACACCTGCAGGGGAAACGGTGTGGTGGGAGGTGAGGAATCCGTTCTGATATTCCCATTCTTGACTGATGTCGCCAGCATTGGAGCGTATTAAGCGTCCGGCTGGGTCGTAGGAGAACTCCGCTCGCCCGAGGTGGGGGTGTTCGATCGCGGTAACCCGGCCGCATTGGTCACGTTCGTAGTGTGTTCGTGTGCCGTCTGGGGCGATGGCTGCTGTTCGGGCGCCTGATGTGTTGTATTCCCAGTGGGTGCTGTTGTTGTTGCGGGAGCGTTGGATGAGTTGGTTGCGTCGGTTCCAGTGCAGGGTGTGTTCGACGGGGCCGGTGGGGGCGGTGTGGTCGGTGATGTGCAGGCGTCGGTGGCGGATGTCGCGGTGGGTTTCTGAGACGAGGCGTCCGTTGATCGAGAAGCTTTTTTCGCGGCCGGTGGTGTCGTAGTGGCGTTCCCAGCGGGTGCCGGTGGGTTCGTGTTGCCAGGTTTGTCGTCCGGCAGGGTCGTAGCCGGCTGTGGTTGTTCGGCCGAGTGGGTCGGTGATTGTGATGGCGCGGTCGCAGGCATCGAAACGGCGGCGGGTGATGTTTCCGAGTGGGTCGGTGATTGTGGTGTTGCGGCCGCGTTGGTCGTATTCGTAGGTGGTGACTCCATCGAGTCCGTTGATGGTGTGGGTGAGTTGTCCGGCGGGGTCGTAGCGGAAACGGCGGTGACCGTTCCACGGGTCACGTGAGCGTGTCAGTCTGCCTAACGGGTCGTAACTGTAGTGGGCGGTGCCGTATCCGGGGGCGGTGACGGAGAGCACCTGACCGATAGCGTTGTAGTGGATGTGGGTGGTTTCTCCGGTGGGGAGGGTTGTGCCCACTACACGCCCGTCTGGGTCGTAGGTGAAGCTGGTGCGGGCGCCGGAGGGGTCGATGATGGTGGTTAGGCGACCACAGTGGTCGTACTCGAACCGGGTTGTTGCACCGCCGGGAGCGACCTGTGTGGTTATTCGGCCGGCTGGGTCGCGGCGCAGGAGAGTGAGTGCGCCTTCTGCGTCGACGAGTTCCACGGGGCGGCCGCAACGGTCGTAACTGGTCAGGGCAACAGTGTCGTCCTGTTGTTCCACTTGTGTGGGCCGGCCGAGGGGATCCCAGTGTGTAGTGAATTGTGCAAGGCCATCGTCGGTGCGGACACTTCCCGGTTGACGGATGATGTCCTGACGCACACCGGTGGGATCACTAGTTGCTGTGAGGGCACCATTACGGTCATATTCTCGGCGCCATACCGCGCCGGAGGGGTCCACGGTTTCGGTCAGACGTGACAGGGCATCGTGGTGGAACTGCCACGAAGACCCATCCGGGAGGAGCATCGCCTGCACGTTCCCGAGGTCATCAAACAGACGCCGCACAGTACGACCCACAGGATCAGTGGTCGCCACAGGCTGACCGTGTTCACCGTACTCGATCACAGTACGGGCCCGTAGGGGATCCACGATCCCGGTCAGGCGCCCACCCGACCCGTATTCGTACCGCCAGATCGACCCGAGAGCGTTTTGCCGCGATAGGAGCCGGCCCGCCTGGTCATACCGGAATCGAGTCACCGCTCCCAACGGGGAAATCGCGGCAACCACCCGACCCATTTCGTCGCGTTCCAGCCGGGCAGTGTTCCCGTCCGCGTCCCGTGTGGCGATCAGATCGCCATACTGGTCGTACTCGAACTGCACCCGCACCCCAACCGGATCCACCACCTCGGTCAACAGATTCCCCCACCACCTCAGCTGAGTACGTCCCCCTTCCGGGTCGGTGATCAGACACGGGTTACGTGAGTGCGCATCCGGATACTCGTACTCGGTGACCGCGCCGGACTCAGTGACCACCGTGGTCACCCGGTCACACTCGTCATAACCGACAGTGATATCTGCACCCGACGGGGTAACCGTGCGCACAAGCCGACCCCGCTGGTCATAGGCGTGGACAGTGACCTCGCCATCACGTTCCGTAGCAGACACCAGGTTCCCGTGACCGTCATACGACATCGACTGCCGCCGACCATTCGGGTCGATCACTCCCACCAGTCGCCCCCGCGCATCCGCTACCCAGGTAGTCGAACGTGTCCCATCCCCATCCGACACCACCGTCAACCGCCCCGGCAGATACGCATACCGGGTCTTCCGACCAAACGGGGAAATCTGCGCGATAACCCGGCCCTGCTGGTCATACTCGTTCCGCACCTCGACAACACCGGCAGCATCCATGACCGTGTCCACCAGTCCCGCCGGATTCCAGCCATAACGACGCGTCCCACCCGGACCAGTCGCAGCAACCAGACACACCCCGTCATATTCGAACTGGACCCGCCGACCATCCGAGGCTTCCAACGCCACAATGCGTTCACCCGACCACAGCACCCGGATACTTCGACCCCGCTCATGCCGCAACACGACAAGACGACCCTCGTCGTCACGCTCTACCTCAATACGTGTGCCCGGCCCCGCCGACGCCGACAACCACGTACCACCCGGGGAGAACACCCACTCACGGCCATCATTACCCGACACCACCAGATAGCCATCACGCCGCCCCAACCACAAGCTCTCCCCGCTCGCGCGATCCCAACCCTCACCCTGCCGCGCAAACACCACCTCACGGCCATCCGGCAACACCATCGTCGCCCCATCATCCGCGACCCGCAAACACACTTCAGCCTCCGACGACCACCCCCGCCCGAAAGCCCCCAGCCGCTCATCCAACGAGTTATAGGTCCGCGCGAAACGCAACATCGCCGACGCCCCAACACAACCGAGATCCACCTCGGTCTCCAAAAAATTTCCCGTAGAAGTATTCACCGGATCATCCGCATACCCCGTCGTCGGCGGAGCACCAAAAGCCTGCGGCGGAGAAATCACAATATCCTCACGACGCACCGACACTCCCGCCGACGACAACGCCGTCATCACCGCACCATTCGCAAGAGAAGACACCCTCCCCTCACCACCAGCAGCAGCAAAAGCCGACGCAAGCACATCCGCCCACCTCGCATCCTGCTCATTCGCAGCCAACCACTGCTCACACCCCGCAACCACACCATCCGCCGACAACCTCCCCCACTGACACCTCGTCGTGAAATCAGTAAGAGGACCCCGCAAGTTGTCCAACTTCTCTCGCAAAGAAACATCTAACTCCCGATACCCCCTCGCGAAAGCATGCAAATCCGCCGGACACGCCGACGACACCCCCGAACCCCCCTGCCCAAAAGCAGGCGTCTGACGCACCCCCGAAACCGGATCAGAGACCGTCAACTTCGACGGCTCCAACGCCGGCCCCACCGGAGGCCTCTCCTCCCCAAAAAAAGTGTCATGAGCAAGCTCTAAAACATTCCGCTCATTCTTCTTACGCTGCCACTCACGAGCAACCACCCGCCGCTTTTGCTCCGCCTCCGCCTCCTCACTCAACCGCTCTACCGCAGCCACCAACTCCCTCAAACGACTCACAAGCTCCACACCATCAGCAGCCGCCACCGACGCATTCTCCGCAAAAACCTCCGCAAAAAGACCCCTAAAATCCTTCCGCGCCCCCACCACATGAGACGCCCGCGACCCCACCTGACCCTCAATAACAGACACCACACCCAACGCCGCAACACTCACCCGACTCGCCAGATCATGACTAAACAGAACATCCTCATCAATCGCACCCACATCAGCCACAACACACCAACCTTCCCAATGACGATCAATCAACCAAAGTGTCCGAAGCACGAACGACGAGTAACCTGAGCCGACATCCCCACACACAAGCAACCCCGCAACAACACACCAGCGGCACGAGAACCACTCGGCAACACTAGCCGGGAATCCATCAT
>NZ_AUDF01000024.1 GCF_000425325.1 Rathayibacter toxicus DSM 7488
AGGTTGTCGATGATGTATTTGACAGGGAGCATCTCCCACACCCCGACGACGGTGTCCCACACCTGGGCAGCCGCTCCCTGAATGAATTGTCCAGGGAATTGGAGGATCTGATCCCACCACTCGATCCCCGATTTTTCGTTCGAGGTTCCCCCTGCCGCAGCACGAATTTCCGAGGCGACTTCGTTTCCTGCCTGGTTGAAACTGGTCAGCGCAGCCTGAGCGCGGGCCTGTGCGTTCGCCAGTGTCGTGGCACCGGGGTCAATGAAGGGGGCGACGGTTGCGTGGGGAGTTCCTGGGTCAGCGGTGGCGGCTTTGCGCGTCGCTTCGTGATGTTGCTGTTTCGCCGTTGCGGTGGCGTGCTCCGCGGCCGCGGCGTGCTGGATGGCCGCTTCTATCTCGGCCCGCGCAGCGACAAACGCCGTCTGGTATCTCGATAGCGCGGTTGCCGTCCTAGTGAACGCGGTCGGCGCGGTAGCTGTGCGAGCGGTCTCGCGTGATACCAGCGAATCCCAGCTCGATGCCGCACGTCCCTGCCATTGCGGCAGGGACATCGTCTGCCATGCGCTCGTCACCGCTCTGGCCGGGCCGATACCAGCGCCAACCGCATCCAGAACCGTAGCGATCGCCACCGGGTTCCCAGGAAGCACCGATTCAACTGTCGAAGCGCCCGTGATCACTGGCCACCGCCGAGCCGGGAAATCGCGTTGGCAAGAAGAGTATCCAATCGCGCCACGTCACTGGCCGCACCGGCCAGAAGACGGGATGCCTCGGCAGTTGCGTTTTCCCGCAGTCGAAGCTCACCCGCCCACGCAGACCGGAAAACGTCCACCGCCGCTGCAACTCCTGCATGGCCTAAATCACCACCCGGGAGGGTATTCACTGGATTGGTCGTGATCGCGTTCCCGATAGTCGCAGCGTTAGTTGCCGCGTTCAGCAACTGCTGCGGAGAACACTCGAAGTTACTCATGAGATCTTTCCATCATCTCCAACTCCCGGAGCGACAGGGCCGCCACTGATAGTGCCGTCCGGCAACAACTCGAGATTGATCGCGATCGGTGGTGCGTCGTTCGCGATCTGGGGAGGCACGCTACGAGAACGCAGGTCAACGAGTACCCCTCCCTCTGTCCCAGGATCAATACTCAGGTACCGCGCACGAATCGGGAGCCCGAAGAATGTGACCCCGGTAACACGCACCCAGTCATACCCATCATCGACGTTCTGGAGGTCGATCTGACCTGTTTGTGCCATAAAGAAAGCCAACCGTTCCGGAGTTGAGAACACCGGGGTTACGAGTTGGCCACCAGTATTGAACACCGGTGCTCCGAAATAGCCCGGCCTGTGCAGATACATCTCGCTCAGGTCAAAGAGTTGCCACAGCTTCTCTTCATCTGCGAGACCCCGACCCCACAGTTCAGCGAACTCCGTCAGAAGCGGCCGTTCACTATGTGTCTCGAAACCGACCGACGCCGAATTACTCAGCGACATACTCCAGCGAATCAGTTGATCTTAGAGGCTATCTGCGAATCGAGATCACGCATCGCGTTAGCGGTCCCGCTAAGGAACTGCTGAATCTCGTTCAACTGCGCGATCAGCGTATTGGCACTGGTGGTGTACTTCGTGTAAGCGTCGTTGAACTTTCCTGACGCCTGGTCGGTAACAAACCCAGAGGTGACGAGGTTCTGAATTTGGTTCTGCATGCTCTGCAGTTTGCTGGTGATCTCCTCGCGACCAGAGCCGAGCTGCGACGCTGCGGTCTCGATCTCGCTGTAACTGACCTTAATGTTCGACATTACTGAAACCTCTCGAAGAAACGTGGCACCAGTCCCGCACTCTTTCGCATGCCTCAGCTCGCGGGAGCGAGGTAACCCACCCACGAGGGCGGGGCGGACTGACCGGCCTCACAATAGATGATGGAAAGTCCACTACGCAATTTGTGGTTCACTTACTCGGCGAGCAAAACGGCATCGACAGTGGCGGCGGACGTTTGGGCGCGCTCACCGTGCTACCGAACACCGGCGACATCATTCCCGGGGATCACCGCGACCGCGTCGTCCGTCTCCTCGGACTGATCAAAAACCTCATCACCGAACGCACCGGCACGCGCACTGCATTACCACCGGTCCTGCTGCTGGTCGACGGCCTCGCCGCGTTCCGCGACGCCTACGAACACCGTGCCGCCGGAACGGACCCCTTCGCCGACCTCCTCCAGATCGCCAGTAGCGGGCGCAATGTCGGCGTCCACCTCCTGCTGAGCTCGGAACGCTCCAACGCTCTCCCCGCCGCCCTCGCCTCCAGCATCCCCGAACGCCTCGCCCTGCGTCTTACCGCAGACGCCGACTACCAGAACCTCGCCATCCTTGCCGACGCGCTCAAAGACACAAATCCCGGACGCGCCCTCCGCATCGGCAGCAACGAGGAAATCCAACTCGCCATCCCCGGTGCCACCGAGGATGATGCCGACACCGGAATTGCCCTCGAGGAACTCGCCGCCGCTCAACGTGAGCGAGCAATCCCAGCACCAGCCGCAGTACCCGCGATCCCCAACACAATCCGCCGAACCGCAATCATGTGTTCCTCAGACGCACCCGCGCCCTTCGCCATCGATACCATCCACCTCGCGCCCCTACCCGTCCCCGACCAAGGTCTCCTGCTCGTCACCGGACCTGCCGGGTCAGGACGCACCACAGCCATCCACTCCCTCCTCGAAGCCCTCTCCCAGCAACCAGAGACGACACCCGTCGATGCCGTCCTCATCGCGCCCCGCCGATCCGCCCTCCGCCAACTCCCCATCTGGAGCGACATCGCAGACACCGCAGACACCCGCGAAACCACCATCGCCTCACTCACCCTGGCACTCGGCGGCACCACCACCCCACCGACCGCGCTCACCCTCCT
>NZ_AUDF01000025.1 GCF_000425325.1 Rathayibacter toxicus DSM 7488
ACGGAACCGGGCCCGCATACTCCTGCGGGACTGTTGAAGGCGACCGCGACTAGTGTCGCTACTGGTGCGGTCGGTGGCGCGGCCGGGCGACGCTTGACCACGGTGACGCGGAAACTCCTTGACGAGATACCGGCAGTGCCGCGACTAGCACAGGATATTGCGGTGAACCCGGAAGCACCGGAGGCCATCGAAGCGCTCGGCAGGACTGTAGGGAAAAATAAAACACATAATCAAGAAGTTGCTGAACTCGTCGCGAAGCTGAAAGATGATGACAGTGTTATGGACATCCGAGTTGATCAGCAGCAAATAAACGCTAAGGGTCAGCGCGTCGGTTTAAATAGGCCAGACCTACAATACACAAAAGATGGCACTCGATATTATATCGAGTGGGACAGTGTTAGTTCCGACCGTGGTCTTAAACACGCATCACGAATACTTGCGAACGACCCGAATGCGCGAATAACTTTACGACAGGAGATAAGGGAATAGGTCGAAAGCGCAAGTAGTGGTAAAGTAAAGAATAACTTCGCACCTATGCTCCGCGATCCGAACAATTTCTAATTATATTTTCTTGGGAGAGCTTTATGGATATGTTTGATGTTACTGTTTTTGACAATCAGTTTGCGCCGGTTACTTCGGTAATAGGTTTCGTGAATGCGCCGATCGAGAGAGTGACGGAGGTCTATAAGGAGTGGGTTTTGTCTTCTCCGGGGCGTGAATATGTTTTTAGTTGGATTGAGGGGGGGTTGTGGGAGGCTGTGTGGTCGTTGGAGCCGGTTGTATTTGGTGGATCGACCAAGCGGTTATTTGTGCAAACGGCTAGTTCGGAGTGGACTGCGTTTTTTGATAATGGTGCGTGGGGCGGCGATCCTACTTCCGGGGTTTCGGCTTTAGGGCAACGTTTGGGTGTGCAAAGTTTGTATATTTCTTCGAAGCCCGCGCCGCCATCTAAATCGGTTGGGAGCAGGAGGCTGGTTATTTTTGAGCCGGACCCGACACCGGGGGCGAAGATTACCCGGCTCGTGCGTGCTATTGAGTTGATTAAGGATGGTCGTTGGACGCTTCATTTATCTGGTGATCCGTTGCCGTTTGAAGATCTGGAGGCGTATAAGAATCGTCGTGTTGCGGAGCGTTTTACGCCGGATATGTTGAATGATTATTGTGTGGCGCTTGGTTTGCGCCCGTTTGATGACGATTTTTATCCCGGCCCGTGTTTCTTATCAAGGAGAATTATTGATTGGCCGGTCCTAGGAAAACCGGAGACGTTTGCGGAAGCGCAGCTTCGTCTCGGTATTACTCGGCGCGACCAAGTGAAATAGCGGGGTGCGAGGTTTGTCCGCGCGGCACCAATCATGCGTAAGAAAGGTTCCGGTGTCTTTCTGTGGACATGTTTGACGCCACCGTTTTTGGCAACCGGTTTGCGCCGGTGACGTCGATTATAGGTTTCGTGAATGCGCCGGTAGAGCGTGCGGTGGAGGCGTATAAAGGATGGGTTTCGCCTTCTCCTGGTTCTGAATATGTTTTTAGTTGGGTTGAGGGTGGGTTGTGGGAGTCTGTGTGGTCGTTGGAGCCGGTGGAATTTGGTAGTAATTCCAAGCGACTATTTGTGCAAACGGCTAGTCCGGACTGGACCGCGTTTTTTGATAATGGTGCGTGGAGAGGGGATCCGCTTTCGGCGGTTTCGGTATTGGGCCAAAGTTTGGGTGTGCGCAGCTTGTATATTTCGTCAGAGCCGGCGCCGCCTTCTGAGTCGATTGGTAGCCGGACGTTAGTTGTGTTTGGGCCGGACCCGACGCCGGGAGCGGAGATTGCGCGGCGTGTGCGTGCTATTGAGTTGATTAAGGATGGCCGTTGGTCACTCGATTTGTCTGGTGATCCGTTGCCGTTTGAGGATCTTGAGGCGTACAAGAACCGTCGTGTTGCGGAGCGTTTCACTCCGGATATGTTGAATGATTATTGCGCGGCTCTTGGTCTGCGCCCGTTTGATGACGATTTTTATCCTGGCCCGTCTTTCTTATCCAGGAGAATTATTGATTGGCCGGTTCGGAGGAAGCCGGAGACGTTTGCGGAGGCGCAGCTTCGTCTCGGTATCACTCGGCGGGATCAGGTGAAGTAACTGAAGTTCGACGGCGTCGCGTGTGGT
>NZ_AUDF01000026.1 GCF_000425325.1 Rathayibacter toxicus DSM 7488
GGGTATCCGCTGTCAACTGTTTCGGCTGTGGGGCAACGTTTGGGCGTTCGAAGCTTGTATGTTTCGTCGGAGCCGGCGCCGCCTTCTGAGTCGATTGGGAGCCGAATTTTAGTTGTGTTTGAGCCTGACCCGGCGCCGGGTGCTCGCGGGGCGCGGCGTGTGCGTGCTATTGAGTTGATTAAGGATGGTCGCTGGTCACTTGATTTGTCTGGTGATCCGTTGCCGTTTGAGGATCTTGAGGCGTACAAGAATCGTCGTGTTGCGGAGCGTTTCACTCCGGACATGTTGAATGATTATTGTGCGGCGCTTGGTTTGCGCCCGTTTGATGACGATTTTTATCCCGGCCCGTCTTTCTTATCAGAAACAATTCCTACGTGGGAGATGAGAATAAAACCGGAGACGTTTGCGGAAGCGCAGCTTCGTCTCGGTGTCACTCGTCGTGACCAGGTGGAATAGCCGGGTGCGAGGTTTGTCCGCGCGCCACAAATCATGCGTAAGAAAGGGTCTGGTGTCTTTCTGTGGACATGTTTGATGCTACTGTTTTTGATAACCAGTTTGCGCCGGTCACTTCGGTAATCGGGTTTATTAATTCTCCCGTCCAAAACGTGGTGTGTGCATTCAGGGAATGGGTTTTTGGTACTCCAGACGTTCGCTATGAGATTTCTTGTCTGGAAGGCGGTCTTCGGGAGGCTGTGTGGTCGTTGGAGCCGGTGGAGTTTGGTAGTAATTCCAAACGGTTATTTGTGCAAACGGCTAGTTCGGAGTGGACGGCGTTTTTTGATAATGGTGCGTGGGGAGGGGATCCTCTTTCGGTAGTGTCGGTTTTAGGTCAACGTTTAGGTGTACGAAGTACATATCTGTCCTCGAAGCCCGCGCCGCCTTCTCAGTCGATTGGGAGCCGGAGGCTGGTTATTTTCGAGCTGAATCTGATGCCAGGTGCCGAGATTTCTCAATGTGTGCGTGCGATCGAGTTGATTAAGGATGGTCGCTGGTCGCTTGATTTGTCTGGTGATCCGCTGCCGTTTGAAGATCTGGAGGCGTATAAGAATCGTCGTGTTGCCGAGCGTTTCACTCCGGACATGTTGAATGATTATTGCGCTGCGCTTGGCCTGCGGCCGTTTGATGACGATTTTTATCCTGGCCCATGTTTCTTATCAAGGAGAATCGCCGATTGGCCGGTTCGGAGGAAGCCGGAGACGTTTGCGGAGGCGCAGCTTCGTCTCGGTATCACTCGGCGCGACCAAGTGGAGTAGCTGGGTGCGAGGTTTGTCCGCGCCGCACCAAAATCATGCGTAAGAAAGGGTCTGGTGTCTTTCTGTGGACATGTTTGACGCCACCGTTTTTGGCAACCGGTTTGCTCCCGTTACGTCAGTTATAGGTTTCGTGAATGCGCCGGTAGAGCGTGCGGTGGAGGCGTATAAAGGATGGGTTTTGTCTTCTCCGGGTTCTGAATATGTTTTCAGTTGGGTTGAGGGTGGGTTGTGGGAGGCTGTGTGGTCGTTGGAGCCGGTAGAGTTTGGTACTAATTCGAAACGGTTATTTGTGCAAACGGCTAGTTCGGGGTGGACGGCATTTTTTTGATAACGGTGCGTGGGGTGGTTATCCGCTTTCGGCGGTGAGGGTTTTGGGGCAAAGTTTGGGTGTGCGCAGCTTGTATATTTCTTCTAAGCCTGCGCCGCCTTCTGAGTCGATTGGGAGCCGGAGACTGGTTGTTTATGAGCCGGACCCGAGTCCAGGCGCCGAGCTCGCGCGGCGTGTGCGTGCTATTGAGTTGATTAAGGATGGTCGTTGGTCACTTGATTTGTCTGGTGATCCGTTGCCGTTTGAGGATCTTGAGGCGTATAAGAATCGTCGTGTTGCGGAGCGTTTCACTCCGGATATGTTGAATGATTATTGTGCGGCGCTTGGTTTGTGCCCGTTTGATGACGATTTTTATCCCGGCCCATGTTTTTTGTCAAAAACGCTAAGCGATCGGCCGTTTTTGGGGAAGCCGGAGACTTTTGCGGAGGCGCAGCTTCGTCTCGGTAT
>NZ_AUDF01000027.1 GCF_000425325.1 Rathayibacter toxicus DSM 7488
CAGGAAAAACACCATTCCCCAGCAACTGGTCCGAAGAAAAAATCAAAAAGAACATCTTAGACATCGCCAACGACCCCACACTAGAATGGGAACCCCAAGGCTCAAATACCTTTGGACTATTCAAAGCGAACGATGAACCAGCCCGAATTACCGTCATAGGAGAAAAGGACGGCGTAACAATAAAAGTGGTTATAGAACCCATGGGCGAAGGCATCATTACCGCATACCCAACCAGCTAGAAAAAAGGGAAAAAATGAATAACGACGCCATAGACCCCTACGACGCAGAGTTGTTGCAACTTATTTCCAACCTCGAAGGAAGAATAGCCCCGAAAACAATCTCTTTCGCAAAAGAACTTGTAGAACATGGCGAGTATGAGGTTTGCTTGGAGGCCATAATCAGCAACTTGGAGAGCAGGGGTCGTCCCGTTCCAGCAGAAATACTCAATAAAATAATAGAAGAAAGTGTAGGTTGGGGTATAAAAGAAGATCTTTACAAAGTCCTCAGGCCAGAATAGAGAATCACGCACTCCGGCGCACGTCGATAACACCCGTTAACGTGTCGACATATGAGAGTATCGGCCGCTTCACAGCGAGGAGTCCGATACTCTTTCCCTTCACTCCAGAACGGGAGCGACTTAGAATAACCGGTCGAACTCTTCGCCTCATCGACACAACATTGAGAACGGTTAACCAGGCCGATTTCTTAGCGAAGCAGAACTAGAAGGTATAACAATAAGGATAATTGTAAAGCCCATGGGTGACAGCATAATTACAGCATCCAATTCACTAGAAGAAAAAATGTGATTACCGCATAACCGATTAACTAGGAGAATGGAGAGAAACAGATGAATGACGACACTATCGACCCCTACGACGCAGAGTTATTACAATTTATTTCCAACCTGGATGGAAGAATACATCCCCATGTAATCAAGGAAGCAAAAGAGCTTGTAGAACATGGCGAGTATCAGGTTTGCTTGGAAGCCATAATCAGCGGCTTGGAGAACGCGGGTCGCCCCGTTCCAGCAGATATTCTCAATAGAATTATAAAGTATAGTATCGGTATGGACCTAGGAGAAGACGCCTGTAAACGCCTTATACCAGAATAGAGCGTCACACGCACCGAAGTGCGTCAATAACACGTGGTGACGTGTCGACAATATAAGAGTATCGGACGCTTCATAACAAAGCGGCCGATACTCTTTTCCTCCACTCCAGAAAGAGAGTGGCCTAAGATAACCGACCGGATTTTTTCGCCTCAAAAAACCTCCGGTCCGCTTTACCATTGACGAAGAGAAAGAAAACGTACCAATAAGCATAATGGCAGATTCCCAGGAGAAGGAATAATTACCGGGTCTCCGATTTACTAAAAAAGAGAAGACAAATGACCAACAATACCATTCACCCCTTTGATGCCGAGTTGTTTCAGCTTATTTCCGATCTCGAAGGTCGGCTAAGTCCCGTCACACTCGCACAAGCAAAAGAATATGTGGAGCATGACGAGCATGAGATTTGTCTGGAGCTCATAATTTACAATTTGGAGGAGATTGACCTCCCCATTCCGGCGGACATCCTCAATAGGCTCATAGAGTATAGTGCCGGCGTGAACGTGGACAACGATATTTGCAAGAACCTCAGACCGGAGTAAAACTTTACGCAAACACAGGTACATTCATGACACATTTTGCGTGTCGGCAACACGAGAACACCGGCCGCTTCGTCACGAAGTGGCCGGTATTCTGTTTATTCACTCCAGAACGAGAGCGATCTAGAATAACCGATCGAACTCTTAGCTCCATCGACGCCACATTTGCAGAACCAAAATTTCCCACGAAGCCGTGACACCGATACAAAAATTATCGGCCGTGCGCG
>NZ_AUDF01000028.1 GCF_000425325.1 Rathayibacter toxicus DSM 7488
AAAAACTATCTCGGCACCGATCAGCCTCGCCCACAGCTAAGAATACCTCGCCGGCACCGCCATGGTCATCGGCGGCGGCGGCGCCTGCTGCTCCTCCGGCGGCGGAACAGCCCTCAACAACATAAAATCCGCCCTCAACACCAAAACCACCCACACAGCAACAACCGCACTCGAAGACATCCACCCCACCCCGCAATATGTCAACCTCGCCTCCACAGAACGCACCGAACACATCCTCGACGGAGAACTCAGGAATGATGGGGAATGGAGTGGTGGGCACCCTGGCCCGGCAAACCAGGGAAAACACCATTCCCAAAAGAGTGGTCACGCGAAAAAATCATGCACCACATCTCAGACATCGCCACCGACCCCACACTCACATGGATACCCGAATATACAAACGTTGTCGGAAACTTCACAAAGAAAGGCAAACCAGCCCGAGTTACCGTTGAAGGAAAGCGAGAAGGCGTACCAATAAGGGTAGAGCACGCGGGCAAAGGAATAATTACAGCGCATCCGATTTACTAGGAGAAAAAGAAGATAAATAATAACACCATCAACCCCTATGATGCAGAGTTGTTGCAACTTATTTACAAACTCGAAGGACGGCTAGATCCCCACGTAATCGCCGAAGCAAAAAAAGACGTGAAGTATGGCGAGTACCAGGTTTTCTTAGAGGACATAATTAGCGCCCTAAGTAGCGCCGACCGTCCCGTTCCGGCAGACATTCTCAATAAGCTAGTAGAGGAGAGCGCGAGTTGGGACTTACCGGACGATATTTGCAAAGACCTCAGACCGGAATAAAAAGTTACGCAAACAGATACACGTGTATACCACGTGTCGATGCGTCAACATACCTGAATACCGGCTGCTTTATCACGAAGCGGTCGGTATTCTGTTCCCTCGCTGTAGAAAGAGAGTAATCTGAAATATTCAGATTGGATGTTTTCGCCTCATCGAAACAACGTTTGCGTGATCACGACCTCGCGGAAACTATGGCGTCTACAGAAAAGTGGTGACAGTAGTCGTATTGATTATGTGACCTGACAGGTGCACGGGTGGCGGCTGTTGCTCCGTATGAGACGCGGACGTGTCATGAGCGTGATCGGTTTGGCCGGTTTGTTGCGACGGAGCATTCGCGTGCGGAATGAACACTAAGCGCACTTGATACTATGAGCAACGGCGGGATGCTGATTTAACGTAAATTTTCGCCCACAAGACGATTTGCAAAATTTCTCCCGCCTAGCCACGAATCTACTTCCGACCACGAATTTGATATCAGGACTCGATATTCATATACAACAAAGGAAAACACGAACGAAAAATGAGCTGTAGGCCAAACCGAATCTACTTCGGTGAATACATGGAGCCAATCTCCGGAGAAATTGTTTACGTTGCAAAAGATTACGCTTTTGACTATAGAAACAGACCGGCCGATGTTTATCCGGGGGCGATGACTGTATTTGATACTCTCGTCGTTGAACTCGGTGAGGAAACGGGACGATTGCAGTATCTAGATGGATTCGCACCTCGCGAAGACTGGATACCGAGAAAATTGGCCATGCCCGAATTAGTTGACCGGG
>NZ_AUDF01000029.1 GCF_000425325.1 Rathayibacter toxicus DSM 7488
TTGAGGGGGTTGTGGAGTATGGGTATGACGGGGCGTGTCAGTTGGTGGAGAGTCGGGGTCGGGTGGTGTCGTCGTGGCGGTATGACGTGGGTGGGTGTGTGGTGAATGGTGTGGCGACGTATTCGTTGACACCTGGCCCGCATACGGTGGAGGGGTTCGTGGGGGCAACGGCCGAGAACGCCGCTATCGGCGGTGTTACCGCGGGAATGACCGCGAAAATGCCGCCGTGGTTGGCTTATAGAATATGAAGAACTTCAGTAAATGGGTTTACCGTTCCGGATATACGAAAAAACCACAAGTGCTTTACCGGGCGGGAGATATTAATGGGAGACATACGGGTCAGTGGTGGTCCACGGATGCCCCGCAGAGCGTGAGCCAGGTTCGTGCGGACAAAGCTCTACCGCTTGTCTGGAAGAAAGATGAATGGCCATGTAAAGTTAATTCCGGTTTTAAGGCCGAGTTCCCTTCCGGTGTTCCTGCTTACACGGGTAAAGCCGCTCCGCAGACGGGCTTCGATGGGGATTATTACCCCGGCGGCACTAATCAAACATTTATACCAGGCGCAGATAATCTTGGAAAGCTGGTGGATTCATGGCCCCTCGCCCCGTAATAGAAAAGCGTAAAGAGGAATACGCGCAGCTTTTAGAAAAGTGCTCCATGTTCTTCGTTGCCATGAAGAAGAGTGTCGTAGCTGAGCGCTTTTCTTCTTATGCTCGAATGGTGCGAGAAGCGAATTCTCTGAGGAGAGTGAGAAAAGTCTGCGCTAAAGTTCGAGGGGAATTTGTGGGGACCACGGGCGGTACGAGAGAAGGTTATATTAATGGTCCTGATGGTAATTTTGACCGCGAGGCCACTCATGCTTATGATGTGACCCTTGATGAGGTACGGAATTATTCATCCCCTTTCAGGTGGTTAATATGATTTTAGGGAAAGCGTGGCTGTTCATTGATGTGGCAGTCTTGTGAGAAGAGGTTTAACCTTTGATTGCGGGTGTCCCGTCGGGCTGTTTGCAGGGATGGCGCCCGGGTTATTTTCAGGAATATGAAGGATGGCCTGGTGTGGGTGAACGAGGTGGAGGAGGCGTTTCCGGAATCGATGTAGGGGCGTGTGAAGAGGTTTGTCCTGCTGTGTTGAGGAAGTGTGAACGTTTCGAGGCGGTGGGTGGATCGTTGATCTGCCAGTTCGGGATCACCGGATTCTTCTATCAAATGAAGCAGGGTAAGAATCTTGTCGATATTGGTGCGACCGAGCCGTCGCTTAACCCAGCAGGGCTCGGTCCTCTTAAGCTCAGCGTTTACTATTCTATGGAGCTAGAGCGGGTGAAGGGTTATCCCCAGTATCGTCAGGATCCGCAGCCCCAGTGGGATCTCCGGAATAAATAATAGGGGGCTTGAAAATGTCAGAAGAATATCAACCTGTTTATTTT
>NZ_AUDF01000030.1 GCF_000425325.1 Rathayibacter toxicus DSM 7488
CTGGGCGAATTGGCTGCCGGAACACGCGTCGTCACCGCCATAGCAGGCACTGGACTTCGAGGCGCCGTCACCACAGGAGCCGTCGCCGGAGGCGTCTCTGGCGCAGCCGCAAACGCCGCTAACTACGCCATCAGCCCCGGCCCACACACCATCGACGGACTCATGGCAACCACCACCGAAGGAGCACTCACCGGCGGAACCCTCGGCGCCGCCGGAGGAGCAGCAGGCGCCGCCCTCGCCCGCGGCACCGGGGCAGCGCTCACCGCCGTAAAATCCAGCCTCAACAACATAAAATCCGTCCTCAGCACCAAAACCACCCACATCGCAACAACCGCACTCGAAGACATCCACCCCACCCCTATAACATCCCCACACCGAATCGATATCTCCGATTACACACAAAGCAAAACCGTTCTCAACCATTCCTCAGACCTCAAAAACAACGGGGATTTTGCCCGCCCCTACAATGAATCGCGGCTAACAATGCAAGAAATAATCAACGGTGGCGTCGAAATCCCAGACAGAAAACCACACCTGCGAAAGTTTATTGCAGAGGGCGGGATAGGGCAAAGTGCCGGAATATGGGAAATTGTGATTGACCCCGAAAAGAAAATGGTGGTACATTTCCTCTACAGCAGTAAATATAAGACCATTACGGAATACATCGAGGGAATTGAAAAATGAACACTACGGCCACTTGATACTATGGGCAACGGCGGGATAGTGATTTAGTGGAGATTTTCACCCAGAAGAAGATAGTGCAAAGTTTCTCTTATTAAGCCGTGAATCCACTTCCGACCGTGAATTTCATTTCAGGACTCGACACCTATATACATACTAGAGAAAGAACAAGGATAAAAATGAGCGATAGGCCAAACCGAATCTACTTCGGTGAATACATGGAGCCAATCTCCGGAGAAATTGTTTACGTTGCAGAAGATTACGCTTTTAATTATAGAAACAGACCGGCTGGTTTGGATGCCGGTACAATGATTGTATTCGATACTCTTGTCGTTGAAATCGACGAGGAAACGAGACGATTTCAGTATCCAGATGGCTTCGCACCTCGCGAAGACTGGATACCGAGAAAATTGGCGATGCCAGAATTAGTTGACCGGGCTGTTCATATTGAATGGACGGAGCCAACGGGCGTTGCCTACGGGGCATTGTGTATGGGGATTACTAACAAAGAGTTCGAGATGCAGTATGACAAAGACGCTAACATTTTACGTTTCGCTCAGCCTGGCGTTCCAGAAAGCAAAGTTGCGGCTCAATTTTGCAACGGTGCCGCTATCGGAATAGATGACGGCAAGGTCGTTGACCTGTGGATCATTCATCCCAAGTTCGAAGAGCGTTATCCATAAGGTCCGATTCGC
>NZ_AUDF01000031.1 GCF_000425325.1 Rathayibacter toxicus DSM 7488
AGGTCGCACACAACGCACTCGACCAAATCGAACCCAGACCTTCGTACTCCAATACCACAATCACCGCCGAACGCCTCCAACACATCTACCACGGAAACCTCAGAAACGATGGGAAATGGAGCGGTGGCCACCTCTGGCCCGGAAAACCAGGAAAAACACCATTCCCCAGCAACTGGTCCGAAGAAAAAATCAAAAAGAACATCTTAGACCTCGCCAACGACCCCACACTAGAATGGAAACCCAAAAACGAAAATGACGTCGGGAACTTCACCAAAGACGGCCTCCCAAACCGATTTATTATCGAAGCAGAGCGAGAAGGAGTACCAATAAGGGTGGTTATAGAAACCATGGGCGACGGCATCATTACAGCACACCCAATTTACTAAGAAGAGAGAAAAAATGAACGAGAACACTATCAGCCCCTACGACGCAGAGTTGTTGCAACTCATTTCTAAACTCGAAGGACTATTAAGTCCTCAGGTAATTGCAGGAGCGAAAGAAGATGTGAAGTATGGCGAATATCAGGTTTGCTTGGAGGGAATAATTAGCGCTCTGAGGAGCGATGGCCGCCCCGTTCCGGCAGAAATACTCAATAAAATAATAGAGGAGAGTGTTGGTTGGGGTATAAAAGAAGATCTTTACAAAGTACTCAGGCCAGAATAGAGAATCACGCACTCCGGCGCACGTCGATAACACGTGTTAATGTGTCGACAACATGAGAGCACCGGCCGTTTCATAACAAAGCGGCCGGTGCTCTTTTCCTTCGTTCCAGAACGGGAGCGACCTAGAATAACGGATCAAATGTTTTCGTTTTATCGAAGTGGCGTTTGAGTGATCACAATCTCGCGGGAATTGTGGCGTTTAGAGAAAAGTGGTGGTGGTATTCGTATTGACTATGTGATCTAGCAGCTGTTGCTCCGGATGGGGCACGAACACACTACGAACGTGACGAGTGTGGTCGGGTTATCGCGATCGAACACCCCCACCTCGGGCGAGCGGAGTTCTCCTACGACCCAGCCGGACGTCTAACACACTCGAAAACTGGCGAAATCAGTCAAGAATGGGAATATCAGAACGGATTCCTCACCTCCCACCACACCGTTTCCCCTGCAGGTGTCACCAGCACCACCGTGCACCGAGATGATGACTATCGTATTAGCGCCATCGAGGGGCCCACCGGTACTGTCGAATACCAGTACGACACAGCCGGACAGTTGCGTGAAGCACACACCCCACACGGTATTTCTCGATGGGAATACGACCCCGCCGGACGCCTCACCCACGAAACCCTGCCCACCCACGAACGCACCCACCACTACGACCCCGCCGGACAACT
>NZ_AUDF01000032.1 GCF_000425325.1 Rathayibacter toxicus DSM 7488
TCTGCTCTCCGCTCAGTGCGGTCGAGAAAAGGTTCCCCTCAGCATTACTTTGTGGCTGTTCAGTCGTGTTGAGCGCCGGGAATAGTATCGGATACACCGAGCAGGAGGCCATTCAGATTCGAGGCGATCTGCACATTAAGTCCTTGTCGATATCGCTTCCCAGAGTAGTTATCTCGACCCGCCACGGCACGATTTCCGGTGGGAACGTCAGTGCCGTCAACCAGGACCACCCTGCCGTGGATTGCCGTGTCTAGCGCCACACCAGACAACCAACAGGCTTGCTCAATCAAGGGAACTACTCGCCGGTAAACACGAGAGATCGTGGGTTGAGACACACCGAACATGTATTCCCAGACATTCCACTCCTCCCCGAAACAATTTGCCATATCCGGGAAACCAGCTCCGTCAATTGTTCCGGGTTCACCCCTGTAGTAGAGTCATACCGCATCGGCTTCTCACCTCGAAAAATAGACAGTATTGGTAACTTCTCTTTACTCGCATGAGGAGCCGATGTCTTACCGCGACACACGCAAATCGGACCTTATGAATAACGCTCTAGTCTCCGTCGATCTTATATCGAACTGTAAATTCGATAGGCCTACCAGTAGCGGGGTCATTTGTAACCTTTACATCAACTTTGATGTTCTTCGGTCCGCCCGGTTAGTTTGTGGGGATTGACGGCGTGTGCTGCTGGTTGCCAGACGTCACATAGCTGCTCTGCGTGACCGGGCGGACCGGTGCAGGAACAGGAACACGCCGGGTGACCGGTACCGCCGAGGCAACGCGATATCGGTGGCGAAAAAAGGCATCGCTCAGATCATGTCGGACGGACACACTCGTCAGACGCAAAGTTGCACCGTGCTTGCCGCAAAACGTGTTGCGTGCAGCGGGTCGATCACATCGATCCGCTGCACGCAACACCTGCCCACACAATCACTCTCGCCTCAGCTGAGCAGCCCAAAAACCTGGGCTTTACGCCTACCTTCCGCACGCATCAGCACGGTTGAGGGCGGGCGCAAGCTCGAGGCCACCGGGAACCGGTATCTCGACGCTCTGTCGTCAGACCGACCGCTGAGCCAGCATGACACGCGCCTCTTCCTGCCACTTTCGACTCCTGTCATGGAACGAAATATCGGG
>NZ_AUDF01000033.1 GCF_000425325.1 Rathayibacter toxicus DSM 7488
CAGGAAAAACACCATTCCCCAGCAACTGGTCCGAAGAAAAAATCAAAAAGAACATCTTAGACATCGCCAACGACCCCACACTAGAATGGGAACCCGAAGATCCAAATATTTTTGGGATGTTCAATGAGAACGGTGGACCAGCCCGAGTTACTGTCATAGGAGAAAGGGACGGTGTAGCAGTAAAAGTGGTTATAGAACCCATGGGTGAAGGCGTGATTACCGCATACCCAATCCGCTAGAAAGAAGAAAGGAAAGATGAGTAACGACACCATCCACCCCTTTGATGCAGAGTTATTGCAACTTATTTCCAGTCTCGAAGGAAGAATAGCCCCGAGATCAATCTCTTTTGCAAAAGAGCTTGTAGAACATGGCGAGTATCAAGTTCTCTTGGAGCACATAATAAGCAGCCTGGAGAACATTGGTCGCCCCCTTCCTGCAGATATTCTTAATAGAATACGAGAATATAGTGCCGACGTGAACTTAAAAAAGGATGCTTGCAAAGGCCTCAGATCAGAATAGAGAGTTAAACACTCCGGCGCACGTCTATAACACGTGTCAACGTGTCGACAACATGAGAGTATCGGCCGCTTCACAGCGAGGCGGCCGATACTCTTTTCGTTCAGCCCAGGAAGGAAGAAACCTCGAATAACCGATAGGACTCTTAGCATCATCGACACAACGTCGAGAACGGTTAACCAGACCGATCTACTGTCACAGAAGAGAGGGACGGTGTAACGGTAAAGGTGCTTATAGAACTCGTGGTCGACCAGATCATTACAGCACACCCGATTTACTAGGAAGAGAGAAAAATATGAACGAGAACACTATCGATACCTACGACGCAGATCTCCCCTCGCCGAACAAGTCACTACGGTCGCACACAACGCACTCGACCAAATAGAACCCAGACCTTCGTACTGCAATACCACTATCACCGCCGAAAACCTCGTCCACGGAAACCTCAGAAACGATGGGAACTGGAGTGGTGGCCACCTCTGGCCCGGCAAACCAGGAAAAACACCATTCCCCAGCAACTGGTCCGAAGAAAAAATCAAAAAGAACATCTTAGACAT